>NZ_JAIQZB010000099.1 GCF_020164555.1 Salegentibacter lacus | reverse complement strand
CGGTATAATTCTCTTCACTGCCATAGCCGGCATCTGCAGTAAGGCTTTGTGGTGTTTGATCGTAGGAGTCTACATGATCTTGCAGGTGGTTTTTTAAGGTAGTGGTATCTGCGGTGGTTTGGGCTAAAGTATAATTGGTGATGAACTGGTTATTGGTGGAGGCCTGAAGGTTATACCCGGGTTTTAATTGCCCATTTTGCATATAATCATCTTTCATCCGCATAAAAGTGGCATCGGGATCTGTTTTGCTATAGCTGTTGCGCTTGC
>NZ_JAIQZB010000098.1 GCF_020164555.1 Salegentibacter lacus | reverse complement strand
TTTTACGCGCTGTCAATTCAATAAATCAATGAACTTCCCCGGTATTACCCGAGATATTCTTGCTAAAACAAAAGGACTCGAACCTTTACTCTTTACTTACCCACCCGGGATTTCTTTTCAATATTTTTGGGAACTTGTTTCCGTTGTAAGCGGCTGCAAATATACACTACTTTTTCTTTACAAGCCAAATATTTTTTAATAAAATTTTTGACTTTATTTTTAAAAAGCAACTCCTTAAAAGAACTCTAAAAACAACACCGTTTTCTAAACA
>NZ_JAIQZB010000097.1 GCF_020164555.1 Salegentibacter lacus | reverse complement strand
AGGCAGCCTTTTTTGTTGTATTATTTTCTGGTTTTTAGTATTTTCATGTAATGAAAGCCAAAGCAGTATTTAAGACCTATGACCAGTCGCAGTTAAGTCTTTTACCTCCCAGTTATGATGATCTGGTTCCTTCCAATCATCCCGTTAGAATCGTCAATACGATTATTGATCAAATCGACATCGCTGACCTGGAGCGAAGTTATAAAGGAGGAGGTACCTCCAGTTACCATCCCCGGATGTTGCTCAAGGTGACCATCTATGCATACCTGCGCAATA
>NZ_JAIQZB010000096.1 GCF_020164555.1 Salegentibacter lacus | reverse complement strand
GGGGATTAGCTCAGCTGGCTAGAGCGCCTGCCTTGCACGCAGGAGGTCATCGGTTCGACTCCGATATTCTCCACGATTCCTTAAGATCTAAGGGAGATAGGTAACACAAACATCAGGAAACGCGTAAAGCATATTCGTTTGTTTGCCATCGAGCTAAGGTTGTTAGAGAGGAAAAAAGTTCATTGACATATTGAGAAACAAAGAATACGAGAAAACTACAGTTATAGAAGTTTACTTTTATAACGAGGTAAATTAATTAAATTAATAGAATATATTGT
>NZ_JAIQZB010000095.1 GCF_020164555.1 Salegentibacter lacus | reverse complement strand
AACGCCAATCTCCCATTAACTGAATGATTTCAGCTGAAAACTGTTCATGAAACGCCCAAGTAGCAAACCCTCTTCGAAAAGAATGTGTAGAGAACAAATTAGGCTCAAACCCGCAACTTTGTAAAATACCTCTTAGTTTCTTCAAATACATAGAATAATTTACTACTTTTCCTGATTTTAATACGAACACAGGAGAATCTGGAGGTCTAGGTATCAAAGCAATCATTTTTTGTAAGCTGAAACAGGACATAACGGTGAGCTATGAATTTGTGTTTAAGG
>NZ_JAIQZB010000094.1 GCF_020164555.1 Salegentibacter lacus | reverse complement strand
ATAAATAAAATTCATCCATGACGTAAACATAATCTTCATCAGGATATTGAGCCGGATCCCATATAATCTTTGGATTCCAGTTTAAAGCTTGATCTAAGGGATCATAATGCTTTGAGAATTCTTCGTAAGGACTTAATTCCTCTTCATCATCATTGCCTGCGTTCTTAAAAGCATACCTCTGTATACCTTCCTCATTTCCATCGGCATCTCCAGATAACTCTGCAGCTTCCGCCAATTTTTGCCTGATAACGGAATCCCTTACTCTCTCTACGAATTGTC
>NZ_JAIQZB010000093.1 GCF_020164555.1 Salegentibacter lacus | reverse complement strand
AAGCGACCGTACGGTCGATGAGCTGGACGCCGCGCTGCGCGGTTTTGCACTGCAGCAGCAGGCCTTCACCATCGAGCCGGCCCTGCAGACGCTGCGCGGCTTCCTGGCCTGGCGGCTGCGTCATGGCGATCCTGCCCGCGACACGCTCCACGCATTCGCCGATGCGTGCGTCAGCGAATTCGACGCCTTCCGCGCACCGCCACCGCCCGCAGAACTCGCGCGGCGCCGTCGCGTCGGCCTGTCGGATGCGCAGGAGCTTCATCTGCAGCACTGGGGCTA
>NZ_JAIQZB010000092.1 GCF_020164555.1 Salegentibacter lacus | reverse complement strand
AAATGCAGTAAGTGTGGACTTATCGATCGAATATTTAACATTTAATGTTGTGCAGCAACACCAAGAAGTTCAACATTCAACAGAAGTGGGAATTTTTCAAAAATGTGTCGTCAGAGAGGTGGCAATATCTCACCCAAAGAAAAATCAGAGAGGTGGCAATATCTCACCCAATGAAGAAATAGAATAGGATTATACCTGTGTACGGGGAAACTTTTACAGCCGCCACACGGCACAAATATCGTTAACTACTGTGATATTAAAATAGGTAAAAACGAAGAA
>NZ_JAIQZB010000091.1 GCF_020164555.1 Salegentibacter lacus | reverse complement strand
AATTTACTCAGTGTTTTATTCTGAATAGAAATAAGATCGTTTTTTGATCAAATGAGGCAAATTACACCAGATATAGTCAAATTAATTCAATAGAATTTGGGTCGAATTTTTCACGGTACGCAAAATGTAAGGGGAACAACTCTCATTAACTGATTACGTCATTGGATCGCAGGTCGCTATAATCGTTATCTGTCGCTTATAAGTGTATCATAGGAAATGTTGCAATAAAGTCATCTTGTGTCTGTAACTTTGCTAGAACATGATAAAAAATATAATTTATG
>NZ_JAIQZB010000090.1 GCF_020164555.1 Salegentibacter lacus | reverse complement strand
CCGGATTTTCAGGATATTTTAAGTTTCGGTGATTTAGCGACGCAGACCTGTTGATTGACAGGACATTTTCAGTTTCAGTGATTTAGCGGCGCAGAACCATTGAATGTCAGGATATTTTCAGTTTCGGTAGTTTTGCAGCGCAGACCCTTTGATTGTCCACTGGATTGTCAGGATATTACCAATTTCGGGTTTTTAGCAGCACAGACCCTTGATAGTCCACCGGATTATCAGGATATTTTCAGTTTTGGAGGTTTTGCAGCAAAAACCTGTTGATTCTCCACC
>NZ_JAIQZB010000009.1 GCF_020164555.1 Salegentibacter lacus | reverse complement strand
TCGTATGTTTTAAAACGCTTGTAATACCTGTCACTGTTATGATCAGATACTG
Source organism: Salegentibacter lacus (assembly GCF_020164555.1). Lineage (GTDB taxonomy): Bacteria > Bacteroidota > Bacteroidia > Flavobacteriales > Flavobacteriaceae > Salegentibacter > Salegentibacter lacus. The sequence continues at coordinate 180,859 of NZ_JAIQZB010000009.1, read as the reverse complement.
TCCGGGTAATTATTGATGGGGAAAGCAATTTTAATAGCTGCTTAATAATGGGCTGTCCGCTAAAGTTGTTACTTTCGTTCATATATCTGGTTTTGTGGTAAAAACAAGATATAAAATAAGCGGGAAATCCTTTTTAGGAAATCCCGCTTTTAAAAATCTTTATCGGACACTACTGAAAAAGGATATTCTTATTGAAAAATCTATCTAAGAAACTGAAAGTAAATTAACTGTACTTAGTCAACAAAATCTACATAACAAATTTAGAACTGATAGATTTATTGTTGTGCACCCTATTCATTACATCAGCAAAAAGATTGGCGCAACTCACTACCTTAATTTTTTTACTTTCTTGTTTTAACGGAATAGAATCAGTCACAATCAACTCCATGAGTTTAGAGTTTTCAATCTTATCGTAAGCTCCGCCAGAAAGTACCGGATGAGTACAAATAGCCCGTACACTTTTTGCACCGCGCTCCATCATTAAATCGGCTGCTTTTGTAAGTGTCCCCGCAGTATCTACCATATCGTCTACCAAAACCACATTTTTACCTTCTACATTACCAATAAGCTCCATATGCGAAATCACATTGGCTTTTGCACGCTGCTTGTAACAAATTACCACATCACTTTCTAAAGCTTTAGAATAAGCGTAAGCTCGTTTAGAACCTCCCATGTCTGGTGAGGCAACCGTTAAATTATCTAATTTTAAACTTTTCAAATACGGAAGAAAAACCGTGGAAGCATAAAGATGATCTACAGGTTTTTCGAAGAACCCTTGAATTTGATCGGCGTGCAAATCCATGGTGATAATTCGGGTAGCTCCTGCTGTTTCCAGGATACTGGCTATCATTTTAGCCGCAATTGGCACTCTGGGTTTATCTTTTCTATCCTGGCGCGCCCAACCGAAATACGGAAGCACGGCGGTAATATGTCTTGCCGAAGCTCTTTTAGCAGCATCAAGCATTAAAAGCATCTCCATCAAATGGTCTGATCCTGGGTGAGTAGACCCAATAATGAATACTCGTGAACCGCGAACAGATTCTTCAAAAGAAGGCTGAAATTCGCCATCACTGTAAGTAGAGGTAATTACGTTTCCTAATTTAGTGCCGTAAGCGGCTGCTATTTTTTCAGCTAAAGCTTTGCTCTGTGTACAGGAAAAAATTTTGGCCTCGGGAATTACGTTGGGCATGTTGTGTTGTTTTTGTGTGAATGTTGTTTGTTGTGTTGCAAATTTAAAAATTAATTCCTTTTACACCTCACGAATAAGTTTTGAGTCAGACTTTTAAAATTAGTATTTGTTCATTTTTTCCATTGATGAAAAAACGAACCAAAAAAATCTAGGCTTACGAAACTTTATCTAAATTTATTGTTCGTCCCCTAAATTTTAGGAACTCGCCACTTTAATTCAACTAGAAAGAAAAATACGCCGGGCTCGAACAGCCTAAAATTTTACGGTGTCTTCACTTTAAATTTCATGATAAATTTTCGATAGGCCATCAAAACAAAAATTCAGAGAAAAATTACAATCAAAGAAATATTCTCATTCAAGAAGCATGGCTTATAAAAAACCACGAAAATATTTAGAATACGGTTGGTTTAAAAATAGAAAAAAACATTTGGGGATGGGAAAAATTTTTTACTTTTGCCGTCCACTTGCTCGAGTGGCGGAACTGGTAGACGCGCTGGATTCAAAATCCAGTAACTTCGGTTGTGCGGGTTCGATTCCCGCCTCGAGCACTTTTAAGCCTACAAATAACAACAAAACCCCGTAAAACTCACTGTTTACGGGGTTTTTCTTTTTTCACAATATCAAATAATATCATTTAATTACATCTAAAAGGTGTCTAATTCGGTGTCACTTAGAGAATGAAAATAAGTGCGCCCGAATTGCATACAAAGTCCTGTTAAATAAGTGTTTACGTCTTTGATGCTATATTTATTTCAGCTAAATTTAATTCAATTTAAAAGCTAAAAAGGATGCAAGATTTACTGTCAATATTATTTTATGTAAGAAAGAGCAAGGATAAAAATGCTACTCACGCCACTGTTTACCTTAGAATCACCTATAAGGGTAAGCGAGCAGAGTCCAGCACAATGAGGAAGGTTCTACTTTCAAAATGGAATGCCAAGGCTAGCAAAATGAATGGTTATTCTGCTGAAGCTAAGCAAGTAAATAGAAATCTTGAAATCATTAAGAAGAGGATCTATGACATTTATCAGAGATTTTTGGAAAATGACGAAGAAATAACATCAGTAAGAATTAAAGATGAATTTCTGGGTAAAAATATAGATGATCATAGAATTCTTAAGATGTTCGAGGAACATAATTTAAGAATGCAAAAACTGGTTGGAAAAGATTATTCCTTTAGAACACTTCAGCGTTATAATACCACCAAAAAACATCTAACAAATTTCATTTCATCGAATTATAAATCAGAAGATTTCCGGGTAAAAGATATTGACACCAAATTCATTAATAGTTTTATTTACTATCTCAAAACAGAACTCAACCTCTCTCATAATTCAGCTTTAAAATATCTAGCATATTTAAAAAAAATTGTGAGGATTGCTGTTGCTAATGGATGGTTAGAGAAAGATCCATTTTATAATTTAAAACTAAAACGCCAGGCTATTGACCGGGAATTTTTAACTAAAGAAGAAATTATTAGAATAATGGAAAAAAACTTCACTATTCAGCGGATGGAACAAGTAAGAGATGCATTTATCTTTTCGTGCTATACTGGATGTGCCTATTCTGATATTGCCAAGCTCACTCCACAAAATTTAATTAAAGGAATTGATGGCTCACAATGGTTAAAGTATAAGAGAACAAAAACCAAATCTCTTAGTAGCATTCCCCTGTTGACAATTCCGGAAGAGCTTATCAAGAAATATAAAAACTTGGAAAATCCTAAAGGCACCTTGCTACCAGTGTTATCAAACCAAAAAACCAATAGTTATTTAAAAGAAATTGCCGATGTATGTGAGATTCAAAAGAAACTAACATTCCATGTTGCCAGACATACATTTGCCACCACTGTTACCCTTTCCAATGGTGTCCCAATTGAAAGTGTTAGCAAAATGCTTGGGCATAAATCAATAAAAATCACCCAACATTACGCAAAGATTTTAGACGAAAAGTTGAGCGAGGATATGAATAACCTTAGAAGCCGGATGGCCGCTAATGAAAAAAGGTAATTAGTTCTTCTATTTACTCCCCGGATCATTAGGAAGATTTGTTTAAATTTTAGGCTTGATTTTCCGAAATCTGCTCTAATCCACCATATTCCAATAATTTTTATTGAAATTTCTATTTGAACGATTCAGCTTTTCAAATGATATTTAATGCTAAATGATAGGTCTTGACGTTAGGTCAAAAAACTACAAATATCAAATTACACTATTCTCAATCAAAACTTATTATTGCTCTTTTTCATTATATTATTACAAGGTTTTTGTAATTTAATTGACGATATATTTACTTATAAGATGAATGTTTAAAATTTGAATAATGAAGCGGGAGGGTTCATATATTAGAGTGGGGACTCAATATTACAAATTGGTAAAAACACCTAGTATTTCCGGTCAGGTAAATGAATCTCTGGTTTCCTGGAATATCGAGACCATAAGACAGGATCACGGGAAAACATACCTCGCCGGGATTCCCAAATATGATGGCTTCACCTGTATTCCCGATCATCTCAATTTTAAATACTCACATTCAAATTTCTATAATACCTATGCCCCGCTTAGCCATACATTAGAAGAAGGGAATTGCGCGGTATCATTGGAATTCGTCCGGCATATCTTTGGCGATCACTACGAACTGGGCCTGGATTACCTGCAGCTTTTATTTATTAAACCTACACAGGTCCTCCCTATTCTTTGCCTGGTCTCCAGGGAACGTTCCACCGGAAAGAGCACCTTTTTAAAATGGTTAAAGAAGATCTTTGAAAACAATCTTACCTATCTCACCAATGATAATTTTACCAGCCAGTTTAATTCCGACTGGGCCAATAAACTTCTAATCTGTATTGACGAAGTATTATTCAATAAAGAAGAACTTACCGAAAGAATTAAATACCTAAGCACAACCAATATCAACAAATTAGAAGCTAAGGGAAAAGATAAGCGGGAAGTTGAATTTTTCGGCAAGTTTGTCCTATGTAGCAATAACGAAGAAAACTTTATTAAGATTGACCAACACGAAACCCGGTTCTGGGTTATTAAGGTTCCCACCATTAAGAAAGAACAGACCGCTTATTTAGAAAAGCTGGAAGAAGAAATCCCTGCATTCCTTTATCATCTACAACACAGAAAACTATCCACACCCCACCAGACGCGAATGTGGTTTAGTGCCAGGCAAATTGAAACCCCTGCTTTACGGAAACTGGTACAGCACAACAAAAACAGAATTGAAAAAGAGCTGGCCAATATCCTGCTTATGGTTATGGAAGATAATGATATGGAAGAGATAAATTTTTGCCCGATAGATGCTTTAAATGCCATAGGTAAAACCCGGCTTCGCACTGATCTTACCCAAATACGAAAAATTCTAAAAAAGGACTGGAAGCTGGAGAGCCAGCCCAATTCCCATATGTACCAAAAGTTTTCAATTTGGGCTGATGGAACCACCATTTTTAAAGATGCCAAAGGACGCTATTTTACTATAAGTAAAAGTTTCCTGGCTGAAAATTTTCCAGAGCAATCAGCCTAGGTAAATTGAGGTTTTCGGCAAAAAATGATGAATTGATGAACGAATGATGACGCGGAATAGCCAGTCTTTGCTGGGGTTCCCGTGCGTTGTCATCGTCTCATCAAAATTGAAGCTGCTGTTGAAAGAAAAAGGTTTTAAACCCTTCTATTTTTTGATGAATGATGACAAAATAAGATTAGCCCAGTAATAGCAAGGCTTCCTGTGGTCATCAAAATGTCATCAAACTGTCATCAAAAAATAATGATGACCGGAAACAGAATTAAAAATCAAAACTATAAACAGGACTAAAACACGCTAAAATAAATGCTGATGAAAAAAGAAAGATTAAGCTGTGAAAAAGCCCGCAACATTTGTATCATCAAAAGCCTAGCAAAGTTGGGACACTTTCCCAGTAGGACCACAGAAAAAGAAGCCTGGTTCTTAAGTCCCCTGCGATCAGAAACCAAGGCCTCATTTAAGGTTTCCCGGGTGATAAACAGGTGGTATGATTTCGGAATAGGAAAAGGAGGAAATGTAATTGACCTGGTATGTCTCATTAAAAACTGCGAGGTTAAAGAAGCTTTACAATTTTTACAGGAAGATACTATCTCCCCTTTTCACACTCCCCCAAAGAAACAGCAACCAAAAAAGGGGAAAATTCAAATTATAACGGCAGAACCCCTGGATCATCCTGCCCTATTACACTATTTAAAATCACGGAAAATTCCGGTTGAAATAGCAAGGCTTTATTGTTCTCAGGTCTGGTACCATCGAAAAGATAAGTCATATTATGCCATTGGTCTTAAAAATGACAAGGAAGGCTGGGAACTTCGAAACAAGTACTTTAAAAATTCCAGTAGTCCGAAAACCTATTCAATTATCCGGAATAGTTCCCAGCAGTTGGTAATTACCGAAGGAATTTTTGACTTTCTTTCCCTGTCCACTATAAATGCAGACTTAGTTCAAAATTCAGATTGTATCATTTTAAATTCCCTGGCTTTTTTAGATCGGGTGAAAATACTAATTCCGGGCTATAAGCGTGTATTGCTTTACCTGGATAATGACCCTGCAGGGAAAAAAGCAGCAAGTTCGCTTTTAAGCCTTTATGACCATATCACTGATTGTAGTGATTCCTATGGCGCCTATGTAGATCTAAATGAAAAATTAATGAAATTGGAAAAGTAAAAATATTTAGAAGGCTCAGTTAGTAAAAAGAATTATTAAAATCATTTACTTTTTTCACCTGGAGCATTTTCCTTTTGCATTCCAATATTAAACCGACTGTAGTTCAGGATGGATAAGAAGTGAAGTCATTTTCATTTACTTCTTCCAGCGCCATCGCATTACCTTTTGATGATCTTCATCTTCAAGCTTTAAAATTAAAGAGGAGTTATAAATAGTGCAGCGGTTTATGCACTCCGGTTAATTTCAAAGCTTGTTCTTTAGCATCAAAAGGTAAGGTGTGGTAAGAAGAATTTTAAAGAAGTTGAAATCCTGATCGGTGAATTTAAGTTACTGCCAGGCGGACTTGAGTCAAAAAGCTTATCCTAATCATTTTATCTACCGCTTACACTTTATAGCTTTTTGGCTCGTGTCCAAGACAATTGTAATGAACCTCTTTTTCTGTAATGGAGCTTTTGCGAAGTGGAAGGAAAAGTGGTGAGAGGTTTATTAAAGCACAAGTTTTTAATTAAACCGGGAACATCTTTATTTTTCTTATTTATTTAAAATTCATCTACTTTATCCTTTCTCATTTTACGAATTGTCGCAAATTCAAGCCTAATTATGCGGCTTCCCAAGTCATTTGTCGCAAATTCCTACAAAACCCAATTCGCAAAAAAATTATAACTAATTAAAAATGAGTGATTTAAAAAAATGTAACGCGGCTTTGCCCGTTACCCTCTTGCTACTCATTTTTGCTCTTCTTACATCGCAAAATGCTAGCTTTAAAACTTATAAATTTTAAAAACTGCTTTTAAAACATCAGGAAATGGAAAAAGGTATTTCTGATCATTCAGTGGAAATGAAAGACCTTGGTTCAAAACTTGAAGAAGCCAAGGCTTATCCAATCTGGGCATTAATTGTTTTTGGGCTATCGATATTGCTTAATATCTTAGGCTCCGGAACATTTTCTAATCTTAAACCCAAATCCAATCACTCCATTACCTGATTAAAAACACTACTACTAAAATTACAAAAATACCTTTACTTCAAAGTTTTATTAAAGAAATCGGTTCTGATTCCATAGAGGAGATGAACACGAAATAATAAGGTATATTTTTTTACTTACATTTACTTCCCTTGCCAATACCTACAATGGATACTGATAATTACACCCAAAAAACTGACCTTGATCTTGAGCTTTTCTTTTCACTTTCTCATGATTTCTTATGTATTGCCGGTTTTGATGGCTACTTCAGGAAAATAAACCCTGCATTTATAAACCTAATGGGTTATACGGAGGAAGAACTTTTTAGCCATCCAATAAGACATTTTGTCCACCCACTGGATAAGGTGAAAACTGCAGAGACCCGCGCAAAAATTTTAGAAGGAATTCCTTTAGTGCACTTTCAAAATCGCTACATCACTAAATCGGGTAAAATTGTATGGCTCACCTGGACCTCTGTTCCCGTACCAGAAAAAAAATTAATCTATGCCATTTCAAAAAATATAACACACCTCAAAAAGCTAGAAGAAGATCGCCAGTACAGGATATTAAACCTTACCTCAGTAAATTCCGGACTCACTAAATTAAGTTACACTACCGCTCACGATTTACGCGCACCCGTAAATAATTTAATATCTCTTATTGAACTACTAGATTTCAAAAAAATAGAGAATGAAGAGACCCAACTATATCTTGACATGTTAGGAAAATCGGTTCTAAGATTAAAATCCACCTTGAACGACCAGATTGACCACCTCAGGGAAAATCAACTATTAAAACTCGGTTTGGAACCAGTGAATATAAAAGAAATTGTATATAATATTATCGACTCCCTTGAATCTATAATTGAAAATACGGGAACCATCTTCGAGATTGAATTTTCTGAAATTGAAATCCTCCGGTTCAATAAATTCTATTTGCACAGCATATTTCTCAATTTAATCACCAATTCAATAAAATATTCCAAACCCGGGATTGCACCGCAAATCAGCATTGTTTCTAAAAGAAGTGCGACCGGTATCGAAATTCAATTTTCAGATAATGGAATTGGGTTAGATATGGAAGAAAACGGAAATAAATTATTTGAATTGCACCAGGTGTTTACAGATCATCAAGATAGCAAAGGTATTGGGCTTTATTTGGTAAAAAGCTACATGACCAGCTTGGGAGGTACTATTAAAGTAAGCAGCGAGAAAAATGCGGGAACAACTTTTTATTTATGTTTTAGGAATTAAGTTTTATCCTAAAAATAATAGAGCCCACGCCGTTGTATATGCTAATCACATTTAGTGAGCGAAATTCAACTCACGGGGTTACAAGAACCCTCGTATTGAACCACAGGGGCAGGTCCTGTATATGTTTTGAAAGGGCTCATAATCTATATTTTAATGGGCTCAATAAGGACTCATTGAAAAGAGTCGAAGAAATATAAAAGAGTATAACCCTAGTGATATCAATAGGTTTCAGCGATTGAATAAGGGCTCAGTAAGTTGAATATAATAAAGTATAAAAATCATATAGATGGCATTTAATCCAAAGTCATCTACACTTATCTCCAAAATTTATTTGAAAAATGTCCAGTTTTTTATTTAATAAACTGGACAAAATATTATCTTTGAAAAAACATAAATCCTTGAAAACTACTGATTATATAGCTAATACGATCAATAGATTCCCTAAGGGATATGTTTTCACCTATGAGGATTTTAGTATAGAGGTGAAAAAAAAAGAAGCTGTGATTAAAGCTTTAAACCGGATGGTGGAAGCGGGTAAAATCTCTAAATTATCAAAAGGAAAATATTATAAGGCGGAAAAAACTCCATTTGGTGAAGTACAGCCAGATCAGGAACAGGTAGTTAAAGATCTATTGGAAGATGATGGAAAGCTTATAGGTTATCTTACGGGGTATAGTATTTATAATAAATTAGGTTTGACCAGTCAAGTAAGTAATACTATTCAGATTGGGAGAAATCAAACAAGGCCGAAGCTAAAAAGAGAACGTTACACAATTTCTTTTATAAAGCAGAAGAACACAATTACCAGGCAGAACATTCCTTTACTTCAAATTTTAGATAGTATAAAGTACATCAAAAAAATACCTGATAGTTCTATAAAAGGATCTTTAGAACGGCTATTAAAAATAGTAGGGAAATTGCCCGGTAATGATAAGAAAGAATTAGTTAGATTATCTTTAAAATATCCACCCTCCACAAGAGCTCTACTAGGTGCAATGTTAGGAGAAGTAAAGGAAGAATCTATTACAAATCCTTTAAAAGTATCGTTGAATCCAATTACCAAGTATAAAGTTCCTGGGGCTTCTAAAGTATTGTCTAATACAAATACCTGGAACATTTTATGAAACTTCATCAGGACAAGAAGCTGTTTAAGCAAGCCATACAATTTACTTCTGACCGGATGCAAATACTGCCTATATATGTTGAAAAAGACTATTGGGTAACCTATGCACTCTATACAATTTATAATAATAAGATAGGAAAGGATACTATATTTAAAGGAGGTACAGCTTTGTCAAAATGTTATAAGATCATTGAAAGATTTTCTGAAGATATTGACTTAGTGGTTCTACGAAATGAGGGGGAATCCAATAATAAACTAACTACAAAAATTAGAGAAATTAGTAAAGTAGTTAAGGAGGTTTTACCGGAAATCAATATTGAAGGACTAACCCAAAAAATGGGTATGAACCGTAAAACTGCCCATTCATATTCTAAGGAGTTTGATGGTGATTACGGTCAGGTTAGAGATGCCATTATAGTGGAGGCTACCTGGTTGGGATATTTTGAGCCATATACAAAAAAGAGAATCTCTTCATTTATCGGGGAAATGATGGTTGATAATGATCAAGTCGATATTGCAAAGGAGTATGGCCTTTTGCCTTTTGAAGTCTTAGTACTGGAACCTACAAGAACAATTTGTGAAAAAATAATGAGCCTTGTACGTTTTTCATATAGTGAAAATCCCGTTGAAGATTTAAAGAAAAAAATAAGGCATCTTTATGATTTGCATAAACTCTTACTCAAAAAAGAATTTGCAGATTTTTTTAATTCTAAGGAGTTTGAGGATATGATTATAAAGGTTGCAAATGATGATGTGAAAAGTTATAAGAATGATAATGCTTGGCTAGCATCCCATCCTTCTAAAGCTCTCATATTTAGTGATTCAAATATGCTACGGACAGAGCTAAAAAAAGCATACTTGGATGAATTTCAAAACTTAGTCTATGGAGAGCTTCCCGAAGAAAAGGAACTGTTTTTGACTTTAAATAATCTAAGGGATAGATTGTTTATTATTAAATGGGATATAGAGGTGAAATGATAAATTTTTATCCTAAAATTATACCGACGCTAATACCGATTTCTTAGAGATTTAAGTATTTGAATGGTGTTTTCTCTCTAGGAATTTAAAAACTGAGTTCAAATTTAGTAGGGAATTCTTATATAAATGGGATAATAAAATATGAAAGGGAACTAGCCAACCACCGGTTCCTCTGGATGCCGCAGGGGAAAACATTTTTAAAGCCGATCAGATCATGCTTAAACTTACTTTTATCCCTACTGATATAATGATGTTGGAACAGGGAGGAAAGACTACTGAGCTTAAAAAGAAGTAGATTATAGTTAATTTTAAGTTAAAGGTGTCTAATTCGGGGGCACTCTAAAATGCCCTAACCGAAAGGCTTTGTAAATACGGGGTGAGAGAGAATTAAAGCACTCCCGCCTCGAGCACTTTTAAGCCTACAAATAACAACAAAACCCCGTAAAACTCACTGTTTACGGGGTTTTTCTTTTTTCACAATATCAAATTGTATCATTTAAACGGATATAAAAAGTGTCCTAATCGGTAACCTTTTTGAGATTTTAAGGACAACAGATTTTTCATATTCTTCTGTCAAAAATAGGAATCTCAATTCCCAAGCAAGAAAAATGTATGTTTTGCAGTTAATCTATATTCCATATTTTCCGGAATCCTATTATTCAATGAGTCTAAAACCTCCCTTAATTAAAAAGCGATCATCCTGCGTAAACCCGGCCTGATTCTCAATCCCGATAAAACCATTAGAAGTTCCTATCACCTGAACAGGCTGCCTTTTAAAAATATATCCATCTTCATTTTCCTCTTCTAGTTTTAGTACATACGAGATTTCATCCTGAGTTATCACCGCTTCCTCAGGCAATGCGAAATGAGTAGATTGATTAGTTAAAATATCCGCTTCTACAAACATTCCCACAGAAAACTTATCGATTAAACTATCGGGTAAATGCCCATGTACTTTTACTGTTCTCGTTTCCCTGTCAATTGATGTGCCTACCAAATACACTTCAGCATTAAAAGACTCTGATTTCGCTTCCGGAATTCTGAAAATTATTTCCTGCCCTTTGGTAATTTTCATGATATCATTTTCAAATGCAATAAGCTCAAGGTGCATATGTTCTTTATCAATAATCTCCATAATACGATCCATAGGGGAAACAAACATACCTCTGCTTATATCTAAAGCAGTTACACTTCCCTTAATTGGAGCATAGATTGTAATTTCTGAAGTTATCCTGCCCTCTTCCACACTGGCTGGATTAATATTAAGCATTTGTAATTTCCGCCTTAAACCGTTATACATAGCAAGGTTTTTTTTATAATCACTTTTTGCCTGTAGAAATTTCTTTTCTGAAGTTACTTTTTCCTTCAGTAGGGTTTGCTGTCTTTCAAAATCTGCTTTAAGATAATTCTGTTGCTCTGCTACTTCTAAATACTCTTGCTGTATTTCAATATATTCTGGGTTTTCCAATGTAACCAGTGACTGGCCCTTCTTGACTTCATCTCCAACCAGAAGCGGTATACGTTTTACATATCCGCCTGTAAAAGCACTGATTGCAACCCGGTTTTCCGGCGGCACATCTATTTCTCCTGTTGTTTGTACAACTTCCGGAAAATCTTTTTCTATAAGAAACCCCAATTCCATCGCGCTGCTGCTAAATTGATCCTGGGAAACCACGATTTCTCCAGGACTATCTTTTGAGACCTGTTCCTCACTCTCCTCAGAATTCTTACAGCTAATGATTACTGGAAATAAGAAGATGAATACTATATATTTGAGATTTTTCATTCCTTTGGTATTAAATAATTAATGGCAATTACGGTTTGATTATAAGCATTGAGATTTTCCAGATAGGAAAGTAGAATTTCATTCGCACTTTCCAGGCTTTGAATATATTGTAGGAAATCAATTTCCCCATTTTGATAACTTAAATTGGCAGTTTTAAGAATCTCTTTTGAAAGTTCATTCCCTTCATTTTCGTAATAAGAAAGCGACTGTCTATATTTCCTAAGATCAGCACTCAGGGTCAGGTATTTTGATTCCAGAAAGACCTTTGCATCCTCAGCTTCTTGTAAAGCTCGCTTCTCTGCAAAGCCCGCAGCTTTAATACGTGCAGCTTTTCCTGTAAATAAAATCGGAATTTTAAGTCCGACCTGGTATCCGTATAAATAATTATTTAACCCTGAATTGGTTCCTGTGAAATAATTCAAACTTATATCGGGCAGTAGTTTTTGTTTCTGATATCGAGCCTCAGCTTCAAAAAGTGAAACTCTAGCCTGATGGTAATCCAGTAACAGGTGCTCCTCTACTCCCATATTTTCTATTTCCAGTTTTGGCAGTTCAATTTTAGCTATATGGAGTGATTCATTTGCCTGTACCAATCTTTGCAAGTGTTGCCGGGCTATATTAACCGCTTCACCCACCTGCCCATAACTTGTTTGTAATTCCCGTTGTTTTGCCTGAGCAGTGATCTTCTCCAGGTAATTGGTTTCTCCCAGTTCAAACCTTCTTGTTGCAGAATAGGAAAAACGCCTGTAAATGCTGTCTAAATAAGCATACACCTGCTCCCGCTCCATCTCATATTGCAATCGGTAATATGCTGAAGCTACTGCGCCTTCCAACTCCTTTTCTGTAAGTTCATAAGTCAGATCTTTAAGTCTGTACTCTGCTTTATTTCTTGACCTGGCTGAGGTATAAACTGTAGGAAAGGAAAAATCCTGTTGTACACCCCACACCTCCAGAGGTTCATTGTTTACAGCCAGATTATTTTGATCGTAATGGTAATAAACTTCAGTATTACTAAAATCAAAAGCTGTTTTTATCAAGGCTTCAGCTTCTTTGGTACTAAGCTGCGATGCTTTTAAACCAGCATTATTCTCCCAGGCCAGTTGTTTTATTTGTTCCAGGTTCAGATTTTTTTCCTGCGAGAAACCAGGAATAGCAGTTAATAATAACAAAACCATCGTACCTCTGGAAAGTTTAGTCCCACCTGATTTTGGCCGAGTGGTATTTCCGAAAATTGAATATAATACAGGCAACACAATAAGGGTTAGTAAAGTTGCAGACACCAATCCTCCTATCACTACCGTAGCCAAAGGCCTTTGCACTTCAGCTCCCACATTGGAAGAAACAGCCATAGGAAGGAAACCCAGGGCAGCTGCCGAAGCTGTTAAAAGTACCGCACGTAGCCTGTCTTTAGCTCCTGAGATTATAAGATCATTATTATGTGTCATCCCTTCTTTTTTTAATTCTTTAAAATGTTCGATAAGCACAATTCCATTTAGCACCGCAATACCAAATAGGGCTATAAAACCTACCCCTGCTGAAATACTAAAAGGCATATCCCTTAACCATAGAAGTAGAATCCCGCCAACTGAAGCCAGTGGTATGGCGGAATAAATTATAAGTGCTTCTTTAACCGATTTAAAGGCGAAATAAAGTAGTATAAAAATTAGAACAAGCGCTATAGGCACTGCTATAAGTAGCCTTTTCCTCGCGCTTTCAAGATTTTCAAACTGTCCGCCGTAGGAGATGCTATACCCTACCGGTAATTCAATATTATTATTAATAAGCATCTGAATGTCATCTACAACCGACTGCAAATCGCGATTACGGACGTTTATACCCACTACAATCCTTCGGCGTGTATCATCTCTGGAAATTTTGGCAGCACCGGTTTGGTATGAGATTTCAGCCAATTCCCGCAGCGGGATTTTATCTCCTGTGGGTGTATCTACATACAAGTTCTGAAGACTTTCAAGATCCTTCCTGTTGGCCTGATCTAATCTTACTACCAGGTCAAACCTTTTTTCTCCTTCAAAGACATTTCCTACGGTCTTTCCGGAAAACCCCATGCTTATTAGATCATTAAGATCGGCTATATTAAGCCCATATCGTGCAATTTTCGACCGGTTGTATTTTACGTTCATTTGGGGAAGCCCCTCTACTTTTTCTACTGTTATATCAGCCGCTCCCTCCACATCGCTAATCAGATTTTCTATCTCATTAGCTTTATTGCTTAAAACGGTAAGGTCTTCTCCAAAAATTTTAATAGCAATATCGGCTCTTACCCCGGTAATCAATTCATTGAAGCGCATTTCAATAGGCTGTGTAAATTCTACGTCCATTCCGGGAATTACGGCAAGGGCCTCCTTAAATTTACCCGCCAATTCATCCTTACTTTCTGCACTTACCCATTCACCTTTTGGTTTTAAAGCGATAATTACATCGCTTTCTTCCATAGACATAGGATCTGTAGGCACCTCTGCAGCACCTATTCTTGTTACCACCTGGTCTACTTCAGGAAAGTTATCCAGAAGTATATTCTCTATTTGGGTAGTCAACTTAATGGTTTCACTAAGAGAAGTTCCCGTCTTCAGAACTGGTTGAATCACAAAATCTCCTTCATCTAGCGTAGGAACAAATTCCCCTCCCATACTATTAAAAATGTATATAGAAATTGCGAGGATAAGTACAGCAAGTCCCAGCACCAGTTTTTTAGCATTCAGCGCGAAACGGATGGCGGGATCATATATCCGGGTTAAAAAACGCATTAGACGAACAGAAATATTCTTTTCAGATAAATTAGAAGGCTTTAGAAACAAAGAAGACATCACGGGCACATAAGTAAAGCAAAGGATCATCGCGCCTATAAGAGCGAAACTAAAGGTGAGTGCCATTGGCCTGAACATCTTTCCTTCAACTCCGCTCAAAGAAAGAATAGGAATAAAAACAATAAGTATAATTAGTTGACCAAATACCGCTGAATTCATCATTTTTGATGCTCCCGAAAAAGTAATCCTGTCCTTGGCAATTCTTCTCTCTTCAGTTTCGAGATTTTGAAGTTCATCTTTTTTATCTGTAATTTTAAAAGCTATAAACTCTACAATAATTACGGCCCCATCTATAATAATACCGAAATCTATAGCTCCCAGGCTCATTAAATTGGCATCTACGCCGAAAATATACATTAGGGAAAGGGCAAATAGAAGACAAAGTGGAATGACCGATGCTACTACCAGCCCAGATCTTAAATTTCCCAATAGCAGAACCACAACAAATATTACAATAAGACAGCCTAGTATTAGGTTTTCGGCAATCGTAAAAGTGGTTTTACCAATAAGAACACTTCTATCTAGAAAACCGTTAATGTAAACCCCTTCAGGTAAATTTTCTGATATGGTTTCTACCCGTTCCTTTACGGCTTCAATCACCTTGTTGGAATTTTCGCCTTTAAGCATCATCACCTGCCCCAGCACTTTTTCGCCCTCTCCATTTCCCGTGATCGCACCATACCGGGTAGCATTCCCAAAACCAACGGTAGCAATATCTTTAATATAAACAGGACTAGCTCCTATTTTGGTCACTACAATGTTCTCTATATCTTCCAGGGAGGTAACAAGTCCTTCACCACGAATAAAATAAGCCTGGTTAACCTTTTCGATATACCCACCTCCTGCTACGCTGTTATTTTTCTCAAGGGCAGTGAATACATCGGCTGTATTTATATTCATAGCCATTAGTTTTCCTGTGTTTATGGCTACCTCGTATTGTTTAAGCTTTCCTCCCCAGCTGTTCACCTCTACCACACCGGGAATTCCGGAAAGCTGTCGTTTTACAATCCAATCCTGGATTGTGCGGAGCTGGGTAGCAGAATAGCGGTTTTCGTAACCGGGTTCTGTATCAAGAATGTATTGATAGATCTCCCCTAAGCCTGTTGTAATAGGACCCATTTCGGGAGTTCCAAAACCTTCGGGGATATTCTGGGAAGCCGATTCAATTTTTTCGGCAATTAGCTGCCGGGGCAGATAAGTTCCCATGTCGTCTTCAAAAACAATGGTGACTACCGAAAGTCCAAATTTAGAAACCGAACGTATTTCTTTCACACCCGGTAAATTTGCCATTTCAAGTTCCACTGGATAGGTTATGAATTGCTCCATATCCTGCGTAGAAAGATTTTGTGAAGTAGTAATTACCTGCACCTGGTTATTTGTAATATCCGGCACTGCACCAATAGGGATTTGAGTGAGCGAATAAATACCATAACCCGCAATAAACAGGGTAAACAGAAGAACAATAAGCTTGTTCTCTAAACTGAATTTTATAATTTTTGAAAGCATAAACCTGTATATAAAATAAATGAACTACAAGAGATTTTCTTGCAGATAAGAATTTTAAAAATCAAAGTTTTATGCTACTCGAGGAGGCTGGAAAATTTTCGATTCTCTGATTGAAGAATAGGTTTCTGTATAAAAAAAGATAGATGAGGAAGCAGGCTCTGAAATTACTTTAGTAGAAGAAAAATCGTTGAGCAAAATAACAAAAACGATAAAATTTTGAATATTGGAATGATGACTAAACGGAAGTTTTTCGTGATCCTCTTCTTCCTCGTGATTATCTGTAGTGTGTTCTTCTTTTAGTTCACCATAATGTTTAGACAGAAAAATTTCAAAACTATCCCCATAAGTGTCGGCGTGAAAGGCAACGTGTTCTACCATATCACCAATCTGTATAAAATCCTTGAGGCTAATAGTAAACCCCTGGAGTAAAAACAGAAAGGAGAGCCCTATGGAAATGATAAAATTCATTACATAAAATTATAACAATTATTATATATATATATATCAAAAGAGAAATTAATTTTTTAAAACAAAAGAAAATTCAGTGTAGAAACTATTAATTATAGTGCGTAAAATGCTCTGTTTAATTGAAATAAAAGTGCAAATAGCACAAATCTGTTTTTTAGTTGAAGAGGAAGATAAGGTGTGATTCTTTTTTAAATATTGAAGAAAATTCTCAACTACATACTTAAAGAAAAATAAAGTGTTGTCCCCAGTAAAAAAAGAAAGCTCCCCCTCTTGGGCTCGAACCAAGGACCCTCTGATTAACAGCCGCGAAATTGGTGTTTCAGATAATTTCATTTAACTTCTTATGTATTGATAATCAATATTTTACAACTTTTTCCTTGTCATTTAGTTTTACAATATTTACCTTTATTTGCCCATTTGTTGTACCTATGTTGTACCCAATTTAAGCCGCATGATTACTATAAAAATTGTACAGAGAACAAAGAAATTAACCGATGGGTTGTACCCAATCTTCTTGCGTGTGACCAAAGATCGGCAAACTAAATATTATAAAACCCCATTTAGTGCAGAGATTTCCGAATGGTCAGCTTCAACAGGGACCTTTAACAAAAAGATGAAAAATCATTTTCCGTATAACCGGTTACTGGTAAAAATTAAGGATCGGGCATACCAGGTAGCATCGGAAATTGAAATTCAAAATCCTGATTATACACTTGAAGATTTTGATAAGCTTTATAGAATTACCTTCAACCCGGTTAAAAATGATGTCTTTGCGTTTTTTGATGAAATAGTTGACGAGATGACCTATGCTGGTCGTGTAGGAAATGCGAAGTCTTATAAGGATACCAAAACCTCGGTGCAAATATTTCATAAGAGCAAAAAACTTAGTTTTCGCGAAGTGAACTCTACCTTTTTGAGCAAATATGATGCTTTCTTAAGATCCCGAGGTGGAACCGACGGAGGTGTTGGCGTAAAAATGAGAGCTATAAGGGCATTGTTCAACAAAGCCATAGAGCGTGGCATTGTGAAAGAAAGTTTATATCCCTTTAAAAAATATAAAATTTCAGGTTTAAGAGGCAAAGGTTTTAAACGTGCCCTGGATTTTGATGAAATAATGCGCATTGTCAATGTGGACTTGAGTAATCATCCGCATTTAGTTGATACCAGAAACTACTTTGTTTTTAGTTTCTATACCAGGGGGATGAACTTTGCCGACATGATGGGTCTGGAATGGAAAGATGTAGAAAAAAATGTGATCTATTACACCAGGGCTAAAACCAAAGGAAATTTCTCAATTGCCATAATGCCCCCGGTAAGAGAAATTCTAGACTATTACCGAATTAATGGGTATGGGAATAAATATGTATTTCCATTACTGTATCGTGAAAACTACACTCCTACCCAACTTGCAGATCGAAAACATAAAATGTTAGGGATCTACAATAAAAATCTAAAGGAACTAGCTACAATTTGTGAGATCACAAAAAATGTCAGCAGTTATGTGGCCCGCCATAGTTTTGCAAACTGCCTAAAACAAAAAGGAGTTGCTACTGATGTGATTAGCGAATCTTTAGGACATCAAAACCTAACGGTGACCCAGGCATATTTAAAAGAATTAGATACTCAGGTAGTGGATAAAGCTCTGGAAGTACTGTTGTAATGGTTCTATATCCAGATCTCATTTAAAATGGAAGTACAAATTTATATTTTTTAATTACTTCTTATTATGTAAGGCAAATTCCTTATGACTTTATAATTAAGCATTTTTGATTCACCTGGATACTTCATTCTTTAATCCCTTTTTTAAATTCAAAAAGGATTTTCTGAGCCAAATCAAGACCCCAATCTTCCTGGCTGGCCCATTTTTTTAAAAAATTGGAAGAGGTGGCTAATGAGGTATGTTTTTACGTCATCGATAATTTCAAAAACCTCTTTAAAATAAGGAATGGCAAGTTCTTTATAGGTCTGTTTGGATATACTCATCAAAAATCTTTTGTGCGGTTTCCCGGCAGCGTTTGTCTTCTTTTAGAAATAGATCTGCATAAACTAGGTAAGGTGGTGCAACAGGACCTGAATCTCCTTTCCAGAACTTTTCATAAACGAATAATTCTCCTTCAGCATTAGGTCTAAGGTTGTAATTTTTCATCAGGTTTACCGAAGACTCGTTGCTATACAATATGAATTCTTCCGGCCTCAAATAACCGGTCAATAAATCACCTGCAGGCTCTCCTCCCCATTGGGTTTCTCCCTGAGTTAATTCGAGGTTTCGCCAATCTTTCCGTAGTTCATAACGAGCCCGAAATAATTTAGGTTTTAGATGTTGGTCATAATCGTTAGTCCAGCGATCTAATAAACCTTTACGATCTTCCCAGAGATAGTTATTTTTGTGAACGATTAAAAAGCCTTGATCTTTTAAAGTTTTAATCACTTTAGGCACTGTTCCCAGACTCACACCACTCTTTTCTGCTATGGTTCTTTGTCTGGCATTTACTAACTCAGGATGAATTAAAAGACTAAAGACCAGTTTTAGTCCTGTTTTTGTAAAAGCCTTGTGGTTATGATATTTTTTATTTTTTAATGACTTTTTAGATTCGATAAAAACATAATTGTTTGCGTGATTTATAAAAGCGCTTCCATTCTCTTCCAGGTAAGCTATTCCTTTTTCCTGCAAGCGTTTTTTTATTGCCGGATGAAGTCTTCCCACTACGAGTAAAAAATTTTTATACTCCCGTTTTCTTTCCAAAAGCTGGGGAATTTGATGCTGACGTAATTCTTTCTTAATTTCAATCACCATCTTCAAAGCCTCGTTATTGAACGGAAAATGAAAGATAAGGTACCCATCTAAATTTTGTGAAGTTCCATATTTCGCATAGATATGACTTGGTTCTTCCAGGTTCTTTAAAGCATTGTAAACGAGCTCTTCTTTCATTTGTTCACGTTTTTCATCTGTTCACGATTCGTGAACAGTGTAAATTTATGAACAAATATACAAATCCCATTCTGTTTCAACTGTTCGGAAGAATTAATATCCCTAGTCCTATCTGGAGAATAATGCTGCAAGGTTCTTTCTGAAACGTGAATGAATGGGAAAGCCTTTTCAGCCCGTAGCAATCAGAATTAGACTAATTTGAGAAAATGAACGATAAGAAGTCGTTAGTTAATATTGAAGATATTTTTCTACTATTATGTGCCTTTAGTCTTAGTACCTAACATTTTTATTGGTGAAATTACTGGAAGTATCACACCCTGAAAGTTTGTATTCGCCAAACGTTCATAAAGCATTCCTCTAGCCGTGGAGAAACTAATACCCAATAAAGTAGCGATTAAATTTCCAGAAAAACGCGGAGTATTATCCTCATTAATATCATAGAAATTTTTCAAATTTTGTATTTTGAAATGAAAATCTGTCTCAAAGTCCAACTGATTTCCGTCTTCTTTTTTTTGCTGATCAGATAAATTTATTAATAGTTTTATTCTAATCCTTTCATCTTTTAAGTTATGAGCAGTTTTATGAGCTACATCAATATCGTACGATGGTTTCTGAGGTTTTTTCCCTTCTTTGATCTTACTATTTAAAATCTCTATATGGAAAAGCTCAATTTCCTCCGGAATTATAGGAGAGTTTTTACTCATTATATTGCTTCTTGGTATTCTGAGTTTTCCTCATAATCATTGATATCTTCTTCCAAACCTTCACCCTTTACAGATCCTAAATACACATATCTGTATTCTGTTACCGGTTCAATGCTTATTAGATCTACACCTAAAGCAACCTCCATCTTGGTAATACTTTTTAATGTAAGATTATGTAACCCCGTTAACCACTTAGAGACTTCGGAAGGTTTTTTACCTAGCATTTCAGCAAACTCTTTTTGCTTAATATCCCTTTGGTCTAAAATGGCTTGAACTTTATTAGAAATTGCCAGATTGCGCTCTGTCAACTTTTCTATTTCCGGATCGCCATTCTCTTCTAACCAGTTATCAATAATATTATTCTTAGGAAAACTCATAATCAAAGCTCTAGTTTAAAGTCTTGTTCAAATTCAATTTGTGTGAAGTCTTCAATCCAACGGATTTCTTTCTCTTCTAATGCTGCTTGTATTGCGGCAGTTAATTTATTTGCCAAACTGAAGTGGGATGATACATTTGGGCAATTTTGAGCATAACGGGAGGTTTTAAGGTCCCCACTAAATAAAAATACAACGTTCTCATTAAGTCTGAAGGTGTACAACCTAAGCATATTATTGGCCTTCTTTCCTTTTTCAATGTATGCCGGTTCCCGTTTAACTCCTTTAGGGGGTAATGCAGAAGTATCTGCAATTGCTGCTTCAGATCTAAAATGATGGGGTTGTGCACCATATTTAATTCCTATAATTTTAATCCAAGAAAGGATATGATTAAGCTTACTCTTGTTTGATTCCGTTTGAACGGCTACAAATTCTTCAAACAGAGACAGATTATTATCATTAATCACAAGAGAATAATAACTCACCTTATTATATCTTGCTATAGGTTTTATACGTGCAAATATATTCACTTATAAGTTAATTTTAAAACTTTTATTCACTTTTAAGTTAATTTTAATTTCTTTCAAAAGTATTACTTATTCCCCTTATAGCTCTCCATACGATAATACCGTAATGGGCTACTAGAATACCCATCTTTTAATTTATCTATTAAACCTTACCAATACCCTTGGGTCTCAAATTTGTTGATTATAGGCCGGGTACTGATTTTGATCAATATTCATTTTTACCAGAACTAGCCAGTTCTTTATCTAGGTTACTAGTAAATAAACCCTGCACTAACTTTCCATTTCTCAAATACTCAAAGAAATCATCATAATTTTCAGGACTTAAAAAATGGAAATTATAACGTTGAACAATACCATTTTCTTCTAATTGTTTATTTAATTCCTGAAAATGAATATTTGCCCATTTAAATTTAGCCTTATTCAAATCAGAATAATCCTGATCGTCTTTTATTTCTACAACGGTAATGTATTCCATCCCTTTTTCAAAGGTTTTAATAAAAAAATCGGGGTTAAATTTTCCTTGTTTAGTATGATTTCCTGATTTACTTGATAATGAATATTCAATTGTATAAAAACTTTGGTTTGTTGATTTCAACCAGGAACTTATAACCTTTGCATTTTCATTTTTAATTAATTTTTCAGCAAATTTTCTTTCGGGGGTCGCATTGAGAAAAACTAAATCAACTGGTGTTCTAAAATCATAGCTATTGGCCTGTCTTACTGCAGTACGAGGCAATGTTTCATCACCTATTACGTCCTTTAAAAAATTTAAGACATCTGCATCAGTAACTTCTTCAAGGTAATTATTGGAATACATGACAGTAGAATTATATCGTAAATTACCAACGGACAAAGTTTCTTTAATTCGTTCCTTAGTGGAGATTATAAATGGTTTTTTGGCTATTCTTACTAATTCAAGTGATTTATTCTTACGCCTTAACAGGGTATTGAAAGATGAGAAAATATTTCTTTTATTCTTTTCGTTTAACTCGTCACCTTCAAGCCCAACTTTATCCATTGAACGGCGAATCAATTTAGTGATTTCTTTCTTAGGTGGAAGGTCATTCTTGGTGTACTGTCCTTCTTGCAGATTAAGTGTTACTCCTTCCCATTCTCTGGTCTGAAATTCGTAATATATTTTATCTACAATTTCTTTTATAGGCGTCATTCGATTTTTAATCTTATACTCGACCCCCTTAAATTCGTTACTAAGGTTTGTATATGTGGTCTCCTGACTTACTCGGTCAACCGAAGATTCAAGAGTTATAAAACCTTTGTAATTAAACTCTTTCTTCTTACTATTATTCTCAACTGCTTTTTCTATTTTGTTGTAATCTATATTATAGAGTTCAAAATGAAATTTACTTCTATCGCCTTTCGTAATATTAGAACTTTCCAAGCGCATTTCTAATTCAAGAATTTCATCCACCAATCCTTTAATTTTTGATCCCCAAGAAGAATGATTAAAAATTGTGACTTCTGCATTACCAGTGTATTGTGGTGGCACCCTTAATCCGCGGCCCAGAACTTGAGAAATCAATAATTTCGAATTGAATGCTCTTTCCTCCATAGGGACTATTTGAAAAACATTTTTAACATCCCATCCCTCTGTTAGCATCGATACTGAGATAATCCATTCTACTGTAGACTCAGGCATATCTACATCCTCTAAGCGTATAAGATTATGTTTGTGCGCTTTGTCAGATGTAACAGTCATGACAAGTTTGTCACGAATTTCACGTTCCTCTACCCCTTCTTCAAGCATTAAAAACTCTACTAAGCGTGTTTCAAGTCTCTTTGCATTTGTAATATTATTGGTTATCAGAATTGTAATAGGTTTTACATTTTTATAGGTAACCTTATTTTGATTTTGATTCTGATAGATTTTCTGAAATCTTTGGTCTTCGTTTATGCTGTCATCTTCTGAAACATAATTAATCTTCTTCACAAATTTTTCATCCACTGCTTCTCGCAATGAATATCTGTATATAACATCATTAAAGTAATCATTCCCTATGTAGGCGGTACCGGTAAACCCAAGCATATATTTAAAATCATAGCCTTCATCTAATAGAAATTTTTTCCACACTTTGAGGCCTTTTGCCTCCATGGTATTTCCAGAAATTTTATTGTAAATGTGATGGGTTTCGTCATTCAAAACAAGCGTGTCCGAGCCTTGTTTAAAACCAAAACTATTCTCAATTGAGGAGCCAGTTCTTTCGTAAACAGAGTGGACATTCTCAATACAAATAGCTCCTTCCTCTACTGTAACATTTCCGTCAACAATACTGGGGTTTTTTATTATTGCAAATTCAGGAACTGTTTCTTTCAGCTTTGTGTCTGCAGCTAAATCAAAAAATTTTTTATGCAATTCTTTTTCAATAGTAGTAGATGGACACAAAACAAGCACTCTTTTTACCAAACCTGTACCCATTAATATTTGAGCTATGCCGTACATCACATAACTCTTACCTGTACCTGTAGCAAGGTCTATTGTTGCAGATAATTTTCCAGGTAACTGAATTTTACGATGATAATCAGTCAATTCAGGGTATCTTTCCCTCAATTGAGGATTTTGATAGTGGTTTTTTGTAACTAAATCCTCAATGTTTGAATACTCTTTAGAAGCTAAATAGATGACCGAATTTTTTATAGCTTCTTTTTGGTATTCTCTAGTGCCGCAGAGTCCGTCCAAAAATCTATCCCAATGTGAAAGTGTTAACTCGCTTTGATTGTAAAATTTATTAACCTTCAGAACTAAATCTTTCGTGTCATATCGCTTTTTTTCTTGAATCATCCCTTTCCATTTTTGGTAGTGAATACTTCTCGGAATTCATTGCCATAGATATCAATATAAACTGCGCTTACTTTGGCACCATAATTTTCTATTGAAATATGAGCTTGGCCCTTTTCATCAATAATATCAGTTGCAAAAAATACATCTGACATCAAAAACTCATTGCCGTTATAATTTTTATCCACTACAACCATTGCAAGCGCTTCGAGGCCAGGAATATCTTCCAGGGTTTCCTCATCAGGGTAATAGGCCTTAAATTGCTCGATAAAAATTACCCCATCCTTAAATAAGGATTTTACTTCTGGCTGTCTAATAAAATGAAAGCCTACTGCATTTTCTAGTGAGTTTACATTATTAGAACTTTTTGGTTGTCTAAATTTTTTGAATTTTTCTTTATGCAGTTCCTGTATAATTTGATAAGGCACTTTTAAAAAATAGTATCTTACATTACCTATCTCATAATAATCATCTATAAATTGAACGGAATTTGCTGGAGCAATTAAATAAATTCTATCACCCACTTTTTTGCCGATATTTTTATGTAGAATTAGCAAATAATCTTCATCTACTGCTGCATCCTTGTGTTCCCAGTATTTCCAAATTAATACATCATAGCCATCTTTACGTTCGCCTTGAAATTCGATTCCCGATATTTTTTTTGATTTAGGGGTTACCTCAAAAAGATCAAGAACAAAATTTTCATATTCATTATGTTTAAGATTGAAAAGTTTTTCAATATCATATATACCAGTATTTATTGTATGAAAAGCTTTTGATGGCTTCTTATATAATTTATTTTTGCCTTTTAAATTTTTACTCTCCTGAATGGTCAGCATTCTTTTTTGAACAGTAAAAAAAGAATATTTACCAATGTCGCAGCCTATCCATTTTCTATTCAATTTTTCACTAACAGCGCAAGTAGTTCCGCTACCCATAAAGAAGTCTAATACAATATCATTTTCATCAGTAAAAGCAAGAATAAATCTTTCTAATAAACCTTCAGGTTTCTGGGTTGGATAAAGGCCTTTGCCACCTTTCATCCTTCCCACATCTTGCCATATATCTTGAACTACCTGACCTTCATCTTGTCTTTTATCTAAAAACATAACTTTACATCTTTGAGCACCTTTTGGGAATTTGGGAAGAAAAAGAGTACCATCATCAAGCCAGCTTTCCATTTCATCATAAGTACCCATCCATTGTAAGCCAGGTTTTAGTTTGACACCACGCCATTCAAAAATCTTATCAGGATTATTGCCTTTCCAAGAAGCTCTTTCTAATTTTACATATCGCGCACCTTCAGGTAACGGACTAATAGCTTTCTTTATTTCGCCATGGTGACTCATATAAGAATATTCCTTCACTGCAGCATCACTCAAATCAATCGTTATATCTTCCCAATTATATTTGAAATATTCCGATTTTGAATAAATTAAAATTGTATCATGGATATTCCCAAACTTTTTCTTAGCATCATTATGTGGGTCTGACCTTTGCCAAATAATTTCATTTTTAAAATTATTCTCTCCAAATATTTCGTCAGCAACAGTCTTTATATAATGAACCTTTTTATAATCAAGATGTATAATAATAACACCCTCTTTATGAAGAATTTCTTTAGCTACAATTAACCTTTTTCTAATGAACTCAACAAATTCAGAGTCTTTAGTTTTATCACTATAGGCTTTTTGTCCCTCTGAACCATTAAAATCCGATTCCGTTGCGAATGGTGGGTCTATATAAATTAATTTAACCCTATCTTTTACCTTATTTTTGATTAGTGGGTCTTCATTCTTATAGATTGTTTTAAGAAACTGAAGATTGTCACCAAAGACTATCATATTCTTCCAACCATCAGCAAAAGACTCACGATTGCCATTATAAGTCCTTTCAATCTGCAAGGGTGCTGCTGTTACCCCATCCTCATCTGCAAGAATATCCTCTTTGCGCATTTTACCAGCGTACACCAATTCATATTCCTTATGTTTAGTGGGGAATAGTTTATACTTAAAATCATCAGGCAATTGCTCGTCTTTTTGCAACTTTTCTATTAAAAAATCTTTTTCTCTTTGGCTTAAATCTGTCATTTGTGAGTTAAAATAAAAAATTGATAAGTAGGAAGTTTTTCCAGATAGATCAAATGAATTGGGTGGCTATTGAATATTTAAAAATAGTATAATTATTCAGGCAAATTATTTAGCATGCAATTACAGTTTTGAAAAATCGTGAAAGAATATTTATTAAGTATGTTTTCCACACTCAGAGTTTCACTCGGTTCTAAATGAGACATTATTCTATTGGCTGATGGTATTTATTCTTCTACTTATTTCAGACCAAACAGTCCCTAATATAAGCAATTTTATTTCCTATTTGAATTGGTTTGGTGACTGTATCATAATCTCAAATATAATTTTTTTAAAAAAACAATTAACTATTCAAAGGTGTTCGAATCAATACTGTTCCACCTATTTTTAACTTTCCTATGATCTACAAAAAATATATCACGAAATACACTCAAAGGTAAAATTTAATTTTATAGGAGGGATTAAAAAATCGGTTTCACTTCAAAAAGTTATTCAGATTTTATTGGTGGTAATCAAGAGTATTTTCTCACACTGAAACATTCCTGTGAGTTTCTAATTAATTTTAATTCTGAAGATCCTTCGATTGACGGTTTGTATGAGTGTCATCCATTATAAATATTTCAAGTGCTGGATTCTTTTTTATTTAATTTGTTTTCAATGTACTTAATGACTTCAACTGTCTTATTCAGATAATTCTCCAATTTGATTATGGTTATATCTGAATCCCTTCCATGTGCTATATTATGTCTATCTTTAAGAATGTAATTTATTGCTGCGCCCCTATTTTCTTCTTGTAAATAATCTCTTAGCGGGTCATGCCAATCAGGATTAAAAGATTTGGCTAAAGCTCGTATTTTTTCACTATTTGCATTTTGAATTTTATAAAGTTGAGACTTTGTATATGTCAAAACAACAGAAGGGCTGCAACTATTTTCTGCTATATCGCTGAATACGTGAAAGACCGAATTTTCAATAAACCCTGAACATAGAACACATATATACTTGGTCATGTGCGATCTTAATTCATCGTCAGGCTCAAATTCCTTTGCTTTAATTATTAATTGATGAATTCGATTGTACTGTGTGGTCAGTTCGGCATTATTGAACATATTGATTTATATATTCATTAAACAGTCGGTGTCTCTCCTCAACAACCTTATCGTCTGAAGTTGCTCTTGTTATGGAGTCCACAAAATCTTGATTTTTATATAGACTATCTATATTCTCGGAAAATGTTCCGAAGTCTATATTGCCTTCAATTCTATTAGCTATACCTACCATTAATACCTCGAATGCAGCAGCATTAAAAACTCTGTCTGGTCTAAAAGCATTCTTGCCAATTCTCTCATATATAATATCAGTTGTACGCTTAAAAATTGTTCTTAATCTATCTAACTCTGTATCCGTAGGGTTTCTGTATCTTCCATTGAATTTATTTAGAAATTCCTTTAAGGGTTTACTGTATGAATCAAGTGAGGTGTATATGGCAAAAAATCGCAAAATCATTTCTTGATCTTTTAATCTATTATTTTTTTTTCCAAATAATTCTCGCCAAGTGGGATATTCGTTTAACTCTGCGATTAAATCATTTAATTTGCCAATATAGATTGCTGACCTTATTTCCTGAGGAGTAAGTTTTCGTCCACCCGTATTTAACCTCTCAAAAACATGATATATGCTAGTATTATCATCCGTCGGGGTTTCTTGTTTTATTATTGTGGCGTGAATAATTGAATCGTCAAGATTAATTCGATCGTCTTCCTCTAATTCTTCATACGTCTTACCTTCAAATTTATCTTGTACATTCTTAAGTTTAAACACTCGTTTTCTTGCATCACCTTCCTTTGGGTTGAAAAAACCTTCATAAAAAAATAGTAATGATTTCAATCTTTGTTGTCCATCAATAACTGAGAGTTTATTTGAGTCACTTTCTTTCGCTAAAAAAACACCCGGCACGGGTAATCCAAGTAATAAAGATTCAATAAGTCTAGAAGCTTCAGCTTGATTCCATACATAATCTCTTTGAAAAGGTGGAATAAAAATATCTCCTCTTCTCAGCCTTTTGACAAGGCCATCAACATCATAATCTGCACCATAACTAGAAATCCCATAAATTTGAGGGGAGGATAAATCTTCGTTATCTTCTACATCAATAACGGGGTCATCTAGTTCCTCAATGTTATTACCATTCATATTTCATTTTTTTATGTTTCTTATGCTTTAGCTTACTAGTCATAAAACCAGCAACTTATAAAGTTAATATCCTATTCCCACGGATTAACACAGTCCTGCTAAGATAAAGCATTAAAACAAAAGGAGGTTACGGAAAACCATAAAGAGTGGTAGTAGGGTTAAAATGTAGTAATAGAAAAATTACTTTTCTAAATCCTATAGAGAAAAAATAAATAACCCTCTGAAGGCACTAGTAAGCTTTAGTTACCTTCAAGCTCTGTAATTCGTTTCTGCAGTATTGATTTAGTCTCTTTTAAGGATTCATTGGCGTCTTCTAAAGCATTATTCGCTTTTTCTAGGGCATCCAATTGATTTTGAAGATTAACTAATTTATCTCGCAAAACTTCTGGATCGGTTTCTTTAATAATTGAATTAGTGGAGTCTTTTTGCAGCATAGGACCATCACCCGTTAGTAGCCAAGCGGGATTTAGTTCCGTGCATTTAGAATATAGTAATTCTGCATCAAAAGAATTTCTTGATTTCCAGTTCGATAAAGTCTGTCTAGTTATTTCTAAAAAATCTGCTAATTCTGCATCTCTTTTAAAGCCATAATGCATCTTTATCTCATCAAGCATTTTTGATTTATCCATAAAAAGTAAACGAAATGTTTATAAAAAGCATTTAAATAATTGTTTTGTAAACAATTTGTTTATATATTTGGTTTTGTTCCGAAAAAAGGAACAAACCAATGAACAGGCAAACTTACGTAATTTATGAAGAAAACTTATAACACAGGTGTAGTAAACGCCCTTGCTTGCAAATATAAGGTTACCCCTCGTTACATACGATATTGTCTGAATGGTGATAGGACTCCAATTTACGCAGATGAATTAATAGCAGAATATAATCAAAAATTGGAGCAGGTAGAAAAGGCATTAAATTCAGATAAATGAGTCATTTATCGAGGAATTTTAAAATTGGTTTTATGCGAAGACCTAAACTTGGATAGAAGAATCTTCATTTATATCACTAATAAAATTAATAGGGCACATTATGTTACAGCGTATTTTTGAATTATTACAACAAGGACATCCCGATGCTTTGGAGTTTATCTACACAAAGTACCACCGCTCTATATTCTGGGTTGGTAGGCAAATTCTGGATGATGATTTTGCTGTGGAAACATTGGCGCAGGATACTTTCCTCATATTATGGGAGAAAAGAGATCGCATAGAACGACCTGAACATATTTACTATTTCCTACGAACGGTAATGAAAAGGGAATGCTATACCTACTATACTCGTCCTAAAAATAAGTTTTTCAGAACCGTCAATTCCTTGGAAAGTTATGAGAACTACCAAGAATATTTGTACGGCTTTGATCCAGAGAAAGATGATGTGCATCTACTGAACCACGAAGTGCAACAGAAAGCCTTTGATAGGATAAGACGTGTTTTTCCATTACTCAGCAATGAAAGAAAGCGCCTTATAGAACTCTGTCTGAAGTATGATTTTCGCTATAAAATTGTTGGCCAGGTAATGGGTAGCAGTATTACCCATACCAGCAACGAAGTAAAAAAGGCTATCGAGGATATTAAAAACATTATCCACCAGGGGAGCAATTTGGAAACAAAACCAAAGCCGTTGGTAGCGGTAAAAATTCAAAGGAAAATGACCGCGGAACAGGAAAAGGTCTTGCAGTTGCGTAATGAGAAGCAGTACTCCTTTGCTTCCATTGCGAAAGAGCTTAATCTTTCCCAAAAGGAGGTCCACCAGGAATTTATGGCCGCCTATAAGCTGATGCAGCAAAAACACCAACAACAGCAATCGGCTTAGCGATGGGACAGGATACAATAAAACTCACTCGAAAGATCCAGTTGCTTGTCGATTTGCCTACAAAAGTTGAAAGAAAGGAGGCCCTAGATAAACTCTACCAGTGGCGCAACCGCAGCTTTAAGGCCGCCAATCTTATCATTAGTCATCTCTACGTTCAGGAAATGATCCAGGAATTCTTTTATTTAACCGACGGAATAAAGTATAAACTGGCCGATGAAAAGAAAGATGAAGCCGGTATCCTGAACCGCTCCCGCATCAATACCACCTACCGGGTAGTATCCGATCGCTATAAAGGAGAAATTCCTACCAACATTTTAGGTAACATCAACCATAATTTAATGGGTACGTTCCAGAAAAATAAGGTAGCATACTGGAAGGGGGAACGCTCGCTGATGAACTTTAGAAGGGATATGGCTTTTCCATTTGATATGGAGGGCATTAAAGGATTATGTTATGATGAAGAGAAAAAAGCCTTTTGTTTTCGTTTGTTTTCCATTCCGCTAAAGACCTATTTAGGAAGGGATTATTCTGATAAGCGAAAGCTACTGGAGCGGGTGGTGGCAGGAGAGACAAAGCTATGTACTTCCCACATTCAATTAAAAAATGACAAAACCTTTTTGCTGGCCACATTTGAAATTGAAAAAGAAAAACATCGCTTAAAGCCTAATGTGATCGCGGAAGCTTCTTTATCGCTGGAATACCCGATTATAGTAAAGACCGGAAAGACAAGACTCAACATTGGCTCCCGGGAAGAATTTCTATATCGTAGGCTTGCCATACAAGCCGCCCGGAAAAGGGCACAGGAAGGGGTTACCTATGCAAGATCAGGTAAAGGACGAAAACGAAAAACCAAAGCAGTACAAAGGTTCCACGAGATGGAAAAGAATTACGTGACTAATAGGCTGCATCTCTACAGTCGGAAATTAATCAACTTTTGCATCAAACATCAGGCGGGTACGCTAATTTTAGTGAATCAAGAAAATAAGATTGGAATTGCCAAAGAGGAGGAATTTGTGCTTAGAAACTGGAGCTATTATGAACTGATGGCCAAAATAAAATACAAGGCTGAAAAGGCAGGCATTGAACTTATCACAGACTGACGATTTTAGGAGGGTGCTTGTAAACCCGTAAGGTGAGGTTGAAAATTACACTCACTAAATGCGTAGAGCATATACAACCGTGGGCTCACTTATTTTAAAAGCATAATCAAATAGCAGGGCTTGTAAGGAGAGGCAGGTTAAAACCAGGTATAGTATTAATCATATGCATTGTAAGATTATAGGTTGAAGATTTTAGAGGGTGCTTGTACATCCATAAGGTGAGGTTAAAAAATTGCACTCACTAAATGCGCAAAGCATATACAACGGCGTGGGCTCCTATTTTTTGATAGTAGTCCAGATTTTTTATTTCAGTAATTGCATGAAGGTAATCGTTAAACTGAATTCAATGTTATTATAAAAATGGTCTACTTATGGGAAAACCTGGAAAGGAAATTAAACATTCCTGCATAGCAAATGGGTGGTATTATATGAAGAAAATTTTGCCTCGAGCTGTTACTATCTCTTAAATAAGCTTATAATTAAAATGTTTATATTCATTTCGAAATCAAAAAGATACAAATAATTTATATTCTGAAAGGATTATGGAATCGCAGCAGGATCAAATACTAATTTATAAAACAGAGGCCGGGCAAACTCAAATTGATGTTAGGCTTGAAGAAGAAACGGTTTGGCTTACACAAGCTCAAATGATCGTATTATTTGAATCCAGTAAGGCTAATATTAGTGAACACATTAAGCACATATTCTCATCTGGTGAGTTAGATGATAATTCAACTGTTCGGAAATTCCGAACGGTTCAACGGGAAGGAAAGAGAGAAGTAGCCAGAGATAGAATGCACTATAATTTAGATGTAGTAATATCTGTGGGTTATCGGGTTAACTCTAAACGCGGTATTCTATTTAGACAATGGGCTAATAAAGTTCTAAAGGAATTCTTACTACAGGGATATTCCATCAATGAAAAAATACTTCGAGAAAAAACCCGGCAGCTCGAAGAACTAAAAAACGTAGTTCGCTTGCAGGAAAAAGTTATTTCTGAACACGAGCTTAATACTGATGAATCTGCAGGTTTAATAAAAATTATTGCACAGTATTCTCGCGCCCTGGATTTATTAGATGATTATGACCACCAGCGGCTGGAGGTACCTGAGGAAGGAAGTCGAGAAGTATTTCAAATCACCTACAGCGAAGCTCGAAAAGCAATAGATGAATTAGGAAGGCAAACAAAATTCGAAGGACTTTTTGGCCGGGAGAAGGACGATTCATTTAAGGGTTCTTTAGAAAATATATATCAAACTTTTGGAGGGGAAGACCTCTATCCCACAACCGAAGAAAAAGCAGCTCACTTACTATATTTTGTGGTCAAGAATCATTCATTTTCCGATGGGAACAAACGGATTGCTGCATTTTTATTTGTCTGGTTTCTGGACCGAAACCAGATACTTTATACCCAAACCGGGAATAAAGTAATCCCGGACAATGCCCTGGTAGCATTGACCTTATTAATTGCTGAAAGCCACCCAGGCGATAAAGAAATGATGATCAAGGTAATTGTCAATCTTATATCTCGCCACTGAAGAAAATGAGAAAGAATTCCGGTGGTATTAATGTCACAGGATTAGCACCGATCATCAGCATTTAGCCTTTCCCAAGTGGAGCATTTACTTATGCTAAAACAGGAAAATATAAAGTAAGGTTTACTCCAATGAATATTGATGGAGAAACGTCTAACACTACTAAATGGTTCACCTACGAAAGCCCATTTGTAGGGGAAGAGAATCCCTGGGGATTTTAAATTGAAGTATAGTTCTCTTTAATGTTGGTTAAACCTAATCCTGCCCCATATCTGCCATAACTTTGCGCAGGATCCTATGCTGTTTTTATAGTGTACGGGAAGTTAAGCGTAAAGTAAAAACAGCATAGGGCGCTACCTACTTATATTTACAAAACCAGTAAATTTCAACCTGT
Organism: Salegentibacter lacus; assembly: GCF_020164555.1. Lineage (GTDB taxonomy): Bacteria > Bacteroidota > Bacteroidia > Flavobacteriales > Flavobacteriaceae > Salegentibacter > Salegentibacter lacus. Next base: position 147,623 of record NZ_JAIQZB010000009.1, on the reverse strand, counting down.
TATCAGAGCCTTTGAGCCCATTTCCTGAAATATCCACTCATTATCCACTGATCTAAAAAAATTGTTTTAATTTTTCACTAAAATTTTGCCGCAAATTTCAACGGTTTTACTGGGAGTTTCAGGCCATTTGACGCAAATTTACTGGTTTTTCATGCAAAGCATTTGTCATTACAAATCCTGGTATCCAGCCTCTATCCACTCACAGTATGCCTGGTGGATTTCGGGATTTGCTGCAAAATAATCTTCATAAGACTTATTCTGTGATTCCATAATTGTCCTGTAAACCTCAAAGTTTTCCTGCTGTTTATTATTGTTGGAATATCCAAAGTACCCCACCAAGCCCAGGGCCAGAATTCCGAGTATTCCAAAAAGGATCAATAGATAATTGGGTATGATCCTGGCGTGTTTTAACTTCCGGTCTATTTCCTTTAGAATCTCATCTGTTCTTTCTTTTTCCGCTTTCTGCTTATGTAAGAATATGCTTAGGTTCTTTTCCAAAGCTTCCGTGCTGATAGGAATGCTCATCATAACCAATTGTTCCGAAAGTTTTTGAAGTTCCAGCACTGCCGTTTTAAAATCCTTCATTTCATCGGCCATTAGTTCCATAATTTCGTCTAGTTTTTTCATCACTTAAAATTTTAATATCCCATACCTATTCCGGTATCTCTTATTATTTTTATTGTTCCTTTTATTAACTCTTTAGCTATTTTGGTTGAAAGATTGCTGCTTAGTTGCACTGTCTTATCCAATACCTGTAAGGTTTTTGGTACTTCTTTTAGCCTGGTAAAACTCCTGTTTTGTGAGATCTGGGGAATTAGCCTATTCCCGCTCATCGACCGGTCCACTTCACTGGCTTTAAGGTTTACTCCTTTATATTCCACCCGGAAGCCCTGCAGTTGATTCGCTTTATTGATTGTTGGGATCACTTCCACCTTCTGTGCTTTCATTTTGTTTATATATTCATCCAGGGATTTTGGCCTCGATTGCAGTACGCGGTCATGAATATTTTTGATTTCCTGTCGCAGACCCTTTAACTCATTAAGCCTTTCCTGCTGTACTTCCCGAACCCTTTTAAACCCTAATTCCCTGGCCACATTATCAGCCGCTATTTGGCTTCGTTTTCCGATAAAGCTGTCATTATAGACTTTACTGTCAAAGCCAATTCTGTTGGTATAGATATGAACGTGGGTATGTGCTTTATCCCGATGTACAAAACCAATGGATTGATTGTTTTGCAGATTCATCTCCTTCAAAAACCTTTTAGCGAGATCTTCCAAGTCTTTTTTGCTTAGATCCTTCCCGTCTTCAATGGTGGGGCTTACGATAAAGCTTAATGTGTTATTAATGCAGCGTTCATTTTGCGACTGGATAATCCTAAACTCTTCGGCTATCTCCGCGGGGGTTTCTCCGGCCACGTGTTCTCTGAGCACGACTTCAGCTTCTTTCTCCTGGTTCCAGCCATAGGATATCGATACCCTGGTGCCGGAAATGGCGTGTCCTTTGCCTATCATTTTTTAAAGTTTTTTAAGTGCGTTCTGATCTCCCTTGCAAGATCTTCCACTTCCTTAGCCAGCTTTGGATCCCGTTTTCTAAACATATTGCCGATGCGGGTAAAGTTGTTTTTGTACTGTACCAACATCTGGTAAGTTTCCACTTGTTCTGGGGTAATTCGTTCTACAATATTTTTATCAAAGGCGGTAGCTCGTATGTATTCTGAAAGGGAAATTCCTGCCCTGGCTGCTCTTCTTTGAAGCAGCTTCTTCTCGTAGATCGAGCATCGAACCTGGATGTATTCCCTTTTCATTTTTTCTTTTTAAAACCTTTGCAACCACCGGGCGCAAAGCAAGATTGTCATTACAATGACACATCTTGCTTTTCCCTTTCAACTGAAATTTCCGATAGGCATTTATTATTTACCCACTTATCTTTCTTTTTAAATTTTCTCCTTTTTTCCAACTTCCTTCATTGATCAATTTTTCATTGAGATCTACATATCCGGAGTAGAAATCACTGCAATCAATCGTATTATCGAACTGGTTTAAAAGCGAAGCAGTTGCTTTTTTACCAGCGGGATCATTATCCAGGTACAGTAAAACCCGTTCATATTTTGGAATTAAAGTTTCGATCCGCTTTATAAAAGCCAGGGAATTTAAAATGATACAATCTGAGCTTTGTACTAAGCCTTCATCTATGGTAGCCAGTGATAGAAAATCAAACATCCCTTCCGTGATGAGTAGCTGTTTGGAATCATTTTCAAACAGGGAAAAAGTTTTAGGACTGCTGGAGTTTTTGAAATATTTATTTCGAAGTTCCCAGCCTTCTAGATGATTTTGAACTCCAATGGCAAAATACCGTTTCCCTTTACAGTGATACCAAATCTGTTTGCAGTAATTATTGCCAACCTCCAGAGGTATATTACGGGATTTTAGATAATCAATTAATCCCTGCAGGTAGATAGCTTCAACATCCAGGATTCGAATTTCTGTTCGTCTCAACCGATCTTCAGTTTTTGGCGGTCTGAAGGAGAGTTTAGTCATATCATTAATTAAGTATTCCAACGCTTCTTTTACGGTGCAGGATTTCATTTCCATAATAAGGTCAATGATGGAACCACCTTTTCCTATTCCGAAGTCATACCACAGGTTTTTATGTAAAGAGACGCTAAACGAGGCTTGCGTTTCTGACCGCAGGGGACTCAGAAACCAAGCTTCTTTTTCCGTTTTCCTGCTGGGAAAGTGCCCTAATTTTGCAAGCGTTTTTACGATGCAAATATTACGGGCTTTTTCCCAGCTTTTTGATGTTTCTATGTTTTCCATTTTTTTGCTGTTTTCGTTTCAAATTCCATCAAATCCATTCAAATTTCAGCATCGATTTATTTTTGATGACAAAGTGATGACAAAACGATGCGGGGCAAAACCATTGCTATCACTGGGCTATTTTACTATCTGTCATCATTCATCAAAAAAAGAATAAATAATAAAAGTATATTCCTAGAGGGTTTGTTTACTGTTATCACTAAATTCCGGGCTAATCACTCCTAAAGCCTCTGAATTAGCAGCTTTTCAGTGTCATCAATTACGCATCAAATCATCACTTTATATCTTCCCTGAAATGCTGTAATAAGAATGATTTTTTAACCGTGTAATAGCGTCCCTTACCATCGATAAGTCCGAGGCCACCCTCCTGCCACATATATAGCTTTCGATATTTTAGGGAATTATCCTGGTTATTTAATTTCCAGTCCTTCTTTAATATCTGCCGCAATTGGGTTAAATCGGTTTTAACACGGGTTCGATTTAAAACCTGCAATGCATCCAAAGGACAAACATCAACTTCCTCCAAATCAAAAGTTTCCATTGCGTCAAGGATCATACTTGCTAATTCTTTTTCCACCCGGTTCCGATTATTTTGCATCAGGTTCTCCAGTGCATCAGTTCTTATCTGCTCTGGAGCAAACCACATCCTGGTTTTATGAGTTGTAGCTAATTCCCGCTGCTGCAGGTAATATAAAAAAGCGGGGATTTCTGCCTTCAGGTGGTCTAAAAAATGAGTTTCCTCCTTTTGTAGGGATGGAACTTTCAAAACCCAAAAGCGGGTTTCTTCGCTATCGATCTTAATGAAATTATCTTCATTATTACTACAGAGGATAAACTTTCCGAAAAACTCAACTTCCCGCTTGTCTTTACCTTTAGCCTCCAGTTTATTAAAGTCGGTAGTACTGAGGTATTTAATTCGTTCGGTGAGTTCCTCCCTATTAAATAAAACCTCGTCAATACAGATAAGGAGTTTATGCGTCCAATCAGTATTAAACTGACTACTGAAACTATCATTGGTTAAATAAGTGAGGTTATTTTCAAAAATAGCTTTGAGCCATTTTAGAAAAGTAGTTTTTCCGGTAACTCGTTCTTTAGAAACCAGGCATAGTATAGGTAACATCTGAATGGGCTTTGTATATAAGAGTTGCAGGTAATCAAGGCCTAATTCGAATTGGTTGCCAAAAATGTGTTTGATGAACTGCAGTGAAAAATCCACTTTACCGCTATTGGGCAAAGTGGACAAGGGAGCGTAAGTATTATAAAACCCGTAATGCACCTGTTTAAAATCCAGGTGGCTCGGAATACAGGTAAAGCCTTCATGTTTTTTAATACTTCCAACAAAACCTTTACCGTGGTCCTGTCGTAAGGTCTCGATATTCCAGGGAATCAAAACTTCGTTGAAGTTCCCGGCAATTGTGGGCATTACTACTATTTTATAGTAACTCGTACCCACACGGATATAGGATGAATTTTTCATCATAATGTTTTTTTAAGGTTGAGTAAATAGCAAGTGATTACTTGCGGTTCTTCAATAGGTTCTTGTTGAACTGATCCTCCAGGAAGGCATCGGATAGGTCCGGTTCTCCCAGGAGCCAGGCATCGATTTTTTCCTTATCAAAAAACTTCTGACGGATGTTCGGGTTGTTCCCCATTGGGATAAGCTTTAAATGGGTAAGCTTATAGATCTTACTTTTGGAGAGACCCGTATATTGTGCCAGGTCTTCCACGTTCATTACTTTCTTGGTGTGGGACAGAAGTACTTTAATATCCTCCAATAAACCCACTACTTGTTCCTGCTCATTCATAACTATATGGTTAAAATTAGAAATGAGTAAAAGGCCTTTTACGATTTTGTACAGGACAAACTTAGGAAAGCAAATACCTATAAATCAATAGAGTAATTCAAATAAGAAGGGAAATATGCTATAATTATTCTTTAGCAAGCATCTGTCGGATGAATTTTCGCTGGTTTCGGGAATTTATTTTTTCCTGGTCGTTTTTCCAGGCGGAAAAACTGGTCTTCAATGTATTTTCTTTAAGCGGTTCATTGTTCATCAAAAAGGAATTCATCAGCAATTGGAAAAAGTCACGTTTCCGTTCTCCGGAAAAATCCTGGATGCCCCCAACTAACAATTCATCGAATAATACAAAAAGGATACGATGGTTTGCGGAGTCCCCACTTTTATTCCCAACGGTAAAATTGATCTTCTCCTGAACCTTTCGGCCTTTAAGCAATCTAAAGAACTGCTCTTTAGCGTCTTTATCAAGGTTGATGTATTCAAACCTTATCCGGTATTTATCAATGGGTTCCACCTTAAAATTATGCCGATCGGTCTCCAGGTGTTTATCTGATTCATAGAATATGGCCAGCCAAACCAAAACTACCGCCAGTATTATAAGAAGGATTAGAAAATAGACATAACCATCTATTATGGTTTTGACACCAAAAATTAAACTGAAGCTGGTGACGAAAAGAATAAAAAAAGACAGGATAAAAAGAATTAGGTTGGTGACATTTCCCTCTATTTTGTCCTCAATGAAATCATTTATTCCAGATCTTAATCTAGCCAGTGCTTTTCCAGATTCGAGAATAAATTTTTCCATAGATACCAACGCTTCAGGCTATTAAATATAGTTAAAAGCAAAATAAAGTGAAAAGTATTTCAGAAATAGACAAATTAATTTTTCAGATTTTCGATATTTAGCAAAAATGGAAACCACTTAAATGATAAGCAAGCGACACGTCTATAATAATTCTGTTATTTATAAAATTCAGGAGTTTAGTTTTCGGTTATCCCGGAATAATGAAGATTTATTTTTTTAAAAGCATTTCCTCCAACTCTTCCAAAGATTTTCCTTTTGTTTCCGGCATCATTCTGTATACAAATAGCAATTGAAGTACCATCAATGCACTGAAAAAACTGAAAACCATCCAGGGTTCAAAGGTATTAATCAAAACCGAACCAAAAAGCGTAACCAGGGCTGCAAAAACCCAATGAGTACCACTGCCCCACGCTTGTCCATAAGCACGAATCTTATTAGGGAAAATTTCGGAGATAAATACCCAAATAACGGCTCCTTGACCTACGGCGTGCGATGCTATAAATAATAGAATAAAAAATAATTTAAAAATTGCCGTAGCATTTGAATAAAAACCATAAGCAACCATACTTAGGCTAATAATATAGCCTACGGATCCGATATACATCAACTGCTTTCTACCTACCCGGTCAATAAGGAACATTCCCAAAAAAGTAAATACCAAATTCACTAATCCTATAACAATAGAACTGAGTAAAGAAGCAGAGGTAGCAAAACCAGCTTTCTCCAAAATCTCAGGTGCATAGTAAAGGATAAAATTTATTCCTGAAAGTTGATTAAAGAATGCTATCAAAAAAGCTAATAATAGATGTTTGCTATACTTTTTGGAAAATAAACCAGCTACATCATTAGCTTTATTCCTGTTATCTTCAATAGTAATATTTTCTAAAGTTTTTTTGGCTTCTTCCTTTGATGCTGTTTTTTCCAGAATCTTTAGTGCCTCTTGAGGCTTATTTTTATGAGTTACTAACCAGCGTGGACTTTTTGGAATTCCTAACACCAAAAGAGTATACAAAATTGCAGGTATACTTTCAATCCCCAACATCCACCGCCAATCGTTTTCTCCTCCAAATCCCGTTAAAAAGTAATTGGAAATATAAGCAACCAAAATACCAAATACAATATTAAATTGATAGAGAGTCCCCAATTTACCTCTGTTTTTAGCTGAGGAAATCTCTGAAATATAAGCCGGGGCTGCAATAGAAGATATGCCAACCCCCAAACCACCGATAAATCTAAAAAAAGAAAAAAAATAAGGCTCCTGAGCAAGTGCTGATCCAAGTGCAGATATCAGGTAAAGAATTCCTATTCCAATTAAAGTATTCTTTCTTCCAAACTTATTAGTTGGTATTCCAGCTATTAAGGCCCCAACCACTGTCCCCCATAAAGCCATAGACATAATAAATATACCATGAAACCAGTCTGAGGTATTCCAAAGTTCCCTAAGCGGAAGATTTGCCCCGGAAATTACCACTGTATCAAAACCAAAAAGAAAACCTGCCATTGCTACCACAATGGAATAATAAAGTAATTTAATATTCATAAGGAAATTGCCTATTTTTAAGATTCTCCCGGAACCTGTTACATTTTCTATTTAAATATAATGAGCAAAAATTTCAACAAAAATAGTATGAAATCAATCCTAAAGTAATTTTTTTACCTTAAATGACCTCTGTACAATTCTTGGTGTATGAATTTTTATAAAATTGAATTAATAATTTGTCGTGTCAAACAAGATGTAAACTTGAAATCGAAAATAAAATAAAATAAAAATCTTCGCATCATCTAGAAAAACAGATAAATTTAAAAAAAAAGCGAGAGTATTAATGTTTTCAGCCAAAACAACTTTATTTTTTTATTAAATTTGGTATGCTCGGCTAAGGCTTCATTTAATATTTCAGGAATTAAAAGAATCTTCTCGAGACTCACAAAAAATCCATTTTTGAGTGACTCTTAGGAAATATTTTTATTTCTATTAATTTGTCTTTGTGATCATCCCCCATTCGAAATGGAATTGAACAACCATTAATATTATGAAAAGGACACTCTTGATATTTTCTATTCTTCTCGGAGTTTTTTTCCTTCATTCTGGATGTAAGAATACCTCAACTAAAACAGAATCTAAAAAACAACTTAGCTCAAAAAATATTACCAATCCAATTCATGATGGGTATTATGCAGATCCTTCTATAATTAAGGAAGGAGACACCTATTACATTTATGCAACTATAGACCCTTGGGGCGGCGAGGAGTTAGCGGTTTTAGAGACAAAAAATTTTCAAACTTTCAATATTCATAAGCTGAATTGGCCTACCAAAGAGCAATGTACAAGCCCTACTTCAATAGACACAATGGTCTGGGCACCAGGTTTAATTAAAGCTAGGAACGGTAAATATTACATGTATATTTCCGTAGGAAGTGAAATCTGGGTGGGGGTTAGTAAATCTCCGCTAGGTCCATGGGAGAACGCAAAAGCTGACAAGAGTCCTTTAATTAAAAGTACCTTGTTTCCAGATTTTCACATGTTTGATGCCCAGTGTTTTATAGACGATAATGGGGAAGCTTACTTATATTGGGGGTCTGGATTTGATTGGAAAAATGGAAAGTGTTTTGCTGTAAAACTTAATAAAGATATGATAAGTTTCAATGGAGAAATTAAAGATGTTACTCCTGCGAATTATTTTGAAGCTCCTCACATGCTAAAAAGAAAAAACAAATATTATCTTATGTACTCGGATGGTAAAGCTATTGATTCCACCTATAAAATCAGATATTCAGTAGGTGATTCTCCATTTGGGCCATTTGAAGAAGGAGAAACAAGCCCAATAGCTAAAAGCGATTCGAAAAAAGGAGTTTTTGGGCCTGGGCATCATACTGTATTCAAAGAAAACGGGCAGTATTTTATCCTATACCACCAGATATTTCCTCAAAACAAAGATTATGTTTTAAGACAACTAAGAATCGACAGTCTTAATTTCAATGAAAACGCAGGAATCGAAAAAATTAATTTCGATCAGTCGCTTTCGTTGTAAATGATGAGGTATCTTTGAATATTAAAAAATAAAAAAACTATTTTAGTTTTCGGTATCCATAAAAGTTATACCATGAGAATTCCTAAGCTTTTCCTGTTAACATTCTTCCTTATCATATCTCTAAATAATTATGGTCAAGAAGATAGTCTACCCATAAATAAAATACAAGTTATAGGCTCTCATAACAGTTATAAACAAGCTATAGACGCCCATTTATTTAAAAATTTACTGGAAAAAGATTCAACGGCACTGTTGGCACTGGAATATGAGCATATTAGTATTCCAGATCAATTAGTTCTTGGGTTAAGGAACCTTGAAATTGATATTTATGCAGATACATTAGGAAATAAATATGCATCACCATTGGGTTCATCCTCGAAATCCCGTGGGACCTATGATCCAGATGGATTGATGTCTCATCCGGGTTTTAAAGTTCTGCACATTCCAGATATTGATTTTAGAAGTTCTTGCCTTACCTTTCAAGGTTGTTTACAGCAGCTTAAAAACTGGTCTGATGATGACCCTGGACATACTCCCGTCTTTATCACTTTGGAGGCTAAGGATAAGGAATTATTAAAGCTAAATATCGTTCCAGAGAAATTCACCTATGCACTTTTTCAAAAATTAGATAGCGTCATCAAAAGGGAATTAGGAGTCAAGAAAATAATTACTCCAGATTTAGTAAGGGGCAATTATGAGACCCTCGAAAAAGCAATTCTAGATGGTAATTGGCCGACCCTAAAGGATGCTATGGGAAAATTTCTTTTTATTCTGGATGATACTAAGGACAAGAGAGAACTTTACATTAAAGACACTCCTTCCCTAAAGGGTAGGGTATTATTTGTAAATGCCAACCCCGGCACTCCTGAAGCTGCCACTCTAATTAGAAATGATCCTTTTGACCCAGAAATACCAAAACTGGTAAGGAGAGGGTACATTATTCGAACTCGTGCAGACTCAAATACCAATGAAGCACGTGCCAATGACTATGATCGTTTTAAAGCGGCCTGTAATTCCGGAGCACAAATAATTACTACCGATTATTATCAAAAAAGCTCTTTTTTCATTTCGTCTTATCGGGTTTCATTTGAAAATAATCTTTATGTTCGGCCGAACCCACTTTTCTCAGAGTAGCAATTATTAAATTATTACTCTTTTTCAAAATAAAAAATTATGTTATTCAGGAACCATATTTTCCAGTTCTAAAATAGAAATAGTTGGTGATTTTGATTAAGCAATATGGGGTTTAACTAAATTCACTAATCAAGGTGATTAAAAAACAGAAATACCTGCACTTCATGAAGGCTTGTTAGAGAAATTCTATATGAACGTATATCCCTCAATCGTCATTAAATTCTTTAATTATCTTCCTAATAGATAATAGACTAAAATTGTAACTGCACATAGAACGAATGAAAGTGGTTTTGCGTATTTCCATGGGGTCATATCCATATATACACGAGGTGAAGAATTTTGTCTTTCATCCTTCTTTCTGGGATATTTTAAAGATACTAAATACATAACCACTAAATTTAAAATAAATTCTATTCCCCAAATATGAATAAAGTGGATTTCAATTTCAAGGAAGAAAGTTGTAAGCAGATAAAATAATAAACCAGTGACTAAGCCCACCTTTGCTCCAGTTGCTGAAATTTTTGGTATAAACAACCCAGCAAGTAATATGGAGGCAATGGGAATAAAAAATATACCATTAAGTTGTTGCATCAATTGATATAAGCCCTCGGGTGCATCTCCTACCATAGGTGCAATTAGAATGGAGGATATTGCCAGAATTATTGAACTAATCTTTCCTATATAAACCAATTTTGTATCTGATGCATTTTTATTGATAAGCTTTTTATATATGTCTAAACTAAAAATGGTTGCAGAAGAATTTAATACACTATTAAATGTGCTCAATATTGCTCCAAGAACCACTGCAGCAAAAAAGCCAACCAAACTCCTCGGAAAAACTTTTTTCACTAATTCCGGATAGATAAAATCTTGTTGATCATAAAATTTATTTCCAAAATAGTAAAATGCAATAATTCCCGGTAGAACAATAATTAAAGGTACCAGGATCTTTAAAACTCCGGCATACAATAGGCCTTTTTGTGCCTCTGCCATATTTTTTGCACCAAATACACGTTGAATAATTGTCTGGTTCATTCCCCAAAAGTAAATTTGATTAATCATCAATCCCGTGAAAAGCGTACTAAAAGGCAACACAGAGGTTTCCTCTCCAATAACTGCAAATTTATTCGGAATTGCCTCATAAACTTCAGAAAGACCTCCCAGTATGTTTCCCGAACCGATCTCCCATAGCGCAAAAAGCGGCACCATTAATCCCGCTACAATTAGTCCAACCGCATTAATGGAATCTGAAAAAGCTACAGCCTTTAAACCGCCCAAAATGGCATATAAAGATCCGAGGACTCCGATTCCAAGAACCGTTATCCAGATACCCTCTTTTTTGCTAGTGTTCAAAACTTCGGAAACGTTAAAAATACTTTCAAGGTTAATCGCTCCAGTATAAAGAACAATAGGTAATAGGGTTACAACAAACGAAACCATAAGGAGGAGGGCTACTACGGTTTTAGTGAAACCATCAAACCTGTTTTCAATATACTCTGGAATGGTTGTCAGTCCCATTCTCAAATAAGTAGGTAGAAAATAAAGCGCTGCAATAACTAAAGCAATAGCCGATGTTACTTCCCACCCTATAATTATCATACCATTTTTATAGGCTGATCCATTCATACCTACAAGATGTTCAGTAGATATATTGGTCATGATCATTGATCCAGCTATAACCAGGCCTGTTAAGCTTCTTCCTCCCAGGAAATAACCATCTTTAGTACTTATATTATCCTTACGTAATTTGTACCATGAAAAGAATGCTACAAAAACAGTGAAACCTATAAAAGTAAAAAGAATTAGCACCTTGGAAGAAAACTATAGAATGGAACGAAATATAATATAATTTTTTTCAAATTAAATAAATTTGGGTTTTTATAAAAACGTGAATATAAAGTAAGTCTACTCCTTTTTCTGAAAAATATTCAAAATTTTAAAGTAGCAGGCAGGTATTTAGCAACCAGATCTTCGTAGTAAGGGCGAAGTGCTTTTGCATCTGGTGGTACCGGTACTTTAGAATAGAGATCGTAGGGGTTAAATTTATCAACCCATTTAAACATTTCACGGTCATGGTCGTTTAATAAATGATCATATGCATTATCTCTATGTTGAGGATAAAAGGAGTGATACCTAATCATGTAGAGAGCGGGTTCAGGAAGATAATCCTTCATCATGTGGTAAAGATACTCATCATGACCCCAGGACATCTTTACATTATCAAGTCCACAATTGGGTTCATACACACCGTATTTACTGTTGAATCGTTCATCTTTGGAGTCGGGATTAGCTTCAAAAAATTCGGGATAAACTATTTTTTCCGAATGTCTACAGCCCACAGGAAAAGTATCGCCTACTACAGCCCATTGCGGTTCGCCAAATAAACACAACACCTTACCTAAATCATGCATAAAACCGGTTAGAATAAACCAATCGGGGTGTCCGTCTGCTCTAATGGCTTCAGAGGTCTGTAATAGATGTTGAAGCTGATCCAGATGGGTGTCAGGATCTGAATCATCAACTAAGGTATTCAAAAAGTCTATTGCATCCCAAAAAGACATTTCCCTTTTATCAAACTTCAAAAATTCTTTCTCTTTGCTTTCTACAAAATCATAGGTCTGGTAAGTGTGGTTGAGCCGGTAGAATTCTTTCACCGTACTTACTCTCTCGGAATCTTCATAGTTTCGGTATTCTTCTTTCTTTTTGGTAGCTGATTTTGGATTTGGATAACGGGCGATTAAATCATCTTCCCAATCTTCAATACTTCTCAAGGGCGCAATTTCTTTTTTAGAAAACTCAGACTTCATAATGATATATTTTTAATTAGTAATTAATTTAACAATTCTTCGATGACGAATCGGTAGTTATTTTTAGACTTATCTTTATTGTTTATAAATTTCATATACTACAATTGGGTGTTATAAGGTTATTTTTCAAACACTAAAAACATCGTATTAGAGACTTTCATGATTAAATATCTAATTTTGTGAATTAAAATTTTTAATACTTCCTGTTTCTATATTCACTTCAAAGTGATCTGAAGGTAAGCCTTCTAAAAAAGCTTCAAAAATAGATGCCAATGCCTCAAAATCATCAACAGACTTTTTATTCTTGTTTTGTTTAAATGCTTCAATAATAAGTTTATATTGCATTATCCTTTCCCTTCCTATATCCTGTTTCGCAAGTTCGCCTGCATTTTTTAACCGATAAAAATCATATATATAGTCTAAGCCATTCCATTCGTTCAGATCTTTAAATTCCAAACCTATATGATTAATTTCTTCTTTTGCTTTTTTAGTAGCTTTTTCAAGCTCAGTAGAGGTTTGGGAAAATTTTTTGAGCTCAACAAACTCCTTCAGAGAAATATTTCTCTTTATCAATGCAAACACCAATAAATCTTTGCCAGAAAGTTCAGGAAAAAAAGTTTGAAATTTTATAGGCCAATCTTCTGGTATAAATCTTAATCTAGTAAGCTCCTTCAAATGCCATTTTGTAAAGGTTATATAACTATCAGATAAAAGGATTTCCTTATCCCAAACATTTTCAGTTCCAATCCCCTTCAAAAAATCATGTTCCTGTTTATACAATTCGAAGAACTCATTAAATCCAGGAACTGAATCTAATATTTTCGTTTCCACTTCTACAGCCTTATTTTCCTTAATAGTAAGAATTTTATAGGCCGGTATATAACTTGCCAAAGAAGGTGTTTGAATATTCACAATGGAGTTTCCTTTTTTAGTTGTTCGTTTTCCTGTGTTATTAATATGCATATGCCCTCCAATGTGAAGCCTAACCCCAGCATTTGCAAAGGCTTCAGCAACTTCTTCATTTGGTACCCGGTGCAACTGCATTTTTCCTTCACCAAAAAAACTTTCCATTTTTTGCGAAGCATTATTATTAAAATCCACCATTGGATAGTGACTAAAAGCAATAAGAGTTTTATTTTCCTTTTTGGCCCTTTGAGTTACTCTTCCTACCCACAGCAGGAGATGTTTCTTGTGTGATAAAACATTATTATATCCTATGCTGGATCCGGAGTAATTTTCTGAAGTTTTATTATTTCGATTTCTATTTGCTTTCGGTAAATATACATTTGCATCAATGGCCAATAACCAAACTCCTTCAACAGGTTCTACTAAATAACTTACATCGGGAATTAACGAACTCCCAGACGGCATGGAATAAGTTCTTTCATCTAAAGAAGCAGCTTTTTTTGCTTTTTTATAGCTGTAGGAGTTCAAAGAATATTCGGAAAAGGGAGTTTCCCAATACAAATACTCTCTTTTTGGTGAAAACCCGTAGGCACTTAGGGTTGTAGTTATTCCTTTATACCCCATTTTTCGAATATCTTCAGAGATTAACGGTTCGTGCTCAAAATCTGAATTCGAAGAGTATAAGTTATTTTCACTCATTATGGGTTGGTTCATACCTCCCTCTCCCAGAAAGTCTGCCTTTCCAGCTTTTTGAGAAAAAGGACCGACAGGATCATGATTCCCGGTAGTTAGAAAAAAATTTATTTCTTTTTCTTCAGAATACTTGTCTAATATTTGTTTAAGGCCCCTCACGTTAAATGGTTGTCCATCATCACTAAAATCCCCTGGTAGAATAACATATTTAATACCTTTTTCAACTACATCATCCAAAGCCGACAGAAAAGCAAAATAATTTTCATTAAATAATCTCGTGGAGTGTAATTGAGCAGCCATAGACCTTACAATTGCTGACTTTTTATTTCCTTTATTTTCAATGCCTTTGTATTCTATATCTTGTAACTCTCCATAAACATCCTGAAAATGAATATCTGCCATCACTGCAAACCTGATTTGTTCTTTTTCGTGAACCTTTTTTTCGCACGATCCAAATGCGAAAATCAAAACAGTAAAAAATATAAATCGCAAGCACTTCATAAAAGAAATTTCTATGTTTTATAAAACTCAAAATTTGAAAGTTTTATCGTTTTATTCATTTAATTGTAATTAACAAAATCAAAGATTAATCAAATTTCTAGTCGAAAAACTGAACAGCAGTTTCCTCTATTTCGTACTCATAATGATCGAGCAATTTTATTACTTCTGCACCTGCCAAAATGGTGGGACCATATCCATGAGCAGCGTATGGGCTCTGAGGCCTGTAGTAGTAAAAAGCAGGGTCAAAAGCCATGCCCGTACCAACACAAGTGCCCTCTACTTGTCCAGTATCATTAATTTGTGTAGACACAGCTGACCAACCTAAAAGGGTCACGGGCCCAAAAACCCTATGATCCAACCATCCCTTGTTAATTCCTTTAGCAAAAGCATAAGTAAAAATGGCCGTTGCCGAGGTTTCTAAATAAGAATCATTTTTATCAACTAACTGGTGCCAAAAACCCTTTCCTGACTGATATTTCACAAGACCTACTGAATGATCTTTAAAAAGTTTCAGGACCTCTGCTCTCCCTGTATGATCTTTAGGCAGGACGTCTAATAATTCAACTATAGCCATAATTGCCCAGCCATTGGCCCTTGCCCAATGGAACTGAGGATAGGTTTCCGTACCTTGTACCCATCCATGCATGAAAATATTTTTTTGTGAATTATACATTTTTTCTGCGAAAAGAAGGACCTGTTTCACGGCTTCATCAAAATACCGATCGTCACCTGTTTTTTTCCCCATTCTTGCAAGTGCAGGCACACTCATAAAAAGATCGTCTAGCCAAACGGTATTGTGCACAGGACGTTTCCTTGCAAAAGTTCCGTCCTGAAGGCGATATTGCTCCTTCATAATAAACTCGCTGAAGTTATTAATCATCTCATCCAAAGAGGAATCCAATCCGGCATGATCAGCTTTAATCATTGCCCAAGAAATGGAACCGGCATCGTCAAGCGCTTCCGGATGTATAACCGATTTAATAGGTGTTTTAGCTGTAGGATCCTTTTTATACTGCTTAGCATATGTGGGGGAAACTTCAGCAAGGGCCGCTAATCTATTAAAGGTATATTCCTTGAATTTTGGATCACCTGTTGCTTCTGAGGCAGATAACATCCCTGCGTAAGTGACACCCCATTCATAACTAAAAAGTCGAAAATCCCCTTTTTCCCATTCTGAATTTTCATCAGCTTTTTTTGCACGAACCAGCTGTCCATTCTGGTCTTTCAATTCAAAAGGAGTCACCCTATCCAGATAACTATGAATTTTTTCCAGATCTGAGGTAATAGAACTTTTAGAAACTTCTCCATAAGGAATTGGATAGCCTGGTTTTATTAGGTGTAATGGAGTGTTGGAATCGGTCATTTTTTCATTCTCCTGCCCGTACGCTGGTGCCATCGCAGGGAAAATGCACAAGAGCAGAACGGCCACTCCTTTCATTACTAGAAGGAAAATTGAAGTATTTCTTTTTTGATTAAAAAACATATACAGTTATTAGATTGTTGTTGATTATAGTAAGGTCATTGAACTGAGAATTCGATTTCAGCACTTAGTTGATTGGCTAAACCAATAAGATAATCCTTGAAGTATGATTCCTTTGCGAAACCGGGATCAGAAAGCTCCCAGGCAGCTATCGCGAAATATTCGATAGGTTTAGTGTCTTGCAATTCTAATTCGGCTACATAAGTCTGCGAAAAACGGCCTTCTTTAGGAGCTTCCGAGTATCCGATAAAAATTTCATTGGGCACAAGTAAAGCCAGTCCAAGATACCATTCTTTATCATACGTCTGCTTATCATGAGTGAACAGCACTGTATAATCTCCTACTTTAAGACTGGTCAAAGGTTTTTCTGTATTAGAATTCACCAATCCCACCACAGCGATTTCATCTCCTTTTAAGCCGTTAAAGCTTACTTGATTTTTAAAAGCATACATACCGGGCCAGATCGATGAAAGTTCATTTACCTCGTAACTTCGTTCAAACGCTTCCGGTTGCCAGTTTTTATATTCGTATTGCATCAAAGCTCTAATGTGACCGTCAGATAAAATTTCAAATCTCGTTTGGTCCACGTTGTTAAGTGAATCGGCTTGAGTTACGCCTATTCTCGCAAGTGTATCTCCTATTTTTAATCCAAAACCACCTATTCCTACGGATTTTCCAACAGAGAGAATATCTCTTCCCCAATCTTCCATTACATGGTAGTCATCCTCAGTAACACCCTCTTTATTGATACCAACGCTATCAGGTGACATTGCAGATATTTTCTTTCCAAAAACATCCTTAGAATTTCTTCCATCCAGATAGTGCCGGAAACCCACCTTATCGTTTTCCCAGGACGGTCCATCTGTTTGGTAAGGTTGATAGCCCATTACGCCAGGAAGTTCATCAGCATAGAAAGTGTCACTGCTAGCAGGCTTCACCTGGCTGTCAAGAGAGTCCCGAACACCAAATCTTATATTCGTGCGCTTCTGAAAATCTATTTTCTCAGAGATCCAATCTAAAGATATTTTGGTTTGTTCTTTAGCAGCAAAGTCTAAAAGGAAGAACAACTCATCCCATTCTCCATCCCCATCAAGATCATCCAGTTGTGCCGGAATCGTATCTCCCTTCTCACCAAGCACCAAAGGATAGACATTACTCTTATCGATCTGACGTAGGGAATCACGTGGAATGCTTATCGCTTTTTCCTCCAAAGCAATGGGAGACAAGTTTTTCAACCTGATTTCCAATTTCTTTTGGACATCATCCTCTGATTTTCCCTGCCTCGATTGGCAGGAAACAAAAAATGTTGAAGCAGAAATAAGCATTGCACTAAAAAGTGCTGAATATATAGGTTTGTTCCAGGCCATCTTTTTGTACAAGAAAATCATTACTGAAGTGTTATTTTGTGACTGAAAGGAGTTTTCCCGGTAAGGTACACATGTTCACCCTCTGTTCTTAAACTCCCAAAGTGAGAAGTATACATTTCTCCGTCCAGGTTATTAACTCTTTCATGTTCCACTATACCGGGACCAAAAACAATAATATCCTTACCATACCGGTACTCACCCATTCCTTTTTGAAGAAAACTGTTGTCTGTTTGATCCTTTGCTTTGGTTACACCAGAAAGCTCTCCTCCTTCTTTAAAACAAAGCTCGATGGTAACGTTGACATCATCTGTCCCGCCTACTTCAAATAGCAGATCTACTTTTCCATCATTATTCTTCACCGTAACCACATACTCCAAGGTTTTTACATTACTAAGGGGTCTGTCCTCAAAGTCCATTTTATTCCAAAATCTTCCATCAATACTACGGGAAAGCTCATAATCTCCGTCAGCTCTCCTCTTTTCTTCCGGCAGAGGTTGATAATAAGGTACCTCTATTTTTTTTGATAAGATGTAATTATCACCTTCCTTTCTCAATCCTTCACTTCTGAAATATCCTGTGCTAAAGAAGTTGGCCGACATCCTCATGTATTTCAAAATTGCCTCCCCTTTTCTATAAGAGAAAAAATTAGGGCTAGTTGATCTACCCGATGCAATAATTAATGGCCAGTCTACTCCACCGAAGATAGTGGCGGTGGTATCATCATGTCTTATTCTGGCTAAATCGGTAGTCTCGAAAAATTTCTCATAATGTATTGGAGGGGGATCCAGTTTGGGAAGTTCCTGTCTCAATAAAGGTTCTTCCATAAAATAAAATAAGGAATGATTTAAGATTCGATCTTCAAACCCCACTAAATTCTCTATATACTTAGTAATAGCGGCAAATTCTCCATTATTATCCTTTATGGCCAGATAACGATAATGATGGTAATAATCTAAGATGTCTTTTGAGGAGAATTGGTCTTGCCTTCTAGAATCAACTGTTACTAAATCCCCATTCGGTTCTAAATAGTAATAGGTCATCTCAAGATTTTTCCTCACCGGCTCTAATAGCTCTGGCATTTCGAGATGCCTCGACATAGTAATAAAAGCTCTGTTGATGACTTCCGAATAATTCCTGCTTCTCTCCTGGTAATGTCCGTCACTATCTATGAATACTCCTTCCCCGAGCCAGTCTTCTATTCGTTTAGTATACTTCTCATCTGGATAAAGGGCATTAATCCTTGCTAGTGCTGCCGAGACCACCCATCTATGGTTAGGGGTATGAACTCCACCAACGGAGAGCGCATCTCCGGATTTGGTGATAAATTCTTTGGTCTTAGCTTTTAATTCTCTGAGTTCGGATTTGTCATTCTTCAATAAGATCGAAGTTCCCGCACATAAGGGTTCTAAAATAAAAGCAGTATCAGGCGGCGAACCAAGATTACCAAAATCAAGAGTTCCATCCGGCCATTGTACCTCCAGCAGAAATTCGATGATTTTATTCATTATTTGTGTCAATTCATCATCCAAATGAAACTGAGATTTAGGCTCATTATAGGATGCAGACAAAATAGCGAAATCATAACCTAAATCTCTCCTAAGAAATTCTATATCTGCACTAAGAGAATGCTTGATTTCCTTTACACTACTGTCGTTTGCTGATACTAACTGATTGTAAAGTTCATCACTGGAAGAAAAGCCTACAGCAGGATTCCTATCAATACTGGCGAACAGATCATAAGGAGAAACCATGGTTAGAGCACTAGCCCCCAGAGTTTGTTTTAAAAATGTATTGCGGGAGATTTTTTTCATGATACTTTGTTGGTAATTAAGAAAAAATATTTCGTGAAGCTTATTTTACTGAGAAAAAGCTTAAAATTGCTCTTCAATTGCTTGTTCTGGTTAAACAAAACCCGGTCTTCTTTTGCCGGGTCTTGTTAGCTAACCAAACTTAAATTTTAATACCCCGGGTTTTGCTCAATTTGTCCCTCTGTGACTTGTATTTCACTTTGTGGAATTGGTCTTACCAAGTGCTTTTCTGTAATGGCATTATTAAGGGCAGCATGAGGATTGTAAGTCAGCACTCTTTCTATTAAATTCTCTGTTCTTTTAAGGGTCATCCATCTACTGGTTTCCCCTGCCAGTTCTTTAGCTCTTTCGTTCAAAATAAGGTCAATATCAACATCACCTGCTTCCAGTAAAGTTGTAATTCCAGCACGGGATCTAATTGCATTAAGATGATTGGCCGCCTCGTCAGGATTACCAGCCATGAAATAGGCTTCGGCAGCTATCAACCTGGTTCCCCCAGAGCGGAAGATAACAGCATCCCGTTCGCCAAGAAAAGCTTGCCCCCCAGTGGTATAAGGAACTCCAGGATCATCAAACTTTTTAAACATGGGGAAATGTACCTGGGTTATTCCATCATTTACGAAATACTCATCAGGATTTATTACTTGATAAGGCACTGCTTCTTTCTCAGCATCGGACCATTGTCTTTCAGGAAAATAGATTGCAGTATCTCCCGCAGCAATAACAACGTTTTCCTCGGCATCCAAATAATCTAATTCCGCATAAATAACTCTTCTAAATGTAGCTTCGTCCCGCTCATCGTTCTCTTCGAAAAGTGAATAGAAGAAAGGCGTTGGGGCCGGTCCGATTCCTCTGTGCAGGTTCGTAGACCTGGTCATTCCCGGATAAACATCATATGCAAATTTGAATAATTGATGTCTATTATTTCCTATTCCTTGAGTGACTGGATTTGATCCATACAGTATGGACCAAATAATTTCAGAATTTCTTTGATTTTCTAACGCAAACAGATTTTCAAATTCGGAAACAAGAGAATGATTATCAATAACAACTTCAGCAAGGGAAGCGGCCTCCTCAAAGTCCCCGGACCCTGCAAAGCTTTTATACCCTCTTGTAAGTAAAACGAGTGCTTTAAGATGTCTAACAGCATCCTTTGATACTTTTCCATATTGTTCTGGGTTTTCATCTACAACAGCTAAAGCATCGTTCAAGTCTTGAGTGATTTGCATATAAACCTCCACTTCAGGCGCTCTGGAAAAGTCTGTTTGGGCACCTCTAATCTCATTAAGAACCAGAGGTACATCTCCAAATTGTTCTACAAGATGAAAGTAAGCGTAAGCTCTCATAAATTTAACCTCCCCAATTCCAATACTCCTTGTTTCCTCTGAAAGGTTTGTGATTTCTTCAGAACGGTCTATCGCTGAATTGGCAGCTGCTATAACTGCATAATAATTCTTCCAATTTTGTTCAAGAGCAGGGTTAACTGGATTTAAATTCACATAATCATTTAATTCATCCGTACCCAATATAGCAGTTTGTCTTGTAAAGATATCGGTACCCGTAAAATTAAGGTCATGAAAACCGATGTTCTCAGGGCCTCGGTCATAAGCACCCGTAGCAGGGCGCATAGCTTCATAGACATTAGCAACTAATAAATTAAAAGATTCAGGATCAGCAAAAATGGTTTCGGAATCCAATGCACTCCTGTTTTCCTCCTCCAAAAAATCCTTCTGACAAGCTGATAATGCGAATAGAGAAGTCGCACAAATCATCCAAAAATAAATTATATTTTTTCTCATTTTCTTAATTTTTTAAAAGTTAAAATTTAATCCAGCAAGAAAAGTTCTGGCTAGATAAGCAGAACCATAACTGTTCCTCGCTGCATTTTCCGGATCCCAACCTTCATAGTCGGTAAAAACAAAAGGATTCTGAGCAGTGGCGTAAATCCTTAACCCATTTTCTTTAATTCCTAGAGCATCCACTACTGACTTAGAAAACGTATACCCGAGAGTAGCAAAACCTACTCTCACAAAAGAAACATCCTGAAAATTTAAAACTTCAGCAAAAGGCCCCGCATTTCCCGGTTGAGGGACTTCGTTGGATGGGTCATTTGGAGTCCAATAATCCGTCTTTAATCCATTAAAGAACGAACCTGATCCCCCAGGCGCTCCAAATTGCTGATGGAAATAACTGGGAGATGTTGCTCCTTGATTTGCATAGACAAAGAAGGAGAAATCCAAATTCCGATAATTGAAAGTATTGGTAACTCCTGCAGTCCATTCTGGCATGTTTGCACCAACCACTGTTCGATCATTTTCAGCATCAATAACACCATCACCATTAAGGTCTCTCACTCTGACCTGTCCAGGCTGCTGCCCATAGCTCTGTGCCTCTTCTGCTTCGTCCATCTGCCATATTCCATCAAAAACATAAGTATAAACTGAACCAATTGGCTCTCCCACTCTATGAATATGATTGGCATCCCTGGCTCGGAAAAGGATTTCGTCTAACCCACCATAAAGCTCGGTGACTTCGTTTACGTTTCTCGCAAAATTTATTGAGGTAGTCCAATTAAAATCTTCAGACTCAATATTAACAGAACTAAGTCCCACCTCAATACCTTTGTTTGTAGCAGCTCCTACATTATCGAAGATACCAGGGTACCCACTAACTAGAGGTAAAGGCCTGTAAAAAATAATGCCTGTAGTTTCACGACTGTACAAGTCAATTGAACCATTTATTCTTCCTTGTAGAAGACCAAAATCAAGACCAAAGTTGTACTCCGCAGTACGCTCCCAAGTCAGATTCGGATTGGGAAGATTTGTTACCGAAGCGGTTTCAGTAGTAATATCCCCCAAATTCGTAAAGCCGGTCTGAATTAAAGATTGAGATCCTAGAGGAACTAATCCACCCCCCGAACCATTATTTCCTGTCTCCCCATAACTAATGCGCAGTTTAAGATCATTGAACAAATCCTGTTCCTGCATAAAATCCTCTTCGATTGCTCTCCAAGCAAAAGCCGCTGAAGGAAAAAAGGACCATTTATTCTCATCGGAAAGAATAGATGCACCATCATATCGCCCGGTTATGGTGAACAAGTATCTATCCTTAAAACGGTAATTGAGACGTCCTGCAAATGATTCCAATGTCTGCTGAGAAAAATCTCCTTCTACATTTCGAACATCAGGACCAGCATCGATATTATAAAACAAAAATTCATCGGTAGAAAAACCTCGTCTTTGCATTAGATTATTCTCATACCTATCCAGAAAACGTGAATAAACACCCATCGCTTCAAAGGCATGATCTTCATTAAGTTCAAAACTGTAATTTACAACATTGTCAAAAGTGTAAGATATTCTGTTACCATTAATCACCTCTGCGCGAGTATTACCAATTTGTCCACTAGTAGATTTTGAATAACGTCCTCTATACTCACCAGAACGGTAAAATTCAATATTGGGCGCGAAACTTGTAGTGAAATCTAAATTTTCAAATGGACTAATTTTTAGCGAAAAATTACCTAAGTAGTTTAAAGTTCTTACTTCCCTAAGCATATTGGCAGGTTCGAACAAAGGATTAGTTATAAAGGTCTCCCCTTCCAAGGGAAAAAAGATAGGCTCTCCATTTTCGTCAAAAGGAGTAGCTGTGGGTCTGAGTCTATAAGCGCTTCTAAACCCTTCAAGACTACCTACATCTCGCTTAGAATAGGTTGCATAGTTATTGATTCCAAGGGTCACATAGTCAGAAAGTTTAGAAGATAAATTTGCTCGAGCGTTGACTCTTTCAAACATTTCCCCTTCGAAGGTTCCTTCATCCTCTGTATAAGAAATACCACCGCCGTAAACAGTTTTTTCACTCCCACCACTCAAACCTACTGAATGGTTGGTTTGAAATCCATCATTACGAATTAATTCTACCCAATCTGTATAATTACCATCGGCAACATTTTGGAGTTCATTAGGCCTCATAAAATTTGTTAGGTCTACATCATCCGGAGTAAAATCAAAATTACCAGAAGCATAATTTAAACCAACTACGGCATCTCTCTGAAGCTGCACAAAATCTTCACCCGTGTAAATATCAGGCAGGTTATAACGTTGTTTTACTCCAATATAACCATCATAGGTTACCTTCAACTCACCTTTCACACCATCTTTTGTTTGAATAAGAATCACCCCATTACTTCCTCGAGACCCATAAATTGCTGTAGCCGAGGCATCCTTTAGAACATCCATCCTTTTGATATCATTAGGGTTCAGAAAATTAATATCATTAACGAACATTCCATCAACCACAAACAATGGATTTTGCCCTGCATTGTAACCTGCATTACCAATAGTCTCTCCAGAATTTATTGTATTAGCACCACGAATTCGGACGTTAAAACCTTCGCCAGGTTTGTTACCCGCCGTTTGAACATTTACACCTGCCACCTGGCCTTGTATAGCTTCGAAAGCCGTGACTTTATTTGCTCTTTCTATTGTTTCGGTAGTCATAGAACTGATGGCTCCAGTAAGATCACGGCGTCTTGTTTCACCATATCCCACAATTACAATTTCATCAAGACTAGCTGTATCTTCTTCTAGCTGAATGCTTAGACTCTCTCCACCATTAACATTGACTTCAGAAGTCTGAAATCCCATAAAGGAAAACACTAAAACAGTATTTTCCTGACCAACCTCTATTTCGAAGTTTCCATCAAAATCAGTTACTACCCCGTTATTAGTACCCTTTTCAATTATTGATACACCTGGAAGTGGCATACCATTAGAATCAGTCACTGTACCAGATACTGTTTCTTGCAGAACAATTTCGGTATTAATAGAATACGTGTTTTCCGCTTGAAAAAGAAAAAATATTAAACACGTTACAAGAAGGAATTTTCTTTTATCCAGACCGAGCATAATGAGGTTTGCCTGAAAAAAAGAAAATCGATCTAAAAATAATTGTTTTTTCATATTGATTAGTTTTTAAGATTCATTTAAGAATTGCTAATCTACTAAATCGATTTAGATTTAAAAACAAAAAACAATTTTTTTGCGAAAAAAAATAATTATTCAGCAAAAATGGAGTTGAAAAATTGCATTAAACTTATATTAATCTACCACAAATGAAGAATCCCTTATCTTAAGCTCAGTAAGGAATACCACTTGTCTTAATGGTATAGAGCGACTAGGCTTTTTCATTGAATTTAACACAATATTCATAAGTTCTTCTGCCATTTGCTTGAGTGGTTGGGATACTGCAGAAATAGAAGGGGTATGAATCTTAAAAAACACATTATCATCAAATGTTAAGATTCCGAGTTTCTTCATTCGGTCTGGGAAATCTTTCTTAAAAACTTCCAAACCCGCTTGTGTTAAATGATTTGTTGCAAATAGCACGGCATCCAATTGCGGATTTTCTAAAAAAAAGTTTCTTATAATCTTCTTCTTATTTTCCGGTGATTTCTCTTCATATGAAACTGATAAAACACATTGATTATATCCATATTCATTAATTGCTTCCTTATACCCTTTAATTCGTTGAGAAATAGAGGTTTGCTCGACGTCAGTGGTTACAAGCGCTATATTTTTAAATTGATTATTTATAAGGTGGATAGTTGCATTATAAGCAGAGTCCTGGTTATTAACTACCACATAATTTGTTTCCAAATCGGGAAAGTACCTGTCAAATAAAACCACCGGGACCTCTTCATCCATTAGAGATTTTATAGTATCTCTAATTCCAATGGTGGGGGTAATAATATAACCATCTACCTGTCTATCACTAAACAAGGAGATCAGTTCTTTGGCTTTTTCATCCTTATTCTCATTACTACAAAACAATACTTTGTAACCTTTTTCGTATGCGATATCTTCAATTAAACGCGCTATTTTGGCAAAAAAAACGTTGGATATATCCTCTACCATGCAAACAATTATTTTAGATTTTCCCGTTCGCAAACTTCGAGCAACCTGATTAGGCTTATAATCAATTTTTTTTGCAAAGTCTGTAATTTTTTGAATCAAGCCGTCTGAAATTCCTTTTTCTTTTCCCTTACCGCTTAAAACGAAAGAAACCGTGGTTGCAGAAACGTTCAGACTATTGGCAATATCTTTAAGTGAGTAGCGCTTTTTTTTCATGATAAAACTATTATTTCTGAGAATAATAGCAGTAGGTATTGAGTTTTTACTACTATTTATACAAAAATAATAAAACGTTTTAGGTCCTTCGCATTAATTGGATGGAAAATAAAACTACATCATAATAAATCTTTCGGTGTAATTTGAAGGTTAAGGACTTTTTTAGAGTTTTCTTAATATATCTTCTTCCTATTAATTTCCCAATTAACCAATATAATTTTACAGGGTTGTAATCGGTAAGTAAACTGCTATTCTTTATTTACTCGAGTTAAGCTTACACAAAGACTTAGAAATATATTCAACAAAGCAAAATCAAAAGAAGTGGCATATACAAAACTCACCCATTGGTACAAGGATGTGGAGGATACAGGATTTAAGGCCTTTAATACCATTGCCAACACCATAACTCTAAACTACAGGTCTATACTCAATTACTTTATCAACAGAAGTACAAACGCATCAGCAGAATCCTTTAATGCAAAAATAAAAGGGTTTAGGGCTCAGTTCAGAGGAGTGAAAAATGTGGAATTCTTCCTGTACAGATTAACTACAATTTTTGCATAAACACAACAATTGGGATTGATCCAAAAATGTTGTACCTATGTTGTACCCAGTAAAAAAACAAAGCCATTCAATTTCTTGAATGGCTTGTCTTTACTAAGCTCCCCCTCTTGGGCTCGAACCAAGGACCCTCTGATTAACAGTCAGATGCTCTAACCAACTGAGCTAAGGAGGAGTGTTTCGCTCTTTTGCGGTTGCAAATATAAACCAAATTTTAAATCACCGCAAAACAAAAATTGAATTTTTTTTAGGTTTTTTTGTTTCAAAAATTCAATCCAATTCTATCATTCAAATAACCAGCGATATACATCATTTCCATTGGCATAAAGCACCAATGCAATTAAGATAAAAAAGCCAACCATTTGGGCAACTTCCATAAATTTATCGTTAGGAGTTCTTCCGGTTATCATTTCATATAAAAGAAACATTACGTGTCCACCATCTAGGGCCGGGATTGGTAAAATGTTCATAAATGCCAGAATTATAGAAATCAAGGCTGTCGTATGCCAGAATCCTTTCCAGTTCCAGGTATCGGGAAACATATCTCCAATAGCGCCAAATCCGCCTAATTGTGTAGCGCCCTTTTGTGTAAAAACATATTTAAATTGTGCTACATAATCGTGTAGTGTCCAGTAACCATAATCAAAACCTTGTTTTATACTTTCAACGAAACCATATTTTTGCTGTTTTATTTCATAGTTAGATTTTATACTAAACCCTAACATTCCCTCTTCGTCTGGTGTGATCATAATGCTTTTAATATCATTGTCTCGCATAAAGACCAACTCCAATTCTTTTTCCTTATTTTCCTTGGTAATCTTACCTATCTCATGCCAATAACCAATCTCCTGTTCGTTCACAGAAATAATACTATCACCTTTTTGCAGACCAGCAATCTCTGCAGCTTTATCGGCGGCAACTTTTTCTATAACCGGATTTTGAATAGGAATAAAAGGTAACATAACGCCCTCTTCCCACATTCGCTCTCCAATATCTTCAGGCACCTCAATAGTCTCCTTTTCGCCGTCTTGATGTAATACCGTAATAGTATTTACATCACGCATAAATAAATGCCTGTTTACATCGGTACTGTTTTGCAAGTCTTCGCCGTTAAGTTGTAATACACGGTCGCCATCTTCAAAACCATATTGTTTAAATTCTTCAGCAATTGCAAAACCTTCGGGCATTTCATCGGGGCCAACATAATTTTTACCCCAAACAAACATAATCATCATATAAATAAGAAACCCAAGTACCAGGTTTACGGTAACTCCACCCAACATAATAATAAGTCGCTGCCAGGCCGGTTTACTTCTAAATTCCCAGGGCTCCGGTGGTTTCGCCATTTGCTCCTTATCCATACTTTCGTCTATCATTCCCGATATTTTCACATAACCACCCAGGGGCAGCCATCCAATACCATATTCGGTTCCGCCGATCTTCTTCTTGAAAAGCGCGAATTTCACATCAAAAAAGAGAAAGAATTTTTCTACCCTGGTTTTAAATATTTTGGCGGGAATAAAATGCCCAAGTTCGTGTAAAACTATAAGTAAAGACAAGCTTAACAGTAACTGTATGGCTTTAACTATAAATGGATCCATGCGTAATGCTTCAAATTTTAAATCGCACAAAAGTAAACTTTTATAATCTCCTAAAAAAGTTTAAAAGCCCTCCTGTTTTAGGAAGCGGAAATTTTAAGTTTTAAACTGCGACTAATTGATTGTTAGCCCTTAATTTTGCAATAAATTTTCCAAGTATGCGTGATCTTTTTTCCTGGCTCAAAAAATTTGCCATTGTCCTGTTTATACTTTCGGTAATTATAATTTATAGTATTTATACGCTCTTAACCCCAGAAGAACGTTTGCCTGTTTTTCAACCAGATATGGTAAATGCCGAATTGGTAGATTCTACAGTGCAGCACGTTCGTAAATACCATACCGTTAAAGATTTTGAGCTTATCAACCAAAATGGTGATACCATAACCCAGGATTTTTACGAGGATAAAATTTATGTAGCCGATTTCTTTTTTACCACCTGCCTCACCATTTGCCCGGTAATGACCGATCATATGATAGAAATACAGCAGGAAATTAAGGATGATCCTGAAGTTTTATTACTCTCCCATACTGTTTTCCCAAAAACCGATTCAGTGCCGGTTTTAAAGAAATATGCTGAAGAAAAAGGGGTGATTGATGAAAAATGGAATTTGGTTACGGGCGATAAAAAACATATTTACGAATTGGCAAGAAAGTCTTATCTCGCTTCAAAAAGTAATGGCGATGGCGGGCCTTATGATATGATTCATACCGAAAACTTTGTACTGGTAGATAAAGAAAAACGTATTCGCGGATTTTACGATGGTACCGATGCAGAGGCCATAAAGGACCTAATGCACGATATTAAAGTGCTTAAAGGAGAATATAAATAAATAATTCTAAAACCTTCAACTCACCAATCAGAGCTTTAAGTCACATCTAACGAGCACACCGACTTTTTTCATTGAAATTTTTTCCTGCTGAAATTTTACCTTACTTTTGTCTTGTTTAAAATCAATCTAAATAAAAGTGAGACTAACCCTGGCCGACTTAAAGCGTGGTGAACGCGGAATTATCAAAGATTTTTCTGCCGAAAATATTCCACTAAAATTGCTCGAAATGGGTTGTTTGCCGGGCAATGAAGTTCAAATGTTGCAAATGGCTCCTTTTAGAGATCCAATGTATCTTAACATAAACGGTAGCCACCTGGCCATTAGAAAAGAGATTGCTTTACTTATAGAAATTGACCTTATAAGCTAACATGGCTAAACAAATAAATGTCGCCTTAATAGGGAACCCCAATACTGGTAAAACTTCTGTTTTTAATCAGCTCACGGGGCTTAACCAAAAAGTGGGAAATTATCCCGGCATTACGGTTGAGAAAAAAGAAGGAATCTGTAAACTTCCCCGCGGACTTAAAGCCCATATTTTAGACCTTCCGGGAACTTACAGCCTTAACGCATCTTCTTTAGATGAAAACGTAGTGATAGAATTATTGCTTAATAAAAGCGATAAAGATTATCCCGATGTTGCCGTTGTGGTTAGCGATGTAGAAAATCTAAAACGAAATCTACTCCTTTTCACCCAAATTAAAGATCTTGGAATTCCAACAATCCTGGTTATAAATATGGCCGACAGGATGGAACGTAAAGGCATTTCTCTAGATGTAGATTTACTTGAAGAGCGTTTAAAAACAAAAGTGACTTTAGTAAGTGCCCGTAAAAATACCGGAATTGATGAGCTTAAGAAAGCTATAATCAATTATCGTCATATTTCAGATGAACCTTGTGTGAATGCTTCTATTATTGCTCCTGAATATTTTGATCGTCTTCGGAAAGCATTTCCAAAACAATCCCTTTATAAACTTTGGCTGGTAATTACTCAGGATGTAAACTTCGGCAATATTAACAGAAATGAGATCAGTAGTTCTGATCTTTTCGACACCAAATCACATACTGAATTAAAGCAACTTCAGCATAAAGAAACCATTTTAAGATACCAGTTTATAAATGGGGTTTTAAAGGAAACGATGAAGGTAGACGCGAGTTCTGCTAAGGATCTGCGCTCTCGTTTAGATCGTGTGCTCACCCACAAAATTTGGGGTTACGCGATATTTTTTGGTATTCTTTTATTGATATTTCAGGCAATTTATAGCTGGTCTAGCTACCCAATGGATCTTATAGACGAAACTTTTGCTTTTTTAAGCGAATGGACAAAAACTACTTTGCCGGCTGGAGCTTTTACCAATCTTATTGCTGAAGGTATTATTCCCGGGCTTGGAGGGATCGTTATATTTATTCCGCAAATCGCTTTCCTGTTTTTCTTTATTTCCATCCTTGAAGAAACCGGCTATATGAGCCGGGTAGTATTTTTAATGGACCGAATAATGCGAAAATTCGGACTTAGCGGTAAAAGTGTGGTGCCATTGGTTTCAGGAACTGCCTGCGCGATTCCCGCTGTAATGGCCACCAGGAATATCGAAAGTTGGAAAGAGCGTTTAATCACGATTTTAGTGGTTCCGTTCACTACCTGTTCCGCACGTTTGCCGGTTTATTTAATAATAATCGCATTGGTAATACCAGACCGTGCCTTTTGGGGTTTTAATCTACAGGGACTTACGCTAATGTTGCTTTATCTTTTAGGATTTGGTGTAGCCATTGGTTCTGCCTGGATCTTAAACGCAATTCTGAATATCAAAAACCGAAGTCATTTTGTGATTGAAATGCCCAATTACAAAATGCCGATGGGAAAAAATATTGCCATTAATGTGGTAGAAAAAACCAAATCGTTTGTTTTTGGCGCCGGAAAAATTATTCTTGCTATTTCAATTATTCTCTGGGTTTTGGCAAGCTACGGTCCTGGAGACAATTTCAACAAAGCTGAAGAAATAGTTACTTCAGAATATTCACAAAATACTCAAATTTCTGAAGTAGAATTAGAAGAAGAAATCGCCTCCTTTAAACTTAGGAATTCCTATATCGGAATTATGGGCAGAGGTATTGAACCTGTTGTAGCACCTTTGGGTTATGACTGGAAAATCGGGATCGCCATAATAAGTTCTTTTGCTGCCCGGGAAGTTTTTGTAGGAACTCTGGCCACAATTTATAGTGTTGGCAGCGATGAAGAAGAAACCATTAAAAACAGGATGGCTGCAGAGATAAATCCCATTCTGGGCGGACCCTTATTTACATTTGCAAGCGGAGTAAGCCTTTTGTTATTTTATGCTTTTGCCATGCAATGTATGAGTACGTTGGCCATTGTAAAAAGGGAAACCAACACCTGGAAATGGCCGGTTTTACAATTAGTGGTGATGACACTCTTTGCCTACTTTGTGGCTTTAGTAGCTTTTCAATTATTAAAATAAATGTAAGTTAAAACTCAAAAAACGACTTAAGAATTATGGAACTATTACAGGAAATTCTCGTTTTTATCACTTTCGCAATCGCGTTAGGATATTTAACCACAAAATTCATATGGAAACCTGCTTTTTTAAAGAAGAAAACTGAAAAAACCAAAGCCTGTGGAGTTTCAGGTTGTGGTTGTGATTAATGCGTTTCGGTTATTTTAAACTGAAGCTGGTAATCTGATGCTTTTATCTTTCGGGAAGTCTTAGGATATGGTGAAAGTGCAATTGTATGCAGTGAAAAATCTCCCTGAAAGAATTTCGAAAGCGAAAAGTTTTGCGAGCGGGTACTAATAATTTCTTCTCCTATCGGCTTTCCATTTTTAAATATCTCAATCAGGATTTTTGCCTCGCCGGCCCAAACACAGGTTACATCGCTTGGGCATCTTGAATCTGAAACCACCTTTTTAAACCGAATTGTTTTTCCGTCAAAATTAAAAGCTTCCCCTACATAGGTTTTAGCAGTATGTTCTATCACTTTAACTTCTTCCTGCGCTGATGCAGAGATTGTGAAAAGAAAAAATACCGAGATTAATAAAACTGATTTTAATAAATAATATCTTTTAATTGGGTTGCTCTTTATAATATATAGTTCTTCTTGCATAAGCCTTTAACTGTAAAGACTATGCCACAAGCTAAATGTTGCAGGAATTTATCCCAAACCAACATCCAGCGTCATCATGACCATAAACCCTACGATAAATCCGATAGTAGCGATATCTGTATAATTGCCTTTTTGTGATTCGGGGACTACTTCTTCAACCACTACAAAGATCATTGCACCTGCCGCGAACGAAAGTGCATAAGGTAAAATTGGCTCAAAGGTCATTACCGCCCAGGCGCCCAGTACTGCCGCAAAAGGCTCTACAATCGCGGAAAGCTGACCATAGTTAAAACTTTTAAAACGACTCATTCCCAGCCCCCGCAAAGGCATGGCAACGGCAAAACCTTCTGGGAAATTCTGTAATCCAATCCCGATAGCAAGGGCCACAGCACCACCAATACTAGCACCTTCCATACCTGCTCCTGCTGCTCCAAAAAGTACACCTACGGCAAGGCCTTCAGGGATATTATGCAAAGTAATGGCCAGGGTGAGTAAAACCGATTTATGCCAGGGGGTTTTAATTCCTTCCTTTTCACTCATTTTAAAGTTAACGTGCAAGTGTGGTAATATTTTATCAAGTCCAAAAAGAAAAAGTGCTCCTAAACCAAACCCGATGAGTGGGGGAACTGTTTTTTCAAAACCCTCTCCCGGGCTCATTTCTATCCCAGGCGCAAGTAAGCTCCAAAAACTTGCCGCCACCATTACTCCACCCGTAAAACCCAGCATTCCATCAAACAACTTCCTATTCATATTCTTAAAAAGAAATACTAAGGAAGCTCCGGCTGCGGTAAGTAACCAGGTAAAAATCGTAGCCAGTAAAGCGGCTAATACCGGGTCTAACTGCTCAAAATAAGCTATTATATCTTCCATTCTATTGTGTTTTTATATACAAATTATTCGATATTAATTGTGAAATCCTTAATTGTCGCTCTTCAATTAAAATAAGCATAGAACCATCAAATGCTTCCTTTTCGAGGACTTTGATCTTTTTCCCAAGCGAAATATTATTCTTATCCAGAAATCTTAGAAAATCTGATGAAGAATCTTTTACTCCCACACAAATCCCTTTTTCTGTCTTACCCAATTCCGACAACAGTACTTTATTTGCTACACTAAAGTTACCTTCTGCATCGGGTATTGGATCTCCGTGGGGATCACGCTTTGGAAAACCTAGAAATTCATCTAGTTCTCGTGTAAGTTTTTCAGATTTTATATGTTCTAATTGTTCCGCAACATCGTGTACTTCGTCCCAGTTAAAATTGAGCTTTTCCACAAGAAAATATTCCCACAACCTGTGTTTTCTAATTACTTCAATTGCGGTTTTCTTGCCTAACTCACTGAGTTTTACCCCCTGGTATTTTTTATAAATCACCAGTTCTTTTTCCGATAATTTCTTGATCATATCGGTAACCGAAGAAGCCTTGGTCTCCATTTCTTCTGCCAGCGCATTGGTGCTAACCCCCGCCTGGTATTTTCGCTCTAAATGAAAAATCGCCTTAAGGTAATTCTCTTCTGAAAAACTAAACATAATCCTAATTTATATTTTCCAAAAATACATTTTTAAATTTAAAAACCTATTTTTAGTCTTATCTAAATATATTTTATAGTTTTGTCAAAAATAAGCAAATGAAACAATTAGCGACAGTGATTCTAATATTAATGGTATTTTCGGGTTTTGCTCAGGAAGGCAAACTTTTAGGAAGAATTACTTCCGAAGGAAGCCCGGTAAGCTTTGCAAATATTTATATAGAAAATTCAGACCTTGGCACTACCGCTGATAAAAATGGAAATTTTATTCTGGAAAATATTCCATCTGGAAATCATTCTATTCAGGTTAGCGCAATAGGATTCAAAAAGCTTAGCCGTGAAATCGTAATTACCAAAGGACAAATAAAAACCCAGAATTTTAAGCTTGAAGAATCTTCTTCAGAACTCGATGAAGTACTTATTGTAGACACCCAAACCGGACTTACCCGGCGCACTCCTTATAATGTCTCCAGCATTAGTATGCAGGGAATTGAAAACAAAGGAAATCCCAATGGAATGATGGGAAGTTTACGGGAAGTGCCCGGTGTATACGGTGCAGAGTTCGGCCAGGGCATTGTAAAACCATTTATTCGCGGGCTTGGTTTTTCGCGGGTTGTAACTATTTACCAGGGCAATAAGCTGGAAAACCATCAGTGGGGCGCAGATCACGGACTTGGGATTAATGATCTCGGTATAAAAAAAGTAGAAGTAATTAAAGGACCTGCTTCGGTTTTATATGGTTCTGGAGCATTAGGTGGGGTTTTGTTAGCCCAGGATGACGAATTCTATAAGAATTCAACTAAAATATCGGGGAATATAGGAACTACATTTAACAATATTTCTAACGGTGTACGCACATATGCTTCAATAGGAAAATCATTTAGAAACGGCATATTTATAGCCACAGATCTAGCGTTTGAAAACCACGCCGACTATAAAAACGGAGATGACAGGATTATTGGAAATAGCCGGTTTAACACCAAAACACTAAGAGTACATACCGGGATTGAAAAAGAAGATTTTCAGAATAAATTATCCTTTTCTTTTAACGATCAAAACCTCGGGATTATTTTAGATGAAGAAATGCAGAATTCCCAAAGCCTTGCTACAACCCGAAACGACAGGGAGATGCAATTGCCATTTCAGGAAGTAAAAGATTATTTGCTCTCTTATAATCAAAACACCCAACACGAGAAATTTGAGACTTCTCTTCATCTATCACATCATTCTAATAATCGAAAAGAAATTGAGCAAGATTTTAACCTCGTAGACCTTGGTTTACAGCAAAATCATACTTTTTACAACGCCAGAATAAGTTTACCCAACGGAAAAATAAAACATAGTTTAGGCGCCCAGGGAAGTTTTGTTAAAACCGAAAACATTAAAAATTCCCAGGAATTTTTAATTCCCGATGCCGATGTTTTTGAAAGCGGATTATAT
This sequence comes from Salegentibacter lacus, assembly GCF_020164555.1. Taxonomy (GTDB): domain Bacteria; phylum Bacteroidota; class Bacteroidia; order Flavobacteriales; family Flavobacteriaceae; genus Salegentibacter; species Salegentibacter lacus. The sequence continues at coordinate 113,280 of NZ_JAIQZB010000009.1, read as the reverse complement.
TATCTAGCAAGTCTCGATTTAGATTCCTGGTTCTTTCAGGGAGCTTTGCGTTATGATTACAGGGAGGTTACAGCTGATGCCAGTTCACCCGAACTTATTACCGATGAATTTATCCTTCCCGGAAATCCTGAAAACCGAAAACTCAGCCGAAATTTTAACGGTTTTACCGGTTCCATGGGCGCGACTAAAAAATTTAACGAACGCAATCAGTTAAAACTAAATTTTTCTACCGGTTTCAGAGCACCCGATCTGGCTGAATTATTCTCCAACGGCCCGCATCCCGGTACCAGTAGGTTCGAAAAAGGGAACGATCAATTTGGAAGAGAACAAAGTTTACAGGCCGATGTGAGTTATACTTACCGAAATAAGAGGTTTGAAAGCACATTTTCAGCATTTGGTAGCAGAGTGAATAACTATATTTATTTTACGGCTACTGATGAAACTCTTCCGGAAGAAAACCTGGAAGTTTGGTCTTACCTTCAAACCAACGCCAATCTATACGGATTCGAATTTGAGCTAAAGCACAGTTGGTTAAACCAGCAACGACTGGAAACAAAATTTTCGGGAGCAATTGTAAGAGCCGAAGACCTAAAAAACGATCGAAATCTAAGTTTTATTCCCCCAGATAATTTTAACCTGGAAGTTGGATATTTCGGCTTAAATGATAGATCGCTTTATGCTTTTTCAAAAATGAGAGTAATACGTGATCAAGACCGTGCCGGACTGAATGAGGAAACTACGGCCGGTTATACTTTACTGAATTTGGGAATTAGTAAGAAATTCAATATAGGAAAAGATCAACTGAAAACAGGGATTACTGTTTACAACGCTTTAAATAAAACTTATGTTGATCATATGTCTATTTTAAGAGCGTTTAATGTGAGCAGTCCTGGGAGAAATTTTATGCTGAATGTGAAATATAATTTCTAAAGCCCGCGTTCCTTTTGAATTTGATCGTAAGCTTCCTGCACTTTATTGAATTTTTCACGAGCTCCTTTCCGATAAGCTTCGTCCATATGACCCAATTTATCGGGGTGATATTTCTTCACCATATTTCTGTATGCTTTTTTCACCTCAGCATCAGTAGCCGATTTTTCAATTTCCAGGATTTTATAAGCATTATCGGCCGATTTAAAGAACATCGCTTTCAGGCTTTCAAAATCCATTCGGCCAATTCTAAGATATCCGGCAATTTCCTGGATTACGCGAGCTTCAGCTTCACTAACGCGGCCATCGGCTTGCGCAATTCCGAAGAGAAAATGTATAATTTGTAATCGTGCTGGATATTTGGTTCTTGCCGCCAGATATTGTGAAATACGGGAAGCAGAAATTTCCCTGTTCTTTATCAGGTCATTAAAAGTTCTAAAAGTAGCATTGGCACGCTCTTTCCCATAAGCCTGTACAAAATAGGAACGCACATAATCCATTTCAGACTGCGAAACCTGGCCATCGGCTTTAATTACCAGGGAACAGAGCGAGAGTAAGTTAAGTTCAAAATCGCCGGGAGAAACTTTTTGCTCCTCCTGCTGCCCGAACATTTGCTTAAAAGCTCCGCCACTTCCCTTGGTCCAGTTATCAATCAACGTTCCTATTATAAAACCTAAAATTGCTCCCGGAAACCGGAAATACATATAGCCAATCACGGCGGCAATCCATTTAAACATGAAGAAAATTTTAAATAAGCGGCAAAGATACTATTTTACTCATTAAATGAGATTTATTTACGCAAAGCCTTATACCTAAATCAATGATACTTCCAGTATCACAAGATCACCGGCTAATCGATTTAACTTATTCACACATAATTATTTGAAATATGGGCAGCTGAAGTTAATTTGGTATCTTTGCTACTTACTCAAGTTTAATACAAAAAACAAAATATATGTATCCAGCAGATTTAGTAAAACCTATGCGCGAAGACCTTACCAGCATTGGTTTTGAAGAATTACACAGTGTAGAAGATGTAGAAAACGCAATGAAGAAAGAAGGAACTACCCTGGTAGTAGTAAATTCGGTTTGTGGATGTGCTGCCGCCAATGCAAGACCCGGCGCCAGAATTTCTTTACAGAATGCAAAAAAACCAGATAACCTTGTTACCGTTTTCGCAGGTGTAGATAAAGAAGCTACCGAAAAGGCTCGTAGTTTAATGGTACCTTTTCCTCCGTCTTCGCCTTCTATGGCACTTTTTAAAGATGGTGAGTTAGTACACATGTTAGAGCGTCACCACATTGAAGGCCGTCCGGCTGAAATGATTGCTGAAAACCTTACAGGAGCTTATAACGAGTTTTGCTAAGCAGCAACCACTAGTAAAATTATTAAATGGCTGGTTAAAAAGTCTTATTTCGTCAAGCTGAATTTATTTCAGCTTCTAAGTTGATTTGAACCTAGATCCTGAAATAAATTCAGGATGACGATTAAAATAGCCTTTCAACCAGCCATTTTTATTTCCAATTCCCAGATTTGTATTTGTAGGTTTAAGGCTTAAAACCTTAATTTAGCCGCATAATCTAAGTGATGAAAAAAATACTTTCATACCCCTTATCGGTTCTCTTCTATTTTTTCTTTTTTTTAAACCTACTGGTTTTTCATCCTATCCAATGGGTGTGTTTAAAACTTGGCGGCTACCAGGCACATAAAAAAAGTGTAGATATCTTTAATTTCTTTCTAATGCGTTGCCTCAATATTCTGGGAACACGCTTTACTGTAGAAAACCCCCAGGATATTCCCATAGAAAAGCCCTGTATTTTTGTGGCGAACCACCAGGGAATGTACGACATTCCGCCAATAATTTGGTATTTAAGAAAACACCACCCAAAGTTTGTAAGCAAAAAAGAATTGGGAAAAGGAATTCCAAGTATTTCTTATAATTTACGGCACGGAGGTTCGGTTTTAATAGACCGAAAAAATCCACGGGAATCACTTCTTAAAATGGGCAAATTCGCCAAATACCTCAACGAAACAAATCGCTCTGCGGTAATCTTTCCTGAAGGAACACGTAGCCGAACCGGAGCACCAAAAAAGTTTGCGGCAAGAGGAATGCAAATGCTTTTTAAACAAATGCCCGAAGCTTTAATCGTCCCCATAACCATCAACAATTCCTGGAAACTCTTTAAACACGGAAACTTCCCAATGGAACCCGGCGTACATATTAAATTGAAAGTTCACAAACCAATTCCAGTAGCTTCAGACGATCCTGACGGACTGGTTGCCAGAGTGGAGCGAACAATTATTGCTGATGTAAAATAAAAAGCAAAACAGTCGTCATTACGAACAGAATGAAGTAATCTCTAACATATTTACAAGATTATGGCAGATTGCGTCTCCCCATAATTATCGAGATCGTAATGACAAATAACTTTAAAACCACCATTTATCTTCCACTATGAACAAATCCAAAATCCTAGAAAACACAGAAACTTTCGTTAAACAAAGTCTTAGGAATGCTGAAGGTGGTCACGACTGGTTTCACATACAAAGGGTGTGGAATAATGCAAAGCTTATCACTAAAAATGAAAATGCCGATCTTTTTATAGTGGAACTCGGGGCTCTACTTCACGATATTGCCGATTCGAAATTTTATAATGGTGATGAAAGCGTAGGGCCAAAAATGGCTTCAGAATTTCTTCAAAAACAACAGGTTTCAATTGAAATTATAGATCACGTGGTGAAGATTATAGAAAACGTTTCTTTTAAAGGCGGAAATATTCAGCAGGAATTTAATTCCATAGAACTGGAAATTATTCAGGATGCAGATAGATTAGATGCCCTGGGTGCCATAGGAATTGCCCGTACTTTTAATTACGGCGGTTTTAAAGGTCGCGCGCTTTACGATCCTGAAATTGAGCCTGAAATGAATATGAGTAAAGAAGAGTATAAAACTTCTAACGCACCAACCATCAATCATTTTTATGAAAAACTTCTTTTGCTAAAAGACCGGATGAATACCAAAACCGGGCGTGAAATCGCGCAAAAACGTCACCAGTTTATGGAACTTTACCTGGAACAATTTTATGCAGAGTGGAACGGAAAAGTATAATTTTATGCGTTCTCTTCCTGGCAAGTAGGGCAAAAATAAGTAGTTCTACCTGAAACTTTCATTTGTTCTATTTTACCGTTATTCCTTGGACAATCTTCCCCTTTTTTGCGAACGGTGGTAATATAATCCTTCGGGAGTTTTTGTCCTTCCACCCTGGCTTCTTTAACCACTTCCAAGACTTTTTCAATTTCTTTGTAAATATTCGCTTTCTCGTTTTCAGAAAGTTTATCAACTTTAATTTTTGGATGAATTTTAGACTGAAAAAGCACCTCATCTGCATACAAATTCCCAATTCCAGCGATGAGTTTTTGGTTCATTAGCAAACCTTTTATTGTTCCTGATTTGCCTTCCAGGATTTCTAAAAATTTATCTTTTTTAAGCGCGAGGGCATCAATTCCTAAATCATTTTCATTTTGAAATTCTCCTAAACTTTCAGCTAAATAGAGTTTTCCAAACTTACGCGGACAGGTAAAAGAAACCCGGGAATGATCTTCAAAAGTTAGCGTGAGTTGCGCATATTTAGGTACTTCATCGTGCTGGTAATATTCCAGTTTGCCGGTCATCCCAAAATGCACTACCAACACTCCATTATTTTCTAAATTCAGGAATAAATATTTTCCCAATCGCTCAGTGCCGGTGAATTTATTGTTTTTCAACTTTTCTTCAAATTCACTTTTAGCCGACTGGTATATTTTTTTATCACTGGTTTCTACTTTTACAATCTTTTTATGCAAAATAGTGGCGTCGGCATATTTTTTCTGGTAAGCAACTTCGGGTAATTCAGGCATATTTCTCAGTTATCGGTTACGGGTTCTCAGTTGTCCCTAAAATATTAATGATTTCAACTAAACGTTTATAAATTCGTCATAAATTTTAAGATCAAAGAACTATATTTACTAAAAATATTTACTTTTCATGCTAAATGCTGAAACGAAATCAGCATGACGGCAGTCTTTCAAAAAAGCTTCATTTGTCCGTCTTTGTATTGTTCGTGTAAATCGCAGTTTAAAACCGGTCTTTCTCTTCCTTTTAAATATTTAGCTTTGGCGATTTTGAACTGCTGTGCCACCTGGCTGGCGAATTCGCCTTCGCCTTTCATTCTGGTTCCAAAACGGCTATCGTTTAAACTTCCGCCGTGCACACTTTCTATTTGATGCAAAACCTTATCGGCCCTGTCTGGCATCGCTTTCCTAATCCAGTCGGAAAAGATCCCGCCAATAGAGCCGTTTAGCCTTACAATAGTATAACCAACGCCCAAAGCTCCCCTTTCTGAAACTTCTTTAACCAAAGACATAATTTCGTGGGAATTTATAGAGGGAATTATAGGTGCCATCATCACACTCACCGGAATATTAGCTACGGAAAGCTTTTCTATAGTTTCCAGACGCTTTTTAATACTGGCTGTTCTTGGCTCCAGGATTCTTCGCGTTTCTTCGTCCAGGGAGGTAACTGATAAACTAACATGTACTAAATCATCTGCCGCCAGGTCTCTTAATATATCTATATCTCTTTGCACAAGAGCATTTTTGGTTATGATTCCCACGGGATGTTTATATTTGAAAAAGGTTTGAAGTAACTGCCGGGTAATTTTTAGTTTCTTCTCAATGGGTTGGTAGCAATCGGTATTTCCGGAAAGTACAATTGGCGTTGCCTCCCATTTTTTGCCGCTTATCTTTTTTTCCAGCAGTTCTACTGCATTCCTTTTTACCAGGATTTTTCGTTCAAAATCAAGTCCAGCACTATAGCCCCAATATTCGTGGGAATTGCGCGCATAGCAATAAATACAGCCGTGCTCACAACCCTGGTACGGATTTAATGAAAATCCCATGCCAACATCCGGACTGTTGACTTTATTAACAATGGTTTTAGGAAAAGTATCTATTAAAACTGTCTTCGAATTTTGCACCTCATCCCCTTCAGTCGCACAATGATTAAGAAAATCATCACGAAATTCGTGATCGTGCGCATCAAATCGGCTAGTCACATTTAACTGCGCTCCTCTACCGTAGATAAATTCACTTTTACTGGACATAATACAAATTTATGGAATATATCCAATATAGTGAACAAAAAATAAGCTTTAACATTCCGAAAATTAATTTCTAAATGCTAAAGCTTTTATATTAATTCCCCGGGAAATCGGCTTTGCGTTTATTCAAAAATGCCGAAGTTCCTTCTTCAAAATCTTCGGTTCCGAAAGAGTTTCCAAATTCACTAATTTCCACTTCAAATCCGTTTACACCATCTTCGAAATTTGAATTAATAGCTCGAATTGCGGCGCTAATAGCTACCAGAGAATTCTTCATTATTTTGCGAGCAATATTTTCGGAAAATTCTATCAATTCTTCAGGCTCGCAAACGTGGTTCACTAAATTGTACTGTAGCGCCTGGTTGGCATCTATCATTCCCGCAGTCATAATCATTTCCATCGCGCGGCCTTTCCCCACCAATTGCGGAAGGCGCTGCGTACCGCCATAACCGGGGATTACCCCAAGGGACGTCTCAGGAAGTCCCATTTTTGCGTTATCGCTGGCCACCCTAAAGTGTGCAGCCATTGCCAATTCGAGTCCGCCGCCCAGGGCAAAACCGTTTACTGCGGCAATAACCGGCTTTGGAAAATTCGCTACAAAATCGAATAATTTCGACTGTCCTTCAGCTGCAAGTTCGCGGCCTTCTTCCGGAGAAAAATCGGCAAATTCACTAATATCGGCACCGGCAACAAAAGCCTTTTCGCCCGTTCCGGTTAAGATTACAACTTTTACTTCGCGATCTTCTTTTGCTTTAGTAAAAGCCTGATGCAATTCTTCAATTGTATCGCGGTTTAAGGCGTTTAATTTCTTAGGACGGTTGATTGTAATCTGTAAAATTCCGTCGTTATTTTCAGTTAAAATATTTTCGAATTCCATATTTAAAAATTTTGGTTCGTTCTTCATTTATCTGGGAAACCGTAACTTAAATGTAGTGCCTTTTCCCAACTTAGAAGTAAAGGTAATACTTCCGTTATATGTTTCCACAATATTCTTTACCATTGCCAGGCCAAGGCCCATTCCGCTGGACTTAGTGGTGAATTTAGGTTCAAAAACCTTCTCTAGATTTTCTTCGGAAATCCCAGCCCCGTTATCAGAAATAATCACAAATACATCTGAAGATTCTTCGTGAATACTTACCATAATACGCGGATTCTCCTGCCCATCCATAGCTTGAATAGCGTTCTTCACCAAATTGGTAATCACCCTAATAAGTTGGGTTCGATCAAACTTGGCAAGGATTTCATCTTTTTCACTAGTAAACTGAATGTATTCTTCGTTAAAAATATCCAGTGCCAGTTTCACGATTTTCGGAACATTCAGCATCTCGTTTTGTTGCGCCGGCATTTTCGCGAAATTCGAAAAAGCTTCAGCAATAGAGCTCATGGTGTCTATTTGATTGATAAGCGTATTAGAGTATTCGGCTACTTTGGCTTCAATTTCGGGATCATTCCTGTCAAAATTCCGTTCAAAACTTTGCACGCTTAAACGCATTGGTGTCAATGGGTTTTTTATCTCGTGTGCTACCTGTTTGGCCATTTCCCGCCAGGCCTGTTCTCGTTCGCCTGCGGCAAGTTTTACGGCACTTTCTTCCAGCTCATCTATCATACTATTATATGCGGCTACAAGCGTATAAATCTCTTCAGAAGCGTTGGTAATATCGATCTTTTGGTTACGTTTATCTAAACGGGTTTCAGTAATTTTATCTGAAATAATTTTTAGGGATTTCGTAATATATTTTGAAAGGAAATAAGACATTATAATCGCCAATACGAGCATAAATAAATACACCTCACCCATTCTAATCAGGAAGTTATTCAGATCACGATTTAAAACGGTGTCATCCTGAACATAGGGAAGATATAGTATGGCCAGGGGCTTAAATTTACCATCTACGATATATGTATATGAAGATTGAAATTTTTGCCCGTTAATTTCGGTTTTTTCAATATATCGCTTGCTCTCTGAGCGTTCCAACTTTCTAAGAATATCTTTGTCCAGTTGATTATCTGTGGTATCCCTGAAAAAAGATTGATCTGATTTAATTAAAAGCCGACCCTGAAAATCATAAATATTGATTTGCATCTCGTGGACCTGGGCCATTTCGTGAATTTTATTTCGCTCCCCGAATATCATATCAATATTTTCGGTATTGATTAGGTAGGTAGTGCTCGCGAGAATAAACTTTATATTTTCCCTAATAGCCTGTTCCTTTCTTTCCAGGCGTTCGCGGTGATAGTTTTCGGCTTCCAGCTTATATTGATAAACTGTGATACCCACAATTAAGATTGAAGCTCCCAGCACCAATAAAATCATGGAGATAAATATGCGGGTACTTAAAGAAAGTTTAGAAAGCTTCATAAATGATTATTAGCGCAAATTAATCAATTATCACACCAATTAGGCATTGGGATTTTTAGCTCTAATTCGCTTATAGATTTTAATGCCCAGCATAAGCATTCCCGCCAGGAGAAATATCCCTAAAACTCCATATATCCAGTTTATAGCATCCTTTATAATCACCAAAAAAATAACTGCAAACAGAATTAACGTAGAACCCTCGTTCCATAACCTCATTTGATTTGAAGTCCATTTTACCACATCGTTTTGAAGTTCTTTAAAAATGAGGTGACATTTAATATGATAGGCATAAAGCAAAACAACAAAACCCAGTTTCACCAGCATCCAATCTTGCGAAAGCCATCCCGGGGCTAAATGCAACAACATAAAAGCAAATAAACTCGCTAAAATAGCCGAGGGCCATGTAATGATAAACCAAAGCCTTTTAGTCATTAATTTAAATTGCCCAGCAAGAATACTTTTATCGGGTTCCGGTTTTTGCGTGGCTTCTATATGGTAAATAAATAAACGAGGAATATAAAAAAGCCCGGCAAACCAGGTTATCACAAAAATAAGGTGTAAAGCTTTTATGTACTGGTAATATTCTATCACAAATTATGGTTTTTTGGTTGGGTTTTAATGGGTATTGGAGACAGCCAGGATTATAATTTCTTGCCTATCTATTTCAAAAATCACTATATATGGAAAAACATCAAGGAGAGCATTTCTATAACCGCCTTCCAACCGAAATATATATGGATCAGATTGAATTCTGTTTAATATTTTTTCAAGATCATCTAAAATACGCTTTCCTAAACCAACTTTTTTGGCTTCATACCAATCAATCGCAATTTTTAAATCCAATTGGGCTGAAGAGTTTATTTTCAGTCTAAAACCCATATTTCTTTTCAATTCCTCTCTTTGCCTCTTCCCACGGAATTGCCTTCTCCGTACCACTTTCATATACTTTCAAACGGCGATCGGGTTCTTCAAGTTGTTCTTTAGAAAGCCAGTTTTTATGTTTTTCTACTTCATAATCTTCCTCAGGCTCTTTTACTTTTTCTCCTTCAATAATTCCTCAATCTGTTCCAGAAAAGATTGATCATTACAGGCAATGATTTTTTGAATTAGTTCTATTTTTAAAGCATTTTTATCCATCATTTTCAAGCTATCTAACAAAGATAGGGATTTATCATTTTTTCTTCGGAAGAATTACTGCACGGTTTCCGGTTTCAGTTTTAATCTCATTTCCCTGTTTAAAAAATAGGCAGTAACCAGCGTTGAGAGTAAATCGGCAATGGGAAATGAGATCCACACTCCAATTTCTCCGAAATAATTCGGTAAAATTAGAATTAAAGGAATAAAAAAGAAACCCTGCCGGGACAAAGTAAGCAATAACGCCGGAACTGCTTTGCCCACCGCCTGGAAATAAGCAGCACCAATAAGCTGAATTGCCACAATAGGTGTCGCGGCAAAAACCCAGCGCATCGCCCCGGGAGTTTCGGCAATGATCGTGGGGTTTTTAGTAAAAATGCGAACAATTTCTTCAGAGAAAAACATAATCCCGGCGAAGACCAGTAGGCCTAATCCGCAGGCATACATAATAGCGGTATTGATACTTTTGCGGACTCTTTGATATTTTTCGGCACCATAATTAAAACCTGCAATTGGTAAAAAACCCTGCGTAACTCCAAGAACGGGAAACAAAGCAAACATTAACATCCTGGCTATAATTGCATAAATAGCCACTGCATCTTCTCCGCCCAGATCAAATAAAATATTATTCATAAGCAGGTAAATAACACTTACTACTGCCTGCCTGGATAAAGTAACAAAGCCAAGGGAACCAATCTCCCTAAGAATAGGTTTATTAAGCCCAAAATCTGGCAAACTTATTCTCAGCTCAGAATTTTTGGAAAGAAAAAACCAGAAAATATACGCAAAGCAAAAAAGATAAGAAGCTGTTGTAGCCCAGGCTGCACCCCACATCCCAAGACCCATTTGATTGATGAAAATATAATCTAAAAGTAAGTTTCCTACCGAAGGAATAATCATCGCGATCATAGCGAATTTGGGTTTCCCCTCAGCCCGAATCACCGTATTTCCCATCATACAAAGCGCGAGGAAAGGAACTCCGTAAAGTACAATGGTATAATAAACTTTTGCTGGTTCAAAAATATCGCCTTTTCCGCCAAAAGCTGGGATAAGGGAATCCACGAAAAGTAGGCCCACAATTACAAAACCAATGGTAAGGATTAGCGTAAGGCTTATCTGATTTCCAAAAGTTTTGAGGGCTTTTTTACGGTCATCTGCACCCAGTGCTCTAGAAATAATCGAAGACCCACCAATCCCAATAGCCATCCCCAAGGCAGCGATAAAAAACGAAACCGGAAGCACTACATTTATTGCTGCAATAGCCGTAGAACCAATCCAGTTCCCAACAAAAATGGTATCGATTAAAATATTTAGCGACATCACCAGGATTCCCACTGAAGCCGGTGCCGCTTGCTGTACAAGTAATTTACCTATTGGTTTTTCTCCAAGATTTCGAGAATTTACCGAGGCCATTATGCTTCAACAGGCTTTTGGTATGCCCATTCATCTACCCAACGGGAAAGCACTTTTACCCAATCGTCACGATCGTTAAGGCAGGGAACTACAGTAAATTCTTCGCCACCAACTTCGTGGAAGATTTCTTCTCCTTCCATTGCGATTTCCTCTAAAGTTTCCAGACAATCTGAAACGAAGGCAGGTGTAACTATGGCCAGTTTTTTCATTCCCTGTTTTCCAAAACGCTCTATCGTTCTATCGGTATATGGTTGTAACCATGGGTCGAATCCTAAACGAGATTGAAAAGAAACACTATAAGAATTTTCTTTTAGTTCCAAATATTCAGCGACAAGCCTGGTAGTTTCATAACATTGGTGGCGATAGCAAAATTGATGTGCTGCTGAAGCGGTTTGGCAACAGCTTCCGTCAATTTTACAATGCGATTTAGTTACATCGCTTTTTCTAATATGCCGCTCGGGAACGCCGTGATAAGAAAATAATAAATGCTGAAAATCAACTCCTTTTAATTTTTCTGAAATACTTTCAGCCAGCACTCGAATGTAATCAGCGTGATTATAAAAAGGTGGTACGGTAGTAAATTGCATTTCGGGGAAATGCTCTTTCCGAAGCTCTTCGGCTAAAACCAAAATGGTTTCTGTAGTTGCCATCGCGAACTGTGGATATAATGGAAAAAGTAAAACCTCATCAACTCCTTTATCATGCAATTCCTGCAGCCCCGATTTTATACTCGGCTCACCATAACGCATCGCCAAAGCAATTGGTACCGAAGTATTTTTATCCATTTTATCCTGCAGTCGTTCTGATAAAACTATTAAAGGTGAACCCTCATCCCACCAAATTTTTTGATAAGCTTCAGCCGATTTCTTAGGTCTTGTATTTAAAACAATCCCTCTTACTAAAAGCACCCTGGCCCAATATGGAACGTCTATCACACGTTCATCCATTAAAAATTCGTCAAGGTATGTTTTTACATCTTTGGGGTCGGTGCTTTTTGGGGAACCCAAATTAACCAATAGTACGCCTTTACTCATAATTTTTCTTTTTCAATTCAAAAATAAGACTATTTGCTTGGAGGAATTTCAATTACTTATTACTGTTTTTTATACACCTATAGAACGGCTATTTTTCTTCACCTAAAGCAAATAAAATAGATTGGAGAATATGCTTCTGAAACAAAGGTTCTATATAAGATTCAATAGTATGCCCCAAGCCGGTATAAATTGAAACTCCGCCGTGGCCGGTTTCCCTAAACCAGGCAATTGGGTGTTCTTTACCGTTAGTGCCGCCATCATAAGAATCTTCATCGAGATATAGAAGCACCTGCATTTCAGGATTTAGGTTTTTATAGTTATACCATTCATCGGTTCTGGTCCAAACTTTAGGTAAATATGCAACTGCGGGATGCCCGGGCATATTCAGTTTTATATCAGCTTGTTGTACGGCGGGATGTCCATCGAAAAAACCACCTACCAATTCCACAAACCAGGGCCAATCCCCTTCTGTGTCTGCAGCGGCGTGAATTCCAAAGAAACTCCCACCATTTTCTATATAATTTTTAAAATCTTCCTGTTCCTTTTCATCAAAAACATTCCCCGTAGTGTTTAGAAAAATTACTAAATCATAATCTTTCAGGTCATCGCTATGAAAATCGTCGGCATCTTTAGTAGAGGTGACTTTAAAATCGTGATCTTCGCCAAGATCTTCGATAAAAGCTCTTCCTGTGGGAATAGATTCGTGCCAGAAGCCTTCGGTTTTATAGAAAACAAGTACTTCTTTTCTATCTTTCTCGTCTTCATCTTCTATTTCCTGGGCATATCCAGAATTTAAACCGAAAAAGATGAGAAGATAAATTGCAACAAATTTTTTAAACATAACCTAAGAATTTGAAGTTAAAGACATAATATATTTCTTGGGCGTTGTGCCGAATTTTTTCTTAAAAGCAGCAATAAAATGACTTGCGGTACTGTAGCCCACTTTTAAACCAACTTCGTTCACATTATAATCGCCACTATCTAAAAGTTTTCGGGCATATTCCATCTTATAATCGAAAAGAAAACTGTAAACCGAATCTCCATAAATTTGCTTAAAACCTTCTTTAAGTTTTTTAAGACTTAGCCCAATCTCATCTGATAATTCCTGAAGCGATGGCGGCTCTGCCATTCTGGAAATCACAATATCCTTGGCTTTTCTTATTTTAATAATATTTTCTTCGTCACTAAGAAAAGGACATTGTTCTACATTAGGATCTTCGGTTCTGTTAAAATATAAACTCAAAAGCTCGTAAGCTTTCCCTTTAAAATAAAGATTTTTAATACTTGGGGTGAGGTTAAAATTCATAACCTGATTTAGTACAATAGCCATAGATGGAGAAATTGGCGCATCTTTATAATATTTTTTATCCTTGTTATCGGCACTTAAAAAAGTGATATATCCGGCTTCCTGCGAAAAAAGAGAATGGAATTTTTTAATAGAAATCACAAGGGAAATTAACCAGGAAGTTGGTTCCAATACTAAATTAAGCGGAAGATCTTGCTGCGGATTATATAGCAGCAGGGAGCTCTCTGCATTCAGTGGCAGTTCGTATTTGTTGTTATTAAACAGAAACTTGCTGGCTCCTTTTAAATTGAAATGAAACTGAATAAAGCTACTGTCTATATCCCTAATAATTTTCTGATTATCAGTAGTTTCATTTTGAAACTTTAAAAGATAAAAACCATCTTCAATTTTCAACTCTTCAATAAATCCTACAGCGTTATTTTTATCTTCTGAGATCATATTTTTTAATTTTAAGTCTATTTAGAATAGTTCTAAACTAATTGCTCCAAACTGACTACCACTACTGCAAAAGTAAGTATTTGCTAATTTTTAAAGATATAAAAAACTTAAAATAACTGAAAGCGATACAAAAAGTACTTTGAGCGTTACTTTTTGCTTTCACATTAGCTTAATTTTGTCCCAAATACCCTAAATCGGTACATGGAAGATTATCACATCGCAAGCGGAAAACATTTTTACACCATAGGTCTTAGTTATAAAAAGGCTGATGCAGAGATAAGAGGACATTTCAGTTTAAACGAAGAAGCTAAAAATGGTTTGTTAAAACAAGCCAAAGAGGAAGGTATTGATGCTATTCTAGTCACTTCTACCTGCAACCGTACCGAAATTTACGGATTTGCCCAACACCCTTTTCAGCTTATTAAATTGCTTTGCGAACATACGCACGGCACTGTAGAAGAATTTGAAAAAGTTGCTTATGTTCATAAAAACAAGCAAGCTATTTCGCATATGTTTAGGGTTGGCACCGGTTTAGATAGCCAAATTCTTGGTGATTTTGAAATTATAAGTCAGTTAAAAGTTGCTTTTACCCGTTCCAAAAAACTTGGGTTGGTAAATGCTTTTTTAGAAAGACTGGCAAATGCGGTTATCCAGGCCAGTAAACGTATTAAAAATGAAACCGAAATTTCTACAGGTGCCACTTCGGTGTCTTTTGCTTCGGTTCAATATATTTTAGATAATGTTCCTAACGTTTCTGACAAAAATATTTTGCTTTTCGGAACAGGTAAAATTGGACGAAACACCTGCGAAAACCTTATAAAACATACACAAAACGAACATATTACTCTTATTAACCGCACCAAAGATAAAGCGGAAAAAATTGCGGGTAAATTCAACCTTATTGTAAAAGATTACGCCGATTTACAGGCGGAAATAAGAAATACCGATATTCTAATTGTCGCCACCGGGGCGCATAACCCTACTATTTCTAAAGAATTAATTTATTCTAATAAGGATTTGTTGGTTTTAGACCTTTCTATACCAAAGAATGTTTCAGAAGATGTAGCGCATTTGCTTAATGTGAAACTGGTTCATCTGGATCAGCTTTCAAAAATTACCGATAGAAATTTAGAACGCAGAAAGCAATTTATTCCTGAAGCTGAAGCTATTATTAAAGAAGTAGAAACCGATTTTAATAAATGGCTGGAAACCCGAAAATTCGCCCCTACCATAAAAGCTTTAAAGAAAAAGCTTAGAAGTATGAAAGATGATGAACTTGATTTTCAACGTAGAAAAATTTCAGATTTCAACGATGAACAGGCCGAAATTGTTAGCGACAGGATTATTCAAAAAATAATGAAACACTTTGCGAATCATTTAAAAGGAGATTCTACCACGACCGATGAAAGCCTGGAATTGATCCAGAAAGTATTTCAGCTTGAAGAACAGGCAAAATGAACAAAGTAATCCGCATTGGCACCAGGGATAGCGAACTCGCACTTTGGCAGGCAAAAACAGTGCAAAACGCGCTGGAAAAAGCCGGTCATAAAACCGAATTAGTTCCCGTAAAATCAACCGGTGATCTTAATTTAGATCAGCCACTTTACGAAATGGGAATTACCGGGATTTTTACAAAAACCCTGGACGTAGCGATGATTAAAGGCGATGTTGATATTGCCGTGCATTCTATGAAAGATGTTCCCACTGCACTTCCTAAAGGAATTGTAGAAGCTGCAGTGTTAAAACGTGCCAACACCAAAGATATTCTTATCCATAAAGGCCTCGATTTCATGGAAAGCGATGGTACCATTGCCACCGGGAGTTTGCGACGTAAAGCACAATGGCTTAACAAATATCCAACTCACAAAGTGGTAGATTTACGTGGAAACGTAAATACCCGAATGAAAAAATTGGATGATAATGAATGGAACGGAGCTATTTTCGCCGCTGCCGGATTGGAACGTATCGCATTAAAACCAGATAATTTTATAGATCTTAACTGGATGATTCCTGCCCCTGCCCAGGGAGCAATGCTTGTGGTAGCGATGGGGGATGATGAGTTTACCCGAAAAGCTCTCGCGCTGTTAAATCATAAAGAATCTGAAATTACCGTACATATTGAACGTGAGTTTTTAAAGGTTTTAGAAGGCGGCTGTACCGCACCAATTGGAGCTTTAGCTACGGTAGATAAAGATCTTATCTATTTTAAAGGTGCACTTTTTAGTTTGGACGGAAAGGAAAAAATTGGCGTAGAAAAAACCGTATCCATAGACGAAATTGAGGATTTTGGAAAACGCTGTGCCGAAGAGATTTTAAACAATGGCGGCGCAAAATTGATGCAGGAAATTAAAGCCGAAATCAATGCTGAAGGCTGACCTCATTTAAATACTCCTGAATGAAGAGCATTCTCACCACTAAAAAACTTAGTAATTCCCAGAAACAATTGTTTCTAAATTCGGGCTTGAGTTTAGTGGAATATAATGCGATTATTACTAAAGCCACCGATTTTAAATTCCCTTCAAAAAAGATTAAAAACGCGATTTTCACCAGTAAAAATTCGATAAATGCGGTTTCAGGAAAAATTCAGGTTGAAAATTGCTTCTGTGTAGGCGAAAAAACCGCAGACTTAGCCAGTGAAAACGGATTTCACATTCAGGAAATCGCAGATTACGGGAAAGATTTGGCTGATATAATTGTCCAGAATTATACTGAAGAAACCTTTACTTTTTTCTGTGGAAATAAAAGAAGGAATGAAATCCCGGAAATTTTGCAAAAAAATCAAATTGGATTTACCGAAATTGAAGTTTATAAAACAAGACTAAATCCGAAGCCATTTCCCCAGGAATTTGACGGAATTTTATTTTTTAGTCCGAGTGCAGTACAAAGTTTTACTTCTGAAAATCAACTAAAAGATACTACGGCTTTCTGCATAGGAAAAACAACTGCCTCAGAGGCTAAAAAACATACAAACCATATAATAACCGCCACCAAACCTTCTATTGAAAATGTGATTGTGCAGGTGGTGAAATATTTTAAAAAATGATAAAAAACGATCTATTTCTAAAAGCTTTAAAAGGAGAAACTGTAGAACGTCCGCCGGTTTGGATGATGCGCCAGGCAGGCCGCTACCTCCCCGATTTTATGAAGCTTAAAGAAAAATACGACTTTTTTACACGTTGTAGAACTCCTGAACTCGCGACCGAAATCACGGTGATGCCAATCCACCAGGTAGGGACCGATGCGGCAATTCTTTTTAGCGATATTTTGGTAATTCCGCAGGCGATGAATATTGAAGTGGAAATGAAACCCGGTGTTGGCCCCTGGCTGCCAAACCCTATCAGGACGACAAAAGATGTAGACAATGTAATTGTTCCGGATATCGAGGAAACTTTAGGCTACGTAATGGACGCCATTAAGATGACCAAACAGGAATTGAACAATGAAGTTCCGTTAATTGGTTTTGCAGGTTCCCCGTGGACAATTTTATGTTATGCCGTACAGGGTCAGGGCTCCAAGAATTTTGATAAAGCAAAGAAATTCTGTTTCACCAATCCGGTAGCCGCCCACCAGTTATTGCAGAAAATAACCGACACAACCATCGCTTACCTAAAAGCCAAAGTTGCGGCAGGTGTAGATGCGGTGCAAATTTTCGATTCCTGGGGTGGAATGCTAAGTCCCGTAGATTACCAGGAATTCTCCTGGAAATATATTCAGCAGATCATTGATGCTTTAAAGGATGAAATCCCGGTTATAGCCTTTGGAAAAGGATGCTGGTTTGCCCTTCACGAAATGGCAAATTCAGGCGCTTCGGCTTTAGGAGTAGACTGGACTTTAAGTGCACGAAATGCCCGATATTTAAGTGGCGGCAGAATCACCCTGCAAGGTAATTTTGATCCTGCAAGATTGTATTCACCACCAGCCGAGATCAAGAAAATGGTAACCCAAATGATTAATGAGTTCGGAAAGGACCAATATATCGTAAACCTTGGGCACGGCATTTTACCCGATATTCCGGTAGAAAATGCAAAAGCTTTTGTAGATGCGGTAAAAGAATATAAAGCTAATTAGTGGCAGTCTGGGCGCGGATTAAAAATATGGATTTTAAGGAACTGTTTTCGGTTTCTAAAGTTTTTATAAGAAAACCGCGCTATATTCTCCCAACCTACCGGGCAACAATCCAGACGATCAAAATTTGTGACGATCTCTATGCAGAAGAACATCATAACAACGGAAAAGAAAATGCCTTTAGACACGCCCTGTGGAATTATTTAATTTGCCAGAAATGTTTTAAAATTTCCAGATCGGTTGAAGCTGCCAGAATTTGGAGCGACCATTTTACTGGTTTGCACGAAAAACTTTCTCCAAACCAAAAACTGGCCAAAACAATGGATTTACACAACAACCGGTTTGGGCAGGCTTTATTTAAAGGAAATGAAATTCCAACTGAAGAAATCATTCATCTTTTTCAGCAAAAAATGAAATTGGCAATTAAGGTTTCCAAAGTAGAAGAAATAGGAAAAACGAAAGATAAACTGGTTTATATCGAAGGTTGAAAATGAGAGCGGAATTTTATAAATATATCGAAGATTTACAGGATAGCATCTGTAAAAAACTAGAAGAAATAGACGGTACGGCGAAATTTCAACAAGACCTTTGGGAGCGTGAAGAAGGCGGTGGCGGCAGAACCCGGGTTATAGAAAACGGGGCGATTTTTGAAAAAGGCGGGGTAAATATTTCCGCGGTACACGGCCCTCTTGCCCCGGCAATGCAACAATATTTTAAAGTTGGTGATGTAGATTTTTTTGCCTGCGGACTCAGTTTGGTTATTCATCCTAAAAATCCGATGGTACCAACGGTTCATGCCAATTGGCGCTATTTTGAAATGTATGATAAAAACGGTACCGTTCTAGACCAGTGGTTTGGAGGCGGGCAGGACCTTACGCCTTATTATCTTTTTGAAGAAGATGCCGAACATTTTCATAAAGTTTCAAAAGAAGCCTGTGATAAACATTCCCCGGAGTTTTATCCGGAATACAAGAAAAAATGTGATGAATATTTCTGGAATTCCCACCGAAATGAATCCCGTGGAATTGGAGGTTTATTCTTTGATTATTTAAAAGCCTCTGAAGAAAAAAGTATTGAACACTGGTACAATTTTGTAACCGAAGTTGGAGATAGTTTCCTTGAAGCTTACACTCCTATTGTAGAGAAACGTAAAAACTTGCAATATTCTGAAGCAAACCGCAATTGGCAGGAAATACGGCGCGGCCGATATGTGGAATTCAATCTGGTACACGACAAAGGCACCCTTTTCGGCTTGAAAACCAATGGAAGGATTGAGAGTATTTTAATGAGCCTACCTCCGCATGTGCAATGGGTTTACGACCACCATCCCGAACCCGGCAGCGAAGAAGAAAAATTATTGAAGGTTTTGAAAAACCCACGAAATTGGGTTTAACTGAAAACTGATTACTGAGAACCGAAAACTGAAATTATGTATCCATTAAGAAGAAATAGAAGATTAAGAACCAGCGAAGCTATACGTAGTTTGGTGCGTGAAACTGCAATTACTCCAAACGATTTTATCGCGCCGCTTTTCATGGTTGAAGGAAAAAATAAAAAGGAAGAAATCGCTTCTATGCCGAATTATTTTAGGTTTAGTCTGGATTTACTGGAGAAAGAAGTTAAAGAACTTTGGAGCCTCGGCATAAAATCGGTTTTGTTGTTTGTAAAGGTTCCCGACAACCTGAAAGACAATGCCGGGACCGAAGCTTTAAACAACGACGGACTAATGCAACGCACCATTAGAACAGTAAAAAATGCAGTCCCCGAAATGCTGGTCATGACCGATGTTGCCCTGGATCCCTATTCGGCTTACGGGCACGACGGAGTTATTGCTCACGGGAAAGTAATTAACGATGATACTACGGCAATTCTGGCTGAGATGGGACTTTCCCACGCCAAAGCTGGAGCCGATATTCTTGCGCCCAGCGATATGATGGACGGCCGTATTTTTGAAATGCGCAGCCTGCTTGAAGACGAAGGTTATCACGAAACCGGGATTATGAGCTACAGTGCCAAATACGCTTCGGCGTTTTACGGACCGTTCCGGGATGCTTTGGATTCTGCTCCCGTAGATGCCGAAAATATTCCGAAGGATAAAAAAACTTATCAAATGGATCCTGCAAACCGTGAAGAAGCAGTTAAGGAAACCCTTATGGATATTGAGGAAGGCGCTGATATTATAATGGTTAAACCTGGATTGTGTTATCTTGACATTGTACGCGACCTAAGAAACGTAGTAAATATTCCCATAGCAGTTTATCAGGTAAGCGGTGAATATGCGATGATTAAAGCTGCAGCCGAAAAAGGCTGGTTAGATCACGATGCCGTAGTTTTAGAACAATTAACCGCCATAAAACGCGCCGGTGCTTCTATGATTGCAAGCTATTTTGCCAAAGATGCCGTGAAATTAATTTCCTGATTTTATAACTAAAATTTATCATTTTCTAATCTGATTTTTAGCTAGTTTTGCTGTTTGATAAGATTGAAAAAATTCTCTTGTCAACTTAATACCTTGTGAATTTAAATCGGGGTATTTGATTTTATGAAAAATCAGAATTTCTATATTATAACTTTATTACTCGGTCTGCTTTTAAATAGCACCGGTAATAAAGTTTTTGCTTTTTCGGCTACGGTTGTAAATCTCGATTCCCGAAACTATGATTATCTGCAAGCTGAGCAAAATCAGCAGGCCGTATTATTTGCTGAAATTATCACTTCTGAAAATATTTTTTCAGAAGAAAATTTTACTGGTTTTTCGGGTGATTTAGCTTCTGCTTTTACTTCAAAAAAAGAATTACAGATTTCTGTTGAAAAGCATTCATTTTTTAACTTTCTAGATCAGCGATACTTAATACTTCAACATATCTATCCTTTTCATTTTTTCTGGTGAAATGAATTCTTCTGAAAAACTTTTATGTTTTTCATACTCAAAAAGCTTTTAAAAAGGCAAATAAGAAAAATTTCACTTAAATAATTAAAAAATGGACACCGCATCTACGCTAATAGGCCTGGGGCTGTTAGCAGTTTTCGTGCTGCCAATATTATTCTTAATCTGGCAACAAAACAACAAAGAGAAAAACAGGCTTAAAAACCTTAAAAAATTAAGCAATCAAAATAATTTAACTACCGATATTGTTGAACTTTCCGCTACTTTGCTATTGGGGTTAGACAGTAAAGCCAAGAAATTGCTGGTTATAGAACCTACAAACAATATGAAACATCAGGTACTGGATCTTAGCTATATAAAAAATACCACAGTAAGTTCGCATCCTTTTCCAGATAATGCCCAGCTTATAAAAAGGATTAGCCTGGATCTTTCTGAAAACAGAAACAACAAAAAACTCACCGAAATTATTTTTTATGATGAGGACGATAACGCCAACAACAATGCTTCAGAAAGGCTGATCGTCGCCCAAAAATGGAACCGAATAATTAGCGAGAAACTTTCTGCTTAAACCTTTCTAAATACAATTTGTCCTGCCCCATCCTTAATCGGTTGGGGCTGTTTTTTATGTTTTACCATTTCTTTATTAGAGATTGATAGAATTATCTTTAAATTAGTCTTTCAAACAACTAAAAACCAATATGGGCTTACTTATTTTTTATGCGTTAATTTCTATTTTTTTCTCATTTTTGTGCTCCATTTTAGAAGCCGCATTATTAAGTTTTACACCCTCGTTTATTAAGGTTAAAAAACAGGAAGGGCAGGGTTATGCTGAAACCCTGGCACAATTCAAACAAGATATAGACAGACCATTAATCGCACTCTTAACTGTGAACACAATTGCTCACACCGTTGGAGCAATTTTAGTGGGGGTACAGGCTGAAAAAGTTTGGGGCGATGGTGGTAATGCCGTTGGTATTGTTTCAGCAGTAATGACACTGGCTATTTTGATTTTATCAGAAATAGTTCCCAAAACTATCGGTGCTACCTATTGGCAGTCTTTGGGAAACTTTACAGCAAAAACCCTCTCTTTTATGATTTTTCCGCTGAAGTATGCTGGGATACTTTGGCTTATGATGCTTACAACAAAATTAATAGGAAAATCGGCACACGTATCTTCTATGAATAGAGAAGAGTTCGCCGCAATTACCGATGCTGCCGAAGAAGAAGGCGTTTTCGATGAAAGTGAAACCACGGTTATAAAAAACCTTCTCGTATTTAGATCGGTTAAAGCAAAAGATGTAATGACTCCCTATTCTGTAGCCATTATAGAAGATGAAGATACCAGTATTGAAGAATTTCACCGTACGCATAAAAACCTTAAATTCTCCCGAATTCCCGTTTATAAAAATAAAACCAACAATGTAACTGGTTTTATTTTGAAAGATGATGTACTGGAAGAAATGATAGACGATAGGGGTCCTGAACCTTTAAGCAAGCTAAAAAGGGAAATCTTTATGAGTTCTGCAGACACGCCAATTCCCGAACTTTTCGAGAATTTTGTTCAAAAAAGGGGACATATTTCCATGATTGTAGATGAATACGGAAATACCGTTGGTTTAGTAACTATGGAAGACATAATAGAAACCTTGCTGGGCCTTGAAATTATGGACGAGAGCGACAGTATTGAAGATATGCAGATGCTGGCCCGCCAAAACTGGGAAAAACGCGCAAAACGCCTTGGATTAATTCAAAGAAAAGATAATGAAGAAAACACGGAGTCACCAAAATCAGATATTTCTGAAAACTCCACTCGGGACAGCCAAAATTAGTGGCGACGAAGCCGGGGTTTCTGCAATTCAGATTCTGGATGAAGAAATTTCTTCTTCAAAAGAAATCCCCGATTTTCTTCAATCGGCGGCACAACAATTAAACGATTATTTTAAAGGAAATCTTGAGAAATTCAATTTAAAGCTAAGCCCAAAAGGCACCGATTTTCAGCAAAAAGTATGGAAAGCTTTAAGTGAAATTCCTTTTGGAAAAACCTGCAGCTACCTGGAACTTTCCAGAAAATTAGGCGATGAAAAAGCGATAAGGGCCGTAGCTTCTGCCAACGGGAAAAATCCGCTTTGGGTGGTTGTTCCATGCCATCGTGTAATTGGCAGCGACGGATCTTTAACAGGCTATGCCGGCGGCTTACATAGAAAACAGTGGCTTTTAAATCACGAAAATAATACTTCGCAACTTTCAATGTTCTAAACTTTCAGCTTTATGATTAGATTTTTAAAAATTTCCGGAACCGTAATTTTTGTACTTCTAATCGCTGTTATTATTCTTATTATTTTCGATTTTGGATATATTTTCCGCGGAATGCAGGCTACTTATTTTCAGGGTGAAAAAACGGCATTTATAGACGATTATCCCCATTTTGACAACCGACTTATTGAAGCGGGAACTGAAGCTGATGCGTGGCCCGAACATTCAAATTATAACTCTGCAACGCCCACTGATGATCTTGCTGAATTAAACGAAGAACTGGAAACTGCAGCCTTTTTAATCATTAAAAACGATAGTATTTGGTTTGAAGAATATTACCAGGAATATGGCCCTGATTCTAAGACGAATTCGTTTTCTATGGCTAAAAGTATTGTTTCAGCACTTTTGGGAAAGGCTATTCAGGATGGTTACATTACAAGTTTAGATCAGCCGGTTTCAGACTTTTTTCCGCAGTTTAAAAAAGAATTAAAAGTTGGGGATTTGGCCTCTATGGCTTCAGGTTTAAACTGGAACGAGAACTATTATAATCCGTTTGGGATGACTGCGAGGGCTTATTTCGACGAAAACATAAGGGAATTGGTTCTTCGACTCCAGGTTACCGGTACCCCCGGAGAAAGCTTTAAATACCTTAGCGGAAACACTATTCTTTTAGGTATGGTCATAGAAGAAGCCACTGGAGAAAATCTTTCAGAATATTTAAGTAAAAGTTTCTGGAAGCCCCTGGGAATGAAAGAAGATGCGCTTTGGCAATTAGACAGTGAAGAAAGCGGAATGGAAAAAGCTTATTGCTGTATCGCCTCCAACGCACGCGATTTTGCAAGGTTCGGGAAACTATACAAAAACAAAGGAAAATGGAAGGGTCAACAGCTTCTGGATTCAGAGTTTGTAGCCAGATCTACCGAACCCCGTTTTGATGATAATCCGCAATATGGTTATGGATTTTGGTTGAGTGATTATAAAGAAAAAGACATTTTTTATATGCGTGGTATTCATGGGCAGTATGTTATTGTTATCCCTGAAGACGATTTAATTATTGTAAGATTGGGGGAAAACCTTATTAAAAAAGAGGAAGATGAAGAACACGCTCCAGATTTCTATAAGTATATTGATGAGACTTATAAAATGTTAAACGATGCTGCAAACAATTAAGCTCGAGAACATCCTTTTTCTCGATATTGAAACCGTGCCCGAATTTGAAAATTTCAATGAACTTTCTGAAGAAAAAAAATTGCTTTGGGAAGAGAAGACCCATTATCAACGAAAAGATGAATTTACCGCACAAGAGTTTTATGACCGTGCGGGAATTTGGGCAGAATTTGGTAAGATTGTATGTATTTCGGTAGGGTTTTTCAGCTTTAAAAATGGGGACAGGACATTTAGGCTCACCACATTTAAAGATAAAGAAAAAACCCTGCTTCAGCAATTTTCTGAATTATTAAATGAGCATTTTGCAAGACCTCAGCATTTACTTTGTGCACATAACGGTAAAGAGTTCGATTTCCCATTTATCGCGCGTAGGATGTTAATTCACGACCATGCACTGCCTTTAAAACTCAATCTATTTGGAAAAAAGCCATGGGAAGTTCCTCATCTGGATACGCTGGAATTATGGAAATTTGGCGACTATAAGCATTTTACTTCCCTTAAATTGCTTACCAATGTATTGAAAATCCCGTCGCCAAAAGATGATATTTCGGGTAGTGATGTTAGAAATGTGTTTTATAATGATAAAGATCTTAATCGTATTGTTAGCTACTGCGAGAAAGATGTCCTGGCTATCGCCCAGGTAATTCTAAAACTACGCCAGGAAAAGTTATTAGAAGCTTCAGAGGTTGTAAATGTTTAAAATATCACCTTTTATGAGTTTTATCATTTCCAGAGCATTTTAACCTAAGCTAAAGAATTTCTCATAATTTTTTCACTAACTTGAAGTATATAACTATTAAAACCATAAAATTATGTATTTGTATATTGAAATGTGGAATGTAACCGGAAAGTGGATAGACCTGTCTAAAGATAAAAGACGGGAGCTCATGGAAAATATGCAGGATAGAATTACCGGTTTGAAAGAGAATGGTGTAGAAAATCTAGGCTGGGCTTTAAATGATGAACATACTAATTACAGAAGCCAGTACCGCTACTTTACGGTTTGGAAAATGCCTTCTATAGATAATGTAGAAACTTTGGAAGAGAACTTAAAGAAAGTAGGTTGGTACGATTATTTCTCCCAGGCCAATACGCGTGGAAAAATTATTTCGCAAAAAGAAGCTATTGATTTCTTAGTAGATCTTGAAGCTGAATCAACTTCACTAACTTAATGTGATTTAAAATAGAAATATTTTCCGGCAGTAATTTAAAGTTACTGCCGGATTTTTTTATAACTGCATTTCAGGAATATCACCCTCTACAAGTAACTTCCCTTCTGTTGCTTTTTCGATTTCTTCTACACTTACTCCGGGAGCTCTTTCCAACAGTTTAAATCCATTTTTAGTAACTTCAATAACCGCAAGGTTAGTTACAATTTTGGTTACACAGGCAACGCCGGTTAAAGGCAGCGAACATTTTTTAAGCAATTTAGAATCACCTGCTTTGTTGGTATGCATCATCGCTACAATAATATTTTCAGCACTGGCTACAAGATCCATAGCACCACCCATACCTTTTACCATTTTCCCCGGTATTTTCCAGTTGGCGATGTCGCCATTTTCGGCAACTTCCATAGCACCTAAAATAGTAAGATCTACGTGTTGGCCGCGAATCATTCCAAAACTCATTGCCGAATCAAAGAAACTCGCCCCGGGAAGCGCGGTGATAGTTTGTTTTCCTGCATTAATAAGATCGGCGTCTTCTTCGCCTTCAAAAGGAAAAGGTCCCATTCCCAGGATTCCATTTTCACTCTGAAATTCTACTTCTATATCGTCACGCACAAAATTGGCTACAAGAGTAGGAATCCCAATTCCCAGATTCACATAATACCCGTCTTTCACCTCTTTTGCAATGCGTTTTGCTATTCCTTCTTTATCTAACATAAACTTGTATTTTGTCATTTCCGCGAAGGCGGAAATCTATATCTTCAAATCACTTCTTTCTAACCGTTCTTTTTTCAATGCGTTTTTCGTAATTCTTTCCTTCAAAAATACGCTGAACAAAAATTCCAGGAATATGAATTTGATTAGGATCTAATTCTCCCGGTTCTACCAGTTCTTCAACTTCAACAACGGTGATTTTTGCAGCACCACACATTAACGGATTAAAATTACGGGCGGTTCCTTTAAAAATAAGGTTTCCGGCTTTGTCACCTTTCCAGGCTTTCACAAAAGCAAAATCGGCTTTAAAAGCTTTCTCCAGCACATACATTTTACCATCAAATTCACGGGTTTCTTTAAATTGCGAAACCTCGGTACCGTAACCGGCTGGTGTATACATTGCGGGAAATCCCTGTTGGGCTGCCTGGCAACGCGCTGCCAAAGTCCCTTGCGGAATTAGTTCTACATCCAGTTCATCGCTAAGCATTTGCCGCTCAAACTCGTCGTTTTCCCCCACATAGGAAGAAACCATTTTATCTATTTGCTTTTTTTGAAGTAAAAGTCCGAGGCCAAAGTCGTCTACCCCTGCGTTATTTGATATACAAGTAAGGTTTTTTACATTAAGACACACAAGTTCTGAAATGGCGTTTTCAGGAATCCCGCTAAGGCCAAAACCACCCAGCATAAACGTCATACCATCTTCTACGCCCTGCAAAGCATCTTCTACATTTGCTACAGTTTTTCTAATCATCGGTATTTAATTTTACCGAAAAATACGAAAATAAAAATGCTGCTACAATGCTTTTAGCCTGGTAGATTATATTTTTCTGAAAAATAACGAAAGATTTTTGCTAAATCTTAAAAATCTAACTCATCAGGAACACTATCGGTTTCAGATTGATTTTCCTGATTATACTCGCTGCAATCTATTGCAATAGATAGGTTATCGGGTTTTGGAAAAGCATCTTGTGAAATATCCAGTTCTTCATCTGCATAAAGATCTTTCATATACATTCCCCAAATTGGTAACGCCATAGTAGCACCCTGGCCGTAAGTTAAATTCGGAAAATGCACCGCACGATCTTCGGCACCAACCCAAACGCCGGTTACGAGGTTGGGAACCATGCCCATAAACCAACCGTCACTTTGGTTTTGTGTGGTTCCGGTTTTACCGGCAATAGGATTTTTAAAATCGTAAGGATAACCGGTTACCCCACGTTTATAATGATCAAATTCTTTAGCATATGTTCCGCGTAAGCGAACCCCTGAACCGTTTTGAGTAACACCTTCTAAAATATTTACCGTTACATAAGCGGCTTCTTTGTTCAGCACATCTCGCGTTTCCGGCACGTGTTGATAAAGTACGGTTCCGTTTTTATCCTCTATTCGGTTTACAATTACCGGTTTTACATACACACCTTCATTTACAAACGTGCTGTAAGCCGAAACCATTTCAAAAAGACTCATATCCTCGGTACCCAAAGCAATTGCCGGGCCTTCAGAAAAGTTTTCGGTATCAACACCTAATTTCTTTACTAAGTCTAAAACCGGTCCAGGTCCTGTTTTATCGATCAATCTGGCTGTTACGGTATTCACCGATTGCGCCAGGGCATTTTTCAAGCTTATCATCCCCTCATATTCGCCGTTAGCATTTGCCGGAGACCAATCTTTAATATTCCCGTATTTCCCGGCTTCAATAGTAAATTTATTTTTAGGCATCATATCGCAAGGAGATAGCTTTAACTGATCTATAGCTGTTGCATATACAAAAGGCTTAAAGGTAGAACCTACCTGGCGTTTTCCTTGTTTTACGTGATCGTATTTAAAATGCTTAAAATTGGTTCCACCAACCCAGGCTCTTACTTCCCCTGTTTGAGGCGTCATAGACATTAAACCGGCCTGTAAAAATCCTTTGTAATAAAAGATTGAATCTTTAGGTGTCATAATCGTGTCCTTTACTCCATCCCAGGAAAAAACACGCATTTTGGTTTCTTTATCGAAAGAAGCCAGAATATCTTCTTCAGATTTCCCCTGATCTTCCATCTCTCTCCATCGCACCGAGCGTTGCATAGCGCTTCTTACAATATTATTAATCTGATCCTGTTCTAAATCCCGAAAAGGGGCCGTTTTATTGTTTTTATTTTGCCTGTCAAATTCCTTCTGCAGGTGGGAAATGTGTTTTTCTACCGCAGTTTCAGCATATTGCTGCATTTTAGAATCTATGCTGGTATAAATTTTTAATCCGTCGCGGTAAAGGCTGTATTCAGTACCATCGGGTTTTGGGTTTTTCTCAATCCAATCTCTCATAAATCCTTGCAGGTAAACACGGAAGTAAGTCGCCATTCCCTCATCGTGACCTTCGGGAGAAAAATCAAGGGTAAGAGGTAATTTTTGAAGAGAATCTTTTTCCTGTTCAGAGAGATACCCGTTTTTATTCATTTGAACAAAAACCTGATTCCGGCGCTGTTTTACCAATTCCGGTCTACGCACCGGATTATACAAAGCAGCATTTTTTAGCATTGCTACTAAAACCGCAGATTCTTCTATATTAAGGTTTTTAGCTTCTTTTCCGAAGTAAATTTTTGAGGCTGAGCGAATTCCCACAGCCTGATACACAAAATCGTATTTATTAAAATACATGGTAATAATTTCTTCTTTTGTGTATTGTCTTTCCAGTTGTGTAGCGATATTCCATTCCTTTACTTTCTGCAAAAGTCTGGCAAAAGTATTATTAGAAACATCTTCGGTAAACAAAAGTTTCGAAAGCTGTTGAGTTATGGTACTTGCCCCACCACGGGTTCCCAGGTAAAAAGCAGCTCTAAGTGTACCTTTTGCATCAATCCCGGCGTGTTTATAAAAACGCTCGTCTTCAGTAGCTACAAGAGCTTCAATAAGGTGATCGGGAAGATCATCATACTTTATAGGTGTACGGTTTTCACTGTAATATTTACCCAAAGTCTCTCCATCTGAAGAAAAAATTTCGGTAGCGAGATTGGTTTCAGGGTTTTCGAG
The DNA here is from genome assembly GCF_020164555.1 of Salegentibacter lacus. Classification (GTDB taxonomy): domain Bacteria; phylum Bacteroidota; class Bacteroidia; order Flavobacteriales; family Flavobacteriaceae; genus Salegentibacter; species Salegentibacter lacus. Next base: position 84,267 of record NZ_JAIQZB010000009.1, on the reverse strand, counting down.
TTCTTCAAAATCGGGCATCTTACCAAACGCGCCCCAGCCAGCCAGTAAGAATATTAAAACTACAGCTAATAAACCTATACCAAAAATCGTCCAAAAACCAATTATATAAGATCTCTTGCTGGTTTTGGGCTTTTGCTGCTTCCTTTGTGTTGCGGCCATTTATTCAAAAATTATTGCAGGTTTTCTTCTATTCTAAAACCTATGTGAGTAATTCCTTCTAAATTTTCTATTCCTTCAACCTCGTCGTTTTTACGCATTGCCTGTTTTATGGCAATTTTATATTCGCCGGGTTCAGTAAAACTCACATTTTCTTTATACCAGAGTTTACTTTCTTTTACATCACCAAAACCCGTACCAAGCCATGTTCCATCTGGCGCAGCCATTTCATATTCCAGGGTATCAGTAATAACTTTTCCTTGCGGAAATCGCATTTCGGTAATTAAAAACAGGTTACTGTAATTATAGTCTTTATTATTTCTAACGTTTAGAAACAGATTATAGTTTTGCAAAGAATCAAGCTCTCCTAAATTAAAGACCAAAGTAGAATCTTTTTCCCAGCCCCCTGTTATAGGTTTATATTCATCATAAACCCGCTTTTTATCACAGGAAGCAAATAAGGCAAAAGCGCCAATAAAAATTAAAAACACTGCTTTACGCATTATTCGAAGGTTTTCCTTTACGTTTTCTTCGCTTTTTAGACTTACTTTTTTTATTCTGACCTTTAGGTTTATCAAAACGCGTTAAGCTATCCTGCCCCACTACATTATTGAAATCTCGTTTTTCTTCTAACTGAAGCTGTACTTCAAACTCCTCAAGGCTCGCAACGTCTTCTTTTTTACGATTTGAAGCTATAATTTTATTCGCCTGTTCTGCTGTTAATTGATGCCAGTTCATCCACTCACCCTCGTATGCATACCAAAGCACGCCTTTAAAAATGTCAATTTTTTGGCAAACCGCAGTTCCTTTTTTAGTGAAAAGTTTCGTGTCTGTTCGTGGAAAAGTCTTTAAAGCTTCCAGATAAGAATCCAGCTCGTAATTAAGACAGCATTTTAACTTACCGCATTGCCCAGCTAATTTCTGCGGATTCAAAGATAATTGCTGATATCTCGCTGCAGAAGTACTTACCGATCTAAAATCGGTAAGCCAGGTAGAACAACATAGTTCACGACCACAAGACCCAATTCCGCCAAGTCGGGCAGCTTCCTGGCGCAGACCAATTTGCCGCATTTCAATTCGGGTATTGAATTCCCTTGCGAATTCTTTGATTAACTGGCGGAAATCTACACGATCATCTGCTGTATAGTAAAAAGTTGCTTTTGAAGCATCTCCCTGAAATTCAATATCGCTAATCTTCATACTTAGATTTAGCCTAATTGCAATCTCGCGGGCTCTTTTCTTTATCGCTTCTTCCTTGCTCCGAACTTCCTCCCAAACATCAAGATCTTTTTGGGTCGCTTTTCGGTAAATTTTAAGTACTTCTTCGCTATCGGGTTTAACTTTTTTCTTTTTCATTTGCACCCTTACCAGCTCGCCGGTAAGGCTTACCATACCCACATCGTGGCCGGGAGAAGCTTCAACAGCTACTGCATCGCCCATACTTAGGCTTAGGTTTTCTACATTTTTAAAAAAGTGTTTTCTTCCGTTTTTAAAACGAACTTCTACGTAATTGAATGGTTCTATGCCATTGGGCATAGACATATTTGCAAGCCAATCGAATACAGAAAGTTTATTACAGGAATCTGTACCGCAGGTCCCGTTACTTTTGCATCCTTTTGGTGTTCCGTCTTTGGTTGAGCAACTGCTACAAGCCATAAATATTTATATGTTGTAAGTCTTGCAAATTGCTTTGCAGACTTTTGGGTTTATATTGAGTTTCTAATCAAGAACCTCGGGTAATCCCGAGAGTTATGATACAAAAAATATTAATTAGAACAGAGAAAAGCCTCAGAACAATTAAATCTGGATTATCGAGTAAATATACCAATATTAATTGGCACTCCCTTTTTAGAACGCTGTGTTAACTTTTATATTTTAAAACTTCAGAACGTCCTTTTTTGAATATTTTATTGCTGTTTCCCTTTCCTTTTCGCAAAGCTTTTTGCTCCTCGTAAGGTAAAGCGGCAATTTCCTGACAGGCTTTAGAACAGCAATTATCCATTTTCTCTGCACATTCTTCACACTGAATAAAAAGCAGGTGACAGGCTTCATTAGCACAGTTTACATGCTTATCGCAAGCTTTACCGCACTGGTGGCAATGCGCAATCACTTCATCTGAAATCTGCTCAGCCCGGCGATGATCAAAAACGAAGTTCTTTCCTATAAATTTATTTTCCAGTTTTTGTTTTTCAACCTGGCGAGCGTATTCAATAATACCGCCTTCCAGCTGATACACATTTTTAAAACCTTTGTGTTTATAATATGCACTGGCCTTTTCACACCGAATTCCGCCGGTGCAATACATGACTAGGTTTTTATCTTCTTTATAATCTTTTAGGTCATCTTCTATAATCGGCAACGAATCTCTAAACGTATCTACATCTGGGGTAATCGCACCCTGAAAATGACCTATTTCACTTTCGTAGTGATTTCGCATATCTACCAATACAGTGTTGGGATCGTTAATAAGTTCATTGAATTTGAGAGCGTCTACATGCACCCCTTTATTAGTTACATCAAAAGTACTGTCGTTAAGCCCGTCGGCTACAATCTTTTTACGCACTTTCACCTTCAATTTTAAAAAGGCCTTGGCATCGTGTTCTATGGCAATATTTAGCCTAACTCCTTCAAGAAAATAAATATTATCTATAAATTCTTTAAACTCTTCAAATCGTTTTGCCGGAACTGAAAGTTGGGCATTAATCCCTTCGTGCGCAACATAAATGCGGCCAAGCACGTCCATGTGGTCCCAGGCGATAAAAAGATGATTTCTGAATAAGTGTGGATTGCCAATTTTGGCGTAGGCATAAAAAGAGAGCGTTAAACGGTCTTCTCCCGCTTCGTCTATAAGTGCTTCCCTCTCTTTAGCGCTTAATTTATTGTACAGTTGCATGCTATACTAATGTTAAGGTTAAAGAAAAATTTTTGCAAAGATACGTTTAAATTTCAAGGAAGAAAAAATGCCCTGAAAAGTGATTTCCCAGGGTATTTTTTGTGTGGCTAATTCGGTTTGTAATCTTTTTTACTTTGCTTCATAAATTAGATTTTTAAATTCTAGCCACCATCTACCCGGCAGTTTACATTCAGCAAAATAATAACTGAAGTACCAAAACCAGGCGTAAACAGACTCTTTTTCAAAAATCTCATAGGCAGGGTTAATTTTTAAATTTCTGTTTAAGTAAAATAGCCCGGAGCAAGTCCGCAAGGCACAATGTAAAAAATTTAAAACACTTAAGCGTAAGGGTAAAACTGTTTTAAATCTCCCTAGAAAAGTAAATATACAAAAGCCGCGCATATAAAATTGTGATGCAGCAAAACTTATAGTAATTTAGCAACTCTCTAAATAGATTATTCAAATTATGAGCAACGATAAAGAAAAAGAAGCAAAATTAAAGGCCTTAAAGCTTACCCTGGATAAAATGGATAAAACCTACGGAAAGGGTACCGTAATGAAGATGAGTGACCAGGCCGTAGCCGATGTAGATGCAATATCTACGGGTTCTTTAGGCTTAGATCTGGCTATGGGTGTAGGCGGATATCCAAGAGGACGGGTTATTGAAATTTATGGACCGGAATCTTCAGGAAAAACAACTTTAACATTACACGCAATAGCTGAAGCCCAGCAAAAAGGAGGAATTGCCGCATTTATTGATGCAGAACACGCTTTTGACCGTACTTATGCTCAAAACTTAGGCGTAGATATAGAAAACCTAATTATTTCTCAACCCGATAACGGGGAGCAGGCTTTAGAGATTACCGATAATTTAATTCGCTCTGGTGCTATAGATATTATCGTGATAGATTCGGTTGCAGCGCTTACTCCAAAAAGTGAGATTGAAGGAGAAATGGGAGATTCTAAAATGGGATTACACGCCCGTTTAATGTCTCAGGCTCTTAGAAAACTTACTTCTTCTATTAGTAAAACAAATTGTACCGTAATCTTTATTAACCAGCTTAGGGAAAAGATTGGGGTGATGTTTGGAAATCCCGAAACTACTACCGGTGGTAACGCCCTTAAATTTTATGCTTCGGTGCGTTTAGATATTAGACGTTCTACGCAAATTAAGGACAGCAACAGCAATGTAATGGGTAATAAAACTCGTGTGAAAGTTGTGAAAAACAAAGTAGCTCCACCATTTAAAATGGCTGAATTCGACATTATGTATGGCGAAGGAATCTCTAAAATTGGTGAAATTATAGATATTGGGGTAGATTATGAGATCGTGAAGAAAAGCGGTTCCTGGTTTAGCTACGAAGACACAAAATTAGGTCAGGGTCGTGATGCGGTGAAAATACTGCTAAAAGACAATCCTGATTTAATGGAGGAACTTGAAGAAAAAATTAAAAATGCTATAAAAGTAGCCAAAGAAGCTTAAAATCAGTGACTAACGTCACTTAAGCCTGTTAGCATTTTAAAAGTAAAAAATAACCAAATCTTAAAAATCCCTTAAAAAGAGGGATTTTTTTGATTCCGGACGCAACCTTTTCATTCATGCTGCATCTATGAAATAGATAACCCTAAATAATATATCTAAAATGAAAAGAATTGCTTTATTAATGATTTTAGCCGTAAGTATCTACAGTTGTGATACGAATGATGACGGCCCGAATGTAAATTATGACTTCGCAAAAATAACCGATGCAGATCTTCCTGGTTTTTTTGAAATTGGCGAAAGTTATGATCTGGAAGTTAGTTATGAGTTGCCCAACGCTTGCCACAGTTTCGTCACATTTGATTTCGACGAATATATCGATGAAGAAAATGACTCTATCTATGTTATAGAAATTTATGCGGTAACTTCTTATGATGCCAATCTAACAGAATGCACAGAAGAAGGAGATTTAAATGAGTCCAAAACTATTAGAGACCTAAGAATTACCAGTGAAGACTATAACAATTACCAGTTTAAGCTTCTTACAGGTTTTGATGAAAATGACGAAGGGGAATTTTTAATCGTTGATGTTCCGGTAGGAGAACCGGAGCCGGAAACCCCACAAGAGAATACTAACGAATAACAATCTAAGTTAGTGAGTTTAGAAAAACTCATACTTCAGTGTAAAAAACAGGATATTAGGGCACAGGAAAAGCTTTACCGTATGTACTCCGGTAAACTTTTTGGCCTGTGCCTTAAGTATTCTAATAACTACCAGCAGGCCGAAGACAACCTGCAGGATGGTTTCATGACCATATTCAATAAAATAGATCAATATGGAGACAAGGGATCTTTTGAAGGTTGGATGAAACGAATTGTGATAAATACCACCCTACAAAAGCACCGAAAAGAAAAATATTTTGAAATCATTAATGAGAATATACTGGAAGATCCAGTAGTTGAAATTGATGACGAAGAAATTACTACCGATTTTCTATTAGAAAGCATTCATAAGTTACCTGAACGCTACCGACAAATTTTTAACCTCTATGCGTTAGACGGGTTTTCTCACAAAGAAATTGCCGATATGCTAAACATAAGTGTTGGAAGTTCAAAATCTAATCTGGCCCGCGCCAGGAATATTTTGAAAGAAAAAATAGAAAACCACCTCAACGATAATAAGGTGCAATCACTATGAAAGAAAGAAAGAACATAGACCGGCTCTACCAGGAAAAGTTCAGGGATTTTGCCCCCGAACCGCGACCTGAGTTATGGGATAATATTGCTGGCAAACTGCAAGAGAAAGATAAGAAAAAGCCTTTTATAATTCCGTTATGGTTTAAAGTTGGCGGTGTGGCCGCGGTTTTAGCTTTAATGCTTGGCGGTTATTTTTTTAGTCAAAATAATTTTACCAATACCAAAGTAGTTTTTGAAGTAGAAGAAACTGCAAAACCCCAAATAAATTTACCCGAAATCAATAAAAACGAACAGTTTATAAATGCTTCAAAAATCTTGAAAGATGTTAATGAAGCTGCTTATTCAACTGCTGAAGGTGCCAACACCTCATCAGCTAATAACAATTCGGCTATAGCTTCAGAAAATACTAATTCAGAAGCCATAAAAACTTCTAATGATTCAGCTGAAGAACAAAATTCAGAAAATACCGCAGGTAAATTAAATGAGCAAAATTCAGCAATAGTGGGAGAAGATCATCAAGATTCAGAAGAAGAAAAAATTCAAAATCAGGATTTCATCAATCCAAAATCAAAAAACGAACAGAAGCCTGAAGCAATCGCCGAAAACAGTAAAGAAAATAATGAAAAAGAAGAAGCGATTTCCCTCAAAGACAGCCTTGAAATAGCAGAACAATTAGCACAAATAGAAGAAGAAAAAAATCTCGATAAGGAAGAAGAACTTATTGCTGAAGCTTCTAAAAAGAAACTTAGGTTAAGCACTTTTGCGGCTCCTGTTTTTTATGACAATATAGGCAGCGGGAATGCTATAGACCCTCAATTTTCCAGTAATAATACCAGCTCCCAGGTAAGTATGGCCTATGGTATGAATTTAGCTTATTCAATATCAGAAAAAATAAAGATAAGAAGTGGGATTTCTAAGGTAGCAATGAGCTATAATGTAGAAGACATCGTTTTTTCTGCCTCATTAAATCCAAATACTATTAGTTCTATAAATTATGAATCTTCAGGGAACAATGTTCAATTAGAAAATGCGGCTCCAAGCGGTCTTCCCGGCAATATTGATAGTGACAATAATTCTAACTTTTCCTCTGTCAATAATATGGCATTACCGGGAGAGATCAATCAGCAGTTCGGTTTTATTGAAATTCCATTAGAAATAGAATATAATCTTATTGACAGTAAAATTGGTCTTAACCTAATTGCAGGAGGAAGTAGCCTATTTTTAGATGAAAACAGTATAAAGGTAAATACCAATAATCAGAACACCAGAATTGGCGAAGCCAATAACATCAATAAAGTTAGCTTTAGCACAAATGTTGGCGTGGGGCTGGATTATAAAATTACCGACAGTTTTATGCTGAATTTAGAACCGATCTTTAAATATCAGCTAGATACTTTTGATGATGCTCCAGGCGTTAGACCGTTTTACTTTGGTATATATTCGGGGATAAGTTTTAATTTTTAACACCTATGAAATGAATTAGATCCTTCAGAATATTTATTTTGAAGGATTTTTTTTCTCCAAATCTTTAGTGAGCTCCTCAAAAATTACCTGCCGCGTTTGGTTTCTCAACTCCCTCCTGTCACCCGGCTGCATTTCTTTGGTGCTAATGAATTCTTGGATTTTCACCCTGAGTTTTCCCGGCCCACCGGAAATGAACTTATAGGAAAATCGCTTTTTATTATCGTAAAAAGTTATCGGAACAATAGGGATATGGTGCGCAATTGCCAATCTAAATGCACCATCTTTAAAAGTATCTAAAACAAGCGATCTATCTTCAGGAACTCCGCCTTCAGGGAAAATGCAAATACTCATTCCCATATCTAATCTTCTTCGGGCCTCGGTCACTACATGCTGTTTGCTTTTAGCGCAATTTCTATCTACGGTTATGTTTGTTTTCCGGTAGAAAAAACCAAAAACCGGAATTTTAGCAAGTTCCCTCTTTCCAACAAAAATAAATGGTTGCTTAATTATTACCAGCATCATCATAATGTCTATCATAGAAGTGTGGTTGGCCACCAACATATAATTCTTCTTCGGGTCAAGTTGCTGCATCCTTTTAATTTCAGGATAAAAACCCATTCCGTATAAGATACATTTAGCCCAAATACGGGCGCAAACATAATATTTAGGATAAAGTCTTTCAGAAGAAGAGAAAACAACAAGCACGGGGAACATTACTAAAATTGGTAATACCAGAAGAATATAAAACCAGATTCTCCATAAAAAAGTAAGTATTGTGCGTAGAATGCTCATAGGAACCAAAAGTACTAAATTGAACCGAGGGAATTCGGTAAAAAAAGTACCTTTGCAGAAAACAGAAAAAGCAGATGTCCAGAATTCTTACAGGAGTACAAAGCACAGGAACTCCCCACCTGGGAAATTTATTGGGAGCAATTTTACCGGCTATAGAAATGGCCAATAAACCCGATAACGATTCTTTTATTTTTATTGCCGATATGCATTCGCTAACCCAAATAAAAGATGCCGAAACTTTAAGAAATAACACTTACTCTGTGGCCGCAACCTGGCTGGCTTGTGGAATTGATATTGAAAAGACGGTATTTTACCGCCAGAGCGATATTCCGCAAACGGCAGAGCTTTCCTGGTATTTAAGCTGCTTTTTTCCTTATCAACGCTTAACTCTGGCGCATTCTTTTAAAGATAAATCAGATAGGTTAGAAGATGTAAACGCCGGACTTTTCACTTACCCAATGCTAATGGCCGCAGATATTTTGTTGTATGATGCCGAAATTGTACCGGTAGGAAAAGACCAGCTTCAGCATTTGGAAATTACGCGAGATGTAGCTTCCCGTTTTCATTCAAAAATGGGCGAAACTTTTGTAATTCCTGAAGCAAAAGTTCAAGAAAACACGATGTACGTTCCGGGCACTGATGGTGCCAAAATGAGTAAATCTAAAAGTAACACGATAAATCTTTTTGTCACCGATAAAAAACTCAGGAAACAAATTATGGCTATCGCAACCGATAGTACGCCTTTGGAAGAACCTAAAAATCCTGATACCTGCAATGTTTTCAACTTGTACAAATTAGTAGCTTCTGAAGCACAAATTGCAGAAATGCGAAAGAATTATGAAGCTGGAGGCTTTGGTTACGGACACGCAAAACAAGCCTTATACGAAGTACTTTTAGAGCAGTTTGAAACGCCAAGAAAAAAGTATGAATATTATATGAATAACCTGGAAGAATTGGATAAAGCCCTGGAAGTTGGCGCCGAAAAAGCCAGGAATGTGGCCAATGAGGTTATTAATAGAGTTAGAACAAAAGTAGGTTACTAGATTAATTCAAATAATTTACCGGGTAATGGGCGCACCACGCCTTTTAATTCCATATTAATTAAAATACCCGCAGTTTTATAAGAGGGAAAGTCACAGTTTAGTGCAATGCTGTCTAACTGGGCTTTCCCTTCCTTTTGCAAAAATCCGAACACATTATTTTCCTCCTCATCAAGATCTATAAATAATTGTTTTTGTACCGGTTTCGCAGCTTCCTCCAGTTGCCAGTTAAGCATATAAACCAAATCTGCGGCGGAATTCAACAGATGCGCTTTTTGCGATTTTATTAAATTATTGCAGCCTTTGCTCAATTTATCTGAAGGTCTTCCCGGAACAGCAAAAACTTCCCGGTTATAGGAATTGGCAATATCGGCAGTGACCAGCGAACCGCCTTTTTCGGCACTTTCTATCACCACAGTTGCTTCGCTTAGACCGGCGATTATTCGGTTTCTTTTTAAAAAATTATTCCTGTCGAAATCATCGCTGCTCCAAAAATCGGTAAAGAAACCACCGTTTTCTTCAACTGAAGGCACATACTTATGATGCACTTTGGGATAAATCTGATCGAACCCGTGCGCCAAACAACCAATGGTTTGCAAATTATTGGCGATAGCCGCTCTTTGCGCTGTAATATCTACTCCGTATGCAAAACCCGAGACGATAACCGGATTTAACGGACTTAATTCTTCAATGAATTTTTCGCAAAATGCAACTCCACTTTGAGTGATTTTTCGGGTTCCCACCACACTAATAATTCTCTGTTTCTTTAGATTGATATTTCCGCGCTGGAACAACAATACCGGGCCGTCTATACAATGTTTTAATTTTTCAGGATAGCGCTCATCTTTAAAATAAAGCGTTTTAATATTGTTCTTTTCAATGAATTTCAGCTCTTGTTCGGCTGCTTTTAGGTGGGAAGCATCAAAGAAGTCTTTCAATCGGGCAATACCAATTCCATCAATTTTAAGCAAAGTTTGCTTCTTTTGCTGTAATACATTTTTTGCCGATCCAAAATGCCTGATTAATTTTTTCGAAAGGGTATCTCCCAGATTTTTAATGTGTTGTAACGCCAAGACATACTGTAACTCTTCAGTAGACATAATTCTATTTTCATTAAAATTACAGAAAAAAAGGTTTGTTAATAAAATTTCTTTGGGTAACTTTAGGAGGTTCAAAATAACACCTTATTTTTGCGGCAATGAAGATAGCTAACTACATCCAGGATTTACTTTATCGTTACGAATGCGTAATATTACCCGGTTTCGGGGCTTTCCTTTCCCAAAAAGAGCCGGCTTATATAGACAAAGAAAGTGAGGTTTTACATCCGCCCAAGAAGGTAGTTTCCTTTAATTCGCAATTAAAAAAGAACGATGGACTTTTAGCCAACTACATCGCTGCCACACAAAATGTATCTTATTCCACTGCGGTTAATAAGATTACTGAATTTGTGGGTAAACTGGAAGAGTCTTTTAAGGAAGACGGAAAGGTTGAACTGGAAAATATTGGCCGTTTTTATTATGCTGAAGAAAAACTTCAATTTGAACCTGTTGAAAAGGTAAATTACCTAACCGATTCTTTTGGCCTGGAAAACGTAAAAGCATCTGCGATTAGTCGGGAAGTTTATAAAAAGCAAGTTGAAGAACTTGAAGAAAAGGCTCCAATACATTTCACTCCGGAAAGAAGAAAATCACCTGCTTATCTTAAGCATGCTGCTATTGGTCTTATTGCCCTGGGAATTTCAGGCTTTGCGGGTTTAAATATATATAGCAGCCAGGTTTCTAAACACAATATTGCCGAGCAACAACAAGCGCAAGAACAACTTCAGGAGCAAATTCAGCAGGCTACTTTTATAATTGATAATCCTTTACCGGCCGTAACTTTTAACGTAGCTAAACAAACCGGAAATTACCATATTGTAGCCGGTGCATTTCGCGTAGAAGAAAATGCGAAAACAAAGGTCGCAGAACTTAGAAAAGAAGGTTTTAAAGCACATCTACTTGGCGAAAACAGATATGGTCTACATCAGGTTGTTTACGCCAGCCACGAAAAAAGACGTGATGCCATAAATATGCTACGCGAAGTAAAATCTTCTAACGAAGGTGCGTGGTTACTGGTACAGGAACTTTAATAGTTCTTTAAGCCGTAAATTGCGCAAAGCACCTTATTTTTGCCCAAAATTGGCAAAATGCAGGCAAAACACCCAAAAGAATCCAGAACTACTTTAACCGACTTGGTTTTACCCAGTGAAACCAACCCACTCAATAATCTTTTTGGAGGAGAACTCCTTGCGCGAATGGATCGCGCTGCCAGTATTGCCGCGAGGCGACACAGCCGCAGGATAGTTGTTACCGCTTCGGTAAATCACGTTGCCTTTAATAAAGCCGTTCCTTTAGGAAGTGTTGTTACCGTAGAAGCAGCAGTTTCCCGTGCTTTTAAATCTTCTATGGAAATCTTTATCGATGTTTGGGTAGAAGATCGCGAAAGCGGAAACCGAACTAAAGCCAATGAAGCTATTTATACTTTTGTAGCCGTAGATGAAACAGGTGCACCTGTTGCCGTACCACCTTTAGAACCCGAAACAGAGCTCGAAAAACAACGCTACGATGCCGCTTTAAGAAGAAAACAACTTAGCCTCGTACTCGCCGGTAAAATGAAACCCAACGAAGCCACAGAACTTAAAGCTTTGTTTAAAGACTAACCGTTTGGATTTTGTAAATGAAGCCTTACTCTAAATAAAATTATTAGTATACTATATTTGTTAAGGTAATCGGTTAAAAAACATGAGTAGTATGGACTTTAACCATTCTATCTAACCTAACCGAAGCTAAAAATCTTAAAAACTACATTTCCAGGATCCAATCTGCCGGATCCATCTTCTGCATATTTTTATAAATCAGGAAATGTAAGGTAGTTTTCCCTGAAGTCCGGCTAGTAGCAACTGCGCCAAGTTCCTGCCCTGTATTTACCACATCTCCTTTTTTTACAAAAACTTGTTCAAGGTTATCGTAAATAGTAATGTAATCTCCGTGCCTCACCATTACGGCTTTATTTGCCCCTTTTAGCACTTGCACTTCACTCACCATACCATTAAAAACAGCACGGGCTTTTCCACCTGGATCGGTATCGATGTTTACCCCGTTATTATTAATGGAAATAGTTTTTACCACCGGGTGCGGTTGCCTTCCAAAACGGGAAGTAACAACACCAGATCTCACCGGCCAGGGCAAACGGCCTTTGTTCTTAACAAAATCGGCTGCAAGCGCTTTTGCTGCAGGAGTTAACTCGTAAACATCCCTTTCAGCAGAACCGCTTTCTTCGTTGGATTTCGCAATAGACTCACGAATCATTTTCTCAATTTGCGCGTCTATTTTATTTATTTCCTGTTGTTTTTGTCTAATCTGTGCCGCGAATTCACCTTCTTTACTTCTAATATTCTGCATTAAATCCTGCTGTGCCTTTTTGTTTTTTTCCAATTGCGCACGGGTTTGCCTGTTTTCGGCAATAAGTGCATCCTTGGTTTCCCTTTGATCGGCTAGATTGGCGTTTAGCTGCTGCAATTCTTCTGTACGCGCTTGAATTTCGTCTCCCTGTTGTTTCCTGTAGTTTGTATATTGCTTCATATACTGCAGGCGCTTATAAGCTTGCAAAAAGTTTTTTGAAGAAAGTAAAAACATTATCCTGCTTTGGGTAGATTTACTTTTGTAAGATTTCTCGATCATCCGGGCATAATCTTCCTTAAGCTGTTCCAATTCTTGCCTAAGTCGGGAAATTTTATTGGTATTGGCACTAATTTGATTGGTTAAAAGATTCGCCTGCTGGTTGGTTACTTTTATTAAGTTTTCTGTACTTCTTATTTGTTGATCCAGGTCTTCTACCTGACTTAAAACCGAACGTTCCTTTTGCTTATTACTGCTTCTTAGTTCGTTAATTCTACGAATTTCATTTCGAAGTTCTATCCGTTTTTTCTCAAGGGTTTCACGAGTTGTTTGAGCTGACAAATTCCCTGCGGAAAGCAGTAAAAAACCAATGCAAAATAAAATTTCAGAAAATTGCTTAAGCTTCATTATAAACTAATTTCTTCATAACCTGACGGAATATCAAACGGGAAACTCAATTCTCCGCGGTCGAATTCCAGTGAACGGTAAGTAAGTTCTATTCTTGTACTTCTACCGGCTTCGTTGGCAATAATCCTTATTTCTTCTGGGAAAATTTTTCCTTCTACTTCCTGAAAATCTGAATAAGTTACCGTTACACTTTTATTCTCCTGGGTTTGCGCCAGTTGCTGGGCAGCGGTTTTAAAATTTTTGGGATTCAACAGGAACATTTTCTTTATTAATCCTTCTTCAGCAGGCATAAATTGAAAGCCTTTGGCTGTTTGAGAGAATTCAAATTCTTCTTCCCTAAGATCGTAAATTGCCTGCCCTATTAGCAAATTTTGAAGTTTTTGAAAATCTAAAGGTGTTCCCAACAAATCACTTAACAATCTAAAATCCCCATCAAAATAAGTTTGACTCACTTTTTCGTAGTAGCTCACTCGAGAAGGGGTAATATAGGCTTTTGCCACCGGGAATCCCAGCACTGAAGCACTCATCCAAATCGCCTTATCTTTTTCCATTCTAAAACTAAGATTTACCGATTGGGTGCGTTCTTCGCTTTGATAAACCGTTCTTAATTTTCCGCTAAGAGTTTTAAAATCGGTTTCAGAATTATAATGACTTTCTATAATATTAGCGGCTTCGGCATTTTTAGTAGCAATCCCTTTTACTCCCCTTCGGCTTCCGCAGGAAACAACAAAAAGGCTTAACAATACCAATCCTAAAATCTTTCTATACATCTATTCAATTTCTTTAATTAATGCTTCGGCCTTCTTCAAAAATTCAACCGATTTTTCTTCTTCTCCCAGTGCTTCATGTGATCTGCTTAATTGGGTATAGAAGTCTACCTGCATTTTGGGACTATCTATTAAATAATCCAGGCCAAATGTAAGTATTTCTATGGCTTCCCGATATTCTTCCAGTTGATTTAAAGCAATTCCCTGTAATAAAAACAAAACAGGCTGTGCGGGAAATACCTCTAGCATTTCCTTACTCAAATCCCGGGCCTCTTTATACTTTTCTAACTCTATTTGCAATAAAATAGTATTTTTAACGAACTGAAAATCTTCGGTACTTTCTGCCAGCCCGGCTTCAAAAAAATTAAGCGCCTCTTCAATTTCACCTCTATTTAAATAATATTGCCCCAATTGGCCATAGAGTTTTGGAGCATTCTCACGTTCACTAAGCATTTTGCTTACCTCCATTAATTCCTCTTCAAATTCTGGATTATTATCTACAAAAAGCAGAAAATCATTTAGTACTTTAAATTTAGATTCGGGATCTATTTCTTCACTTTCAAAAACAATTTTCATTGAATTTACAGCGTCTTCTGGTTCTTCCCTTTCCAGGTGAAATTTATAAAGTGCCAAATGTACAAGGCTTGATCCAGGATTTGCAGCTAATAATTCCTGTGCAGTATTGTAAGCTTCTTCATTTTCCCCTAAATCGCTGTAGATATAAATGAGGTTGAGATAATTCTGTTCGTTTTCAGGATTATTTCTAATACTTTCTTCCAGATTTTCTATTTGTGCCGCGGTATCACCGGTGCGGGCAAAAATTTGTCTTCGTAATTTATTCCGGTAAGTGCTGGGGCCTTCCTGTTGGTCTAGTTCATCTATAGTTTGCAATGCCTCGTCATACTGCTGATTCAGTAAATAAATATTGGCAAGCTTTTCTTTATAATCATCGTCAAACTTTTGAAGTTTTACCAGGGTTTCTATAGCAGCATTATATTGCTGCGCCCGGGTGTAGCTTTTATAAAGTTCATTTAAAACATCTTCTCTTTCTGGGGCTAACTGATGGGCTTTTTCAAGGTTTGCAATCGCCTTATCATAATTCTCTAATTCATTATAATTTCTGGCCATTTCAAAATACACCACCGGATTACCAGGTTCTAACTTTTGGCATTCTTCTAATGCAAGTATAGCTTTTTCGTAATTCTCAATGCCTTTCTGTTTTAAGGCTTCAAAGAATTGCTCCTGAAATTCGTCGGTTACGTTGCCAAGATCGTCCTGATTTACATCTTCTAGCACAACTTCCTCTTCCTGGGCAAAACTCCCCTGAAAAGTCAATAAAGCTCCTGAAAGCACAGCAATAATGAAGAAGTTCTTTTTCATAAATAAATTATCAGGACAAAAATGAAATAAAGAGGCTGTCTGAAAAGTCTCGTTTTGTCAAGCTGAATTTATTTCAGCCTCTAACATCTTTTTAACTATCAATATTTTAGATCCTGAAATGAATTCAGGATGACGATTTTAAAACTTTTCATACAACCTCTCAAGCAAGCTTATTCTAAAATTGAATAGTCACCAATACTGATCTGGGTAAATTTGCCGTTGAATTTCGCGAAATTCCCGATCATCGCGTTATCAAGTTTTGCATTTTTTACTTCAGCAAAAGTTTGGATTAAGCTGTTTTTTATTTCAGCATCGGTGATTTTTGTTCCGTCCCCAACAGAAACATTAGGCCCAATTTTGGCATTCACCAATTCTACGTTTTCGCCAATATAACAAGGCTCGGTTATTTCAGAATTAGTGATTTTTACAGAATCTGAAATCAATTTTTCGCCATCCTGGTGGAGGAAATTCAGCATTCTGCCATTGGTTTCTACGGTTACGTTTTTGTTCCCGCAATCCATCCATTCGTCTACCGTTCCGGTTTTGAAAACTCTGTCCTCAGCCATCATTTTCTTGATACCATCGTTGATCTGGTATTCGCCGCCGTGCATTAGGTTTTCATTAAGCACTTCTTCCAATTTCTCTTTTAGAACCGCAATATCTTTAAAATAGTAAATACCAATAACGGCCTGGTCGCTTACAAATTCTGTAGGTTTTTCAACCAATTCTATAATCTCGTCTTTTTCGTTAAGATTCACTACGCCAAAAGCTTCGGGATTATCTACTTTCTTAGTCCAGATCACGCCATCGGCATCTTTGTCCAGTTTAAAATCAGCTTTTATCAATGTATCCGCATAAGCAACCACAGCAGGACCTGAAAGCGATTCTTTGGCGCTCATAATAGCGTGACCGGTTCCCAAAGGTTGATCTTGCCTGTAGATTGAAGCTTTCGCATTTAAGCCCTTTGCCAAATCTTTTAAACTTGCTACTACGTCTTCTCCAAAAAACGCAGGATCGCCAAGAATAAAAGCGATTTCATCTATAGGTTGGTTAAGAACTTTTGCAATATCTTCTACCAAACGATGCACGATAGGTTTTCCCGCTACGGGAATTAAAGGTTTTGGTATGGTTAAGGTATGAGGACGAAGTCGTGAACCACGACCCGCCATAGGTACTATAATTTTCATTTATTTAGTTTTTGTGATCTTCAATTCTTGAAAATCCCTATTCATATTAATTTTCCGCACAACCGGTATTAACCGGCTAAATTATATTCTTATTTATTTCCCGTACTTCCAAAGCCACCAGCACCACGGATGGTTTCCCCTAGCACTTCAACTTCTTCCCACGAAATATGTTCGTGTTTGGAAATGACCATTTGAGCGACGCGCTCGCCGTTTTCTATGGTGAATTCATCGTTGGACAAATTCACTAAAATTACCCCAATTTCCCCTCGATAATCGGCATCGATGGTGCCGGGTGAATTAAGTACAGTAATTCCTTTTTTAGCTGCAAGACCACTTCTTGGTCTTACCTGGGCTTCATAACCTACCGGAAGTTCGATAAAAAGCCCGGTTTTCACAATGGTACGCTCCAAAGGTTTTAACGTAATCGCTTCGGAAATATTGGCACGAAGGTCCATTCCTGCTGAAGCTTCAGTTTCGTAATGCGGCAGTTTATGTGCCGATTTATTGATGATCTTTACTTGCATAGTTAAGATTGTAAAATTTTGACAAGTTCTTTTCTTTCAGAAACATATACCGTTCCAAGAAATATGATTAATAAGCTAATTCCCACGAAATAATTTCCGCGGAAAACATAAAATGAAAATACCGAAAATAAGACGGAAAGCATTAAATAGCCGCCTATTTTTTTAACGTTATAAGGAATGGGATAATATTTTCTTCCATAGAAATAAGAAAGCAGCATCATTACCCCGTAAGCCACCAAAGTTGCGATCGCAGAACCGGTATAACTAATAATCGGAATTAGCAAAATATTGAGCGCAAGGGTAAATAAAGCACCAACTACTGAAATGTAGCCCCCAAACCGGGTACGATCTGTAATTTTGTACCAAACCGAAAGGTTGTGGTATATCCCCAGGAAAAGGTTTGCTAATAAAATAAGAGGTACAATATGCATTGCCTCCCAATAGGAGCTATCCTGAATTAAAAGTTCTTTTAAAAAATCTATAAAGACGATTACGGCAATAAGAATAAAACTACCAAAAACCACGAAATACTTGGTGATTATCGCATAGGTTTCTTGGGCGTTTTTAGCTTCAGCATGGCTAAAGAAAAAGGGCTCTATACCCAATCTAAAAGCCGTTGCAAAAAGCGTCATAAACAAAGCCAATTTATAACAGGCCGCGTAAGCACCAATTTCCTCTCGAGCTATATCCTGTGGAAGCAGATAATCAAGCATTATCCTGTCAAAAACTTCATTTATTGAAAAAGCAAGTCCGGCGATTAAGACCGGAAACGCATAAGACATCATGGATTTCCAAAGCTTGATATTAAAGCTGAAATCTATTTTAAAATAGAAAGGCAGCATAATTAAGAGCGTGACACCGCTGGCCACCAGGTTGGAAATAAAGATATAACTGATCTCAAAATCTTGTACATAAATACTGTGAAAAACTGAATTTTCTTCGGCCAGATCTCCTAAGAATAGTAAAAAGAAGATGTTTAATCCAAGATTTATGCAAACATTTATAATTTTAATTATAGCAAAACGCATAGGTTTTTCAGCTGCCCGTAACCAGGTGAACGGGATAATCACCAGCGCGTCCAGAAATAGAATCCAAATGACGAGTTGAATGTATTTAACCGGAATACTGGCCATTTCAGCAATAAAATCCTGCATTAAAAATGCCGCTGCGAAAAACACTAAAGAAGTAGCAACAATAGACCAGCCGGAAGTACTTAAAACCTCCTTACTATTTTTCATTTTATTGTAAAACCTGAAAAAGGCGGTTTCCATCCCGTAAGCCAGGATAACATTAAAAAATACAAAATAGGCGAAGATTATTGAAACTTCGCCATATTCTTCTTTCGGTAAAACGTGGGTATAAAGCGGTATTAATAAAACATTAAGCATACGCGGCAACACCGTAGCGAGGCCGTAGACAAATGTTTGCTGAAAGAGTTTCTTAAAGGTACTCAACAGGAGGGAAAATTAGATTTAAGGCTTAGTTTTGCTCTTTTATTCCTGTTAATTTATAATATTTGGTTTTATCGTTTTGCGCAAATATGAGAATAGCTTCATCGTCTTCAATTTCAAAAGGCATTTTCTCAGGTTTCTGTGGAACCCTGTTTTTGTTTTCTTCCGCAGGATCAGAACTCATTATATCCATCCCATTTGTGCTAAAATTTGCCGTAAAAAGATTGGTTTGTTCGCTATCCTGAACCAGGGGAGATTTCATTCCTCTAAAATAAACACTTTCCAAATTCACACGATTATCCTGAATAGCCGCAACAGGAATATTAAGATCTAAACCATTTTCATCCTGTGTATAATATATATCCTGAAACTGGGCGGGAGCTCGCTCCTGAAGTTCTTTATTGCTACCACAACCGGTAACAAGACTTAAAGCGAATATACTGCTGAATAAAAAAAGTAGTTTCCTCATAATAGAAAGTTTGATGTTTAAAAATACAAAAACAAAACGCATACCAAATAAAAAACCCGTAGTTAACTTACGGGTTTTTAGAACGGAATTACTTCCGGAATATTATTAAATACTTTTATCCATTTAATGCTTCGGCACCACCAACAATCTCGAGGATCTCGTTGGTAATAGAAGCCTGTCTTGCTTTGTTGTAAGACAGTTTAAGATCGTCTCTAAGCTCTTTAGCGTTATCTGTTGCTTTGTGCATCGCCGTCATACGTGCGCCGTGCTCTGAAGCAAATGAGTCCCGAAGGGCTTTAAACAATTGCATTTTTAAAGACTTAGGAATAAGTTCCTTTACAATTTCGATCTTTGATGGTTCGAAAATGTAATCCAGTTGTTTTTCTTCATCGGTATCAAATTGCTCAATAGGCAAGAATTGTTCGTGTTGCACAACTTGAGTAGCAGCATTCTTAAACTGATTATACACCAATACGATCTTGTCGTATTTCTCATCTAAGAACAACTGCATTAATTCCTCAGCGATCTCTGAAACGTTTTCAAAAGAAAGGTCTTCAAAGATTTCATTATTGTTCTTATAAACTTCGTGGTCCTTCTTAAGCACATCGTTTGCTTTCTTACCAAGCGTATAAAGTGCTAAATTATTAGACTTATAATCATTTTTGGCTTTATATCTAACGCCTTTTACAATATTAGTATTAAAAGCACCTGCAAGCCCTTTATTAGATGAAATAGCAACAACCAAAACGTTTTTAACTTCGCGTTCCTGGGCGTATTTGCTGCTGGCATCATCATCAAGGGTCGCACTTAAATCCTGTAACAGCTGAGTTAATTTTTCAGAATAAGGCCTCATTTGCGTAATCGCATCCTGAGCCCTGCTCAACTTTGCCGCCGACACCATTTTCATGGCGCTGGTGATCTGCATCGTTGAAGATACCGAAGTAATCCTGCTACGTAATTCTTTTAAGTTTGCCATTTTATTTAGTATTGAGTATCGAGTATTTAGACAAAATACTCGATACCTACAATTATTTAAAGTTTAAATATGAACTTTAGTTTCTAACTATTAAAAGCTCAATACTCAATACTACTTCTTATATTTCTCTGAAATTTCTTTCGCCACCTGAGTAAGAGTGTCTGTAATCTCATCGGTTAATTTACCAGCTTTTAGAGTATCTAAAACATCCCTGTGTTTAGTATCAAGGAACTCCAAATAATCTCTTTCAAATTCTTTTACTTTCTCTACCGGTACATCTCTTAGCAAGTTTTTAGAACCTGCATAGATAATCGCAACCTGGTCTTCTACCGGGTACGGATCGTTTTCAGCCTGCTTAAGGATTTCTACGTTACGCTTACCTTTTTGAATAACTCTTAAAGTTGTAGGGTCAAGATCTGAACCGAACTTAGCAAATGCTTCTAGTTCACGATATTGTGCCTGGTCTAATTTTAAAGTACCGGCAACTTTCTTCATCGACTTAATTTGCGCCGATCCACCTACACGAGATACAGAAATACCAACATCAATCGCAGGACGAACCCCCGAGTTAAATAAATCTGAAGTTAAGAAGATCTGACCATCGGTAATCGAAATTACGTTGGTTGGGATATATGCTGAAACGTCACCTGCTTGAGTTTCAATAATTGGAAGTGCGGTTAAAGAACCTCCTCCTTTTATTTTTCCTTTAAGGGATTCAGGAAGATCGTTCATATTTTGTGCAATCTCGTCATCATTAATAACTTTCGCTGCACGCTCTAATAATCTTGAGTGTAAGAAGAAAACATCACCAGGATAAGCTTCACGTCCCGGTGGGCGACGTAAAAGCAAAGATACCTCACGGTATGCAACGGCTTGTTTAGAAAGATCATCGTAGATAATCAAAGCCGGGCGACCGGTATCTCTAAAGTACTCACCAATAGCTGCACCTGCAAAAGGAGCATAAACCTGCATTGGAGCAGGATCTGATGCGTTTGCGGCAACTATGGTAGTATAAGCTAAAGCACCTTTATCTTCAAGCACTTTTGCAATACCCGCAACGGTTGAGGCTTTTTGCCCAATCGCTACATATATACAATGTACAGGTTCTCCTGCATCATAAAATTCTTTTTGGTTAAGAATGGTGTCAATACAAACAGTAGTTTTACCGGTTTGACGGTCACCAATCACAAGCTCACGCTGTCCTCTACCTACAGGTACCATCGCATCAATAGATTTGATTCCTGTTTGCAATGGTTCAGTTACCGGCTGACGGTAAATTACACCAGGGGCTTTACGCTCTAATGGCATCTGAAAAGTTTCCCCTTCAATAGCTCCTTTCCCGTCTATTGGACTTCCAAGAGTATCAACCACTCGACCTACAATACCTTCACCAACATTGATGGAAGCAATTCTTTCGGTTCTTTTTACTACAGATCCTTCTCTAACACCTTTAGAGGGTCCCAGTAAAACAATACCTACATTGTCTTCCTCAAGGTTTAACACCATTCCTTCAAGGCCGCTGTCAAACTGAACCAATTCTCCGTATTGCGCGTTGGCTAAACCGTAAACGTTGGCGATACCATCACCAACAGTAAGCACAGTTCCCACCTCGTCTAAAGAGGCTCCGCTTTCAAAACCTGATAATTGTTTCTTTAATATTGCTGATACTTCAGCAGGATTTACTTCTGCCATAATTATTTAAGATAAAATGCCACTATAATCTCGTGACTGTTTTTATTAAAATTTTCAAAGCCCATTATGGGCATTTTATAAATAAGACCAAAAACACTTCAGTATAAAAACAGGTTTATGGCCGGTAATTTTATATAGACGAAATATATGAGTTGTTTGTTAACTCCCTTTTTAATCTACTGAGGTTTCTGGATACACTGGCGTCATACTGCAAATCGCCAACCCTTAAAATAAAACCTCCTATAATATCTTTATTGATAACATTTTTAATCTTAGCACCGGTTCCGGTTAATTCTTTAACCTTGGCTAAAATCTTTTCTTCCAATTCTGCTGTTAACGGAACAGCCGAAGTTACAATGGCTTCCTGAGACTTGTTTAACGTATTGTAACGAACTATATAATTTTTAGCTACAAGATCAAGAATATTAATCCTTCCGTTTTCAATAAGCACATCAAAACTGCCCTGGGTAATTTCGCCGGCATTTTTAAAAATTTCTTTTAAACTGGCTTTTTTAACCGATGAATTAACAACCGGACTTTTAAGCATATCGGCAAGATCTGCACTCTTGGCGATAGTTTGAGAAATTTGCTGCATATCTGTAAAAACAGTATCTGCGGAATTTTTCTCTTTTGCCAAGTCTAAGATCGCTTTGGCGTAACGTTGTGCTGCCCTGGTTCCTTTCATTATATCTTAGTTTAAGGTAGCATCATTCAACATCTTGTCTATCATTTGATGTTGTTTCTCCTCGGTAGATAATTCTTTTCCAATTACTTTTTCAGCAATTTCAATAGAAAGTGTAGCTACCTGATTTTTGATATCGGCCATCGCTGCACGTTTTTCCATCTCGATGCTTTCTTTAGCCTTCGCTACAATAGTATCTGCCTTTTTCTGAGCCTCACCTTCAGCTTCAGCAATCATCTTCTCCTTCAACTGCCGAGCTTCCTTAAGAATTTCATCTCTTTCGGCACGGGCCTGTTGCAATAACTTTTCGTTATCTGCCTTAAGATTCTGCATTTCTTTGCGGGCATCTTCAGCAGAAGCAAGGGCCTCATTAATAGATTCTTCACGGGTTCTTACCGCACCAAGAATTGGTTTCCAGGCGAATTTGGCAAGAATAAGCATCAGTATTAAAAATACGATGGTTTGCCAGAACAACAGTCCAATTTCAGGAGTAATTAAATCCATAATTATTTATATAATATTTTACTTATTCAATCATTAAAATAAACCTGTTCGCAACCAACCGTTACGAACAGGCTTTTAAATTTTAGGACTAAGCCGGTACTGTAAGTACCCCTAATAATGCAGCAACAACTCCAAAAAGGGCAACACCCTCTACAAGTGCAGCAGCGATAATCATTGCAGTCTGGATTTTTCCAGAAGCCTCCGGCTGACGGGCAATAGCGTCCATTGCGGCACCGCCAATTTTACCAACGCCAATAGCGGCTCCAACAACTGCTAAACCAGCTCCTAAAGCTGCAAGTCCAATGTGTAAATACTCCATAGTATAGAAATTAAAAATTAAAATTAATGATGTTCATGTTCCGCAACTGCCATTCCGATAAACAGGGCAGACAGCATTGTAAAAATAAACGCTTGAAGGAATGCTACTAACAATTCCAGTATTGTGATGAAAAGGGCAAAAGGAACCGAAATCCCGGCTACTCCAGCACTTTCCAGTATAAATATCAATCCAATTAAACTCAAAATAATAATGTGGCCCGCAGTAATGTTCGCAAACAAACGAATCATTAGCGCTACTGGCTTAATAATTAAACCAAGCACCTCTACTACTGCTAAAATAGGCTTAACGAAAGTAGGTATCCCTGGCATCCATAAAGTATGCTTCCAGAAATCTTTATTTCCATTAATCAATATTAAAGCGAGGGTAAAAAGTCCTAAAGAAACAGTCACCGCAATATTTCCTGTTACGTTGGCTGCACCAGGCAACAAACCTAAAAGGTTTGTAATCCAGATAAAGAAGAATACGGTCAGCAAAAACGGCATAAACTTCATATATTTTTTTTCGCCAATTTGAGGTTTTGCAATCTCATCCCTTACGAAAAGCACTAAGGTTTCCAAAATATTATTGAAGCCTGCAGGAGCATTTTTATTCTTTTTATGATGCCCGGCCAATCCAAAGAAGAATACCAACATTAAAATAACCGTTAAAAGCATTGCGGCTACATTCTTGGTTATAGAAAAATCCCAGGGTTTACTGGCATTTATAACATTATGCTTCTCATCAAACTCTACGCTCTCGGCAGCAGCATCTAATTTGTAAATATCTTCGTGATAATTCACAAAGCGCATCCCGTCTTTTTCTACCACGTATTGCCCTTCGGTATCGTGATGGAATTCACTAGACATAAATGTTACCACCCCGTTATCAGTAAAAAGAATTACCGGTAATGGCAATGTAAAAGAACTGTCTCCTTCGCCAAAAAAGTGCCACCCATGAGAATCACCAATGTGGTGCATGATCATGTCGGTAGGATTAAATTCTTCAGATTCTTCTGCCTGAGGATCAGCTTTGGCAAAAGCGTTAAAAGGAAGTAAGGCTAAGGCTAGTGTAAACGTCACTATAATCTTTAAAGATTTATGTGCTATCATAGTACCTGTTCTGCTTAAAATTATGGGCTCTAAATTCGGGTGCAAAGGTATACTTTTAATTGTTATTTAAAAGCACCCAAACTAAAATTTTAGCAAAAGCGTTATTTTTATCATTATAACTGATAAACAGGAAATTAAGCCTTGTTTATAAGTTTTACCGCATACAGGGTCTCAAAGACCAAAAACAAAAAATAAGGAATAAAAAAAGCAAGAATATTGGCAAACACAGCATTTACCCCCCTTAAGATTAAGGGAAGCAAAAAAATAACTGCTGCAAACATCTTAAATAAGCTTAATCCCATAAAGGCAAATCCGGTTTTATCGGCAAAATTCTTATAAACAAAAACCAGGCTTAAATAAATAAGAAATGTTGCCAGGAAATGGAAAAGGTAAATACTAAAACTGCTGTAATAGAATTCTATTTCCAATACATAGCGTTGTAAAAGGAACTGAATAAGCCATAGTAAAATACTAAAAGGAAGCAATCGTTTTAGGAAAGCCAGTAATTCATTTTTCATTTTTTTCGTCTTCTTCACTCATTTTACTTACAGCTCGGTATACCTGATAAAGGGCAATAAAAACACCCAATAACGACAGGGAAATGGTAAAAGCTGAATATTTATTCGGAAATTTCTCATCCAGCCAAATTCCAAGAAAAACACCGCCGGCAATAATAATTCCCATTTGGAAGGCAATATTTACAAAGCCCAGGTATTTATTTAGCTCTTTGTTTTTCATAGTTTTTCTGAAAAAACTTATTCAACCGGACGCGGAAAATCGTCTAAATTCTTCTGAATTTGTACAATTCTATAATTTTCCGTTGAAATAGGCATTGATTCTTTTTCAACTAAATAATCTTCGTTTATCTGAAGCAGCTCCGCAAAACCATTAGCTCGGTTAATATCTTGCAAGCCGTGAACCATTACAAAAACCTCATCTGGATCATAAACATCTATAGAAACCGAAAGATGATCATAATTAATATCTGAAATTGCAGTTTCTATCTTTTCTTTTAAAGCTGAAGCCGCTTCCTGTTCTGAAACATCAAACCTATAAAGCAATTTATAATTTTGCTGCAGGCTATCGGTATTAAATTCCAGTCCGCTTAGCTGCGGAATTGTTTTATTTAAAATTTCCTGGGCTTTTTTACCTTCCTGGGTTTGTGGATAGGTTAAAGCCACGTGATTTAATGCGCTTTTATAAGCTTCCAAGCCCAAAAGTCTTCCGCTGGCCTGGGCTTTTAAAAGTTCGAGTTTGGGAACAATAGGATCACCGGCAAATTCTGAAATGTAACGATTCGTTTCAGCAATCACCTCATTAAAATTTTGTGCTTCAAAATCCCGATAAAGGTCTGCGTAAATTGCTTCAGGAGAATTTTCATCTTCTCGAATACTTTCCGGATTCAAAATATAAGCGGCATAACGGGAATCAGGATAATTGTTCAAAATTTCCGCCTTCATTTCTTCGGCCTTGAAATTTTGATTTGTGGTTTGATAAATCTGGTACAGATTATACATGGAAGGCAAGATAAGTCGTTCATCTGATGATATTTCCAGCACCGCCTCTAACCTATTTTGCGCCATTCCATACTCCCTAAAATTCTCCTTATAAATAATCCCCAGCTGGTAATACGCAAAATCCCTGTCTCGGGTTATGGTATCTAATACAGCTAAATCTGTAGGAATTTGATCGATATACGTATAAGGATCTAACCTTGGATCGTTATCTAAAACCTGTTGTGAAAGTCCGGTTTCCTCAGCTACAGCATCTTCTCTCTCGAAACTTACCTCTGCCCAGCGCCAGTTATCGGCCAGCGGGCGATCTCCCCATTGGTTTAAAAACTCCTGTCTTCCCTGTTGCACCCTTGCTTCGCTATAAAAATAGAAGGTACGTGCAGAACCCTGTGCCTGCGTGGTATTTATTGCAGGTAAGTTTACCGGCATTACGGCTGCATTTTCATCGGCTTCCAATTTTGCACGTAAATCTGTGGTGTAATTTTTAAAATAATCCAGTTGTTCAGCAGGCATCATCTGACTTAACTGCAGGATGCTGTCGTTTTTGTAAGCGATGCCTTCATATTTTATAACGTCTTCCAGGTTATCCCTTTTCTTTTTTATAGTTCTGAATTCCCTTAGTTGAGGATCCATTTCTGCCAGCGTACTATCATAATACTTGCTGGCTGCAAGATAATTGCTGCGGTCAAAATTAATATTGGCCAGGATTTCATAATTAATGGAACGTAAAAAAATATCACTTGCGGGTTCCCGTAGGGATTTTTTATAATAATCTACTGCTGTATCTATGGAATCTAAACGGTTATAATATTCGCCAATTTGAAAATATATTTTATCCAAAAACGGTCGGTTTTCGCGGTCTTCTTCCAGTTCCCGAAGCATTTCCCGTAATTCATAATTATTCCCCTGCCCCATTTCAAAGTTTCTTGCTTTTTGAACATAAGCATTGATCATATAAATTC
Organism: Salegentibacter lacus; assembly: GCF_020164555.1. GTDB lineage: Bacteria > Bacteroidota > Bacteroidia > Flavobacteriales > Flavobacteriaceae > Salegentibacter > Salegentibacter lacus. The sequence goes on along the minus strand of NZ_JAIQZB010000009.1, from coordinate 57,645 downwards.
TGGGCGATTTTCTATTCAAATCTATCACCTCATCAAAAGCAGCATTTGCTTCAGCAATTTCTCCCAATCGATTATGAAGTTGACCAAGAATATAAAAATAGCGTCCTTTTTCTTTGTTATTTCCGGTGAATTCGGCTGCATTTCTTAAAGGAACTACCGCGCTATCTAAATGCCGAAGATTAATGTAGGCCTGGGCCATAGTTGCACCCGCATCGGCAATATCCTGGTCTTCAAGATGATCTAAATCCAGTACTTTTTTGAGATTACTTACGGCAAGACGGTTATTATCCAGGCGCATATGGGTTTTCTCACGCCAAACCCGGGCGTGAATAATATTGTTACTGGCAGGATAACGTCTTAGGATATAATTAAAAGCTTCCAGGGCGGGAATAAATCGCTGATCGAAATATCGGGCTTTTCCCAGCAATAAATAAGCTTCATCTATTTGTGGATTTCTTTCTTTCCCTTCTATCAGCATCGAGTGGCGCTGAATTGCTTTTACGGCTTTCTCTTCGGCATAGCCAAAATTCTGATTACGAATACTATCGGGCAAAACGATGTTTTCATCAATTTGCATACGCTCAATGGGCAAGATATCCCAGTAATTATCGGCGTAGTTTTGGTTGAGTTCTTCTTTTCCTTGTTCAAGGCCAAGATTGCCGTTATACAGCGTGTTATATTCTGTGGTTATCGCATGCCAATTCCGGTTTACGAAAGTGTTTTTTTTGCGTGAACAGCCAGCGATGCTCCCAACCAGGAGCAACAGTAAAGTAAGTTTGGTAAGTGTATTCAAAATTAACCGGTTCTCGATGGCTTTATAACTAAAAATCAGTTTGTTTAGTGTGTAAAAATACGCTTCTTTTTACAAACGCAAACCAATTTACTATAGTTCTTCAGCCTTAGTTGCGCCTACTTCCCCTGAAAAATAGCTTTCTAATTCACTTAAAGTAGCTTCAGAAGTTTTAATGTCTTTTACCTGTTCGCCTTTATCTAAAACCACAATTCGCTCACAAACTTCGGTCACGTGAATAAGGTCGTGGCTGGAAATTAGCACCGTGGTTTCACGATTTTCGGTAAGTTCTTTGATGATCTTTTTTAAGCGAATTTGGGTTGTTGGATCTAAATTGGCAAATGGCTCGTCTAAAATTACCACTTTTGGGTTTCCAATAAGTGCAGCAACAATCCCCACTTTTTTCTGATTTCCTTTAGAGAGGTCTCGTAAATATTTTCTTCGACCTATAATTTCTCCGTGGAAGAAATCTTCAAAATTGGCTAAAAACGCATCGATATCAGCTTTATTGGCGCCGCGTAATTCTCCCACGAAATAAAAATATTCCTCTGGGGTTAAATAGCCTATCAGGAAGCTTTCGTCTATAAAAGAAGTGGTAAAAGGTTTCCAGTCTTCACTCTGGCTTACCGTGATTTCGTTATTAAAAATGTTTCCGGTAGTAGGCTGAATTAGATCCAGCAATAAACTAAAAAAAGTGGTTTTTCCTGCGCCGTTATTTCCAACCAGGCCAAAACTTTGTCCGGCTGGGATATCCAGATGATCAATATTTAGAACTTTTGTTCCGCCGTATATTTTGCTAAGGTTTGTAGCTGTTATCATAATTTTTGTGAATTTTATTCGCCGGTTTGTTTAAAACCATTAATCATCGCGTATTTTCTTTTTCGGTAAACTCCTGCAATATATTTCATCAAATTAGCCCGTAAAAGCAAACCAAGAATTCCTAATGCAGAAAGACCTATTAAGCCTGCTTCAAATCCTATAAAAAAGTCTAAAAGCCAGAAGATCAAAATTGGTAAAAACATTAAAGGAATACCTACTATCCATTGTGCTGCTCCTGTTCCCTGGTAGTTCATAAACGGACTTTTATCCAGGTCTATTCTTTTTTTATTGAAAGAACCTGAATAGAGTAAAATGGGAACATTCACCCCAATATTATACAAAGCGGCCACCATATTGATTAATAATATATTCCAGCCAAAATAAATATATGGTGTGGTTAGAATAGCCAGTATTATCACGCTTAAACTAATTAACATCGCTTTGGAAGACAAATAATCTTTCATTGGGATGTTTTGCGACATAATCATTGGATAATAAGATGCATCCCACGAAGGCACAAATTGCCCAAAATTAATCATAAAAATACCGGTCATAAAAATGCCTACAAAAACATACATAGCCGGATGTTGATACATATCGCTCGGATAAATAAACAAGCCGTAACCCAATAGAATTAAAGACATATAAATTGTGGTTTTCGGTCTTTTATTCCGCCAAATAAGTTTTAAATCCTGCTGAAGGAAAGGCGCAAGAGCTCCAAATTTTTTGGTCCATCCAAAATCCTTTGTATCGGCATCCTTTTGTTCTTCCTTTAAGCCGGCATCAAGATAAAACTTACTTTCCAGGTTGAGCTGATTCCATTTATATAAAGCTATCGCCAAAATTATAGGTGCAATCGCCAAATAAGGGTTTAAAACCAGGAAATCCAACATTCTTCCAAACCAAAAACTTGTCTCAAAAATTTCAAAATACTCTAGCGCGCCCAAAACGACAACTGTAAAAATTACAGGAATTAATGCTTTTAAATTATCGGTGAATTTCTTTTTAATAATAAAATTTAAAAAATTTACGCATTGAATTATTGCAATCATTGCTACCATCCAGCCTATAAGGTTCCAGGTTCCATAATCGCCTTTGTAAATACAAAAAATTCCGAAGGGAATAATTACAAATAATGGCAGGAAATTAAAAAAGGAGTACATAGACTTAATGAGTACAAAATTCACTGCTTTTCGCCTGGCAATAGGTAAATTTAGCAGTGGTTTTATATCTAAAACAGGTAATGTTTGCAGCATAAATCTAAAGCCGAGCTCAAAAACCAGCCACAGTAAAACAAAACGGTTTACCAATTGTAAGGGATCCTGATCGGGGAAAGCTTTTTGCAACAAAGGATAAAGACCAATACCCAAAACAAGAAATGCTACAGAAAAATATAAAGCCAGGAAAATAAGCAGGACTTTTAAGCCAATACTCTTCCCAACACTTGCAGAACGGAAAAAGGATTTCCACTCCAGCCATAAAAACCGTTTAAACATAATGTAATGATTTACCCGCTAAGCGAGATTAAAAATGTCGACAAAAAATGGGCGAACCTGGAATAAAATAATTGTTTTTACTGATGCACCAGGGTGATTTACTATACAAGTATAGAAATTTACGTATTTGTTACACGCTTTAATTTCACATACTTTGTATTTTTGCCAAAAATAATTTTTTGATGAGTCAGTTTTTTCCGTTAGAAATAAAAGAAGTTATTAGGGAAACCCCGCAGGCAGTGAGCTTGTCTTTTAAAATTCCAGAAAACTTAAAAGAAGAGTTTAAGTTTGACGCGGGCCAGTATATCACGATTAAAATAAAATTAGGTGACGAAGAATTAAGACGTGCATATTCGCTTTGTTCAGCACCAAATTCGGGAGAATTCAAGGTTACCGTTAAAGAAGTTGAAGGCGGAAAGTTTTCAGTTATTGCCAATAATAAACTTAAAGCCGGCGATGTTCTTGAAGTACACCCACCCGAAGGAAAGTTCATCTTAAAGCCAACCGGCGAAGCAAGGCATTACGCGGCTTTTGCTGCAGGAAGCGGAATTACTCCGGTACTTTCAATCATTAAAACTGTTTTAGCAGAAGAGCCTAAGAGCAGGTTTGTACTTACCTACGGAAATAAATCTCCAAAGGATACTATTTTCTTCAAGGAATTACTGGAACTGCAAGCCAAATTTCCCGACAGGCTTTTTATAGAATTTGTTTACAGCCGCACCAGGGAAGACGATTCCCATTTTGGAAGAATTGAAACGAGTACGGTGAATTTTGTAGTGAAAAACAAATTTAAGGATCATCCTTTTGACGCTTTCTATCTTTGCGGACCTGAAGAAATGATCAACCAGGTTAGCGATGTATTAAAACAAAATGGCGTTACCGAAGACAAAATCCTTTACGAACTTTTCACTACTGAAGAAACCGGCGCTATAGAGACCAATGTAGAAGGCCAAACCGAACTAACCATAATGGTAGACGACGAGGAGACCACTTTTTCTATGGACACTAAAGAGACGGTTTTAGATGCTGCTTTGGGGCACGATTTAGATGTACCATATTCCTGCCAGGGCGGAATTTGCAGCAGTTGTATTGCCAGAATTGTAGAAGGAAAAGCCGAAATGCGCAAAAATCAAATCCTTACCGACGAGGAGATTGAAGAAGGTTTGATCCTTACCTGCCAGGCCCAACCGCTTACGCCAAAACTAAAGGTAGATTACGACGATGTATAGTTTCTTTTTCAAGAAAGCTTGAAAAGCTTACCTTGTAGGAACAAAACAATTGTATGCTGAAACTTAAAAATGTCTCCTTTGCCTATGCTGAAGACCCGGTATTAAAGAATATTGGTTTTACGCTTCAAGGAGGAGCAAACCTCTCTGTAATTGGGGAAAGCGGTTGTGGGAAAAGTACTTTATTAAAACTTATCTACGGCTTACTCCATACCGATGGGAAGATTTTTTGGGGAGAAAAAGAACTTTTAGGTCCTAATTTTAACCTGGTGCCGGGAGAGCCTTTTATAAAATATCTGGCGCAGGATTTCGATCTAATGCTGCCTTCAAGTGTAGCCGATAATATTGGAAAACACCTTAGCAACCAATACCCGCAAAAAAAGAAAAACCGCATTAAAGAATTGCTGGAAGTGGTAGAAATGACTGAGCTGGCCGATAAAAAAGCGAAACTCCTAAGCGGCGGACAACAACAACGTGTAGCTTTAGCACGTGCCCTGGCAAAACAACCTGAACTGCTTTTGCTGGACGAGCCTTTTAGCCATATAGATCATTTCAGAAAAAATAACTTACGCCGCAGGCTTTTCGCTTATTTAAAAGAAAATAATATCGCCTGCATCGTCGCTACGCACGACAGCACCGATGCACTTTCTTTTGCCGATAAAACCATCGTGCTGAAAAACGCGAAAATCTACGCTGAAAATTCTCCTTCAGAATTATATCAAAACCCGCCGAATAAATATGTGGCTTCCCTTTTTGGTGATGTAAATGAACTAATGCTGAAAGATCTACGGGCAGAAGAAAGCAGCCGAAAAAAAGTAATTCTTTACCCAGAAGAAATAAAGCTTTCCAAAACTTCCGGAATAGAAGCAACAGTAAAAAAATCCTGGTTTAAAGGTGAAACCTGGTTGATTGAAGCTGAAATAAACGGAAAAACCATTTATTTTAATCATTCACAGGAATTAAAAGAGAGTAAAAAAATCAAGCTGAAAGTTTCAGAAAAATTAATTGATTCCAGATTGAAGTAGTTTAATCTTCGCCACGAATACACGAATAAAAATAGGAAGTGTTTATTGTTTCCGTCATCCTGAACTTGTTTCAGGATCTAATTTCTTCTAAATACTTTTTCTTTATCTTCTGAAAATAAATCAAAGTCGTTCCCTTAATTTCAAGCGGAGGTAACCGAAGGCCGGAGGGGTTTGATATTGTTTCCTTACTCTTTTCTTTTTTACTCGATAATCGAGATTAAATGCTCCGAGGCTTGCCTCACAATCAAATTATATTTTCCAATAATAATGCTTCGTGAGATTGCTCCGAAGTTGTTTACTATCGTCATTACGAGCGACGCAGTAGCGCGGTAACCTTTTGAATGAGAGTTTCAGTTGTGCAGATTGCTTCAGTCGTGCCTTCTTCAATGACGCATTCTTTAGTGCCCTCAAACACCCCTTTCTTCAGCTGCGCTGAATTCATTTCCCTCCTTTGAAAGTAGGGGAGCTATTTTATAGAATATTCGTGAATTCGTGCCTAATCATTTTAATTTAAAAGACTTCCAAAATTTCAGCTGATTTTCCATTAAATGTAATTTCTTCACCGGCTTTTTTATGAAGCAATAATTGCGCGATTGGGGAATTGGCGCCAATGGCAAAATACTCTTCGCCATCTACAATAATACGATCTGCCGGGATCGCGATAAAATAATTAGCCATATTGGTCTTTACCGCAGTTCCTAATTGAGCGGAACCATTGTTAGTTCGGCTTTTAGCAACATTAAGCGTATTTCTTAGATTTTTAAATTGCTGTAGCTGTTCGGCTAGTTTATTTATTTCCAGGTTTATCATTTCCCGGCCGGTTTCATATTTATCGCCCGCACTGCTTTTGGTTTCGTTTTCCAGATCACTTTCAAGTCCGGCCATAGCAGCTTCAATACGCTTTATACGTTCGTCCACATAAGCTTCACAGGCTATATAAAGTTTTTCTTTTATTGCATTCATAGATTATTCTCTTTTTGAAATATGAGAAGTTTGTAGAATCGTCATCCTGAATTTATTTCAGAGCATGCTCCGATATTTGTTCGGAGTTCTAAGCGTTCATTAATCCTCACCAATTAAAAATCTGAAACCAGTTCAGATTGACGGTAATTTTTTTACTGATTTACTCTAAACTAAACTTCCCGTAATTCTGCATTTGCCTTACAATCCAGTTTTTTCTTTGATTTATATAATTACTGGCAGGATTTGCCCGGTATTCTCTAGGATTCGGTAAAATAGCCGCAATTGCAGCAGCTTCGTAGACAGAAAGATTTGCAGCCGATTTGTTAAACCAATGCTGTGCAGCAGCTTCTGCGCCGTAAATTCCGCGGCCCATTTCAATACTATTTAGATAAACTTCTAAAATTCTTTCTTTACTCCAAAAAGTTTCGATCAAAAAAGTGAAATATACCTCCAGGCCTTTTCTTAACCAATTTCTCCCCGGCCATAAAAATACATTCTTTGCGGTTTGTTGGGAAATTGTGCTGGCGCCGCGTACCCGCTTTCCTTTCTGATTATCTTCAATGGCCTTTTCTATAGCTTCAATATCAAAACCATTATGTTTTACGAAATTTTGATCTTCACTGGCAATTACGCCAAGTTGCAAATGCCGGGAAATATCTTGTCGTGGCACCCAGGAATGTTGAATTTTCTCCTCAGGATTTTCAAAATATCGAATAGCCATTAACGGCGTAAACGGTACCGGAAACCATTTAAACAGCAATACAATTAAAAGCGAAAACAGGAGTAAAATTCCTGCAAGTTTCAATAGAAATTTGAATATTTTTTTAATCATTTTATCAATTCTGAAAGTTCTTTCCCTACTAAACTGCCAATAGCAACACCCATTCCGCCAAGGCGAACTCCGCAAAAAACATTTTCTGAAATTTGTTTAACGACCGGATTTTTCTGCTTTCCAACGCCCATAATACCGCTCCAGCGTTCATCGATCTCAAAAGCAGTTTCAGGCAAAATTGTGGTTTTTAGTAATTTCTCCAGTTTTTGCTGAATAAGTTTCGTTTGAGCGATTTCGGTAGTTTCTTCGGTTTTAAAATCCAGGTTTCTGCCACCGCCAAAAAGAATACGATCGTAAATATTTCTGAAATAATAATAACCCTTATCCAAATGAAATGTACCCTTAATTTCCAGGTTTTTAATCTGTTTGGTGATCAAAACCTGGGCGCGGGCGGGTTTTACCTGAGCAATTCCCAATTTTTCTGAAAATCCATTAGTAGCGATCAATAATTTATTTGCTGAAAAATCTAATTTATCGGTTTTAATCTTTACTGAGTTCTTTGTTTCTACAAATCCTTCAACTGTAATTTTATTCAGGATTTTGATGCCGGACTTCTGCACTTTATGTAGCAGAGCTTCCATCATTTTCCCGGTATTTAATTGCCCTTCAAATTGATTAAAAATGAGTTTTTTTTGAATATTTTTAAATCCAAAACTGTCTTTTTGAACACTAAAAACAGCGTCTCCAAATATTGGTTTCAGCATTTTATTAAGTTGTGGTAAAGCCGACCTACATTCTTCAAAAAGAGTTATATCCTCATTGACAAAAAGTTCGTAACCGCCATATTCTTTATAGCGAATATTTTGATCTCCAAGATTCTTCCGAAGCAATTTTAAACCTTTTAACCGTTTTTGTACTAGTTGTAGCACTTCCTCTTCAGAATGTGAATTTAGATCGTCAAGAATCTCTGAAACACTTCCAAAACAGGCAAATCCGGCGTTTTTTGTACTCGCACCATTGGGTAAAATTCCGCGTTCCAAAATCAGGATTTTCGATTTCGGGAACCGTGTTTTTAAATCAAGCGCACAATTTAGCCCGGTAATTCCGCTACCTACAATACAAAAATCGATATTTGAAAACCAGGTTTTGGTTTCCCAGTAAGAAAAGTTCATTGAATGGGTTAATTTTCAATGAAAATACGAAATTAAAAAAGGAGGCTGTCTGAAAATTCTAATCGCTAGTATTTGATCTTTTTTGAGTTTTCAACGCATTTAGGTTTTCAAGATATTAGACCCTGAAATAAATTCAGGGTGACGACGGGCGATTATTCAAATAAAAAAGACCTCACAGGTTTAAAAAACCTGTGAGGTCTTATGCTTAAATATTCGAGATATTAGATTCTGAAACAAGTTCAGAATGACAGTCAAATTTAATCTTCCTCTTCGAGTGGTTTCATTTTAAAATCTTCCATAAACTTAGTGGTATAGTTCCCCTCTACATAATCGGGGTGATCCATAAGTTGTCTATGGAAAGGAATCGTGGTTTTTACACCTTCAATCACAAATTCATCGAGTGCGCGCTTCATTTTGTTAATCGCCTCTTCCCTGCTTTGGGCGGTAGTGATCAATTTCGCGATCATTGAATCGTAATTTGGTGGAATTACATAACCACTATACACGTGGGTATCTATCCTTACGCCGTGTCCGCCTGGTGCATGTAAATTAGTGATCTTCCCTGGAGAAGGTCTAAAATTATTATAGGGGTCTTCAGCATTAATTCGGCATTCTATAGAGTGTAATTGCGGGAAATAATTCTTTCCTGAAATTGGCACTCCAGCCGCTACAAGAATTTGTTCCCTGATAAGATCGTAATCTATTACCTGCTCGGTAATGGGGTGTTCTACCTGGATACGGGTATTCATTTCCATAAAGTAGAAGTTTCGGTGTTTATCTACCAAAAACTCTACGGTTCCCGCACCTTCGTATTTAATATATTCTGCAGCTTTTACTGCAGCCGCTCCCATTTTTTTCCGAAGACTATCGGTCATAAAAGGAGAAGGAGTTTCTTCGGTTAATTTTTGGTGACGACGTTGTACCGAGCAATCCCTTTCTGAAAGGTGACAGGCTTTACCGGTGCTATCTCCAACAATCTGGATCTCGATATGGCGTGGCTCTTCAATAAGCTTTTCCATATACATATCGTTATTATCGAAAGCAGCTGCAGATTCCTGTCTTGCAGAATCCCAGGCATCCTGTAAATCTTCCTCTTTCCATACCGCACGCATGCCTTTACCACCACCACCGGCGGTAGCCTTAAGCATTACCGGGTAACCAACTTCTTTAGCTAGTTTTATACATTCTGGAAAATCCTTGATAATTCCTTCTGATCCAGGTACACAAGGAACTCCCGCTGCTTTCATCGTAGCTTTTGCGGTAGCCTTATCTCCCATTTTTGAGATCATTTCAGCTGAAGCACCGATAAATTTTATATCGTGTTCCTCGCAAATCTTAGAAAATTTTGCGTTTTCAGAAAGGAAACCATAGCCGGGATGAATTGCATCTGCATTGGTAATTTCCGCTGCAGCGATAATATTTGAAATTTTAAGGTAAGACAAATTACTTGGCGGCGGACCGATACATACGGCCTCATCGGCAAACCTTACGTGAAGACTTTCAGCATCTGCGGTAGAATAAACCGCAACGGTGCTAATTCCCATTTCTTTACAGGTACGAAGAATGCGCAACGCAATCTCGCCCCTGTTTGCAATCAATATTTTTTTAAACATACCTATTGTTTTTTTGGCCCGGGAAAAATTTCCCTTAAGCTAAATGGGCAGTAATTTATGATGGATCTACTAAAAATAAAGGCTGATCGAACTCTACAGGAGAAGAATCGTCTACCAGTACTTTTACTATTTTTCCAGAAACTTCACTTTCAATTTCATTGAAAAGTTTCATAGCCTCAATTACACAAAGCACATCACCTTCTTTAATTGAATCTCCTACTTCTACAAAAGTGGGCTTATCTGGAGAAGGTTTGCGGTAGAAAGTTCCAATAATTGGAGATTTTACGGTGATATGTTTTGAATCTTCTTCTGCAGATGTATTTTGCTCTTCTTTGCTCTGAGAGTCGTTCCCGTGAGAAGGAGCCGGAGCCTGTTGTTGTTGCTGAGGTTGCTGCTGCGCAGGCATATGCTGCATATGGCTACCCATAGGCACTTGTTGAACAATAGTTTCTTTCTCGTCTGAGCCTGTTTTAATGGTGATCTTTACATCGCCAGTCTCCAGCTTTACTTCGCTGGCACCAGATTTGGCCACAAACTTGATTAAATTCTGAATTTCTTTTAAATCCATAATAATAGGGTGTTGGTTTTTTAAGAATTATATGCCCATTTTAAATAGGTAGCTCCCCAGGTGAAGCCGCCTCCAAATGAAGCAAAAACTAAATTATCTCCTTTTTTAAATTGCTTTTCATAATCGCTAAGCAATAAAGGCAAGGTAGCCGATGTAGTATTTCCATAGCGCTCAATATTCATAAGCACTTTTTTATCTTCAAGTCCCATGCGGTTTGCCGTAGCACCCACAATTCGTTTATTTGCCTGGTGCGCAACAAGCCAGTCTACATCTTCATTGGTTAATTGATTGCGCTTCATAATTTCTTCGCTAATCCCGGCCATATTCGAAACCGCATATTTAAAAACTGTTTTACCATCCTGTCTCACATAATGCAATTTCTTGGCAACAGTTAGTTCTGTAGCCGGCATAAGCGAGCCTCCGGCTTCTACGCTAAGCGAATCCCGACCAATAGAGTCACTTCTAAGAATTTCATCCTGTAATCCCAGACCTTCTTCATTAGGTTCCATCAAAACGGCACCTGCACCGTCTCCAAAGATAATACAAGTTGTCCTATCGGTATAATCAATTATAGAAGACATTTTATCGGCTCCAATTACCAGTACCTTTTTATAACGTCCAGATTCTATATAGGCTGATGCGGTAGACATTGCATATAGAAATCCTGAACAGGCAGCCTGAAGGTCGTAGGCAAAAGCATTGGTAGCACCAATTTGGGTAGCAACATGAACACCTGTGGCGGCTACAGGTAAGTCTGGAGTGACAGAAGCAAGAATAACCAAATCGATCTCTTCTGGATCGAGGTTAGATTTTTTTATTAAATCTTTAGCTGCTTCTATTCCTAAATATGAAGTTCCCTTGTTAGGGTCTTTAAGTATTCGGCGTTCTCTTATTCCGGTTCTACTGAAGATCCATTCATCGTTGGTCTCCACCATCTCTTCCAACATTTTGTTGGTCAACACATCTTCGGGCACATAAGCACCCACAGCGGTAATAGCAGCTGTGATTTTATTCATAGATTTGACTTTTAAACCCCTTCTACGCCTAAAAAAACGTAAAAAAATTTAAAGAAAAGTACTGATTTTTCTTTGAACGGGGGTGCAAATTAAGGTCTTTTTAGCACTTATTCAACTTAAAACAAAAAACTCCCACGTGGGTGAGAGTTTTTTATAAAAAGTTAAAGCTCTATGTGTAATTAAGCCTCTATTTCTTCGGTATTGTCAATTAATACCTGACCGCGGTAATATAGTTTACCTTCGTGCCAGTGTGCTCTGTGGTACAAATGCGCCTCTCCTGTTGTAGGATCTGTAGCTATTTTAGGTACCGAAGCTTTATAATGTGTCCTTCTTTTATCTCTTCTGGTTTTCGAGATTTTTCTCTTTGGATGTGCCATGGCTTGCTGTTATTTATCGTTTAATAAGTTTTTTAATTTATCCCAACGAGGATCTATTTCATCCTCATCATTTTTATTCTCGTTGTTATTAATACTTAATTCTTCAAGTTTATCAAGTACATCAGATTCTAAAGTGCCATCTTCTACCCCGGGATGAACCCTTTTTAAAGGTATAGACAAAACAATAAGTTCGTAAATATATTGCTGAACGTTTACTTCAAACTCCCCGTGAGGCAGAATAAGCAAATCTTCATTTTCATCATTAAATTCATCACCAAACTTTATCACCAAAAACAAACTTCCTTCAATAGGTTGATCGTAGGGCTCGTTGGTAATGTCACAATTTACGTTTACAAAACCGGAAGCATTAAAAGTAAGCTCCATCATTGTTGTCTTCTTATCCAACAACAAATCTATTTTTACATCGGCGGTGTTTAGATCGTCGTACTCAAAATGCTCAAAGAACTCCTTATTAATTTCGTATTCGAACTGGTGTTTTCCCAGCTTTAATCCCACAAAAGGGATTGTATACGCTGCTAAATTCCTCATCTCATCGTCAATTTCTTGCCCAGGCCGCTTCTGCTTAGGCGGGTGCAAATATATAAAAATTAATAAATTAGAGCGCTGTTATAAACAAATTTTTGTTTATAACTTTCTGCCCTGTTTCTTTAAAGGATTTTTGGTCAGTTCTTTATATTCTTCCCGGCATTTATAAATTTCTATAGCCCGAAAAACCGCTTCTTTAAAAGAATTGATATTAGCCGTATTTGTTCCGGCAATTTCAAAAGCGGTTCCATGATCTGGTGATGTTCTCACTTTACTCAACCCGGCGGTGAAATTTACCCCATTTCCAAAAGATAGGGTTTTAAACGGAATTAATCCCTGATCGTGATAGGAAGCCACTACCGCATCAAAATTCACGTAGTTTTTTGAACCGAAAAAACTATCGGCAGAAAATGGGCCGAAAACAAGATCGCCTTTATCGCGTAATTTCTGAAGCGTTGGTTTTAAAATTTCTTCATCTTCTTTTCCAATAACCCCATTATCGCCACTATGCGGATTTATTCCTAAAACCGCGATCTTAGGTTTTTGTACCCTAAAATCCTGTTTTAAAGTTTCCTGAATTATATTCAGTTTTTTCTCAATCAATTCCGGAGTAATAGTATTGGCAATATCTTTTAGAGCTACATGATCTGTAAGCAAACCGATTTTTAAGGTATCGGTAATCATAAACATAAGACTTTCGCCTTCCAGCTCTTTCGCCAGATAATCTGTATGCCCGGGAAAATTAAATTCCGCCGACTGGATGCTGTGTTTATTAATAGGGGCGGTAACCAGCACATCAATTTCATCTTCTTTTAATGCTTTCGTGGCAGCTTGTAAAGATTTAAAAGCATATTCCCCAATTTGAGGATCTTCTTCCCCAAATTTGATGTTTACTCCTTCTTTCCAAACATTCACCACGTTAATTTTCCCGTCAATGGCTTTAGAAGCATCGTCTACGCCAAGATAATTCAAAGAAAGATTAAAATGTTTTTTTAAGAAAGTAAGCACTTTAGTAGATGCAAAGATTACCGGTGTACAAAAATCCAGCATCCGGGAATCATCAAAGGTTTTAAGCATTATTTCACTTCCAATTCCATTTAAATCCCCTATGCTTATTCCTAATTTCACCTTTTCTGCGTGCTTCATCTGCTTATCTTTATCGGGATTTTTTTTGTTCTATGATTTTCACCAATTTAAATCCAAATAAAATATGGATTTGTTCTGAGCTATTTCATTAAACTTCCCGTGTTTATTTCTATTTTTACATCACAAATGTAAGAATAATCCAAAGATATGTTTACCGGAATTATTGAAGAAGTAGGAGAAGTAGGCCGTATTGAGACTGAAGGTGGAAATATGCATTTCAGCATAAAAGCAGCGATGACGCCCGAATTAAAAATAGACCAGAGCGTTGCACATAGCGGAGTTTGTTTAACCGTAGTTTCTATTAGCGATAATGAATACACCGTTACCGCCGTTGCTGAAACCCTGGAAAAAACGAATTTGAAGCACCTAAAAAAAGGTGCCCCGGTAAATCTGGAACGAGGAATGAAATTAGGCGATCGTCTCGATGGCCACATCGTTCAGGGACATGTAGATCAAACTGCGGTTTGTAAAAATATAATTGAAAAAGACGGCAGCTGGGAATTCACTTTTGAATACGACCCTACTCTTCAAAATATCACCATTGAAAAAGGATCTATAACGGTAAACGGCGTAAGTCTTACCGTGGTTAATTCTAAGAAAAACGAATTTAGCGTGGCTATAATCCCTTATACTTATGAGCATACCACATTTAAAAATCTTACGGAAGGAGCTATGGTAAACCTGGAATTTGATGTTATTGGGAAATACGTTAAGCGAATTCAGGAAATGAAATAGTTATTTTCTATTCCTTATATGGTAAATTCCTAAACCTAAACCGGCAGCTATTAAAGCGGAGATGCCGAAATCTATGGGAAGACCTACAGGTGGAGGAGGTGAACTTGCCTCTATATTGGGAGGTGGTGGGTACTGATCCCCTCCAGCGAATAAGGTCGCATTCGATAGTAATAGTCCAAAAACTACCAAGGCTATTATATGCTTAACTTTGACCCTCATAATTGATGCGTAATGTACCACAATAATATTATCTCCCAAAAACTTTGGTTTGGGTTATATAACGTAAAAACAGGTAAGATGGTTTTGTGTGGGGGCAACACCATATAAAAATAATACAAATTTGTTATACTTTAACACAACCTATTAATTAAATCTGGTTTCCAAATTATATCCTGGTGTTTTATTGAATTTGGTGCGGTTCTTCCTTCAATCCTTTAACTCCACTTCTTTTTTGCTATTTACCCACTTTTCAACTTTTTCAAATAATTGCTTTTTGTGAAAAGGCTTTCCTAAATAATCGTCCATTCCAACAGCAAGACATTTTTGTCTTTCAGCCGCCATTAAATTAGCCGTTAATGCAACAATAGGCGTTTCTAATTCCAGCTTTTTTCTAATAATTTTGGTGGTTTCATAGCCATTTTTAATTGGCATTTGCACATCCATAAAAATAAGGTCGTAAGTATTTTCCTTTAACAGGCTTATAGCTTTTTCGCCGTTTGAAGCAATATCAACAACGAGGCCCTGTTTCTTCAAAATAGCTCTTACCAGGCGCTGGTTAAGTTCACTATCTTCACAAATTAAGATTTTACCGCTGTATTTTCGCTGTATTTCTTCTGAATTTACTGCTGAAATACTCGCTATTTCAATTGCTTTTTCAAATGGAATACCGAAAATAAAATCTGTTCCTTTTCCCGGTTCACTTTTCACTTCAATATAACCCTCCTGTTTCTCTATAAGCTGTTTGGAAATATTAAGCCCCAAGCCGGTGCCCCCATATTTTTGAGAGGTATTTTCTTCAGCCTGGGAAAATCTTTGAAAAACAGTATCTAATTTATCTTTGGAAATTCCAATTCCTGTATCTGAAACTTTAAAATTCAATATAACCTGGTCTGAAGTTTCTTTAAGCTTACTTACACCTAGCTTGACACTTCCCGATGAAGTGAATTTTATAGCATTTCCCAGAAGATTGATTAGCACCTGGGAAAGACGATTCTTATCGCCATTCAACAATTCAGGAACATCGGGATCTATATATAGTTCAAAACCAATTTTCTTTTGGTGCGCTTTGAGGTGCAATATTGAAAACACCCTGTTTATTGTGTCTCTTACGTTGAAAACGTCTTTATCTATTTGTAATAAGCCTGCTTCCATTTTAGAAAGATCCAAAATATCATTAACAATAAACAACAGCGAATCTCCGGCAACTTTTACGGCATTCAGGTAATTAACTTTATGCGAATCATTTTCATTTTCCAGTAAAAGATCGGTAAATCCTAATATGGCGTGAATAGGAGTACGAATTTCGTGACTTACATTAGCAATAAAATTATCCTTTTGCTCATTAAGGTTTTCGGCCATTTCTTTGGCCTTTTGTAATGAAATTTCAGCTTCAATTTCTTTAGTAATATCCTGTGAAATCTTTACAACTTTTACCACATTGCCCTCCAGATCCTGGATGGGATTATAGGAGGCCTGCAAGTAAAACTCAGATCCGTCCTTATGGATTATTCTTTCCCTACCAGTTTTATGCTTCCCAAGGGCCAGAGATTCCCAAATTTGGTTATTAACCTCATAATCTGCAGGTGTTAAAAGTATTTTATGGTGGCTACCTAAAAGTTCACTTTCGGTATAACCCGAACTTTCTTCAAAATTATGGTTTATAGAAATTATAGTTCCATCTGGTCTAAATTCTACAACTCCGCTGGAATTTTTAATTGCCTGCATTAAAGATTTATTCTCACTCTCCTTGAGCTCAAGTTTCTTTTCAGTTTGTGCAATTCGTTTTTCGAGAATACTATTTAGCTCTTTTCCCAGGTTTTTATTTTTTTGCCTGGCCTCTATGAGGTGCATCGCCTGACTAGTAAGTAATTTTAATGCTTGTTTTTGCCGGGTATTGAGCTTTCCGGGTTTACCATCTACCACGCAAACCGTACCAATGTTATAACCGTTCCCGGCTTTTAAGGGCATCCCGGCATAAAAGCGAATGCCATTTTCTATAGTTACGTGCGGATTATTCTTTACCCGTTCATCTGCAAGGGCGTCAGAAATTTCTAAAAGCTCGTCCTGTACTACGGTATACTGACAGAAAGTTTCTTCAATTGGAGTTTCGTTGGAAGGGATGCCTACTTTAGCCTTAAACCATTGCCTTTTATCATCTATCATCGAAATGATAGCAATCGGAACATCGCAAATTAGGGCAATTAACTGTGCTAGTTCATCAAAATCTTTTTCGTAGGGAGTGTCCAGAATGTTATAGGAGAGCAAAGTCTGAAGCCTTTTAATCTCTTCATTTTCTTCAATTTTAATATTATCCATAAGGGGGCATTATGAGGTGCTAAGATATTAAAAAAGAGCTTTTATGAATTATGATATCAATTAGGTTTTATTGAATTTCAAAAGTAAAATTGGTGTTTTATACGTAGGTTTAAAAATCATTTTCAAAGAAAACAATTAGCCAGAGCGATTAAATTTCAGGTTTCCATCCGGGTGCATATTCACGCCCCCACAATGTCATTGCTTCTCTGTCGAAAATTCTTCCGGTTCTATCGTCTATATCAAAACCTCTCCCAAGTTGATCGGCAATATTGGTGTAGTGAACCATCGTCATACTAATGTTCGCGTCGTCTATAGGTGCATTGAGTTTTGCCGTACCACGTATCCCGTCAAAAAAGTTAATCATATGGGCTGTAGACATATCGCCACCACCGCCTAAAGCTGTCCCGGCTTCATCAGATTCCGAATTGTATTCTTTGATAATTTCACCATTTCTATTGGTTAATACATATCTTTCACGGTCTACGAAAACACCACCATCGGTTCCATAAATTATAGTTCCCCGGCCGCCTCCGTAGGTATCGTAGGCATTTCGGCTTTTAGAATCCCATTGAATAACTTTATCGTTTGCAAACTTAAAAGTAGCATCCATAGTATCATACATTTCCCAGCCATCGTCCTTAAAATGTCGTTTTGCTGACTGAACATCGGTGCGTAGTGGTAGGCCAACCTGTAAGGCCCAGCGAGCTATATCCATCTCGTGGGTTCCATTATTGCCGGCTTCGGCAGTACCGTAATTCCAACCATACCAGTGCCAGTTATAATCCCAGGTTTCCTCAGTATAATCTCTACGTGGTGCAGGTCCCTGCCATAAATCCCAGTCTAATCCCTGCGGAACCGCAGCTTTTTTCTGATTTGGAACTTCACCGCGGCCATTGGTATAAAATGCCACTGCTTTGTAAACTTTGCCAATGGCTCCCTCGTGGATATCTTTTATAATTTCAATAGTGTGATTTGAAGATCGCTGCTGGTTTCCCATTTGAACCACTTTCCCATATTTTTTAGTAGCTTCTACCAACAATTCATTTTCAAACATATTGTGGCTGGAAGGTTTTTCAACATACACGTGCTTTCCCGATTTTATCGCCATAATAGAACCAGGGGTGTGCCAATGATCTGGAGTGGCATTTATAATAGCATCTACCTTTTTATCTTCAAAAACCTTACGAATATCGTTTTCTAATTTTGGTTTATAATCTATATGTTCAGAAAAACGCTCTAACGCATTTACACGCTGGCTTTCCATTACATCACATAAATACAACAGCTCCACATTGGAATCCTTGCGCGCAATAGGGTCGAAATAGGCACCCAGCCTTCTTCCCAAACCGGCTATCGCTACGTTAATCCTGTCGTTGGAGCCTATAATTTTACGGTAGCTTTTAGCGCTCATTGCCATTGCTGAACTTCCAACCGCGATTGCTGTCCCACCCAAGGCTGTTTTTTTTATAAAATCTCTTCTTGAATTCATCTTTATTCCGATTTGATCTTTATATTTTTAAAACTCACTTTATTGCCGTGATCCTGAAGTAGTATATGGCCTTCTTCGGCTTCCCCAAAATTTGGCCAGTCTACATACTTACTTTCAGCAACCAGTTTGCGATACTCGTCGCTTTTTCGTTCGTATTCAAGCACTTTTTCACCATTTAACCAGTGTTCTACTTTATTTCCTTTTGAAACAATTCGGGCAGTATTCCATTCTCCTACGGGATTTACCGGTTTATCGGGATCGGCCTGAATTAGATCGTATAAAGAAGCCATTGTCCTGCTCCCCTCGTGGTTGCCCAGTTTGGCATCAGGGTGGCGTTCATCGTCCAGAATTTGATATTCCAAACCTATAGAGGAACCGGGACCTTTATTTAGATCGGTATCCACAAAATATTTTATGCCGCTATTAGCACCTTCAGTAATTTTAAAATCAACTTTTAATTCAAAATCACCATAAAGATCTTTAGTTACAATATCACCCCCGGTTTCAGATTCGCCGCCACCGCTGGCTAAAACTGTAAGTATTCCATCTTCTATTTCCCATCCCTCTTCAGGGAATTCATCTAAACGTGCGCCTCGCCAACCATCTGTTGTTTCGCCGTCCCAAAGCAATTCCCAGCCATTATCTTCTTCAGCTGCTGTTAGACTGTTTTTGGTTTGCACAGGCTCCAGGGGAGATTCAGTGCTGTATTTATCTAAATTTTCGGTAAGAATTTTAATGTCTTTCCACATCACTTCGGTGCCCTCTTCCGCATCTTCGCCAATACTATGCACCTGCAGGGCAATAAAGCCTTCTGCTGTTTTATCGTCTATTAAGTGAGCTGCGGGAACCCCGTTTAACCAGGTTTTAATGGTATCGCCAATGGCTTCCACGCGGAAACTATTCCATTCATCTTGCTTAAAAGCTTCTTGAGCTTTAGAATTTCCGTCTAAATCAACTAACCAACCGCGGCGTGCTTCATCATAAATACCACCACTCCAGGCACGGTCTGAAGGATCTATCTCAACCTGGTACCCGTGTACTCGGCCATCCATATAATCATCAAAACTATTGCTTCTAATTTGGATGCCAGAATTCATACTTGGGTGGACTTTAAAATCCAGCTCCAGTATAAAATCTTCGTAATCTTTATTGGTTGTAAGAAAAGTATTTGGGGTATTATGGGCCGTAGTACCAATTATTGCTGAATTTTCGACTCGGTATTCAGCATCGCCACCCTTTTTTGTCCAGCCATCCAGGCTTTCTTCATCAAATAACTTTGTCCAGGGAGTATCGTCTTTCTGTGATTCGGCACAGCTTGTAAATATTAATGTAGATATCAATAAAATAAAAAGGTTTCTCATAAGTTGGGCTTTGAAATATGTGTAAAATATACATAAATTATTAATCTTCAGCCAATCCATTAAAATAAAGCTTAAAAACAAAAGGCCAACATACGCTTGTGGTATGCCGGCCTTTTAAATTTAAGCTGCTAAAATTATTATTTATAAACCTTTACATAATCTATTAAAAACTGTTTCGGAAAAATAGAATCATCTACTTCAGGTCCTCCAAAATTGCCGCCAACAGCAAGGTTCAACAAGAAGTAAAACGGATGATGGTAAGGATACGTTTCTTCATTTTTTTCTGAAGGAGAAAAGGTGTAGGTCTTTTCTCCATCAATATAAAAAGTGATTGCATCTTTAGTCCAATTCATTTTAAAAACGTGAAAGCCTGAGGTTGCATTTTTTACCGGTGTGGTTTTGATATTTTCGGTGTCGCCGTGACTTGCGGGCGTGTGCAAGGCGTTATGAATAGTATCTGGTTGTCTTCCTACAAATTCCATAATATCAATCTCGCCTGAAGCAGGCCAACCTACCTCATTTACATTGTTTCCCAGCATCCAGATCGCCGGCCATAATCCGTGGCCATCTGGTAATTTAGCGCGTACCTCAACAGTTCCGTATTGAAACTCGAATTTATCTTTGGTATTTACTTTTCCGCTGTAATATTTATCGCCTACTTTATCAGCAGTAATCACCAAATTCCCGTCTTTCACTTCAACGTAATCTTCGCTATAGATCTGTCGTTCGTTGTTTCCCCAACCACAAAGATCAGGGCAACCGTCACCGGTTTCGTAGCTCCAGTTATCCATATTCAAGGAATTACCTTCAAAATCTTCTTCCCAAATCAATTCCCGTGCAGAAGCCTGTTGGCCCATTTTCTTTAAACTAAAGCTGGCTTTCTTAAGGTCTCCGGAATTTCCGCCTATAAAAACTTCAAATTCCCCAGATTCAGATTCCCAGGTTTTATTGGCGCCATAAAAGCGCAACATAGGTTCGTTTATTTCAAAAGTCACTGTTTTTGTTTCCCCTGGAGCTAATGTCACTGCCTCAAAACCTTTAAGTTCTTTAACCGGGCGAGTGGTACTCGCTACAAGATCTCTAATATATAGTTGAACAACCTCCTTGCCTTCTTTTTCCCCTGTATTGCTTAGACTGAAGCTAACTTCAATTGGCTTTTCAGGAGTTAATTCTTCTTCGGAAAGTGTGAGATCTCCATATTCAAAAGTGGTGTAACTAAGTCCGAAACCAAAAGGATAAAGTGCGTCCTTCTTTTCATCGGTATACCCTGAATAAGTTACATGTATTGGATTGGATGGCCTGCCTGTACTTTTTTGATTGTAGTACAGTGGCTCCTGACCCACTGCTCTTGGAAAAGAAACCGGCAATTTTCCTGAAGGATTATAATCTCCCAGTAAAACATCGGCTATGGCGTTTCCGCTCTCTGAGCCTAACTGCCAGGCTTCAACAATAGCGGGAACATTTTCTGAAGCCCAGGTAATTTCCAAAGGTCTTCCGTTTATCAAAACTAAAACAACATTTTGATTCACTTTATAAATTTCTTCAAGCAATTCCTGCTGAACTCCTGCCAAACCAATATTTACCTGGCTCCTGCCTTCGCCGGTTTGAAAAGCGTCTTCACCTAACGCCATAATTACCAAATCTGCTTCTGAAGCAGTATTAATTGCTTCTTCAAAACCAGAGGTATCAGTTTCATTAATTTCAAGAGGCATTAAAAAGCTTCGCTCTCCTATGCCCAGGTCTGCTCCTTTCGCATAAGTGATCTCAACATTTTCGCTGATATTATTTTTCAAACCTTCCACCAAAGAAACTGCTGAATTAGCTTCTCCCTGTGCTCTCCAGTTTCCAATCGGTGTATCCTTATCATCGGCCAACGGCCCAATAACTGCAATTTTTTGAACCGATTCTTTTATTGGAAGTAACTCCTTTTCATTCTTCAACAGAACAATAGATTTCTTAGCCACGTCGCGAGCTACATTTTTATGTTCTTCAAAGGGGATTTCTTCTAAAAGTTCTGCATTAGAATATAAATATGGATCATCAAAAAGTCCCAATTTGAATTTCACTCTAAGTACTCTTCGCACCGCATCATTTATATAATCTTCGCTTACTTCTCCTTCTTCAACCAGACTCACCAGGCTGGATTCATAGGCTCCACCTTCCATATCCATATCGCTCCCGGCGTTAAGGGCAATTTTAGCAGCCTCTTTCTTGTCTTTTGCCACTCCATGGGCAATCATTTCTGGGATAGAACCCCAGTCTGAAACTACAAATCCGTCCCAGTCCCACTTTTTCTTTAAAATATCC
Organism: Salegentibacter lacus; assembly: GCF_020164555.1. GTDB lineage: Bacteria > Bacteroidota > Bacteroidia > Flavobacteriales > Flavobacteriaceae > Salegentibacter > Salegentibacter lacus. Next base: position 35,689 of record NZ_JAIQZB010000009.1, on the reverse strand, counting down.
CGTTGCAGGACTTTATGCCCGGTTGCCGGGATTCCGTCAAGATCATTAAAAGCATTCATGAAAGTGGCTACCCCAGCTTTGGCTGCAGCCTCAAACGGCGGAAGTATGGTATTATGAAGTTCATTTTCTCCAATATGCACCGTATTATAATCCCTTCCTGCTTCTCCAAAACCGTAACCTGCAAAATGCTTGGCTGTTGCGGCTATACTTTGTGGATTTGAAAGATCGTCACTTTGGTAACCTTTTACTTTAGCAACCGCTACTTTTGAAGTTAGATAAGGATCTTCGCCCGATCCTTCCATAATCCTTCCCCAACGGGCATCGCGGGAGACATCTATCATAGGTGAGAATGTCCAGTTAACACCATTTGCAGCCGATTCCAGAGCAGCAATTTCTGCCGTTCTTTCCATCGCCTCCAGATCCCAGCTAGCTGTTTCTGCAAGAGGTACGGGAAAAATTGTAGTATATCCGTGTATCACGTCATACCCAAACATTAAAGGAATCTTTAAGCGTGAATTTTCCATCACCATCCTTTGGGCTTCCCTGGTAGCTTCTACCGAAAGTACATTAAGCATCGCGCCTACTTTCCCAGCCTTAAGGTTTTGTTCCTTTTGTTTGTTGTTCATTTCTGAAGCAGGTCCTGTAAGATCCCAGCTGCCGTTATATTGCACCAGCTGCCCTACCTTCTCTTCAAGGGTCATTAATGCCAAAACCGAATCTACTTTGGCTTCTACATTTTTAACCGAACTTTTTATGGTTGTTTCCTGGCACTTTGCTATAAAAAAGCTGAACAGGAAAAAACCTAACAGATATAGTTTTTTCATTGTTTTTGGGCATAAAAAAACTGCCTGGACTATGTGTGGTAATTCAGTTTGTGGCCTACAAACAAATTATCTTCAACCGTAAACTATCTCGCGGAAAGCTCAAGAAGCATTTCATAGAGAAAGTTTTAAATTTCGACTATAGAGTAAAAATCACATAGTAATCAGGCAGTCTGATTTTTAAAATAATATTATTCCTGATAAACTTTCACGTAGTCCACTTCCATAGTAGACTCTTGAAAATCATCAGCAATATCTCCTCCAAGGGTACCTCCCATGGCAATATTTAGCAATAAATAAAAGTCGTCCTGGAAAGGAGTTGAATCATCGTTATCAAACTCAAGATGTGGCTCACCATCCATTAGGAAAGTGATTTTTTCCGCAGTCCATTCAACTTCATATACATGAAATTCTGAGGTCACGTCAGAAACTTCTGTGTCACCTACAATAGCATTTCCGCCTGAATTCCCGGGAAAATGTAAGGCAGATGAAATTCTATCAGGATCGTTCCCTACAAATTCCATAATATCCATTTCACCAACTCCAGGCCATGTTTCTTCCGGCCACCCAGCACCTAACATCCAAATTGCAGGCCAGGTTCCTCCTCCAGCAGGTAATTTTGCACGAACTTCTACACGACCAAAGGTAAATTCAAATTTATCTTTAGTAGTTATTCTAGCAGAAGTAAAATCGAAACCACTCTCAGCTTCTCTTTTTGCTGTAATTACCAGGTTTCCGTTTTCAACTTTCACGTTGTCTTGGGCATCTGTATAGTATTGAGCTTCTCCATTACCCCAGCCATTGTCTCCGTTACCAATTTCATAATTCCAGTTATCGGTATTAAGCGCATCACCATCAAAATCATCTGACCAGATCTCAGTATTAAACTGGCTTTCAAACTCTTCCTCTTCTTCTGCGGAATCTGAGGTAAGAATAAACCACCAGTCAAATTCGCCATTACCATCTGTAGATCTAAGGATAAGTTCATTAGTTCCTGAGCGGTCAAAAATCTCATATCTATGATTACCGCCAATATAATAACCAATAAAGCCTAATCCCGTAAGGTTAATGGTTTCATTACCTCCTGGGGCTGATATAGACCAGTTCTCCGTATAATCGTTATAAGGTATGTTAAGAACATCTGCTCCCTGAACTTCACAATCACAAGACACTCCTAGTTGATCTACCAGGTTTATTCTTCCAAAAACGGTTCCTGATGGATCTATCTCTGATTCATCATTATTAGCATTGGTAATGTGAGTAAAAGTGCCATCTTCATTGAAGATATATCTATCGTCATACATTCCAACCCCAACTTTCTCATTTGCACTCACCGCAAAAAATTCAGGTCCCTCTAAACCACCTACAGGTCCAAGGCCAAAGTGACCAGGAACTTCAGCTTTAATTCGCCATTCTTTTCCTACTAATTTCTCTAATAGATCAGCTGGTGGCGCATAAGTTACAAGCACCTCTACATCTACTAACATTGAGCTGGCAGTACCACCTGGCCCATAAGCTATAATGTTAACCGTATAAACTTTAGTACCGGTTTCAGAAAATTGATGCGTATATACACCATTAGAAGTAGTTACTGAACTTCCATTTCCAAAAACGTATTTATAGGTCATGGCGCCATCTGCAGTTGCACTAAATGTTACCTCACCACTACCATCTCCATCAGGCATATCTTCTGATTGCCCAACGACATTAGTTTCTACCTGTAGATTAGTAGGAGCGACTATTTCGCCAATATCGTAATCGTCATTGGAGCATGCGCTGGCAAATACCAGCGAAAGTGCTACAAGACCTGTTTTTAGTATATTTTTCATTTTAATTTATTTTAATTCTAGTTATGGAAATAAATATTGTTCAGATATACATTTGCTTCAGCAGTAGGCACGCCAGAATAAATAAGTTGACCAATATTTGACGTATCCTGAAGGCCGGTGAATTCTGATAATGGAATATCTAAACTAACCCATTCATTTTGTGCAAGATTGTCTATTACAATCTCGTGTTCAGAAAGATCATCCCCTGCATAAACACCGTCAGGGCCTAAATCAACTAATTTGATCTTAAACTCTGTTGCATTACCGGTATAGATTTCAGTATGGAAATGTGTCATTTCACTAGCGTCAATCGGTTCAGCTAAAGTCTCAATTCCTGCAAAACCAAGGTTAAAATAATGCTTGGTAAGCCTACCGTCAAACTCTACTTCTTCATAATCTGAATTAGACCATTCTGTTAACCATGTATCTACATTGACATCATCACCGAATTCACTGAATAAAGATATATAGGAAGTTTCTCCCATTTGGAAACTAATATCATCCAGGTAGAATGTTCCGGCTGTATTTCCAGGACCATCTACAAAAACGGTCATTATAGCGTATTGCCCAGTTGGAACAAATGCCTCACCAACTCCCTGTGATCCATCAATATAACTTTTAATCGCATCTGTACTAAAGTTAAAAGTCACTTCTTCCCAACCGGATCCGGTATGGTTAGCTGATACTTCAGTTTGACGTTCGCCAGTAACACCACCTTCAAATTTCAGTAATATAGGTAGCGCAACATCTGACCAGAATTTCATAGTGATTGTTTTATTATCACCACTGAAGTCTACAGGCTCTTCAAGATTAAAGGAAGCGCCTTCATAAGCATTTCCAATATTGGTAATTGCACCAACCATTGAATCTGAGTTATTAGCTCCCGATTGATCTGGATTGGTAACCACCTCAAATGAAGCTCCACTAAAAAGAGCAGGTGTATAGTCTACAGCATCATTATCAAATGTTATAGGAAATTTTAACGGCTCTAAATTGGTGGTTTGAATATTATCGAAATAATAAGTTTCATCATTTCCAGGCGTTCCATAGTTGAAGAATAACACCAGTCTTCCATAATCAATGGCCGGGTCTACCGTGGTCATATCAAAGATCAATGTTTCCCATTCGTTACTAACAGTAGTCTCAACGGTACTCTCTACATTCACATCAGCATCATCAAGATTTTCTATCTTCAAGATAACCGGGGTTCCGGCAGCTGGAGACCATACATCTACACTAATATACTTTTCTGAAGAGAAATCTATAGCCTCATCAAGCGCTATATTTGTTCCTGCCCATACTTCAGAGCCTGCTGGCTTAGTATAAGAAGCTACTCTATCGCTAGTATTAATTCCGCTTGCATCTGGATTATCAATTACAGGAGCTCCTGCACCTTCACCTCCACCAAAATTAAAGAACGTATAATTCTTTGTTGGAGATTCAAAATCTATAGGTAGGAACAATGGATCTGTAATACTTACGGTTTGTGTAGCTTCGGTAGTTGCAACACCACCACTTAAGGCTACCACCTTAACATCATAATCACCAATCGCATCGTAGGTATGCGTAACAGACTCACCAATCATAAATGTTGTAGCTTCTTCATCTGCCACGTCTCCGAAATAAACTTCAAACATTGCAGCAAAATCAGCTGTAGCTGATACTGTTATGGCATAATTATCGTCTTCTGCCTTGGTAATTGTTACTTCAAGGTTTTCAGGTTGACGGAAAGAAACAGTAAGAGGCTGTGTCCCGGTTGCAGAAACACCATTTAAATTAGTTCCTATAACGGCTACTTCATAATCGCCTTCAGCATAAATATGATCTACAGTTTCTCCGGGTCTTATTTCTGAAGATACTTCACTTCCATCTCCAAAATCTACGGTATACAAATTGGCACTTTCGCCCTTTGGTGTAATAGTTACCAGCCCTGAATTATCCTGAGTGATCTCAAAACTAGCTCCAAGATTTGTCGGAGTAGCTATGCTACTAAGATCTACAAGTGAATCGTCATCACTCTCACAGCCAATAAAAGGTAGTGTGAGTAGGAATGCGAAAATTATTTTATAGTGTTTTTTCATAATGCTAATTTTTTAGTATCCAGGATTTTGCTCCCAGTTACCCTGAGAGAATTCTATTTCTTCTAACGGAATTGGGAATAATTCGTTTTTACCTGATGTAAACCCATCAATGTTATCTGCGGCTCTGCCGGTTCTAACTAAATCGAAGAAACGGTGACCTTCGCCTACCAATTCTTTTCTTCTCTCTTCGAAGATAAGTTCGGTAAGAACATTACCTGAAGCTTCTACTTCCTGTAAACCTGCTCTTTCACGTACTTCGTTTAGATAAATTCTTGCCTCATTATCGTCTATTCCACCGCGGTTCAAGGCTTCAGCAGCCATTAGTAACACATCGGCATAGCGAATAGAACGGTAATTATTTGGCTGAGTAAGGTTTGCATCACCTACGTTATCGTTTTTACGCGGAAGGTACTTTCGGTTAAAATAACCGGTGTGCTTGTAACCTTCAGCATAAGTTGCACCGGTTTCTTCTACCCAGGCTTCGATATCTAAAATGGAAAATTCCCTTCTAATATCGTCCTCATCAAATAAATTGTATGCTTCCTGAACAGGAACATTAAAACTGAAACCAGGTTCAAAAACAGGACCTGAGTAATTTCTAATTCCCTGGAAACCTACCGCTACGTTACCTTCACTACACTGTAAACATCCAAAACCTGCTCCTTCTTCCCCTGTATATTGCACTTCAAAAACCGATTCCTCATTATTTTCGCCTTCCTGTTCAAAAAGGGTTTCAAAATCGGCTAAAGCATAGGGTCCGTTATTGATCAATTCGGTTAATACCACAGCAGCTTCATCAAATTCTTCCTGGTACAAATGAGCTTTTCCAAGCAAGGCCATTGCAGCCCCTTTGGTTGCGCGTCCAATTTCCGGCGCGGTATAATCCAGGTTATCTATTGCGAATTGTAAATCGCTTTCAATTTGCGCGTAAACATCTTCTACAGGCGCTCTGGGGATAGAATTTTCGTCACCTAAAACAAAACGCTCATCTCCTTTTAACGGAATTGGTCCAAACCATTTTACCAATTCAAAAGTGAAATAGGCTCGTAAAAACCGAACTTCAGCAATAATCATTTCGCGGCCTTCAAAATCGGTTTTATCTTCAAACTCCAACACATAATTGGCACGTTGCACGCCGGCAAAGTTCCAGTCCCAAACATCGTCCAGGTTATCATTTACCGGAGTATGCGTCATTTCGTCTACCTGCTGAAAACCAATTACATCGTTGGCACTTTCCCCACCACTTAGGGTGTTATCTGAAGCGATTTCGCCCAGCAACACATTTACGTAAGTAGATTGTAAAACATCATAAACACCAATCATTGCGTTATAATAGTCTTCTTCAGAATTAAAATAGTTTTCCGAATCTATATTGTATTCTTCGGTTTTGTCCAAATAATCTTCGCTGCAACCAAAGCTAAAAGCAAGCAGTAGCAACAGAAGCATCTTATTGAATATGTTATTATATCTCTTCATAGTGCGATTTTTTAAAAGTTAAGATTTAGTCCTGCAAGGAAAATTCTTGGTACGGGATAGAACCCGTAGTCAATCCCGCCACCAATGGCTTCCCCGGTTGAGGCAGAAGGATCAAAACCTTGGTAATTTGTAAACGTATAGAGGTTTTGCACCGAAGCGTAAATTCTTAATCGGTTAATTCCCGCTCTGTCCAAAAATGTTTCAGGCAAACTATAACCTAACTGAACATTCTGGATTCTTACGTAAGAAGCGTCTTCCACATAAAAATCAGAAAAAGCAACATTAGAAGTAGCACCTGTTGTTACACGTGGAACTTCGTTACTGGTTCCCGGTCCGGTCCATCTTTCCAGATAGTATGCGTGACGGTTTACGTTTGGCTGATTACGCTCGTAATTTCTTACCATATCATTTCCTAAAGAAGCGTAGGTATAAGTGGTAAAGTCAAAATTCTTATAGTTGAAATTAAAATTTATACCCATGGTAGCGGTTGGAATAGGATCGCCAATATTGGTACGGTCGTCCACATTTATCACCCCATCACCGTTTGTATCTACATAACGAATATCTCCCGGAGAAGCAGCTGCTCCAAGGGTTTCCTGAGAAGGATGCGCATCTACTTCAGCCTGTGATTGAAAGATCCCGTCGGTTTTGTATCCGTAGAAATAACCAATTGGGAAACCTTCCTGGAAACGTGCCGGTTGTGGTTGTCCCACGCCAAATTGCCCGCCTGGCAGAAATTCTGTTCCGTTTACTTCGGTTACTTCATTTCTAAGGAAAGTGGCATTATATCCAATTCCAACACGAATATCATCTCCAAAGTTTTCTTTATAGTTTATCGCAAATTCAAAACCTTCATTTCGGGTAGTTCCCGCGTTGATGGTTGGTGCACCAGATCCCGGTGCCCCGCCACCAAAAATCCCGGAAACAGGAATCCCAGCAACCAAAAGATCTTTACGATCTTCTCTAAATACATCGGCAGAAATATCAATTCTGTTATTTAAGAGCCTAAGATCTATACCAATATTGGTTTTTTCAGCCTCTTCCCAACCTGAAGCGGGATTAGCAATTCTACCCAAAGCGGTACCGTTTACAAGGTTGCCGTCCAGAACATAAGTAGCTTCTCCGTTTAAGAGAGAACGGTAAAATTCTGCTCCACCGGCCTCATCATTACCAAGGATACCGAAACTTCCTCTTAATTTTAAGAAAGAAATCACGTTAGAATCACTTAAGAAATCTTCTTCTGAAAGAATCCAACCTGCAGTTGCAGAAGGGAAATATCCTACACGATTTTCAGGACCAAACCTGGTAGAAGCATCTCTACGAAGCATCCCAGAAACGAGGTATTTACCTTTATAATCGTATTGTAACCTTCCGAAGAAAGACAATTTCCTAACATCATATTTATAAGCACTGTTGTTTAAACCATCGTTTGTTCCTGTAGTCAAGCTTATGTCAGCAAAGTCCCAGGAATTATTAGGAACATCGTAACCTGTTGCATACAAACCATCTCCCCAGTTTCTAATTACCGTCATCCCGGCAGTCCCGGTTAGGTGGTGTGTATCATCAAAAGTGTTTTCGTAAGTTCCGAAAAGGTCATACGTATATGAATTATCGTTAATTCTGTTTTGATTTACCGTACTACGTACGTTGTTAAATACTTTACCCGGCCCATAGTCTATAATTGGCGCAAAGTCTTTTCCTTTAGAATTAGAAAGACTATACCCAATTCTGGAAGTAAAGGTTAATTCTTCTACCGGTGTATAATCAAGGCTAAAAGAGCCATTGAATTTGTTCAGGTTATAGTCATTAAACGTGTTTTCAATTTGTGAAAGTGGGTTAATGATCTCGTTACCTAATCTACCCTCAAGGTCTTCCTGATCGCGACCAAAAGTTGGCGGAATGTTCAAGGCATTAAAAAGTACCGAACCCAATCCGTTTTCGTTGATAGATCTTCTATCTATACTGGTATAAATAGAATTTGCAGTAAAGGTGAATGCATCTGAAATATCTACTCCAATATTAAACCTGGCGGTGCTTCTTTGAAAATCAGATTTTTCAGCACCAATAATTCCTTCCTGATCAAGGTGCGAAACTCCGAAAGAATAAGTTACTTTTTCTGAGCCTCCGTTAAGGGTAAGGTTATGGCTCATAATTGGAGAAGTATCGAAAACTTCATCCTGAAAATTGGTTCCTCTTCCTAATTCGCTAACATTTGGGAAAGGCAAGGCCTGACCATTATTTGCATAACTTTCGTTCAAAAGCAAACCGTATTCGGTTGCATTAAGCAATGGAAGTTTTCTTGAAGTTTCCTGTATCCCTACATAAGCATCGTATTGTATAGAAGGAGCAGTATTCTTTTTACCCGATTTAGTAGTTACTAAAACCACCCCGTTAGCACCGGCGATACCATAAATAGCAGCCTGCGCATCCTTAAGGATAGAAATAGATTCAATATCGTTAGGGTTAATAGTATTTAGATCGCCCTGGTAACCATCTATAAGGATAAGCGGTCCGTTTTCACTATTGGAAGCGATACCACGAATGTTTATATTGATTCCCGCTCCTGGTGCACCCGAAGACGGAGTTACATTAACCCCGGCTGCAGTACCCTGCAGGGCCTGTTCAATCTTAATAGGGTTTAGATCTTCAATAGTTTCATTGGAAACTACAGAAACCGCACCGGTAATATCTTTACGCTGCTGGGTTCCATAACCAATTACCACTACTTCACTTAAAGCTTCAGAATCTGTCTTTAAAGACACGTTTATTACATCCTGGTTTTCACTTACAGTAATTTCCTGCGGAAGAAAACCAACATAAGAGAACACCAAAACATCTCCTGCTGAAACATCATTAATAGTGTAATTTCCGTCAAAATCGGTCACTACTCCATTAGCAGTGTTTTTTACAATAATGTTTACTCCGGGAAGCGGAAGACCGGTATCGGCTTCATCTACGGTTCCCGAAACCGAAAAGGTTTGTGCCTGTAAGGAGAACGTTCCTATACAAAACAAAATTAGTACTAGTATTTTATTCATTTCTTGAGATTTTAATTCGAATTCAATGTATCAATTAATTGTTAAGGTCAAGGAAAAAGCACCTTTACAATACTTCAACATGAAAATTAAAAGAAGAGAAATTTGCGAATTCAGTATTATAGCGCTCTAAAATTGAAGAATAAGCACATTGAAAAAATATTCTTTGTAGTCTTGATTTTAGGCTATTTAGCCAAAATGTTGAGGTGATGTTGAGGTAAAAAACCTAAATGTTAAGTACTTAAAACTGAAGGATGTACTCTACCAAACCCTGATCATGGTCTAATTCCATCTTTTTACGCAAACGATATCGTTTTATTTCAACACTTCGCACCGAAATATTTAGCAATGGAGCGATCTCTTTTGAAGATAAATTCAACCTTAAATAAGCACAAAGTTTAAGATCGTTGGAAGTAAGATTTGGGTGTTTTTCTTTTACCGATTGTAAAAAATCCTTGTCGGCATTATCAAAAGCTTCTTTGAACAATTTCCAGTTATCCTTTTCTGCAATATTCCTATTAATAACCGAAATCACTTTTTGAATATCAGCCTCACCATTTGCAGAGGTCAATTTATTCTTGAGTTCATTTAAAAACTCATTCTTCTTAATTAAATTCATGGTCGAGGCAGCAAGTTCCCGGTTCTTCGAAGCCATATCTGACTCCAATTTCTGATTTTGAAGTGTGATAATTTCCTGCTGAGATTCTAACTGTTTTATCTCAAGTTTCTTCCGGTTACGCTCCATTAACCTATCTCGCTGCTTTCGGTAATACCCCGTGTAAATTTTATGAAGTACGAAAATGAGTAGAGAAAAAAGTAAAATATAAATTATTATTGCCGTGGTGGTAGCATACCAGGGAAGCGCAATGCTAAACGCATAAGATGCTGTCTCGCTGATCTCATTATCATATTTTCCGCGCACTTCGAAAACATAATCGCCGGAAGGCATATTTTCAAAAGTAGCATTACCGTTGGGCTGCCATTCACTCCAGCCCTGGCTAAAACCTTTAATTCGGTAACTGTAAACCGGTTTTGCCAGTTTGGAATATGCCGGAATACTAAATTCAAAATGGATATTATTAACCGAGTTAGGTAATTCTAATTGATCAAAGTTCAATTTGTGACTTTTAAAATCTTCTTCTAATGCAGCCGTGGAAACCTTATTAATACTAAGATCTTCCATATCCGGAAAGTCTAATGGGGTAGAAAACATCGTGTATCCCAAATTAGAACCCACCAAATATTCACGTTCACCAATTAGGGAGATATTCTCAAAACCTTTCGCGATACTTCTATATTCTAAAGGAATTGCCGCCGATTTCACACTCAACCTGTCCTGAAAAGCGTCCCGGGTTACATAAATAAGGTTATCGCGGCCAAAACTCCACCAGGTATTATCTGGTAAAACCTTTGAGATTCCGGTAATTCTTGGTTCTTCAATTAAATTATTCAGATCGTTATTTTGATGAAATTCATCTTCAGAGGGATCATACTTATAAATTTCATCTTCGGTAGAATAATAAATAGAATCATTAAACTGAAAGACTTTTAAGCCCATTCCGCCCTGATAAGAAACGCTATAATTCTGCTCGCTTTGCACTCCACTGACTTCAGAATCTATTTTCAACTTATAAATTCCTTTATGATCGTGCCCTATCCAAATAGTAGAATCATTTTCTACCACGAGGTTCCGGGAAGAAAGATCCCAATTCTCTAAATACTGCGGATCGTTCTCAAAATTATCATCTTCCCAAAAACTAAGACCATCGTAATGGCCTTGAAGCAATCCATTTTTAAAAGCTTTGATTTCCCACACGCCGGGACCATCAAAAATATGAGAAGCAGTATTATTTTCTATTGCAAAAACTCCACGATCGTGGCCGGCATAGAGTTTTCCATTTATTTCGTTGATACTCCACACCTGCCCGCTAGTGCCGGAAATAAATTCATATTCCTGTAAATTTTCATTTCTAATATATAAACCCTGGTTGGTTCCCAGGTATAAATCGTCATTAAACTGATAGGAGCAATAGACGGTCCCTACTTTTCCGTAGATATCAGTAAACAATCGAAACGGGCTCTTACGATTAATAAGCACGAGGCCATTATCGAGCCCGCCCCAAATATTTCCGGCTTTATCTTCCATAATCGATAACACCGTATTGTTATTGATCACCGGTTGCAGCAACTGATAATTAAGTGAAGTCTCCAAATTATAAACATGAAGCCCATTACCGATGCTTCCCAACACAAGGGTTTGATCTTCCAGCAATTTCGCGGTAAAAATACTTTCGTCTAAAGGATAATCTTCAAATACATAAGGCTGCCAGTTATCACCCTCAATAGTAAAAAGTCCGTCGTCCCGGGTAACGGCAAGCATCTTATTTTCTTCAAAAGGAAAAAGCCCAACAAGTGGCTTATCCTGAATGGTGGCATTTGGAATAACGCGTTCTATCACCCCGTTATCTATGGCGTACAACCCGTCTTCGGCCACCTGGTAGTATAATTTATTCTCTACCCGGAATAAATTCGAAATAATATTACTTGCCGTGATGGTATTTATCTCGTGCGTTTCCTTGTTATAGCTATAAAGTCGGCGCAGACTTTGAAAAACAATATAATCTCCCAGCGCCTCAATATGCCAGAATTGCTCCCCGTCCAGGACCTCGTCTTCTGAAAGATTGGTAAGGCTGGTATAATTTAATTCTCCTTTATCATCTTCTTTCCAAAAACCGAAATCCATATAAGAACCGGTATAAATTCTTTCATTTTCAGCTAAAACCGAGCGAACTGCGCTGGCATTGGGAACTTTATGCAGATTCCAGTGTTCACCGTTATAACTGAGTAAACCCAGGTTATTGGCGACATAAATATGATTATTTGACGCCTCGGCCATCATCCAGTTTTGGTTCCCCGCAGTATAAATTCCGGGGTCAAAATTGGTTACTGGCGGCAATTCCTGAGCAAACAGGCTAAAGCTGAAAAACAAAAACAAGGCAAGTAAACGCATAGTTTAGCAAAAAACGGAAATTACTGGTTAATATAGGCTTTTGCTACCTGGAAAATTTATAATGATTCCTGTTTTTAATAATAATGAATAATGAGAGAATTAAAATGAAAAAATCTGCTAATGAACAGTCTTAAAAAATTATTCCCCTTTCCCTAATCCTATTTTATTTTTGAATCTCTCAAGTAAACTATTGTTTCCTTCATCGGACTCATGGGGGTTACCTAGCAGAAATCCAAAAGGTTTTGTTGTTTCAAATTCGTCTAAAACATTTTTCAGAATAGCCAGGTAAGGAATGAACAGGATAATCCCTCCGATTCCCCACACACTTTCTCCAATAAAAATAGCGATAATGACAGCAAAGGGATTCAGACTCACCCTGCTGCTCATAATATTAGGGGTGATAAAGTTTCCTTCCAAAAATTGCACAAAACCAAAAACCCCAATTACTCCCAGTGGATACAGAAGCGAGTCCATAGCAACAAGGGTGTAGAGCATAGGCAGAATACCGCCAATGGTTACTCCTATATAGGGAATCGCCGCCAGAAGACCAGAAAGTGCTCCCCATAAAAGTGCATAATCAACACCCAGGATCCAAAGACCAAGGCCGTTTAAGGTTCCCACAGTAAGCATCATCAATAATAATCCACTTATATAACCGGTAACAGCTCTTTTCGTTTCTAAAAGAAGATTAGAAATTTTTCCGTGTAAGGATTCCGGAAAGATCTTATAAAAGAACTCCCGAAAAAAATCGCGGTAATAAAGAAAGAAAAAGACCGACAGGAGCAGAATCACTGCAAATGTAAATACACTAGCGGTTGCCGATAAGGTGCCTGTAAAAAAATCGGATCCCTGCTGGACGATACTTCCTATAGAGTCCTTAATGTAATCAGATTTTGATTGCGGTTCCATATTTAGCCTTTCCTGAAAAAAAGATTGTACCCTATTAACAACTTCAAACAGTTTTTCATCTATTTGGGTAATATCTTTCGCAAGGTTACTTACCAGCATTCCGATCCCAAAACTCAACAGGCTTAAAACAACTATTACCAAAAGAATAGAAAAACTTACTGACAGTATACGCGCTACCCCCAGATTTTCAAAAAACCGACTCATGGGTAAGAGAAGAATTGCTATTAGGAAAGCCAATGCCAAAGGCATAAGGATAAAATCTGCAACAACAAGAGCATAAAAAAAAATGATAATGGCCAGCGCAAAAAAGACAAATCTTATATACAGAGGGATTCGCATTTACTGGATATTTTAATAGTTAGTTGGTTGTTACAATCTTAAAACTACAAAATATAAATTTGAAACATATAATATGCCTGTTTTCCACAGGCAAATAACAAGGGAAATAGTCATGCCGCTATTTATCTCTAAAGATATCGCTAGATCAATATTTGTGATTGGCAGGTTTTTAGTATTTTTCAAGTATGGGTCTATTTCACCATTTTATATTTTGGCACAAACCCGGGCATTCAGCACAAGTAGTTAATCATCGCCCTGGATTCGGCCAGTTTTTGTGTCCCGCATTTTGCGGGTTTCAGATTATCAAAAGAGTTTGTTGTATACTGGCTTTGCTAAGCTTTCAACAGCAATTATTCTCCCAGGAACTGGAATTTAAGAAGGATAAAAAGGGCGTGCTTTTGCTGGAGGATGATAAGCCCCGGTATTTTTACCAGGAGAAAACCAAAAGCCTGGATGGCAAATACGCAAGGGCAAATTATGTGCATCCTTTATATAGCAATAACGGGGAAATTATTACTGAAGATTTTCCTGAAGACCACTTACACCACCACGGTATTTTTTGGTCGTGGCACCAATTATATGCTGAAGGAAAACGCGTGGGAGATCCCTGGTTAAGTGAAGATATTTCGTGGCAGGCCGAAGTTACAGAAACCACTATAAAAGGGAAATCTGCCATTTTAAAAGCTGAAATTTACTGGTATGGCGCAGCAGATAAAAAACCGGTTTTAAAGGAAAACCTGGAGCTGGTTTACGAACGATTTAACCCGGAAACCTATGCCCTGACTTTTAAAATAAAGCTTACCGCTTTAAAAGGTGGAGTCTCTATTGGAGGATCTGAAGATCCCAAAGGATACGGCGGATTTTCACCCAGGTTAAAACTCCCTGAAGATGTGATTTTTGAATCTACAAACGGAGCTGTAATTCCGCAAAACCTACCGGTACAGGCCGGCCCGTGGATGAACCTAAAAGGCAGTTTTGATAATTTGGGCAAAATTACAGGAATTGTGATTATGGGCGAACCCGAAGAACTCCCAAATTACCAGGGTTGGATCTTAAGAAGCGCCAACAGTATGCAAAATATGGCATTTCCCGGGCGCGGGCCTATAGCTATTAAAAAAGGAGAAAATCTACGGTTTCGAAATCAAATCCTGGTGCATCAGCATTTAAGTATTGAAGAAATTGAGGAGTATTATATGCGGTTTCGGGAAGGTGGGTAAGCTTTCGGGGGATAACAAAATTGAAAATGCTGAAATTAAAAGTTTTTCAACCTTTAAAAATTAGAGTAAAGGTAGTTCCAACTCCTGTTTTGCTTACAACTTCAATATCACCCCCTAAGCTATTCATATAACTTTTTACCAGATATAGTCCAATCCCTTTGCTGTCTTTATGATCAGTAAACACCTGGTTTAATTCAAATAACTTGCTTTTATTTTTTTCCATATCGAAACCAATTCCGTTATCTGAAAATAGAATTTGAGAACCGACTTCATTCTTTCTGGAAATAATGGAGATTATGGGTGGAATTCCCGGTTTTGCATATTTTATAGAATTGGTAATAAGATTAAGAAAAATGCTGTGCAAGTAAAATTTATTCACCTGGAGAAATTCAATTTCAGAAAAGTCAATCTCAAAGCTGGTCCCGGTCTCTTCTATCAAGGAGCGAAGAGAATCTACAATGGTTTGACTCACCTCTCTTAAATTCACCGGCTCCAAACTGGGTTTTAATAAACGGTTTTCTTTAAGGTTATCAACCTGATTATTTAAAGTGTCTTTTAACTTATAAATCGATTTTTCTAAAAGCTCAAGACACATTAGATTTTCTTCATCTTGAATTTTAGAGCGATCTAATAAATTAACAAGCGAAATCAGGTTGTTTACTGGGGATCTTAAATCGTGAGCCGTGGTATAGCTTAATTGTGTTAATCCTGAATTTTTTGACGTGAGGTATTTTATTCGGAATTGACGATCTTCTTCCAGTTTTTTAAGATGGGTGATGTTTTTTGAAATTGCGTAAATCAGTTCTTTTTCCGGCATCGGAATAGAGGTCCAGGTGAGCCATACAATTTCTCCAGATTTCGTGAGATAACGGTTCTGGAAGTGCAACAAGGGTATTCCTTCCAAAATTTTAGCCCGCGTTTCCGCTGTATTTTGCCTATCCTCGGGATGTACAAAATGGCTAATGGGATTTGCGAATATTTCTTCCCGGGTATAACCCATTAATTTAATAAAAGCCGGATTTATTTTCCTGAAATATCCATCATACCCAGCGATACATAAGTAATCCTGGGATTGTGAAAAGAAAGGTTCCAGGTCAAGTTCGGTTTCTATATCGTTAAGTTCCATTGTAGGTTTGGGATTCCTACGTAAAAGTAAGGAAAAAATTAAGGTATTTTGTAATAAAATCCTGGTTTGAAGTCATATTAAGGGATCGTATTTCCCAATTATTAGATGCTAACAACATCAGGTCTATTGCTTCTTATGTCACTAAATACGTTACTAAGAGTAACGCCAAATTTAAATGTCAGGTTTGGAACTGTGCTAAGCGTATTTCAGAACGCTACACAGACTTTTATACTACTACGGAGTTTACGGACAATTTTACACGCCTAAATTCGGTTATAAAAGAGTTTGAAGTCAAAGATCATATAGATCAGCCCTTTCTTCAAATTAAAATGATTGATTAAATAGAAACACTTTACCGATTTATAAGAGATTAGATGATAAAAACAAATCACTATATATTTAGTATTTTCTTTTAGAGCTAAAATCCGCAACAAAAAGACTAATGAGGAAAATTCCAAGTAAAGATTCACTTATTTTTAATATAGGATAAGCCCCTTCCAAATTTTCATAATCAAAATTTCCAATAAAGTTTTGTGCATTCTGAATAAAACTGGGTGTAATGTTGTTCACATCAAATAAAAGAAAATCTATTGATGCGAAAATCAATATTAGAATTATACTACTCCGGATAATCCAGAATGGTTTTTCTCCGAATCCTCTTATTAGGTAGTCTAAAACTAAACCTAAAACAATCACATAATTCCTGATAAGTAAGAGAAAATATTTTGGGGTCAGAAGTAATTTAGTTTTATAGAATACCAATTTCAAGAAATCGATAGTTGCTTCAAAGTTACTATACTCTTTACTCCAAAATTTATATCTGTTCAAGGCGAAACTGGTCGAAAACGCGACGTTATTTTTTCTAGGAATTTTTTTGCGATAATAACCAAAGAAATCCAGCCTTCTTAAAATGTGAGCTTTTCTTTCTTTAAAATAAAATGATCCTGCACTACTAAAATCACCCTGAGAGGCATAAATCCTTTTTATGTTTTGGAATTCTTCCTCTTCATTTTTCTTATAAACAAAATTACAATCTTTAACATTTAACGATTTGTAATGTTGGAAGAAAGGTGTGTTAGCGACTTTCCATCTATAAATTTCAGAATTGGAAATATTTTCAATTTTATGAGATTGACTCCAAATTCTACAATTTTCTAAACTCCAAAAAGTAAGAATACAATTCTCTACATTGAAACCCAGGATTGAAGAATTATATGCGTGAATTTCACTAATTCTAGAGTTTTCTATTGTTAATTCATCTGCTGAACAAAAATTTAATTTTAATGGATTATGAGAGGTACACTTGTTTAAATGTAAACGGTCTAATGACAAAAATTCGAAATTCTTTATTTCAGGATTTTCCCAACTATTGAAGCCAGAAATATTTATATTTTCCAATTTAATATCTCCTATT
Source organism: Salegentibacter lacus (assembly GCF_020164555.1). Lineage (GTDB taxonomy): Bacteria > Bacteroidota > Bacteroidia > Flavobacteriales > Flavobacteriaceae > Salegentibacter > Salegentibacter lacus. The sequence goes on along the minus strand of NZ_JAIQZB010000009.1, from coordinate 18,432 downwards.
TTCACTAAAGGCAGCGAAGTACTTACATTTGCACCATTTTTAACCTCAGATATACTTTGACCCCATAGATCACCACCATAACTTCTATTTTTAGGAATGTGATTTTTTTGACGAATCCATTTGAAATAAGGAATTATTTCATTGGAGCAACTGAAGTTACCATATCGTTCTATATTATCATTATAATATCTTACTGTCGATTTGTATCCAATTATTCTCTGTTCTCTTCCATTACCAAAGTCATCAAAATCAATAATGAACAAATTTGAAGGATTACCTTTTAAAAATCTTGCGGGTCCAAAATAAATTAAATCATCAGTTAAAACTTTTTGATCGTTTTGCCAATCTGAAAAGTGTGGGAGTTTTTCATTTAAGAAGGCAACTATCCTGGGGAAATCATATTTTCTTCTCCATTCATTGAATTCCGATATAGAGAACTGCCATAGTTGTTTTGGAGAAATATTCGGAAGTTGCTCCCAGTCTTTCATATTTTACAGGCTTTATTGTTAGGCGCCATGAATTATAATTTAACAAACATATACATTATATCTTAATTAATTATTCTAAAAGCATTCCGCCCCTCTTTCCGCCCCTGCAATAAAAAAAGCCCCACAAACGTACTGCTCATAGGGCTTTATAGGCATTAAAAGTGGTCCCGCCCAGGCTCGAGCCAGGGACCTTTGATATAAGAAGAATTATAAAATAGCCATAACCATCTATTATGGTCTTGATACCAAAAAATAAACTGAAACTAGTAACGAAAAGAATAAATAATGCTTTTTAACTAATTTAATTTAGAAAAATTACTAGGATGCAATTACCACCTCTACATTATGCTGAAGAAGCATTTCCCGATCTTTATCTTCTATATTTTCATCCGTAATTACTTTATCTATTTTATCAAAACCTTCTATAAATGCAAGACCAGTTTTCTTGAATTTAGATGAATCAGCTACAACAATAACTTCTTCCGCTATGTTGATCATTATCTGGTTCAGGTACGCTTCCTCCATATGATGGGTAAAAACGCCAACTCCCGAACGAATTCCATCAACTCCCAAAAAAAGCTTATTACAATACAGTTGCCTTAAATTTCTTTCAGCCATTGGCCCCACCAGGGACATTGAAAATTCTTTTAGATATCCTCCTGGCATATAAACCTGTAAATTTTTGAATTTCGATAGGTTATTCACAATATCCAGGGCATTACTAATCACTGTTATTTCTTCAAAATCTCCCAAATTACTGGAAATCTCAAAAGTAGTGGTTCCAGAATCGAGGATTATGGAATCATTTTCATTTATTAAGGTAACGGCTTTCTTTCCTATTAAACGTTTAGCTTGCAGATTTATACTCTTTTTTTCGGAAACCGCTAAAGCCAGGTTATTTGTCTTAAATGCTCCACCATGAGCGCGAACAAGAAGCTTATTTTTCTCTAAATTACCAAGATCATTTCTAATTGTAACCTCACTAACGTTCATTCTTTGACTAAGGTCGGTCACATTTACCTGGCCTAGCTCATCCAATACTTCTAAAATCTTCGATCTTCTTTGTGCTGCTTTTTTCATTAAATATTGTTAATTCTCAAAAGATCCAAGATATAAAATTATCCGTTCATAATAACTTTAGTTGTGCCTCCACCTGCTAAAGATAGATCTACAGGTTTATTTTCTCTCCAGGCTCCATTTGTAAAATCTGGAATATTAACAGATTGGGCTCTATTGTTTGTTGACATTTCAGAAAGTGGAAATATAGAACTCCATAAAGCAGCATCATATACATCCTGGTCTAATGGCAAACCATTTCTCAAACAATCAATTAACCTCCAGTCCATTATAAAATCCATACCGCCGTGACCTCCAATTTTTTTAGCCATAGCACCTACTTTCTTAACAATTTCTGGAGTATATTCTTCTTCTAATTTCTTCATTTCTTTCTCATCCAGCCAGGAGTGACCTTTTGCAATTTTTCCCGGTGTTGGCCATTTCCTGGCAAAAGCTTCAGTCCCACTAATTAAATGAATTCTTGAATAGGGTCTTGGTGAGCTCACATCGTGCTGAATCATAATAGTTTTGCCCTTTTTAGTTTTTACGGTAGTGGTATTTATATTTCCACGGAAATCTTTACCTACAAATTCATCGTAAAAATCATCTTCTGCTGCCAATTCTTTAGCTTTAGGTCCCATACTAAAATCGGCGCTGGAAATAGAAGTAAGGTAATCCATCTGGTCACCCCTGTTTATGTTCATTGTCTGGCAAATTGGACCAAGCCCATGAGTTGGATATAAATTTCCATTATGTGCAGCATTTTCTCTTAATCTCCACATATCCTGGTATCCATTTTTATCAAAATTAAGAGATAAAAGATTATGTATATAGGCACCTTCTCCGTGAATAATTTCACCAAAATATCCCTGTCTTGCCATATTTAAGGTCAAAAGCTCGAAGAAATCGTAGCAACAATTTTCCAGCATCATACAATGTTTCCTTGTACGCTCTGAAGTTTCTACAAGTTGCCAGCATTCATCTATGGTTTTTGCGGCTGGCACCTCTACAGCGGCGTGTTTTCCAGCTTCCATAGCATAAACTGCCATTGGAGTATGCCATTCCCAGGGGGTCGCTATATAAATTAGATCCAGATCTTCCCTATCTACCATTTCTTTCCAAATTTCTTCACTGCCAGAATAGGTTTCGGGATTATGCGGCGTATCGGCCAGCATTTTTTGGATCTTTTGAACTTCTTTTTCTCTAAGATCACAAATGGCTTTTATTTCAACACCTTCAATCTTACTCATTCTGTTTACCGCGCCAGGTCCACGCATTCCTAGTCCAATAAAACCAATACGAACCGTTTCCAGCTTTGGAGCTGCATAGCCAGACATATTAAAATGTTGCGGCACTCCAACTAAATCTCTAATCTGATCTTCTTCAGATTTAAAACTCATCAAGCCTCCACTAACTAATCCCAGGCCTCCCAGCCCCGTTAACCTTAAAAAATCCCTTCTATTATTTTTCATAATTTATAGTTTGTAAGTTATTTAAATATTGAACTGGTAAATTTTAGCTGCGTTGGTATAAAATATTTTCTCTATCACCTCTTTAGGTAAGTTGAGTGACTTAAACGCTCCTTTAAATTCCGGAGCAGTTAAGGTTTTATCTGAAGCGAAAAAATCGTAATGAAAATTCCATAAAGTTTCAAACTTTTCAGCAATTTGGTGGGCAGGAATACTTCCATCATCAATTACATCTGTACCATAAATAATTCTATCCTGGTACTTGATGCAAAAATCTCTCACTGCCTCCCAATTATCTTTTGCCTGTAATTGCAGGTGGCATACTCTTTCTGCAACATCGGTATGAGTGTTTGGAAAATCTTCTAATCTTTTAGCAACTTCGTCAATACTCCATTCCATACTGAATAAATGCAGTCCTATATACCTGATTTCAGGGAACTTTTTTAGCATATTATCTCTGGCTTGCATTTGTTCCTCATAGCTGGGATAATCCGTCTGCAAATACATATGATATTCTGGATGACCCTTAAAATAATTACGATCTGAATCTACGGTCATTTCCTCAAGTGGTAGCCAACAGTTTCGGGGCTCACCCTGGTGCCCAATTAAAAGAATATCGTTCTCCTGAATAAACTTAAAAATTGGCTCAAAAATGGGATTATCTATCATTACAAAATTGCCGTTTTCATCGTGGTAATCAAACCCAACATCTTTCCATATTTTTACGCCAACAGCCCCGTTTCGAAGTCCTCTTTTAATTTGAGCAATAGCATTTTCGGCAAAATCTTTTTCACCCCATTTTCTAAAATCAAAACTGGTAATATACTGTACGCGACCAGGGTATTTTTCTTGTAATTTTAAAATCACCTTTTCCTGATCTTCTAAACTTTCAAAAAAAGGAATATTAGTATTTATGGATAGAAATTTAGTATCATATTCCAGTGCTTTTTCCATTTTTTCCTCGGTAAGAGTATTTAAATGAACGTGCGCATCAATAAATTTAGATAACATATTTTCTCTTTTTTATTATTAAGGTTCCTCACTGGAACGTCCTTATCTAGGCAACTTCTGTAAACTTGTTGTTCTTTACAATTTCCAGCTTAGTTTTTACTAGCCTGGTGATCTCTCCCGTGGCTACTGGAAAGACTTTTCTCAAATCTATTTCTTCATTATCCCGAAGTTGTTGTTGTAAAGTTTTCATAAAAATATTCTTGATCTCTGTAGCAAGATTCACTTTACAAATTCCTCGGGAAATTGCTGCTTGTAATTGTTTTGCGGGTACACCCGAACCGCCATGCAGCACTAGCGTTGAAGAACAGGTGTTAGCAATATCAGACAATAGGTCCAGTTGAAGTTCTGGTTCGCTTTTATAGAAGCCATGTGCGGTACCAATAGCGACTGCCAGGGCATCTATACCTGTTTCTTCTACAAATCTTTTTGCTTCTTCTGGCTGGGTAAATCCCTGGCTCTCGTGAGACTGACCTAATTTTGCCACATATCCTAATTCTGCCTCAACGTGAGCACCATATTTCCTGGCTCTTTTTACAACTTCAGCAGTAATTTTCACATTTTCTTCAAAAGGTAGTTCACTGCCATCTATCATCACAGAATCAAAACCCGCATCCAGGCAGCGTTGTGCTAGTTCTACAGAGCCTCCATGATCCAGGTGAATCCAGCCTTCTACACCAAATTCTTTTAAACCGGCCCTTCCTAAAGCTACGGCTGTATCCAGCCCCATATAATCTATAGAACTCTGGGTTAGCTGAAGAATCAAAGGTTCATTTAAATCTGCTGCTGCCCGCAAGACTCCACGTAAAGTTTCTAAATTATAGAAATTAGTAGCTAAAAGGCCTCTATTTTGACTGGTAAAGGATTGAAGTTTATTTTTTAGTTTCATTTTGTGATCCTATTAGTTCGGTATTAGATTTTATGTATTCTGAATTTAAAAATGCGTTTATACCACCCGGTTTTGTAGTACTGTGTGCACCTATGAGATTGGCATAACTACCGCATTCCTCCAGGGAGGCTGCTTCTAAAAATTTTTTAATAAAACCTGCGTTAAAAGAATCGCCGGCTCCTATTGCATCTACAAAATCATCTACAACATAAGGAAGACAATCAATTTTAGTATTCCCCTGTATTATCCTGCTCCCTTTATCTCCTAATTTTAATGCTAGTATATTAGCGTAATCCTTTATTTCTCTAAGTGCAGCGTCAATATTTTCTTCTCTCGTTAAAGCTTTTAATTCGGCCTCATTTGGCAGAAAAATATCTACATAAGGTAGACAGGTCTTGTAATTAAAGTCCCATTTGTTTTCAGGATCTACCTGGAGATCCAGTGAGGTGGTTAAACCATTCTCTTTAGCGGTTTTGAAGATCTTAACAATGTCTTTTTTTAGGCTTTTTTGCAAAAACAGATTAGATAGATGAAAATGATCAAAATTTGATATTTGGCTCCAGGGAATATCATCAAAAGACATTTTCTCCATGGCCCCACAGTAGGTAACATTGGCTCTATCCTGAGCATAATTTAATACTATGGTCATCCCTGTTTTATGTGTGGAAGAAACCTTTATATTATTTATATCTACCTGTTGCTTTTGAAGATTCTTTAAAATAAAATGTCCAAATTCATCATCTCCGATTAATCCGCAGAAGCTAGTATCAATCCCCAATTTTGAAATATTAGAAGCCATTATAGCCGAAGAACTTCCCATGGTAAAGTCCATTTTATCAGCAATAATCTCTGAACCTACTTGCGGAAAACCCTGGATATCATTTAAAATAATATCTATATTGAGTTCTCCTACTATCAATAATTTCTTCGATTTCATACTACTTTCTTTATACTTATCTTTCCTAAGAGCTCAAGAACATCATCCCGTTTAATCATCCCCAAATCTTCGTTGATGCAATTTGCGGCTCCACAAGCCACACCCCAGGAGGCTATTTCTTCAATTTTCATTTGTTTAGTCACGGCATACGCGATACCGGCAGTTAAACAATCTCCGCTACCTACGGTACTAATAGGATTATTTATAGTGGTATTCGCCGCTATAATTTCACCTTTATAATAAAGCAACAACCCATCCTTACCTTTGGTTAGTGCTATGAGTTCAATTTGTTTAAACTGTTTTGCAATCTTTGAAATATCTATTGTCCCAAAATTTGCTAAAGCTTCATGTTCATTAAGGTGAATTCCAAAACAGCCTTCTTTTACAATAGCATCCAGTTGAGCTCCCCCAACATCTACAATGCATTTCTTTTGCTTCTGCTTAGCAATTTTTATCAATTGCGCATAGGCATCCTTAGGTGCTTTTGCCGGCCACGAACCAGACATGCATACCAGGGCGGTATCTTTTAGCACAGAGGAAAATTTTTTCCTGAATTCTTCGTATTCTTCTTCAGAGAGTTCTGGACCGGGTTCAAGAATTTCGGTATTATTAATTTCTTCGGAAGCAGATCTAAAGGTATAGCACTTGCGATTATTGCCTTCAATAGAGATTCCCGAAATTTTGAGTCCGTTTTCCTTAGAAGCTTCTTTGATCCAAGCACCATTGCTACCGGCCCAAATTCCGAATAATTCAGCTGTGCCATCCAATTCCTTGATAGCATGAGCAACGTGTACTCCTTTCCCTCCCGGGAAATCCTGTAATTTAGCCATTCGGTTAACTTCACCTATTTGAAAATTGCTAAACCACGCGTAGCTATCTATAGAAGGATTAGGGCAAATATTCAAGATCACTTTCTTTAGTTTTAGAACGTTCATAAATATGCACTCCTTCTACTACCCGGCTAATAGCTCCAGAAACAGATGGGTTATCTGGGTTTAAGCCCATACGCATAGAGGTGTAATAGCCTAATAATTGCCCGATAAGTGTAGCCGAAACTATATGAAACTCATCTTGATTAGAAAGATCGAGATCTAATGAAAAAATAGAATTGAATTCCCTGGCGGTTTTGCCCAAACTAATGGTTCTTATCCTTCGTTTATCCTGGGCAATAGAAATGGCTAAATCCCGCTCATACTTAAAAACGTGAGCGTTTGATGCAAATAAGTAAACAATTAAAGTATCTTCATTTATCACAGCCCTTGGCCCGTGTCTAAATCCAAGGAATGAATCGTGTTTACAAATAATTTTCCCATCGGTTAATTCCTGCAATTTTAAGTGACATTCCCTGGCAATACCAAGCATTGGCCCGGAACCCAGAAAAACCACACGCTCAGCCTGCAGTTCTGCCAGATCTTTAAAATCTTCTTTATGCACTAAAATCTTCTTTCCCTGTGAAATAAGTATTTCTGTATTTTTTTTCTTTTCCTTTATAGTAGCTTCTTTAAATATTAATAAAATTGAAAGAAGCATAGAGGTAAAACTCCCCGTCATGGCAAGACTTTTATCATTAGCTTCTTCCGGAAGCAAAAAAGCAAAACTTCGACTTTTATTATTTTTGGAGTAATTAAAGAGTTTCCCTTCTTTATTGCAGGTAATAATTAAATGATACACCTTATCGCAATATTCATCTGCCAGTTTCACCGCCTCCACACTCTCCGGGCTATTTCCAGATCTCGCAAAAGACACTAAAAGAATAGGTGTTTTTTGTTGAAGGCACATTTGGTGATGGGTAACAAGATCTGTGGTGGCTATTGCCTTGGTATTGCATTTAGTATATTGCTGCACCAAACCCTGAGCAGCCTCTCCCACAAAAGCAGAAGACCCAGCCCCTGTTAGTACTATTTGAATATTTTCCTGTTGAAGAATATTCTTCAAAAACTCATCCACCTGATGGGATAAATTTTTATATAGATGAAATGTAGCTTCCCAGAGATCTGGTTGGCCATCTATTTCTTTTTGAGTATAATCATTAAAATTTGTGATTTTCTTCATCTTAAGTAGGTTATAAATATGACTGTATTACTTCACATCTTAGCACTCCCCTGGATAATAAACTGCTAAAAAAGCCTTCAAAAATTATCATAAACAAATTTTGTTTTTCAAATAAAACGAAATATTACGAAATAAAAAAATCTTCATTTGAAAATTTTTAAGATTATATTAAATAAAAAGTTTTTTTACTATTAATTTGATATACCTGTTAAGCCTTCAACTACTTAACTATAATTAAACACTGATTTACGTTCAGTGCCCGCACTTAAAGAGTTTTAGGAGAAGTACTCATTATTATCAGTATTGCTCCATAGTTTTAGCATACTTCATAAGACCTATTTACAATCATCAAGAAATAAAATTATTTTTTGAAAATTTTTTGTTAAATAAATAATATTAATATATTAGCAAAAGGTTTCGAAAGTTTTTATTTTGTTTTTACTGATAAACCAGACTATTTTCTAACACTAAACGTAATTTATCTTATGAAAAAATTATCAGCATGTATTTTATTACTTCTATTGCTGCACCTAAATGCTTATTCGCAAGAAAGCATAACGGTTACAGGTACTGTAGTAGACACTGAAACAGGAATTCCCGTACCTAGTGCTAATGTTATTGAAAAAGGCACTACGAATGGAGTTTTAACAAACTTTGACGGTGAATTTACCATTGAGGTTCCAGAAGATGCAATCCTAGAAGTGTCATACCTTGGTTATGCTACTCAGGAAATAGAAGTTAATGGCCAAACCGAAATCGATATCATTTTAGAGCAGGACGCAGATGCTCTGGATGAAGTTGTAGTGGTTGGTTACGGCTCACAGAAAAGAGAAAGTTTAACGGGATCCCTGCAAACCGTGGAAGGAGATGAACTCAGGGATATCACAACACCTTCGGTTGAAAATATGCTAAATGGTAAAGCGGCAGGAGTGTATGTGGCTCCGGGATCTGGACAACCGGGATCCAGAGGAAGCGTGGTAATACGTGGACAGGCGACTTTAAGCGGAACAACTAGTCCATTATGGGTTATTGACGGGGTTATAGTAGGATCAGGACCGGGAGAATTAAACCCGGATGACATCGAAACTATGACTGTCTTAAAAGACGCTGCTTCAACTGCCATATACGGTTCACAGGGCGCTAACGGGGTTGTTGTAGTGACCACGAAGAGGGCTAAACTGGGAAAGACAACAATAAGTGCCTCTTCTAATATAGGTTTTAACGAATTGAATAACGGTAATTTGGAAATGATGAACGGAGCCGAATTATATGATTATTACGCTTCGTTTGAAAACGCCGATCAAATTTCGTTTCCCCGGTGGAACGAGGAATTACGTAACAGCAATTTCGATTGGTGGGATCTAGCCACCACAACCGGGTTTACACAAAATTACAATGTTTCTGTTCAGGGTGGTTCTGAAACGCTTAGGTCCTATATGTCTGTAGGCTTGTATGATGAGCAGGGCGCTGTTAAGGGCTATGATTATACCCGCTACAATTTCCGCTTCAGAACTGAATATAAACCTACTGATTGGTTGACTATAAAGCCATCAATAAATGGTTCGCTTCGAGATGTGGAAGATCGGCAGTATTCTACAACGGCTATGTACTCCAACTTTCCCTGGGACAGCCCTTATGATGAAGACGGAAATTTAGAACCTCATCGTTCTAGCAATTGGGTAAATAGTGCCAGCACGAATTATCTGTATGATCTTCAATGGAATCATTCCTCAAATAAAAACTATGAGTTTATGGGGAATATGGATTTTGATATTGAATTGACGGATTGGTTAACATTTTCTTCGGTCAACAACTACCGCTATAACAGCTATAAATCAAAAGGCTATACCGACCCGCGTTCTAATGGAGGTCAGAGTGTTAATGGACGAATAACCGATTATCGATCGGAATCCACACGCAGATACACCAACCAAATCTTACGATTCGATCAAAGTTGGGGCAAGCATGAACTCAACGGGATCCTTGCTTATGAATTTAATGACTACCGCGGTGAGACCCTTGATGCCTATGGAACCGGATTTATACCGGGCTTTGAGGTTTTAGATGTTGTATCTGTACCGGAACGAACCAGAGGAGGTATTAGTGAATGGGCTGTACAATCGGGTCTTTTCAATGCAAATTACTCGTATGACACTAAATACCTTGCACAGGTCTCTTTTCGTAGGGACGGCGCATCTAATTTCGGTGATAATGCCAAATATGGAAATTTCTACTCGATTAGTGGAGGATGGAATATCCACAAAGAAAATTGGTTTAATGCAGACTGGGTAGATGCATTAAAGCTACGGGTTGCGTACGGTTCTGTAGGAAACCGTCCAAGCTCTCTTTACCCGCAATACGATCTTTATTCGATCTCAACTAATGCAAGTTACAATGAGAACCCAGGCGCATTAATTAGTCAGATAGGAAACGATGACCTAACCTGGGAAAAAACGTTTACCAGCGGCGTAGGATTTGACGCAAGATTTCTTAATGACCGTGCAAGGCTAACTCTTGATTATTATGAAAAGAATACTGAAAATATTCTGTATCGAGTTCCCATTACGGGATTAACAGGTGTGACCAGCATTTGGCAAAACATTGGGGAAATGGAAAACAAAGGAATTGAAATTGCCATTGGCGGTGATATAATCCGAAACGAAGATCTAACCTGGAGTGTAGATCTAAATTTAGGACATAATGTAAATAAACTGACAAAACTCTACGAAACAAAAGATGCCAGCGGAAATTATACAGTAAGACCTATTATCATAAGTGACGGTCTGGGAATTGCCGGTTCTGCACAAAGAATGTTAGAACCCGGAAGGCCTATAGACACCTATTACTTAAAAGAGTGGGCTGGTGTGGACCCCGAGAATGGAGCACCATTGTGGTACAACGTGGAAAGGGATGATCAAGGAAATGAAATATCAAGAACTACTACTTCCAACTACTCAGAAGCAACTTTCGAAAAAACAGGAAGAGTATCTCCTGATGTCTTCGGTGGATTTTCTACAGGATTCTCTTACAAAAAGTTTGACCTGGACGCTATGTTCGGTTATGCCCTAGGCGGCAAAATTTATAACTATTCCCGTCAGGAATACGATTCTGACGGAACATACACCGATCGTAACCAAATGAAACTTAGACCCGAATGGAGCCGATGGGAACAACCGGGGGATATAGCCACCCATCCAATCGCTAAGTATAATAATCCCGATCAAGGTAATGCTACCTCTACAAGATTTCTAGAAGATGGTGATTTCCTAAAACTACGCTCCCTAAGCCTTGGTTATAACATTGACCTAAGCCAGTTTGCTATAAGTAACGCACGTATTTCCTTAACCGGTGAAAACCTATTCGTTATAACAGATTATTCTGGAGTAGACCCTGAAATCCCAGCCAGTAATGGTGCAGTAATGGGGTCTACTGGACCTGGAGTTTACCCTTCAACACGTAAATTTATGCTAGGACTTAACTTAACATTTTAATTAAAATATATCATGAAAAAAATACTCATAGCCTTTTTGGCCACAACAGTACTTTTAGCCTGCGATATCGACCGTCTACCACAAGGAAGCCTGGATTCCGAGACCATTGTCAATGATCCCGATGCTTCCCTTGAATCCCTACTTAACGGGATGTACGCCCAGTTAAAAAGCTGGTCAGATCCTATGCACCGCATGGGTGAATATGCAGGCGATAATATGATGATTCGTGGTTCATCTACAGATGCGTTCTACGAATTTATATCATATTCTCGTACACCAAACAATTATCGCCTAACACAATTCTGGGACTCAGGCTATAAAGCCATTGCTCAGGCCTCAAATATCATTGATATGATTGAAGAGGGACAAAGTGAGGAGATTGATAATAACCTGGGGGAAGCTTACTACGTTCGGGGAATGATGTACTTTCACTTAACCCGTGCGTTTGGGCGTCCTTATTATCAAAATCCTCAAACGAACCTTGGGGTCCCTATTGTTAACGGTACTCCTGATGATGTAATCAATCTGGAGCTTGAAGATCGTGCTACCGTAGAGGAAAGTTACCAACAAGCTATTACTGATCTAAAAAAAGCTGAGGAGTTGCTTACAATAGAGAAAGAATCAATTTACGCCACAAAAGAAGCAGCACAAGCTATGTTATCCCGGGTTTACCTTTTTATGAGTGGCACCTATGAATCTCCTAATACTGAATATGCTCAGCTTGCTGTAGATTACGCAAACGAAGTGATCGGTTCCGGGAAGTATTCGTTATTGCCAAGGGAGGAATTTATGGAATATAACACCTTTATTCCCGAGAATAATTCAGAAACCATATTCGCAATAAAACGGGTTGCCTCAGAATTTTCAGGATTTGACCACTATTATGGTGTTGGAGGAATGTATGCCAATATAGGCGGTATGGGATGGGGAGAAATGTACGCCAGTGCAAAGTATATAGATTTACTAGACGAAACTGGGCGCAATGACTGGCGCCCGGATAGCTACAATATGGTGGATGCTCGTGCAGCCTTTATCCAACCAACTTATGACAATAGCGCCTCTGAAGTGTTCCGCTTTATTAAAGAAGATGGCGACGATTTAAACTATGTCCAGGCAGAGATAAATCGTAGCGGCAACACCATAATCGCAGAGGACGATACAGGTTCCTTTACGCTCACTCCTGTTGATGCTGATCAGGAAATTTATTCCATCCAATATAGTGATGGGAAGACCTATACAGGTGTGATAGACAACTATATTTCACTAAACCGGGTATACCCACAATTCTACATTACAAAAGCTTCTCTTGAAGGAGAAGAAACTCACTTACATTCTCCAGTCATCAGTCGTTTAGGTGAAATTTACCTGAACCGTGCGGAAGCTTATGCTAAACTTGGTAATTACAGCGCAGCACTTGACGATCTAAATACGATCAGGGAGCGTTCAATTGTAGATGGAGGTTATAACTCCCTAGATGTTTCCAACGCCAGCGAACGAATTGATAAAGAACGTCAACTTGAACTTGCTTACCAGGCAGAACGAAGTTATGATGTTTTCCGTAATGGAAAAGCGTTGACACGGGAATATCCAGGGCCACACAACCAAAATGAGGTCATCCCAGCTACTGACTTCCGCGTGTTGTTTTATATTCCGCAGGATGCCATTAATTCATATCCAGGTACCCTGACGCAAAATCCAACGCAGTAAATAAAAGTAGTTGGAGAAATTTAGCTATCACACCGTTAAACTTAATACATCTAAAGAAGTTAGAGTTTTACAGATGAAAAAGTAGAATTAGCCAATCTCTTTGCTTCAATAAAAGAAGTCCCGTTGGAAATGTTTCCAACGAGACTTCTTTCATTAAAATCCAAAATCCTTATAATCTCATCTATGAAAGCTGAAAAATCAACGCATTTTTTGCTAAGTTTTCTTTTCGGAATATTTCTTTTTTCATCCTGTTCTGCAGAACAGGAATCAGAAAATAAAGAATTAAAAGACTTAGAACTTAATATAAAAATTCCACCCGGCGGTAATACCTGGGTGGTTAATGACATCCCGGCTAACGATGATGTTATATCAGATAGCGGCATTCATAACTGGACCGATCTTGACCAACAGTTAGAAACCTATTTTAAACTAAATACCACCGGAAGTTTAAATGTTGGCTTAGAGATAAAAGTACCCGAGGGCACTTCAACAATAAAAGTTAGTCTTGGTGCCGAAACCAAAGAAATAGACGTTACCAATACCGAGTATGCAATTATTCCGGTAGGCGTTTTTGATATCACTGCTGCCGGCTACCACACTATTAGTATACAGGGTGTTGAAAAACAAACAGATTATATTGGAGACATCAATAATGTTTATATAGGCGGTGAAGCTACTTCCAACGGGGTTACTATGGTTGGGGACGATTTCTACTGGGGAAGAAGAGGACCTTCGGTACACCTATCTTACGAGATGCCTGCCGATAAGGATATACAATGGGTTTACAACGAAGTTACCGTGCCGGAAGGCGAAGATAAAATAGGATCTTATTTTATGTCTAATGGTTTTGGACAGGGTTACTTTGGAATGCAGGTAAATTCAGCTACAGAAAGAAGAATTTTATTCTCAGTATGGAGCCCTTATGAAACCCAAAATCCCGATGAAATTCCAGAAGATTACAAAATAATTCTGTTAGGAAATGGCGCCGATGTTTACATAGGCGAATTTGGGAACGAGGGATCTGGTGGCCAGAGCTATCTAAAATATAACTGGGAAGCCGGCAACACTTATAAATTTTTACTGAAAGGTGAACCTTCTGAAAATAATTCTACCGACTATACGGCATATTTCTATGCCCCAGAAGTAGGTGAATGGCAATTAATAGCTAGCTTTAGAAGACCGCACACTTCTACTTATCTTACTAATTTTCATTCATTTTTAGAGAATTTTTCTACTCGCCACGGTTTTCAGGAAAGAAAAGCACATTACGACAACCAATGGCTTAGGGATATCGATGGCAATTGGATAGAGTCTACAAAAGCTACTTTTACTGCAGACGCTACTGCAAGATCTGGCAACAGGATGGATTATGCCGGAGGGCTGGAGGAAGGTAAATTCTTCCTAAAAAACGGTGGCTTCTTTTCAAACCATACGCCAATTGATTCGGAGTTTGAAAGAAATCCTAATGGGGAAGTTCCGAACATAGATTTCTCCAGCCTGGAAACTCCTACAGTCCAGGTTCCAGAGGAAGAAGAAGCAGAAGAATATTACGACAAAACAGATTGGGAAGTAATAGATTTTAGTTCTGAAGCTGCGCAAGGGGAAGCAGAAAATGGATTAGCCTCTCTAATTTTAGACAATGATCCCGAAACCTACTGGCACTCTTGTTGGACCGGTTGCGAATCAGACCAGGCTTACCCGCATTTTCTTACCCTAGATCTTAAATCTGATTATGAGGTTAATGGTATTACATTTCATCAACGAAATGGATCAAGAAAAATAAAAGAATTAGAAATTCTATATAGCACAGATGGGGAAAACTGGAACTCTTTAGGCGATTTTGTTCTTGAAAATTCTGAGGCCCCTCAAAATATTAACCTGGGTGAAGCTGTTTCAATGAATTATATTAAAATAATTGCAAATAGTGCACATGACGGCCAGGCGTTTGCCGCTTTGGCCGAGGTTGATTTGTTTTAAACCATGTTTTTTAAGTTTGTTTAGTTTTACCATTGAAATATCGGGATGTTTTTATCCCGATATTTTTTTAAATATAACTGGCAAGCTCTACACAGCTGGGTTTTCTAAAAAATGCTACCCTTTAAAAAGAAATTACACTTAAACAGCTTCAGAAATACAAAAACCCTTAATTCAAAATTATACGAATACCCGATATGGAAAAAATATTAATTACGGGCGCAGCAGGACAATTAGGAGTTGAACTTACCAATGCCCTTATTTCAAAATATGGAGCAAATAATATCCTGGCAAGTGATATCAATGCAAAGTCTGCCGAAAAATTTCAGTCAATTAAATTTATACCCTTAGATGCAACAGATACTAAACGAATTGCAGAGATCGTAGCATCTGAGCATATTACCCAGATATATCATTTAGCTGCTATCCTTTCAGCAAAAGGCGAAGATAATCCGCTTTTTACCTGGGAATTAAATATGAAAAGCCTTTTAGGAGTTTTAGAAGCGGCAAAAAATTACAACCTTAAAGTTTTCTGGCCATCTTCTATTGCCGTTTTTGGAAAAGATACTCCTCGCGAAAACACCCCACAAAACCCGCCTGCGATTCCTAGTACTGTATATGGAATCTCTAAACAGGCAGGTGAACAATGGTGTAATTATTACGCCGAAAAGTTTAATGTAGATATAAGAAGTGTCCGCTATCCTGGCTTAATATCTTATTCTGCTCCACCCGGTGGCGGCACTACAGATTATGCCGTTGAAATTTTCTACGAAGCAAAAGAGAAAAATGAATACAATTGTTTTCTTAAAGCAGATACCCGATTACCAATGATGTATATGCCGGATGCAGTAAGAGCTGCAATAGAGCTAATGTCTGCCCCCGCCTCTAGAATAAAAACCCGCACCTCTTACAATGTTGCTGGAGTAAGTTTTACTCCTGATGAACTAACCAAAGAATTAAAAGGACACCTTCCGGAATTCAAAATTTCTTATACACCAGATTTCCGACAAAAAATTGCAGATAGTTGGCCAACAAGCATAAATGACCAGGTTGCTAAAACCGAATGGGAATGGACTCCTAAATATAACCTTGCAAGAATAACCGAGGACATGCTAAAGAACATAAAATGAAAAAAAGAAAAAACATATTAACCTTACTCCTAATTACGTTTATCATAAATCCGAATTTCGGTCAGGAGAAAGAGTCACCAATCTTGATTCGTGTGCTTAGTTTTAATATCCTTCATGGAGCAACTGCAGAAAACAATCTTAATTTAGATCCTATAGCGAATATAATCAATGAAACAAAACCAGATTTAGTTGCTCTTCAAGAGGTAGACTTTAAAACTGCACGAGTAAATAATCGTGATATTCTTAGTGAACTAGCCGTTAAAACGGGATTAACTTCGGTTTTTATAAAAGCTATGAATTATGACGGAGGAGAATACGGAGAAGGTTTATTATCACGTACTTCATTTATCAAAACCGAGAACATAAGTCTCCCTCATTCTCCTAAAAATGAACCCAAGACAGCAGGGTTTACCACATTGGTACTAGCTTCAGGTGATACTATAAACTTCATAGGTACTCATTTAGATCATCTCCCTGATGGAATAGACCGAATGCAACAGGCCAAAGTTTTGCAGAAATTTACATCAAGATTAAAATATCCTACAATACTGGCGGGTGACCTTAATGATACACCAGGTAGTCCCTCCATTAATCTATTAGAAAAAAGTTGGGGGTCTTCATACAATAAACAAGACCCCGTACCAACCTATCCATCAATTGAGCCCAAAGTTAAAATTGACTATATTTTATTTTACCCTAAACATAAGTGGAAGGTGCATAAAACTGAAGTAATCTCTGACTCTCTTGCCTCTGACCACAATGCGATCTTAAGTATTTTAGAATTAAAAAAAACTAAAAATAATGACTAAAGAAACAAACAAGTCCATAATAATCATTGGAGTTTTATTCTTCATTTTTGGCTTCGTTACATGGTTAAACTCCGTCTTAATTCCTTATCTCAAAACGGCTAGTCAGCTCAACAATTTCGAATCATACTTGGTTGCTTTTGCTTCGTACATTTCCTATTTAGTGATGGCCATACCTTCGGCCTGGGTTTTAAAAAAGACAGGATTTAAAAAGGGGATGTCTCTTGGCCTGGTGGTTATGGCCATTGGGGCTTTAGTATTTGTTCCTGCCGCTATGGTTAGAAATTATGCGTTTTTTCTATTCGGCTTATTTGTACAAGGCACCGGCCTGGCCTTATTACAGTCTGCTGCTAATCCCTATATTACTATTCTTGGTCCTATTGAAAGCGCTGCAAAACGGATAAGCATTATGGGAATTTGCAACAAATTGGCCGGTGCGCTCGCCCCCATTGTATTTGGAGCGATTCTGTTGAAAAATATGGACCAATTAGAAGCGAGACTTACAACAATGAATGCCGCGGAAAAAGCAGCCGAGCTCGATGCGCTTTCCGCCCGGGTAATAACCCCTTATATTATTATGGCCGTAATCCTTTGCGGACTTGCCGTTCTAATTTACTATTCTTCCCTACCTGAGATTGAAACCGATGCGGAAGATGAAACTGTTGCCGCGGCCAATAAAAATAAAACCAGCGTTTTACAATTCCCAAATTTATTGTTAGGTACCTTAGCAATGTTCTTATATGTAGGAGTAGAAGTGATTGCCGGGGATACTGTAATCAGCTACGCACGCGATGGACATGGGATTCCTACCGATGTAGCAAAATTCTTCACTACCTATACACTTATTGCAATGATAGTAGGCTACCTGATTGGAACAGTCACCATTCCCAAATATATAAGTCAACAGAAGGCATTACAGCTCTCTGGGATGCTGGGTATTGCTCTTGGCCTGATCGCTATTTATACTGAAGGCTATGTTTCCGTACTAAGTATTTCTTTGTTAGGGTTGGCCAACGCCCTGGTATTTCCGGCAATATGGCCGCTGGCGCTGCATGGTTTAGGAAGGTTTACTAAAATAGGATCTTCTTTTCTAATTATGGCACTAGCCGGTGGAGCTATTTTACCACTTATCTACGGATATTTAGCCGATACTTTTGATCCTCAATCGGCCTACTGGATAGTAATTCCAAGTTATCTATATATCTGGTTTTTCGCAGTAAAAGGTCATAAAATAAAATAGGCATTTTTAATTAAGAAACATTAGTGTCCGGTTAAAACACGATTTTTAATAAAAGTAACCATTGGCCCCAATACAAACGTTATTTTTCTTTTAAACCCTATAGCAAGGGGGGTGTGCTTCAAAATAGGGTTAATTGTTTATCTGGTGGTTTCGTGGTCAGCTCCTTCCATTTTTTGTTTGGATCT
>NZ_JAIQZB010000089.1 GCF_020164555.1 Salegentibacter lacus | reverse complement strand
AGTAGAGAACTTGTATCTATTTCTTAAACAGAAAGAGCTGATAAATTCACAATAAATACTAGTCATGGTTCAGGTTTGATCACATGGCACAGTAGAGAACTTGTAAGACAGTTTTATTAAAAATTGCTTATAGTTTAACAGTAGATGCTGGTCACATGATCAAGACTTGATTGCATAGTACAGTAGAGAATTTGTATGATTATTTTCTGAGAAGAAAGGACTTATAATTTAACAGTTAATTACACACTGGCAACATGAAAGTGATTTGATTGTTGGGCACAA
>NZ_JAIQZB010000088.1 GCF_020164555.1 Salegentibacter lacus | reverse complement strand
CACAGTAAAAAATTTTCTCTGGTCTTTCTGGTTTCGACAATGGAAGTTGTGAAGAAGTGGGGAGCTTAAAGGAACTATTTTAGGCCACTGTGTGTCCAGTTTAAATTCACAGTATTGTTCAAAACATTTTCATTGATTTAGATTGTCTATTCTTTCAGCTCATTTTAAAATGCTTTCTGGCTGCAGTTTGTTAATTCTTTCAAACATGTTTTATTTATTTTTCCAGCCACGGGATGCTCATTCCTGAACCTAGCACGCTCACAGACCAGACTGAGCCGAAATATT
>NZ_JAIQZB010000087.1 GCF_020164555.1 Salegentibacter lacus | reverse complement strand
GAATTAAAGATTTACCTTTAGTTATATACATTTGCTGCACATGGCACTGGTCACTTGTAGAACAAACTGTAGAACAAACTGTAATACCTTAGCGCTATCAGCGTACTTAACGATGTACAAACATAGAAACAAACAAGCGCAATGACAATTAATGTCTACATGATGAACGCATTTCACAATATAATTGTTTCAATCTTTGCATGGGTATTCCTTAATTGGTCAAACCAAATACTGTGTTTTAATATGAAAAAGGTGAGATATGCATATCAGGAATGGCCACATCCA
>NZ_JAIQZB010000086.1 GCF_020164555.1 Salegentibacter lacus | reverse complement strand
AGCCAACATTGCAGATCCTGATCAGATGGCTAACTGGATCTACACTGGTCACACATGCGTTAAAATGCCTATATATGGAGTAAAGGGTTAAGTAATAGCTCAATAATTGCAAGCACCTGCATGAACAGAAATAAGATCTATTAGATTACCTAATTTCAACATAAAATTGTGAATCAAGCAAACCTTGAAAGACCAGTAGTTTTGCTGAATACATGTACTTTGCAAATGGAATGTTATTTGGAAATACTGACGACACCTGAGCCCAAGATCATAAAACTGAGATTG
>NZ_JAIQZB010000085.1 GCF_020164555.1 Salegentibacter lacus | reverse complement strand
CCCTTCGGCTTTCGCTCTGCGATTCTTGGCTGGTCAGAGAGCCAAGAGGAGACTGAAGGCGATGGAACAATCGGGGGAGGAAGCCGAAGCTGATGGCTTTGTAGGGAAGCTTACGCGCCGGACGCGTTCTGGAGGCCGGTTATGGTCTGCGGAGATCAAGGGGCGCGCTGTTTTCGAGAGCATGAAGCCCGACGCCCGCGTATGTGATGTCGCACGGCGTTATGGTGTGAAGGCCCAGCAGTTGACGACGTGGCGCAGATTGGCGCGTGCTGGCCGGCTCGCATTG
>NZ_JAIQZB010000084.1 GCF_020164555.1 Salegentibacter lacus | reverse complement strand
ATAGCCATCAATAACTTAAATTCATCTATTCATCTTAATGTAACATTTGTAAATTGTAGTACATTTATAATTATATATAGTATTTTAAATTGTTTTTTTGTATACAATATTCAGGCTACAATAACATGAGGAGAAAGAAACAAAAGGGTCAGCAGATGACACAGAGTGAACTAGAAGCTCACAGTCAGGCGTTGTACAGTCTTCTGTTAAAACCAGAAGTAAGGTCTACTCCAGCTTGGTCTATAATGTACAGAGATATGAAAAGTCTTGCAGACAGTTTGAATAG
>NZ_JAIQZB010000083.1 GCF_020164555.1 Salegentibacter lacus | reverse complement strand
CTAAACTGTTCGCTCATACAATAAAGGTGTATCTATGGAGTAAAGGGATAGTTGCTAGGTTCTCAACAACTGTCCCTTTGGATTACTTCCATCTGTGGCCCCAGCACATGCAAAAGTCTTATAGTTGGATTAACAGAGAAGTTCATGATCAGCCTGCATGAGTGTGGTAAGAAAAGTGGTCTGCATGTCAAAGCGATGGACTCTTGATCCAACATTTTAAAAATGAGGTCGCATGCTTGGGTCCTACAACGTCGGATTTTCTTTGGAGCTTTTAAGCAACCTGTAGC
>NZ_JAIQZB010000082.1 GCF_020164555.1 Salegentibacter lacus | reverse complement strand
GCCAATATGCAGAATGACTAGGGTCTACACCGGTCATAAATGTGACAAATGTATCTGTATTACCGGTAAATGATGTATTAAATGATAAAACCACAGTTTTCATTTTCAAAGTGTTTGGAAGATCAACACAAGTGTATAGTCCCAGACAATACCAGATAAGCTGGTGAGGAAATGCCATCCCATTGATTTAATTGCTTTGTTATATAACTGAGCATGGAAGGCCAGTCTCAGATCTCAGCAATCTGATTGGTTGAAATTTGGCAAAATATCAAAACTAACCAATGAGCA
>NZ_JAIQZB010000081.1 GCF_020164555.1 Salegentibacter lacus | reverse complement strand
TAAACGCTCAACCTGAAACTCCTGATGCTCCTGTAGTAGCCGGTGAAGTTTCTCAACCAACTTGTGACGAAGCAACCGGATCTTTCAGCATCACTGCTGAAACCGGAATGGAATATAGCTTTAATGGCGGTGCTTTTGAAACTAACACTTCCTGGTCTGAGCTTGCTGCCGATACTTATACTGTAACTGCAAGAAATGCTGACGGATGTGAATCGGAAGAACTTTCTGTAACAATAAACGCTCAACCTGAAACTCCTGATGCTCCTGTAGTAGCCGGTGAAGTTTCTC
>NZ_JAIQZB010000080.1 GCF_020164555.1 Salegentibacter lacus | reverse complement strand
CGCATAACACGAAACACATGACAGAGATTTCACATGCATAGGGGTAGGCAGCGGAAATACTGAATTTGTTTCAAACGCGCCGGAGCCCAATTTCACATACACATTTGCACAGAGGACCTCTTCAAACTTGTATTCGAGTGGTCCCCGAGCCACATGCAAGCAACATAAAACGCATAACACGAAACACATGACAGAGATTTCACATGCATAGGGGTAGGCAGCGGAAATACTGAATTTGTTTCAAACGCGTCGGAGCCCAATTTCACATACACATTTGCACAGAGGACCTCTTCAAAC
>NZ_JAIQZB010000008.1 GCF_020164555.1 Salegentibacter lacus | reverse complement strand
ATAGCATAGGAAGGGGGCTTCCTTGCCTTTTTTATCATTAAGAATATCTACAAAAGAAGAAGCGCTTCTCTCACAAAAACTTTTATCAATAAAAAAGGCCATCTAAATACTTTTTAGACGGCCTCTTCCTTATAATAGACTTGAAATCATTTCAGCTTACTCAGCAGATTTCATTCCTTCTTCGATCATTCCGTAGAATTGGTCTAGTTTTGGAAGAACTACAATTCTTGTTCTTCTGTTTTTAGCACGACCTTCGGCAGTTTCGTTAGAAGCTACAGGAACATAGTAACTTCTACCAGCGGCAGTCATTCTAGCTGGCTCCACACCAAATTCGTCCTGAAGAATTCTTACTACAGAAGTTGCTCTTTTTACACTAAGATCCCAGTTATCTTCAAACATTGAAGTTTTAATGGCTTTATCATCAGTATGTCCTTCAACCATAAACTCGATGTCCGGCTTGTTTTTAACTACAGTAGCAACTTTACCAAGTACTTCTTTAGCACGGTCGGTTACATTATATCTTCCACTGTCAAATAAAAGTTTATCTGAAATAGAAACGTAAACCACACCTTTCTCAACATTAATTTCAATGTCTTCATCGGCCATGTTACCCAAAGCTCCTTTTAAACTGGTTACTAAAGCAAGAGTTACAGAATCTTTTTTGTTAATGGCATCACGCATTCTGGTAATAGCCATATCCTTTTCTTTAATGCTTTCAAGAGAACGTTCAAGGTTTTCTGCTTCTTTCTTAGAAAGGGTAGCAAGATCACCTACGTTGTTAAGCAATGCCGCATTGGTATTGTTCAGTCTTGAAATTTGTTGGTTAAGGTTTTGTTTATCCTCTAAACACGCGTTTAATTTAATTGTCGCGGTATTTAGTTCATCCTGAGTTTGTCGTTGTTTGTCTTCAAGCTCAGCGTATTTTTTATTAGATACGCAAGAGGAGAACAAAAGGACGGCGGTTGCCGATAAAAGCATAATTCGTTTCATAATCTTGTAATTGTTATTAATGTTAGATGATTCAAAAGTATCAAAAAAATGTAAAGCTGGAAAAGAAGCTATAGCATAAGTTTGAATCCTTTCATTTTAATTTAGAAAATTCTGTTTTGCTCAAACAAAAATAAGACCAAATAATAGATTTTAGCTGAAAATATCCAGGGTTTTTTGGTACTCCTTTTCGTTTTTTATAGATTTTCCGAAAGTTACGGTAAAAAGCTATATGCGCCTGAAGGATAGCGTATAAATGTGAAAATCTTCCGTGAGCTAAAAATTGCATACCGGCAATGCCATCCAGGATCATTCTCGTAATCAAAATACCATACACATTGGGCGCCGGCACGTTTTTTAGTAGCATATATAAGTTGTTCCTAAAATTGAAAAAGGTTTTCCTGGGATTCATACTGTCAAGAGTAGAGCCGCCCACGTGATAAACGCTGGAAATGCCGGAAGATCTTATTTGGTAACCTAAATTGTGAATTCGCCAGCATAAATCTATTTCTTCCTGGTGGGCAAAAAAATCTTCATCGAGTGCGCCGGCCTCCCAGTAAACGGTTTTTCTAATTGCTAAACAGGCACCGCTGGCCCAAAAAATGGCGGCATCGTCGTTATATTGCCCGTGGTCTTCTTCCAAAGTTTCAAAAATTCTCCCACGACAAAACGGATAACCGTATTTATCTATAAACCCACCAGCCGCCCCGGCATATTCAAAAGTGTCTTTTTTATTGAAATCGAGTATTTTAGGTTGAACCGCGGCTGTTTTAGGTTCGTTCTTGAAAATTTCAAGAATTGGTTTTAACCATTTTTCGGTAACTTCTACATCGCTGTTTAAAAGCACAAAAACATCTTCGGTTAAACCGAAAAGCGCATCGTTATAGCCTTTGGCGAAACCACCGTTTTCTGTATTCTGAATAATTTTTACCTGCGGAAAATTTTCTTTTACAAAGCTTACTGAATCATCGGTTGAAGCATTATCGGCCACATAAATATTGGCCTCTTCAGAAAAACTAACTACCGAAGGTAAAAACTGTTGAAGCAAATCGCGCCCATTCCAGTTTAAAATTACTACAGCTGTGCTCATGAATTTTTAGAGGTTTTAGAAGCATAATCAGGAATTTCCGTTAGAAAATCATATTTTTCTTTTTCATAATCCAGTTTACAATAATAATGTTGCAAGCCGTTAGTGAGCATTAAAAAATCGGCTTTTAGGCTGAGGTTATATCTTGCAATCTGGTCAAAAACATCTTGCGTGATTTTTATATGCGGGGCTTTACATTCTACCACGACCTTTATTTTTCCGTTAGGATAAAAAACCACAGCATCATAACGTTTGGTGAGTTTCCCCAGCTTAAGTTGCTTTTCAACATTTATATGGTTTTTCGGGTAATTCTTATCTAAAGTAAGAAATTTGACTACATGTTGCCTAACCCATTCTTCGGGGGTTAAGACTACAAACTTTTTCCGGAGTTCATCAAAAACGGCTATTTTATTTTCACTATTTTTGAACCGAAAATTATACTTTGGAAAATTTAGCGCTAACATAGGCCAAAAGTAAAAAACAAAACCACAGCGCGGCAAGCTTCGGTTTAAATTTAAAAAAATCCTTCAGGTTAATGGAAGAAGCAAAAGAGATTGTGAATAATATTCAAAAGGGCAGTATTTCGCCGCTTTACTTTTTAATGGGCGAAGAACCTTATTATATAGACAGGATCTCAGATTTTATAGCGCAAAATTTACTGGCAGAAGAGGAGAAAGGTTTCAATCAAATTATAATGTATGGCCGGGATACCAGTGTAGATGAAATTATAAGTAATGCCAAGCGTTACCCAATGATGGCCGAAAGACAGGTGATTATTGTAAAAGAAGCCCAGGATCTTTCCCGAAGTATCGAAAACCTGGTAGCTTATGCCGAAAATCCGCAGCCTACCACTACTTTGGTTTTTTGTTACAAATACAAAAGCCTTGATAAACGGAAGAAACTTTCTAAAGTCCTGAAGAAAAACGGGGTTTTGTTTGAAAGTAAGCGACTTTACGAAAACCAGGTGGCCGATTGGATTATGAAAACCCTGAAAGCAAGAAATTATACAATTTCACCCAAGGCAGCACAGATGCTGGTAGAATTTTTAGGAATTGACCTTGGTAAAATTGATAACGAGTTAAATAAACTTCAGCTCATAACTCCGGAAGGAACTCAAATTACTCCCGAACTTATTGAGCGAAATATAGGAATAAGCAAGGATTTCAATAATTTCGAATTGCGAAAAGCCATAGGTATGCGAGATTCCTTAAAGGCACACCGCATTGTAAATTATTTTGCGCAAAACCCGAAAGACAACCCAATGGTAGTTACCATTTCGCTTTTGTTTTCTTATTTCTCACAAATAATGCAATATCATGGCCTCCCCGATAAATCTAAAGCTAATGTTGCCAAACAGCTTAAAGTGCATCCTTATTTTGTAGGCGATTATATAGCCGCTGCTAAAAATTATCCAATGAAGAAAGTTAGCCAGGTTATTGGTCTGCTGCACGAAAGCGATGTAAAAGGAAAAGGCGTTGGGGCGGTGAATGTATCCCACGGCGACTTGCTTAAAGAATTAATGGTTAAGATTTTAAACTAAGAGCATGGTAAAATTTAACTCTTGGATTAGCGCTGCCAGGTTAAGGACCTTACCATTATCGGTTTCGGGAATTATTGTGGGAACTACCATTGCCGTAGCAGAAGGTTTTTTTAGTGTTATTATTTTTAGCCTGGCTCTTGCCACAACTTTAGGCTTACAAATACTCTCAAATTTCGCTAACGATTATGGTGACGGAGTAAAAGGAACAGATAATAAAGATAGGGTAGGGCCGCAACGCGCCATTCAAAGCGGACTCATTAGCCAAAAAGAAATGCTTCAGGGAATCATAATTACTGCGATAGTTACTTTGCTTTTTGCAATTTTACTTATTTACGTAGCCTTCGGAAAGGAAAACTTAGGGTATGCATTATTTTTCTTCCTGTTGGGTGTTGGGGCAATTGCCGCGGCCATTAAATATACTGTAGGGAAATCTGCTTACGGTTATCGGGGGCTGGGCGACGTTTTTGTCTTTATTTTCTTCGGTTTGGTAGCAGTTTATGGCTCCTATTTTCTATATGCACACCAGTGGAATTGGTTAGTGCTGCTTCCGGCATTCAGTATAGGTTTTCTAAGTATGGGCGTTTTAAACCTCAATAATATGCGAGATAGAATTTCAGACAAAATAGCGGGGAAGAATACGCTGGTGGTAAAGTTGGGCGCTAAAAATGCTAAAAACTATCATTATTCGCTTATCCTTGGAGCAATAATTTGCCTGGTAATATTTACAGTGCTTACCCTAGAAAGTGTAAATGACTTTCTTTATATCCCGGCTCTAATTCCCTTGATCCTTCATCTTAAAAGAGTGGTAGAAAATGAAAATGCCACGCTTCTGGATCCCGAATTAAAAATTTTGGCACTTTCTACCTTTGCCACGGCGATACTTTTTGGTTTAGGCCAGATCTGGTAGGAAGTTTAACAAAATTATATATTTAGGCGTTTCTAACTTTTTTCAACGAATCCTTAAATTAGGGCGAACCATAAAATTTTAGTTATGAAAATCACGTATTACGGACAAAGTTGTTTCGGAATTAAAATAGCCAACATTAATGTTTTGGTAGATCCGTTTATCACCGGAAATGATCTCGCAAAAGATAAGATCAATATTAAAGATATTAAGGCCGATTATATTTTACTCACTCACGCACATCAGGATCATACTTTAGATGCTGAAGAAATCGCCAAAAATAGCGGAGCCGTAATTGTAAGTAATTTTGAGATCGCAAATCATTACGAAGAAAAAGGCATTGAAGTTCACCCTATGAATCACGGCGGAAGCTGGGATTTTGAATTCGGAAAAGTAAAATACGTAAATGCGATCCATTCCAGTTCTTTTCCAGATGGTAAATATGGTGGGCAGCCAGGTGGGTTTGTGATAGAAGGCGAACATAAGAACATCTATATTGCCGGCGATACCGCGCTTACTATGGATATGAAATTAATACCGCATCACACCACTTTAGATTTAGCAATTTTACCTATAGGAGACAATTTTACCATGGGAGTAGAAGATGCTATTATAGCCAGTGATTTTGTTGAATGCGATAAAGTTTTAGGTTGCCATTATGATACTTTTGGTTACATTGAAATAGATCACGAAGAAGCTAAAAGAAAGTTTTTTGATGAGGGGAAAGACCTTATGCTTCTTGAAATTGGTGAGAGTCTGGAACTTTAGTTTCAGCCTGGCCAAATAATAAAATATATGCAGGCAGATTATAAAAAGTATATCTTAAATTTTAAACGCCCCAGCGGAACTTCGCGGGGCGTTCTTACTACTAAAGAAACCTGGTTTCTAAAAGTAACCGATGGTAATAAGGTTGGTTATGGCGAATGCGGAATTCTTAGAAGTCTAAGTATAGACGATAGGCCAGATTATGAAGAAAAATTGCAGTTGGTTTGCAACAATATCAATCTGGGCGAAACCATGCTTTGGGAAGAATTAAAAGAATTTCCAAGCATTCAAATTGGGGTAGAAATGGCTTTTAGATCGTTAAAAGCTAAAAATCCTTTCGAAATATTTCCTTCTGAATTCACTGACGGAAAAGCTGCAATACCAATTAATGGATTGATATGGATGGGGGAAAAAGAATATATGAAATCCCAGATTCAGGAGAAAATCGAAGCAGGTTTTGACTGTATTAAAATGAAAATTGGTGCTATAGATTTTGAAACCGAACTGGAGCTTTTAAAGTATATTCGATCTGAATTTTCTTCCGAAGAAATAGAATTGCGCGTAGATGCTAATGGAGCGTTTAAACCTGAAGAAGCTCTGGAAAGGCTGAAACGTTTATCTGAATTTCAATTACACAGTATAGAACAACCCATAAAACAAGGTCAGTGGGAAAACATGGCAAATTTATGTCGGGAGACTCCGTTGCCAATTGCCTTAGATGAAGAATTGATTGGTGTTTTTGATGTAACGAAAAAGCAGGAATTATTACAAACAATCAAACCTCAATATATTATTTTAAAACCGAGTTTGATCGGTGGTTTTAAAGGTACACAAGAGTGGATTGATTTAGCCGAAGAAAACAATATTGGGTGGTGGATTACCAGTGCTTTAGAGAGTAATTTGGGGCTGAATGCAATTTCGCAATTTACCTATACAAAAAACAGTAAAATGCCCCAGGGACTTGGCACAGGAAGTTTATACACCAATAATATTCAAAGCCCTTTAGAGGTAGAAAAAGGAAATATTCAATATAATCCGGCTATAAGCTGGGAATTTAATTTTTAGTAAATGTATATAGCACAAGCGTTCCGATTTCATCATGAATTATGGAGATATATTATTGGAGTAGTTATAATTATGGTTGCGGTAATTATTGCCCAAATTCCGTTTGTAGTAGCTTTGGCTTTAGAAGGCGGATTTGATGCCGCTATGGACGAATCAGGAATGTTAAAAGTCTTCGATTCAAACCTTACCTTGTTTTTTCTATTATTACCTTTTGCCGCAGGGCTTGTTGCCGTGCTTTTTAATGCGAAATTTTTGCATTCACAGCCCTTAAAAACCCTTACAACTACACGAAAGAAGATAGACTGGAGTCGGTTTTTCTTTGCTTTTATTCTGGTCGCAGTTTTTACTATTCTAACCACAATGGGGTATTATTTTGCCTACCCAGAAGATTATCAGTTAAATTTTGAACCTACATCATTTCTTATTTTATTAGGAATTGCTGTTATATTTATTCCTCTGCAAACGAGCTTTGAGGAATATATGTTTCGGGGATATTTAATGCAGGGCATTGGTGTGTTTGCTAAAAATCGCTGGGTTCCATTATTTCTTACTTCCATCATTTTTGGTGGTCTTCATTATTTCAATCCGGAGGTAGCGCAGCTGGGGGATATTATTATGATTCATTACATCGGTACCGGATTTATGCTCGGGATTATGACACTTATGGATGAAGGTCTCGAACTGGCGCTTGGTTTTCATGCTGCTAATAATTTAGTAGCAGCCCTTTTAATAACTGCCGATTGGACTGCCTTCCAAACCGAATCTATTTTTAAAGATGTGTCTGCACCCATTGCAAGCTTTTGGGATGTGGCTATTCCAGTCTTTATAATTTATCCTCTTTTCTTATTTATAATGGCTAAAAAATATGGCTGGAGTAACTGGAAAAATAAACTCTTCGGAAAAGTAGAAAAGCCTGAAACCTTAAAACTTTCAGAAGAAAGTTAAATTTATCATTACAATTTACTAACTTTCAATATAGAGAAATGTAACATATTTGGTTTTAAATATGGCAGATAAGTATAAAGTACCGGAAACCCATCCCGATTTTAGGCTGAATAAACGACATTTCACAAATGCCGAACTTCATTTAGTGGCCTATAGTTACATAAAGGAAGGAGAAGCCTTTGAGGAGAAAGTTGGAAGTTTCCTGTTAGAATGGATCAAGCCTTCGAAATATGTTGAGGTGAAAACTTCGGGTTCTACTGGAAAGCCAAAAGTGATAAGAATCAAAAAGGAGCATATGATCAATTCTGCCATAGCGACCTCTCGTTTCTTTGAATTGCCCGAAAAAACTACCGCTTTATTATGTTTGCCAGCTAATTATATAGCAGGAAAAATGATGCTGGTTCGAGCAATGGTTTTAGGATGGCAATTAGATATGGTTCCTCCTTCTTCCAATCCTTTAGACCAGGTTTTTAAACGTTATGATTTTTGCGCGATGACGCCGTTTCAATTAGATAATTCGGTTGGACGTTTACACCTTATAAAAAAACTAATTGTTGGAGGCGGAGCGGTTTCACCCAGACTTCAGAAGATGGTAAAGGAAGTTGGCACCAAGGTTTATGAAACTTATGGGATGACCGAAACGGTTACACACATTGCGGCAAAAAGATTAAACCCTTCAAAAAATAAGAAAAAATCCCGACCGTTTAAGGTTTTGCCTAATATCAATATTTCGCAGGATGATCGGGGCTGTTTAGTGATAAAAGCGCCTAAACTTTCTGATGAAATTATTACCACTAACGATGTGGTTGAAATTCTTACCTACAAGAAATTTTTATGGAAAGGGAGATTGGATAATGTGATTAATTCGGGTGGAATAAAACTTCATCCTGAACAAATAGAGAGAAAGCTTTCCAAAATTATAGATCAGCGATTATTTGTAACGGCAATGCCAGATGATTCTCTTGGTGAAAAACTGGTGCTCTTTGTTGAAAATGAATTTTCAGAAAATCTTCTTTATAAATTAGATAAAGAGATTAGTGAATTAAGCAGCCTTGAGAAATACGAGCGGCCCAAAAAGATCTATTTTATAGAAAAATTTGAAGAAACCCACACCGGGAAAATCCATCGGGAGAATACCTTTAAAAGTAAAGTAGAATAAAATTCGACTGTAATTAAGTTTGAATATCGAAGAAAATAATTGTTTGTTTATTATTCTAAAAAAAAGTGGCCCTGGTGAAGGCCACTTTGTCTTTTAATGAAAGAATTTATTTTTTATAAGTAGCCTCAATATAAAATTCCAGTTCGTTTATTTTTATTTCATCTAACGCTACCTTTTGCTTTAAATTTTGCCAATCGTTTGTTGGGTAAATTCTTATTTCTTTTTCATCAATAAGAATATCTACGGGCATCATAAAATTCTCAACATCGGTAACCCAACGGGCCTGGATTTTTCCATCGTTTTTTCTGAACTCCAACTTAGGCAAATTGGAATGTCTTAAATATTGATCGAAAATTGGATCGAGGTTAACATTTGTAGCTTCATCAAAGAAATTTTCGGTGGTTTCTGTATCGATAATTTGATGCTTATAGGTTTCGGTATAATCCTTTAAGGTTTTCCACCATAATTCATCGTCATCATAAATACTACGAATGGTATTGAGTAGATTCGCACCTTTAAAATACATATCGCCTGAGCCTTCACTATTTACACCGTAATCTCCAATAATAGTGGCATCATTACTTAGACCACGGCGAGTTCCTTTTAGGTATTCCAAAGCCTCTTCTTTACCCCAACGACACTCGACGTAAACAGCTTCAGAATATGAAGTAAATCCTTCGTGAATCCACATATCGGCGATATCTTTTGCCGTAATGCTATTGCCATACCACTCGTGCCCGGACTCGTGAATTATGATATAATCCCATTTTAAGCCAATTCCGGTACCGGAAAGGTCATTGCCCAGATATCCCATTTTATATTCATTCCCATAGGCTACGGCACTCTGGTGTTCCATTCCCAGGTAGGGAGTTTCAATCAATTTAAAGCCGTCTTCTACAAAAGGATATTCCCCGAATTTGTCGTAGAAACAATCCATCATCGGTTTTACCTCTTTAAACTGCTCTTTAGCTTTTTCAAGGTTGTAAGGCAAAACATAGTAATCCAGGTCAAGATCACCGTAGGAATCAGAGAAATGATCATAATTCGCGATGTTGATCATCACGTTGTAATTATTGATTGGGTTTACTGTTTTCCAGCTCCATTGGGTAAATCCGTTTCCTAAATCTTTTTCGCCTAAGAATTGCCCGTTCGAGACATTCATCAACCCATTTGGAACAGCGATATCCAGCTGAACTTCTTCCGGTTCGTCACTTTGGTGATCTTTATTGGGATACCAAAGACTGGCCCCGGTGCCCTGAACAGCAACGCCAATCCACGGGTCGCCATTTTCATCTTCATCCCAAACAAAACCGCCATCCCAGGGTGCATTTCTTGCTACTATAGGTTTTCCGGAATAATAAAACTGAATTTCTCCTTTCTCATCAGCTTTAACCGATTCATCCAAATCGATAAAAACTGCATTATGTTTGCGACTATAAGCTAAAGTTTCACCATTTTGAAGGATAGAATCTACTTTCATATTTTCAAAAAGGTCTATTTGAATTGTAGAAAGGTTTTCTTCAGCAATAAAACTAATGGTATTTGAGCCGGAAATAAATTGTTTTTCAGGTTCCACTTTAAGTTTTAAATGATACTTCTGAACATCAAAAGCGCGCTCCTGTCTTAGCGATCCTCTAAGCGAATCGGCTTCGGTATACTTACCTTCTTTGTTGCTTAAAACCTGGGCACAGGAAATGTTAGAAGCTGAAATAAAAACAGCAAGAATTAAAATTATTTTTTTCATATTTATTTTAAAATTACGTTTGAATCACTCCTAAATTAAAATCTTTTTCAATAGGCGCGTGGTTGGCGGCTTCAATTCCCATAGAGATCCATTCCCTGGTGTCTAAAGGGTCTATCACGGCATCGGTCCATAAACGGGCTGCAGCATAGTAAGGCGAAGTTTGCTCATCGTAGCGTGCTTTAATAGCTTCAAAAACTTCTTTTTCTTTTTCTTCGTCAACTTTTTCGCCTTTTTTCTCCATCGAGGCCGTTTCAATTTGAGCTAAAACCTTGGCAGCTTGGGTTCCTCCCATTACCGCAAGTTCGGCACTTGGCCAGGCTGCGATAAGTCTTGGATCGTAAGCTTTTCCGCACATTGCGTAATTTCCGGCACCATAGGAATTCCCCATAATAATGGTGAATTTTGGTACTACCGAATTACTTACCGCACTTACCATCTTAGCACCATCTTTTATAATGCCGCCGTGTTCGCTTTTGCTGCCCACCATAAAACCGGTGACATCCTGAAGAAAAACCAACGGGATTTTTTTCTGATTACAGTTTGCGATAAAGCGGGTAGCTTTATCGGCCGAATCAGAATAGATTACCCCACCAAATTGCATTTCGCCTTTTTTGGTCTTTACGATTTTTCGTTGATTGGTGACAATTCCTACCGCCCAGCCATCAATTCTTGCATAGCCGGTGATAATGGTCTGCCCGTATCCTTCTTTGTATTCTTCAAATTCAGAATTATCTACCAGGCGGGAAATAATTTCTCGAACATCATATTGGTCGCTACGTTTTTTAGGTAGAATTCCGTAGATATCTTCTGGATTTTCTTTAGGTTTTACAGCTTTTTTATGACTAAATCCGGCTTTATCGAAATCGCCCATTTTATCCATAATATTCTGGATTTTGGTAAGCGCGTCTTTATCGTCTTTCGCTTTATAATCGGTCACCCCGCTGATTTCGCTATGTGTAGTAGCACCTCCCAGGGTTTCATTATCCACAGATTCGCCAATAGCGGCTTTTACAAGGTAACTTCCGGCAAGGAAGATACTCCCGGTTTTTTCTACGATAAGTGCTTCATCACTCATAATAGGAAGATAGGCACCACCGGCGACACAGCTACCCATTACTGCTGCAATTT
Source organism: Salegentibacter lacus (assembly GCF_020164555.1). Classification (GTDB taxonomy): domain Bacteria; phylum Bacteroidota; class Bacteroidia; order Flavobacteriales; family Flavobacteriaceae; genus Salegentibacter; species Salegentibacter lacus. The sequence continues at coordinate 173,214 of NZ_JAIQZB010000008.1, read as the reverse complement.
GAGTAATTCCCATACTGCTCATCACCGCATTATTTCTGAAAATCCTTCCGAAGTGTTCTTTATCGGGAAATATTTCATCCTGCATTGGTAAATACACCCCGGCGCTGTCTACTAAATAAATTATTGGAAGTCGGTTTTCAATAGCTATTTCCTGAGCGCGAAGATTTTTCTTTCCGGTAATAGGAAACCAGGCACCTGCTTTTACGGTAGCATCATTGGCTACAACAATACACTGTTTACCGGACACATAACCCATTTTAACAACAACGCCACCTGAAGGGCAGCCTCCGTGCTCTTCGTACATTCCTTCGCCGGCAAAAGCACCGATTTCAATGGAATTTGATTTATCATCTAACAGGAAATCTATACGCTCGCGGGCAGTCATTTTTCCTTTGGCGTGATGTTTTGCAATGCGTTTTTCACCACCACCAAGTTTTACACGTTTAAGTTTATGGTTTAATGAAGAGACCAAAAGTTTATTATGGTCTTCATTTTTATTGAATTTTATATTCATATATTATGATTTATTAAGTCCTGAAATTAGAAATATCACTTAAATAGGTAGAATTTTTATCGAAATTTCAGGAAATTTTAAATTTAAAGCTGTCTTTTGGCTAAAATACAAAATAGAGTGAATTCTACTTATGGTTTGGGAATGTAAAATACCCGATATTTGTTTAAAACTCTAAATATGGGAATGAATAAAAATACCATTTTTGCCTGGGCATCTTTTGCTTTGTTTATAATTGGCGCCGCTATTATTTTATTGGGTGTTCTTAAATATCGGGAATACGCCATTGGCTTTTCGGTAGTTGGAATTGGTTTTTTTGCAGTTTCCTGGGCATTCAATGCGCTTAAAGGGAGGCTTTAAAATGAAGTAGTATGTCAGATTCAAAACAAAAAGAACAATTAGTAAAACATTTAAAAGGTGGCGAGGCTTTTATGCCCTTAGAGGATTTTATAGATATAATTTCTTTTGAAAAATTAGGGGAACGGCCGCATAATCTGCCGTATTCCTTTTATGAACTTTTTTATCATATTGTTTATGCCCAAAAAGATATTTTAGAATTTTCTGCTTCCCAAGATTATAAAAGATCTAAATGGCCGGATGATTACTGGCCGAATGAGCAGGCTCCTAGAACAGTGGAAGCCTGGGAAAAATTGAAGAAGGATTATTTTCAAGATCGGGAGCGTTTAAAGGATTTCATTTTAGATGCTGAAAACGATTTAAATCAACAGGTTAAAAATTCTGAAAATCAAACTTTGCTCCGCGAAATTCTATTGGTAATAGAACATACTGCTTATCACACGGGGCAAATGATAATCATCTTGCGCTTACTTGGGCTTTATAAATAATTGGCTCTAATTCTGACTTTATTTTCAGATATTTGCAATCTTAAAAAAGCATAAAAATTCAATATATGGCAGACGATAAAAAAGTGATTTTTTCAATGTCTGGGGTGACCAAGACTTTTAAAAATGCGAATACCCCGGTTTTGAAAAATATATACCTTAGTTTTTTCTACGGTGCAAAAATCGGGATCCTCGGTTTAAATGGTTCAGGTAAATCTACTTTACTTAGAATTATTGCCGGCGAAGATAAAAACTACCAGGGAGATGTGGTTTTCTCCCCGGGTTATACCATTGGATACCTTGAACAGGAACCAAAGGTAGATGAAGATAAAACCGTTCTTGAAGTGGTAAAAGAAGGAGTTGCTGAAACAGTGGCTATTCTTGACGAATACAATAAAATAAACGACCAGTTTGGGTTGCCCGAAGTTTATGAAGATGCCGATAAGATGCAAAAGCTTATGGATAAGCAAGCTGCACTTCAGGATAAAATAGATGCCTCTAATGCCTGGGAACTTGATACCAAACTGGAAATCGCGATGGATGCTTTACGAACTCCTGATGCCGATAAAAAGATTTCGGTACTTTCAGGAGGGGAAAGAAGAAGAGTGGCGCTTTGTCGCTTGTTGCTTCAGGAACCGGATATTTTGCTTTTAGATGAGCCCACCAACCACCTTGATGCCGAATCGGTACATTGGTTAGAACATCATTTGGCGCAGTATAAAGGAACGGTGATCGCGGTAACGCACGACCGTTATTTCCTTGATAATGTTGCCGGCTGGATTTTAGAACTGGACAGGGGAGAAGGTATCCCGTGGAAAGGAAACTATTCTTCCTGGTTAGACCAGAAGTCTAAACGTATGGCACAGGAACAAAAACAAGCCAGTAAGAGACAAAAGACATTAGAACGAGAACTGGAATGGTCTAAAATGAATCCGAAAGGACGACAGGCCAAACAGAAAGCACGTTTAAATAATTATGATAAGTTGCTGAGCCAGGATCAAAAGAAGATGGACGAGCAACTGGAAATCTATATTCCAAACGGGCCAAGACTTGGTACCAATGTAATTGAAGCCAATGGTGTTAGTAAAGCTTTTGATGATAAACTGCTTTATGAAGACTTGAATTTTAAACTTCCGCAAGCAGGAATTGTTGGGGTTATTGGGCCAAACGGTGCAGGTAAAACCACCATCTTTAAAATGATTATGGGTGAAGAACAACCCGATAAAGGAAGTTTTGAGGTTGGGGAAACTGCAAAGATCGCTTATGTAGATCAGGCGCATTCTAATATTAATCCTGAAAAAACCATCTGGCAGAACTTTAGCGACGAGCAGGAATTGATTATGATGGGTGGTCGCCAGGTAAATTCAAGAGCTTATTTAAGCAGATTTAACTTTAGTGGAAGCGAGCAAAACAAGAAAGTGAATGTGCTTTCGGGTGGTGAAAGAAACCGACTTCATTTAGCGATGACCTTAAAGGAAGAAGGAAACGTGTTGCTGCTTGATGAGCCTACCAACGATTTGGATGTAAACACTCTTAGAGCGCTAGAAGAAGGTTTGGAAAATTTTGCAGGTTGTGCTGTAGTTATTTCCCACGACCGTTGGTTCCTGGATAGAATTTGTACACATATTCTTGCTTTTGAGGGAGATTCTCAAGTGTATTTCTTTGAAGGAAGTTTTTCAGATTATGAAGAAAATAAGAAAAAGCGTTTGGGTGGAGATATTATGCCGAAACGTATTAAGTATAAGAAGTTAGTGAGATAGTTTTATTAATCGTACATAAGGAAACGTCATTCTGAATTTATTTCAGAATCTAAGATGATTAATTTTCATTAAAGTTAGAACCTGAGACAAGTTCAGGTTGACCTAAATCAAAACCTCACGGATTAAATCTGTGAGGTTTTTGCTTTTTACTAATTAATCTTTCTGAGGTTTCTTTTCCTTCTTGGGTGGCATTGGGCCCCGAAGGTGAATTACGAGTCCGTTAAGGAAATTCCGAAGAAATTGATCCCCACATTCTACATATTTAGGGTGATCTTCTGCCCTGAAAATAGCACCAATTTCACTTTTGGTAACTTTAAAATCTACCAATGCGCAAATCTTTACAATATCGTCGTCCCGCAATTTGTGGGCGACCCTTAATTTTTTGAAAATATCGTTGTTTGTTAATCCCATAACGCAAATTTAGGTTTTTCCTGAGTTTTGCTTTTAACTTTTCAGTTTTAATTGTTTTTCAATAGCGTATATTTTTTGGATATCGGCTTCATTGGTTATCGCCGATTTAGCATCAGCAATGAGGTTTTTAGCTTCAATATCTAATACTTTATTATATTCTTCTTTAACCGATTTTTGAGATTTCAGGTAATGAAATAACATTCCCAGTTTCTGAACAATGATAATATCGTGCTTGCAGTAAGCGCGAATAGGAGCTAAAACCTGGTACAAAAGTTCTTCAAAATCTATACTTCGCATTTTAATTAGAACCTTATCATCAATTTTTAAAAATTGCTTGTCCTGCTTTTGCATTCTTAAAGCAAAGAGTTCGGTTAAATAATCGAGCGCATTTAAGGCGGTTCCGGGATCGTTAATTCCGGGAGACATTGCTTTTACAATAATTTCGGTAATTTGTTTAAAAGCCAATACATAGTTGGTGGCAACCAACTCACCGCGGTCAAGACTAAAATTGACAAGTACTTTTTTTACAGTTTCTTCGTCTAATTTTTCTTTTGATTTAAAAAGTGGAATTCCTTTTAAAATAAAAATTCCTTTTACCGGTAAGATTTCCATTTGGGTTTCTTTTTCTTTACAGATATCCAAAAGATTATCTGCTGATAAATTCTGAAAATAGCCGCTTTTATCTGAATGATATTCATGCCACTCTTTCGTATCGGGAAAATCCTGCTCTTCATTTTCCTCATTTTTCAATAGAAAGGTTAAACGTGCTTTTGACTCGCGGAAAATGCGATCCAAAATATTATTAATTTGAATGCTCTGAGAAATATTATGAATAAAATAAATGAAAGCTCCAATACAAATTACTGTGGAAATAATTCCTAGTAGGACTGAAAAACCTGGTGTCTGATAAGATTCGCCATCGGGCTGGATAGAAACCGCCACAAAAATGCAGTATATGATCGTTGCTAAATAAGTCCCCAATATAACCTGGTGATTTTTATCAGAAATAAGCCCGGGCAGCAATCTTGGGGAATAATTACTGGCAGCCTGATTTAGTAGAACCATCACCATAGAAAAACTAAAAACCATCATAGAGATTAGTCCGGTAATGCAAACAGTTAAGATGCTGAGGGCGGTATCACCATTGTTTACTACCAGCATAGGGATATGAGCTAAGAGATATCTGGAAACACCCTGATTTTCGATATAAATAAGTAAAAAAGCTATTAGAAAGCCGAAAAAGGCAAAAACACTAGGGTAAAAGGCAATCTTACTTTGCAGGTTGGATATGAGAATGTAAATACGATTGAAAAAGTACTTCATTTAATTTTATTGGAAAGTTACTCAAATCTGTTTAAAAATAAGCTTCTTAAAAATAATTGACAAAATGGCGGTATAAATATGAATAAAAATGCCAAAAAGGCATAAATTCCTAATTGGAATTTAAATTGATAATATCTTTTCAGAAAACAATAAAGTATAACCTTAAAAAATAAAAGTTATGAGTTTAATTAAAAGAAATGAGGCCAATTGGCTGCCTTCGGTTTTCGACGATATGTTTAAAACCGATTGGTTAGGAGGAACTACAAATGTAAATAGCATTGGAACCAGTATTCCAGCGGTAAATATTCAGGAAACTGAGGATGATTTTAGTGTAGAAGTTGCCGCTCCCGGAATGGCTAAAGAAATGTTTAATATCGAGCTGGATAATGATGTGCTAACCATTTCTTCTGAAGATAAAAAGGAAAAAGAAACTACAGAAAATAACGGAAGATTTACCAGGAAAGAATTTAGCTATAGCAATTTTAAAAGAGCTTTTAGTTTGCCTGATTCGGTAAATAGCGAAAAAATTTCTGCTTCTTATAAGGATGGTGTACTTGTTATAGACCTTCCAAAGCGGGAAGAGGCTAAAGTACAGGCCAAACGAATGATTGAAATCTCATAAGTGGAGTATTTAGTTTAATTAGTTGAAAGCGTCTCTAATAGGGACGCTTTTTTATTTGGAATCGCTGCAGAAAGGAAGTAAAATTATAATTCCGAAGCGTTTATATACGTAATTGGATTTTTATGCGTTAAAAAGAAACAGGGAACTCTATGATTATTTTAGATTATTGATATATTTACCCGCGAAGAACAGACCTACTAAATCTATTTTTATGAACAGATATTTTCTACTGATTTTTATAAGCATTTTCTGCGTGTCTTTCACTCAGGCCCAGGAATACAGTTTCGGAGTAAAAGGAGGAGCTAATTACGCCACAACAGCAGGTACAATTACGGGGGAAAGTTCAGGAGCCGGTTTCTTTGATGGAACTGTAGAGGCCGAATCTAAAATTGGTTTTCATGCCGGTGTATTTTTTGAGCTCCGTTTCGGGAAATTCTTTGTACGTCCAGAAGTAATGTATAATTCTATCGAAACAGAGTTTGCATTTCCATCGCAACCTTCAATTTATGCAGTAGAAAAATTGAGCATTCCATTACTTTTTGGATACAACGTTTGGGGACCTATAGATGTTTATGCCGGACCTGCTTACCAAAACATTCTTAATGCCAGTCTCGAGGGAACAGAACCGGAAACAAAGACCATCGTAGTTCAAAATACTCCTTTGGCTGCTCAGGCCGGGATAAAAGCGAGCTTAGGTAGATTTGAGCTGGGAATAAGATATGATCGCTCTCTAGCTTCTGAAGAAGCTGATTCTTCTTTGGATATTAACAATGGACAATACGGTATTAACAGAGCTCCTTACAATGATCTAAGACTTCACCAGGTTTTAGTCAGTCTTAGCTTCAAAATTGGTGATAGTGAATCTAATACCGGGCGTAGAAGGGGTGGCGGTTGTTATTTTTAATTGAAAACCTATAAAATTATAGAGAGCCTTAATTGTTAAATTTTCAATTAGGGCTTTTTTTATGAGTAATTTCATAATATAAACGACTTAAAATCATTAAATTGATAGGTATAATTGTTTGGTTAAATTTTTTGAAATGAAAGACCTTTATTCCATAAAGCCTAAAAAACGCAAACGTCTTATCTTATTACTGAGTGCTTTTTTTGTGCTATTATTAATTACAGAATTTATTGAGAAAAGAAGTTTAAAAAGTATAGATCAGGATTTTTCTTCTCTTTATCAGGATCGCCTACTGCCTGCTTCCCAAATGTATGAGCTCTCTGAGTTATTACACGAAAAAAGGATGTTGTTTGAAAATATTAAAGATAATGGTGAGTTAAATTCATCATTCAATTTAAAAGAAATTAAGGCCTATAATTCTCAGATTGATCAAATAATACAAGATTATGGTCAGACTTATTTAGTAGCACGGGAAGAGATTTATTTTATAGATTTTAAAAAGCATTATGAAGAGTACCTGGTTTTAGAAAACACTATTCTTGAGAATTTAAAAGAGAAAGATTTTAGTACTGCTATCTTCCTTATCAATAAAAATGCTAACGATTATTTTAAAATCTTAAATCTCGATTTGCACAACATTGCCAGTATCCAACCGGAAGTTGGAGAACAATTAATGGCACATTATAAATCCAGTTCAGGGATTACTTCTTTACTCTACTATTTCAAAATAGCGCTTACCATTTTAATAGGCATCTTTGTACTGCGCCTCCTTGGTTTAGAGCAGTTATTACGCCATCCGAAACAACAATTTGAACTGAATTAATCTGTTATTTTGATGTTTTTTTTATAAAAAATAAACCCCATAATTTGATGATTATGGGGTTGAATTAATTTTCCTTGGATAACATTTTGAAATTAAGCGATATCAAAACGATCCAGGTTCATTACTTTATCCCAGGCTTTTACAAAGTCTTTTACAAATTTTTCCTGAGAATCATCACAACCATAAACTTCTGCTAAAGCTCGAAGTTCTGAGTTCGATCCAAAAATAAGGTCTACTCGTGTTCCGGTCCATTTAACTTCATTTGTAGTGCGATCACTGCCCTCAAATTCGGTTTGAGAATCTGAAGTTGCTTTCCACGTGGTGCGCATATCCAGAATATTCTTGAAATAGTCATTGGTTAACTGTCCTGGACGATCTGTGAACACACCGTGTTTTGAACCGTCAAAGTTTGTGTTAAGTACACGCATACCTCCAACTAATACCGTCATTTCCGGTGGTGTTAAGCTTAATAACTGAGCTTTATCTACCAGCATTTCTTCGGCTGAAGCAGAAATCTTATCCCTGTTTCTAGCGTAATTGCGGAAACCATCAGCATTTGGTTCTAGCGGTTCAAATGCCTCTACGTCCGTTTGTTCAGCTGTGGCATCAGTACGACCCGGAGTAAATGGAACACCAATATCAAAACCTGCATCTGCAGCAGCTTTCTTAATAGCTACGCAACCTCCTAGAACGATAAGATCTGCAAGGGAAACTTTTTTATTTCCCGACTGTGCATTATGAAATTCATTCTGAATGCTTTCCAGTTTTGTTATTACTTGCTGCAATTGAGGCGGATTGTTAACCTCCCAGTGTCTTTGTGGTTCAAGTCGAATACGTGCGCCGTTAGCCCCACCACGTTTATCGGAATTTCTAAAAGTAGAAGCCGATCCCCATGCAGTCGATACCAACTGTGAAACTGTTAATCCTGAATCAAGGATTTTTTTCTTAAGTTCAGCCACGTCTTTATCGTTGACTAATTCGTGATCTACTTTTGGTATCGGATCTTGCCAAATAAGTTCTTCTGAGGGAACTTCAGGGCCCAAATAGCGGGAAAGTGGTCCCATATCACGGTGCGTTAATTTATACCAGGCTTTTGAGAAAGCCTCAGCAAACTCCTCTGGATTTTCGTGAAAATGTTTAGATACCTTCAAATACTCCGGATCTTCTTTTAAGGCAAGATCGGTAGTAAGCATAAAAGGAGCGTGTTTCTTATCAGGGTCGTGAGCGTCGGGAACAGTTCCTGCACCAGCTCCATCTTTAGGCTTCCATTGAAAAGCTCCTCCTGGACCTTTATGACATTCCCAGTCAAAACCGAATAAGTTGTCAAAAAAACTATTGCTCCACTTTGTAGGTGTTTGAGTCCAGGCTCCTTCAATTCCACTGGTTATTGTATTTTCTGCATTTCCTTTTCCTAAGCTGTTTTTCCAACCAAGTCCCATTTCTTCAATAGAACTGCCTGCAGGTTCTGCACCTACATATTGCTCGGCGTCTCCGGCACCGTGGGTTTTTCCAAAAGTATGGCCACCGGCGATAAGTGCAACCGTTTCATAATCGTTCATTGCCATTCGGCCAAAAGTTTCACGAATATCCTTGGCTGCTGCAACAGGATCTGGATTACCGTTGGGGCCTTCCGGGTTTACGTAAATAAGTCCCATATGGGATGCTCCTAACGGACTTTCCAATTCGTTATCTTCAGAATATCTTTCTTTGTTTCCCAGCCATTCGCCTTCAGATCCCCAGTAGATATCCTCTTCCGGTTCCCAGATGTCTTCACGGCCACCGCCAAATCCAAAGGTTTCTAATCCCATAGATTCCAGTGCGCAATTTCCGGTAAGGATCATGAGATCTGCCCAGGAAATTTTTCTGCCATATTTTTGTTTAATTGGCCAAAGTAAGAGTCTTGCCTTATCCAGGTTGGCGTTGTCTGGCCAACTGTTTAATGGTGCAAATCTTTGTGAACCTGAGCTGGCACCGCCACGCCCATCGCCAATACGATAGGTTCCTGCACTGTGCCAGGCCATACGTATAAAGAATGGCCCGTAATGCCCATAATCGGCCGGCCACCATTCTTGCGAATCTTCCATAAGCTCAAAAATATCTTTTTTTACAGCTTTGAGATCGAGGCTTTTAAATTCTTTGGCGTAATTAAAATCTTTATCCATAGGGGTGGACAAATTTGAGTGTTGCCTTAAAATGGATAAGTTTAATTGGTTAGGCCACCAGTCGCGGTTTGAGGTTCCGCTCCCGGCAGTTTTATCAAGTGCTCCACCCATAAAAGGACAGCGGCTAGATTCGTTTACGTCCCATACCTTGTGGTTATCTGGGTTGTTTGATTGATTGTTTTTTTCCATTGTAGGAGAGTTTTAGAGATTAATACAATAAATTTACTATAATTATTTCTTATGAAAATTTATTCTCCATATTAAATAACTATAGTGGTTAGGTAGAAACTATAATATAATAAAAATGTTGAACCTAAATACCTCTGGTAATTCTTATAATTTATGGGAAATAAGTCTGGAATAAAGATAAAATTATGATAGAAGACGGGAATTCATTTGTTTAGGTTTGAAAATTAAATAAGGAGACATAGTTCGTACTAGGAAATGGAAATTGGAAATCCGATGTCGACTCCTTGTTAATTACCCAAACTTCCTCTGAACTATTTGTCATGCAGAAGTTTTGAAACTACTAATTCTTTAAATTACAGAGATCGGAAAAAACATAATAAGCCTATTTTTTGAGAATTTTATTTTCACCGCTGCACATCTAGTTATACTTTATTCAACTTTTTGTGTTAAAAAGCTAATATTAAGCAAAATAACAGTCGGTTAACAATTTTTACTTAGTAGAAGAGCTAATTTCGTTAGAAACCAAAAAACATATAAAAATGAAATCACTGAATAACAATTTTTACAAACCATTATTTGTAATGGCTCTTTTGCTATTTGCAAGTTGTGGAAGTATGCAAAATACGGAAGAAGATCTTAGAAGAGATGCTACTGATGCCAGAAATGAAATTAGAGAAAATCATTCTAATGCAGCTGAATTGCTTGAGAGTTCTGCTGGTTACGCTATTTTTCCAAATGTAGGAAAAGGAGCTTACGTTATAGGTGGAGCTTCCGGTAATGGGGTTGTTTATCAAAATAACACTATTATAGGATATTCAGATTTAAAACAGGTAGATGTAGGTTTGCAGGCAGGAGGAAAAGCTTTCATAGAAGTGCTTTTCTTTGAAACCGATGCCGATCTGGAAAGATTTAAAGAAGGCGATTACGAGCTTTCTGCAAACGCATCTGCAGTAATATTGGATAAAGGAGCTTCTCAAAGTATTGATTTTCAGGACGGAGTAGCCGTAGTAACCATTCCTAAAGGTGGTGCAATGGCAGGAGTTTCTGTTGGAGGTCAACGTTTTACCTTTCAACCAAGATAGAAATTCAATATTAGAAAATCTCAAAGCGGCTTTAAAGGCCGCTTTTTTTATTTTATTCCTGTTTAGATTCACTATTATTTTTGATTTTACAGATTGCTTCTATCCAAAAGTTGAAATTAGTATATCTCACCCTGATTAAATTACCTTAAGAAATCCCCTTATCTTTGCTTAAAGAAACCCTTTAAGATGGCACCGGAAAGTATTTCTATTGAAGAAAAGCTGCAAGAACGCATTAAAGAATTGTCCTGTCTTTACCAGGTTTCATCGGCTATTAGAGAGTTTGACGGTTCTTATGAAGCTACTTTAGAATCTATTGTGCAAATTCTTAAAAATGCCTGGCGTTTTCCGGAGTTAGCCACTGTAGAAATAAAGTGTGAATCATATCATTTAAGTTCTAACCCAATTCCTTCAGAAGGATATTCGCAGAAAAGTATAATCAAAATTTCTGAAAAGGAAATAGGTTTTATTAAAGTGCATTATCCGGCTTCAGATTTATCTAAAGCGCATTTTCTGGTTGAAGAACAACGACTTCTAGACAAAATCGCCGATGAGATCGCCCTGTTTTTTGAACGTCAAAATATTAAAGTACAGGAAGAGCTTTTAAAACAAACGGCTGAAAGAAACGATCGTCTGTCTATTTTAGGAGAAATTACCGCTGGAATAGCCCACGAGCTAAACACTCCGCTTGGGAATATTCTGGGTTTTGCCGAATTTATTGAAGAAAAGACCAAGGAATCTCAAACAAAACGCGACGCTCAAAAAATCCTTAATTCAGCGATTTATTCCAGGGAAGTGGTGAAAAAACTGATGTTTTTCTCCTGTGATATGCCACAGGACATTAAAAAGATTGAAGTAAAACCGGTAATTACCCAGGCACTTTCGCTTTTAAAACCTAATTTTAAGAAAGCGAATATTCGGTTTAAATTTAATATTCAGGATCCTGCTTTAAAAGCCCAGGTAGATTCCATTCAATTAACTCAGGTTTTTTTTAACCTGGTAATTAATGCGATTTATTATTCGCCGCAAAATTCACAAATTGTAATTTCAATTTTTAATGATGACACTCATTATACTATTGAAATTGCCGATGAAGGAAAAGGAATTAATCCTGAAGTAAAAGAAAAAATATTTGAACCTTTCTATACCACTAAACCGCTGGGAGAAGGCTCTGGTCTCGGTTTGAGTGTTGTGCACGGCATTATTAAAAGCCATAAAGGAGAAATTAGCATTGCCGATAACTTTCCGAAAGGAACTATCTTTAAAATTAAATTACCACTGAATTTCTAATATGTCTATACGGAAAGAAAACTTACTGATTGTTGATGACGATTACGATATGCTCGAGGTATTGGACCGTCATCTAAAACAGGAGAATTACCATACTTACAAAGCGGGTTCGGTGATGGAAGCGATAGATATTTTAAAGCACAGTAGCATAGATTTATTGATCACAGATTTACAAATGCCGGGAATGAATGGAATGGAATTAGTGAAATATGTAGACGATCATTATCCCGAAATCCCCAAATTGGTAATTACCGGCTATCCTTCTATAGATAATGCGCTAACAGCAATAAAATCTGGTGCTTTAGATTATTTGCCCAAACCATTTACAAAATCCGAATTACTTACTTCAGTTAAAAAATCTTTAATAAACCGTAATTCCGTTCAAAAATCAAGCACGTCTAATGAGTTAAGAAACAATTACGCCGGGATGGTTGGTTCCTCAGCAAAGTTTGAAGAGCTGGTTGATATTATAGAAAGGGTGAAAAATAATCGGGCGACTATTTTAATAAGAGGGGAAAGCGGGACCGGGAAAGAACTTGTTGCCCGTGCTATTCATTATAAAGGTTCTTTTGCCCAAAACCCGTTTATCGCTGTGAATTGTGGCGCGATTCCAGAAAATTTACTCGAATCAGAACTATTTGGGGCTACTAAAGGTGCTTATACCGGTGCTTCAGAAACTCGCGAGGGATACTTCCAGGCGGCAAATGGAGGTACTATCTTTTTAGACGAAATTGGTACGGCCTCCCTGGCTGTTCAGGTTAGACTTTTACGTGTACTTCAGGAAAAAGAAGTGAGAAAACTGGGTGCTAGAAATTCAGAAAAAATCAAGGTTCGGGTTATTGCCGCTACAAACAGTGATTTACGCGAAATGGTAGAAAAAGGGACTTTTAGGGAGGACCTTTATTACCGTTTAAATGTGGTAGATATTCTAACTCCACCTTTGCGGGAAAGAAAGGAAGATATTCTACCGCTAGCAAAAACTTTTCTCGATAAATACCAGCGAGATTATGGCAAGAACAATTTAAAATTATCCGATAAAACTGTTGAAATTTTAAACCGTTACAATTGGCCGGGGAATATTCGGGAATTAGAAAATGTAATTCAACGGGCTATAATTATGTGTGAAGATGAAATTCTTCCGCAGGATTTACCTGCTTCAGTAAAATACCAGGTTCCAATTGTAGATGAAGAATTAGTGGCATTAAAAGAGGTAGAAAAAAAGCATATTCTAAAAGTTCTTGCAGCAGTAGAACAAAATAAAACCAAAGCTGCAGAAATACTTCAAATAGACCGTAAAACCTTGCGGGAAAAGATTAAATAAACTCCGGGTAATTATCTCCCATTCGGGTAATTTCTTTTCAGTAGAAAAAATAACAAGAATTATATTTATCCGTCATTATTACTGATAATCAATTAGTTCTAATTGTGATGCCCGTTTTTTAATCTTTTGGGCACAGCTTTAGCATTAATGCTTTCCAAAATACAGATTCTATGAATATAGCTGAAATGGAAAGGCCGGCAGTTTTGGAAGAAAGCGAAAAAGAGCTGCAGCGTGCAGGGAGCGAACTTTTTAAAACGCTTTGTTTTAATTGCGATTTAAGGCACCAGTGCACCTGGAAAGACAACAGAAAAATGTATTGTGAACATTTTGAATAAAAAGTAAAAACATGATAGCGACAAAGACTACGCCCAAGCAGAGTATGTATGATACGGTTATTAAACAGTTTAATAAAACAGCCGACATCATCGATTTAAATCCGAATATTAAGAAGATCCTTGAGATAACTAATAACGAGATAGTAGTACATTTTCCTGTGAAAATGGATAATGGAAAAGTAGAGATTTTTACCGGTTATCGGGTTCAGCATAATAATGCCCTTGGACCTTATAAAGGTGGATTGCGTTACCACCCAACCGTAGATGTAGATGCTGCCAAAGCACTTGCTATGTGGATGACCTGGAAAACTTCGTTAGCCGGTTTACCTTATGGTGGGGCAAAAGGAGGGATCCAAATAGATCCCAGGAATTATTCTGATGCCGAACTGGAACGAATCACTCGTAGGTTTACTTATGCCTTAGGTGAAAATATAGGTCCGGAACATGATATTCCCGCGCCAGATGTGAACACCAATGCACAAACTATGGCCTGGATTGCAGATACCTATATGTCTACAATTTCAACTTCAGAGCGCTCTCAAAACCAACACGTAGTAACTGGGAAGCCGGTTGGCTCAGGAGGTTTGGAAGGCCGCGACCGGGCTACCGGTTTTGGAGTGTATTTAACCACGAAAGAACTTGTGAAATCTCGTGGAGAATCTTTAAAAGATAAAACATTTATCGTGCAGGGATTTGGAAATGTTGGCTATTGGGCTTCAAAATTTTTGATAGCCGATGGTGCCAAAATGATTGCCGTACAGGATGCGCACGCTACTTTATTTAATGAAGATGGGATTTCTGTTGAAAGTTTATTTGAACATTCAAGTCCGAGGAAAGGGTCTATTCAGGGCTTTACTCAAGCAAACGAAATGAATCCTGAAGATTTCTTTGGCCTGGAATGCGATATTTTAATTCCGGCGGCCCTTGGTAACCAAATTACCGAAGATAATGCTTATAAAATAAAAGCATCAATAGTTGCTGAAGGTGCTAATGGACCTACAAATGAAGAAGGTGAAGCGATTCTTTTAGAAAAAGGAATCACTATTATTCCCGATATTTTGTGTAACTCCGGAGGAGTGATAGGTAGTTATTTTGAATGGCTACAGAACAGGAATGGTGAATTATGGGAACTTGATGAAGTGATGCAGAAATTGGAGAAAAAATTACTTCAGGTGTTTAAAAAGGTGGAAAAAGAAGTGGAAGAACGAAAAACCGACTGGCGTACGGCGGCTTATATTTTAGCTATTTCTAGAATTGAGACAGCCTATAACCAGCGAGGTATATTTCCTTAATTAATTGTTGTGAAGAAATGAAATATGATGTCATTATAATTGAAAAGGTAGAATATGAGCTTTTAAAACGAATAGTTTCAATGGCACAATATTATAAAGATAGTACCTATCGTGCGTCTATAGAAAAGCTAAAGAACGAACTTGATTTTGCTAAAATTGTGAGTGAAAAAAATATGCCCGAAGATGTAGTGCGATTTAATTCTAAAGTTGAAATCGCTACTCCTTTTGGTGTAAACAGAACATACCAGATTGTCACTCCAGATCATAGCAATATTAAAGAAAATAAGATTTCTATTCTTGCTCCAATGGGCCTGGCTTTATTTGGCTATGCACAGGGAGACAAGGTAGAATGGGAATTTCCTACCGGTAAAAATTCTATTAATATTATAAAAGTGGAACAAAAGGAAAGGGAAATGAAAATGCAAAAATAAAGTAAGATGATGGAAAAATTTCAGGAACATCATAATGATGAGGAAATACAAATTTTAAGTATCCAATCTGAATCAGAAGACTGGGAGGAGCACCTGATTTATATTAGTGAGGAAATTAATTTCTTCAGCAATATTTTAGGATCAGGCTTAAAAGAAACTATAAGTGTGGAGATAAATAAAGAAGATGCCTCTTACTTAAAAAAGCAACTTGAGTTATTAAACAAAGCCAATGAGTTTCATTTAAGTACCTTCTTTGATTACAAAAATAAACTTGAAGGATTAAAGGAATGTGACGATGTGCAGTGTGAAAATTTTTACTTGAAAGATCACCTGGTTTTTAAAAATACACTTCGAAAACATTTTAAAGACTTCAGACAGCTTAAAATTTTAATATTTAAATTCTTAAAAGTTAGTTTCAACTAGTTTTTAAATTTGACTGTGTTTGGTTGACTAATTTGGGGCGGTTTTTAACCGCCCTTTTTTTGTTTATAAAAACCAATGACCAGATATGCCCATCTTCAGAATAAGATTGATATAAATTATTTAGATTTTTCTTCAAAAATACATTAAAAATCTTCCTTTGGATTCCTTGTAAATATCGTTATATCAGATAATTAAGTGGATTTTTTTAATTAATAACCTTCCTTATGATTGGAGTCATAAAATAAGATTGACATGTAGGGTAATTTTACTCCTGAAATCAAAAACAATCAATATGAAATTAATTGTAAAAATAGGATTGGCTTTAGCCCTGGTTATTTCTTTCACGGCTTGTGGCAATTCAGAAAAGGACAAAGAAAAAGATCTTCGCTTAGATGATTATGGTTCGCAACCTAAAAAAGAAAAGGTTGAAACCGACAACACATCTCAGGATTCTGGTGATCCTTTAGCCAATAAAGGAATTGGACCTGTAAAATCTGTGGATTTACCCGAGAGTATTGATTCAGAAATGGCAAACCAAGGGGCGGTCATTTTTAAGAATATGTGCTCTGCCTGCCATAAGATGGATAAAAAATTTGTTGGTCCTCAATTAGCCGGCGTAACCGAAAGACGTTCTCCTGAATGGATTATGAACATGATACTTAATCCTGAACAAATGATCAAGGAAGATCCTATTGCTAAAAGACTCCTTATTGAGTCCAATATGGCAGTAATGGCTAACCAGGGAATTAAAGAAGATGAAGCTAGGGCGTTGGTAGAGTATTTTAGACAATATGATGAGCAAAACTGATGCTGCTCATATATTTACAAGCATTTCAATTATAAATTCGTAATTAATTAACTTTTTAATTGAATAAATATAATCAAACCGATAAATGATGAGATCAATTTCCTTTTTTATGATGACTTTTCTGCTAATAAGTTCTTCAGTACTTATTGGATGTAAGGATAACACCAATGAAAGCGAGACTCCTTCCGCACCTGCTGAAGCAGAAAACAATGCTAGTTCTAATAAAGGCCAGGCCTTTATTGATGACGACAGTGAAAATCCAAATGCCTTACGCTTAGCCATGGATTCTGAAGACCATACCACTCTGGTAGCTGCAGTTCAGGCAGCCGGGGTTGAAAACGCCCTGGTAAATGTAGGGCCACTTACCGTTTTTGCTCCTACAAATGCGGCATTCGATAAACTCCCTAATGGCACCGTTGAAGATCTTTTAAAACCTGAAAATAAGTCTAAACTGGCTTATATACTTAAAAATCATGTGGCGCCCAGCAATTATCCAATAGATATGCTTGAAAAAAATATCGAAAAAGGGCGTACCCTTTATATGGCTTCAGGAGAAAATGTTGAAGTAAGTAAAGAAGGAGAAGACATTGTTGTGGGAGGAGCTAAAATTATAGGTACCGTTAAAGTGAGTAATGGATGGGTACATGTGGTTGAAGATGTCATTTTACCAAAAGAATAATCAATCTAATTTCAAATAATAAATTAAAACCCGATCTAATGAAAAATATTTTTAAAATCGCGGTCCTGGGTGTTCTGGGACTATTTATCCAATCCTGCGGTAATGGTGGATCTTCTGATCAGAAATCTGGCGCCATTACAGGTAACGCTGCCGAACGTGTTTACGTTGCACCGGGAGAGCATGATGAATACTATGCATTCCTTTCTGGAGGATACAGTGGTAATCTTACTGTTTACGGCCTGCCTTCAGGAAGAATGCTTAAAGAGATCCCTGTTTTTTCACAATTCCCAACCAATGGTTATGGATATTCAGAGGAAACAGTACCAATGTTAAATACCTCCTTTGGATTCGTGCCATGGGGAGATGCTCACCATCCCGATATTTCTCAAACTAACGGAGAACTTGATGGACGTTGGGTTTTCATCAACGAGAACAATACTCCAAGGATTGCACGTATTAGCCTTGAGACCTTCGAGACGGAAGAGATTATCGAGATCCCTCACAGTGCAGGAAACCACTCTTCATCTTTTGTTACTGAAAATACAGAATATGTGGTAGCCGGAACCCGTTTTTCCGTACCTTATCCACAAAGGGATATGCCTATCGATGAAATGAAAGGCAACTTTAAGGGCCCTCTTACCTTTATCGCTGTTGGAGATGATGGAAGGATGAAAATCGATTTCCAGCTGAAAATGCCTGGATTTAACTACGATCTTTCACACCCTGGACGTGGAGATTCTCACGGATGGTTCTTTTTTACTACCTACAACACCGAAGAAGCTCATACTATGCAGGAAGTTAACGCTTCTCAGAATGATAAAGATTTCATTGCTGCTGTAAACTGGAAAAAGATCCAGGAATATGTACAAAATGGAGGCGGAGAAGAGATCGACGCTGAATATGCACATAATGTTTTTGATCACAGTACCCAGACTGCTACTTCGACAATGGAAAATAAGGTTCTTACTGTAGATCCAAGAGAAGTGGAAGGAGCTGTATTCTTTATGCCAACTCCAAAATCTCCTCACGGTTGCGATGTAGATCCTTCAGGAGAGTATATTGTGGGTAATGGTAAACTTTCTACCGACCTTACTATTCACTCTTTTTCAAAAATGATTACTGCTATTGAAAATGAAGATTATGAGGGTGATGCTTACGGAATTCCAATTCTTAACTTCGAGTCTACACTTGCAGGAACTGTTAAAGAAGGAGGTCTGGGACCATTGCATACTGAATTTGACGGAAAAGGAAATGCATATACTACATTCTTTATTTCGTCTGAAGTTGTTAAATGGAAATTAGGAACCTGGGAAGTACTGGACAGACAACCAAGTTATTATTCTGTGGGCCACAATATGATTCCAGGAGGTAACTCAAGAAAGCCTTTCGGGAAGTATATGATATCTATGAATAAGATCACTAAAGATCGTTACCTGCCAACAGGACCTGAGCTGGAACACTCAGCCCAGTTATATGATATTTCCGGAGAGAAAATGGAACTTCTTTTAGACTTCCCAACTCACGGAGAGCCTCACTATGCTGCCGGTATTCCTGCGGATAAGATCAAATCAAAGTCTCAAAAAATTTACAGATTGGATGAAAATGAGCACGAATATGCTGCGACTAGCGAATCTGAAACAAAAATGGTTCGTGATGGGAATGAAGTGCACGTATATATGACAACAGTGAGAAGTCACTTCTCACCAGATAACCTTGAAGGGATAAAAGTAGGAGATAAAGTATTCTTCCACGTTACTAACCTTGAGCAGGATTTTGATGTACCACACGGCTTTGCTATGATTGGTGCAAACACTTCTGAGCTCTTGATTATGCCCGGACAAACCAAAACAATTACCTGGGAACCCAAAAAAGAAGGGGTATGGCCATTCTATTGTACCGACTTCTGTTCAGCGCTTCACCAGGAAATGCAGGGATACGTGAGAGTATCCAGCCAGAATTCAAATGTACCATTGAAATGGACTTTGGATGATGAAGAGATTAATTAGTTTATTTAGTTGAAAACTAGTTCTTTTTAGATTGAGAAAGGCGGGTGGATGGAAAATTTACCCGCTTTCTTTTAAAAATCCCCTTAACAATGAAAAAATCAGGAATTTTAATGGTAATAGGTTCAGTCTTACTGCTCGGCCTGTTTATCTATCCACTCTGGAACATTCAACTGGAAGCGCCACAGTATCCAGATCCTCTGGGGATGAATATTTATATAAGTGGAATTCAGGGCGAAGAAGAATTTGATATACAGAACATAGATGGTATAAACCACTATATTGGGATGAAAAAGATCCCTAAGCCTGCAGAAATGTGGGAATTTAATGTCTTCCCTCTGGTAATAGGTGGGATGGCCGCTCTAGGCGTCCTTCTGGGAATCCTGGGCTTCTTTAAGGTTATAGGTCCAAACTGGTTCTTAGGTTGGCTCATACTAATGAGCGTTTTAGGCATTTTAGGAATGATGGATTTCAATAACTGGCTTACAGACTACGGAACTGATCTTGATCCTAAGGCGATTATGAAGTTAACCGACTCTGAAGGCGAGCCATTAAGCTACAAACCGCCCTTGCTGGGATCTCAGAAGATTCTGAATTTTACAGCACATTCTTATCCTAAAGCAGGTGCCTATTTAATGTTTACAGGAATGTTGCTAACTTTAGTTGCCTGGTGGATTGGGAAGAAAGCAAAAGCGACGGTGGCTAAATAAAAATTAAAGCTATGAAAAAGATAATTTACCTACTTATGCTCGTACTATTCATTGCTTGTAGTTATGAACCCCAACCAATAGATTACGGTAACGATAATTGTGATTTTTGCGAGATGACTATTGTGAGTAAAGCTTATGCTGCGCAGGCTGTAAGTGAAAAAGGAAAGCAATATAAATATGATGCTATAGAATGTATGGTCAGCGACCAGCTTCAGCATAATTACAATATATCAGTAAATTTGGTTGCCAATTTTGAGCAACCGGGCACTATGATAGATGTTAATAAGACCGGTTTTGTTATAAATGATAGTATTAAATCTCCTATGGGTGGTAACCTTGCTGCTTTTGAAAAAGGAAGTCCTGTGGTTATTGATGGATCTGAAGGAACATTTAGCTGGGAAGAATTAAAGGCCCATTTTCTTCAAAACGATTCAATAACTACAAGTTACCAATAACATGGGCAGATTTTATTTTCTTTTTTTATTTCTCGGTTTAACAACAAGCTTTCAGGCTCAGGAGATCGAGGTCTGTAAAAGTTGTGAGGTGAAGACCATTCAGGTTGCTGTTGACAGGGCTGAAAATGGTGATGTGATCAGGATAAAAAGCGGCGTTTATAAAGAACACGATATCACCATTATCGATAAATCCCTTACAATAATCGGGGAAGGCCTTCCGGTAATAGACGCCGAAATGGAAGGTACTGCAATAAGCATAAGAGCAGAAAAATTTTCTATAGAAGGGCTAAAGATTATCAATGTAGGGAGGAGCCATACCAATGACTTCGCGGGTATACTGATTTCAAACTCTAAAAATTTTGAGGTAAAGAACAACAGGCTGGACCAGGTTTTTTTTGGCATCCTGCTAGAAAATTCTTCTGATGGGATTATTTCCGGTAATAAAATCACCAGTAATGCTAAAAATCAGGCAACCTCGGGCAATGGTGTGCATTTATGGAAAGCGGAAAAAATAACCGTTA
Source organism: Salegentibacter lacus (assembly GCF_020164555.1). Lineage (GTDB taxonomy): Bacteria > Bacteroidota > Bacteroidia > Flavobacteriales > Flavobacteriaceae > Salegentibacter > Salegentibacter lacus. The sequence goes on along the minus strand of NZ_JAIQZB010000008.1, from coordinate 152,320 downwards.
AGAATAATGAAATAATTGGTTTAAGGGATGGTATCTACCTGGAATTCGTGAATAACTCTGAAATCCTGAATAATTTATGCAAAGACAATCTAAGATATGGTCTGCATTTTATGTTTTCAGACCAAGATCTGTATAGAGGTAATATCTTTGAAAACAATGGAGCGGGAGTAGCCGTGATGTACTCTAAATTTATTGATATGCAGGATAACCAGTTCAGAAAAAATTGGGGCAGCGCCTCTTACGGACTTCTTCTAAAAGAGATAAACGACTCAGAGTTAAAAAATAATATTTTTGAGGATAATACTATAGCTATTAGTGCCGATAATACTAATCGTATAAATTATATCGAGAACGATTTTAAGAACAACGGCTATGCGATTAGGATTCGCGGTGCTGTTTACGACAATATTTTTGAGCGGAATAACTTCCTTTATAACTCTTTTGATGTAGCCTACACAGGAAGGCTTAACGAAAATAAATTCATCAATAATTACTGGAGTGGCTATTCTGGCTACGATCTGGACAAAGATGGGATAGGGGATGTGCCTTTCCGGCCGGTAACGCTTTTCTCTTACCTGGTAAACAAAACTCCGGAAGCAATCGTTCTGTTAAGAAGTATGTTTATAGATATGCTGGATTTTTCCGAGAAAGTTTCCCCTATTTTCACCCCGGCCGATCTTATCGATGAACAACCCCAAATGAAAAGAATCCAATGGTAAGTATTACAAATCTTCATAAAAAATTCGGTTCCCTGGTTGTCCTTAATGGACTGAACCTTCAAACTCCCGAAAGCGGGATTATAGCCGTATTAGGCCCAAACGGCTCGGGGAAAACGACGCTTATAAAAAGCATCCTGGGGATGGTAGTACCCCAGAAGGGTGAAATTGACGTGAATGGTCAAAAGGTAAAGAAACACTGGAATTACCGTAAAGATATAGATTATCTGCCGCAGATCGCTAATTTCCCCGGTAACCTAAGGGTTCAGGAACTTATTGATATGATAAAGGATCTGCGTGGAAAAGAAGCGCGGGACCGGGAACTTATTGATCTCTTTAAATTGGAACCTTTTCTGGATAAAAAGCTCAGTAACCTATCTGGTGGGAGCAAGCAGAAAGTGAATCTGGTATTATGTTTTATGTTTGATAGCCCACTAATTATTCTTGATGAACCCACATCTGGGCTGGATCCTGTTTCACTTATTCGCCTGCGAAAGCTTATTCAACAGGAAAAAGCAAAGGGAAAAACCATCCTCATCACCTCGCATATTATGAGTTTTGTTGAAGAAATATCAGATAGGATCGTATTTCTGCTAGAAGGCAAGATTTATTTTAACGGAACTGTGGAAGAACTAAAAACCTCTACAGGGGAGAAGGATTTTGAACACGCTATAGCCAACATTTTAACCGAGAACCATGCTTAAAATATTAAAATATAGTTTTTACGATCTTTCCCGTAGCCGCTGGAGCTATGTATACTTCTTTTTTTATCTGCTTTTAGGAGTGGTGCTGTTGTTTTTGAACAACGATCTCTCCAATGCGGTAATTACCTTAATGAATGTCATTATTATCCTGGTACCCCTTATCGGGACTATTTTTGGAGTGATGTACTTCTATAATTCGCGAGAATTCACAGAACTCCTCCTGGCTCAACCGGTAAGAAGAAGCTCAATATTTTTGGGGCAATATCTGGGTGTAGCGATATCTTTGTCTGCCAGCCTTATCCTCGGATTAGGTTTACCATTTATCATCTACGGCTTGTTCCAATCGGGCGCAATTTGGGATTTTGCCTCGCTTTTGATCTCCGGGGTTTTCCTCACCTTTATTTTTACCGCTATAGCCTTTAATATTGCTTTGTCTAATGAGAATAAGATAAAGGGTTTTGGTCTGGCAATCCTGGTTTGGCTTTTCCTGGCCGTGGTTTATGACGGCCTCTTTTTATTGTCCCTGGTATACTTCCAGGATTATCCACTGGATAAATTCTCGTTGGTGGCAAGTATGCTAAATCCTATTGATCTTTCCAGGATTCTAATCCTGTTAAAACTGGATATTTCGGCTTTGCTGGGTTATACCGGTGCAGTGTTCAAGCAGTTTTTCGGAACCGGTCTGGGTGCATTTACTTCTGTCTTCGTGCTTATTCTTTGGGTGGTATTTCCAGTTTGGAGAATAAAGAGGATCGCTTCAAAAAAAGATTTTTAGACTGAATTAACGATAAACTTTTCCGCTTTTAATTTTTAGTTCGCCTTTTTTCTCCAGGCCTTTCATAGCTCTAATCACGGTTTCTACACGTAATCCGGTTAGATCGGCTATTTGTTGACGGGTAAGGTTCACTTTAAATTTAAACTGCCCTTCAATTTGATGCACATAACGTTTCAGGTAATCCAGGATCCTGATGATTCTATGTTCAGGATCCTGACTCGAAATTTCAGAAACCATAATCGCTTTGTAGAAAAGGCGTTCGGCAAGGGTGCGGGTTAGTTTTAGATGTGTTTTAGGATGTTGGGTAAGTAATTCCAGGAAGTTTAGTTTTGGCAGTTTTAAAACTTCTGAAGTCTTTATAGCTTCAGCGTTGGCAGGATATTTTACATCGGCTAATAGCGGTGGTTCGCCAAAACTCTGTCCGTCTGTAAACATCCCCTGGATAAATTCCTTGCCATCAGCATTGTAATTATTCATCTTTATTTCCCCGGAAATAATCTGAAAGAAATTAAGGGCAATTTCCCCTTCCCTAAATAGCTGGTCACCTTTATGGTAGGTTTCTTTTGAAGCTCCAAATTCCAGTAAGATATTTTCCGAAATCATATTTTATATTTTAATCAAAACAAACTTATAAAAAACAAGGAGACCACATATGTGATCATAATGTCAAAGCTAAGTAATTCATCGCTTATCTCTTCAATAAATTGACTCCCAAGATCCATCCCACGGCAATTGGTATTAAGGCACTAGCTAAAACCAGTAACAGAAAATAATTTCCGAAAAATGGAAGTTCTAACCAAAGCACCAAACCTTTATAGAAAATAAGAGTTTCGGAAATTATAAATCCGCTGAGGTAAAGGTAAAAAGCCTTTTTCGGAATTCGTATCAAGTCTAACCAGTTAAGAAAAGCGAATAAAGCCAGGGAAACAAAACCCAGGAAAACCCAGTGCAAATAGCCAATTACAAAATCAAGGTTATTAAAAGCTAAATCTGCGAAATATGGTAAAGAACTTAGACTTTGCATTAAAATTTTACCGACTAACAATATCCCTGAAATCATTAAAATTCGATAATTAAACGAACTCAACCCCGATTTCAGAAGACTTTTATTCTGCATTATAAATGCGAAAAGTTGGTAGAAAGCCATCAAAAGTAGAATTACACCGAGTGCGCCCAGCAGGTATAAAACTACCGGCGGATTTGTCCAATAGGTAGAAAGAAAAAAGCTTAGAAGAACCCCTGAATTCAGCAGCAGAAAAAAACGCTTAAATTCCTTTGCGCCAAAGTCTAAATTTAATTTCTGAAAGAGATAAAATAATATTCCCAACAGTGCTACTAAAAACCAGGCATTATATTGAAAATGCAGATAAAAGTAAACAGAGAGTTTGTACCAAATTGAGGTATTGCCCAATGTGCTCATAATGCCTCCAAGCGCCCAGGGCCCAATGCTGGAAAACACCATATACCACAGCGCTGCTTTTATAAGTTTAAAGCTTTGGGTTTTACGGTACTCTTCGGGAGTATTTCTTAAAATAAAACCGGCAAAGAAATATGAGCAAAAAAGAAAAAGTGTGGAAAATATAATGGATATCACCGCGTAGCCTTGGAAAGGAAAGCTGAATAACATTCCCAATAGGCTAATGTTGGTAGCCAGGAAAATATAGAGGTACTTTTTAGAAAGTTTGGTTTTATGAAAAAACAAGCGGTAAATAATTCCGGTTAAAGCAAGATATACCCAACCCAATAAAGCAATGTGAGAGTGAGCGTGAAGAATGTATTTATAATTTGCGGAAACGGGAGTTACATAAAATAATCTCAGTAAAATTCCCAGCAGGGCTGCCAGGAAAAAATAGGCAATAGCAATCTTGTGATGAGCTTTTAAATCTAAACGCAGCATAGGTCGAAAGATACTAAAAAGAAAAGAAGTTAGTTTAAAAATTAAACCTTGAACGTCATTACGAACGAAGTGAATTAATCTGCATTGATTACCTAAAATCTACAGCTTGCTTCTCCCGATAAATATCGGGATCGCAATGACGATCTAGCGGTTTGATTATAAAACCACTATAAAATGTTAACCCCGTAACATTGCTGCTACGGGGTTCCTTGAACACAATTAAAAACATTTCTAAAATAAAAAACTAAATTTCACATAGGGGTTGGGGTTCCAAAGTAAAATTACCTTTAACTGTTTAAACTGCGTTCAAGCTCAATCGCCTTGGGGAAAAGTATGTTGTTTTCCAAATGTACGTGATGGTGCAAATCGGTTTCAAATTCTTCTAGTTTTGCATAAAACGCCCTGTAAGTATTGCAGGCCCATTCCGGATAAGTATAATTATCGCTTAATTCTGAAATTTCTTTAAAAATAGCCCCGGCATCATCGTGCTCGGTTTCCATCATTTTAATGGGATTATCAATTTTTCCGAATTGAGGTTGTGGTACCGGTGTTCCTTCTTCCTGGGCTCTCACCATTTTTTTTATAAACGGAAATAGAATAAGTTCTTCTTTCTTTAAATGGGCGCTTAGTTCCTGGGCTACCTCGGTAAATAATTGCTGAATTTTTATGAGTTCCGGTCTTTCGTGGGCGTGTACTTTGGCTACACGTGCTGCATACTGAATAAGTAACGGAATATTCTCTTCCACATAATGGTGATGAACATGTATTATATGGTCGGTTAAGAAATCCAGTTTCCAGTTTTTATAATCGTAACCCGGCGTGGTAACCGAAGCTGTAGCTTCTAATTCTTTTTCAAGTACCTCAAGGCTCACATTGGCTTTTGCCGCAGCCTGGGCTAAACTAACTCCACCACCGCAACAAAAATCGATCCCGTGTTTTTTAAACAGGTGCGCATTTTTAATATTTTCGGTAACATAGTCGGCTACGGTTTTCACAGTTCCTGTATTCATAATAATAGCTTTAAGTTGAACAATATTGCCTTACAAATATCTGCCTTGTCCTTCCGCTATTTTATGAGTCAGGTCATAATGGGAAAATTCGTAGATGTAACTTGAATTATTTTTAAAACAAAAACTATCAACGTCCTAAACGTTTTTCGCTATTTACAGCAGTCACCTATCATAAATGAGTAGCGAATTTTTTTTGATGTATATAAATCTCTTTTGTAAAGATCGTTTTTCTGGCCTATCAAAAATTTATCGTAAAATTTGAAGTGAAGATCCCGTAAAATTTTAGGCTGTTTGATCCCGATTTTTATCGGGAGAGTTCCTAAAATTTATGGATTGAACGATGAATTTAGATAAAGTTTTGTAAGCCTAGATTTTTTTGTTTCGTTTTTTCATCAATGGAAAAAATGAAAAATCAAATATTTAAAACGCTAATCACCCAAACCACTCTTCTGTTTCTCTTTCTTCCACTTCTTCAACCGGGTTAAGCTCCAATCTGGTCACATTCTTTTTAGTATTTAAATACTTATTTACAATCCTGTCGGCATAACTGGAATTTGTTTGCGGAACCAGGTAATCTTCAAATTGATCGGTATTAAAATCATCTGAATTTTCTACATAGCCGTAACCGGCATATCGGCCTTTTTTTAGGTAGATAAAAGCTTTTTCAGCCTTCGTTCTTCCTCTTTCAACCAGCAGGCAGGAATTTTCATATTGATTTATATAATCTACGGCTTTAGAAACCCGGTGGTTGTATTCGGCTTTATCAATTTCTCCTTTACACATCCCGCTGCAACTGGTAATTTTATAATGACTGCAATGCGAAACGCCGGTTTGTAAACCACAATACCTGGGGCATAACTCAAATTCCTGGCAAATATATTCCAGGAATTTAATGGCTTCTTCGCGGGTGTAAAACTTCATCCAGCTTACTGGAGAAACTTTATTTTTATGAATCACAAACTGCTCGATTCCTTTTTGATTGTGATAGGAGGTAAGGGTATAGGGCCTGCTCACCTTTTTCTGGGCTTTGTTAAATTCAGGAAAATATTTTAGGATTAGCGCCGACTCCCGTAAAAGTGCCAGCAATTCGCTCCCGGTAAGCTCGTAGTCTATGCTGTAAGTGGCTTGCATCAACTTATATTTCCGGTTTGATTTTTCCTGAAAATGAGATTTTATCCGGCTCTTAATATTTTTTGCCTTGCCAATATAAAGCGGAATTCCGTCTTTATCCTTAAAGAAATATACTCCGGTGGAAGTAGGCAATTTTTCGAAATCTGAATTTTTAAAATTGGGAGGAAGGTAAGAGGCCGCCGTTCTTTGATTCAGAAAAGCGGTGAAAACTTCATATTCGGGATCTAAATCCAGGCAACGCTGAAAAAGCGTAACCGTTGCTTCGCAATCACCACGAGCCCTGTGCCTGTCGGTATGTGGAATATTAATCGAGGTACAAATATTTCCCAGGCTGTAAGAAAAAAGTCCCGGAATAAGTTTCTTGGCCAATCTTACCGTACAAAGGCGTTTTCTTTGAAAGCTAAGATCCAGATTATTAAATTCTGCCTTAATAATGTTATAGTCGAAATTTACATTGTGAGCTACAAAGACACAATCTTTGGTGATGCGATCAATTTCAGAAGCTATTTCAGAGAATTTAGGCGCATCGGCCAGCATTTTATCATTGATGTTTGTAAGGGTTTCAATGTATAAAGGAATCTCGGTCCCGGGATTTACCAAAGAACTATATTCGTCTATAACTTCTCCATTTTGAACCACCAGCACGCAAACTTCGGTGATCTTATTTCCCTTGATCCCGCCGCCTGTAGTCTCAATATCGGTTATGGCAAATTTCACATCTTTCATACGGCCAAATTATAATTATTTCTGAAGTTTTAAAAGGAAAAAATACTAAATAATGGATATATTCCTATTCATCTTCCGTTAAGCTGAACTTGTTTCAGCTTCTAAGATGAAATAAACTAGACCTGATATGTCTGTTTCAGGTTTTTTTGAAGTCTTTATCCTGTCCCGAAGCTTCGGGATATTTCAGTTTTTTAAGTCGTCATCCTGAATTTATTTCAGGATCTAAGTTCTTCTATACACTTTATTTCAGTTAAAATAAATCTCAGCGAATTCCTACAAAATTTTAATCTTCTTCTTATATTGTTATAAAATTTAACAGCGATATATTTTATAAGATAATCTACTAAAACAGCCATCCCTAGAGGCTGTTTGTTGAATCGAAAATCTCATATTTCTAAATTTTTTTGGAATAAGCCTACTTATTCCGGAAGCTCTGAAGAGCAAATTTACTCAAGATACCTGGTAGTTGTTTTATGGAGAGAATTACTGTTAACGGAATAAGGGATTGATTATGTAAGAGGGGTGGTTGATGTGTTATACAAAGCCCTAATTAAAAAAGTATTGGTCCATTAATTAAAAAGAATTAAAATGAAATTAATTAAGAGAATTTTAGTTGCAACAGATTTGAGCAATGCTTCTGAAAATGTTGTGGAAAATGCCATAGATATGGCAAAAATTTTTGAATCTGAAATTGCCCTTGTGTATGTACTCCCAACTAACACAGGAAATAAAAAGACAGATGATTTATTGAAGAAATTTGCCGCAAAAGAATTGGGTGAAATGAATAAGCTCATAAAGGATAAAGGGATTACACCAATGGAGCCTTTTCTAGAGTATGGAGATTTTTCTGATAAAGTGATTGAAGTTTCAAAAAAAATAGAAGCGAACATAATATTTGCAGGAGCAGGTGAAAAATTAAAAGATAATGTTTTTCAGTTAGGTTCAAATGCAGGGAAAATTATCAAAAAAAGCAATAAGCCGGTTTTTATTGTAAAAAACCAGGAATCACTAAGCCTTAAAAGTATAGTATGTCCAATTGATTTTTCAGTTCAATCAAGACTTGCTTTAAAAAATGCAACTATGATGGCTCGTAGATTTGATGCCGAATTAGTAATTCTTAGTGTTTATGATGCATCTCACTTGTTTGCAATAAGGAATAAAATAAACATAGACGAACAAATTGAATCTTTAGATAAAGACTACCAGAGACAGTTTGATACCTTTTTAAAAGATTTCAATTTAAATGATCTAAAAATAACGAAGGAAATTAAGCAAGGAGAGCCAGCTAAAGAAATACTCAATACAATTAAACACTACGAGTCAGACCTACTCATAATGGGTACAACGGGCAAGTCTGGTATTAGTAAAATTTTAATGGGCAGTGTAACCGAAAAAGTAATACGAGAAGTACCTTGTTCCTTTATAACGCTTAAGAGTGAAGATGTAATTAAATTAGAATTAGAATCAAAGATCCGTGATATAGAGTTCCATTTTAATGTAGCTCAGCAACTGTTTAAAGATGGCTTGTATGAAGAAGCTATTGATGAGTACAATAAATGCCTTAGTATAAGTTTTATGCACGTGCCTTCATTAAAAAGTTTGGTTAAAGTTTATGAGAAGCTGGGAGACAGCACTAATGCAAAGAAGTACAAAACTATGATCACAGAAGTTCTGGATAAAATGTATAATGAAAAGATTGAATCAGAAGTGCGTAAGTTTAGAAATTAAGCCCTCCTAACAAAATAAACATTATACCTAAAACACCTATACGTAATGTGGGCAATGCATATTAAGTTTTTTAGCATTGATTAAAATTAGTGCTTGTAAATCAATAATTTTAAAATCCCACATTACGTATAGCTTAGCCAGAGCCTTAGCTGGATAATTTTTTTTGGTCTTATTGTGACGACTGCTAGAGACTTTTTTATGGCTAAATATTTTTCAGGGAATTCCTACAAAATTTTAACAGCGGTAGATTAATATGAAATAATCTACCACAACAGCCATCCCTACAGGCTGTTTGTTTTATCAAAATCTCATATTTCTGTATGTTTTCGTAACAGATACTTTATTCCAGAAGCTTTTTAAGAGGAAATTTCTGGGAGTTATCTAGCATTTGTTACTTCAGAAAAAAATAATTTCATACAAATAGAGGGTTAATATATAGGGCGTTATACACAATAATTTTTCACGTATCAAAAAAGATTAGAATTTTCGTCAATTTTGATTGAGGAAGAAAAGAAAGATGAAATTATTGCGCATCTTTCCGAAATTCAAAGAAAATTAAATTTAACAGAATTTAAATCATCCAGAATAAGAACAGAAAAATAAGCTTTAAGTTAAAAATAAATTGATAAGAAATCCGGAAATGAACAGAACTAACAAAATATTACATACTAATTTAAAAATCATATGGTGACTAAAAATTATCTAAGCCTTATTACCATTTTCTTTGCAATTAATCTGACATTTTCACAAAATTTAGACCTGAATAAAACACCAAAAGATGATCATTTAGACCAGGCCAAATCTATTGCTAAAAACTTTTTCGAAAATCTGGAAGAAGGAAAGCATAAAGAAAATGCCGAATATATAGTTAACAATGTTGGAGCCAGTTGGGATGAGTCAAAGAAAATCACCGAGAGAAATAGCTATCTAAGTAAATTTGAAATAATAAGTATGAAGCCGCCTAAGGGTTTATACGGAGATTTAAATGGTTATGATTTAATAGAAGAGGGGTTTCTAAAAGGTAGCGACAGGTATTTTAGGCATACCTATTTAGGCTATTTTGAAGATAGTTTTTTAATCTTCGAGTTTAGATTTTATGTAAAATCTGAGGAAAAAGTTTCCTTACACTATATTGGTTGGAGCGAAAATAATCCATTTGAGTATATGAGCACTGCAGATATGTTACTTCCAAGATATAACTAAGCAGAACCCAATGGTGCGGTAGTTAATCCTTCAGTCTATGTTAGAAATAAATATTTCCCCGAAATAACTTCTAAAATGAAGAACTATCTACAGGCACTAATTTTTCTAATTCCAATAATTAGCTTTTCTCAAGATGAATTGGAAGGAAGATACTATAAGCCCGATCTATCTGGCGATACCTATGAATATCTAGATTTTGATAAAGATGGAAACTTTGAATATGCCAAAGGTGGACACCTGGGGGAAGCCCAGCCGAGTAAAGGGAAGTACGAGCTTAGCGATCAATTACTAATTCTAAACTTTAATAATTCACAGTCAAAGAAGATAGGTTATCACCAGACCGAGATTTGGAGAAACAATAAAGATTCGATAAGTGTAAAAATTAAGGTGATGGATTATGATAAAAATCCCCTTGAACATGTTTTTATTTCGGGAATGAATAATAGCAAACGAAAGAGAACAAATAATAGGGGGGTTGCTGAATTAAAATTTTATAAAGAAAATAGCGCTCAAAACCTCATCATTACCTGGGTAGGTTTCGAACATTATGATCTGGAAATTGACAAAAATTACAATTATAATATCAAAGTCTATTTAACCCCCAATTTGCAACAAATTCCCATAAGAGATCAAATAGATACCCTTAGAATAAAGGAGTTTGAAAAGGTATATTTTAGAACAGAAAAGAATATTATCTGGGAAAAATGGGAATAAGAATATTAAGTTCGAAACAGGAGACAAATTAGGTTAAATGAATGGTTGTTTAAATTTGGAATTATTTGAAAGCTTAAGCTAACTAAATACTAACTAACACAGCTTATTTTCGTATAAATCAATCCAATCCTGAACGCTCATTTTTGAAACTAATTCTCCGATTAATTCGAAGGGAATTTTATCAGGATTTTTAAACCTGATACAGCTTTTTCCCATATCCAGTTTATTGATGGGTAATTTAGCGTACTCTTCTTTAAACCACTGTAGCAATTCAGCATAGGCATATAATCCCATATGATAAAGCGCGATAAAATTCTTTTGCGCTGCGATATTAATAAAAGGCAAAGGTAGTTTTGGGTTGGCATGGTATCCGCCGGGATAAATGCTGTGAGGAACTACATAGCCAATCATTCCGTAGTTTAAAGTTTCTGTAAAACCCTGCGGGATGTTTTTGCTAATTATTTCACGAACCCTGATGATGCCCGGTTTTTTATCTTCCGGCACATTCGCGATATAATCTTCAACAGAATCAGCTTTAAGGTTCATAAAAAGCTAAATTTATTCCAATTCCTTTAAAATCAATACAGGAACCTTTGGATTAAAATCAATTTCCTCTTTGAATCTTTGGGAGAAAAGTTTGCTGAAAAAGCCCTGCTTGCGTTTATAAAGTGCCAGGAAATTACTTTCCCTGCTTTCAATAAAAAGGTGAATTCCTGTAGTAACGGTAGTTTGGGTGAGTTTATGAAAACTGAAATCCACATCATAAAAATAAGTTTCCAGCATTTCTTTATTTTGTTCCTGTTCTTTAGTAAGCTGCCTTCCGTCGCTATCAATATATAAGATCCTGATGCTGGCTTTTAAATTCCCGGCCATATCTACTAATGCTGCCACCTCTTTATTTTTAAACGGAAATTTATAATTGGTAGGAAAAACAATTTCTCTCTTGGATGCCGGTAATTCCTGCATTTGTTCGGGAAGAATTAAAAAAGGACAGTCCTCAACTTTTTCGGTTACCTCAGAAATTTCATTCTCAAAAGCTGCATTTATGGAAACATTTTCGCCCCGGGAAACCATTAAAATTAAATCTATATTATGAGTATCTATTGCTTCCTGAATGGCTTCAACAAGATTCTCATTACGGGAAATTGTTTCAAACTTATGCTTCTGATTTTCCTTCCTGAAATTTAAACCCTGGAGAATCTTCTGCAGTCCTTTTTCAGATTCAGCCTTAGCCGCTTCCAGTTCTGCGCTGTGATTCCTTTTAAGTGAAATTCTCACAGGAACTTCATAGGCATTCAGAATATAAAAAGTACAGGGAATGTTTTTGTAAAGATTCAAAGCATACACCAGGGTATTCCAGGCGTGTTTGGTAAAGTTGGAAGGTATGAGTATTTTTTTCTCCATAGTTTAGAAAGCATTAGTAAGCTATCCCTGTAAATATACTAAATCTAATTCCCGGATATTTTGATTTTTTTCTGAAAGCAGTTTTAAAGAAAATGAGGTGGTTTGAAAAGTTCAGTTTCGTCAAGCTATCCTGAAAATAGACGTCATCCTGAATTTATTTCAGGATCTAACATGTTTTGATTCCTAAAAACCTAGATTCTGAATCAAGTTCAGAATGACGTGTGATTTCAAATCACCTCACTTGTACAATATTCATACAATGAATGAGCCGAGAAAGCAATTACTTCTGGCTCATCTCGGTGAAATATTTATAAAACCATGGGATGGTTTCTATGCCTTTTAAATAATTCCACACGCCAAAATGTTCGTTAGGGGAGTGGATGGCATCAGTATCAAAACCAAAGCCCATTAAAATGATCTTGCTTTTTAGTTCTTTTTCAAAAAGAGAAACTATGGGAATACTCCCACCACTACGCTGCGGAATTGGGGTTTTTCCAAAAGAAGCTTCATAAGCTTTACTCGCTGCCTGGTAGCCAATATTATCTATTGGAGTTACATAGCCCTGGCCGCCGTGATGAGGTTTTACTTCAACTTTAACCGCATCTGGAGCAATACTCTCAAAATGTTTTTTAAAGAGTTGGGTGATTTCTTTCCAATCCTGGTTGGGCACTAATCGCATTGAAATTTTAGCAAAAGCCTTTCCCGGAAGTACCGTTTTTGCACCTTCACCAATATACCCGCCCCAGATTCCGTTTACATCTAAAGTTGGGCGAATGGAAGCTCTTTCTAAAGTAGAATAACCTGCTTCCCCGTAAACATCTTTGATATCGAGTTTTTTCTTGTAGGCTTCTTCGCTATAAGGAGCTTCGGCCATTTTTGCCCGTTCTTCTTTGTTTAATTCTTCAACCTTATCGTAAAAGCCGGGAATAGTAATATAATTGTTTTCATCGGTTAGAGAAGCGATCATTTTACTTAAAATATTGATCGGGTTTGCCACTGCACCGCCATACAATCCAGAATGCAGGTCACGGTTTGGCCCGGTAACTTCAACTTCAATATAGGAGAGTCCGCGAAGACCCGTAGTGATAGACGGGGTGTCTTTGGCAATCATCCCGGTATCTGAAATTAAGATCACATCGTTGGCCAGTTTCTCTTTATTGTTTTCTATAAACCATCCCAAATGTTCACTTCCAACTTCTTCTTCACCTTCAATCATAAATTTCACGTTGCAGGGCAGCTGTTCGTTTTTGGTCATATATTCCAGCGCTTTTACGTGCATAAACATCTGGCCTTTATCGTCGCATGCGCCCCGGGCATAAATAGCGCCCTCGGGATGAATTTTGGTTTCCTTAATTACGGGTTCAAAAGGAGGGGAGTTCCAGAGGTCTAAAGGATCTGGGGGTTGCACATCGTAATGGCCATAAACCAAAACCGTAGGCAGGTTTTTATCTATTATTTTTTCTCCATAAACAACAGGATGACCCGGAGTTTCACAAATTTCGGCGGAATCACACCCGGCTTCCAATAAATTTTTTTTCACCGCTTCTGCGGTTTTTAGCATAGATTCTTTGTAATTAGAATCTGCACTTATGGATGGAATTTTCAGTAAATCAATAAGTTCGTTAAGGAATCTGTCTTTATGTTCCTCAACATATTTTTTAATATCTGTCATACTTGAAATTTTAACTCACTAAGTGAGATTAGAAATACTTCGATGCCTGTCCACAAACATTCAGGCGGGCTTTTGTCGAAGTGATTTTACTTTACTAATATCTTGTAGAATTGCTCTTCACTAATTTATTACGATAAAGGTAAAAAAAATATTTCCAGACTATTTGTGAATTGAAACATTTATGTATATTTGCATCCGCTTACAACAAGCAAACATATTGAAATGCGGGCGTGGTGGAATTGGTAGACACGCTAGACTTAGGATCTAGTGCCTTACGGTGTGAGAGTTCGAGTCTCTCCGCCCGCACAAAAAAAGCTTCTCAGAAATGAGGAGCTTTTTTTATTTATGAAAGTGCTGAAAAATATAGGGAGAGACGAGAAGTTTATCCCGATAAACATCGGGGAGTCTCTCCGACGACAGAAAAGCTCTTCAGGAATGAGGAGCTTTTTTTGTTCTAAGAGGGTAAATATTCCGAGGCTCGCCTCGATAGTAAATGTTGTAAAGTTTGAAAACGTGTTCTACTAAAATGTATCGTGGGCTTGCCCCGATGAAATTTACTTATAAAGATTAGAAAATAGTCAATTAGGAAAAAGTAAACTCTATCAGGACTTATGGGTAGGAGACAGTATTATTTAATGTTTCAGTTCGTCACTTGATTTTACTTCACAGGATCCCGATGCACAATTTCCCCCTGCACAGGCAAGTCCGAAAAGGCCCATAGCAGCCGGCCAGGCGCCAAGCGCAATACCAATCCATTCACCTTCCAAAGCACTTTGTACAATTACCCAGCTGCCTATTATGAAGTAGGCGGCCCGAATCCACGTCCAACCGGTAAAAATTCTTTCTTTCATAATTATTAGGAAATTCGGCTATTTAGCCTGGCCCAGCTTCCACCGTTATGAACGTTGGAGAACCCATTAGACTTTAATACACTTTTTCCTGAAGCACTTCGCATACCAGACGCACAACAGGTTATTATTGGCTTATCTTTATCTTTTAGTTTATTAAGATTTGCAGGTAGCGTTTGTAAAGGAATATTTTTAGATCCTTTAATGTGACCGCTTGAAAATTCTGCTTTAGTTCTCACATCTACGATAATTCCACCTTCTTTAAGGAGTTCTTTATAATTGGGAGCTGGTTTTATTCCTAAAAGCTCTTTAAGTTTTGCGATCATACTTATGCTGTTTCAGAGGTTAGATAATTAACTTCAAGCCAGGATCCGCCATTAAGACAATTTATGCCCTGCCCACTTAAAAAATTCTCTGCCTGCCCACTTCTGTTTCCAGAGGCGCAGCATAAGATCAATGGTGCTTTCATTTGTTTCAGTTCTTCTATTCGGTGCGGAACTTCATTAAGAGGAATATTAACTGCTCCGGAAACACTTCCGCTCATAAACTCGCTATGTGTACGTACATCTACTACTGTACCTTCGTTATTTCTAATTATTTCTTCTTTATTCATCTTTTAATTTTTTAATAAACTTATTTTAAAATCAGCGCAAATAACCTACTGATTTCCAGTCGCAAAAATAAATCTAAAGACTGCTACTCACAGTTACTTTTGTTACATAAACAATTAGAAAACAGGGTGAAACAAAATGGGATTCCGATAGTTTAAGCAAAAAATAAATCTTGTTGAGATTAAAAAAAATGGATAAGAGAGGAGGGGAAAAGAGCATATAAAAAAGTTCAGGATGACCTATTAGCCATCCTGAAATTAATATTTGAGAAGTTTCATATTAGAAATCTAAGAAAGCCTTTCGATCACAGTTTTTAGTTTAGAACGTACCTCTTGCGCAATGCCTCCAAGTTCTTCATTTTCTACTGTAGTCATAGAAGCTACAGGATCTACTGCAGCAACTTCAATTTTTCCATCTTCTGTTTCCTGTACAATTACGTTACAGGGCAACATTGTGCCAATCTTGCTTTCAGCAGAAATTGCCTGGTGGGCCATTTTCGGGTTACAGGCACCAAGAATTCTGTATTTTCTGAAATCTACGTCGAGTTTCTTTTTGAAGGTTTCTTTTACATCTATTTCAGTAAGAATACCAAAACCTTCTTCTTTCAATTCTTTAGTTACTTTATCTATTGCCTCCTCGAATGAATCATTGAGGACTTTTGAAAAATAATAGCTCATAATATAAGTTTTTTGATTACTCCTAAAGTTAATTGTTTTCTAGCGTGGTATGAAAAAGGAAATATTAATCTTATGTGAATTTTCGAACAATTTCTCTTCTCACTTATTTTAGAATATGGTCCTGAATCAGCCAGAAATCATCGTTAATTCTTATTTAAAAAATATGGGACTGATTCTTAGAATTTAGCTTTATATATTCCTAGCACTTCTGGCCGGGCCTTACCTCATCTGTCACTCCCAGTTTCTCTAGAATTTTATCCATTAGACACCAGTGAGTAAGGGATGATTGAAGTAGGTTTGCTCCCACAAAAGCGGTAAACCACAACCAGTTAATATTTACATAAACGGCTAAAAGAAGGCTTGCCAACACAAAAGTTCCTGCAATTCCGCGTACAACTCTGTTTTTCATTTTAAACTATTTTTTAGATTAGATATAATTTTCAATGTTCACCACTGCAACCCGTATCGGGTTATTGGTTTCCAGGTTTTTATTAAATTCTAAAACCAGTCCAAACAGTAAATCGATCTGTTCTTTTTCAGTGAAAGAGAAAAACATAAGAGATTCGTTTCCACCTTTTTCTCCCGGAAACCAGCTCATAGTGGCTATAACCGAATTCGAACTTTTATAGCCGTCTATTTCTGAACGACTAAAGGCTTCAATTTTTGCCTTTTTAAAGATGTTGAGAATTTCCTTCTGAAATTCGGCAACACTGGTAACAATTAGTAGTTTCATATTCTGAATTTTTTGAAGTCGGTAAAGAGCTAATGAGGTTTTATTCCTATTCAGCTCTTACCAACTTAATTTTATTTATGATTTTTATTTTCAATCATATAGTAAACCAATGGTACTACCAGTAGGGTTAGAATAGTAGAAACAATGGTTCCTCCCATCAGTGAGATTGCCAGTCCCTGGAAAATAGGGTCAAAGAGAATCACAAAAGCTCCTATTACAACTGTTCCTGCAGTCAACAAGATTGGAGTGGTACGTACAGCACCGGCTTCTATCACTGCTTGTTTCAACGGAATTCCGTCTTCCAGCCGTAGATTCACAAAATCGATAAGCAACACCGAATTTCTAACCATAATTCCTGCAAGGGCTATCATCCCGATAAAGGAAGTTGCGGTAAAGAAAGCTCCCATAATCCAGTGCCCCAGCACGATTCCTATTAGAGAAAGCGGGATAGCCACCATCATCACAATTGGTGCACGGTAATTCTGGAACCAGCCTACGATAAGAATGTAGATAATGAAAATTACTCCCAGAAAGGCTATTCCCAGGTCTCTAAAAACCTCGAGCGTTATCTGCCATTCTCCGTCCCATTTTACGGTATAATCATCTTCCAGTTCTGGTTGTTGCAGGTAAAGTTCATCAAGCTCATAACCGGGAGGAAGATCAATTTCTTTTAATTTCTCTTCCATTCCCAGAATGGCATAAACGGGGCTTTCCAGTTCTCCTGCCATATCGGCCAGCACATAAACCACGCGTTTCTGGTTCTTTCTGAAAATACTATTTTCTTTAACCTTTTCTTCGATTTGAACAAGATCGGCCACACTCACCATTTGTCCGGTTTGGGATACCATCTTGATCTGTGAAATATCTATTGGCGTAGATTTTTCCTTTTCCGCTAAAGCAAGAATGATTTCCACTCTTTGGGTAGCATTTTCATCATATAGGTGTGCAACTGCTCTTTCTCCCAGCGCAGCATTCATTGTATGTACAATTTGCTGCGGAGCAATTCCATAGCGCATTGCTTTTTCCTTGTCTATCTCGAAATGAAATTCAGTCTGATCTGCCTCTACCATCCAGTCTACATCCACCACATCGGGAGTTTCTTCCAGGATGCCCTGGACCTCATCTGCGATTTCTATTTGTTTGTCATAATTGGGTCCGTAAACTTCAGCTACAATGGTAGACATTACAGGAGGTCCCGGTGGCACTTCTACCATCTTGACATTGGCATTAAATTTTGCTGCGATTTTTTGAATATCTGGTCTCAGCAATTTTACAATTTCGTGGCTTTGCTCACTTCTTTCGCTCTTGTCTTTCAGGTTTACTTGAATATCTGCAGTGTTGCTTGCACCTCTCAGGTCGTAATGTCTTACGAGTCCGTTAAAGGTTATTGGAGCAGAAGTACCTACGTAGCTTTGGTAATTCACGACTTCCGGTCGTTGAGACAGGTACTGCCCAATTTCTCTCGAAACCGTTGCGGTTCTTTCCAATGTTGTGCCTTCCGGCATATCTATCACTACCTGAAACTCGTTCTTGTTGTCAAATGGTAACATTTTCACTGCAACCGATTTGGTAAAGAACAAGGCTACTGATCCTAACAACAATAACATAGTGGTACCAAGGAAGATCCAACGAGTTTTTTTATTGTCAATAAGCGGTCTTTCCAGCTTATTATAGATCTTGTAAATGCGGGTCTCCTCGATCTGTTCTGCTGATTCTTCTTCTTTACTATCCTTTCCTTTGCTTTTCTCTCTCAAAAAGATAAGTCCCAGGTAAGGAGTAATAGTAAGAGCCACGAACAAAGAGAGGATCATTGCAATAGAAGCGCCAATAGGCATTGGACTCATATATGGTCCCATTAATCCGCTCACAAAAGCCATTGGCAATACCGAAGCAATCACCGTGAAAGTTGCAAGGATAGTCGGGTTACCCACTTCGTTGATGGCATACAAAGCAGCCTGTTTAAACGGCAGCCGTTTCATCTTGAAATGCCGGTGCATATTTTCAGCTATGATAATAGAATCATCTACCACGATTCCTGTTACAAATACCAGTGCAAAAAGGGTAATTCGGTTAAGTGTATAATCGAGTAAATAATAGCTGAGCAGCGTAAGCGCAAAAGTTACAGGCACCGAAAGGAATACAACCAAACCTCCACGCCAGCCCATTGCAAGCATTACTACCAGGGTAACCGCAATGATAGCCCCTATCAAATGCAGCAGCAATTCTGCTACTTTGTGAGAAGCTGTTTCCCCATAGTTTCGGGTAACCTCTACGTGTACATCATCAGGAATAAGATTTGTCTTCAGGTGTTCTAGTTTATCAATAATCACATCGGCTATTTTCATAGCATCTGCACCTTTGATTTTAGCGACCGAAATGGTGACAGCGGGATATTCGGAAGAGAAATCACTTCCGGCTTCAGAGCCTTTTCCGTAGCCAAAAGAAACGTATTCCTTTGGTAATTCAGGTCCTTCGATCACTTCAGCTATCTGATACAGATAAACCGGCTGTTGCTGCTGAATGCCGATAATGAGGTTCTCTACTTCTTCAGCAGATTTCAGAAAACTTCCGGTGGTTACCAGGAATTCGGTGTCATTTTGGTTAAAGCTTCCTGCGGAAAGCTGCTGGTTACTGGCCTGGATCTTTTCAGAAACACCAAGGAAATCCACTTCACTTGCAGCCATTTTTTCCTTATCCAACACCACACGAAGCTGCTTGCTACGGCCGCCAATCTTGTTGGTAATGGAAACATCTGGTACTTTTTCAATCTCGTGCGTAAGCTCATTGGCAATCTGCCTAAGCTGGTAATCATCATAAGTTTCACTCCATAGCGTGAGGCCAAGAACTGGAACGTCGTCGATGGCACGGGTCTTCACCAGTGGCATAGTGGCACCCTGCGGCATCTGGTCCATATGCTTCATAAGTTCATTATAAAGCTTTACATAGGAGCGTTCAATATCTTCGCCCACCAGGAACTGCACGGTTACCATTCCCTGTTCCTTCATCGAAGTGGAATAGATATATTCTACCCCGGGAATATTAGACACCATTTTCTCAAGCGGTTGTATCACCCGCGATTCAAGTTCTGTGGGGCTTGCACCGGGATAACCAACAAAAATGTCGGCCATTGGCACATCTATTTGGGGTTCTTCTTCTCTGGGGATTAAAAACGAACTGTACACTCCAATGACCATAAAAACGATCATTAGAAGCACCGTAAGTTTAGAATCCATAAAACCTTTGGCAATTTTGCCTGCTAATCCTTCTTTCATTTCGTAGTAGTTTTATTGCTGAAGGCTTACTGAATTTCGAGCCTGGCCCCGTTATATAATTTTCCTTCGGCTGAGGTAATAAAAGACTCCCCAGCACTAAGGCCTGAAAGTACTTCCACCTCATCACCAATGGTTCTGCCAAGTCGCACCCATCTTAAAATGGCTGTGTTTTGCTGGCTTGGTGTATAAATTCCGTGTAGATCCCCGCGGGTTATGAGGGTAGAAGTAGGTATTAAAACTACCTCCCTATTCTCCTTTGCGGTAGTAGGGAATTGAACGCTCGCGTACATTCCCGAGTAGATTTCGGCATCAGTTTCGTTTAGTGCTACTTTTACAAGATACTGTCCTCCTGAATTACTGGCGGAAGTACTAATTTCTGAAACAGTTCCTTTTAAAGTTTCTCCGGATGATTTAACCAGTACATCTACTCCTGTCCCTTGTTCTACTGAAGCTATTTCAGATTCGGGAACACTTGCCTTTACTTCAAAGTTTCCCGGAACTTCAAGGCTAAGTAGTGGCATTCCCGGATTTGCCATATCACCAACTTCCACATTTCTTGCTGTAACCACTCCGCTAAAAGGAGCTACGATGTTGGAATATGCAAACTGTGCATTGATCTCGTTCTTTTGTTGCCTGGCGGCTTCAAGTCGGGCTTTTGCCATTTCATACCTCGCGGTGATGTCATCCATCTCTTTTTGGGTAGCGCTATTATCTTGAAATAAAGAATTGTAGCGCTCAAAATCCTTTTCAGCATTATTAAAAGCTGCTGTGGCTTCTGTGATCCCTGCATTTACTTGCGCCCGCTTTGCTTGTAGGTCGGCATTATTGATTTCGATAAGCAACTGACCTTTTTTTACTTCATCTCCAACATTAGCATTTACCCGGGTGACATAGCCCATATTTCTAGTGCTTAAAGTGGCATTTTCAACGGCTTCTATTTTTCCGCTAAAAGTGAGGAAAGATTGGTTGGATTTGGAAGGAGTTTCTACCGTAACCTCTAACGTATCAGGGTTTTCTACAGTATTTTGTTCAGGCGAGTCTCCGCAACTAAAGAATAGGCTAGTTGCTCCCAAAAGACTCAGGATATATAATTTAGTTTTCATAGAATGACTGTTATTTGATTAAAAAATCGAGTTGTGCCTGTGCGTAATTGTATTCAAAAATAGTTTGTGCGTATTCCAGTTTTTTCTGGGAAAATTGTGCTTCGGCCGTTAGTAGATCACTGGTTTTTTCAAGTCCCTGCTCAAACCTGTTGGAACGTATGCGTAGAGATTCTTCGGCTTGTTCCAATGCCAGACGGGTAAGGTTGAGTTTATTTTCAGCATCCTTTACAGCCCTGCTTGCCCTGTTTTTTTCCATTTTGCTCTTGGAAACATAAGAATCATATTCCAGCCTGGCTTTTTCATAAGTTGCCCGATTTTTCTGAAGTTTACCGAAGCGCTTATAACCTTCAAACACATCCCACTTTAGCTGGATTCCCGCAAGATATCCGTTCGCAGCACCGGCAAAAATTTCATCATCATAAAGCTCATAGCTTCCAAAAGCATTTAAACGGGGCAGGAAAGACATCTTATCTGCCTGCAGCATTTCTCGGTAAGCCTCAGCGGCCAGTTCCATCGCACGAATATCTGCCCGGTCTGGAGAAACAGTTTTAATATTTTCCTGAACAGAAATTGAAACTTCCAGAGGGTCTGTAGGTTCAAAAATAGTATTTACGGGTTCGTTTAAGAGGTACGCCAGGTAGTCGGATGCGTTGATCACATTGCTCTTAGCATACTGCAGCTGATTATTAACTTCAGAAACCCTAATTTCCACAGAAAGCACATCAGATCGTTGCAGGTATCCCTGTTTATAGCTATCGTTAGCCAATTTCTGGTTGGCAAGTGCTGCTTTTTGGGCACTTTCCAGAACAGTAACCGCCTGGTGCGCGAGTTGCAATTGCATATAGGCTTTCTCTACCTCCAGAACCATATGATCTATAGTTCGGTCGGTTTGTAAAGCAGTTGCATCCATCTTCTTTTTAGCCGCTTTTCGCTGGTAGATCCCATCTACATTAATAAGCGGTTGTTCTACTTCAATCTTGGTGGCAAAATTGTTGATCCTTTCGGGGTTGTTTAAGAAATCTGGATTAAAGTCACTCTGCGTAAGAATTTCCTGATTTAGTTTAGAACCAAAAGCCATCAACGGATTGGTAGTGGTGATTCCGGAATGGGATACTGCCACATTTGGCAAAAAGATTGAATTTGTTTGCCGGTAATTTCCACGAGATTCAAGGAATTCCTGTTGTGAAATTTTGATTTCCCTATTGTTTTCCTTTACCAGATGTATGGCTTCGCTTCGGGAAATTGACTTTGTTTCCTGGGCTTGTGTCCACAGACCCGGAAATAAAGCCAACATCATTATTATATATTTGACCTTCATCTTTCGTATATATTTTCCTGATTAAAAGTTTTTAAAGAACCAGAATTTTTCATCCCACCATTTAGAAAAATGTCCCCACTGGGCGGGAGTTTTCATTTTTACATTTTGTTCAGAAAACTTTCCGCCGGTTTCGCTGGCTTTTCCTTCGCCCGCTTCGATAAAATATTTTCCTTCAGGCATAAAAGTTTGATCCGGTTCCTGATTGGCCATTTTTTTGGCAATGTTATGAGCTACGACGGCTCCCTGTTGTCTTGCAAAAACTCCTATTTTTGGAAGTACTGCTCCGTTTTGAGTTATCACGTGTGTGATGTCCCCAATGGCGTAAACATTTTTAAAACTGGTTTCCAAAGTTTTATTATCAACATCCACCCAACCTGAAGTTCCGCTTAAATTGCTTTTTTCGATAACCGCAGGCAATTGATGTTTTGGAGTGTAGGCCAGGAGATCATAAGAATAACTTTCTCCGTTATTGAATTCTAGTGTATTTCCTGAAATAGTTTTCAGCTCGTGATTTGGATAATATTTGATCCCTTTCTTTTCCAGCAATTCTTTTAGTTCTTGTGAAGCTTCAGCTCCCGCGAACTCCATTGGATCCGCTTCAGGAGTATATAGGGAAATTGTGGTGTTTTTTGAGAGCTTGTTTTTCCTTACAAAATCTTCTATGAGCATGGCGGCTTCGTAAGGTGCCGCCGGACTTTTAAACGGCAGTGAAGAAACTAAAATGGCAATTTCGCCTCCGTCAAATTTCTTTAATTCAGAATGAAAATCCTGAGCTCCATTCAGCGTGAAAAAATTATGGCCAAATTGAGCCAGGTTATAAATATCGGCCTGTGCAACTCCCAGCGAAACCACCATATGATCTCCCTGATATTGCTTTCCTTTTACAGTTACTGAAATATTTTGAGGATCTATATTTTCTATTTCACCTTTAATAACCTCTAATCCTGAAGCGTCCAGCTTATCAGTCCGCTCGGTGATCTCTTCCTGTTTACTTTTTCCAACCATCACCCATGGAAGAGAAGGCGAATACACACTGGTTTCCTCTTTTTCAAAAACCAGGATCTTTACCAGGGTGATATCTTCTTCATTACCGCTGCGTTTACTCAATTCCCTGGCAGTTACTATTCCGCCTGTACCGGCTCCTAATACTAAGATCGTTTTCATGAGTGATGATTTTTAAGGTTGATATTGTGGATGCTTATCCTTATAGGTTTAAGTTTTACATGTGTTGGTTGCAGGGTAGAGCCCCAGGTTTCCAGAAACGCTGTAAAACCTTCTTTTAATTTGTATAGTAGCTTGTTCATCATTGAATATTTATATTGTTTGGAAAAATGCTTAAACAATTTTATTTCTGATTTGAGAACAAAATTAGGCAGTGAATGGGCTGTTGGAAGCTACTTTTGTTACAGAGAGAGGGCAATACAGGTGGGACATACAGGAAAATTTAATCTTATAAAATGATATAGATCAGGTTTTCTATTATCTAATTAAAAACATTAATTATTAAACAGGAATACAGAAGGATGGAAAGCTTTCGCCTCAAAAAGTCAATGGAACTCACAGATGTCAACTAAAAAAAACAAAAGTTAGATAATGATATTATTAAATTATTACGACAAAAGTTTGGAAATTATCGATAAAGTGATAGATTAGACAAATCTATTAACCTTTTATTAACCAAACATTTTATTTTTATGAATTTAAAAAATTTCAAATCACTCGCGGTAACAGTAGTAGCTACCGCTTTTTTTGTTTCATGCTCTCAGGACGAGGCGCGGGAACAGCCAATGGATGAAGAATTGGTAGCTCCTTCATCAGCAAATATTATTGAGGGTCAATATATTGTTGTGTTCAACAAGGATATTACTGGAAGTGCTTCTTCCAAATACCCGGAAAGTTATACCAAAGCTCAGGAGGAAGTAGCTAATACTACCAAAAGGGTTTTGAATGATGCTAATATCCCAGAGACCGAGTTAATAGCTGTTTACAGTAAAACTATTAATGGTGCAGCGCTAAAACTTACTCTTAAGCAAGTTGAAGCTTTAAGAGGTAAAAAAGAAATCGCTTTTATAGAAGAAGATCGAATCGTACAATTTGCTCCTCCTTGTGGAACACCAAACGGTGGACCATGTGATGGAGATCCTGGAGATGGTGATACTGGTGGAGGAGATTCTGCTCAGGATGTCCCATACGGAATTGTAAGGGTTAATGGTGTAGCTTCATACACGGGATCTAATGTAGCTTGGGTAATTGATAGTGGAATTGACACCGATCACCCTGATCTTAACGTAGATGCTTCCAGAGGCTTCAATGCTTTTACCTCCGGGAGAGATGGGAAATCTACCGATGATGGAAATGGTCACGGAACACACGTAGCTGGAACTATCGCTGCTTTAAACAACGATTTTGGAGTGGTAGGTGTAGCTCCGGGAGCTGTAGTTGTACCGGTAAAAGTTTTGGATAGTCGAGGTAGTGGTTCTTACTCTGGTGTTATTGCCGGTGTAGATCACGTAGCGGCTTATGGAAGTGCCGGTGATGTTGCCAATATGAGTCTTGGCGGACCAATTTCAGATGCTTTGGATAATGCAGTACTTTCTGCTTCAGAAAACGGAATTATTTTCGCTCTTGCAGCAGGAAATGAAAGTTCTGACGCTAATAACAGTTCTCCCGCTAGAGTGAATGGGCCAAACATTGTAACCATTTCTGCAATGGATGCTAACGATAACTGGGCTTCTTTCTCTAACTACGGAAACCCACCGGTAGATTATGCTGCTCCTGGAGTAGCTGTAAATTCTACCTGGAAAGATGGTGGTTATAATTCAATAAGTGGTACTTCTATGGCTTCACCACATGCTGCCGGAGTTTTATTATTAGGTAGTGCCTCTACAGACGGAACTGTAAATGGAGATCCAGATGGAACTGCAGATGCAATTATTGTTCATTAAAAAATAGCTTAAATATTATTTGTAAAAGCACCGCGAGAGCGGTGTTTTTTTATTCTAAGAGGGTAAATACCCCGAGGCTCGCCTCGTTAGTAAATGTTGTAAAGTTTGACAACGTGTTCTACTAAAATGCATCGTGGGCTTGCCCCCGATGAAATTTACTTAGTTATCATTCGTTTAGGAGTGAAATTGTTCGTTGATAGAAATTCAGAGAACATAATATTAAGTCTGAAGACTATTTGTAAGAATTGTAACTAAACAGTAAAGTTAATTAAATTCAGCGCAATCGACTGATGGCTTGTAAACGCCTGCTCCTTGTTGATAGACTAAAGTTGCGCCTAAATGTCCTACATACATAAGATATCCGGAGCCGATTGTTAATGCAAGAATGCAAAAAAAGGAAAGCAGCTTCTTTTGCTTAGTAATTGTTTGAAACTTTGAGAATTTTAAAAGATCTAAAAGAAGGGAGAAGGTAAAGAGCCAGGCCGTGATATACGCCATATTTTCGTGATCTTTAAGGGCGGTTGGGTCACAAATAGTACGGGAAACAATCCCGTCGGCAAGATCACCGGTATAGATTGCGATCCAAATTCCAATAGTTCCTAATATAAGCAAAACAGTTCCACCTTGTTTCCAAACTTCTTTGATAGAACCCAAGGCAATTAGCTTAAATAAAAAAGCAACGAGTAATAAGGCAATTGGAAAATGAACGGACAAAGGATGAAAAACCTCTGTCCGCCAAAAATCAGGTGACTGATCCATATTACTCCATAATTTTCACTGAAATAGGATCTAAACGTTTTCCTACTTTTTCAACTTCCACTTCAACTTTCTGTCCTTTCTCCAGTTCTGAAAACTCCACAGTATTACCACCTCTGGTTAATTCTGTATTATCTTTAAAATACAGTTCCAAAGTTTTATTGTCATCTGTTTTTACATAGATTTCATCTTTAGAAGGTTCTACTTCTTCTATTGTTCCCTGATAAGTTCCAGATTCAACTACATCTGTACTTTCCCCGCAGGAAACCATAAAAAGAAAAACACTTAAAAAAGCAACGGATTTTAAAATTTTACTAGTCATAAATTTCGTTTTAATTATATTAGTATGTTTATGATAACTTATAAAGTTAATACTAATTAGCATAGATTTCGGGAATCTGCTGTATAAATTAATGGCGTTTTGTTTACTGTACAGGATTTCCACCAAGGGCTTGCAGATATTCTGCCTGGGTTTTTAAATATTTAATCTGAAGATCTAATTGCTCCAGCCTGGCTTCAATAAACCTGGTTTCGCGGGTATTTATTAAAAATATTGAACTTTCTCCAAAATTAAATTTACGCACTTCGGCCTGAAGTAGGGCGTTAGAATCAACAACCATTTGCTCGGTCATCTCAATTTGTTCTAAAAAAGCCTGCAATTGTTGTTCTATAGCATTAATTTTTGCTTGTAACTGGTTGTCTTTTAGACTGAGTTCCAGTTTGGCGTCTTGTAGCTCATATTCGGCTATCTTGAGATCCCCGCGTTCTCTTCTCAGAAATAAAGGCATAGAAAACTTAACACCTGCTTTGTAGGCATTGGCATTAAAGGTTTCAAAATTATCGGGTTCTTCTGAAAGAAAATTATACTCTAAATCTATCTTTGGTAATAGCTGATTAATGCGATAACGCTTTTCTATTTGCAGCGCTTCTATTTTTCGTCTGTAAAATTCTAATTGCGGGTGGGTGTCAAAATTTGCCTCGGGAATTTCAGAAATCAGGGTACTAAAAACTTCATCGGTACCTACCGGCAATACCTGTTCTTGCAAAATAAGGGGTTGATCCTGGTCCCATAGATAAGTTGAAAGTTCCAGCCGTTTTTTTCTAAGTTCTACCGACGCCTGGTTGGCTTGCAACCTACGTTTTTGGATATTTAGACTCGCCTCCACTGTATCTATTCCTGCAATTTCCCCAATTTCGGCCCCGCGCCTAATTCCGCTGTAACGCTCGTTGGCGTTTTCTAAAAAATCTTCAAATATTTTTAATTTCTGGTGGGCTCTTACCCATTCAAAATAGACAAAAGAAGCATCGAGTAGTATATCGTTTATAATCAGTTGCTGTTCAGCTCTGCTTTGCTCCCTATATACCTGTGCTTTGCGTAAACCGGCCATTCGTGAATTAATCCAGAGTCCTTCTCCCAGGGATAAAATGACACCGGCCTGAAATAATCCGGCATCCGGCACCTTGTTTTGTGGATTAACATATGCGCCCTGACTTTGCTGAAAACCGCCTTTTAATTTCAATCCGTACCACATTGGGACTTGAAGTTGAGCATCAAGAAGATCGTAATATTCGGTGCCTTTATATTCCTTTTCTTTATAATCTACCTCAAACCTGGGATCGAAGGCACCTCTTGCCGATTGTACTTCGGCATCGCCTATATTTCTCACCAGTCCGGCCTGGCTAACTACAGGATGCTCACTAATTACTATATCTAAAAATTCGGTATAACTTAGGCTGTCTGTTTGGGCAAACGCCGAAGAACAAATAAAGAATAGAATAGAAAAATAGTGTACTAAGCGCATTTATTAGTCTACTTTTTATTATTACTTTTTGAGGTCTCAGTCTGAGCATTCTCACCCTGTTCATAATAATTAGGTGGGAATCCATTTAAATTTCGCCATAGCTCGTACCAAATAGGGACATTTTCTAAGAGGGCAATGGTTTGAGCACCACTTCCAATTCCTATTTGTTCGGGCCAGAGATTGTCTTCGGTGTCTGGAGCAAGTAAAACCCTGTACTTTCCGTTTTTCGAAATGTAATTTTCTACCGCTACTACTTCTGCACCATAAGTTCCATAAGAAAGGTTTGGCCAACCGCTAAAAATAATTGCAGGCCATCCATCAAATTGAATGCGCACATCTTCACCTACGTGTATTAGTGGCAGGTCTAATGGCCTTACATAGGTTTCTACCGCTATTTGATAGTTAGATGGCATAATGCCCACCAATTGTTCTCCTTGTGAGAATGTCTCGCCTAAACCGGCACGCAAAGCTTTATTTACATAACCATCCTGGGGTGCCAGAATATAATATAAACTGCTACGCTGTTCGTAATTTGAAAGCTGGATTTGAAGCTTGTCAACTTCAGCACGGGTGCCAAATTGGTTACTTTGTGTGGTGAAAATTTCCTGTTGGGTTTTGGAAATTTTATCAGCATATTCAGCTCTAATTCTATTGATCTCGATCTCAGCGTTAATTACCTGGTTTTTGCTTGATAAAAGGTCATTTCGCTGGGCGATGAGCTTTGCCTGGGCTTCCTGTAATTTTAAGCGTCTGGCCTCCAAATCGGTTTGGGAATATAAACCTTCTTCCTGCAAAGTTTGGAGTCTTTCAAATTGTGTTTTCGCAATTTCTACCTGTGTTTGTGCGGCTTCAAGCTTTATGCTGTCGCTTCTTACTTTTAAACGCGCTTGTTCTATCTTGTTAATGGCCTGACTTCGTTTTAATTTCCGTTCCTCTTGCTGTGCTTCTAATTGCTGCCGAAGAGCCCCAATCTTTTCGTCATAAGAGTTGGCCGATTGATTTTTCGCTTCTATCTGGCTGGAAGTTCTATTGATGAGTAAAGGATCAAAATAATCGCTGCTAACTTCAGAAATCCTTAAAATAGTATCTCCTTTATTTACAAAATCCCCTTCATCAATATACCATTGTTCAATACGTCCCGGGATGGGAGATTGAATTGTTTGAGGCCTATGTTCAGGGCTTAAGGTGGTGACATTTCCCGTAGCCCTAATATTCTGAGTCCAGGGTAGAAAGAGAATAATTATGAATAAGATAAATAATCCAATAAGTACATAATTAAAAATCGCATAGTGCTTTCTAAAAAATACGAATTTTCCAGATTTAGTTCCGGTAATATCTATACGCTCGTGTAATTTTTCTTCAGAAATATTCAGCATATCTACAGGGCTTTAACAATTTTACCGTCCTGTAATTCCAGGCGTTCATCACATACTTCTTTCCATAATTTGTCATTGCTGGCTATAATAAGGCTCCATTTATTTTCTGAATCGGTTAAAAACTTTAATAATCTTTTTCTTTCTGAAAGTTCAAATTTCTCAAAAGGTTCCTTTAAAATAAGAATAGAAGGTTTTTTTACAATAGCTCGTGCAATGATTATACGCTTTGATATAAGTGTAGAAAGGTACCTTCCTTCCGGATGAATTTGAGTAAATATTCCATTGGGTTGATCTTTTACATACTCCTTTAGGCCTGAATGTTCTAAAGCCCAATCTATATTCTGATCAGAAATAGAAGTGTCGCCAAAAGTTATGTTTTCCCACAGGGTTCCTTCAAAAGGAATTTCATCGGGTAAATAAGTGCCCAGGTGTTGCCTGTACTCATTTAAAACCAGGGTATGCCTGGCAGTATCGTTAATGTAAATCTTTCCCTGAGTAGGAGTGAAAATACCTGCTATTAATTTTAAAAGACTGGTTCTGCCATTTCCTGCAGGTCCTGTGATGGCTAAAATTTTTCCGGGTTCTAAGGTGACATTAATACCTTTTAAAACCGTGTGGCCTTCGGGTTCAAAAGCTACATCCTTTAGTTCTAGTTTAAGGCCATTTGAAGCATTTATAGTATTCTGATTTTCAAATTCTTCCAGAGGTTTGTCTACTACCTGGCCTAGTTTTTCCAGTGACGTTAAGGTGTCGTAAATATCTTCAAGCCCGCGGATTAATTTTTCTACAGAAGAAATTATCAATAAAATAATGATCTCTGCAGCCACAAATTGACCAATATTCATTTGTTGGTTTAAAACCAGAATACCTCCAATAGCCAATAAACCACCGGCGACAAGAACTTTAAAAATAATAAGCTTAATATATTGGGTCTTAAGCACCCCAAAATGATCTTCTCTTTCTTTTAAATACTTTGCAGTAAGCCTGTCGTTTTTGTCAAGCGCGAGTTTGCTGCGGCCTGAAATTTTAAAGCTTTTTAAATTTCGGGCTATTTCCTGAATCCAATAAGCAACTTCATATTTATGCTTCGATTCATCTAAACTGGTTTTTAAACCTTTTTCAGCGGTAAATTTAAAAACGATGTAAAGGAGTAGAACAAGTAATAATCCGTATAAAATAAAGAATGGGTGATAGAGAGATAATAAGATTACACCAAAGATAATTTGTACCGTAGCTGAAGGCAGATCTAATAAAATTTTACTTACCCCTTTTTGAACCGTTAAGGTGTCGAAAAAACGGTTTGCCAATTCAGGAGGATAAATATTTTGTAAGGCTTCGCTCTTAATTTTTGGAAACCGGTATGAAAATTCGAAGCTTGAACGGGTAAAAATCTTTTGCTGAATATTCTCTGCCAGCCTGAGCTGTAATAATTCAAAAACGCCAACTAAACCTACGGCGAGCGTTACTAAAATTACCAGAATAACCCAGCTGGTACTAACTTTGCCTCCCTGGATTAGATTAACAATAGCCTGGATTCCCAAAGGGACCGCTAAATTTATTAAACCCGCAAAAAGTGCATAGAAAAGTATGTGTTTTACATCGCGCTTATCTAGTTTGAGTAAGTTCCAAAGTCGTTTTACCGGGTTTCCAGGTTTAGTTTTGCTCATTAAGTAATACTATGCCGTTTAAAAGTGATTTTTCCATGATATGCAAAAATAAATCTCAAAAGAATTTTTCATCAGGATTTAATCAAATTTTAACGATTGTTGTCGCAAAATTCTTTGCCCACCGAGCCTGAATTATGTTATTAATTTGGTATGCAAATTTATTGTTTTTCCCGGATTAATGAAGTACTATTTTTTATTTAGATTAAGCCTTATGCCTTCTTTTTTTCCTGCTGTTTTAACGTGTAGTTCTCCGGGATCTTGATTTCCCTTTATTTCTAGTTCAAATTCTGAACGTGGCGCTAAAACAAAGGGTAGGCTTTTCTTATTTATAAGACTAAAGCCATCGCTAATGCTTATCTCGGTAATAATAATGGCCTGGTTGCCTCCTTTATGGGAAATTCTTACACTTTTTGTTTCTTCTTTTGGAAAATTAAGATTGTCGGCTGAAGCTTTTAGTGAGCCAGCTAGGATAGCTTCGGTGCTGAAATTAAGGGAATTATCTTTTGAGAAAACTTCAAAAGAATTTAGTTCAGGACCGCCACCGCGATTCCCACTACCGGCACCAATAATAATTTGTTTATTAATGGTGATAGCCTGGGTACCGTGCCTGCCTTGTTTTAAAGGTGGTAAACTGTCCCATTTTCCCTTGGCGAGATCATAAATTTCAGCTTCATTGTGCGCAGCTTCCTGGGTGTCACTTTCACCGCCCAAAATAACCGGATTATTATCTAAAAGTCCAATTGCAGTGCCGCCCCTGGGAGTAGGGATTTCAGTAATAGATTTCCATTTTTCAGCATCAAAATCATAGATATCGGTAGGTTTTACCGTGCCTGCAAATCCGTTGCCTTCAACACTTCCCGATTTTCTTCCACCGGCAACAAAAAGTATATTTTCAGTTATTACAGCCTGAAAGTGATCTCGTTCATTAGGCGAATCAGGAAGTTTTTTCCATTCATTTTTATAAACATCATATTCATCAAACCAGTTAACCCAACCTGAGGTATGGCCATTCCTAATTCCATTTATCAAATAGATTTTTTTATCCTTTACCGCAACCCCCGCGGCACCACGCCTTCTGTCTTCGGGAATTTCCGGGCCTTTAATCCAGAGATCTTCCAGCGGATCGTAGATATAAATATTGGGAATAGGATCTTCATCTGGCCAGCCGCCAGTAAAAGCACCTAAAACATAAACAAGTCCGTCGAGGCTAACCGCCTGGGTATGATGAATTTCAAGGGGAGGTTGAGCGCCTTTTTTCCAGATTTGGTTTTCGGTGTCATAGATATCAATGGGTTTATTACCACGACCTCCAATTAAAATAAAACGCTTTCCCGCCTGTACAAAGGCATTTTCGTGGCGCTCTTGTGCTTCTCCATTAGCTGGAAGCTTTTTCCAGGATTGAGAGTTAAGGTTAATTATCGAAAAACAAAAGATGCTTAGTAAAAGGTATTTTTTCATCATATTAATACTTTATCATAAATATAGGGCTTCTAACAAAACACTAAGGTAGGTTTAACCAAGCCTTAACTGCTTTAGATTCCCCTTTTTAATATGTTGCAGGGTCTAACCATAAAACCTAAATTATGAAACTGAAAGCTTTATTCTTGAATTGTACCTTAAAAAAATCTCCTAAAACCTCTAATACCGAAGCCTTTATTGAAGAAGCCGAAAAGGTTTTTAAAGATCTGGATGTTTCTACTGAGATTGTTCGTGTAGTAGATCATGAAGTTCATTTTGGAGTTACCTCTGATGAAAAAAATGGAGATGAATGGCCTGAGATTTTAAAGAAAGTTAAGGCCGCCGATATTTTAATAATTGCAACTCCAATTTGGCGGGGTGATCGCGGTGCAGTTGCCAAGATGGTTGCCGAGCGGTTTGACGGAATTATGGAAGAGGGAAGCGAAGAAAACGGCCAGTTCCCAACTTATAACAAAGTTGCCGGAGTAATGGTAGATGGTAATGAAGACGGTGCTAAAAAAGCGATTTCCAGTATGGTTTTTGACCTTTCGGAACATGGGTTTACCGTTCCTGTTAACGGATTCTGTTACTACGTGGGTGAAGCCGGTCCCGGCCCAAGTTATATTGAAGCAGAAGGGAATAAACACGAATTCACCAATAATATGATGTTGCTTATGGCGCACAACCTGGTACATTTAGCAAAGACCTTAAAAGAGAATCCGTATCCAACCGATGTTAAGAAGCTGGAAGAGAAGGCTAAGAAGATGAGTAAATAGGAAACAGTTTGGATAATTTATAGAAAGCTCTTAAGATTTTTCTTAAGGGCTTTTTCTAATCTAAAGAATTTCGGGTTACCCAGGATTTCCAGCCAATAATGGCCATTTGTACTTTACTGGCTTTTCTAAGATCCAGTTCTTTCTTAGTGTAATTGGGCAGAACTTTCTTATTAAGTTTAGAAAGTGCTTTAAAAATCTTCTTTTTCATTGTTGGTTGGTTTACTCGATAATCGAGATCTAAATGCTCGGAGGATAGACTCAAAATGAATATTATTTTCTTAGCGTAATTCGTGAGTATGCTCCAAGCCAATTACTTCAAAGATATTGAAAATCAAGCAAAAGAAAAAGGCAGGGAATGAGCCTGCCTTTTAATTCAAATTACAATGAAAAACGAAAATTATTCTTTGATTTCTTTTTTGGTAGTAATTTCTATAGCTCCATAATCGGCTTTATTGCCATACTTTTCAATTGCACCTTCACCTTTTAGAACATTTATTCTTTCAATATTCTGAGGATCAATTTCCTTTAGAGTAGTTTCATTTGCCTTTTTGCCATCAATAATTACTAACGGTCTATTTTTTTCCTCGTCGTTAAGGTAAAAATTGATTTTTTCGTCAGGTTCTTTATTCCATTGAAATGCATTGATATCTTCTCCCGTCTGGAAACTAAGTCCTCCCTTTATAATTTCATAATCGGTTTTCTTTTGAAATCTCTGAATTCCAATTGAATATCCTTTCCCTTTTTTAGTATCTTCTTTTTTAGATTTATCCAAAACCTTGGTAGTAATGATCACCGCACCGTCTTTTGCATCTTCGCCATACAGCGAAGTAGCGCTTTCTCCTTTTAATACGTTTACACTCTCAATCAGTTTTGGATCGATAAGGCCTATAATCTCTTTTTTACTTTTTTCACCATTTAAAATATAAATTGGATTTCCAGGGATCTCCTTAGGATCTGTGGAGGCTTGTACTAACTTTTTGTTTTTGGTTTTTTTCTTCTCCTTGAAATTAGTTTCCAGGGAAATTAAACTCGGTGATTTGCCATATTCTATTTGCAGAAATTCTCGTTTAGCTTCAGAATTTTCCTTATCAATTTTTTTAAATTCTTTCTGTAAATCATCTATAATCCTGGCACTCTTTGTAATAATAGCTCCATCCTGCGCTTCAGTTCCAAATTTTGTTTTTGCTTCTTCAGCCAGGAAAATACTGATTCCTCCATCGGAAATATCCAGATATTTCCCGTCTAATTCTTTAGAAGTATATTTTTTCCCATCTATAACATATAAGGGATGTTTACCAAGCTTGCCTAAAAGACTTCCGTTAGAAGAAATAGCTCCTTTTCCCATAAGGGTGTTGGCTTTTCTAAAACCGGTTTCTTTTTTATCTGTAAAGATTTCAAAAGATTCAACTCCTTCTGAATTACTGGCCGAGAAAACACCCGTTTCGTTGGTTTTTTTGTTTAAGAATGAAACTTTTATACTGGTAAGTATTTCACTGGAATATTCAAGTTCGGAAAACTCAAGTTCAATATCAAATTTCTCAAAAACCTTAGAAATTCTCTCTAAACTTTCTTGCTTAGAAAATTTTGTAATAACCGATGAAACCGATTTATTTACCTGAACACCTTCTACCGTATATTCAGATTTTTTTGTTTGCGCTTCAGTCTTTACATTAAAAGCGAGCATAAAAGCCAGGACTAAAGGAAAAACAAGGCTTATTTTCCATAGACTAGAGGTTTGAGATGATTTTTTATTCAGCATAAGAATTCGTTTTTTAATAAATGATTGATAAAAATGATTGGTAAGCGCTGGTTGTAAATTTGCGATAGAAACCTTTACCAGGGTTTGTTGATACGATTTTTTAGCTCCCGAAATAGCTACCGTTTCCCTGTCGGCGATATATTCCAGGTTTTGTTCCACGCTTTTTTTATACAACCAGCTTAAAGGGTTAAACCAGAGTAGGGCAGTGGTGAGGTTGGCGATTAGTATATCTACAGAATGCCATTGCGCTGCGTGTATTTTTTCGTGATGCAGAATCATTATCAGATCTTTTTCTGAATGGGCTGTAGGATTGTAAACGATGAATTTGAAGAAGGAAAACGGACTTACTGTAGCTTCGGTTTTGAGGAAGTTAAAACCTTCAGCTTTGTAAACAGTGCTTCGATTAATGAGTTTCTGAATTTTGAAAAGCTGAACAAAAATCCTAAATAAGAAAAATGCAGTAATAAGAAAATAAATAAACCCCAAAACTTCCCAAATCCCAAAGTTTGAAACTAAATCTTCTGAAGAAGCATTTGTATTTACAGGAATTTTGTTGAAAGAAAAGTTATTTGCTTCAACAATTACTTTTCGTGTAAAGTAAATTGCTGGTAAAAAGGCAGATGCAAAAATGCCGCTAAGTAAAAATTTGCGGTTTACCTGAAAATTAGTTTCATTCTTTAACAAGAAAATATAGACCAGGTAAAAAATACTCAATAAGCTGGCACCTTTAAGAAGATAGATTAGGAATGCTTCCATAGATTATTCCTTTTTATCCTTTTCTATAATCTCAAGGATTTCCCGAAGCTCATCGGCGCTAATTTTTTCCTCTTTAGCGAAAAAGGAAACCATACTTTTATATGAGTTATCAAAAAATCTTTTTGAGGTTAAACTCATAATATGCTTCCTGTATTTTTCTTTGGTAATTACAGGGTAATATTGATGGGTGTTCCCATAAGCCTCGTGAGCTACAAAACCTTTATCTTCTAAATGTCTTACAATAGTAGAAACCGTATTGTAATGCAATTTTTTGTCCTGGATATGTGGTATTATCTGCTTTACAAAGGCTTTCTCCAATTGCCAGAGAATGCGCATTACTTCCTCTTCTTTATTAGTTAATCGTTTCATTTTAATTTGTTTGGTTATTTCAAATATAACGTAAAAAATAGTTAGCGTACTAATTTAATAGTTTATTTTTGATTTATGATGCTTTTAAGTTTAGCTCATAGGATTATTTTATCTTCGCAAAAAAAAACTTTAGATGAGCATTGTTTTTATTCTTATTGGGCTTGTGTTACTAGTGGTAGGTGGGGAATTTTTAGTGCGAGCTTCAGTAGCTTTATCATTTAAATTCAATATTTCCCGAATGGTAATAGGGTTGACAGTGGTTTCTTTCGCTACTTCGGCTCCCGAACTTCTGGTGAGTTTACAAGCTGCATTAAGCGGTTTTTCTGATATTGCCTTAGGAAATGTAATAGGTTCTAACATTGCCAATTTAGGTTTGGTATTGGGAATTACTGCAATAATAACCTCTATTTCTGTAGACAGGGAGTTTTATAGGTTTAACTGGCCGGCCATGATGCTTTTCTCTATTGTACTTTATTATTTTTTAAGTACAGGTGGGAATATTTCTCGTTTAGAAGGACTCTTTTTGTTTATAGGTCTTATCGTTTTTCTAATTTTATTGATAAGAAGATCCCGTAGAAAAACTGAAATCGCAGTGGAAGGAATAGACGATTCTCTAAAGCAAACTTCTAATTTTAAAATGATTCTATGGTTAGTAATAGGAGGCGTGGCTCTTTGGGGAGGGTCGGAGTTGCTGGTAGATGGCGCCGTAGATCTTGCTACTATGTTAGGAGTGAGTGAAAGGGTAATCTCGGTTACTATGATCGCTATAGGCACGAGTGTACCGGAACTAGCAGCTTCGGTTATTGCAGCATTAAAAAAGGAAAAAGCACTTTCCCTTGGGAACCTTATAGGATCTAATATTTTTAATATCGCTTCGGTTTTAGGAATCACTGCGATGATTCAACCTATTTATATTCAGTCAGATCAGATACTCACAAATGACATTTTCTGGATGATTGGTATCGCTTTTGCCATTGCACCTTTAGCTTTTCTTCCAAAAAGGTTTCTTTTCAACAGATACAAAGGTGTGATTTTATTCGTGAGCTATGTTATTTTTACGGGTCTTGCATTTTTGGGTTAATTTTAAGGGGGTGTATTAAGAAATACATAAAAATTCAAATCAGGGTGGTAATATTTTACGGGGTGTCTGTAAAAATACATACATTTGGTAGCTGAAATTCAAAATTTATCAAACAACACCAATATGTCAACATTACGATTTGCAGCTTTAAAAGAAACCATGAACCGCAAGCCGGTTAAAATTAAAGAGCCGGCCCGAAGGTCTGAGCTTTTTGGAACAAATGTGTTTAACGAAGCCTCCATGAAGCAATACCTTACCAAGGAAGCTTACGAGAATGTGATGGAAGCTATAAAAACCGGGAAGAAAATTGACCGTAGAGTGTCAGACCATATTTCTACCGGAATGAAAGAATGGGCCATTGCAAAAGGGGCAACCCATTATACGCACTGGTTTCAACCATTAACCGGAGCAACTGCAGAAAAACACGATGCCTTTTTTGAAACTCAGGCTGATGGTAGTGCAATAGAGAAATTTGGTGGTGGGGCCCTGGTACAACAAGAGCCAGATGCCTCAAGTTTCCCGAGTGGAGGAATTAGAAATACTTTTGAAGCCCGTGGTTATACTGCGTGGGATCCTACTTCTCCAGCTTTTATTTGGGGAACTACCCTTTGTATTCCTACAATCTTCGTTTCTTATACAGGTGAAGCTTTAGATTATAAAACACCGCTATTAAGAGCACTGCAGGCTGTAGACCAGGCTGCAACTTCAGTAGCTAAATATTTTGATAAAAATGTTACTAAAGTTAATGCAACTTTAGGCTGGGAACAGGAATATTTCCTTATCGATTCAGCTTTAGCGGCAACGCGTCCCGACCTTACATTGGCAGGGCGCACTTTATTGGGTCATTCTCCCGCAAAAGGACAACAATTAGATGATCATTACTTTGGTTCAATTCCATCAAGGGTATTGGCTTATATGCGTGATTTGGAAATTGAGTGTATGAAACTTGGTATTCCAGTAAAAACACGCCATAACGAGGTGGCGCCAAACCAATTTGAACTGGCACCTATTTTTGAAGAAGGTAACCTTGCCGTAGACCATAATTCATTACTTATGGATATTATGAGCAAAATTGCCGAAAAACACCATTTTAAAGTAATTCTGCACGAAAAACCATTCGCTGGAATAAACGGTAGTGGTAAGCATAATAACTGGTCTTTATCTACAGATACCGGTATCAACCTGTTGGGGCCGGGTTCTACACCAATGAAGAACCTTCAGTTTTTAACCTTCTTTATAAACAGTATTAAGGCGGTACATGATAACGAAGAACTTTTGAGGGCTGCAATTGCAAGTGCATCTAACGATCACAGGTTGGGAGCAAACGAAGCACCACCGGCAATTATTTCTGCATATATTGGTTCTCAGTTAACAGAGGTGCTGGATGAATTGGAAAAAGTAACCGACGGGAAGTTATCTCCACAAGAGAAAACAGAACTTAAACTTAATGTAGTAGGTAAAATTCCGGAAATTCTTCTGGATAATACAGATCGTAACCGTACTTCTTCTTTTGCCTTCACAGGTAATAAATTTGAATTTAGAGCAGTTGGTTCTACCGCGAACTGTGCTAATCCAATGACGGTACTAAACACCATTATGGCCAAGCAGCTAAAAGACTTCAAAGCTGAAGTTGATGAGTTGATTAAAGGCAAGAAAATGAAAAAGGATGATGCCATCTTTAATGTGCTTAGGGATTACATCAAGAAATCTAAGAATATTCGTTTTGAAGGTGATGGTTATGGTGAGGCCTGGGAAAAAGAAGCTAAAAAACGTGGCTTAAGTAATAACAGGACTACGCCACAGGCATTAAAAGCACAGGTTTCTGAGAAAACAATCGCTCTTTATGAAGAGATGAAAGTGATGAACAAAGTGGAACTGGAAGCCCGTCACGAAATTGAGCTTGAAGACTACGCGATGCGAATCCAGATTGAAGGAAGAATCCTTGGGGATATTGCCAGAAATCATGTAATCCCAACAGCGGTTCGTTACCAGAATATTCTTATTGAGAACGTAGAAGGCTTGAAGCATATTTATAATGAGGATTTCAAGAAGCATTCTAACGAGCAATTAGAAATAATTGAAGAGATCTCTGCGCACATTGCTAAAATTAATAGTGGAGTTAAAGCTATGATCGAGGCCAGGAAGGTTGCCAATAAGATAGAAGACTCTGAAAAACGTGCTTTTGCTTATTGTGACGATGTTAAGCCTTATTTTGATGAAATAAGATATCACTGTGATAAATTAGAACTTCTTATAGATGATGAGCTTTGGCCATTAACTAAATATAGAGAATTGCTTTTTACCAAATAGTTTAAAGAATTAGATAAATACCTAAAAACCACGTGTGCTAAACACGTGGTTTTTTGTTTATATAGAAATAAGTAATCGGCATTAGAGGCTAAAAAATCTAATCTGTTTATATTTGGCTTTTCAACAACACAGTTATGAGTCAGGAAGTAAGTAAAAGATACGCCCAGCGTGGAGTTTCAGCAGGAAAAGAAGATGTTCACAATGCGATTAAAAATGTAGATAAGGGTTTATTTCCAAAGGCATTTTGCAAAATCGTGCCCGATTATCTTACGGGAGATGCAAATCATTGCTTAATTATGCACGCCGATGGCGCGGGTACTAAATCTTCCCTGGCTTATATGTATTGGAAAGAAACCGGAGATCTTTCGGTTTGGAAAGGGATTGCACAAGATGCACTTATTATGAATATAGACGACCTGCTTTGTGTGGGTGCCGTAGATAACATAATGCTTTCTTCAACCATTGGCCGTAATAAGAACAAAATTCCGGGAGATGTGATTTCAGCAATTATTAATGGTACTGAAGAATTGATTGCTGAACTAAAAGAGTTTGGTGTAGAAATTCATTCAACCGGTGGCGAAACCGCCGATGTTGGTGACTTGGTAAGAACAATCATCGTAGATTCTACCGTAACTGCTAGAATGAAAAAAGCAGATGTAATTGATAATGCCAATATTAAACCTGGAAATGTAATTGTTGGTTTATCTTCTTCGGGCCAGGCTTCTTACGAAAAAGAATATAATGGCGGTATGGGTAGTAACGGACTTACCTCCGCGCGTCACGATGTTTTTTCTAAAGTTTTAGCTGAAAAATATCCCGAAAGTTTTGATAATGATATTCCAGAAGAATTGATTTATTCCGGGACTAAATCTTTAATCGATTCTGTTGAAAATTCGCCTTTAGATGCTGGAAAATTAGTGCTTTCTCCTACCCGAACTTACGCTCCAATTATTAAGAAAATGCTTTCTAAATTCAGTAATAAGGAAATTAACGGGATGGTGCATTGCAGTGGAGGTGCTCAAACCAAAATCCTTCATTTCATAGATAATTTGCATATTGTGAAAGACAATATGTTTGAGGTGCCGCCCCTTTTCAAACTTATTCAGCAAGAAAGCAAAACCGACTGGAAAGAAATGTATCAGGTTTTTAATATGGGTCACCGTATGGAGCTTTATGTAAATCCTGAAATTGCCGAAGAAATTATTGCAATCTCCAAATCTTTTAATGTAGATGCACAAATTGTTGGTAGGGTGGAAGCTTCAGAAGAAAAAAAACTCACTATAAAAAGTGAATTAGGGGAATTCCACTATTAATAGCTCAACGTTGTGCTTGTTTAAGAGTGAAATTTATATTAGCATTATTTAAAATTATAGGTATTAGTCCATTCATTTATATTTTTCAAAGTCGTTTGTATTAAACTTTAAAAATTTAAACTCCTGGTAAATAAATTGAACATATATAACTCAAAATTTGTTTTTACTTCAACAATATTTTGGGTTGTACTTAATTTACTTGGTCTCTATTTTTTAGATGATGAGCATAGCAGGTGGTTGAGGGTAGCAGCTTCTTCCTATTTTATTTTATGGAGCTTATCTTTTCACGCTTTAAACTCTAAAATACATTATGTATTGCTTTCCTTTTTAATTTGTGATGTATCGCTGCTTTTTTACGAAAATGAGATTTTTAATTTCATAACCTTCATAGCCAGGTCGCTTACTTTTTTTCTATTGGTTTGGATTGTCTTTCCTAAAATTCGAGCCATAAAGTATAATCTTTTAGAATTGTTTATAGGGCTTTTCGTTATAAGTGTGAATATTTATTTGTTGTTTGAATTGTTAGCTATGGTGCCTGAAGCTCATTTATACGATTATTTTGTTCCTGCCTATTTAGGATTCACAATTCTCACAATGATTTTGGTTGGTGCTGCAATTACTTATAACAATAGATATAGCAATAAAAAAAGCCTCTATTTTTTATTGGCTGCACTTTTCATGGCACTTTCTGATGTTAATTTCTTTATCGCATTTTATTTAGAAATCCCGGGATTTTATTACCCCGATAGGTTTCTACATATTTTTAGCCTGGGGTTAATACTTCTTTTTTGGATTAAACCTTTGGATATGTCTACTTATAATAATATAGGGAATCGTGAGGTTTAATTAATTTGGATTGGATATCTTAAATTTCAGGAATCTCTTATACTTGAAATTTCT
This sequence comes from Salegentibacter lacus, assembly GCF_020164555.1. Classification (GTDB taxonomy): domain Bacteria; phylum Bacteroidota; class Bacteroidia; order Flavobacteriales; family Flavobacteriaceae; genus Salegentibacter; species Salegentibacter lacus. The sequence continues at coordinate 110,810 of NZ_JAIQZB010000008.1, read as the reverse complement.
TCCGAGAATCTAAAAAGTTCCGGCTTTTAAATAATGGTAATCTTCAAGGGCTTTTTCATTTTTTATAAGCTGCGTACTGCCGTTTTTTAGTAAATATAGTTCGTCGCTAGCTTCTAAAATATGCCGGTACATATGGTCGGTTATAACTATGGCTTTATCATACTTCAACTTCTGAAGCAAGTTTTGAATCTTTTCAATGTATAATGGTGAAAGATGCGAGAAAGGTTCATCTAAAAGAACAAGTTGGGCTTTGCTGTTTAGGGAGATATAAATTTCTACAAGCCGCTGTTGACCGCCTGAAATTTCCCGCATTCGAAATTTTTTGTAATTTTTAAATTCTGGGAAATTATTCACAAAATCCATCAAGTTTACTTTAAAAAGTTGAAAGGCACTCTCCATTTTCATTTTTGGCGGAATAAAGTTCTGCTGTGGTAAATAGTTTACGATTCCATATTTAAAAAGTGGTTTCAGGTATGGTTTCTTGTCAACCCTAATCAGTTTATGTCTGGATTGCAAGCTTCCGAAGAAAATATTGAGTAAACTGCTTTTTCCACAACCATTAGCGCCAAGTATACCGGTAACCTTTCCTGTTTCAGCTTTTAAGTAAACCCCATTTAAGATTTGCTTTTCAGCAAAATAAAGCTCAACATTATCGATTTCAAAAATCATACTATAACAGAATAAATTCCGGCGGAAATTATGATGAAAATAAAGTCAATCATAAAACTAAAAACGAAGAGTTTAGCACTGCTTAAGGAAAGGTTTTGGTAAAAGTAGAGATGATGTTTATAGGAAGTTTTATATAAATAAAACACCAAAGAAGCCAGGGAAAGTTTGAATAGCACTATGAAAATGACTGGATTGCCTAAAAACAGGAAAAAGAAATTCAATAAAACAGAAGCCAAAATAAATTGCCTGTAAAAGTAAAAGATTGCCCTGGTTTTGCTTAGCATAAAACTCCCTTGATGGTTTCAATTTACAATTCTTTTTTCAATCCTGTAATTCAATCAATTTATCGTAAATTTGTTTTCCTAAAATCAGTGTGATTATATGATTGAGAAGCTTAATATAGTAAAGCAGCGTTTTGATGAGGTGAATGATTTAATTATTCAGCCCGATGTGATTTCAGATCAAAAGCGATATATAGAATTAAATAAAGAATACAAAGACCTTAGGGCTTTAATGGATGTGCGCGAAAAATATTTGGAGCTCACTAATAATATTGAAGAAGCCAAAGAAATAATTTCCGATGGCAGCGATGCAGAAATGACCGAAATGGCCAAAATGCAGCTGGAAGAAGCCGAAAAGGAAGTTCCGAAACTGGAAGAAAAGATCAGAATGATGTTGGTGCCTAAAGATCCGGACGATGCTAAAAACGTGGTGATGGAAATTAGAGCGGGTACCGGTGGGGACGAGGCCAGTATCTTTGCCGGCGATCTTTATAGGATGTATACTAAATATGTAGAAAGCAAAGGCTGGAAACACAATATTGTAGATTATAGCGAAGGTACCAGCGGCGGATTTAAAGAGATGATTTTTGAAATCTCAGGTGAGGATGTTTACGGCACTATGAAATTTGAAGCCGGTGTTCACCGTGTACAACGTGTGCCACAAACCGAAACCCAGGGTCGTGTACATACCTCGGCAGCAACCGTTATGGTTTTGCCTGAAGCTGAAGAATTTGATGTGCAAATTGATATGAAGGATGTAAGAATAGATTATTTCTGTTCTTCCGGTCCAGGTGGGCAATCGGTGAATACTACCTATTCTGCTGTACGTTTAACGCACGAACCTACCGGTTTGGTGGCGCAGTGCCAGGATCAAAAATCGCAGCACAAGAACAAGGAAAAGGCTTTTAGGGTTTTAAGATCTCGTTTATACGAAATCGAACTCGCGAAAAAGCAAGAGGCCGATGCCGCTAAGAGAAACTCAATGGTTTCCAGTGGTGACCGTAGTGCGAAAATTAGAACGTATAATTATTCCCAGGGAAGGGTTACAGATCACCGTATAAACCTTACGCTTTATGATCTTTCTAATATTATAAATGGGGATATTCAGAAAATAATAGACGAGCTGAGATTGGTAGAAAACACCGAAAAGCTTAAAGAAAATTCAGATATATTCTAAAAATAGTCACCTCCGCGAAGGCGGAGGTCTACAATTCTAATATTAGTGAGAACCTTATTTTAAGAATTACTTTCCGCGAAAGCGGAATTTTCTTTTTATATTTTAAATCTAATTAATCATAAAACTCTAAACTATGTCCCCGCAAGAATTAACTGAACAGATCCTGAAAAAGAAGTCTTTTTTATCTGTGGGACTTGATGTGGATATAGATCGTATTCCAACCTATCTGTTATCTGAAGAGGATCCTATTTTTGAGTTCAATAAAGCGATTATAGATGCTACCCATAAATTTTGTGTGGCCTATAAACCAAATATCGCCTTTTATGAAGCTAATGGTGTCGAAGGCTGGCAAGCCTTAGAGAAAACAATAAATTATCTTCATCACGAATATCCAGAAATGTATACCATCGCTGATGCCAAGCGTGGCGATATTGGTAATACGTCAAGGATGTATGCAAAAACCTTTCTCAAAGATCTTGGTTTTGATTCGGTAACGGTTGCTCCTTATATGGGAAAGGATTCTGTAGAGCCTTTTCTCGAATTTGATAACCGGCAGGCAATTTTGCTGGCGCTGACTTCTAATGAAGGTGCGTTCGATTTCCAGACGCAAAAAATAGATGGAGAAGAGCTTTATAAAAAAGTGCTGAAAACTTCTAAAACCTGGAAAAATGCCGACCGACTCATGTATGTTGTTGGTGCGACTAAAGCGGAATTTTTAAAGGAAATTAGGGAGATAATTCCCGAGAATTTCTTGTTAGTTCCGGGGGTGGGAGCCCAGGGCGGAAAACTAGAAGATGTTTGTAAATACGGAATGACTAAAAATGTTGGTCTTTTAGTAAATTCTTCCCGAAAGATTATTTATGCTTCAGAATCTTCAAACTTTGCTGAAATAGCAGGAGCCAAAGCGGAAGTACTTCAGCAACAAATGGCCGAAGAATTGAAACAGCTTTAATTTTTTTGCAATGGAAGTTAAAGATCAATTACAAAGAAAAATTTACCTTCCAGAAGTCCCCAAACGAATTATTTCCTTAGTTCCCAGTCAGACTGAACTTTTAGTCGATTTAGGCCTGGAAGAACATTTGCTGGGAATCACTAAATTCTGTGTACATCCTGAATATCTTCGAAAAACCAAGACCATTGTAGGTGGTACCAAACAAGTGAAGCTGGAAAAAATTAAGGCTTTAAAACCTGATATTATTCTTTGTAATAAAGAGGAAAACACCAAAGAAATGGTGGAGGAGCTAGAAGCAATTGCTCCGGTTCATGTTTCAGATATTGTTAAGCTTGAGGATGCTTTTGAATTAATGTCTCAATATGGAGAAATCTTTCAGAAAGAAGCTTTAGTAGAAACGATGCTGTCTTCCGTAAAGAAAAAAATTGCAGCACTACAGAAGCAACTCAAAGATAAACCGGTAAGAAAGGTGGCTTATTTTATCTGGAAAAAACCATTAATGGTTGCAGGAAAAGATACTTTTATAGATGAACTTTTAAAGTTGAATAAGTTCGAAAATGTTTTTAAAGAATCCCGTTATCCGGAAACTACTTTTGAAGAAATTAAAGTAAAAAATCCTGATCTGCTATTGCTTTCCTCAGAACCATATCCGTTTAAAGAAAAGCATAAAGAATATTTTTCAGAATTAAATGTGGAAATTAAACTGGTAGATGGGGAATATTTTAGTTGGTATGGCTCACGATTGGTGAAAGCAATAGACTACTTTAAAAAGCTTAGCACTTAACTAGTAATCTATTTTATCGTATTGCATTCTCCTAAGTTCTTTCAGAATTGTTTTAGCCTTTGCGTTAAGTCGGTCGCTTTCTTCCTTATCGGTAAGTGCCAATTTATAAGCTTTGTGCATAAGATGGGTATACTTATCACATAGGCATTCTTCTGTAGATCTTGTTTCAAAGATTTTGAACATAGTCTGTTTTCGTCTTTGATGCAAATATAGGAGGCATCAGCACAAGGGGTTGCTAAGTCTGCGTTAATATTGATGTAAAATTTTCTTCTTGTAGCATTAAAATGTTAAAAAAATGGATAAACGTGCTTTTAATTACTTTTGGCTGAATATAAAGTTGTGAAGGACTAATTTAGTATTGCCTGTCCTGTAGGGCGAAAACCCTTTGCAAAAGGCTGGTAGTTCTTGCAGATACTTTTTCTCTTATTTCTTTTTCTTCAATAGCAATCATAGTATAGACTCCGTTTAGCGCTTCCTTCGTCACATAATCTGCAAGGTCTGGATTTACATTATTAGTAAGTGGTAAGCTGTTATACCGGTTAATGATATTAGTCCAAATTTCGGTAGCGCCAACTTTTTCAAGAGAAGTGGTAACAACTGGATTGAATTTTCCGTAAAGTTGTTCATCGGTTTTCCCGGTAAGATAAACCGTAGCTGCATTATCCTGGCCTAATAAAATATTACGGGCATCGTTAAAAGTAATTTCTCGCACGGCATTTACGAAAATTGGAGTGGCTTCCTGTACGGCTTCTTCGGCAGCGCGATTTAATACCTTTAAACCTTGATCTGCTAAGGCATCTAAACCAACATCACGAAGCGTTTTGTCTACTTTTTGCAATTCTGGCGGAAGCGTAATTCTTACCAGCTCGTTGTTATAAAATCCGTTTTCTTCGGTCAGTTTTGTAACCTGTTTTTCAATTCCCATATCTAAGGCCTGTCTTAAGCCTGAAGCTATTTCGGTATTGCTAACACCGGCCTGCGGATAATTTTCTGCGATGGTCTGTAATTCGGCGCAGGATGAAAATAAGAGAATACTCAGAATCAGGGATAATTTTTTCATAGCAAGGTTTTCCTGCAAATATATCATTTTTGGCACTAAAATAAATTTCAGAATATTAGGTGAAAATTATGGTCTTATTATTAAAAACCAGCGTTTTTCGTTCAATATGAAGTTTTATACCTCTGGCAAGCACAATTTTTTCCAGGTCTCTTCCTTTTAAAATAAGATCTTTAATGGAATGGCTATGAGAAATCCGGGTAATATCCTGTTCGATAATGGGCCCTGCGTCTAGTTCTTCAGTGACGTAATGACTGGTGGCTCCAATTATTTTTACACCTCGTTTATAGGCCAGATGATATGGTTTAGCCCCAGCAAATGCAGGTAGGAAAGAGTGATGAATATTAATAATTCGATTGGGGAAAGCTGTAATTAAAGACTTTGGTATTATCTGCATATACCTGGCCAGGACAATAAAATCTACTTTTTCTTTTTGAAGCAATTCAAGCTGGATTTCAGCAGCTTTTTCTTTCGTGCCGGCAGTTACGGGAATATGATGAAACGGAATTCCAAAATTTTGTGCTACATGTTCAAGCTCCTTGTGATTACTAATAATTAAGGTAATAACCGCCTGAAGTTCGCCCGATTTGTACCTACTTAAAATATCATAAAGACAATGATCATATTTAGAAACAAAAACAGCCATACGGGGCTTTGAATCAGCCGAATACATTTCCCAGGCCATTTTATACTTTTCTGCTACAGTTTCCTTAAATTCTTCTTTGGTGGCACTGATATTGGTTTCCGCATTAAACTCACATTCCAGACGCATAAAAAAAACAGTATTTTCAACGTCTACATATTGATCTATATAAATAATATTGCCCTGCCTTTTATAAAAAAAAGATGTGACATGAGCAATAATTCCTGAAGTGTCAGGGCAATGGATAAGAAGCGTAATTTTTGACATAGCACTATTATAGGATGATAAAATTAAGAATTTTGGGTTGTTTCAACAGAACTGAATTTAGAATTATATTAATATTACGGAAGGCTCTTGAGAATTACAATTTTCGTAAATTGCAGTACCAAAAACACGATATCATTACAAATGGAACAACAAAAACCATATACCCCTAAAAATAAAATAAGAATCGTAACTGCAGCTTCGCTTTTTGATGGGCATGATGCAGCCATAAACATTATGCGCCGAATCATTCAGTCTACAGGAGTTGAAGTAATTCACCTTGGCCACGATCGTAGTGTTGATGAGGTGGTGAATTGCGCCATTCAGGAAGATGCACAGGCAATTGCGATGACGTCCTACCAGGGCGGGCACACCGAATATTTTAAGTATATGTACGATCTGCTTCAGGAGAAAAATGCAGGTCATATCGCTATTTTTGGCGGTGGTGGCGGAGTAATTCTTCCGGAGGAAATCAAGGAATTAATGGATTACGGGATTACCCGGATTTACGCTCCAGACGATGGTCGTGAAATGGGACTCCAGGGAATGATTAACGATATGGTGAAGCGGGTAGACACAGAAACTCGCGATTTAGTTGAAGAAAAATCTGTTGCTGAAGATTTAAAAGATAAAAATGTAAATACTATTTCAAGGCTTATTTCCCTTGCAGAGAATAAACATGATTCTTTTCTGAAACATTTCGAACCAATAAGAAAAGAAACCGAAAATAGTAAAATTCCCGTTTTGGGAATAACAGGAACCGGTGGTTCGGGAAAATCCAGTTTGGTGGATGAACTGGTACGCCGATTCTTAACCGATTTTCCTGATAAAAACATTGGAATTATCTCGGTAGATCCTTCTAAAAGGAAGACCGGCGGCGCCTTACTGGGAGATAGAATTAGAATGAATGCCATAAACAATGAACACGTTTATATGCGTTCTCTTGCGACACGTCAATCTAACCTTGCCCTCTCCAAACACGTGGCTGAAGCCGTTGAGGTTTTAAAAGCGGCTGAATTCGATTTGATTATTTTGGAAACTTCGGGAATTGGACAGAGTGATACTGAAATTATGGATCACTCTGATGTTGCTTTATATGTGATGACGCCAGAATTTGGAGCAGCTACTCAGCTTGAAAAGATTGACATGCTTGATTTCGCCGATTTGGTAGCTATAAATAAGTTTGATAAACGCGGCGCACAGGATGCCTTGCGTGATGTAAAGAAACAATATCAGCGTAACCACCAGTTATGGCACGAAGACGCTGATAAATTACCGGTTTTTGGAACTATCGCCTCTCAGTTTAACGATCCGGGGATGAATACCCTGTATCGTCAAATTATGGATACGGTTGCTGAAAAAACCAAAGCCGATCTAAATTCTACTTTCGAGATTTCTACGGAAATGAGCGAAAAGATCTTCGTGATTCCACCGAAACGAACGCGTTATCTTTCAGAAATTGCTGAAAATAACCGAAGTTACGATGAAAAAGCTGCAAACCAGGCTGAAGTAGCCCAAAAACTCTACGGGGTTTTTAAAACTATCGAGTCGGTTTCTGGTATGGATATGACTAATAATCAATCGCAATACTTAGAAAAGCACGGCATTAACCAGGAAGAAATAAATGATTTTACAGAAGATTCTCAAAAAGATTTTCTGAAGTTACTTTTCGCAGAGTTTGACCGTGTAAAAATGGATCTCGATCCTTATAACTGGGAAGTGATACAAAGCTGGCAGGAAAAAGTTACCAGATATGTAGAGCCAGTTTATTCATTTAAAGTTCGTGATAAGGAAATCAAGATAGATACGCATACCGAGTCGCTTTCACATTCTCAAATTCCTAAAGTTTCCTTGCCAAAATATAAAGCCTGGGGCGATATTTTAAAATGGTGTCTTCAGGAAAATGTACCGGGAGAATTTCCATACACGGCAGGGCTTTATCCATTTAAACGCCAGGGTGAAGATCCAACCAGGATGTTTGCCGGTGAGGGTGGACCGGAGCGTACGAACCGTCGTTTTCATTATGTGAGTATGGGCTTGCCGGCAAAAAGACTGTCTACTGCTTTCGATTCGGTTACACTATATGGAAACGATCCCGATGAACGTCCCGATATTTATGGAAAAATCGGTAATTCAGGAGTTTCAATTTGCTGCTTGGATGATGCTAAAAAACTCTATTCCGGGTTTGATCTGGCAGATGCAATGACTTCGGTGAGTATGACCATTAATGGCCCGGCGCCTATGTTGCTCGGGTTTTTTATGAATGCTGCCATAGATCAGCAGTGTGAGAAATACATCAAGAAAAATGGACTGGTAGATAAAGTTGAAGCAAAATATAAAGAACTCTATGATGACCGCGGGTTAGATCGTCCGGTTTATCGCGGTGAGCTACCGGAAGGAAATAATGGTCTTGGCTTGATGCTTTTAGGCCTTACCGGAGATCAGGTTTTGCCTGCAGAGGTTTATGAAGAAATCAAGAAAAAAACAATCAGCGTTGTTCGTGGAACCGTTCAGGCCGATATTTTAAAGGAAGACCAGGCGCAAAATACCTGTATTTTTTCGACGGAATTCGCATTGCGTTTAATGGGCGATGTTCAGGAGTATTTTATTAAAGAAAAAGTAAGAAATTTTTACTCGGTTTCAATTTCAGGATACCATATTGCTGAAGCCGGTGCAAATCCCATAACTCAGTTAGCATTTACACTGGCCAATGGATTCACTTACGTGGAATATTACTTAAGCCGGGGAATGGATATCAATAAATTTGGCCCCAACCTTTCGTTCTTCTTTTCTAACGGAATTGATCCCGAATACGCCGTAATTGGTAGGGTAGCACGTAAAATTTGGTCCAAAGCCTTGAAACATAAATACGGAGCGAATCCAAGGGCACAGATGTTGAAATACCACATCCAGACTTCCGGAAGATCTTTACACGCACAGGAAATAGATTTTAATGATATAAGAACCACGCTTCAGGCGCTGTATGCGATTTACGACAACTGTAATTCCCTACACACCAATGCTTACGATGAGGCGATTACAACGCCTACAGAAGCTTCAGTAAGAAGAGCAATGGCAATTCAGTTGATTATAAATAAAGAGTTAGGACTCGCGAAAAACGAAAATCCAATTCAGGGATCATTTATTATTGAGGAATTAACCGATCTTGTAGAAGAAGCCGTTTTAACCGAATTCGATCGTATTACAGAGAGAGGTGGCGTACTTGGCGCGATGGAAACTATGTATCAACGCGGGAAAATTCAGGAGGAAAGTCTGCATTATGAAACTTTAAAACATAACGGTGATTACCCGATTATTGGTGTAAATACCTTTTTAAGTTCAACAGGTTCGCCGACGGTTACACCGGGCGAGGTAATTAGAGCAACAGAAGAAGAAAAGCAACATCAGCTTAAAACGCTGAATACGCTTCACAAAGCCAAAGAAGATTCTGCCGAAGAAGCTTTAGAAAAAATCAAAGAAGCTTCAATTAAAAATGAAAATATCTTTAAAGAGTTAATGGAAGCCACCAAAGTTTGTTCTCTTGGACAAATCACCAGGGCAATGTTTGAAGTAGGTGGGCAGTATAGAAGAAATATGTAAGCAGAGAGCCACTTTATCTAAACCTAAGGGCAGAGAAAAAGGTGCAGGCTGCTTATCCCGATGAGCGTAGTGATATAGGGATCTTTCGAAAAAGAAAGCAGTTTATTTCAGAATTTTATGAAAATCAATCATCCCAATGGGCGATAGTCTCATTGGGATTTTTTGTTTAAGATGTTTTTAGAAATAATATTATTTTTTCGGCGTTATGAACACTTATGATACTCATAATTGTCAAGTTTCAAAATGCTTAAAAATTTTATCTTTTTTGTTGGGTGGGGCTAAAATTTCAGATTAATTTTGCAGCTTCTAATTTTCAACCGCTTAAGTACCAAAAATATAAATCTATGGAAAATATCTGGTTATATGCCATAGGTGCGTTTACCGCATTTTTTGCGATCAATAATCCTATTGGAAATATCCCAATTTTTCTGAGCCTTACCAAACAGGCCGATGGGAAGAGAAAGCGTTTTATTTCTAAAAAAGCGACTTTCACGGCTTTCGTGATTGTTACTGGATTTATTCTATTGGGTAAATATATTTTTCAGCTTTTTGGTTTAACTATTCCTGCCTTTAAGATTACTGGTGGAATTCTTGTGTTTTTTGTTGGTTTTGAAATGATTAGGGCGCAGCAATCCAGTATCGATAACCAGAAAGAAATAGATTTTAATGAAGGGATTTCAATCTCTCCATTGGCAATTCCAATTCTGGCCGGTCCCGGAACTATTGTAACCGCGATGAATTACACCACAACCGCCAGTTATATGGATATGGGAATTATTGCAGCAATGTTTGGACTAATTATGTTCTTGAACCACCTCGCTTTTATATCCAGTGATTATTTAGTGCGGTTTATTGGTCAAAACAAGATTATTGTAATCGAGAAAATTATGGGACTAATAATAGCTATTATTGGAACCAATATGCTGATTGAAGGAATAAAAATTGCTTTTTTTTAAAAGGGAGTAAACTAAACTTTTCTTATTTGCTGAATCCAGTCGGCGATCATTTTATCGAAAACATGAATTTCTTTTTTAAGCAAGCTTAGAAACTCACTTTCTTTAGCACCGGAAAATTCAAGATTTTTACAGAGTAACTTTAAACTCTTACTTGCCTTTCTAATATTTCTTATTCGTTCTAAACGTGATCCGGAGCTTTTTGCCGTAGCTACTGAAGCTATTCCCGGTGCGAGTTGAAGAGATTCTGTAACAAGGTCGCCGGCATACCTGTCTTTTGGGCAGGCCGAAAATCCCATTTCCAGAACGTGTTTATCTTGAGTAAAATGCACAGCCATAGCCCTGGAAAGCTTAAATATTTCCAATGCTTTCCGGTAAACCGGCATCTGATAAGTGTTATTTAGAAAAGCCTGCGACATCTTATTTAATTTCAGCATAAAATTAAAGAGAAATTAAATAGCTTATCTTTGTATATTAAACTGTAAATTAGAATTAACCTTTAATTATAAGGTATTTTACAATTAAAACTTTAATATGCAAGTAGATGAACTTAACTGGGCTATCTTAGCGAGGTTGCAACAAAACGCGCGGTATTCTTTTGCAGAAATTGGACGCGAAGTGGGATTAAGCTCTCCGGCAGTTGCCGAAAGAGTAAAGAAAATGGAAGATGCCGGGATTATAAAAGGCTATAAGACTCAAATTTCTTATCATAAAGCAGGCTATCAGTTAAAAGCAATTATTACCCTTCGGGCTTTTATGGGCAGGTTAAAACCATTTTTAGAAAAAGTAAAAGAATTTAGAGAAGTAAATAATTGTTACCGCATTACCGGGAATGAAAATATAATTATGGAAGTTGTACTCCGCGACCAGGTTCATTTGGAAGAATTTATAGATAAACTTATTACTTATGGCGAAACGAAAACCCATATTGTTCTTTCCCAGGTTGTAGATTTTGCTCCTATAAATAAGAGTATGATAAAATGATCTTAAATTTTATTATAGCTCCATTTCCAGCTATTTAAAACTAAGCAATTTAAAGGGGTGAATATTTAGGCTTTAGTTAAAACGGGCTACTTTTTCAGCTATTTTTAACGGAATTCTCAGACCCAAATTTGTTTTAGTTAAAGTATAGCAAATTGTAATTTTGTTAATACCATCGCGACTATACTATACCTATTTTTACAAAAAAAGAAATTACATTATGAGAAAGTATAGTACATTATATCTAATCGTAGCTGCCTTAACGGGTGCGATAGGATTTTCCGGATTAAATTTTTCCGGTATTGAAGTAGTGAGGGTGTTGTTTTTAATCTTTGCAGACTTACTTGTTGTCTCTTTAGTTGCTCGTCTTTTTTTTGGAAGCAATAATATGAGATTACAACGAATTAAAAAATAAAAATCTATCACTATATATTTATTTAGCCTTCATCTGTTGATGAGGGCTTTTTTATGCACGATCTTTGATATCTATGCTTATATTTAAATTAATTATTTGATATTATTATGAAAAAGATACTAGTTCTAATATTACTTTTTGCTTTAACTTTTCAATTTGGGAATGCTCAGGAAATAAAACTTCCCCTGGGTAAAATTGTAGATTCTATCCCAACAACAGATACCACGGCGAGCAGTTTTTCTTTATATCTTCCAAAAAATTTTAATGAACAGGAAAAATGGCCGGTAATCTTTGTTTTTGATCACGAAGGCAGGGGGAGAGCTACCACACAACTTTTTAGAACAGTCGCTGAAGAACAGGCTTATATAATAGCTTCCTCTAATTTAAATTTGAAAGAGGATTCTTTAAAAAATAACATAAACAAAGTAGGGCCAATTATAAATCAGGTAGATGGTATGCTGGCCATAGATAGGGAACAGGTTTACGTAGCCGGACTATCAGAAGGTGGACAATTAGCTACAGCTTTGCCTTTTCTCTACAATAATATTTCTGGTGTGCTGGCGGTAGAAAATGCCTGGATAAATACAGAGTATTTAAATGCTAACAATAAATTTATGTTCAGTGCGGTGGCCTGCGATAGTAATAATTCGATGTTTATTCTAGAGGAAATAGAAGACTATCTTGATAGTGAAAATTTTCCCACCGAAATGAATTTCTATACCTGTGAAGAGAACGTAGAATGGCCTGATGCCGATGTGATTCGTAATGCCGTGGCGGGATTTACGCTAAATGCTATGAAAGAAGGGAAGAGGGCCAAAGATTTAGAATTAGTAAAAGAACTTTTTGAAGCTGAAGTGGAATATGCCGAAGTTTTAAGGCGTACCCGAAATTATTACCAGGCTTTTGAAAAACTTAAGCAAATAGAAGATAAATACGATGATTTTGATCTTGACATAGATTTACGTGATCAGATTAGGAACATCAGAAGAAATAAAGCCTTTAAACAACAACGACGGGAATATCGAAACGTAGTAGCATCAGAAAAGGCTAAACAGGAAGAATATCTATACTATATGGAAACCGATGTAGTAACTTCAAACTTCGAAAATATTGGCTGGTGGGCAGCTCAGGTTGAGGAGCTTCAGAAAAATGAAGAAAAATTTAGCGGACCGAAGCAAAAAATGGCCAAAAGACTCCAGGGTTTTCTTGATAACCTTAGCAAAAATTATTACGACAGCTATGTGAATTCCCAGGCTACGTCCAGAACTAAAGTTTTTGTGAGTATACTTAGAACCATATTCGATAAGAAAGATCCTGAAGCTTATTTAAACATCATTAAAATTGCCGGACACGATGGTGATCATGAAACCGCTCTTTTATATCTCGAGGATTTATTAAAAACCGGTTTTGATGATATGGAAGTTTTATATGATATTGAGGGAATTTTAGACCTTAAATTAAGTGAGGCTTATAATGAAAAAATCAGGGAATATCTTGGGGAGGCAAAATATTATAAAGCTAAAGGTTAAATTGAGATTTAGTGTCTTCCTGTTTTTTCTGCTGTCTATTACGCTGGTTGCACAAGAAAAAAATACGGTAGAATTCCAACAGGAAATGAATTAGAAATTTAGTGACCCAGAGCGTACGCCGCTTTCTAAAAAAGATTTAGCTGAATTTAAAAGCCTGGATTACTTTAAAATTGATTCAGCATATAAGGTCAAAGCCATTTTGTTAGAACTCCTGCCGAAGCTCCCTTCAGAATGCAAACTACGACTGATAGGTTGGCAGTTTATGTAAAATACGGTGAGTTATATTTCAGTATAAAAGGAGAAGAATTTAAGCTTACTGTTTTTCAAAACCAGGAGCTTATTTCGCATCCTGAATATTATAATTATTTGTTTCTACCTTTCACAGATCTTACTAACGGCGAAACCACCTACTCCGGCGGACGGTATTTAGACTTAAGGATACCGGAGGGTGATTCCATACTGTTAGATTTTAATAAAGCATACAATCCTTACTGTGCTTATAGTGGTGATTTTTCCTGTCCCATAGTTCCTGCCGAAAATCATTTGGAAATAGCCATTTCAGCAGGAGTTAAAAATTTCAAATAACTGTTTTAAAACGCGTAAACCGCAGCCAGAACAAAAGAAGAAAGATTATCGGTTCCTTCTAAATCTGAGTTTACAAAAACTGGGGATGGTGTATTGGATACTTTATCCAAACGTAATTCCGGTTTCAGGGTTAGACTTCCAACAGTATAACTACCAGTTAGGGTAAAATCTAATGCTTCTGCATCAGCTCCATACACCGGGCCGCCATCTTCTAATTCTTTAAAATATTCAGCTCTTAAACCTATAGCAAAATTATCGGAAGTTTGAATTTGCGGATATAGTGCCGCTCCATAAAATCCTTCCCCATCGGTAGTGTTATAAGTAGTGTTTAGCCCTAAATAGAAAGCATCGCTAAAATCCCATCCAGTGGTTAAATCTATCTGAAAAGTAGCTTCATCTGAAAGTGGCATTTGTTCGCCGTAGATCAGGTTTAAAAATGCACTACCTGCAGTGGTGGAATACCCAAGCTGACCTCCAAAGGAATATTTCCCATAAGGATTAAACTCTGTCCAGTCGGTTGGATTCATAATGGCCAACATTGCACTCCAGTTATCGTCTATGGCGAAATCGGCTTTAATTCCGGTATGAGAGAATGGTCCATAAGAGAACATATACGAAGTGGAATAGTTGAAGTTGGCCGCCGGAGAGATTACTTCATAGCCCAGGAAAGTATTAAAATTTCCCATCGTTAAAGTAACCGCATCTGAAACATTCCAGTAGGCATATAATTGATTCACAATATTGCTGGGTGCCGCTGATGCAAAAACTGCGTCTTCCCCGCGCGGACCAAAAACCAGGTCGGCTACAAAACCAACTTTTTCACCTTCGTATCCTAAAATTACATTGGCCATTCCAATGGCAAAGCCGGGATCGTTGGCAAAAGATGAAGCCGGAGCTTGCGGACCAACGATTGGATTGCCCGCATCATTATATTCATATTTATTTAATCCGTTAAAATTGGTTCTGAAATAGGTATCTACAGAACCACTTATACTAAAATTAGACATAAAGCTTTCAACTTCAGTTGTTTCAGCTTCCTGAGCTTGCAGGTTAGAACCTACTCCAAAGCATAGCCCTAAAAGGAATATTTTTTGGATATTTGCAATAGTAAATTTTTTCATAATAAAAGTCTTGTTTAATAAGTTGAAATGTGTTGAGCAAAGCTTAATGAAAGGTTTACTTATAGGGAGCGCTCCGCCAAGCGCTCCTTTCTTTTTTAAATTTTATCTATCGTGAGCTGTTCCAAATTCGGCATATGCATCCATACCATGTTCGTGGGCATCGAGGCCTTCAGTTTCTTCTTTTTCTTCCATCCTTAAGCCCATTGTTGCTTTAATAATTGAAAGGATACCGAATGCTGAAATACAACAGAATGCACCAATTATTCCTACGCCCGCCAGCTGTATAAGTAATTGATTAAATCCAGCCATACTTCCAAAGATTCCTACTGCCAGGGTTCCCCAAATACCACAGGCAAGGTGGACAGCAACGGCACCAACGGGGTCATCTAATTTTAGTTTGTCAACCAGCGAAACGCCTAATACAATAACACCACCTGCAACCAGGCCAATAAGAACCGCATCTAATGGCGACATAAGGTCTGCGCCTGCAGTAATACCTACCAGTCCGCCTAAAATCCCGTTAAGGAACATGGTGAGATCGTAATTCTTGTAAGCAATCGTGGAAACCAGAAAGGCTGAGATACCTCCCGCAGCCGCAGCAAGGCAGGTTGTTACCAGGGTGATAGAAGTTAAAGAAGGATCGGCTGAAAGTACAGAACCTCCGTTAAAACCAAACCAACCTAACCAAAGGATAAAAACTCCTGCAGTGGCCAAAGGAATATTGTGACCTGGTATTGCGTGTGACTGACCATCTTTACCAAATTTACCTAAGCGAGCTCCCAGTAAGTAGATGGCAACTAGCGCTGCCCATCCTCCTACAGAATGAACAAGGGTAGATCCGGCAAAATCGTAAAAACCAAGTCCGTCTAAAAATCCACCGCCCCATTTCCAGGAGCCTACAATTGGATAAACAATGGTGATATAGATCACAGAAAAAAGCATAAAACTTCCCAGTTTAATTCGTTCTGCAACTGCCCCGGAGACTATAGTAGCCGCGGTGGCTGCAAACATTCCCTGGAAGAGGAAATCTGTCCAGTAAGTGTATCCTTCATTATAAGCTAAGTCTAAAGAACCGTCCGCCAGAGGTGCACTTAATCCAAAAAGGTCGAAAAAATAATCAGGAATAAATCCGGCAATAAAAGAACCGGGGTACATTAAGTTAAACCCAAGAATAGCATAGGTTAATAACCCGGCACAAATTATAAATACGTTTTTAAATAGGATATTAATGGCGTTTTTTTGCCTGGTAAGTCCAACTTCAAGCAGGGAGAAACCCAGGTGCATAAAAAAGACAAGTGCGGTACACACCATCATCCAAACATTATTAGTAGTAAGTAATTCCATAAAAGTGATTTTTTATAATGAGTTGATTTGTTTTAAGAAAGGGAGTCAGTGCCTTTTTCTTTGGTTCTTATGCGATAGGCTTCTTCTACCGGTGATACAAATATTTTCCCATCTCCTACCGAACCGGTATGCGCAGCTTTCAGAATTGTTTCTACAGTGCTATCAACATTTTCATCTGATACTACCAGTGAAATTTTACGTCTTTGAATATCACTGGTACTGTAAGACACACCCCGATAAACATGACCTTGTTTTTCATTACCTACTCCGGTAACATCCCAATAGCTAAAAAAATTGACTTCAGTTTCATGAAGTGCTTTCTTAACTTCATCAAACGTAGATTTTCTAATAATGGCTTCTATTTTTTTCATAAAAACTTGATTTTGATGATGTAAATGTATAAAAATATCATAACACCCATTAAAAAATAGGGTCTTATGCTAAATTAATATGAAATAAATAAAAACAACCCCTAAAAAATTAGGGGTTATCTTAAATTACATATGTGTTTTGATTTGTTTCTAATTTTTTGACCCGTGACTAAGTCAATTTTGAAAGAAAAAGACCTAAAAAGACAGCTAAAATTCCTAGAATTAGGCTTCCGAAGGTGTAAAAGAAGAAATTTAGGTAATCACCAGAGCGTAAAAGCGCCTGATTTTCGAAAGCGAAACTGGAAAATGTGGTAAAGCCGCCACAGAAGCCAACTGCCAGGAATAAAACAATATTAGAAGTGAAAATATCAGA
Organism: Salegentibacter lacus; assembly: GCF_020164555.1. Lineage (GTDB taxonomy): Bacteria > Bacteroidota > Bacteroidia > Flavobacteriales > Flavobacteriaceae > Salegentibacter > Salegentibacter lacus. The sequence goes on along the minus strand of NZ_JAIQZB010000008.1, from coordinate 93,711 downwards.
TTTGGCAGCGACTCCAAGAATTAATCCCAGTAGTAAACTACCCAGAATATTTACTGTGAATGTCCCAAAAGGGATAAATGCGGTTTCAAAATTTAAACTTTTACTGATTAGATAGCGTAAAACACTGCCAAAACCGCCCCCTAAAAAAATCAGTAATAGTTGTTTAAGCATATTTGTTTATTTAACCGGAATATAAAGATGCGTAATCCATTTTGCAGGATTAGCTACTTTATCGGGAGTAGTTAAATGCACTTCAAAGTTATTAGCATCTTCAGCGATCTCAAGATCGTTTGCTTCCATATACTTATATGCAATGTCCCAGGCTTCCTTTAAATTTTTATAATCTCCCTTCAGAGTTGTTTTTAGCACTTTTTGGTTAGGCATAAACCCGGTTAAAATCTCACTTTCAGCGGGAGTAATAACTTCGCTTGGTGTGAATATTCCTGCGGAAAAAATGACGTTCCCAGAATTTTCATTCCATTCATTATAAAGGACAAAGGGGTTCCCATTTTTCTCAATTCCGTTTTCATCCATATAAGTAGAAACTTCAGAAAACATAGATGTCATCTTTTCATCTACCTGACTTATTTTACTGGCGGTTGTGGTGTACATATAATAACCGCCCCCGTGCTGGATAATTCCATCTACATTAATAGTATACTTATCCATTTTATTTAAAACAACGCTTTCCATATTATTAAGACCAGTTTGGAATTTGGGACGCATCATTTCAGTTATGCTTTCATCCTCAAAGGTAAAGGCCAGTTTTTCCATAAAACTTTGGTTGCCTTTCATTCCCCAGGTAACCTCAGTGCCGTTTTCAATTTCATTAAATTCCCAGTAAATCTCGCTGGTAGATTCACCAAATGGAGTTTTAAAGCTGATTTCCTGTTCAATTTCAGAATAAGGTTTGGCCGAAATAGTTCTTATTTCCCCATCTCCGGCATTCTCACTTTTCCAGGAATAAGAAGCGCTATCTCCGCTGGTTTTCGCTCCATATTCAATAATCATATCATCTGCTTCGGCCGACCAGGGTTCCCAATTTTCCCAATTATTAAATTCGTTTACTTCCTGAAAAACCATTTCTACCGGTGCTGTAATGATTTTTGTTTCTTCTACCTGGTAATCGCCATCTTTTGTAGCGATATAAATAGAACCTGCAATTATTACAATAAGTAGTAAGAAGAAAAGGTATTTTAGAATTTTCATATTGGTGGGTTTATAGGCGAAGATACTTAATTTAACATAATTAGTAGCTCACTTGGTAAAGATGCGAATTACGGATTTAAAAAGCCTTTAAGAACAAAGAGAAGTCCTATAAAAGCAAGAAATGCTATTAGCACCCAAAAGCTTCCTTTGTATTGTTTTCTATGTAATAAGGTATCTTTTTTATAACTAACTGCAATAATTATTATAAAAACGACTAGAAATAAACCCGCAAAAATGAGTTGGCCAGTGCTAAACATTTTATTTACTTTTATGCAAAGTTAAGGTTTTAGGCTTAACCTGTAATTGATTTATATTATAAACAAATGAAAAAGAGACTCGCCGCGGTAAAGGAATTTCATAAAAGGTTTAAGCTGGGAATTGCTGAAAAGCCGCAGGCTTCACTGGGAAATGAAAAAAATCGTTTACGCTACGAATTAATGAAGGAAGAGAACGAAGAATACCTTGAAGCTGCAAATACTGGAGATCTTATCGAAGTGGCAGATGCCCTTGGCGATATGCTCTATGTTTTATGCGGAACTATTATTGAACACGGCCTGGAGCATAAAATGGAAGCCGTTTTTGATGAAATTCAGCATAGTAATATGAGTAAGCTTGATGAAAATGGGGATCCTATCTACAATGAAAAAGGGAAGGTGATAAAAGGGCCAAATTATTGCAGGCCCGATATAGTGAAAGTGCTTAAAAGTTGAATTTTATTTAAATGAAAAAATGAAAATTTCGTTGCTCTCTATTTTTATATTGCTTGTAGCTTTTGGATGTAAAAATAATACCGAAACTACTGAAGTTCCTAAAAAACTAAAAAATAATGACACAATAACTAAGACAAATAGTAAGTTTCAGGAATATGTTGATAGTACCTGGAATTTTGCGCTGGAATATCCTTCAGATTTTAAAGTTGCTAAAGGACAATTACCGGGGAAAAGTAGCGTGATAAATGTCTATCCAAAAAAATATGAAATCACTGAGCCGCTCGTTATCCATGAAGAACCGGAGCTGGCCTACATCGCTTTTTTACCTAAAGGCTTTGGCGTTGACGGACTATCAGGACGACAAATATCTATAAGCGAGTGGAAAGCCAATCCTGGTCTGTCTTTCAATATTAATAAAAACGATTCCCGGGTGTACCTATTAGAAAATGGTGAAGCCTGGGCTTATTTCTTGAGATTTTACCAATCTCCAGAAAAGTGGAGTAAACACAGTGGTATTTTTGTGCATTATCAAATTGAAAATTTTAATGCTATCTGTATTTCAGCTGATGGCAAATCCAAGCTTATGCAGCAATGCGACCCTTTGGGGGAAGATGAGGTTCGTATTTTTGGAGAGATTAAGGAAGAAAGTAAAAAGCAACTGGATAAAATTATGAGTTCTCTTTATTTCTTCAGGGAAAATGCAGAAGAGCGTAAAGAACTTTCAGATCTTATAAAAGTTGAAAAACCCTCATCAAATAAGCTTATTAATTCTCCTTTACGAATTAGCGGTAAAGCCCGTGGAAACTGGTTTTTTGAAGCGGAAGCTCCTGTAAGATTAGTCGATAAAGATTATAAACTATTGGCAGAAACTTCAATAAAAGCAAACGGCGAATGGATGACCAGCGATTTTGTCCCGTTTTCTACGGAATTATCTTTTGAGAAGATTCCGGAAGACGAAGAAGGCTATTTGATATTTGAAAAGTCAAATGCTTCAGGAAAACCAGAATTGGATAGAAAATTGACCCTTCCCGTGCGTTTCCTATCGGAATAATTTATGTCAACCTGAACCTGCCTCAGGTTTTAATTCGAAAAAATTTTTCGGGAAGACTCCATAAAAAAAACCTCACAGATTCAAAAACTGTGAGGTTTAATTTTTATAAAAAACTCGGGGAAATTTACTTCACCTGGTATCTCCAGTTATGTTTATCTTCGGCCTGGTTGTATTGAATTTTCATTAAGCGGTCTTTAAAAGATTTTCCGTAAGAATCTTCCATTTTTGGAAGCTCAAACTTTTCGCCTTTATATCCAAATCCGGCGATAGGATTAATTACCGTTGCGGTACCTGAACCAAAGATCTCTTTTAGGTCGCCTTTTCTTGCAGCTTCTACAACTTCAGATACCGGCACTCTTCTAATTTCCACTTCAATGTTAAGGTCTTTTGCAAGATCTATGACACTTTTTCGGGTTACGCCATCCAGAATTCTATCGCTGGTAGGAGCGGTGATAAGTTTATCTCCAATTCTAAAGAAAATATTCATAGTTCCGGCCTCTTCCAGGTAATCGTGCGTATTGGCATCGGTCCAGATTATTTGCTGAAAACCGGCTTCTTTTGCGAGATTGGTAGGGTAGAACTGTGCGGCATAATTTCCGGCAGCTTTAGCAGCTCCAACGCCACCATCGGCAGCACGGCTGTATTTTTCTGAAAACTGTACTCTCACTTCACCGCTGTAATAAGCCTGTGCTGGAGAGCAAATAATCATAAATTTATATTTGGTAGCAGGATTGGCAGAAACGCATTCTTCGGTAGCAATTACAAACGGGCGAATGTATAGCGAATTTCCAAAACCTTTTTTGATCCAATCTTTTTCCAGTTTCAGTAATTCTTCCAATCCGTTAAAGAAAAATTCTTCTGGAAATTCAGGGATTGCCAGCCTGGCGCTGGATTTATTGATACGCTTGTAATTTTCTTCCGGTCTAAAAAGCCAAATCTGGTCGTCTTCGTCTTTATAGGCTTTCATTCCTTCAAAAACGGCTTGCCCATAATGAAATACTTTTGCAGATGGATCCAGTTGAATAGGCCCATAAGGCGTAATTTTAGGATTTTGCCACTTGCCATTTTCATAATCACATACAAACATATGATCGGTGAAAATTTCGCCAAAAACCAGTTTGTCAAAATTTACTTCTTCAATTTTAGATTTTTGGACTTTATTAATTTCGAGCTGGTCAGTATCGTATTTCATTATCATAAGTTTAGTTAACAAATTTACCTAAATTAAAACAGAATCAAAATCTAAAGTTTTGGTAAATTTGACTCCTTACAATGTTTTAACTAAAAATAATAAAATGAGAAAAATAGCTGCTATATTGGCTTTATCCTTAATATTTATTGCCTGTAAAAATGAAAAATCTAATGAAGAAGCTGAAGTTTTAGCTAAAACCAATACCGTTTCCTATAATTCTTTTGGAAGCGAAATTGATTCAGAAAATGCCATATCATCCACCCAAGCTCTTGAGAAATTCAATTCGCTGAAACCCGGTGATACTTTAGATTTAAAGTTTACTTCAAAAATAAATAGTGTTTGTAAAAAGAAAGGTTGCTGGATGATTTTAGAACTTCCGGAGGAAGAAGATGTGAGGATAACCTTTAAAGATTACGGGTTTTTCGTGCCGAAAGACAGCGAAAACACTGAAGTGATCGTAGAAGGAAAAGCCTTTATAAATGAAATGTCGGTTAAAGATCAAAAACATTATGCTGAAGATGAAGGTAAATCTGAAGCTGAAATAGCTGCAATTACTTCTCCTAAAATATCCAGGGGTTTTATCGCGAACGGCGTACTTTTAAAGAAATAACTTGGAAAGAAAAATTATAAAAACCGGCGATGGCTCGGTCACTATTCATTTAAGCGAATGGGACGAACAATACCATTCTAAGCACGGCGCGGTACAGGAAGCTCAACACGTTTTTATAAAAATGGGACTGGAATATTGGGTTGGCTTGAATAAAGAGAAAAATCTGGCAATTCTTGAAATAGGTTTCGGTACCGGGCTAAATGCTTTTATCACATTTCTTGAAGCTCAGAAACTTCATCTAAAAGTAAGTTATACCGGGGTTGAAGCATATCCGGTTTCGGCAGCTGAAATAAAAGAGCTGAATTATGCCGAAATGCTTTCCGCACAAAATCAGATAAATTCTTTTCAGAAAATGCATGAAATTCCGTGGAATGAAACGGCAGATATTTCAGAAAACTTTCTACTAGAAAAACAACAAAAACGCTTTGAAGAAATTGAAGATATTAATAAATACGATTTAGTGTTTTTTGATGCTTTTGGAGCCCGGGTTCAACCCGAACTCTGGACTGAAGGAATCTTTTCTAAAATGTTTTCAGCGATGAAGAATAATTCTGTTTTAGTCACTTATTCGGCAAAGGGAAGTGTAAGAAGAGCTATGCAAACTGCGGGTTTTATCGTTGAAAGGCTGCCGGGACCGCCTGGAAAACGCGAAATGTTAAGAGCATTAAAAAACTAGTTGGTTTTGCTGTTAAATCAGTAATAATATTTAGTAGAGGTTTATTCTTGTTACTATCTTGTAAAGAAAAATGCGAGTATTAATCACAGGAGCTACCGGTTTAATTGGGTCTAAAATCACCCAGTTATGTCAGGAAAAGGGGATGGAGGTATATTACCTTTCTACCAGCAAAGATAAACTGGAAAATAAAACAAACTACAAGGGTTTTTACTGGAATCCTACCAAAGATGAAATTGATAGCAAAGCGATAGATGGTGTTGATGCTATTATAAATCTAGTTGGTGCCAGTATTGCAGAGCGATGGACCCCGGAGCAAAAAGAGAAGATCCTTAAAAGCCGTACCGAAACGGCAAATTTACTTTACACTTGTTTACAGGAAAATGAGCACCAGGTAAAACACCTGGTTTCTGCCAGTGCCATAGGTGTTTATCCCAGTTCGCTAGAGAAATTGTATACCGAAGAAGATCAGGGTGTAGATGACTCCTTTGTAGGAGAAGTGGTGGTGAAATGGGAAGAAGCCGTAGATAATTTTAAAGACCTGGGAATTGAGGTCGCCAAAATTAGAATAGGATTAGTACTTGCTGAAACTGGTGGAATGCTCCAGAAACTCAAAGAGCCGGTTAATTTTAATGTAGGTTCGCCTCTTGGCAGTGGAAAACAATGGCAATCCTGGATTCACATAGACGACATTAGCAGCATATTTTTGTTCGCGGTAGAAAATGAGCTTACCGGCGTTTACAATGCCGTAGCCCCAAACCCTGTTACTAATAAGGAATTGGTAAATGAAGTAGCCTCCCAAATGGGAAAACCTGTCTGGTTGCCTAATGTTCCTAAAGTTGCCCTAAAGCTTGTATTGGGAGAAATGGCACACCTGGTATTATCCAGCCAGTTGGTGAGCAGTGATAAAATAGAGCAGGAAGGTTACTCTTTTAAATATGTAAATCTTGCTAAGGCTTTGGAAGATTTAATATAACTTTCAGATTATAAAGCATAAAAAAAGGCTGCCAAATTTTGGCAGCCTTTTTAGTATTCAAATTATATGAATTGTCTTAAGCTTTAGTAGCTTTTAAGTTGATCTTTAAAACAATATCATCGCTTACAAAGTTGTCTCCAAGTCCATCAAAAACAGATTTAGAACCAAAATTTACATTCCAGTTTGTTCTGTCTATAGTGAATTCTTCACTGGTGATTTCAATACTGTCATCAGATTGGTTAATGCTAACAGGGAAAGTAACGTTTTTGGTTTCCTCTTTAATAGTAAGGTTTCCAGATAACATTTTCTGTCCGTTTTCTTCAGTAATATCAGTTACTTCAAAAGTAGCTTCAGGATATTTTGTAGCGTTAAAGAAGTCACCTTCTTTACCTTCTACAGTTCCCATTAAGTGAGCTTCGAGATCTGCTTTATCTTTTCCTTCAAGATCGGTAACGTTAATAGATTGCATATCGATTACGAAATTTCCGCTTTCAATAATACTGTCATTAGCGCTAAAAGTACCATCAGCAAGTTTAATAGTACCGGTATGCTCTCCAGTTGGTTTACTTCCTCTCCACTCAATAGTAGAAGCTGAAGTATCTACCTTAAACTCCATAGCTTCCGCTTGTGCAGTTGCTGCCTCTTGAGCTTCTGAAGTTTCTGCCTGATTTTTATCGTTCTTACATCCTACAACCGCAGTTAAAAAAGCTGCAATTACAAAAGTGCTTAAAATTGATTTTTTCATTTTGTTAAAATTTAGTTTTATTTTAGGCTGCAAAATTACATAAACTAGAAACACGCGAATGCTAAATGTTTACTAAATATTAAGAGTGATTAATATGAGTGACATTTTGACATCGAATCATAATTGGCAATGAATTTGACCCGTTCAAGCTGTATTAAAATGCATAAAAATGAGCAATAAGAAAAAAGATATAAAAGAAGAGCAACAGGATCAGCCTGTGAAAGATCAAGTGGAGGATATTTTGGACGAAGCCATAGACGAGGTAGAAAAGGAAAAAGAAGAAAGTGGGAATGAAGATAATGGATTTGAGCTTACTGAGGAAGAAAAGCTAAAAGAGGATCTTCAGAAGGAAAAAGATAAATTTCTACGACTTTTTGCGGAGTTTGAAAATTACAAAAGAAGAACTTCAAAAGAACGTTTAGAGTTATTTAAAACTGCCAACCAGGAAGTAATGGCAGCCATGTTGCCAGTATTGGACGATTTTGACAGGGCTTTAAATGAAATCAGAAAATCTGGCGATGAAAATTTAGTGCACGGCGTTGAGCTTATTCACAATAAATTTAAAGAAACGCTTACCAGTAAAGGCCTTGAGGCAATGAATGTGAAAGAAGGCGATACTTTTGATTCTGAAATTCACGAAGCCATTACCCAAATACCTGCACCTAAAGATAAGCTTAAAGGCAAGATAGTTGATGTAGTAGAGCGAGGATACAAATTAGGGGAGCGAATTATTCGATTTCCTAAAGTAGTAACCGGCAAATAAAAGCTTTTTTAGAATTCGCAAAACGAGACCATGAAAGAAGATTATTACGACATATTAGGCATAAGTAAAGGTGCTTCAACCGCAGAAATAAAGAAAGCATACCGAAAAATGGCCATTAAGTATCACCCAGATAAAAATCCGGGAGACACTGAGGCTGAAGAAAAGTTTAAAAAATCGGCTGAAGCTTACGAAGTACTTAGCAATGAAGACAAACGAGCCCGTTACGACAGGTTTGGTCACCAGGCATTTGAAGGTGGCGCCGGTGGCGGTGGCGGCTTCGGCGGAATGGATATGGACGATATATTCAGCCAGTTTGGAGACATCTTTGGCGGAGGTGGTTTCAGCGGTGGCGGAGGCTTCTCTGGTTTTGGTGGCGGTTTTGGCGGTGGCCAAAGACGTGCAAAAGGAAGCAACCTTAGAATTAGGGTGAGTCTTACTTTAGAAGAAATTGCTAATGGTGCCGAGAAAAAGATTAAAGTAAAAAGAAAAGTTCAGGCACCCGGTACTACTTATAAAACATGTACTACGTGTAAAGGTACCGGGCAGGTAACTAGAGTTACCAATACTATTCTAGGAAGAATGCAAACCGCATCTCCCTGTACTGCGTGTAGTGGTTCTGGACAGATTATAGATCAAAGACCGCCAGAGGCAGATGCTCACGGATTGGTGCAAAAGGAAGAAACTGTTTCTATTAAAATTCCTTCGGGAGTAGAAGATGGAATGCAGTTAAAGGTTGCCGGTAAAGGGAACGATGCGCCAGGAAATGGTGTTCCCGGGGATTTGCTGGTAGCTATAGAAGAAAAAGAGCACCACAGCCTGCAACGCGAAGGAGACAATCTGCATTACGATTTGTATATCAGTTTATCTGAAGCGGTATTAGGTTCTTCAAGAGAAATAGATACCGTTACCGGTAAAGTGAGAATAAAGGTTGAAGAAGGAGTACAATCTGGAAAGATTCTTAGACTTAGAGGAAAAGGAATTGGTAATCTTAATGGTTACGGAAAAGGAGATCTACTGGTTCATGTAAACGTTTGGACTCCAAAAACTTTGAATAAAGAACAACGCGATTTCTTTGAAAGAATGGCTGAAGACGAGAACTTCCAGCCGAATCCCGAGAAAAGCGATAAATCATTCTTTGAAAAAGTTAAAGATATGTTTTCTTAGAACCCCGGTTTTAAGAAAAAATTTATATATTTGATTATCACTAAGTCTTTTAGTGACAATTTTTCTTTTTCATAGCAATTTTTTTCCCATCCTTAATTTATTAAGGATGGGTTTTGTTTTTTAGGACATTTGAGAAATTATTTTTTCTTTATTACAAAACATCTCTGAAGCTATTTCAATATATTTACTCATTTATGGAAAATTAAATTGTTTCAGGAAATATAGATTTCTAGGCTAATACCTTGTGGGTTTATCTCAAGGAGTCTTATTTATACCAATTCTTTATATGGAAAACCTCTTAGTAGCAGAAAATATCTACAAGCAATTCGGCAATTTTACTGCACTAAATAATGTGTCTATCGCAATTCCCCGCGGAAGTATATTTGGTCTCTTAGGGCCTAACGGGGCTGGTAAAACCACTTTACTTCGTATTATAAACCAAATTACTATGCCAGATAAAGGCCAGGTTTATCTTGATGGCAAGCCTTTACACCCAGATGATATTGCGCATATTGGTTATCTCCCGGAAGAGCGCGGACTTTATAAGTCTATGAAAGTTGGAGAGCAGGCACTCTACCTGGCTCGGTTAAAAGGACTTTCAAAAACCGAAGCTAAAGAACGCCTGGAATACTGGTTTAAAAAATTACAAATAGAAGGTTGGTGGGATAAAAAGATCCAGGAACTTTCTAAAGGGATGGCTCAAAAAATTCAATTTATTATTACGGTTTTGCATAGACCTAAATTGCTGATTTTTGATGAACCTTTCAGCGGATTTGATCCTGTAAACGCTGGTTTAATTAAGAATGAGATCCTTCAGCTTAAAGAAGAAGGGGCAACGATCCTTTTTTCAACTCACCGTATGGAAAGTGTAGAGGAGTTATGCGATTATATGGCTTTAATTCATCTATCTAATAAATTATTAGATGGTAAAGTTGCAGAAATAAAAAGAGAATATAAATCTAACACTTATGAAGTTGGCCTGGATACAGAAAATGATGCCGCGCTAATTGCAGAGTTAAAAGAGAAATTTGTGATTGGTAACACTAATTTTAAAAGTATAAACGACGATCTAAAACTAACTATTCAGCTTAAAGATGGAGAAACGCCAAACCAGCTTTTAGATTACCTTTTAGGTAAAGCCAGGATAAATCATTTTGTAGAAGTTATTCCTTCAGTAAACGATATTTTCATAAAAACCGTCACTCAAAATGCGTAATCTAAAGCTTATAATTCAGCGGGAATATTTAGCGCGGGTAAGGAATAAAACCTTCGTTATTATGACTTTTTTGAGTCCGCTAATTCTGGTAGGAATGTTTGCGCTAATTGCATATTTAAGTATGCTGAATAGCAGTGAGCAACGTATTATTGGGTTGTTTGATGAAACTGAAATGTTTGCTTCAGAATTTAAGGACCAGGAACAGGTTCAATACTTAGACCTTTCGGGAAAGTCTCTTGAAGAAGCAAAACAAATGGTAAATGAGCAGGATTATTACGGACTCATTTATATACCTGAAAATATTGACAGAGATCTGAAAGGGGTTCAATTCTTTGGAAAAGAATCACCCGGTTTGGGAACTATTCAGGCTATTGAAAAAACCATTGCCGATAGACTTACCCGGGAAGAACTTATTGAGCGCGGGATTGACGTAAATCAATTAAATGAGGCCAAAACCGAAGTGAGAATTGAAATTCAAAATTTCTCTGGAGAGCGTACTTCTAAAATGTCCAACTACATAAAAATGTTCTTTGGTGGCGCTGCGGGCTATTTGCTTATGATGTTTATTATTATTTACGGCAATATGGTAATGCGCAGTGTGATTGAAGAAAAAACGAACAGGATTATTGAAATAATCGTTTCTTCAGTAAAGCCTATTACACTTATGATGGGTAAAGTACTGGGAACATCTTTGGCCGGAATCACACAATTTACAATTTGGGTTCTTTTGGCAGGCGTATTGGCTATGACTTCGTTTTACGTTCTGGGTATCGATATTTTTACAGTTCAGAAATCACAATTAGAAACTGTTGAGGAAATAGCGCAACCAGAAATTGCTCAATTGGTGATGGATGTTCTTAATTTACCAATTCTAAGCCTGATTATATTTTTCTTAATTTATTTTATTGGGGGCTATTTTTTGTATAGTGCTATTTATGCGGCAATTGGTGCTGCAGTAGATAGTGAAACCGATACCCAGCAATTCATGTTTCCGGTAATTCTGCCTTTAATGTTAGGAATTTACGTAGGATTCTTTTCGGTTATAGAAAATCCGCATGGTACTGTTTCCACTATTTTTTCTATGGTACCACTTACTTCACCAATAGTTATGCTAATGCGTATTCCATTTGGGGTGCCTTGGTGGGAACTAGTTATTTCAATAGCACTTTTAATTATCACTAATTTTGCAGTTATTTGGGTAGCGGCTAAGATATACAGAGTGGGAATTCTTATGTACGGTAAAAAAGCCAGTTACAAGGAATTATTTAAATGGCTTAAATATTAGAAGATGCAAGAACAAGAGGGTTTTGAAGCTACAGAAGCTATTAAAGAGGTAGTAGAGGAAGATATTTGGGGTGGCATCGTTGATTTTTGGAATCTTATTCTTTTTAAATATGAAGTTAGCGGTACGCCAATAGAAATTACTGTAGGTTTAATTTTATTGGTGGTTTTCGCTTTTGTGATTACCAGTATTATACTTCGTGTAATTAGATCTTTCATTACCGGTAAACTGGCGGAAGGGGACAAGCATAAGTTTATAAGCGTCTTTAAGTTTATAAAATATTTTGTCTATTTGGTGGTGATCCTTATCACATTAAGCTCTGCCGGAATAAATATTACCATACTTTTAACAGCTTCGGCTGCCCTTTTTGTAGGTATAGGTTTAGCTTTACAAGAGTTTTTTCAAGATATTCTTGGAGGGATTTTTATTATTTTAGATAAATCCCTTTTAGTGGGAGACGTGATAGAAATGGACGGTAGAGTGGGACGTGTTTTTCAAATAAAGCTTCGAACTACCCGCGCTTTAACAAGAGATGATAAGGTGATGATTATTCCTAATCATAAGTTTATGAGCGATGTGATCTACAATTATACCCAAAACCATGCAACCACCCGGGAAGGAGTTCAAGTTGGTGTAGCCTATGGAAGTGATACCCAAAAAGTAAAAGATGTTTTGCTGGAATGTGCGAGTGCAAATAAAAATATTGTGAAAAGCCCTGAAGCTTTTGTTCTATTTGATGATTTCGGAGATTCAGCATTGGTTTTTTCATTACATTTTTATGTAGTTGATAGTTTTGTAGATCCAAAAATAAAGAGTGAACTTAGATTTAAAATAGATGAAGAATTCAGGAAAAATAATATCACCATCCCTTTTCCACAGCGGGATGTGCATTTTTATCCTACTCAAAATTTATCTAAAAATGAATAAGACCTTTAAATTTATAGCTTTCCTTTTGCTGGGAGCTGTAACTTTTCCGGTAACGGCCCAATCTACAGATTTAGCCCGAATAGAATATACCTATTTCCCCCAATCAGATTCCGATAATTCATTTCGTAGGTTTAGGACTTTTGTGAATTTGCCCATTAAACTAAATAAAAATGGTGCATATCTAATTCCGGGAGTAGAATACAGGAACGTGAATTTTAAATATGAAAATAATGAAGCTTTTTCAACCAATAACCTGGACCGGTTTCAATCATTTACAGGAAAAGTAGGTTATACTTTTAAAATGAACGAATTATGGCGCTTTGGAGCAGAAACAGGAGTGAAAGTTGCCTCTAATTTTGCTACCAATGAGTTGGTAAAAGACGATTTTATTTACACAGGATCTGTTTATTTTATAAAAATTAAGGAAGATGAGCGTTACATAGAACCCTGGAGACTTATTTTGGGATTAAGCTATTCTACGACTACCGGTTTTCCGTTTCCACTACCTGTAATAAATTATTACAAACGTTTTGATGAAAAATGGTCTTACGGTTTAGGGATACCAAAAACCAATCTTAAATATTATTTTAACGACAAACACCAGGTTCAGGGTTTTGTAACTTTAGATGGTTTTTTTGCTAATATCCAACAAAATTTTAATCCTTATCCTCAAACAAATCCAGGTGCAGACCGGCTTGCCGAAAGTATGTCTATGACTATAGTATTAAGTGGTTTAGGGTATCAATATAATTTTACCGATTATATATCATTCTATGCTTATGCCGGTTATACAGTTATGAACGATATTCGATTAAGGGATAAAGATAGGGAAGACCTGTATACAATAGACGAAAACAATACATTCTACGCCCGTGGGGGCTTAAAATTTAGTATTTTATAATATGGCACATATTTTATTAATTGAAGATGAAGCAGCAATTAGAAGGGTTTTAGTAAAAATCCTTACTGAAGAAAGCGATAATTATGAAGTTGAAGAAGCAGCAGATGGACTTGAAGGAATTGAAAAGGTAAAAGACCAGGATTTTGATCTTGTACTTTGTGACATTAAAATGCCCAAAATGGATGGGGTCGAAGTCCTGGAAGCTATAATGAAAATAAAGCCTGAAATTCCGGTAGTAATGATTTCCGGTCACGGCGATCTTGATACTGCTGTAAACACCATGAAACTGGGAGCTTTTGATTATATCGCAAAACCGCCAGATCTTAACCGCCTGCTCAATACTGTTCGAAATGCGCTAGACCGAAAAGAACTCGTCGTGGAAAATACACGGCTTAAGAAAAAAGTTAGTAAGAATTTTGAAATGATCGGTGAATCAGATGGTATTCAGCGAATCAAAGAACTTATTGAAAAAGTTGCTCCAACAGATGCTCGAGTACTGATTACCGGTCAAAATGGTACAGGAAAAGAACTCGTAGCGCACTGGATACACCAAAAAAGCGACCGGTCTAAAGGGCCAATGGTAGAGGTGAACTGCGCCGCTATTCCTTCAGAATTAATAGAAAGTGAACTTTTTGGCCACGTAAAAGGAGCTTTTACCTCGGCGAATAAAGACCGCGCTGGTAAGTTTGAAGTTGCCAATGGAGGTACAATTTTTCTTGACGAAATTGGTGATATGAGTCTTTCGGCCCAGGCAAAAGTTTTGCGTGCGCTTCAGGAGAATAAAATCTCTCGTGTTGGTAGCGGTAAAGATATTAAGGTAGATGTAAGGGTTGTGGCTGCAACCAATAAAGATCTAAAAAAGGAAATTGAAGAGAAGAAATTTAGGGAGGACCTTTATCACAGGCTCGCGGTAATTTTAATTGAAGTACCATCGCTAAACGAGCGTCGTGAAGATATCCCGCTTTTAATCGATTATTTTAGTGAAAAGATTTCTTCGGAACACGGTTCGGGGAAAAAAGAATTTACCAAAGATGCCTTAAACACCCTTAAAGATTATGACTGGCGCGGAAACATACGTGAACTTCGTAATGTAGTGGAACGCCTTATTATACTTGGTGGTGATACAATTTCTGAAGAAGATGTAAAACTCTTTGGAAGTAAATTTTAGAAAGAAATTAGTTAGTTTTTCTTGGCGGCGGATTATACCTTAAAAAGTACATAGTATCGCCGCTTGGGTGTTGCCATTCGTGAAACAACTCAAAGCCAAAACGCTGATAAACCAATGCATTTTTACGCATTCTTGTTTCAGCATACAATGGGATTTGATATTCAGTTGCTTGCCTGTAAAATTCGTCTTTCATTTCCTTTCCCACCTGGGTGTCGGCACCACGGGATTCGGCTAAAATTCCCCAGAACCAGCAGTAAAGATATTCACTGTTTTGCGGGCGTTGTTTCTTAATGTAATTCTGGTTTTTTACAATACGGTAAGCATTTTTTATCCCCGTAACATTTAAAACCAAACCTATTTGTGTCCAGATATCTTTCAGGAAATTATCTTCTTTCTTGCTGGTTTTAAATAGAATAGCAATTCCCATACGGTTTTCAGAGATAATAAGCGCATCTTTTTCAATGGCTTTTTCTACCATATGCGTAGCAAGATATTCAAAACGTTTGTGACGGTTTCCTCCCTTTTTTACAATATCCATAGAGGATGGGATTTCCTTTAAAAGACTGGTAACCTTGGTAATAATCTCTTCTTTCTCTGCTTTGTCCAAACTGCTATAATTTAGCGGCGAAGATATAAAATTAATCTTTTTTTGGGTTGAATGTATGTCGATTAAAATTCATCAAACTAAAATACTTTTCAGGCATATTCTTTGTTATCAAACTGGTAACTTATAAATATTTCCTGAAAAGTTTGAAAAACAAGTAAGCATTCAGATCGAAGCTTCTGCAGGAATATTTATTTTCGCATCTAAGAGTTAAAATATCAAATCCTATTTCCCCGATGAAACAATACATTTTAGCCATTTTTTGCCTGGTCTTTATAGTAGATCTTAACGCTCAGGCTCCTGAAACACAAGAAGATTCTCTTAAAATTCGAGAACTGTATTCTGCAGCCCTGGTGAATGGTAAAGCCTACGATTGGCTGGACCATCTTTCAAATAAAATTGGAGGTAGATTGTCCGGTTCTTTAAATGCGCAAAAGGCGGTAGAATACACCAAAGAACAGCTAGAAGAATTAGGCCTTGACAAAGTTTGGTTACAACCGGTAATGGTGCCCAAATGGACTCGTGGAGCCCGCGAGCATGCTTTTATCCAAACCGGACCTGGAATGACTACCGAAGTTAATATAACTGCCTTAGGTGGCTCGGTAGCAACTCCTATCAGCGGTTTAAAAGCCCAGGTTTTAGAAGTACAGGGAATTGAGGACCTGGAAAATTATAAAGATGAAATAAAAGGTAAAATTGTTTTTTATAATCGCCCTATGAATCCTGAACTTATTCAAACCTTCGCAGCTTACGGCGGTTGTGTAGATCAGCGTTATTCTGGTGCTGAAGCGGCCGCTAAATATGGAGCTGCCGGCGTAATTGTTCGTTCATTAAGTCATAAAATTGATGATAATCCGCATACGGGTTCTATGAGTTATGGAGAATTACCGGATAGTCAAAGAATTCCTGCTGCGGCAATAAGCACTAAAGATGCCGAATATCTTTCCGGAATTTTAAAACTGAAAAAAGATCTGGAATTTTATTATAAATTAAGTTCAGAAAATCACGGCGAGGTACAATCTTACAACGTAATAGGTGAAATAACCGGGAGCGAATTTCCTGAAGAAATTATGGTAGTTGGCGGACATTTAGATTCCTGGGATTTAGGAGATGGTTCTCACGATGACGGTGCCGGGGTGGTGCAATCTATGGAAGTTTTGCGTTTGTTTAAAGAAACCGGTTACCAGCCTAAAAGAACCATTAGAGTTGTGCTTTTTATGAATGAAGAAAACGGTTTACGCGGCGGTAATAAATATGCTGATGTAGCTCATGCTAAAAATGAAAATCACATTTTTGCTTTAGAGAGTGATGCCGGTGGATTTACTCCCCGCGGATTTTCTTTTGATGCCGATGATGCTCAATTCGCCCAAATTGAAAGTTGGAAATCACTTTTTGAACCTTATCTAATTCATTATTTTGGAAGAGGTGGTAGCGGTGCAGATATTGGTCCGTTAAAGAAGGGAGATATTGTTCTTGCCGGTTTAAGACCAGATTCCCAAAGATACTTTGATCATCACCACGCTGCAACTGATACTTTTGAACACGTAAACAAGCGTGAGCTAGAACTTGGAGCCGCCACAATGACTTCATTAATCTATTTGGTAGATAAGTACGGTATGAAGCGAATTAATCTTGAAAAAGATCAAAAACTTTAGATTTAAAATTTAATTATTCTTTATCGCAATTTAAATTTTAGAGCAGCAAAATCCTATTATCTTTGCCGCCTAAATTTATGTTTTGCAGCTAAGCGCCTACACTAAAGAATTCAGCAAAAATTTAAATATTGCCTTTCCCGTAATGCTCGGCCAGTTGGGCCATGTTATGGTTGGATTGGTGGATAATTTAATGATTGGGCAATTGGGGCCTGCACCACTCGCTGCGGTTTCTTTGGGGAATTCCCTGGTATTTATAGCACTTTCGCTGGGCATTGGTTTTTCTTTTGCAATTACACCTTTAATTGCCGAAGCCGATGGTGCAAAGGATATCAATAAAGGCCGAAGCTATTTTCACCACGGCGTTATTTTATGCACCATAAATGGGGTTGTTCTTTTTCTCACCTTATTGATTGCAAAACCGGTTTTATATTATTTAGATCAACCGCCGGAAGTTGTGGAGCTTGCCATTCCCTATCTAAATATTGTGGCTTTTTCGATGATTCCGTTAATGATTTTCCAGGCTTTTAAGCAATTCGCTGACGGACTTTCGCAAACAAAATATGCCATGTATGCCACTTTAATCGCGAACGTGGTGAACGTGATTTTTAATTACCTTCTCATCTACGGAATCTGGATCTTCCCAAGATTAGAGTTGGAGGGCGCTGCCATAGGGACATTGATTTCCCGCTTCTTTATGCTTTGGTTTGTTTGGGAAATCTTAAGGCGTAAAAAGAAATTCGCCGAATACTTTAAGTGGGGTAAAAAGGAATCTTTGAATTCCGATGTATTTAAAAGACTATTAAATCTTGGTTTCCCAACGGCGCTGCAAATGTTGTTTGAAGTAGGGATTTTTACCGCTACAGTATTTCTTGCCGGGTTATTGGGAACAAACCCGCAGGCGGCAAACCAAATTGCTTTGAACCTTGCCTCAATGACTTTTATGATCGCGGTTGGCCTTGGAGTTACCGCTACAATTCGGGTAGGAAATCAAAAAGGCCTGGCGAACTTTAAAGATTTAAGACGAATCGCATTTTCAACATTTCTACTGGTGTTTCTAATTGAAGCCGTATTTGCTTTAGGCTTTATTCTGTTAAAAGATTGGTTGCCTACTTTTTATATAGATAATGCTGAGGTAATTCTATTGGCTGCACAATTGTTAGTGGTTGCTGCTTTATTTCAGCTTAGCGATGGTTTGCAGGTGGTTATACTGGGAGCTTTAAGAGGACTTCAGGATGTGAAAATCCCTACGGTAATTTGTTTTATTTCCTACTGGATTATTGGCTTCCCCGTTTCCTGGTATTTTGGAAAAGCCGAAAACCTGGGAAGTATGGGAATTTGGCTTGGACTCCTTGCCGGGCTCTCTGTTTCGGCATTAATGTTGTACATTCGATTTAACTATTTAACAAAAAAACTTATTTTGCAAGAATCAAGTCTTGTTCAATCAAAAATTTAATTATGGATTTCCCTAAATTTCTTCTCGGTGATAATACCGATTATCCCACTGCTATTTTTGTAGTGCATACCGAATTTCCGCGTTTTATAATCAACCTTGAAAATGATGAAGTAGAATGGCTGGAAGAATTTGATCAGCACGATGAAGAAGAACTCGAAAATGAAACAGAAGGCCTTATTAAAGAAGCTTCAGAATTCTACGATAGGGAAATAGCCAGATACGAGGAAGATTAATGGAAAGATTAATAGAGTTAGATCACAAATTATTTCTTTGGCTAAATAACCTGGGAAACGAATCCTGGGATTGGCTTTGGTTGCTCATAACCGATAAATGGACGGCAATCCCTTTATACGCCTTGCTTTTATTCCTGATTTTTAAGAAATTTGGTTGGAAATCAAGCCTGGTGACGGTTGTTTTTATAACCTTATTGATCACCGCTACAGACCAGTTGGGAAATGTTTTCAAAGATGCTTTTGAACGTTTAAGGCCCTGCCGGCAGGAAGGGATAATGGAATATGCTCGTTTTGTCGCAGTTCGTTGCGGCTCTTACGGGTTCTTTTCTGCGCACGCTTCCAATTCAATGGGCGTGGCAATTTTTCTTGGGTTATTATTTAGAAAAGTATTTCCAAAGATGATATTCTGGCTAATTGCCTGGGCATTATTAGTGGCTTATAGCCGGGTTTATCTTGGTGTGCATTATCCCGGAGATATAATTGTTGGAATGCTAATTGGAGGACTTATAGGTTTTATTTTCTACAAACTTCACGAATTGGCGCAGCAAAAAATATTTAAGAAGGATTAATCCAGCTTATCAAACTTTTCAATTAACAGATCGGCTGCGGCAAAAGCGGTAATCTTATTGTTTTCGATAGCTTTCAGCTGAACTTCCAATTCTTTTTTCATCATAGAATTTTGATAAAATCGGTTTTTAAGATGCTCGTTTATAGTTTGTAAAAGCCAGAATTTATTTTGCTCTTTTCGGTTTTGCTGAAAATGTCCATTGGCCTTCACTATCTCCTGAAATTCAGAAATAAGTTCCCAAACACTATCTATTCCGGTTTGATTTAGAGCGCTACTAAGGGCAACTTTTGGTTTCCAGCCACTTTCTTTTGAAGGGTAAAGTTGAAGCGCACGATTAAATTCCAGTTTGGCCTCTCTCGCAGCTTTAATATTATCGCCATCGGCCTTATTAATCACAATGGCATCGGCCATTTCTATAATTCCGCGTTTTATTCCTTGCAGTTCGTCTCCGGCTCCGGCCAGTTTCAGCAATAAAAAGAAATCGGTCATACTGTGTACGGTGGTTTCACTTTGGCCAACGCCTACGGTTTCAATAAGTACCACATCAAATCCCGCAGCTTCACATAGAATAATACTCTCGCGGGTTTTTTTGGCAACGCCACCAAGAGAAGAACCCGAAGCCGAGGGACGTATAAAAGCATTTTCTTCTTTTACCAGGTTTTCCATCCTTGTTTTATCGCCTAAAATACTTCCGTGGGAAACACTACTACTGGGGTCTACCGCAAGAACCGCCACCTTTTTACCCTGCTGAATTAAATAAGAGCCAAAACTTTCTATAAAAGTACTTTTTCCAACTCCTGGCACGCCGGTAATTCCGATTCTAATTGATTTTTGGGAATAGGGCAGGGCGCCCTCCAAAAGTTGTTGAGCTTTTTGCCTATGTGAGAATTGATTACTTTCTACTAAAGTAATTGCACGGCTCAACGCAGTTTTATTGCCATCGAGTAATTGTTGAAGCAGGTCTTGTTCTAAAAACTTACTCTTGCGGGAAGCTCTAATTTTTTGAGCCGAATTCGGATTTACATTACTGGAAGCCGGCTTACTACCAGATTCATTTAATGCCGATTGGTGGTCTTTCTTGCTCAAACTATACTTATTTATGACAAATTTATGAATTCGATTTTTGTGAGCCTTGTTTTTGCTTGGTATATTCAAGCCTAATTTAATATAACTTAAATAACGATGAAAAATTTGTATAAAACAACGGTAACTACCAAAGGAGCAAGAAAAGGTCATGCAAAAAGTGACGATGGAATACTGGATGTAAAATTAAGTATGCCAAAATCTATGGGTGGAGAAGGAGGAAATTTCACCAATCCTGAGCAATTATTTGCAGCCGGATATTCTGCTTGTTTTGGAAGTGCTTTACAAGTAGTAGCAAAAAAACATGATATAGAACTAGGTGAAGACCTTAGCGTAAGCGCAGTGGTAAAATTAGGTCAGACTGAAGATGAAAATTTACAGCTTGCAGTAGTGTTAGACTGCTTTTTGCCCGGTGTAGACGTAGAAACCGGTGAGAAACTTGTAAATGAAGCTCACGAAGTTTGTCCTTATTCTAGAGCAACAAGAGATAATATTGATGTGACTCTTAATCTTTTGGTAGATGAGGATTAATGCAAATATTTGAAATTTTCTTTCAGTCATGCTGCTTGTTTCAGCATCTAAGACTTTAAGAATTCCTAAGAAATTAGACTCTGAAACAAGTTCAGGAGTGACGTAAAAAACAACCTCACAGGTTTTAAAACCCGTGAGGTTGTTTTTTTATGCCTTTTCAGGTTTTATAGGCACGCTTACCAGGGTTTCATCCCAGGCTAAATTTAAATGTATAAATTCATTTTTCTCGTTAAAACCAATGGTGAACTGTTCCATAGTCCTTTTTAAATCTTTGGTTGAAACTTCCAATACCAGTGCATCAAATGCCGGGTCTCGATAGGCTTTTTCATCAAAATCAATTCCCCACGGATACATATTTTTATTAAAAATTACTTTCCATGAATTTTCCATTGGGATGGTCCATAGCGTATATTTTCCGGCTTCCAAAAGGGAGCCGTCTACCATTATATCTTTATTGGTCTCAAAAGTAGTAGCCTCGTTGGCACCGGTTCGCCAAACTTCATTGTATGGAATGAGTTTTCCGAAAATCACCCTGTCTTTTTTATATGGCCTGTTATAAAAAACCTCTAGCTTTAAGTCTCCCTGCGTATAACTCACCGTGTCTTCGGGGCTATGCGCTTTGGTACTGTATCGCATTATAAAAACCAATACTGCAGCCAGGACAATAATAACTCCGCCAATTTTTAAAAACGTTTTTACCGGTTTTTTCATTATAAATTTACTTTGTAAAAGTATAGTTCAAAAAGCGTGCAAACTTAATTTTTAACCAATAAAAAGGAAAAACCTATTTTCAATAAAAAATTAACGGAAGCTTGCAACATTGCAAAAATAGTTTCGTCTTTATAGTACAACCAATCAAAAAAATGATACAGCATCAATTAATAGAAGCCTGTAAAAACCAAGATCGCAGGGCGCAGCTGAAGCTTTACAATCAGTATTGTCAGGGTATGCATTATGTGGCCTTGCGTTTTTTGAAAGACCCGTATGAAGCGGAAGACGCGATGCAGGAAGCTTTTATAAAAGCCTTTGCAAAACTCCAGCAGTTTACAGGAGAAGTAACTTTTGGCGCATGGCTTAAACGCATTGTGATCAATAAATGTATAGATAAATTAAAAGCGAAAAAGCTTGAATTGGTTGCTATAAACGAACAGGTGTTAAGCACTGCCGAAGAGGACGACAACTGGCAGGTGGACGACGGAATTGGAATGGAAGAAATAAAGCAAAGTATGGAAAAACTTCCAGAGAAATATAAATATCCGCTGATGTTATTTTTGATGGAAGGCTATGACCACGAAGAAATATCAGAGATTTTAAATATAAGTCCGGTAGCCTCGCGGACTTTAGTGCACAGAGGTAAGAAGAAATTGCAGGAAGAATTAAAGACTATAAAAAATGGCACAGGATATTAGAGAAATGTTCAGAAATGAAAAGGAGCCTAAACCTAATACTTTACCCAAAGGGCACCAAAAGCGATTTGAAGATCGCCTGGAAAAAGAATTCCCTTCAGAAAGGAAAAGCAATAAATTCTTTTTTCTGAAAATAGCGGCGGTCCTTATTGTAGCACTAGGCGTTGGATTCTTTTTTCTGAATTCAAGTGGAGATAATTTTAATAATGAACCTTCAGTAGTAGATACTCCAACTGAAACTTCAGAAGAAAAGGAAGATAAGGGAACACTGACTGAAAATAACTTTCAGTTAAGTGAAGTGTCCCCGGAATTTAAGAAAATCGAAGATTATTATATGGCGAGCCTCAATATTGAATTTTCCAAGATTAATATTACGCCAGAGAATAAAGCCCTTATCGATTCTTTTATGAACCAGATGTCAGAACTGGATAAGGAATACCAACG
Organism: Salegentibacter lacus; assembly: GCF_020164555.1. Lineage (GTDB taxonomy): Bacteria > Bacteroidota > Bacteroidia > Flavobacteriales > Flavobacteriaceae > Salegentibacter > Salegentibacter lacus. The sequence goes on along the minus strand of NZ_JAIQZB010000008.1, from coordinate 71,147 downwards.
TTTAAATGTAGAAATTAAAGAAGCCGGGCCAAACGAGCAAACCCTGGAGGCGATGATCGCGAATCTTCAGCTAAGACTTGATTTGTTGTATAAGCTGAAAAACAAATTAAAAGAAATCAAACAATCAAAGGACAACAAATATGAAAACTATGAGGTATAATTTAATAGTTGCGCTGCTGCTCTGCCTTCCGGTAACACTTGGCGCACAAACGAAGAAGCTGGACAAAACTTATAAAACTTCCGGCGATGTAGAAGTGAAAATAGATGCCAGTCATACCAATATCATTGTAGATTACTGGGATAGAAATGAAGTGAAAATTGAAGCCACTTTAGAAACCGATGAGATTGGGAAAGAAGAAAGAGATGAGCTACTCGCTAGTTGGAAATTAAATACTTCAGGAGATGCTTCTGAAGTGACAATATCTTCTGGGGGAGGAATGCAATGGAACGGAGATATAAATCTCAGCGGATTGGAAAAGCCGTTGGCCAGCCTTCCGCAGATGCTAGAGCCATTAATGAACAATTTGGTGACGCCGTTAATGCAAAGTATGGGCGAAAGTATGGGAGCACCGCTTCCACCGGAGTTCAGTGAGAAAATGGGCAATATCAAGTTTGACTATGAAGCTTATAAAAAAGATGGGGATAAATACATCGCAAAATTCGAAAAAGAGATAGAAGCAAATTTTGGAGATGATTTTGAAAAAGATATGGAGAAGTGGGCTTCACAGTTTGAGAAGAATGCCGAAAACTGGGAGAAGAACTTCGAAATGAAAATGGATATTAACAGCGAAGAATTTGAAAAATCTATGGAAAAGTGGGCCGAAGGTTTCGGGAAAGATATGGAAGCCTGGGGGGAATCGTTTGGATCACAAATGGAAGCTCGTTTTGGAGATTCAGAAAATGGAAGCAAAGTGATAGGTTTAAGTAATTCCAAAGCTAAAAAGACCATAAATCTTAAAATGCCTAAGAATACCAAACTTAAGCTTGATGTACGTCACGGGGAGGTAAAACTCTCGGGAACAACCAATAATCTGCGCGCCGATCTTTCCCACAGTAACCTAACCGCCGATAGGATAACCGGTAAAAACACCAATGTAGAAGCTGCCTATACGCCTGTGAATATTAATTACTGGTCGTATGGGGTTATGGATGCCAAATATGTGAAAAACTTTAAAATTAATAAAGTAAAAAGTATCAAACTCAGCTCAAATTCGAGTAATGTAAATATCGGTGAAGTGGAAGATACCGGGATTTTATCTGGGAATTTTGGTGAATTGAATATCGCAAGTGTTGGACCTAATTTCAAGAACCTGGACATCAATTTAGAAAATAGCGATTTAGAACTGACTTTACCTTCTTCAGCATTTAATTTTATGTACAGTGGTACGCAGAGCGATATTAAACATCCCAATGCTTTGAAGGTGACAAGTAGCGAATCTTATGATAATAAAAAGCTTAGCGGCTTTCATAAAGCTAAAGATTCGGGTGGAAATATAAGTATTAAAGCTAATTTTAGCGAAGTCTTGTTAAATTAGATTTCAAGGTGTAATTTTAGCGATTCTTAGACGGCCAATCGTTTAAAAGATCGCTTATGGGAACCACAAATTTTTCTGAATTTCTTTCACAGCTAACCTCAGGGTTTACCAAGGTTTTAGATGTGAATTTAAAGGCAGAAGATTATATAGTAATAGATTTATCTGAAAATAATGTAGAGCTCGGGAAAGTAGATATTTTATCTTCCCGGGCTTTTTCTAATTATATCGCTGAATATTTAAATGCCTTCGGGAAAAAGGTAGCTTTTGGAGGTTATTCTGAAGTGCGAAAACTCTATAATAGAAGTGAACTTTTTACATCTTCAGAAGATGAAAACAGCAACAGAAATATTCACTTAGGACTCGATTTTTGGGCTGATGCCTATACCGATGTTTTAGCAGTTCTAGATGGGAGAATTCATAGCTTTAACGATAATTCTAATATTGGGGATTACGGCCCTACCATTATTCTGGAACACAAATTTGAAGAAAAGAAGTTCTATTCGCTTTACGGGCATTTAAGTAAGGCGTCATTAAATGATCTCATTCCCGGTACTTTTGTGAAGAAAGGTGAGAAAATTGCTGAATTAGGAACACCGGAAGAAAACGGCGATTATGCGCCGCATTTACATTTTCAGATTATTGAAGATCTAGTGGAAAAAATTGGAGATTTTCCCGGTGTGACTTCCAGAAGGGAGCTTGATTTCTACCTGCAAAATTGCCCGGATCCCAATTATTTACTGAAATTAAGAAATTCCTGATTATTTTTTCTTCAAAATAAGCGCGGCTATAGCAGCGGTTACTACGCCGAACATTAATGCACCTGCAATAGATTGTACAATGTATGAGCTTAGATTAAAATAAGCTTCGGCGTCTTCACGTTTCATAGCATTCCTATCTACACTGCTTTCTATGGCATTTTCAAAAAAATCAGGAGAGATAAGGTAGTGTGTAATTAGTTGTCCGATAGGGGAAAGCAGGGCAATGACGATGCTTAAAATTACTCCTGAAACAAATCCCTGTTTCCAGCTCATTTTCCCGCGGAAAAAATTCTTTCTTTTATCGTGAATGGCAAATAGGTAAACCGCAATTGCAATTAAACCGAAAAAATTCGTAAAGATTGGATGCTTAGCGATTAGCACATCGTGCCAACCCATAAGTTTTTCAAAATACATCCAAAGTAAAGAGGCAGCGAAGAAAATAACTCCCCACTTTATTTCTATCTGGTAGTTTTTCATTTTTTTGATCGGTTAGTTGGAAAGCTAATTTACTCAAAAAAAGAAAGGGCTAACTAAAAGTTCCCGTATTTAGGAGTTTTAGACAGCCCTTTTATATAATTTGAAATTAAATTATTGATTTACCACAACCCAATCTCCTTTTTCAATAAGCGGGATCGCTTGTTTGTATTTAAGGGTTTTATTTTCACCGCTCATTACATTTTTAATGGTTACTTTATCATTACGGCCAATTTTTGGTTGGTCCCTGGTGATAGTTTCTGTAACCTGAGGGCGACGTTGCTGTTGGGTATTCCCGGCAGCACGGCTTTGCGCAGCTCTTTCATCTATATTAGGAATTTCTTCCTTCTGGGTTTCAACTTTCTCTTTTTTACGTTGTCTCGCTTCCTGAATACTGGAAACATTGCCTTCCGGAATTTCCCCTTTGAAAAGGAAAGAAATCACATCACGGTTTACCTGATCAAGCATCGCTTTAAACAATTCAAAAGCTTCGAATTTATAGATCAATAAAGGATCTTTTTGCTCGTGAACCGCCAACTGCACACTCTGCTTCAACTCATCCATCTTGCGGAGGTGGGTTTTCCAGGCATCGTCAATTATGGCGAGACTTATATTTTTCTCGAAATCTTTAACTAACTGAACACCTTCGCTCTCATAAGCTTTTTCAAGATTGGTAACTACCTGAAGCGTTTTTTGTCCATCTGAAAATGGTACTGAAATCCTTTCAAAATTGTTGCTTTCGTCTTCATAAACCTGCTTAATTACCGGGAAAGCCCTGGAAGCGCTGTGCTTCATCTTTTCCTGGTAATGCTTATAGGCTTCTTTATAAACAATTCCGGAAATTTTTTGTACGCCCATTTTCTCAAATTCTTCTTCTGAAACCGGGGCACTCATAGAGAAATACCTTATCAGCTCAAATTCAAAATTCTTATAATCCTGGGCAATTTTATTATTTTCGGTGATCGCTTCAGAAGTATCAAAGATCATATTTGCGATATCAACCTTAAGCCTGTCGCCAAATAATGCGTGGTAACGACGTTTGTAAATCACTTCCCGCTGGGCGTTCATCACATCATCATATTCCAGCAAACGTTTTCTAATTCCGAAGTTATTTTCCTCTACTTTTTTCTGCGCTCGTTCAATGGATTTTGAGATCATAGAATGCTGAATTACTTCACCTTCTTCCAGTCCCATTTTATCCATTAATTTTGCAATCCTTTCAGAGCCAAATAGACGCATCAGGTTGTCTTCAAGCGATACATAGAACTGGGAACTTCCCGGATCTCCCTGACGGCCTGCACGACCTCTTAACTGACGGTCTACACGACGTGAATCGTGGCGCTCTGTACCTACAATGGCCAGACCACCGGCTTCTTTAACTTCTTTGCTTAATTTAATATCGGTACCACGACCCGCCATGTTGGTAGCAATAGTCACAATACCAGATTTACCTGCTTCAGCAACAATATCGGCCTCTCTCTTGTGCAGTTTCGCGTTAAGTACGTTATGCGGCACATTTCTCAATTTCAGCATTCTGGAAAGCAATTCTGAAATTTCTACCGAAGTTGTACCAATAAGTACAGGTCTTCCGGCATTAGAAAGATCGGTAACGTGATCTATAACCGCGTTATATTTTTCGCGTTTGGTTTTATAAACCAAATCGTCTTTATCTTTTCTTGCAAGGGGACGGTTGGTAGGAATTTCTACCACATCCAGCTTGTAGATTTCCCACAATTCTCCTGCTTCAGTTACCGCAGTACCTGTCATACCAGATAACTTGCCGTACATTCTAAAGTAATTCTGAAGGGTTACGGTAGCAAAAGTTTGTGTAGCATCTTCAATTTTCACATTTTCCTTGGCTTCAATTGCCTGGTGTAAACCATCGCTATAACGACGCCCGTCCATAATACGACCGGTCTGCTCGTCTACGATTTTCACCTTGTTATCTATTACCACATATTCGTCATCTTTTTCGAATAAGGTATAGGCTTTAAGCAATTGGCGAAGCGTGTGAATACGTTCACTTTTTACGCTGTAATCTCTAAATAATTCTTCTTTCTTCTCAGCTTCTTCTTCCTTAGGAAGTCCTTCTTTTTCAATCTTGGCGATTTCCATCCCCATTTCAGGCATTACAAAGAAATCGGAATCTCCATCAGCAGAAAGGAACTCAATACCTTTATCGGTAAGGTCTATTTGATTGCTTTTTTCTTCAATAGTGAAATAAAGGTCCGCGTCTACTTTTGGCATTTCGCGGTTATTATCCTGCATATAATGATTTTCGGTCTTCTGCAGTAATTGTTTTATACCTTCTTCACTCAAAAATTTTATTAAAGCTTTATTCTTTGGAAGTCCGCGGTAAACCCTAAGCAATAAGAATGCACCGTCTTTGGTGTTTCCTTCTTTGATAAGCTTTTTAGCTTCCGCCAGAACCTTAGTAAGGTGTTTTCTTTGTAATTCTACAATATTTGAAATTGCAGGTTTTAGTTCATTAAATTCGTGAACATCCCCTTTTGGGATAGGTCCGGAAATAATAAGCGGCGTACGTGCATCATCTATTAAAACCGAATCCACCTCATCTACAATCGCAAAATTATGCGGGCGCTGTACCAAATCGTTTGGTGCGTGAGACATATTATCGCGTAAATAATCGAAACCAAATTCGTTATTGGTTCCGTAAGTGATATCGGCATTATAGGCTTTTCTTCTTGATGCAGAATTAGGCCTGTGGTAATCTATACAATCTACACTTAAGCCGTGGAATTCAAAAATAGGTGCCATCCAGGCGCTATCCCTTTTTGCCAGGTAATCGTTTACTGTTACGAGGTGAACCCCGTTTCCTGTTAGTGCGTTGAGATACATAGGTAAGGTAGCCACAAGGGTTTTACCTTCACCGGTTTGCATTTCTGCAATTTTTCCCTGGTGCATTGCCACACCACCAATTAGCTGAACATCGTAATGAATCATATCCCAGGTTACCGGTTTTCCGGCAGCATCCCAGGAGTTATTCCAGATGGCGTGGTCTCCATCAAGATTTACATAATCTTTCTCTCCAGAAATCTCACGATCAAATTCTGATGCAGTAACTTTTATTTGTTCGTTATGGAAAAAGCGTTTCGCAGTTTCTTTTACAGTAGCAAAAGCTTCCGGAAGAATATCGTTTAAAACCCCTTCAGAAGTTTCGTAAGATTTGGCTTTTAACGCATCAATTTCGGCATAAATATCTTCCTTTCGGGTAATATCGTCGCTGGCATCAGCCTCAGCTTCCAATTCTTCAATTTGCTTGTTTATATCTTTTAAAGCTTCAGCGATTTTCGCTTTAAAACTTGTCGTTTTTGCTCTAAGTTCGTCTATAGACAGGGCTTCAAACTCACCTTCCAGCGCCTTGATCTTTTCGACTATGGGTTGTATTTCCTTGACGTCTTTTTTTGATTTATCGCCAACAAATACTTTTAATACAGAATTTAAAAAATCCATAATGGTTTTTGTTTAATACGGGGTTTAAATGTACGCAAAAAAAAAGCCTCACTTTGGAGACTTTTTTCTATTTTTTGCGTGTTGTTATTTAATATTCATCCTCATTCCAAAGATAATCTTCGTCAGTAGGATAATCGGGCCAAATCTCCTCAATAGAATCATACGAATCTCCTTCATCTTCAATTGCCTGTAGGTTTTCTACTACTTCTAGCGGAGCACCTGTTCTAATGGCGTAATCAATTAATTCGTCTTTAGTTGCAGGCCAGGGTGCATCACTTAAATAAGATGCTAATTCTAAAGTCCAATACATGGGTTGCTCAGGTTTATTATTTTTGCAAAAATAAATTTTTTGTGGTAATAGCCAAGAAAAAAATCTATTATTTAATCAATACCGTTAAGAACATACGCAAAAATTATAGATTTTACTGAATATTTCTTGCTAAAGCTTTAGGAAGCGATTAAGATTTTTCGGGAATCCATTTCACCTCCTCGGCCTTTAATCTTTTAGACAACATCCGTGCCAGCACAAATAGGTAGTCAGAAAGTCTATTGAGATATTGTAAAACCCTATCATCAAAAGCTTCGATTTCATATAAAGCGGTGGCAAGTCGCTCTGCACGGCGGCAAACGCAACGTGCTATGTGACAGAATGACACGCTTTGATGCCCGCCGGGAAGAACGAAATGAGTCATCTCAGGAAGATTATCATTCATCTTATCCATTTCTTTTTCCAACATTTCAATGTCTTCTTCAGAAATTTTTGGAATGTTCAACCGGTCTTTTCCGCTTTTTAATTTTTGTTTTTCAGGATCTGTAGCCAAAGTAGAACCAATAGTAAAAAGTCTATCCTGAATTCTACTTAGAATCTGCTTGGTGTGATCTCCCGTATCCTGATCGCGAATTAGCCCAATGTGTGAATTAAGTTCATCTACCGTCCCGTAACTCTCTATTCGAATATGATGTTTGGGAACTCTCGTGCCTCCGAAAAGAGCGGTAGTACCCTTATCACCGGTTTTAGTATAAATCTTCATATAAAAGTTTTGTTTTTTCTACTTAATACTTTGTAGGTTTATTACAAGTTCACTCGATAATCGAGATTTAAATGCTACGAGGCCCGTCTCGAAATCAAGATGTATTTTCAAATAATGCCACTTGAGGCTTTGCCTCTGGGTAGTCTACTTTTCAAAGGTACAAAATGAAGACTTAAGCGAATGGTTTTGGTAAGTAGAGAATCAGGTTTATGTTTCCGATTTTTCCTCTCTTCGACGTTCAATATATCTTCTTCTGAAGTTTTTATTTTTACGTGCTTTTCGCTCCTTTTTCGCTCTGCGGGAATTCCAGATAAAATATATAAGAAAGACCGCAATGAGCGCGAAGTAAATCCAGGTTTCCTGGTCAAACTCAAACATGATTGGCTATTAATTTTTTACAAGGTAAGAAAATCTAATTTTTTTAGGAATTAAAATAGTTTTTTCAAACAGTATTTAATCTAATGCAGGTAAGAGAGCTTAAGGAGAATGATGAAATATTGTGATGAAAATATTTAAAGCCTGCTTTCAAAATAAATTTGAAGCAGGCTCTAAAATTGTCGCAATATAATTTTATTAGTTATATGCTTTAATCTTGTGTAGATGTGGTAACCTGTGGGCCGAGTCCGCTTAACTTAGGATTGTAAACCCATAATTCTTGTGAACCCCCTTTGGTGGTTTTCATCCAGTCTTTTAAAAAATTATCGAAACTTCCCGAACCGTGAACTTCATCATATTTTTCTTTTAGTTTCTGGTTTTTTCCAAGCCAGGAAAAGTCATCAAAAAATTGAACTACAGATAGATCCTGACCTGATTGGGTGGAAGTGAATTCGTTTGTGTAAATGCCAAATGGCATTTCAGGCCTTTTTTCTTTAAAAACTTTGGTTACTTTTTCCAGGCCAGAAGTCATGTTTTCATATTCACCTCTTTCAATATCCCACACCGTCACTTTTAGTTTATTCATTTCAAAATTTGTTGGGAAATGGGAGAGTTTGTTGTGAAATTTCCAGAAAGTGGTTTCTTCTTCTTCGGCTATGTAGGGTACCACATTTGTAGACCAGTCTTCATCGTGAGCGGTATTATCCATAGCTTCATCTAAAGCACTCCAGGGCATTGGCCCCATAACCGCCATAAAACTGTTCGCATTTTGGCCGTTCATAATGTTGAAAACTCTTACGCCCATCGGCCCTTCCGCATGAAATTGCTCGTTGTGGTTTCTCATTCCTTCAGAAAACTCCTTCATTTTATCGCTTTTAGCAGAAAAAATAGTAGTGCCAACAATAAGGTATTCCTCACTGTTATTTTGTTCGTTTTGGGAGAATACTAAAAATGGAATTAGCATCATCCAGTAAAAAATTGATTTCATAAGCTGTGTAATTAAGAGTTAATAATTCAGCTATGATAGATGAGGCTTAATAAATAGGTTCTCTAAGTTACTGAAAAATAGTTATATAGTTCTATTTTGGTTGATATTTTGTAAGAATTAGACAATAAAAAACGCCCGTTAGGGGCGTTTTTTGAAATTTAAGTAAGATATATTTCTTATAAACCGAAGCTTAGTGATAAAATTACTTTAGAAAGATCTCTATCAATGTTTGCGGTATTTGTTAATCCTGTTTCGTATAATCTTGCATTTTCCTCATAATTTGCATTGGTGTATGCCAGGTCTAATTTCATGCTTCCAAAATCATAACCAATACCTCCTGAGTAGCCTGTTAAATCACCTATAGTAGATTCATTGGCATAAGGACTTTGTTCAAAACGATAACCACCTCTTAAACTCCAGTTATTAATTCTATATTCTCCACCTAACCTAAAGGTAGAAGCAGCCTGAAGTTCTTCTGAGATTAGACTATTCTGAAAATCAAATTCGGGATCATCTGTAGGTCTGAATTCAGTGGCAGAATAATCTTTATAAGAATAATCAAAACTAATCAATCCTTTAGTGCCAAATAAAACGGCAAGGCTACCTGTGATTTTACCTGGTGTTTTAAGGTTATAATCAGGGTAAAGATTTAATACGTTTGGGTCTACAACAACACGCTCATTAGCATCGTTATTGGTTTCAAGATATTGGGTGGCTTCTTCAATAATATTAAACCAGGTAGGAGAGTGGTAGGATGCTCCAACCCTAAACCTCTCGCTTACTTTTGCAATGGCTCCTAATTGAAACGAAAATCCGTCTCCGGTTGTACTTAGGTTATTATTAAAAATCACCTGATTAGTAGCACTACCTGAATTATTATTATTCTCTCTGAATCTTGTGGAACGATCGTAATTTAGAAAATGTGTATTTAGATTTGCGCCGAGATAAAGAAAATCTCTAAACTGCGTACCAAAATTGAAAGAAAATTTTCCGTTTAGTCCTGTGGCCACCGAGCGGTATTCCTGGTTAAAATTACCCGGGCTTATAAACGAATTATACGAAGTGTTTTCGGGCGAATCCTCTGCCTGGTCTATAACATATCCCTGATATCCTAAAAAGGCCTGTTGCGCTCCAAAACCTTCGTTTTCTCCAAGGTAAGAATAAAGATCAGAGACACTTTCGTCTTCACGGGTTTGTAGCAAGTCTAAGGGTATGCCGTTAGCATAATTTAGAAAGTACTGGTCTATAGAAGTTTGGCTGGTTCCTGTAGCCAGGAAAGCATCGTCAAAATTATTTGTCTGACTGTAATTTAAGCCTAAACTGAATTTTCTCCAGGGGCTATCACTTCTAGTGTCAAAAACAAGTACTCCACCGGCCTGATTGAAATTAAAATCTGAATTTTCATTAGTAGTTCCTGTTCCAAAATAATCTACATTTTTATTAGTAGAACGATGGGAAAATGTCATCGTTCCAAAAGAATTAAGGAAGACGGCAGAACTAGCCGGGTTTACAGTAATGGCTGATAAATCTCCTCCCAGTGCACCAAAAGCACCGCTAAGAGACTGGAACCTTGCGGTCCCGTTCAACTCTTCAGAACTGTATCTATAAGCATCGGTAATATTCTGGGCCTGGGCGCCTCCTGCTATAAAAAGGACGCTCATTATTATAAATATATTTTTCATAAACTATTTTTAATTCCTTTTACGGTTTTTTTCCAGCCTTAAGACCGGCTGTATAATTAATGATTTCAGAAAAAACCTTACAGTGGATAACTGTAAGGTTGGTTCAATAATTTTATACGCTATATCATTCAAGTTAGGAGTTTATTATCCTCTACCGCCTCCTCTAGAAGAGGAAGAGCGACCTCCGCCTGAACTTCTTGTTCCAGAGCTTCTAGAACTACTTGAGCTACTGCGAACAGTACCACTACTTCTTGAAGATCTATTAGAAGACCTATTATAAGTAGAATTAGATCTTGAACTTCTATTAGAGCTATTTATTGCCGAGTTTCTCCTGGTAGAAGAAGTGTTGACTCTCGCCGGTTCGCTTCTTCTGTTAGAACGTGAATAAATATTAGAGTTATCAGCATTACTTCTGGAATAACTTCTGCTTCTTGTAGCATTATCATTGCTTCTAATATTTCTGATGCTTCTGGAGTAAGAAGATTCATTACTTCTTATGCGGGAAACATTGTCTCTTGAATTGGTTCCATAATCTGAATAACTAGCCCTTCTACCACTATTATAAGCTACATCTCTATAATTAGTGCGATTATTATAATATGGATTATTTATAAAGCCTCTTCTTGCCCAGTGTGGATTATAAAATCCCCCACCGAAGCCGCCATATCCGAATCCGTAGCCAAAGCGATTACCCCAGCCCCATCTAGGGCCGTAGGCAAAACCGCCACCCCAGGGACCTAAAAAGCCTCCTTGCCAGGGGCCGTAACCTACTGCTCCCCATGGGCCAAAGCCACCGCCCCAAGGAGCGTAAAAGGGATCCCACCATAGATCATTATAGAAGCCTCCAAAACCAAGACTGTTCCATCTCCAAGGATTGTAAAACCCACCATGAAAACCGGTATTATAAATGTTTATGGTATATTGATCTGGATCTTCACCCCAGGGAGCTCTTCCGCCCACATAGGCTTGTTGGTCTTCATAATAAATTTCATCTTCAGCACCATCAGCAGAAGAGTAAGATTCTACATCGGTAAAGACGATCTCATCGGCCATCTGGCCATAAAATTCTGATTTTTCTGAAAAAAGGTTCTTATAATATGAATTTCCCTGATCCTGATTATTATTAGCATATTGGGATGGCTCTTCAGCAGTTGATTGCTGTTGGTTAGAATCACCATAGATCCCATCCTCATAACCAGAATACTGGTAAGAACCGCAAGATGCTAACAATAGCAAGAACATAGGAGCAACAAATAGAATTGCTTTCTTGTGTAAGTCGTAATTGCGTATCATTAGCTTAGTATTTTATTGTTGAACATTACAAAAATAGTTAGTTTTGCGCTAACTAAACCTGCATTTAGATTGTGTTTAATAAAATACAAGATTTATGCCAAATTCAGAGAATGAGTAAAAAGTTAACCAAAAGAAGCGAAGATTATTCAAAATGGTACAACGAATTGGTGGTAAAAGCCGATTTAGCTGAAAATTCCGCAGTTCGGGGTTGTATGGTTATTAAACCCTACGGGTTCGCCATTTGGGAAAAAATGCAGGCCCAGCTTGATAAAATGTTCAAGGAAACCGGCCACCAAAATGCTTATTTTCCGCTTTTTGTTCCTAAGCATCTCTTTGAAGCTGAAGAAAAAAATGCCGAAGGTTTCGCGAAAGAATGTGCCGTGGTTACTCATTACAGGCTTAAGACAGATCCTAACGATAAATCTAAATTAATAGTAGATCCTGATGCTAAACTGGAAGAGGAACTTGTAGTGAGACCAACCTCTGAAGCTATTATATGGAATACTTACAAAAACTGGATTCAATCTTACAGAGATCTTCCTATTAAAATCAACCAATGGGCCAATGTGGTTCGCTGGGAAATGCGAACCCGTTTGTTTTTGAGAACTTCAGAATTTCTCTGGCAGGAAGGGCATACCGCTCACGCCACCAAACAGGAAGCCTTGGAGGAAACTGAATTAATGAATAATATTTATGCCGAATTTGCCGAGAAATTTATGGCAATGCCGGTTATAAAGGGAAGTAAAACCGAAAGTGAACGCTTTGCCGGGGCTGTAGAAACTTATTGCATTGAAGCAATGATGCAGGATGGGAAAGCACTGCAAGCAGGAACTTCTCACTTTTTAGGTCAGAACTTTGCAAAAGCTTTTGATGTGAAATTTACTTCTAAAGAAGGGAAATTAGAAAATGTATGGGCAACCTCCTGGGGTGTTTCTACACGGTTAATGGGAGCGCTTATTATGACGCATAGTGATGATAACGGTTTAGTGCTTCCTCCAAATTTAGCGCCTACACAAGTTGTGATTGTACCTATATATAAAGGAGAAGAACAATTAGAAGCAATCTCTCAAGTTGCGAATAAACTTGCCGATGATCTTAAAGAGGCTGGTATTTCGGTTAAATATGACGACAGAGACACTCAAAAGCCTGGCTGGAAGTTTGCGCAATACGAATTGCAGGGTGTGCCGGTAAGACTGGCTATAGGTCCAAAAGATCTTGAAAAAGGAAGTGTGGAACTTGCAAGAAGGGATACACTAACTAAAGAGTTTGTAAATCAGGATGAAGTAGTGGAGAAGGTGAAGCACCTAATGGTTGAAATGCAAGACACTTTATTTGACAAAGCTTACAAATTTAGAAACGAACATATCACCGAAGTAGATTCTTTTGATGAATTTAAAAAAGTTTTAAAAGAAAAAGGTGGATTTATTTCTGCGCATTGGGATGGAACTACAGAGACAGAAAACAAAATAAAAGGGCTAACCAAAGCCACAATTCGCTGTATACCATTTAATTCCGAAAAGGAGTCGGGAAGCTGTGTGCTTACTGGTAAACCTTCAGAGCAAAGAGTACTTTTTGCGAAGGCTTATTAAATTTTAAATTTTTTTTGTTCAACTCTTGCGGCATTCAAAAATAGTTGTATTTTTGCATCCGCATTGAAACAAAAAAATGGTCCGTTCGTCTAGGGGTTAGGACGCCAGGTTTTCATCCTGGTAACAGGGGTTCGATTCCCCTACGGACTACAAAAGAACACAGGTTTTAGTAGTGTGTTTTTAAAGTCCTGAAAAGGCAATTTGAAATAAATTAATGGTCCGTTCGTCTAGGGGTTAGGACGCCAGGTTTTCATCCTGGTAACAGGGGTTCGATTCCCCTACGGACTACTTTTAAAAAATAATTAAAGCAATTTTGTAATGGCAAATCACAAGTCAGCATTAAAGAGGATTCGTAGCAATGAGACTAAACGTCTTAGAAATCGCTACCAGCATAAAACTACCAGAAACGCAATTAAAAAATTGAAAGATTCTGAGAAGAAAGAAGCTGAAGCTCTTTTGCCTTCTGTTATCTCTATGGTAGATAAATTGGCAAAGAAAAATATTATACACGACAATAAAGCTGCGAACTTAAAATCGCAACTTACAAAGCACGTAGCTGAGCTTTAATAATATTACAGTGTTCAATTATAGAAAAATGCTTTCTGCGTTTGCGGAAAGCATTTTTTATTTTTAATAGTTTTTAGGTTTAAAAAACCGAAAGACCGGTTAAGGTAGTAAGGCGTTCTAAAGCTTTCATACCTAACTCTGAGTTTCCTTTTTCATTTAAAATAGGACTCCAAACCGCTACTGAATATTGATCTGGATGAATGGCAACTATTCCACCGCCAACACCACTCTTCCCCGGTAATCCTACTTCAAAACTAAATTCTCCTGCTTCATCATAGAAACCACAGGTTTGCATTAAAGAATTAATCCTTTTTACCGTAGTAGGGGTTAAAATTTCTTCATCTGTACTTAATATCTTACCCTTATTGGCGAAAATCATAAAAGCTTGCGATAACTGCTTACAGGACATAGCCAGGGAACAAAGGTGAAAGTAAAAGTCTACAATAGGTTCTACTTCACATTTAATATTCCCAAGCGCTTTCATATAATTTACCAGGGCAACATTTCTGTAACCAGTAGATCTTTCTGAAGCCGCGATTTTGGGATCAAAATTAATACTATTGTCTTCTGTGATTTTTCTAACAAAATCTAATAATTCTTGTTTTGGGTCTTCTAATTGGTCTACCAAAATATCTGAAATTACTAAAGCACCCGCGTTAATAAAAGGATTTCGAGGTACACCGCTTTCATATTCTAACTGACTTAAAGAATTAAATGGATCTCCCGATGGTTCTACGTCTACCCGGTCCCAAAGATCTTCGCCCATAATACGCATAGCCATAGAAAGGCTAAAAACCTTAGATATACTCTGAATAGAAAAGAGTTCTTCGCTATCGCCAAAACTAAAATGTTGGCGGTCTCCACAATAAACATGCATTCCAAATTTACGGGGATCTACTTTGGCAAGTTCCGGAATATAAGAAGCAACTTTGCCTGTTACGTCCCGGTAACTCAATTCGTCGTTAATAGTGTTTAATATTTTTTGGTAATCCATATTAATTTAATTCGCTTAGGTCTGAATTGGTTTCTATTTCGAAAGGTAATTTTTCTGTTTTAAAAATACGAGCGCTCAAGGTCCCTTTTAACTCAATTTTATTATCTGAAACCAATAACCAGCTACCTTCCCGAAGTCCAACAACCGGTTGGGTATTTATGGTATGGAATTCTTTAATACGCGTTTCTCTCGTTTCTCCTTTATGGGTAGAATTTGTATCGGGATCTAAATAATGCGGATTTATGTTAAAAGGAACTATACCCAGCGTTTTAAAAGTCGGCGGATAAACAATGGGCATATCGTTGGTTGTTTGCATAGTTAAGCCGGCAATATTGGTTCCGGCGCTGGTTCCCATATAAGCACAACCGTTTAGGATACTTTCTCGAAGAGGTTGCATTAATTTATTTCGGTAGAGTTCAGAAACTAATAGAAAAGTATTGCCCCCACCGGTGAAAATTCCTTTAGCTGAAGATATAGCTTCAGTCATATTTTCAAACTCATGAATTCCACGTAAACTTATTCCGGCCTTTTTGAAAGCTTCTGCTGCTTTTTTAGTGTATTCATCGTGAGAAATTCCGCCGGGGCGGGCAAAGGGAATAAAGATCACTTCTTCGGTTTCGCTGAAAAATACTTTTAGTTCCGGAATTAGATATTCCAGATATTCCTGGTCGTGTAAAGTTGAGGTGCTGGCTAATAAAGCTTTGCTCATATTTAAAATTTTTCTAGTGCGAGTATAATATATATTGTCCTAAAATTACTCTAAATAGGGGTTTTAACAAAAGTTTACAAGCTGCTTTACTATAAATAAGTAGTAAGAATTGTTTCTTTATTTATATGAAATCTACAACTATGCTAAAAAACACTTTATATATTACTCTAATTTTCTTCAGCAGTATTTTAATTGCCCAGGAAAAAGAACGAATTCTGGTTAACGGTAATATTATTGTTCCCGAAAATGATACTCCCGAAGGAATGACGATTTTTAATCAGAATACTTCCAGGGGTACTATCGCTAATCCTGACGGGGAATTTAAATTGCGCGTAGGGCTCAATGATACGGTGGTATTTTCTTCCATACAATTTGAAGAATTTAGAGTGGTGGTAGAAGAGGGTGTTATAAACTCTGGGGAAATGAATGTTTTTCTTACCGAAACCGTAACCGAATTGCCAGAGGTACTTCTATCTGATAATAAACTTTCAGGTGATATTAGGGTAGATGTGGCCAGAATTGAGGTTAATGACCCTGAGGTTCCCAGGTATTCTGCAGCTGATTTGGAAGCGATGAATGTTAGAAGGCAACCCGATTCTTTAATGGGCCCGGGTAGAAATGCTGCCCTTGCCGCTGGTAATACAAGGCTGGTAAACGGACTCAACTTTGTGAATATTTTTAAATTACTTGTTGGTGCTGAAGTTGAAAACAATCCTTTTACCAAACAGGAATTAGACGAAAAATTACGGGATCTTTATGACGATGAGTTTTTTAGAGCAAATCTGAATATAGAAAAAGATAAAATAAGTGACTTTATTTATTATGTCACAGATCACGGCCTGGATAATGACCTACTGGAAGATGGAAACGAACTAAACCTTATTGAATTTTTAATAGAAAAGAGTGAAGAATATAAAGCTTTTCACAATCGTGAATAAGTCCGAATAATCATCATCAATCATCAACATCAATCAATGAAATACTTTTTATCAGTCTTATTGCTGTGTTTTGCACTTGCGGTAAGTGCCCAGGAAAAACAACAACTCACCGGTAAAATTAAAGCCGATAGTATTGAAGCGCCCATTCACATTATCAATTTAACCCAGGAGAAAGGTAGCGTAAGTGATAAAGCGGGAAATTTTAATATTGAAGTATCAGAAAATGATTTATTACTCATTTCTTCGGTCCAATTTCAGCGGAAAGAAATTAAGATTACTTCTGAAATTCTTAAAGAAGAAACACTAAATATAGAATTAATCCCCGCCCTTACCGAACTCGATCAGGTAAGGGTTCATAATCTTAGCGGAAATCTCGGAGAAGATATTGCTGATATAAAGGTAATAGATATGCCGGTGATAAGTGTTGCCCCGCCACCCATAAATTACATTCCACCAAGAGGTACGCCCAATGCGGCTTTCGATAACACCCAGGCCGGAAGGACTATGAAAAACGGACTTAACTTCAAATCTATAGGAAGTCTAATTACCGGAAATAAGAATTTTGGGAACATTGGGAGTAAAAAGAGGGTGAGCCCGAAAGCCAGTCAAATTGATTTTGTTAAAAACGTACGTAGTAAATTTGATGATTATTTCTTTTCTAATCACCTTAAAATAGAAACTTCACATATTTATAATTTTCTTGTCTATGTTTTTGAAAAAGGAATAAATGAAAGTTTGATTAGGGATCAAAATGCTTTTGAACTTGCTATTTTTCTTGAAAATGAAAGCATTGCGTATTTAAAACTTATTGGGGAATAGATGAAAAGCAGCTTCTTTCTTATATTTCTGCTCATTTTTTCAACCCATTTGTTTTCCCAGGAAAGTATAATGCTCAAGGGAAAAATACTTGCCGATTCTATTGAAGCTCCAATCCACATTATAAATATTACAGCTGAAAAAGGAACGGTAACCGAAGCAAGTGGGGAATTTTCGGTTGAGGTAAGTGAAAATGATTTGTTATTATTTTCGTCGGTACAATTTCAAAAAAAAGAAATCCTGATTACTTCCGAAATTTTATCCTCTGGTTTATTAGAAATCGAATTACACAAAGATCTCACAGAGTTAGATGAAGTAAGACTTCATCAATTAAGTGGAAACCTTGCAAATGATATCGATGATATTAAAACTTTTGACCCAAGGATTATTGGCTTTGCCCTTTCAGATAAAGAACCTTTAAGTATTGAAGAACGTAAATTGGCTGCCATGAGTAGCCCTATGGATCCTGTCGGGCTCATTTACGGAGCGATTTCGGGAGAAAATAAAAAACTCAAAAAAGCTATAGAAAATAACAGATTAAGCACACTGGTTTATAAGGCCAGAGAATTTGTTCCCGATGAATATTTTACTGAAACCTTATTTTTACCCGAGAATAAAATTATGGATTTTCTCTACTATTGTAGTTTAAAGCCAAATTTTAAAGAATTGGTCAATAAAAACGACCCTCTGGTTTTAATGGAATTCCTAAAGGAAATGGTCCCGAAGTATAATGAGTTTATCGAGGAATAAAAGTTCGTTTCTGTTAGTTTTTGTGCTAATTGCTGTTTCAGCTTTTTCGCAAGAGAAAACAATTTTATCTGGCCAGATAATTACGGAAGAACCTCTTAACTCGCCGGTTCATATTATTAATGTTACAAGGCAAATAGGTGGTGTAAGGGAACTTTCAGGTCGTTTTTCTGTAGAAGTAAATATTGGAGACTCTTTAGTTTTTTCTTCGGTTCAATATAGAAAGAAAACAATTGTAGTAAGTCGTGAAAAACTTCAGCAAAACAATTTTACAATTAAACTAGAGGAAGATCTTACCGAATTAGATGAGGTAAAACTTCACAATCTATCCGGGAATTTAGGCAATGATATTTCAAGAATAAAAATTTTTAATAAATTCGATTTAAATGCGCCAATGGCCAGGAAACCGCCACCTTCACAGGTAGAAAGGCAATTATTTACGGCTACCACAGGTCCTGGAGGTAGCAGGCTTTCTATTTTAGGTGCGTTAACCGGCACAATTCCATTAGATCCCGTTATAAATGCCATTAGTGGCAGGACGGCGTGGCTAAAGAAAAGAAAAGCAAAGGATGAATTTAAATTTACTATTGAAAAAGCGATCTATTTAATTTCTGAAAATACTTTAATTGAAGACTTCGAAATCCCGAAGGATGAGGTGATGAATTTTGTGTATTATTGTGCTGAAAATTACGATTTGGAAATTCTGCTGGAGAATCCTTTAGAATTGTACGAGTTTTTTAAATCCAAATCCGTTGAATTTAAAGCTTTAAGTGCTTTGGATTAATATTTGTTATAGAATAGAAAAAGATCAATGAGAAAGATAAGCTTAATCCTGGCTAGCTTTTTTTTGCTTTCGGCATTTAAGTCTGGCGCTCACGAGTTTTACCTAAGCGTTACTGAGATTGAATACAATAACGAGGAGCAAAGTTTGCAAATTATAACCCGTGTTTTTATAGACGATTTTCAGAATGTTTTAAATGAACGTTTTGATGCCGATATTCAGCTTTCACAGGAAGCGGAAGAAGGAGCAGTTGCCGAAAATATTTCAAAATACCTTGGGCAAAAATTAAGATTAAATGCCAATGGTGAAGACCTTCAGCTAAATTATCTGGGGAAAGAATACGATGCCGATCAGTTGGTACTTTATATTGAAGTTGAAAATGTAGCTTCTTTCAATCAAATTGAAGTTACTAATGAAATCTTAACCGATCTTTTTGACGACCAGAAAAACGTGGTGCACGTAAAAGTAAATGGAAAAACCAAAAGTTTATTGCTTATGCGGCAACAGGAAACAGAAAAACTCACTTTTCCTTGAGGAAAAACTAATTAAAATAATTATTTTTAGCAATCTTTAAATTAAAACAGAATTGATGAATAAATTAAGACTCTTAAGTTTCGCTTTGGTGATGCTTTTTGTAAGTGGTGTTCAGGCCCAGGATTCGGAAGCCGAAGAACAGCAACCAAAACAGGAAGGTCACGAAAATAATAATAAGTTTAAACAACTTTATAAAACCTTCGCAACTCCAAACCAATACCGAACCGGTGCCGGATCTCCCGGGGAAGCCTATTATCAAAACCAGGCCGACTATAAAATGGATATCGTTTTAGACGATAAGAATACCCGTTTAGATGGTGAGGCCGAGGTCACATACTATAATAATTCTCCCGATAAATTAGAATATTTGTGGGTGCAATTAGACCAGAATGTTAGAAAAAAGGATGCGCCGGCTTTAGAGCGAAATCCTAGTGGAATGAGCCCTGTGGCCACTCCTCAGCGTTTTGTAGATCAGCATATGGAAGATTCTTTTGATGGTGGTTTTAATATTGTTGGATTAACCCACGATGGAGATAAATTAAATTATACCATAAATCAAACGATGTTAAGAATAGATTTAGAAGAGGCTTTGGAGCCCGGTGAATCTTTTGAGTTTGAAATGAAATGGTGGTATAATATTAACAACCATATTACCGATAGGGCAAGAAGTGGTTATGAGCACTTTCCGGAAGATGGGAATAATGCTTATGTAATTGCACAATTCTTTCCAAGAATGGCGGTTTACAACGATGTGGAAGGCTGGCAGAATATGCAGTTTTGGGGCAGTGGTGAGTTTGCACTACCTTTTGGTGATTATGAAGTAGATATAACCGTTCCTGCAGATCACATTATGGAAGCTACAGGAGAACTTCAAAACCGTGATGAGGTTTATACCAAAGAAATGATGCGTCGTTATGAGCAGGCCAAAAAATCTTACGATGAACCTGTAATAGTTAGGACTCAGGCCGAAGCCGAAGAAGCCGAAAAGTCTTTTTCTAGCAAAACCAAAACCTGGAAATATAAAGCCGATATGGTTAGGGATTTTGGATTCTCTACTTCAAGAAAATTTATTCTTGATATGATGGCTACAGATGTTATGGGTAAAGATGTAATGGCGGTTTCCCTTTATCCAAAAGAAGGAAATCCACTTTGGGAAGAATGGTCAACAAAAGCCGTGGCCAGTACTCTAAAATCGTATTCAGATCAAACTTTTCAGTATCCATACCATAAAGCGGTTTCCGTTCACGCAAGAAATCAAGGGATGGAATACCCAATGATTTGCTGGAATTATGGCCGTCCCGATGAGGATGGGACATATTCCGATAGGGTTAAATTCGGGATGATAAGTGTAATTATTCACGAAATTGGGCATAACTTTTTCCCAATGATCGTAAACAGTGATGAACGCCAGTGGGGTTGGATGGACGAAGGTTTAAATACTTTTAGCCAGTATCTAGCCGAGCAGAAGTTTGGTGAAAAATATCCAGAAGCTATTGGTCCGTTAGAGCAGTATCCTTCTCGAAGAGGGATTCCAGCGAAAATTGTTCCTTATATGAAAGGAAATCAAAAGTATATCGCACCAATTATGTCTAACCCGGAGAATGTTTACCAGTTAGGAAATAATGCCTACGGGAAACCGGCTACTGCCTTAAATATTCTTCGTGAGACTGTAATGGGACACGAGCTTTTTGATTACGCCTACAAAACATTTGCTCACCGCTGGATGTTTAAACATCCAACTCCTGAGGATTTTTTTAGAACCATGGAAGATGCTTCAGCAGTAGATTTAGACTGGTTTTGGAGAGGATGGTTCTATACTACGCACAATGTAGATATGGGAATTAAAGAAGTTCAAAAACTTTATATTACTGATAATGTAACAGAGAAAGGAAAAGAATTTTTAGAGCGTTATGGTGCAGATCCGGAGGAAATTGATGCAATTTACGTAGTAGAAGAAGGTAGTGAAGAGTTTGATGAAAGCCTGAAAGGTAAATCTGTTTTAGAAAATTCGCCTACTCTAAAAGAGTACGTAATGGATAATTTTTCTGAAGAAGAAAGAGCAAAATTAAAGGATCCTAAATATTTCTATCAGGTAACCTTTGAAAAACCAGGAGGAATCCCAATGCCTTTAATCGTTGAATTCACTTATGCCGATGGTTCTACAGAAATGAAAAGATATCCGGTACAACTTTGGAGAATGAACGATGAGGTAGCGACAAAAACTATTGCAACCAATAAGGAAATCGTGAAAATGGTGGTAGATCCAAACCTTGAAACAGCAGATGTTGATGTAAGCAACAATACCTGGCCAAAAGAGGAAACAACCAGTAAATTTGAAGAATTCAAAGAGAGTCTGGGAAACTAAAATAAATTAAGCCGACTTTTAACGAGTCGGCTTTTTTTATGCTTAAATTTGTGGCTATATTTGTTTTGCTATGAACATCATACCTCTTTTTATTAGTGGTGCCGAGATTGCCTTTATCCTGTTTATTTTGGTAATGGTTTTTGGTGCCGATAAAATTCCTGACATTGCCCGCGGAATGGGAAAAGGAATGAAAATGCTTCGTAACGCATCCAACGATATCAAGACCGAAATTCAGAAAAGTGCTGAAAAACAAGGTATAGATACTGATATTTCTAAAGATGTAAGAGGTGAAATTGATAAAGTGAAGGAAGATATTGATGAAATCACCGGTTCGGTAAAACGTAGATTTTAATCAGTTTTATGTTAGAACAGCTAAAACAATGGGATCGCGAGCTGTTTGTATATCTTAACGGACTGGGAATTGAAACCTACGATAATTTTTGGATTACCGTAACTACTATCCAAAATTGGATTCCGCTTTACGTGACTTTTTTTATTCTTTATTTTATAGCTTTTCACTGGAAAAAAGCTCTTTTTACCAGTTTATTTATACTTGCTACGGCCCTTTCTACTTATGGTTTTACCAATGTAGTGAAGAACTTTTTTTTACGGCTCAGGCCCAATAACCAACCTGAAATAGCCGATGTGATTAGAATTCTACAAACCCCGGACAATTACAGTTTTTTCTCGGGTCATTCAGCGGTTTCTGCTGCTGCTGCCTTGTTTTTTATCCTATCGATGAAGCATAAGTACCCGTGGATTTGGGTAGTGCTTATTTGGCCTCTCTTATTTATGCTAAGCCGAATTTACGTTGGAGTTCATTATCCCGGTGATGTATTGGTTGGTGCTGCTGTTGGGATTATTTTCGCCATTATTTTCTTCTTAGTGTATCAACGTTCCGGAAAACGCTTTATTTAACCCGCGTTAAAGTTAATCCATCTCGAACAGGTAAAATCACGGTTTCCACACGTTCATCTTCTGCCAGCATTTTGTTATATTTTAAAAGGGCTTGCGTAGATTCGTCATCGGGTTTAACCGGCTCTACCACCTTTCCGCTCCATAAAACATTGTCTGATAATATTACTCCGCCGGGATTCATTTTCTCAATAATTAAATTGAAATATGTGGGGTAATTAGGTTTATCAGCATCAATAAAAACCAAATCGAATTTCGCATTTATTTCAGGAATTATCTCTCGTGCATCGCCAATATATTGTTTAATCCGATTTTCAAAATCTGAAGCCTGGAAATATTTCTGCTGAAAATCTTGTAATTCCTCATTAATATCTATGGTATGCAGCATACCACCTTTGGCCAAACCTTCTGCCAGGCATAAGGCCGAATAACCGGTATAAGTTCCAATTTCTAAAATGCTTTTTGGAGCGACTATTTTTGAAATAATGCTTAGAACTCTTCCCTGATAATTTCCGCTTAACATTCGTGGTTGCAATACCTTCTGATTGGTTTCCCGGTTGAGCTTTGCCAAAAGTTCGGGTTCTTTAGCTGAATGTTCTAAAATATACTGGTCTATCGCTTCAGGAAGAAAATGCATTGGATTTTATTTTTTGTCAAATTTAGAGAAATTAATTGTTCTGATATAGCTGCTTTCAGCTACAAATAGGATATGGTTTTTCAGGAGCGCAAGTCTGTCAATAAATTGTATTTTTACTCTCGAAGTTAGCATAGAATTGCTTCATTGATTTAAAAAATTGAACCACACATGCAATTTAAAAACACGCTTGAATATGCCCGGGAACTAGATTCTCAGGATAAAATATCATCATACCGCGATCAATTTATTTTTCCGCAGCACGAAGGGAAAAAAGTGATTTATTTCACTGGAAATTCCTTAGGCCTGCAGCCAAAATCGGCAAAAAAATATGTAGATGAAATTATGACCGATTGGGCAAACCTTGCCGTAGAAGGTCATTTTTATGCCGAAAAACCCTGGTGGGATTATCACGAACGATTTTCAGAAAAACTGGCAAAAGTTGTAGGTGCTAAATCTAGCGAAGTTACAGTAATGAATACCCTCACGGTAAACCTGCATTTGCTGATGGTTTCCTTCTACAGACCAAAGGGTAAGCGCTATAAGATTATTTGCGAGGAAAAAGCCTTTCCAAGTGACCAGTATATGATCTCGAGCCAGGTTCGTTTTCACGGCTATGATCCAAAAGATACAATTGTTGAAATTAAAAGGCGGCAAGGAGAAAATAATTTTAGAACCGAAGATATTTTAGCGAAAATCAATGAAGTAGGAGAGGAGTGCGCCTTGGTTTTAATTGGTGGTGTGAATTATTACACCGGCCAGGTGCTGGAGATGGAAACAATTACCAAAGCAGGACAAGATATTGGTGCGTTTGTAGGTTGGGATCTTGCCCACGCCGCTGGAAATATTGAGCTTAAACTTAGCGAGTGGAAGGTAGATTTTGCTGCCTGGTGCAGTTATAAATATATGAATAGCGGCCCGGGAAATGCTTCCGGATGCTTTATCAATGAAAAATATCATAACAAAAAAGATATTCCTCGTTTTGAAGGCTGGTGGGGTCACAATAAAGAACGCCGCTTTTTAATGGAGCCCGAATTTCAACCCGAAAACGGTGCCGATGCCTGGCAAATTTCCAATGCACCGGTTTTGGCTTTGGCGCCTTATTTGGCTTCCCTGGAAATGTTTGATGAAGTGGGAATGCCGGCTTTAATAGAAAAGCGAAACAAGATCGTTGCATACCTTGAATTTGTTTTACACGAAATTGATAAGGAAGTGGATAGCAGTTTTGAAATTATTACTCCTGCGAATCAGGAAGAACGTGGTACGCAGCTTTCAGTGTTTTTACACGGGGAAGGCAGGGAATTGTTTAATTATTTAATGAAAAATGGTGTGATAACTGATTGGCGCGAGCCGAATGTAATTCGACTGGCCCCGGCGCCTTTTTATTGTTCTTTTGAAGATATGTATCAGTTTGGACAAATTCTTAAGAAAGGAATCCTTGAATAGCAAATAGAGAAGAGAAATTAGAATTAAAAAAGCCACGAATTCACTAATAATTAGTGAATTCGTGGCTTTTTTAATTTCTAAATTTAGTTTTATTTCACTTCAATATCAGTAAAGAATAACTCAAAACTTCCATCTGGAGATTTATGTGATTTTGAAATTTTTAAGCCCTGAAAATCTTCAAAATCTTCCCAGGTAGTAGGCATTTCCCGCTGGCCATCAGCCGATTTATAGATCCATTCCTCTAATAAATAATCGTCTTTATAATAAACCACATAGGTGTCACCGGGAGTATAACCGCCCTCATCTTTATAAGAAACTTCCAGATAATTCATCTCTTCCTTACTGATTGGTGCTTTTCCGGTTTTTTCTTCAGAAATCTCAGCATCACTCCATGCCATCTGGAATGGAAACAAGAACCAATAGGAATCGTTAATAAACTTCTGGTCTATGTCTTTGTGTTCTTCTGCAATACTATCGGTTCTGGTATACGTGCGGCTAATATCGCCTTCGGTTAGCCTAATCTCATCAGTTTGCGGCTTCCAGGTCCAGGCACGACTGGTCCTTATTGAATCCTGAACCCTTACATTAAAGGTAAATTGAATTTCTTCAACTTCATCAAAATTATTTAATCCGTGGGCTTCAGCGATTTGCTGCTCAATGCTTTTCTCAGCTTCAGTTTCAACTTCCTTCCCAATTTTGGTTTCGTTATTTTTACAGCTAATTAAAGCTGAAAATAGAAAAGTAAAAAGTAGTAGTTTTTTCATTGTGTTGGTTTTCCTTTAAAGATACAAAAAACTGTTTTTATATAGCATTAATGCTCATTCCACCATCAGCTATAATATTTTGTCCTGTAATGTAAGAAGATTTGTCCATCGCCAAGAAGGCAATAATCGCAGCCATTTCACTGGCTTTTGCAACACGATTTAAAGGTGTCCTTTTGATAATGTTGTCCATTCTCTCGCTTTCATTCAAAAGTCCTTTAGTGAGCGGCGTAACCGTAAACCAGGGCGAAACCGCGTTCACGCGAATACCATCGGCGGCCCATTCTACCGCAAAGCTTCGGGTTTGCTGAAGTAAACCGGCTTTAGACATTGCATAAGGAGTGCCGGTACCAACATCTTGCATTGCTGCGGAAGACGCGACATTTACAATCTTTGCATTTCCGCTTTTTTGAAGCAGGGAGTGAAGTTTTCGGCTTAATTCAAAAGGAGCGTTAAGATTAATTTCCATTACTTTTCTGAATTCTTCTTCTGAATAATCGTTTGCTTTTTTTCTAATATTGATACCGGCATTATTTACGAGTATATCCAGTTTTCCCCATTCTTTTTCGATGAAATTAAAAACTTTCTGCCGGTCATCTGCTATAGTAACATCGGCAACCAGGCCGTGTATCTTATTACCGTATTTTTCCAGTTCTTCTAAAACAAGGTCTATATCTTTTTGAGTTCTTGAAGTGAAAAGTACTTCAGCACCCAGCTCTAGGAACTCCAGAACAGCAGCTTTCCCAATTCCTTTAGTACCACCGGTTACCAGCGCGCATTTGTCATTCAGGTTCCACATAGTTGTTTTTTAAATTCGAAGATAAGATTTACTTAATAAATGAGGCTTTAAATGGTAGGATGCTTTATATACAAAATCAAAAAACCCTTTGAGATCTCAAAGGGTTTTTCTGATTCGATTAAATTATTAATTACAGACGGCGTCCGGTTAATAATTTATACAATATTAGGATTACTGCTACTACAATAAGTATATGGATAATGCTTCCTAAGTCTGGAAATGCAAAGTATCCAATGAGCCATCCTATTACTAATAATACTACGATAAGCCATATTAAATCTCTCATATTGGTTGGTTTTGTGTAGCTAAGCTACTTTGGTTAATGGTTTATACTTGTTAATAAATAACTCTCAATTTTTAAAGAGTGAAGAGCATAATATTTTAATTTTTAGCTGTCTACTCTGTACTAAGTAAAGTTGATTCTTAGTTCTAAACGAATTTAGAGAATAACTGATTTGGAATAATATCTTTTAACTAGTGTTTAACTCGAATGTTAAAAATTTTCAGGATTCTGAATTATAGAATTTGCTCGTTCTTTTATTCTAAATAGTTCATTTTCAGACTTTTTATCCAGCATATTGAGCATCATGGCCATTCTGCGATTATTTTTAAAAAATTCGCGTTTATCATCTAAAAAATTCCAGTATAAGCTATTAAACGGGCAGGAATTTTCTCCGGTTTTTTTCTTTACATCATAAACACAGCCTTTGCAATAATTGCTCATTTTATTGATGTAAGCTCCACTGGAAACGTAGGGTTTGGTCGCTACAATCCCGCCATCGGCAAACTGACTCATTCCGCGTGTATTGGTTATTTCTACCCATTCTATGGCATCGATGTAAATTCCAAGGTACCAGGCATCAACTTCATCGGGATGGGTTTGAGTAAGTAGCGCATAATTTCCGGTTATCATTAAACGCTGAATATGGTGTGCATACGCGTTATCCAGGCTTTGCTGAATGCTATGCTTCAGGCAATTCATTTTGGTATTGGCATTCCAGTAGAATTCTGGTAATTTATTCTGATTATCAAGCTTGTTTGTTCGCCTGTAACCGGGCATTTCTTTCCAGTAAATTCCACGCATATATTCCCGCCAACCAAGAATTTGTCTTACAAAACCTTCTACCTGAGAAAGATCTATTTCATCCTGATTTTCTCTCCAATGACTAATCACAGAATCGATAACCTCTTTAGGATGTAGCATTTTAGTATTTAATGCAAAAGATAAACGGGAATGGAATAAATAAGCCTCATCGGTGTGTAACGCATCTTGAAAATCCCCAAAATGAACAAGCAGATTTTTACAGAAATAATTTAAAACTGAAAGGGAATCTTCCCGGCTGGTTGGCCAGTTGAATTTTTCAGGGTCAATGTTTCCAATACTCTTGATCTCTGCTTTTTTAATCTCCCGGACTATTTCTGAAACATCTTTTCTAAATCCGCGTTCGTGAGGAATTTCAGGATTTCCGGTCCATTTCTTACGGTTGGATTTGTCAAAATTCCATTTTCCACCTTCAGGATCTTTGCTGTTTACCATAAGTACTTCATATTTCTTCCGCATATCGCGGTAAAAATACTCCATGGTCATTTGCTTTTTTCCTTTGTAAAACCTGGCAAGATCATCTCTTGAAGTGAGAAAATGTTCAGTATCATAAACTTCAGAAGCTATAGATAATTCTTTGCAGAAATCTTTTAGCTGTACATCGAGCCGGTATTCATCGGGAAGTTGGTATTCAAATTTCTCAATTTTATGTTCAAAAATTAGGCTGTTCAGGTTTTCGGGTAAAGTTTGTTTATTGCTGCTATCGTTGATTTTAAGGTAGATTACTTCTTGCTCACGTTCTTTTAAATATTCAGAAAAATTCCGCATCGCGCTAAAAAATCCCGTTATTTTCTGAATATGATGAACCACATAATCTGTTTCCTGCCGCATTTCCATAAAAACATAAAGCAGATTATCCTGTTCTTCTTTAAACCAACTATGCTGATGATTGAGTTGATCGCCTAAAATTAATCTTAAAGTCTTTATTCTTTCAGCCATAACTCCTGAAATTTTTGATTTGAATCATAGCGTTCTGCCTGGCTTTTAATATTGAATTTTCTATCGCGTGGATCATTGCCAACTCCGCTGTTGTACATCCAGTTTCCCCAGTTACTGTGCACATCATAATCTATAAGCAAACTTTCAAAATAAGCGGCGCCAACCCGCCAATCCTGTTTTATTTCTTTGGCCCAGTAACTGGCTACATTTTGGCGGCCGCGATTACTCATAAAGCCGGTTGCTGCAATTTCTTTCATATTAGCGTTTACAAAAGATTCTTCGGTTTTTCCGGAAATCCATTTTTCACGTGCTGCTTGGTCGGTTTTCCATTTCAGATCCTTATCCAAAATTCCTCCAATCTTGAAGATCTTATTCCTGTGTTTTAGGGAAATGAATTTAAAATAATCTCGCCAGATAAGTTCAAAAATAAGCCAGTAGGTATCTTCGTTTTTGGTGATCTCTTTTTGAAATTTTTGAATTTCCCAATAGATTTGTTTTGCTGAAATACTCCCGTTAGCAAGCCAGGCCGAAAGTTTGGAGCTATAATCTTCACCGATTAATCCATTTCGGGTTTGTTTGTATTGTGCTAAATTTTGTGTTTCCCAGAAATATTGCTGAATTCTCTTTTTAGCCTGATTTTCACCACCTTTAAAAGGAAAAGCAGTTCGTGGATCCAGTCGGAAATCCTCAAAACCCAATTGCTGCAGATTGGGAATTGCAGTCTCATTTTGTAGATTGAAGTTTTCCTCATTTAATGGCTCTGGAGCCGGTGTGCAATTTCTTACCGAAACTTTGGCTTCACACTTTTTTCTGAAATTGGTAAAAACTTTCGGTATTTCACTAAAATCGGAATAAGGAATATCATCAGAATGAAATAGAAACTGATCGTAATAAGTTTGAAACTTGATATTTTTAGAAATGCTTCTTTTTACTTTAGAGATCAAGTTTTGCTCTTCGCTGGTCCATTCTTTCTGAAGATAAATAGTTGAAATGGAATGTTGCTGAAGAAAGTCCGGTAATTTTTTTTCAGGTTTTGCGTGATCAATAAATAACGGAATGTTTAAAGCAGTGAGATTTTGTTTTAATTCGGTTAGCGTTTCTATCAGGAACTTCGCGCGAAATTTACCGGTCTTTTTAAACCCGAATTCAGTCATTTCAAACTGCCTGGGATCAAAAAAATAAATGGCAATTACTTGTTCGTTCTCTTTACAGGCCTGTGCTAAAGGTAAATTATCCTCGGTGCGTAAATTGTTTTGAAACCAGACTAATCCTGTACTCATTATTTATTTCTTCTGCATTTTTCACTACAGTAAATTACCTCTTCCCAATACTTCTCCCATTTTTTACGCCACTTAAAAGGTCTTTTGCAAACGGGACATATCTTTTCTGGCAAATCGGCTTTTTTTACCGTTTTCATCAATTAGTCTTCTTTCTTAAAAAACGACTTTATTTCTTGTCCCGGCCTGGCGTAATGAAAGCGGTCTAAAAGGTTTGGAAGCGCATATCCGTCTAAACCATTTATCGCCACGGTTTCCGCATCATCAAGTCGTAACCAGCCATCTAGCGACTGTATGCCTTCATCGAAATAAATATGTTCAATGGCACCAATTACCATTACCGTATCATTTTCTTTAATAAAATATTCATTTACAAATTTGCATCCCAATTTTACCGTAGACTGTTTTACATAAGGCGCATAAAAATTATCAAGGTATTCTTCTTCCAGACCTGTCTTTTGAAATTCAGAAATTTCTTCTTCGTATTTTGCTGCAGTTTGGTGGGCACTTTCAATCATATCTTTCTGGATATGATTTACCGTAAAATACTTGTTTTCCTTTATATTTTTATAGGTGTTTCTCGGTACCTCTTTAGTAGGGCGGGTAATAAAACCAAGTAGTGCGGGATTGCTGCCCAGATGTGTAACTGAACTAAAAACCGCCACGTTAGCCCCTTTTTCTGCAGATTTGGTAGCGATAAGATTAGCCGATTTGTAGCCGGTAACACTATTAATAAGGTTTAAACGGAAAAGCTTTTCCATATCCACTATTTCTTCTGAAGTAATATGTTGCATAGAATTGGTTTAATAAAAAAGGTGACTAAAACTAAAAATGCCTTTTCCAGACAAATTTATGTTTTAGCCACCTAAGGAGTATAATCATTAGCTTTTCTTTATAAATTGATTAGCCTTGATTTTCCAGTTTATTTATTCTCATTTCGTATTCTTCCATAGCCTCACGAACCGCATCTACATTGTCTGAAGATTTTTGGTGGGCTTCGTTCATAGCTTTCTCCAACTCTTTGTCTGGGTGTTGAAACAAATCGGTAATCACGTGGTTTATCTTATCGATAATACTTTCCTGGCTATTTTTAATATCTTCCAGTTTATTTAATGTAGACCTCATTTGCTCAATTTTCGACTCATCCATATTTGTTACATTTTTTTTGGTTCATCATTAAAAATACATTTTTCCTGATAAAATAAAAGTTCAATTAACCTCCTTTTAAGGAGATTTAATCTAAAATTATGAATTTTTCATCTTAGATTTTTCAGCATCATATCGCGGATAATCGGTATAACCCTTTGCTCCGGGTGTATAGAAAGTGTCTTCATCCCAATCGGCCATCGGCGCATTTTTAGCAAAACGCTCCGGTAAATCGGGATTAGAAATAAACAGTTTAGCATACGAAACCATATCGGCATTTCCTTCCTTGATGACTTTATTTCCCGATTCCTGATCAAACCCGGCATTAATTATTAAATTTCCTTTATAAATAGGGCGGTAGTGTTTCGCTATATTTGATTCCAGATAATCTATTTCACTTACATCGGTAAAAGGTTCGGAAAGATGTAAATAAGCCAGATCGTAGGCGTTTAATTTTTCAATAATATGATCGAAGGTGGGAATTGTTTCTTCAGAAGCAGTGATACCAAAAGCATCATTCAGGGAGGGGTTTAATCTTACACCAATACGATTCTCCGGCCAAACTTCACTTATCACTTCCAGTATTTCAAAAAAGAAGCGCACCCGATTTTGAATATTTCCACCGTAATCATCGGTTCTTATGTTAGCATTTTTGTTGAAAAACTGATGAATTAAATACCCGTTTGAAGAATGAATTTCAACTCCGTCAAACCCGGCTTTCTTGGCATTTTCGGCAGCGTGTTTAAAGTCCTGAACTGTTTGTTTAATATCGGTTAGGCTCATAGCCTGGGGTTCTACTGTATCCTCAAAACCATCTGAAGTGTATGCCTGAGTATTGGGATTTACGGCACTTGGCGCCAAAGGTTTTTCCCCATCGTGAAATTTAGGATGTGAAATACGCCCGCAATGCCATAGTTGCAGGAACATTTTCCCATCGTTTTTGTGAACAGCCTCAATTACTTTTTCCCAACCTTTAACCTGATTTTCAGTATAAATCCCCGGTGTATTTATATATCCCGTGGCAGCTTTAGAAATTTGCGAACCCTCAGATATTATTAGTCCGGCGCCGGCGCGTTGTGCATAATATTCAGCGTGTAACTCAGTAGGTGCCTTTTCTTTATTATCGGCGCGGTTACGCGTCATTGGAGCCATAATTACCCGGTTTTTTAGTTCCATGTCACCAATTTTAACCGATTTTAATAAAGCTTGATTTTCAATCATAATTTAAGTTTTTTATTCACTAAATGAGAATTAGAATATTCAGCCAATGATGTCAAATATTTTTTCGCTTGAATAAGCCTGAAAGCTTAGTTCAAGCTAGTTTTCTATTAAATTTAAGGCAAGCAATGCGTAAGTGCTGTTAATTAAATGATAAATAGGTTTTTCTTAAACCCTTTAGAACCGCTTAAATTCAGTATAAATAAGTATTTTCGTAACTTAAAAACTGCATTTTCTCAAAGCTATTTTTCTATCTTCAAGAAGATGCACAGCAGGCACTTTATGCAAACACCTAAAAAAATCGCCATTGTTGGCTCAGGATTGGTTGGATCTTTACTCGCTATTTATCTTAGAAAAGCCGGACATCAAGTTGAGGTTTTTGATCGAAGAAAGGATATTAGAAAAGTAGAATTTTCCGGTCGTTCCATAAACCTGGCGATGTCTAATCGCGGCTGGAATGCTTTAAGAGCGGTTGGCATAGAAAAGGAAATAAAGAAATTAGCGCTCCCTTTAGATAAAAGAGCGATGCACGTTAACGATAAACCGCTTTATTATCAGAAATACGGAAAAAATGAGGAAGCTATTTACTCGATTTCCCGTGGCGTTTTAAACCGAAGAATGATTACCCTGGCCGAAGATGCCGGAACAAAATTTAGGTTTGAAGAAAAAGTTTGGGATATAGATATGGCTGCCGCCAGATTATATACCGGGGAGAGTGAAAAAGGAGAGTGGAAAGAATATCAGTTCGATCTTATTTTTGGAGCCGATGGGGCATTTTCCAGAGTTCGGCATAAAATGCAAAGACAGAGTAGGTTTAATTACTCGCAGCACTTTATAAACGTAGGCTATAAAGAATTAAGTATCGCCCCAAATGAAGATGGTAGCCATAAAATGGATAATGCCTCTTTCCACATTTGGCCTCGCGGGGAATTTATGCTTATTGCCATGCCTAATTTAGATGGTAGTTTTACCTGTACTTTATTTATGCCTTTTGAAGGTGAAAACTCCTTTGAAAGCATAAAAACCGAGAAAGATGCCGATTTGTTTTTTCAAAAACACTTTCCGGATATAAGCCACGAGATTGAAAATTTGAAAAGAGATTTCTTTAAAAACCCTACCAGTAGTATGGTGACCATTAAATGTTTCCCCTGGTCTTATTGGGAAAAAGTGACTTTGGTTGGAGATTCGGCGCACGCTATTGTACCATTTTATGGGCAGGGAATGAATGCCGGTTTTGAAGATATTCTGGTTTTGAGCCAGAAAATGGAAGAACATGGAGACGATTGGGAACGTATTTTTGAAGAATATCAAAATGCCCGTAAACCCAATACCGATGCCATTGCAGAGCTTAGCTATCGGAATTTTATAGAAATGAGCAGTAAAACTGCAGATCCCGATTTTTTATTGCGGAAGAAAATTGAAAACTGGTTCTCTAACAAACACCCTGAAACCTGGGTGCCTTTGTATTCCAGGGTAACTTTTTCTGATAAGCCATATGCTGAAGCTTTAGCGATTGGAGATTATCAGCGAAAAATTATGGATGAGGTGATGAAGATGCCGGAAATCGAAACGAACTGGGATTCTACTGAAGTTGAAAATAAAATTCTTAACTTGCTGGATAATAAACCGGTTTTTTCAGTCTAATTTATCTTCAAACTCAGGTTCAATATTAAGGCTTTCATAAACACCTTCCATTGTTCTGTGATCTTCGGTTAAAACTACCAGCATATCATCGGCTTCAATAACTGTGTTTCCGTTTGGAGTGATAAATTGATCGTCCCTGGAAATCATTGCA
The DNA here is from genome assembly GCF_020164555.1 of Salegentibacter lacus. Classification (GTDB taxonomy): domain Bacteria; phylum Bacteroidota; class Bacteroidia; order Flavobacteriales; family Flavobacteriaceae; genus Salegentibacter; species Salegentibacter lacus. Next base: position 37,465 of record NZ_JAIQZB010000008.1, on the reverse strand, counting down.
ATAATCGCTTTCTTCGGAAATTTTAATTCTACAATTCTTTTCCCTACCGAATGGTTTTGTTCCGGAATATTAATTTCCCTCAAAAAAGATTTAGCACCATCGGCCATAAACGCGTCTACCGGCGATTTTTGTTTGGCCTGCATCGGTAAGGCGACGTGTAACCATCTTGCTACAACAGATAATGTGGTTCCCTGAATTAGTACCGAAGATAACGATACAAAGAATACAATATTAAAGATCATATCGGCTTTTTCAATTCCGGCAAGTAGGGGATAGGTGGCAAATACAATGGGCACAGCTCCCCGAAGTCCAACCCAGGAAATATACCAACGCCGGCGCATCTTCATTTTAAAGAAAATTAAGCTTAAAAATACGCCCAGTGGTCTTGCTATAAAGATCAGGAAAACGGAAATAAAAATTCCCACGCCAATAACCGGGACGATATGTGACGGATAAACCAGCAATCCTAAAGTAAGGAACAGCACAATTTGCATTAACCACGCAAGTCCATCAAACATTCGCATAATGGTCTTTTTGTGGATAATATTGTGGTTTCCAAGGTAGACGGCACTTAAGTAAACTGCTAAAAATCCGTTACCTCCAAGAGCATCAGTAGCAGAAAATATTATAAACATTAAGGCAATGGCGAGTACAGGATATAAACCTTCAAAATCCAGATGAATCCTGTTGATTACAAGTCGGCTCAATTTTCCGAAAATAAACCCAAGAGCGGCACCAATTAAGATTTGCTGAAGAAACAACGGAATTATGCTATAAATGCTTTGGTCCTGATTCACTACTAAACCTAAAAAGGCAATAGTTAGAAAATAGGCCATAGGGTCGTTACTACCACTCTCCAGTTCCAGGGTTGGCCTTAAATTAGATTTTAACGCGAGATTCTTAGCCCTTAAAATAGAGAACACCGCTGCGGCATCTGTAGATGAAACAATGGCACCGAGCAACAAACCTTCATAGATTGTAAAATCTGTAATAAACCAAACAAAGACACCAACACTGACTGCAGTAAATAAAACGCCGAGTATAGAAAGGGAAATTCCCTGCCACATCACGGGTTTAATGGTTTTCCAGCTCGTATCAAGTCCACCGGAAAATAAGATAAAATTAAGGGCAACAATACCTATAAACTGGGCAAGTTGGGGGTCGTTGAAGTAAATACCTCCAATTCCCTCTGAGCCTGATAGGATTCCTACCGCGAGGAAAAGTATTAATGTTGGTACACCAAATCGGTAAGATGTTTTACCGGCCAGAATACTAATAAATAACAATAGAGAGCCTATTAAAAGAATATTTTCTATTGTTATGCTCATTCGTTTTCTGTTGTTTTACTCAATATGTGAGCTTTAAAATTTTACGAGGGTGACTCCAAAAGTTAATGGTTTTGGATTTTAAATTTTGCGACCTGTCCTAAAAAGTATTTTCTGCTGTAAAAATACATATTCGGCCCTATTAAATAAAGCCGAATATATTTATTATTAAAAAGCGTTTAGTTAGAACAAATTTACCCAAAGATTAATGTGAATTATCTTTGAGAATTTCGGGAAATTTTTCTTTGAAGCGATTCAATCTTGGAATAGAAACCTTTTGAATATAGGGGTTGTTAGGATTATTCTTTTCGTAATTCTGGTGATAATCTTCAGCTACCCAGAATTTTTGAAAAGGTAAAATTTCGGCAGCAATAGGCTCTTCATAATTTTTTGCTACTTCATTTTTTACCTTATTGATGATATCTTTTTGCTCCTTATTTTGATAAAATATAATAGAACGGTACTGAGAACCAATATCTGGCCCCTGCCCATTTACCTGGGTAGGATCTTGAGAACCAAAATAAACCTCTACCAGGGTTTCAAAACTCACTACTTCTGGGTTGTAAATAACTTCTACGGCTTCAGCATGACCGGTTCTTCCGGTGTTGCTGGATTCGTATGTAGGGTTTTTAGTATGCCCGCCCGCGTAACCGGAAACCGCTTCTTTTACGCCTTCTATACTTTCGTAAATAGCTTCTACACACCAAAAACATCCGCTGGCGAAATAGGCTTTTTCATAACCGTTTTCTGCGGGAACTTCCACAGGATCGGCATTGGCTATTTCGGGTTTGGTAACTGTTTTTTGCTGGGCGTTATTTCCGCAGGAAATTAATAAGAATATAAACGTAGGTAAGAAAAATCGTTTCATTTAATTATTGTTTTTTATAAGTTCCTTCAAGTGTTTTTTTGCCATAAATAGCATAATCTACAGCGAGTTCTCCATTTATATAAAAACCTTTCCAATCTAACTCCATATTTCCATTTTCTCCTGGGCTCAGTATAGCGATAGGATTATTGGTATCAAAATCTTCCCAGGGGAGATCTTCGTTGGTATTTCTATTTGATGGACTTACGAAATAGATATCTATTTCATTTCCGGTTTTTGAGAATCTGGCATTTATATACATTTCATCTTCTGAAAGGCATAATACAGTATTCTTGTTTATATCTAATTCTAAACAATAACAGCTACAATTAGCATCACTTTCATCCGTTTTTACATAGAGGGTGCCGGGAGTAATTGCTAAAGAAGATTTTTCCGAATCGTTTGCACCTGTATTGGGAGATTCTAAAGTTTCTTTTTCTGTCTTATTATAGTCTGAATTGGGTTTTGAAGCGGAATCTTCAGCACTGCGCTCAGAAAGGCCATTATTTTCAGTTTGTTCAGTTTCGAAATCAGGCTCGCTTTCCTGGTCTTTATCATCATTTTTGCAGGATACCAAAATAAAAATTAAGCAAAGTAAGATTGCATAAAATTTCATAATTGAGGGTATTAGTTATTTGAAATAAAGGTAGCTCTAAAATAGATTAATAATGTGAAAAGCTTGTTAATCAATAAAAAACCTAAATTTTCGATATAAGAGCTAGTTGAAAAATGAAACAGATTTTTAAATTGAAATATTTAATTTATTGAGAGAAACTTATAAAAATTAACAAAATTTAATAGATTTACATAAACAATAATTAGACGAGATAATTAATGACAAAAGTAAGACCCTCTAATAGAAAACTTTAAACAAGATTATATGTAAAAAAACAACCCCAAAGTCGGGTATACGAAAGTGTAAATCGACATAAAACAAGATAGTAATCAAGTACATCTTGTTTCTTTATTACTGAAAAATAAACTAATCAATTTTATACCAAAATCTAAATGAAAAATATTACGAAATTATTTTTAGGGATTTTTATATTTACAATTACATTGCAATCCTGCAGTACAGAATCTGAAGAAAATGCTACTGTCCAGGAGCTGGAACAGGAATTGGCTTTAGAGAATGACGGCGTTCTTAAAATTCAATCGGCCACCTACATTTTTAAGAAATCCGGTGAAACCGCTAAATTTCTTAGTGACAATTGGGATTTTAACTTCAAATTCGTAAATGAATTATCATATGATGCAACGTCAACTAACAAGCACGCTATTGAAGGTTTAATGATAACTAATCCCAATACCGATGAATATATGGTATTTTCAAATTTTGAAGAATTAAAAAACGGCTTCTTAAAATTTGATGCAGAATTAAGTACTGGCGAGGTTCTCTCTTCAGTACTGTATAAGCCGGGCAAGGCTAATGCATCTTTAAACAAATGGCACGGAGACCCTATGTTAGAAGAACCTTCTCCCGTAATAGGAGCTATGATCGAAATGTCTCAACAAGCTGTTGTAAAACAATGTAGAGCTGCATCTGAAGTTTGTTCTAATACAAATGGAGTTCCTACGGTTGCATTAACGAATGGAAAAGGATGGTTCACTGCCATTGAAGCCTGCTCTATAGAATGCCATGACTAATATTTGAAACAATAAATTTATAAAATAAAGGAAGAGGCTGTCTCAAAAGATTAGTCTCTTTTTTATTTTATGACAATAACTCAAAAATAAAAAACCGTCTAAAAAGTAATTTTTAGACGGTTTTTAGATGATTCTTTAAGCTCGCTTTTAAACCTTAGCGAAAAGATTTTGCATTTTTTCCTGCTCTTCTTTAGCAAGTTCTTCGTCTACCAGGATCCTCCCACTGTGCTCATCGGTAATGATCTTTTTTCTACCGGCAATTTCCATAATTACCTGTGGCGGAATAGTAAAGTAAGAACCTCCGGAAGCTCCACGTTCTACGGGAACAATAGCAAGTCCGTTTTTAACATTGGTTCTAATTCTTTTATATGCATTAACAAGACGATCTTCAATATTCTTCTCGAATTCAGCAGATTTTTTGATTAGTGCCTGTTCTTCTTTTTCAGTTTCGGCCAGGATCTCGTTAAGTTCACTTTTTTTGTGTTCCAGGTGTTTTTTCCTTTCTTCAAGACGCCCTTTTGTTTGCTCGATAACCTCTTTTTTCTGCTCAATTTGAGCGCGGTATTCTTTGATGTGTTTCTCGGCAAGCTCTATTTCCAATTCCTGAAACTCAACTTCTTTGCTAAGCGCATTAAACTCGCGGTTGTTACGCACGTTTTTTTGCTGCTCAGCATATTTCTTCATGGTCACCTTAGACTCATCAATAAGATTCTTCTTGCTCTTTATGTCGTTCTCGATTACCTCAATATCGGCATCCATTTTATCCAAACGCTTGCTCAATCCGGCTACTTCATCCTCCAAATCTTCCACTTCCAGCGGAAGCTCACCGCGTACGTTCCTTATTTCGTCAATTCTGGAATCAACCAGTTGAAGGTCGTACAACGCTCTTAACTTGTCTTCTACAGTAACATCGTTCTTTTTTGCCATAGTTATATATACTTGATTGGATTGGTGTTTGTCTCTCCTAAAATAAGTGCAAAATTACTAATTTTTTTTGTAAGATAAGAATGTAATAAATCTTTTGTGTATTGCTCACTTTCATAGTGACCAATATCGCCTAAAATGAGGTCTTTATCTGCTTTATAAAAGTCGTGGTATTTTAGGTCGGCAGTTAGATAAATATCGGCCCCGGCAGCTTTTGCCTGGTTAATAGCAAAACTTCCGCTACCTCCCAGAACTGCTACTTTTTTAATTGGTTTTCCTCGGAATTCAGAATGTCTAATACATCCACAATTGAATACATTTTTTATACGTTTTAAAAAGCTTTTTTCATCTTCTGGAGATTCTAATTCTCCTATCATTCCCATTCCCAAATGTTGATTTTCATTCTCTAAAGCGCTTACCTCATACGCTACTTCCTCGTAAGGGTGAGAGCTAAAAAGTGCCTGAAGCAGCTTTTTTTCTAAGTGAGAAGGATAAATAAGTCCGATTTGGGTCTCCTCTTCAAGATGAACTTCCCCTCGTTTTCCAATTACGGGATTAGCTTCTTCATTAGGTTTAAAACTTCCTTCTCCTTTTAAATTGAAGCTGCAATTATCATAATTGCCAATGCTTCCTCCACCGGCATCAAAAAGAGCTTTTCTAACCTCTGCAGCCTGTTTATTCGGAACAAAAGTGGTAAGTTTCTTTATACTGTTTTTACGCAGAATTAATATCTGCCGGTTTTTAAGGCCTATCTTTTCGCAAATCATATCGTTTACACCTTTATATTGATTATCCAGTGCGGTGTGAATGGTATAAATGGCGATATCGTTTTTAATTGCTTTAATTACCGTTCTTTCTACATAGTCTTTTCCGGTAAGTTTTTTTAAACCCGAAAATATAATTGGATGGAAACTAATAATGAGGTTGCAATTTTTATCAATGGCCTCGTCTACCACAGTTTCCAAAGTGTCTAAAGTGATAAGCGCACCGCTTACAGTAGCGTTCTTATCGCCCACCAAAAGACCTACATTATCAAAGTCTTCGGCGTAAGCAGAAGGTGCAAATTCTTCAATTATATCAATAACTTCTTTTACAAGCATCTTGTTTTTCTGTTTTTATAAACGTAGCAGGTTGCTTTTTATTAATTTCGTAGTAGTTGTAATTTCAGCCCAACTTCAAATATAATTATTATAGCCCGCCCTGTATGAAGATTTTACGAAAAATGCTACTTCCCTTTGCTTTATTGTATGGATTTATCACGTGGAGCAGGAATTTGTTTTATAACTCCGGAATTTTGAAATCTAAAACCTATGATTTTCCTGTAATTTGTGTTGGAAACTTAAATACTGGAGGAACCGGAAAATCTCCAATGATAGAATATTTGCTGAAACTTTTACTACCCGATTTTGAGGTGGCAACGCTAAGCCGTGGTTATAAGCGAACTACTAAAGGCTATAAGGTATTAAGCGGAAATGAAACCGCAGCTGAAGTAGGAGATGAGCCTCTGCAATTTAAAAGAAAGTTTAAAGAAGCGCTTATTGCTGTAGATGCCGATAGGCAACATGGGATTGAAAAACTTCAGCAGGAAAATGCTGAAATAATTTTACTGGATGATGCTTTTCAGCATAGGAAAGTTAGAGCTGGGCTCAATATTTTACTTACCACTTACGGCGATCTCTATGTGAACGATTTTATGCTGCCTACAGGGTATTTGCGCGAGCCCACGGTGGGTGCAGACCGGGCAAGAATAGTAACTGTGACTAAGTGTCCGCCAAAACTTACTAAACCAGAAATGGAAACAATCCGGCGTAAACTTAAATTACAGAACTATCAACAACTTTATTTTAGTTTCATTGAGTACGATGAAGAAATAATTTCTGAAAGCAGTAAGGAGAAATTAACCATCTTAAAAGATAAAAAACTTACACTCGTTACAGGAATTGCAAATCCAAAACCGCTTACAAATTATTTAAAGGAAAAAGGACTTGATTTTAAACATTTGGCTTTTAAAGATCATCATAATTTTACTGCAACTGAATTGGCGCAATTAAAAAAAGAACCACTGCTTTTAACTACCGAGAAAGATTACGTTAGGCTAAGAGAGAATTTTAAAAATGAACAGTTATTTTATTTGCCGGTAAAGACTGCATTTCTATGTAAAGAAGAAGAATTCAGGCAGGAGATACTGAATTTTGTGCATAAAAAATGAGGTGAATTCACACCTCATTTTTATTTTGGCTAATTCAAACTATATATGTTTATTCTTCGATATATAATTCAATTAACCCAGGATTTACAAAGTGCGTGCCATAGGGTTAAACGGCGTTTTCCTTAATAGCTAATTGCCTGTTAATTTTAAGGAAGAACTCTTCAGTTTTGTATGGTTTAGGGATAATGTCACTAAAGCCATTCAAGAAGAATTCTTCGAGGTTATCATCTAAAGTTACCGCGGTTAGAGCAATTATAGGAATTTCAGAATTAAATTTTCTAATCTCTTTCGTGGCTTCAATACCGCTGATTCCAGGCATATGAATATCCATAAGAATAAGATCGTAATCTTTTTCCTTGGTTTTTTCTATGGCAATGGTTCCGTTATCGGCCACTTCACATTTAACCCCATGTTTTTCCAAAATCTTTCGGGTAATCATTTGATTTATCTTATTATCTTCAACAATAAGAATGTTTTTGCCTTCTAATTTATCTTCTGCCGGTTCATCTTCAATTCTAGGACTATTGTTAAGCATATTTTCAACCTCTTTGGCTTCAAATTTTAACTGAAAAGCAAATGTAGAACCTTTGCCCAGATCACTTTCTAACTTTATTTCACTGCCAAGCAAACTAAGTAAGTTTTTTACAATAGAAAGGCCTAGTCCAGTACCACCAAATTTGCGGTTAATTTGCGTAGATCCCTGGGTGAAATTTTCAAAAATGGCTTTTTGCTTTTCTTTACTAATTCCTTCCCCATTATCTTTAATTTCAAAATCCAGTAGAACAATATTTCCTTCACGGCTGTTTTTAGTAACATTGATCCATATATCGCCGTCTTCGGTGAATTTTATAGAGTTTCCGATTAGGTTTATAAGAATCTGGGAAATTTTTAAAGGATCTCCTTTTAGTTCCTGCGGAATAGAATCATCGTAATTAAAATGAATTTCGGTATTTTTCTCATCGGCTGAATTTTTTAGAGCAACCAGCACATCTGATATTCGCTTTCTAAGATCAAAAGAAGCTTCCATAATCTCTACTTTATTAGCTTCCAGCTTGTTGAGATCTAATATATTATTGATGAGTGAAAGCAGGTATTCCCCGGAAAATTTAAGCGAATTAAGATGTTCTTTCTGATTTTCGGTAGGGCTTTCTTCCAGCAATAAATGGGTGAGGCCGGTTACAGCGTATAAGGGTGTTCTTAATTCGTGGGTTATGGTAGAAAGGAATTGTGCTTTAGCCAGGGAAGCTTTTTCGGCGTTTTCTTTGGCCTTTGTTAATTCAGTATTTTTCTTTTGCAGCAGTTCGTTAGCGCGCGCCCTTAAGTTATTATTCTTGTAAAGGGAAAGGGTTAAAAGTGATAAAATAGTAATAAGCGCCACACTAAGAATTGTGGTAAGTTTATTAACCTTTAAATTCCTTTCCTGTTCTGCATTTTGTAGGCTTAATTCGTTTAAGCTGCTTTGTAATGCATCTACACCGTATTTAGCATTCATCTCTTCGGCGAGTATTGCATTATTCATAGCAATAATAGAATCCTTACGGGCAAAACTTTTTTGAAGAAAGACTAATGAAGATTCAAAATCCCCGGTTTCTTCATTTATTTGGCTCAGTAGATTATTGGCAGTCATAATCATCCCACCAAAATTTTGAGCATAAGCAATATCGAGAACCTTTCTACTATTTTCTTCGGCCAATTCGTAATTTTCCAATTCTAAATGGGCACGAGCAGTATAGTAGTAAAGTCGCGAAATTTCATATAGTTTTTTAGAATCAGAGATTCTATTTTTTGCTCTCTGAAGAAGGTTAAGTGCCTGCCCAGGCTGATTTTCAGTATTTAGAACTATAATTGCCCGGTTTAAATCTATGATTCCCAGGTATACTTCGTTATCCAGTTTTAGATAGATCTCTTCTGCGAGATTTAAATAACGATCGGCTCTTGTTTTATCGAGTTGAGCCATAAAAATTTTGGCGAAATTCACATAACTATAAGCCAAACCTTCCTGATCGTTAATTTCTCTTTGAATGGAAATTGCCCGTTGTAGTTCAGTAATTGCTTTATCAAAATCGTGCCTTAAATAGTAAAGTTTGGCGAGAATACTACTGGAAAGGGCAATAGCACGTTTGTCGTTTATTGATTTTGAAAGTTCCAGGGAAGAATTTAGTTGTTCGATAGCATTATCAAAATCCAACATATTTACAGAAACTTCAGCATCATTCAATAATTGCTGAATTTTGTCATTTGCAACCGGAGTATCTTCAGTGTGATTTAACTGTAGTGCATACGAAAGATTGCACCAAAATGCGAAAAGTAGTATAAAGGTAAAGTTCTTCATTCGGGAAATTCAGCTAAACGCTTATCTCGATAAATATAGTTATTTATCATTAACGATAGAAATTAAATCGACAAGACGACTGGAATACCCGATTTCATTATCGTACCAACCAATAATCTTAATTAATTTTCCACCTATTACCGAGGTCATTTGTGAGTCAAATATACAAGAATGCGGATTGTTATTAATGTCAATAGATACTATAGGATCTTCGGTATAACTAAGAATTCCTTTTAAAGAAGTTTCTGAGGCTTGCTTAAAAATTACATTTATTTCTTCAATATTGGTTTCCTTGCTCACATTTAGTGTCATATCTGTAAGAGAACCATTGGGAACGGGAACTCTTATCCCGCAGCCACCAATTACGTCGCTAATATCAGGGAAGATACCGGTTAGGGCTTTTGCTGCTCCTGTGGTGGTAGGAATTATAGATTGCGCTGCCGCACGGCTTCTTCTTAGGTCACGATGTGGTTTGTCGTGCAGACTTTGGTCTGAAGTATAGGAGTGTATTGTCGTTATATAAGCCTGCTCTACTTTAAAATTCTCGTGAATAAGTTTCAGCATTGGGGCGGCGTTATTTGTGGTACAGCTGGCATTGGAAATTATTTCCTCACTGCCGTCAAGAATATGCTCATTTACTCCCAGCACCACCATTTTAATCTGTTCATCTTCCGGTGGAACCGATAAAATCACTTTTTTCGCTCCGTTTTCAATATGATGCTGAAGATCTTTTGAAGTCTTAAATTTTCCGGTAGCTTCTATTACTGTGTCAACTTCGTATTTACTCCAATCTATATCTTGTGGATGAGCAACGTTTAGTAATGGAACTGAATTGCCATTTACAATAATACTATTCCCTTCTGAAGAGATTTGAGCTGTGGAAACGCCGTGAATACTATCGTATTTTAGTAAATGCGCAAGGGTTTTAGCATCAGCCAGGTCGTTTATTGCAACAACATTAATGCTTTCATTTTCGATTAAAAGTCTAAAGAGACTACGCCCAATACGGCCAAAACCGTTTATGGCAATATTGATGCTTTTATTCATTTAATAAAGGAAAACTTAGTCGATGTGTTTGTGAGCTTTATAAGAAGAACGAACAAGAGCGCTACTTTCTACATGACGAAATCCAAGATCAAGACCAATAGCCTCGTATTTCTTAAACTGGTCTGGCGTAATAAATTGCTTAACCGGTAAGTGCTTTTTACTGGGTTGCAAATATTGGCCAATAGTTACCACATCTACATTTACACTTCTAAGATCGTGCAGGGTTTGAATCACTTCATCTTCCTGCTCGCCAAGGCCAAGCATAATTCCAGATTTAGTTCTATTAATTCCCTGATCTTTTAGGTAACGAAGTACTTCAAGACTACGATCGTATTTAGCCTGAATTCTAACCTCACGTGTCAAACGCTTTACTGTTTCCATATTATGAGAAACCACTTCTGGCATAACTTCTATAATTCGGTCTAAGTTACGTTCATTTCCCTGAAAATCTGGAACTAGTGTTTCCAAAGTAGTTTCGGGGTTCATTCGGCGAATAGCTTTTACGGTTTCCGCCCAAATAATAGAGCCCATATCTTTAAGATCGTCCCGGTCTACACTGGTTACCACGGCGTGCTTAATGCCCATTATTTTAATAGAACGTGCTACTTTTTCGGGTTCGTCCCAGTCTACCGTTTCCGGGCGGCCGGTTTTTACACCGCAAAATCCGCAGGAACGTGTACAAACATTCCCCAAAATCATAAAGGTAGCGGTGCCTTCACTCCAACATTCTCCCATATTTGGGCAACTTCCCGAAGTACAAATGGTATGCAAATCATATTTGTCTACCAGGCTGCGAAGTTCGGTATATTTTTTACCAGTTGGGAGTTTTACCCTTAGCCATTTTGGTTTGGCTTTCGGCTTTTCTTTAACGGGGCTTATAGTGTCTGTACTCATAGCAAAATTCTAGGTTTCAAAGATACAATAATCTAATGAACTGCATAAATTAGAACGTTAAGTCGGTGATAACTTACACCGATTTTCGATCCTCAATAATTCCTGCAAGTAACTTTTTGGCTCTCAGGAGTTTTACTTTTACATTATTCATAGGTTCATCCAAACACTCGGCGATTTCTTTATAAGATTTCTCCTGAAAATATCTAAGATTGATCACCTCCTGGTAATGTGGCTTCAGTTGTTTAATATCGGTAAGGAGTTGCGCTAAATGCTGTTCGCTAATTAATTTGTCTTCAATAGTAGGGGTTTCATCGGCAATACGATGTACTTTTTCATTTTGATCTGAAGTTGTTTGAGACCTGATAGAAGACTTTTGCTTCCGAATCATATCTACGTGAATATTCTTTGAAATCGCAATAAGCCAGGTGCTAAAAGAATAATCTTCATCAAAAGTATGGATCTTATTAAAAGCTTTGGAAAAAGTTTGAATGGTAATATCTTCAGATTCGTAAGCGTTACCGGTTTTTTTTAGCTGAAAACCGTAAACATTATCCCAAAAAGTATCAAGCAAATAATTAAAAGCTGACTGACTCCCTTTTTTGGCAGCTTTAATTTTGGTAAGTAGCAATTCCTGATTTATTTCCAATGCGTAGGTTTTGAAACGCTGTTTGCTATAAATATGCCAAATTGGGTGAATATTAAAAATACTTCTAAAAACGGAAATAACCAAACTACATCGGTCTCCTGAAGTTTTTTAGCCGATTTAGCGTAGACAATCGCCTGTACCAACAATACAAGTCCCGCTACACCTAAAACAAGTTGCCATTGAAATTGAAGTACGAGTAAAACTAACAATAAGATCCAGAAAAAGAATCGCGAAGTATAAAATAAGCCCAGCAAAACTTTGTCTTTTGTTTTATAAAAACCGGCTACTGAAGCGTGCCTTCTTTTTTGTTGAAACCAGGATTTCAAATCGGTCTTAGGAACACTTCGCGTGCTGGCTTCGGGGTGATGACAGATAAAAGTGTTGTACTCGTTTCCTCCTTCATTTACAAAAAGATCATCGTCCCCCGAACGCAGATGCAAATGATTTGCAAATCCTTTTTGATCGTAAAATTGTTTAGAAGTGTAGGCAAGATTCCTGCCCACGCCCATATACGGATTTCCTAATTTTGCATAAGAAAAATACTGAATAGCCGTAAGCAAGGTTTCAAAGCGAATAAGTTTGTTAAGTAAAGACTTGCTGTTTTTAAAATAACCGCCATAACCTAATACGATACTTTTTTCTTCCTGAAACCCAGCAGCCATATGGGTAATCCAATTTTGGCTTTGCGGAGCGCAGTCGGCATCGGTGAAAATTAAATAAGGATTCTGAGCTTTTTTAATTCCTAAGGTAAGAGCATACTTTTTATTAGCCCAAAAAGCTTCATTATTTTGTACATCTACCAGTTTTATCCTACCATCGAGGGCCTGAAAATCCTCTATAACTTCTAAAGTTTCATCTTGCGAAGCATCATTGATAATTATTACTTCAAAATAGGGATAATCCTGATCCAGGATAGGAGGAAGAAAGTTTTTAAGGTTTTCAGCTTCGTTTTTAGCACAAACAATAACCGAAACCGGCAAGTTCATTTTACCGGGATTTTTTGTTTTATCACTTGCGAATGCGAAAAAGGCCAAATAATAGGCCAGAATGATTAAGGAAAATAAAAAGAAAAATCCCAGTAGAATTGTTGCCATTTAGTCTAATTAGCCTTCTTTTCTCCAGAACAATCAGACATTTCATCGGGTAATTTCCCGCAGAAACTACAGGCTTCACCTTCTTTGTTTAAAAATGGACTTTGGCTGGCGCAGGTTCCCGCAAATTTACCGTCTTTCTTTCCCCATATTTTGATGGCGATTCCGGCAAAAGCCAGTCCTAAAAGTAAAATTGTTATTAATAATAATTGCATAGCTGTATTTTTTACTAAAACCTTTTTTCTAGATCAAGGTTTTTATTTAAATAATTCCCGAAAACATCGGGTATATTATTACTACTGCAAAAATAACAATAAAATGACGTTTGGGAAAATTACGGAGTATATTAGTATAAGCTTTACATACTTTAACTAAAATTTAATCGTAAAAGCCTCAAAATGTCGATATTAGACTCTAAATTAGATTGCTTAAACCACTAAAACTAAATTTATGAAATCTAAATTTTTATTAATACTATTGGCAGTTTTTGCATTCAGTTTTACTTCTTGTGAGGATAATAAGAAAAAAGAAGAAGAGAAAGCTCAAATGGAGCAGGAGGAAGCAGAGCGTCAGGCCGAAATGGAAGCTGAGAAAGAGCGTATGGAAATGGAATCTAACAGTATTGCAGCTAAAGCAATGGCGACCGATTCTTTAAGTACTTTGGTTAGCGCACTAAAAAGTGCAGAATTAGCCACTTCTTTTACTGAAGATGAAGGTCCTTTTACTGTTTTTGCACCTACAAACAGTGCTTTTGAAAAAGTTGATAAAGCTACATTAGACGAATTAATGAAGAGTGAAAATAAAGATCAATTAGCCGGGGTATTGAAATATCACGTAGTAGATAAAGAAATTACCGCTTCAGATCTAAGTCAAATGATAGAAGACGGAGACGGTGAGGTAACTTTCGCTACAATGGAAGGTGCAGAGCTTACCGCTATGATGGACGGTGAGAACATTGTTCTTAAAGATGGAAATGGAAATACAGCGACCATTATCGCTACAGATATTGAAGCTTCTAATGGTATGGTACACCTTATTGATGGTGTAGTGATGAAGAAAGCTTCATAAAACAACAATAATTATAGAGTATTGGAAACCCGTCAATTCTGTGACGGGTTTTTTATGCAAATATTCAACCAAAAAAGCTTCATTTTCCCTAAAGAAAATGAAGCTCTCCTCGTAAAAAGACAATGAAGTCTTTTCAGATTCAATATTTCCTACGCTAGGATTATCCAGATCAGGTTTTTGCGGGTATTTCTCAGCCTAAGCACCCCGATATTGATTTTATAAATATAAGAATATTTTATGGGTTATAATGCTAATATTAAGCCAATTATAATATTTTTTTAAATTCAAAAGTTAAATAAATTCTTATTGGAATTAGATAACATTTACTTCCGGTTCGAGTTGTATGCCGTATTTCTTATAGATCTTATCCTGAATTTCTTTGGAAAGTGCTAAAATCTCCTGTCCGGTTGCATTTCCATAATTCACGAGAACCAATGCCTGATTTTTATGTACTCCCGCGTCTCCTTGTCGGTAACCTTTTAAACCGGCCTGGTCTATAAGCCAGCCTGCAGGAATTTTAATGTTATTTGCCTGCAAAGCATAAAAAGGCATTTCAGGAAATTGTTTTTGTAGTTTTTTGAATTCAGTTTCCTTAATAACCGGATTTTTAAAAAAACTACCGCTGTTTCCCAGTTCCCTTGGATCTGGTAATTTCTGTTGACGGATACTTATAACCGCATCAGAAACATTTTTAACCGTTGGCTTTTCAATATTATGTCTGTCCAGTTCTTCCTGGATCGCACCATAGGAAGTGCTTAACTGGTGATCTTTTTTACTGAGCCTGAAATTTACAGAGGTAATAATATATTCTCCTTTCAGTTTATTCTTAAAAACAGAATTTCTGTAATCAAATTCGCATTGTTCGGCGCTAAAGGTGTCCACTTCTAGCGTTTGAATGCGCATAGCTTCGCAAGATTCAAAACTGTCTTTTAGTTCAACGCCATAGGCACCTATATTTTGAACCGGTGCTGTGCCAACATTACCCGGAATTAAGGAAAGGTTTTCAAGCCCGCCGTAGCCCTTTTCAATACAATATAAAACAAATTGGTGCCAGTTTTCGCCGGCACCAACTTTTAAAACTACATCATCACGGCTTTCAGAAATAAGTTCAATTCCTTTTAAGCCAATATGAATAACGGTTTTATCTATATCTTGTGTAAGAAGCATATTGCTGCCGCCCCCCAAAACAAAAATTTCGGAAGCATAGGTTTGCTGCAAAACATCACGTAATTCTCCAGTAGAGTGCACCGAAACAAATTTCCTGGCTGTTACATCTACTCCAAAAGTATTGTATTCTTTCAACGAAAAATTTTCAGCAACCTGCATAGCCTATTTGTTGTATTCTTCCAGGGCTATTTTAAGAATTTCTATGGCTCTTTCCAGGTTTTCTTTTTTCAAAACATAAGCAATTCGCACCTGGTTCATTCCGGTATTTGGAGTAGAGTAGAATCCGGCAGCGGGAGCAACCATTACAGTTTCCTTGTTGAATTCAAAATCTTCCAGTAACCACTGGGCAAATTTATCGGCATTTTCTACAGGTAGTTCAGCGATACAGTAAAACGCACCTTTTGGTTTCGCTACTTTTACGCCTGGAATTCTTTCCAAACCTTCAATTAAAAGGTTTCTTCTTTCGGTATATTCTTTATTTACTTCCTCAAAATATTCATCTGGGGTATCTAAAGCAGCTTCTGCAGCTATTTGTGCAAATGTAGGCGGACTTAATCTTGCCTGTGCGAATTTCATCGCGGCCGTCATTACTTCCTTATTCTTGGAAACCAGGCATCCAATTCTTGCGCCACACATACTGTAACGCTTGGAAACAGAATCTACCATAATAGCGTTTTGTTCCAGGCCGGGAATACTCATAATAGAATGATGTTTTACACCATCGTAAGCAAATTCGCGGTATACTTCATCGGCAACAATAAACAGGTCGTGTTTTATCGCTAAATCTGCAAGCTGCTGAATTTCTTCGCGCGTATATAAATAACCGGTTGGATTTCCCGGGTTACAAAGTAAAATCGCTTTGGTTTTATCGGTAATTAATTTTTCAAATTCTGAAATTTCCGGAAGTGAAAAATTATCTTCAATAGATCCTTTAATAGGAACAATTTGAACTCCCGAAGCCGTTGCGAAGCCATTATAATTAGCATAAAAAGGCTCCGGAATTATCACTTCGTCTCCCGGGTCGGTAATACTTCCCATAGCAAATAACAAAGCTTCAGAACCTCCAGTGGTGATGATAATATCTTCAGCATCTACCGGGATATCATTCTTGCGATAATATTTAGCCAGTTTGATTCTATACGATTCAAAACCTGCAGAATGGCTGTAAGAGAGCACATCGATATTGTTGTTTTTTACCGCGTCTAGAGCTGCTTTTGGCGTTTCAATATCTGGTTGCCCAATATTTAATTGGTATATTTTTTTTCCTTTTTTTACTGCTGCTTCAGCAAAAGGAACTAATTTTCTTATTGGAGATTCGGGCATATTGCGCCCTTTGTTTGAAATACTTGGCATGAGATTGTTTTTAATAAGTGCAAAAATGCAAAATTCCTGTAAGATTCTAAGCCTATTTTTGGTTATAATTGGCTAAACCTGTATATGCATTCCTTAAGTTAAAATTCTAAAATTTAAGGCGTAAAAAAACCGTTTGAAAATTCTATTTACATCAAGCTGAACTTGTTTCAACTTCTAATATATTAGATCCTGAAACAAGTTCAGGATGACGTTTATACAGACTTTTCAAACGGCCATTCTTAATTCTTCATCTTAAAAATTAACGGCTGGTATCGTCTTCGATAACTCTTCCTTTAATTTTAAGCGATTTTGTAGCTTCGTCAGCATTAGAATAAACAGTAACCGTTTTTCTAATTGGCCCCACAAGTTTGGTGTTGTATTTCACCTGAATTTCACCGGTTTCGCCCGGTTGAATAGGTTCTTCAGGCTTTTTAGGGATAGTACACCCGCAACTTGAAGTCACATTGGCAATCACCAATGGAGCGTTTCCGGTATTAGTAAATTCAAAAATCCTAATTCCGTCACTTCCTTTTTTTATTTCGCCATAATCGATAGTTTCACTCTTGAATTCTATTTTGGCTGTTTCCTGTGCCATTGCAGTACCTAAACCGGCAACAACAAAAATGGCAATAGCGATTAATTTTTTCATAATTTCTGGTTTTTAATAACGAAAGGTAAAGATAAGCTGAAATGATGTACACTCAAAATTATATTCAAATCAACTTCTTTTATAATCCTTAAGTTATATTTACTTTTGCCTTTATTTTCAAAAACCAGACCAATATGGCGATTGCTTCCCAATACGATTCAAAAAAAGTAGAAGATAAATGGTATAACTACTGGATGGAAAACAAGTATTTTCATTCAGAAGTAGATGAGAGAGAGCCTTACACCATTGTGATTCCGCCGCCAAACGTGACCGGTGTTTTGCATATGGGGCATATGTTGAATAATACTATTCAAGATGTCCTGGTGAGAAGAGCCAGGTTAAAAGGCTATAATGCCTGCTGGGTACCGGGAACCGATCACGCTTCTATTGCAACTGAAGCAAAAGTAGTAGCAAAATTAAAGGCTGAAGGAATTGATAAAAACGATCTTAGCCGTGAGGAATTTCTACAACACGCCTGGGATTGGACACATAAACATGGCGGAATTATCCTGGAGCAGTTAAAAAAGCTAGGCGCTTCCTGTGACTGGGATCGTACGAAGTTTACGATGGATGAAAACATGTCAGCTTCCGTGATTAAGGTTTTTGTTGATTTATATGAAAAAGGCCTTATCTACCGTGGCTACCGAATGGTAAATTGGGATCCTGTAGCAAAAACCACGCTTTCTGATGAAGAGGTGATTCACCTGGAAAAACAAGGAAATCTTTATTACCTGAATTATAAGATAGAAGGTAGTGATGAGGTTTTAACCATCGCAACTACACGTCCCGAAACTATTCTGGGAGATACGGCAATTTGTATTAATCCCAATGATGAGCGTTTTACGCATTTAAAAGGTAAGAATGCAATTGTGCCTATTTGCAATCGCGTGATTCCAATTATCGAAGACGAATATGTAGATGTGGAGTTTGGTACCGGTTGTTTAAAAGTAACCCCGGCTCATGATGAGAACGATAAAATGCTTGGAGATAAGCATAACCTGGAGGTAATTGATATCCTTAATGATGATGCCAGCCTTAATGCCCATGGAATGCACTATGAAGGTAAAGACAGGTTTCAGGCCAGGAAAGAAATTGTAGAAGAATTAAAAGAAATGGGTGTGCTTACCAAAACTGAAGAGCACATTAATAAGGTAGGAACCAGTGAACGTACCGGTGCGGTTATAGAACCAAAACTTAGCGATCAATGGTTTTTAAAGATGAAAGAGCTGGCTAAACCGGCAATTGATGCGGTGGTTGGTGACGAAATAAACCTGGTGCCAGATAAATTTCTGAATACCTATAAGCACTGGATGGAAAATGTGCGCGACTGGAATATTTCGCGTCAGCTACTTTGGGGACAGCAGATTCCTGCTTATTTCTTCGGAAGCGGAAAAGAGGATTTTGTAGTTGCTGAAACTGCAGAAGAAGCATTGGAAAAAGCCCGTAAGAAATCCGGTAATGAAAGTCTTAAGGCTGAAGAATTAATTCAGGATAAAGATGCGCTGGATACCTGGTTCTCGTCATGGTTATGGCCAATGAGTGTTTTCAACGGTATCCTGGAGCCGGAAAATGAAGAAATTAAATATTATTATCCTACCAACGATCTTGTTACCGCCCCCGAAATTTTATTTTTCTGGGTAGCACGTATGATTATGGCCGGGTATGAATATCGAGGTGAAAGACCTTTTAAAAATGTATATCTCACCGGTATTGTTCGTGATAAGCAGCGTAGGAAAATGTCTAAATCCCTGGGGAACTCACCAGATCCTCTGGGGTTAATTGAGCAGTATGGCGCCGATGGTGTTCGGGTAGGAATGTTATTAAGTTCTCCCGCTGGAAACGATTTAATGTTCGAGGAAGACCTCTGTAAGCAGGGGAGTGCTTTTTCAAATAAAATTTGGAACGCTTTCAGACTAGTTAAAGGTTGGGAGGTTTCCGAAGAAAAAGAACAAGACGAAACTTCTAAAATCGCTATAGACTGGTATACGGCGAGATTTAGAAAAACTCTTGCTGAAATTGAAGATCATTACTCTAAATACCGAATGAGTGATGCTTTAATGAGTACTTATAAGCTGGTTTGGGACGATTACTGTTCCTGGTTTCTCGAAATGGTGAAACCCGCTTACGGGCAGCCTATGGATTCCAAAACCTACAAGGCTGTAATTGAAATCTTAGAGGATAATCTAAAGATTCTTCATCCATTTATGCCTTTTGTAACCGAAGAGATTTGGCAGGAAATTACCGAAAGAAAAGCATCTGAAGCTTTAATTATCGCAAAATGGCCTGAACTTAAAGATTTCAATGAGGGAATAATAAGTGAATTTGGTTTGGCTTCAGAAGTTATTGCGGGAATTAGAAAAATAAGGAAAGAAAAGAATATTTCATTCAAAAACACCATAGATCTTATGGTGATGAATAATGAAAAGGCATCAGAATTATTTGATCCTGTAATTTTGAAAATGGGAAATATAGATGCTTTTAGCTATGTAGATAAGCAGGTGGAAGGCGCACTTTCCTTCCGTGTAAAATCTAACGAATATTTTATTCCAATTGCCGGTTCTATAGATGTGGATGCTGAAATTGAAAAACTGGAAGAAGAATTAAAATATAATGAAGGTTTCTTAAAATCTGTAGAGAAAAAGCTTTCTAACGAGCGTTTTGTAAATAATGCACCGGAAAAAGTGGTTGCTATAGAAAAAGCTAAAAAGGCTGATGCTGAAGCAAAAATAGAAGCGATTAAAGCAAGTTTAGAAAGTTTGAAATAAATTAAAAGGGGATATTTTGGCGGAGTAACTAAGTATTTACTTCGCCAATATGTTTTTCTACAAGTTCTACATATTTTTCGCGAGCTTCCTGCTTGCTTAGATCTTTCACCTGTAATAAAGCGTTTATTTTAAAGGCATTTCTAAGATCGCCCTCGTTGGTAGGTGGAATGTAAAATCCGTTTACCTGGGTGGCTTTTTTGTAATAGGCGTAGAAATGAAGCATGACATCTGGCGCAAATTTTTGATTGGTTTTGCTTGCCATGTCATAGGCTTTTAAAAATTTTTCATCTGTTGTTTCAAGCATAACGTATTGCTTATTCTTCAATTTTGGCTATTACACTTAGCCCGCCTTTTACTTTCTGGTTAAGTTTAACCGAAATTGGTGTGTGTAAGGGTAAGAATACATCTACCCTGGAACCGAATTTTATAAATCCGCTGTCACTACCCTGAATTACATCATTGCCAACTTCAGCATAGTTAACAATCCTTTTCGCCATTGCCCCGGCAATTTGTCTGTATAAAATTTCACCGGCAATATCGTTTGCTACTACCACGGTTGTTCTTTCGTTCTCTTCACTGGACTTTGGATGCCAGGCAACCAAAAATTTCCCAGGATGATATTTACTGTATTTTACTTTCCCTCCCACAGGATGTCTGGTTACGTGTACATTTATGGGTGACATAAAAATAGAAACCTGAAGCCGTTTGTCTTTAAAGTATTCTTTTTCTTCAACTTCTTCTATCGCGACAACTTTACCATCTACCGGAGCTACCACAGTGGCATCGTTTAAATCAGTTTTCCGTTTAGGATTTCTAAAGAACTGGATGACCAATAAAAATAATATTATCGTCAACACCAGGATAGTAAATTTTATCCAGTATGTATTTATTAACGAATATGAAACTGCGTTTATTGCGATAAACAGCAAAGCTGCCAACGCCATAATTTTATAACCTTCTTTATGAAACATAATCTAGAATATAGAGATAAGCATATACAAATGGGCTCGAAAAAATAATACTGTCTAATCTATCAAACAATCCGCCGTGACCCGGCATTAAACTTCCGCTGTCTTTTACACCGGCTTGTCGTTTAAATTTTGATTGAATAAGATCGCCCAATGTACCAAAAATACTAAGTATTATAGCCATTCCCAGCCAGATTGGGAAGGTGAGGAATTGGGTGTAATAAAAAATAAAAAAACTGGCTACACCACTAAAAACAAGTCCGCCCAGGAAACCTTCTACAGTTTTATTAGGGGAAATGCGTTCAAAGAGCTTTTTATTTCCAAAATTTTTACCAACAATATAAGCAAAAGTATCGTTTGTCCAAATTAGGATAAATATTCCTACCACAAGTTTTGGTATAAATACGCCTTCTATGGTAGGAATAAGCGTTAAAAAAATAACCGATGAGATAAGGTAGAATATTATAATGATGTACTTTTTCTTTTCAAAAACCGGGATTTTTCTAACCACCAGTAAATCTTTTACTAGAAATAAGTTTACAAAAATGGTTGTGAAAAGAAGCAGGATGGTGGCATCCTGATTGAATTTTAAATAACTAAAGAGATAAAAAAGTAAAGCCTGAACTGCATAAAGCGCATAACTTTTTAAATGCAGCAATTTTTGCATCTCAACAAGACAAACGAGTCCTAAAAGATAAAATAAACTGATGAAAATTAATTCTGAAGAAAGTATAGAGGCCACCAATATGGATACGTACAACAATCCTGAAATAGTTCTAATAATTGCTTCCCTCATGTGTTATAAATCTTCCAGCAGGAGCAAATATAGGTTTTTTGTACTACTTCCATAGCTCATAAAATCTCCTTCTTTTTGAGTTTCAAAATTTTTGATGGTAGTGATATTAGAAGGAATTCGCTGTTTGTTTCTAAATTTAATGCCGCGAAGGCCTTCGCCAATAGTATCTATTAACTGGCTTGTAGAAGAAATAATAACAAAATTATCTGGTAAATCGTTGAGTTTACATTCTTTAATCTGGTTGGAGGAAATTAGGATAGATCCATCGTTGGAAACCAAATATTCACAGGTGGAAAGAAAGAATGGTGCAGCACCAGATCTGGTAAATGTAAGGTTGAAACCTTTAAATTTGTCCTGAAGATTGGGATCCAGACAAAAACATTCCTTTTCGTACCAATCGTTTTCAAGCAAAATATTATCAAAAGCTTCCTGCATTTCTTTATTGTCTTCACAATAGAGAAATTTTCCGCCGTTATTCTTAAAATTGAGCATGAAACGCTCATCTGTAGGTAGTTTTACCTCTGGCATGTATTTTCCCCGCTCAGCTTTTCCAGGAGATTCCTGCTGCTTGTCTGATTTAGATTTAGGGTTAAGAAATCTTCTAAATAGACTCATAGAGTTTTGGGTGTGGTTCTCAACGTCATTTTAACCAAAGGTAAAAAATCTTAATTTAACCCTTGAGCAAATTAAGATTTTTTAAACCGTGGTTGTGAACTATTTATTAACTGAATTATTTTCAGTTATAGTGTTCTCTTCAGGATCATTTTTTGGGGTGGGATTTTGTTCTTCTGTTTCTGAAGCTTTTTCTTCAATTTTTGGAGTCTCTTTTTTTCCCAATACTTCAGTTTTATCCTTCTCTTTATCGTAAGGCCTTTTTCCGAAGATGGTTTCAAGGTCATCTTTAAAGATCACCTCTTTATCAAGCAATATGTCTGCTAATTGTCCCAACTTATCCTTGTGCTCGGTTAGTAGATCTATAGCGCGCTTATATTGGGTTTCAATTAAATTTGAAATCTCTTTATCAATAAGTTCAGATGTACTTTCACTATAAGGCTTGGTGAAATTATATTCACTCTGGCCAGAAGAATCGTAATAAGTAAGATTCCCAACTTTATCATTTAAACCATATATGGTAACCATTGCTTTGGCTTGCTTGGTCACCTTTTCAAGGTCACTTAAGGCCCCGGTTGAAATTTTATCAAAAACAACTTTCTCAGCGGCACGGCCACCAAGGGCAGCACACATTTCATCCAGCATTTGTTCCGGTCTTACAATAAGACGCTCTTCTGGTAAATACCAGGCGGCACCAAGTGATTGTCCACGAGGAACAATAGTTACTTTTACCAATGGCGCAGCGTGCTCTAACATCCAGCTTACAGTCGCGTGGCCGGCTTCGTGATAGGCAATTGCTTTTTTCTCGTCTGGAGTAATAATCTTGTTCTTTTTCTCAAGTCCGCCAACAATACGGTCTACGGCATCAAGGAAATCCTGTTTTCCAACAGCTTTATTGCCTTTACGAGCTGCAATTAGCGCAGCCTCGTTACAAACATTGGCAATATCAGCTCCCGAAAATCCAGGGGTTTGTTTTGCTAAAAATTCAGTATCAAGTTCTTCTGCTACTTTTTTAAGTGGTTTCAGGTGAACTTCAAAAATTTCTTTTCTTTCATTTAAATCGGGAAGATCAACATAAATTTGTCGGTCAAATCTTCCGGCACGCATTAAAGCTTTATCCAATACATCAGCCCGGTTGGTTGCGGCTACCACAATTACATTGGTATTTGTACCAAAACCGTCCATTTCAGTCAATAACTGGTTTAAGGTATTTTCACGTTCATCGTTAGAACCTGAGAAATTACTTTTTCCACGGGCACGGCCAATAGCGTCAATTTCATCAATAAATATGATAGAAGGTGATTTCTCTTTGGCTTGCTTAAATAAGTCACGAACCCTGGAAGCACCAACTCCTACAAACATCTCTACAAAATCTGATCCTGAAAGTGAAAAGAAAGGCACTTTAGCTTCTCCTGCAACAGCTTTAGCCAGTAAAGTTTTACCGGTTCCGGGAGGGCCTACAAGTAAGGCTCCTTTAGGAATTTTACCACCTAAGGAAGTATATTTATCGGGATGTTTAAGGAAATCTACAATCTCCTGAACTTCTTCTTTTGCGCCTTCTAAACCGGCCACATCTTTAAAAGAAGTTTTTACATCGGTATTCTGATCAAATAGTTTTGCTTTGGATTTCCCGATATTGAAAATTTGGCCTCCTGCACCGCCACCGGCACCTGAGCTCATTTTTTTCATTATAAAAATCCAAACTCCAATAATTAGGATGAATGGAAGTAAGGCCCAGAAAATTTCACTCATTACGTTACTTTGCGTATCGTAAACAACAGTAGTATCCAGGTTATTTTTAGCTTTTATTTCCTTGATATCGTCTTCAAGGTTTTGCAAATCACCAAACTCAAAACTATAAGCCGGGGTTTCACCACCGGTGTTAAAAAGCTCGGGATCGTTAGCTGTTTTATGAATGTCTTTTCGTGCTGCCTCCTCGGTAAGATAAACCTTAGCTTGTTTTCGGTTTACAATCTCTACCTTTTTTACGTCACCGTCCCGAAGGTAAGATAGAAATTCAGCCGGATTGGTTTGAGCCGGTTCACTAAAACCGCCTCCGCTAAAGAAATTGATTCCGATAAATATAATAATTATAGCGGCATAGATCCAGTAAGCATTAAACTTAGGCTTCTTTGGATCTGTATTTTTTTTGGGTTGCTGTTTCGCCATTCTTGGTAATTCTAAATTAAA
Source organism: Salegentibacter lacus (assembly GCF_020164555.1). GTDB lineage: Bacteria > Bacteroidota > Bacteroidia > Flavobacteriales > Flavobacteriaceae > Salegentibacter > Salegentibacter lacus. The sequence goes on along the minus strand of NZ_JAIQZB010000008.1, from coordinate 12,917 downwards.
TAATTAATAATTGGTTTCTATGGAAGTGATTTTTGCATCACCCCAAAGACTTTCAATATCGTAAAACTCTCTAATATGTTTTTGAAAAACGTGAACAACCACGTTTACATAATCTAAAAGCACCCATTCTGCATTTTCTCCGCCTTCTACGTGCCAGGGTTTATCTTTAAGAGCCTTACTTACAGTTTTTTGTATGGAATTCACAATGGCGTTTACCTGTGTGTTGGAAGTTCCGTTGCAAATTATAAAATAATCACATACGGTGTTTTCTATTTGTCTAAGGTCAAGGATGTCAATGTCGTTACCTTTTACCTCTTCAATTCCTTTAATTATATGCGCAATAAGTTGATCGTTGTTCGCTTCTTTTTTTGCCATTAAAATTAATTATTTTCGCAAAGTTATTACTTTTTAGCTGTTTATAGGCTTAGTTTACATAACATTTAACGCCCGTTTCATTTCTTACTATTAGTATGCGTATAATCAAAGTTAATGCCACCAATTCCACCAACGAATTTGCCCGGGAACTATACCGCGGTAAAACCTCCTTCGAACCAATATGTGTGGTAGCCCACGAGCAAACTAAAGGTCGCGGCCAACGTGGTTCCGGCTGGATTTCAAATGTGGGGGAGAACCTTACTTTTAGCGTTTTATATCCTAAAATAAAGGTTGGTGTAAACCATCAGTTTTTGATGAGTGCCACCGTTTCCCTGGCAATTATTGAAGTGCTAAACAAATTTAATGTGCCTGCGTTAAAAGTAAAATGGCCTAACGACATAATGTCAGCACGCTATAAAATTAGTGGAATTCTTATTGAAAACATCCTGAAAAATAATGAAATAGCTGCCTCTATAATTGGAGTGGGATTAAATGTGAATCAAACTGAATTTCCCGATCTTCCGCAGGCTTCTTCGCTAAAACTGGTAACCGGAGTTCATTTTAATCTGGATGAATTATTAAAAAGAATTACCGATGAATTTGAAGAAAAATTAACCCAAATAAATGCTGAAGAAGAAACTTCAATTTTAGAGAGATATGCAAAGAATATGTTTAGACGGGATGTGGTGTCTACTTTTCAACTGCCAGATGACAAGTATCTCACCGGAATTATTCGGGGTGTCACCACTTCCGGAAGATTGAATTTAGAAATAGAAGATTCGGTTTTTAAAACCTTTGATTTAAAAGAAATTAAATTAATGTATTAAAAAACTGTTTGAATGCTTTATCTCCGTCAACCTGAACTTGTTTCAGGTTCTACGTCGAATAAAAAAACATTCAAACAGTTTTTAAATTTTAAAGCTTCCCAATATTTTCGGCTAAAGTATTTATGAATTTGGTTAATGGTTTTTTAACCAACATAGCCATCATCGCATTAAACTCACCGTTGAATGCCATTTGCACTTCACTCTGGTTGTCATTTAAAGCCGAAATATGCGCTTTTAATTTAAAATCAAATTTATCTGAGGTAGAAGCCAAAATAACCAATTCCGGTTCTATGGTTTCCTGGATTTGTAATTTTATTACGGGCATTCCTTTAAGGCCAAACACAAAGGTTTTTTCATCCCTAACTTCAAATACTTCTTGGCTCTCAGGCATTAATTGTTCATAATTTTCAACCTTGGTTAAAAAATTGAACATTTCCTGCTGACTTTTATCAGCGGTAACTTTTGGGCTTTCTATATTCATTATTTATTTTTTCCAGTTTGCGGGATCTTGACGCCATTCTCTTAAAATACCGGCTTCAGTTGCATTAATATAATTGGTGCGTTGTGCGGTTTCCAATAAAAAATCGTAATCGCTAAGCGTATGTAATTCTATTCCTTCTTTTTCAAAGTTTTCATCGGCGGTTTTAAAACCGTAAGTAAAGATTGCCAACATTCCTTTTACATTGGCTTTAGCTTCTTTTAGAGCTTTTACCGCGTTTAAACTGCTGTTTCCGGTGCTAATTAAATCTTCAATTACTACCACGGTCTGGCCTTCAGAGAGATTGCCTTCAATCTGGTTTTTTCGTCCGTGGCTTTTGGCTTCAGGTCTTACATAAATAAAGGGAAGACTTAAGATCTCTGCTACGAGCATACCAATTCCAATGGCACCGGTGGCTACCCCTGCAATAACATCGGGTTTACCATAAAGTTCTTCAATTTGTCTTGCAAACTGTTCCCTTAAGTGATTTCTAATTGGCGGATAGGAGAGAACTATTCGGTTATCGCAATAGATTGGCGACATCCAACCACTGGCCCATGTAAAAGGTTCTTGTGCATCTAATTTTATTGCTTTAATTTGCAATAGCAGTTCAGCGGTTGTTCTGGCTGTTTCTTTATTTAAAATCATACTGCAAATGTATAAAGTTTTTGTAAATGATGTTCCCTTAATTCTCTCTACGAAGAAAGATTTAGGTGAAAATTATGTATCGCTGCCTATTAAAAAAGTTAGAATTAAGCGAATAATTAAAAAAATTAGCAATGGCGAGCTGCTTTATGTGAATCTTTATCACGAAAAAGAAGAAAAACTACTGAAACATTTGTTTAAAAAGCTACGCGTGGTTACTGCCGCCGGCGGAATGGTACTCAACGATAAAGACGAAATTCTATTCATTTATCGAAAAAAACGCTGGGATCTTCCCAAGGGAAAAACCGAAAAGAACGAATCTATTGAAGCTTCGGCAATTAGAGAAGTTGAGGAGGAAACCGGTGTTGAAGGTTTAAAAGTGACTAAATTTTTACAGAAAACTTATCATATATTTAAACGAAAGGGTCGTTACCGGCTTAAGGTTACCCATTGGTATGAGATGCGGACTTCCTACGAAGGGGAATTGCGCCCCGAAACCAAAGAAGGTATTGAAAAAGCTAAATGGAAAGATTTGAAAAAGAGCCAAAAGGCACTTCAAAAATCTTATGCGAATATTAAACTTCTTTTTTCTGAAAAATACTTAGCGCGGCATTCTGAAGATAGGGTAGCGTAAATGGGCATCTTCGTAATGTTTAGATTGTTTGTGCAGCCAGGCTAACTGTTTATAGTAGCTGTTTGAAAATTCTGCATCATTGCGTTTCTTTTCTTCAAACTGTTCTTTTAATTCCGGGTTTTCTTCTAGCATTTGCTTGGCTATATCTTCAAATACGTAGGGCGAAAAACCTTCTTTTTGCTGAAGAACACTATCAAAGAAATTCCAGTTAAAGAAAGAATCCGGTGCTTCTGGTTCTAAAGTTTCAATTAAATATCGTGCACCATCCTGAAAGGTTTTTACCACAAAATCTCCTTTTCTAAATCTTACCGAATCCATCTTTTTTGAAATTTTCGTTTCACTGTGCATGTAATGACCTTCGTAAGCTTGATCGAGGGTTTCAAAATCTTCTATTCTATAAGTTTCAACATATAGTGTGGTGTCGCGCTGTAAAGGTTCCATTTTAATTTTATTCAACTTTAGAAGGTCGGTAAGATGCCACCATCCCTGAGGTACAATATAGGCGCGTGGAATTTCAATTGTATCTTCGGCCACAAAATTATTATAGTAGTCTATTTCTTTATTAAATGGTTTGCTGCTATCATATTTTAAGCGTTCGCCCCCGGTAACTTCACTGGCTATCATTTCGCCTTCGTAACCTTTAAAATTCCTCTTGCTGGGATTTTCTATATCGGGTTTATAATTAATCGGATACCAGCGCTCTGTCAGGTATTTTCTTGAAGCCCTGTTGCGAATATCTTTCATTCGTTCCCTATCTTTTTCAGCAATACCAATCATACTGCGCATCAATTCATAGGTGCCTTTTACACGCTTCGGGTAAGGTTTTAGCATATGCGTTTCTACCATCATTCCAATAGTGTTCCAGAGCGTTGTATAACCAGTAGAATAGCGCGGATGATCATTAAACTGAGAAAACCCCTCTTCAGGCACTTCATTAAAAACATTCACATAAGGCGTGATGTCCCAGTCTTTTTTAGCGAGTGAATCCTCGAGCGCAGGCATAATTTGTTCGTTTAAATAAGACCCGAGTTCGCCGCCAAGTTTATTGTGTTGCGTAAAAAGATGCGTGAGTGTATATTGATAATCGGCGCCATTACTAACGTGATTATCAATAAAGATATCTGGTTTTACGTGGTGAAAAATCTCGTAAAAACTTCGAGTGTTTCGGGTATCGGCTTTTATAAAATCTCGGTTTAGATCGTAGTTCCTGGCATTTCCTCTAAATCCATATTCGGAAGGTCCGTTTTGATTGGTCCGGCTAGTGGAATTTCGGTTTAAAGCGCCTCCAATATTATAAATAGGAATTGTTGCTAGAACGGTATTTTGTGGAGCTTTAATAGAATCTCCCGCTAAATCTCTAAAAAGCATCATTGTAGCATCTATACCATCGCTTTCCCCGGGATGAATTCCGTTATTTATAAGAATTATACTATTTTTCTCCCTCAATTCTTCAAAATCAAAATCTTCGTTAGGACTGTAAATGGCAAGATGAAGGGGTTTGCCACTGTCAGTTTTACCAAATTCCTCCAATTTTATTTTGCCCGAACTTTCGGCAAGTTGGCTGTAAAAATCAATAACTTCTTCATAAGTACCGGTTTCTTTCCCATCACTTTTCTCAAAACGGGTTTCCAGATCATAATCAGTAACCAGTTGATATTTTTCTAAATCGCAGGAAATCAGCGAAAGTAGCCCCAAACTCAAAACGAGAATTTTTTTCATAGTATCCTTAGCAATTGAAAGCATAAACTTAACTAAAACCCGCCTAGCCACCAAAAAACTTAGGCTAATTGGCTCATGTTAAAGTAAACCTAATCTGCTTAAAAAACTTTTCAGCCGAAATATTAAAGGCTAATTTTAAACTAAAATGCTGAAATTATGAAAAAGCTTACTACAATTATAGGCATTTCTCTTTCTTTCTGCTTAGCCATTACGTCTCAGGCTCAAGTAAATACTGATCTTAGTGAAGAAAAGAAAAATGAATTGGCTCAACAGCCAGCAAATATTGTGCAAACTGAAATTGGTGAACTTAGGTTAGTACCACCTTTTTCTTCAGAATCTGTTACAAAGGAAAGTGAAGTTATTGGTTGGGGAGACAAAAAACCAGAGGCTCCTGCCGGATTTAAAGTGACAAAATTCGCAGAGAACTTAAAGCACCCGCGAAGGACTTATATTGCGCCCAATGGAGATATTTTTGTGGTGGAATCTAATACCGAAAACAGCGCAGACAGGATTACCTTAATTCGAGATAAGGATGGAGACGGTACCCCAGACTATCAGGATGTTTTTATGGAAGATTTAAACCAACCTTACGGAATGTTGATTTTGGATAATTATTTTTATGTTGCCAATACCGACGGACTTTACAGATATCCATATACCGAAGGTGATACTAAAATTGAAGCCGCAGGAGAGAAAATCCTCAGTCTTCCAGCTGGTGGTTACAATAATCATTGGACGCGGAATTTAATTGCCAATAATGATGGAAGCAAAATCTATGTTTCTGTAGGTTCTGCCAGCAATGTTGGTGAATATGGTATGGAAAAAGAAGAAGGACGTGCCGCCATTCTTGAAATTAATCCTGACGGTAGCGGTGAGAAAATTTATGCAGCTGGATTAAGAAATCCCGTTGGAATGGATTGGAATCCTGTAACCGGTGAACTTTGGACCGCCGTAAATGAGCGTGATAAAATTGGTAATAATTTAGTTCCAGATTATATTACGAGCGTAAAGGAAAACGGGTGGTATGGCTGGCCTTATTCTTATTACGGGCAAATTCAGGATCCACGATGGGCTGAAGATCCGCATATGGAATTAGTTGAAAAAGCAATTGTGCCAGATGTTCCCGTTGGACCGCATACAGCTTCTTTAGGATTGGCTTTTTATACCAAAGACAAATTCCCTAAAAAATATAAAAATGGCGCTTTTGTAGGGCAACACGGTTCCTGGAATCGAGCGAATTTTTCCGGGTACAAAATTCTATTTGTACCTTTTGATGAAAACGGAAAACCCGGCCAGCCGGAAGATTTTCTTACCGGATTTATAGCTGATGAAGCCGAAAGTAAGGTTTATGGAAGACCCGTAGGAGTGAGCGTTACTCCAGATGGAGCTCTTTTAGTAAATGACGACGATGCAAACATAATCTGGAAAGTTTCAGCCGAATAAAAAAATAAAATATTGGAAAAAAAATTATTGGCGCTTTTGTGCCTACTCTACGTTGGAAACCTGTTTTCTCAGGAAAATCAATTTAAAATATTAAATTCAAATACTACTGAACCCTTAGAAAATGTTAGCATATACAAAGCTTCAAACCTGGTCGCAGTTTCAGATGAAGAAGGAAATTTTAGTCTAAATTCAGAAGAATTACCAGGAAATTTTCAAATTTCCGCGCTTGGCTTTGAAACTTTAGAAATTGAACTGCAAATTTCAACCTCTCCTCAGGAAATATATATGAGTCCGACTTCGGAAGCGCTTTCAGAAGTTGTGGTGCGAAGTACGATGATACCTAAAACACTCAGAAAAGTTCCTGCGGCGGTCAATTTAATTACAGAAACTGATTTTAATCGAACCGATGCTACGAACATTCTGGAAACTTTTAATAATGTTCCCGGCATGTATGTTAATCAGGGTGCATTAAATACTAATAAGATTAATATTCGTGGTATTGGCGCTCGTTCTCAATACAGCACCAATAGAATCCAGGCTTATTTTGACGGAATTCCCTTAACCACCGCTGAGGGGGAACTGACTTTAGACGATTTTGACCAGGAAAGCCTGGGTAGAATTGAAGTGATTAAAGGCCCTACCTCGAGTATTTATGGCGCCGGGCTAGGTGGTTCTATCAATTTATATTCAAAAGAACACGAAAGGGAAGAAGCCCGACTAACTGCAAAAACTCAGTTCGGAAGTTTTAATACCCAAAAACAGGTTTATCAAGCGTCAAATACCACTGAAAATTCCGCACTGTTTGCAACCTTCAGCAACTTAACTAGCGATGGATACCGTGATAATGGAAGTTATGACAGGAAATCGGCTTTAGTTAATGGAAGTTTAAAAACGAGCGAAAACGGTAGCTTATCTTACCTGGCAAATTTTACCCGGTTAAAGGCTTTTATTCCGAGTTCTTTGAATGAAGATGATTTCTTAAATAATCCCGAAACTGCCGCTTTTACCTGGGGGCAATCTCAGGGATATGAGTCTTATGATCGTGGAATGCTCGGCGGTTCTTATACACATTCGCTTTTTGATAATTTTAGTAATACCACCAGTATATTTCTAAGTTTTAGGGATGCTTATGAGCCGCGACCTTTTAATATTTTAAAGGAAGAGCGTGTTTCTACCGGGGTTCGCACAAAATTTAATCTGGAGGCCCAGATTTTCGAAACTCCTTCAGAAATAAGTTTTGGAACCGAATATTATAATGAATGGTACGAAACGGGAACTTTTCAGAATTTATATGAGGAATTCCCCAATGAAGGCAGTGTACTCGGCGAACGATTAAGTAATAACGAACAGGATCGTAATTACGCTAATTTCTTTGCGCAGATTAATTTTGATTTTACCGAAAAATGGAACCTGGAAGCCGGTTTTAACCTGAATACTACAAAGTATAGTTTAACCGATCTTTATACTCAAGACGAAGTAGATCAGACCGGAGATTATAGTTTTGATACGGTGTTTTCGCCTCGAATTGGAACGAGTTATGAAATTGGTGCCGGGAAGAATATTTTTGCTTCCATAAGCCACGGATTTTCAACACCCACGGTTGCTGAAACTTTAACTCCGGATGGCCAAATAAACACCAATCTTGAGCCGGAAACAGGAATTAATTATGAAGCCGGATTTAAAGGAAACTGGCTCCAAAATAAACTGTATACCGAAATTTCGGTTTTTTCCATTCAGATAGAAAATTTACTGGTTGCACAACGTGTGGCAGAAGATCAATATGTTGGAATAAATGCAGGAAAAACTAATCATAACGGAATTGAGTTTTTAACGAATTACCGTTTTTTAGTAGGTCCTGATATTTCAATTAAACCTTATATCAACGGCGCCATAAACTTTTTTGAGTTCGATGAATTTATAAATAATGACGAAGATTTCTCTGGAAACGAACTGCCGGGAGTACCGAAATATACTATGAATCTGGGAGTAGATATTCAAAGCGAATCCGGTTTTGAATTCTACGGAAACTATAGAAATGTTGGGGAAATTCCTTTGGATGATGCTAACTCGGGTTATACCGATCAGTACAGTCTTTTAAATTTTAAAGCAGGATATACTTTTAATGTATTTCAGGATTTAAACTTGAATTTATACGGCGGTATCAATAATGCTCTGGATGAGCATTATGCGGCAAGCGTCTTAACCAACGCCGTTGGGTTTGGAGGCGCTGCACCACGTTCTTATTACCCCGGCAATCCAAGAAATTACTATGGTGGCGTTCAGCTGAGTTATATTTTTTAGAAATTAAAAGCTAATGTCATAGCGAGTGAAGTAATGAGTGTGGCGATCTTTTGATTAGCGAGAAAGTTTTTAAAGAAATCGAACGAATCAAGAACAGATTGCCACGTCGGCAAATGCCTCTTCTCAATGACGGTGTTTTTAGATTCCCCTTTTCCGGGCTTGGGAGCTTTTATTTTCTCACCACATCTGGCACCATAAACTCATAATCACCATTATTGCGAATAACATCCCGCACAACAGTGGAAGAAATATGACTTTTCCCTGAAGAAGTGATAAAAAATAAGGTGTCTATACCGCTCATTTTGTAGTTGGTTTGTCCAATGGCTTTCTCAAATTCCAGGTCCTGCGCATTTCGCAAACCACGAAGGAGGAATTCTGCATTTTGTTCTTTGCAGAAATCTACGGTAAGTCCTTTATAAGTGGTGACTTTTATTTTAGGTTCATCTTTAAAAGTTTCTTTTAAAAAACGAAGCCGTTCTTCCAGCGAGAACATATATTTTTTATCGGAATTTGTACCAATAGCCAGAATAATTTCATCAAAAAGTGGAAGCGCCCTTTCAATGATATCGGTGTGGCCTAAAGTAATGGGATCAAAAGATCCCGGAAATACTGCTTTTTTCATAAAAATTATTTTATCATTTCCGCACTTCGCCGCCTCAGCATAAACTCCGGCGGAAATCTAATTTAGTCAATATTCGGTAATTTTGTTTAAGTTCCCGTCGTCAATTCGAGTAGGCCGAAGGGAGAATTGGCAGTGTTAATACCAAACCTGTTCTCGATACGGTTTTTTAAAGCTACCGCCTTAAAAAAATCTACTCGAACTGACGGTGGAGTCAATTTGAGATTAACCCCTCCGCTTATCGGCTTCTCCCCTTTGAAAAAAGGAAGGAACTTTAAAACTTTTTGCATATAGGAATCTTTGATTTCGTATAGTAGCATAAAATTCCCCCTCCGGGAGGTTAGGGGGCTTTCAACGCCGTTTCAATTGCACTTCCATAAAGGTCGGTTAAACTAATGCCGGCGGCTTCAGCTTGTTGAGGTAAAATACTGGCCTGGCTTAATCCCGGGGTGGTATTCATTTCAATAAAATGGGGTTCACCATTATGGAAAATAAATTCAGATCGGGTAAATCCGCGCATTTTCAGTTTCTGGTATATCAACTTTGCAATTTCCTGGACTTGTTTGGTTTTTTCTTCAGAAATATTCGCCGGTGTTATCTCCTGAGATTTTCCTAAGTATTTAGCTTCGTAATCAAAGAATTCATTTTCAGAAATAATTTCGGTGACTGGAAGCGCCTTTACTTTTCCTTTATAGGTGATCACCCCTACGGAAACCTCGGTGCCATCAAGAAAAGATTCAATAATTACTTCGTCATCTTCCTTAAAAGCAGTTTTTGTGGCGGGAATAAGTTCTTCTTCAATTTTAACTTTGGTGATCCCAAAACTACTGCCGGCTCGATTGGCCTTTACAAAACACGGCAAACCAACTTTGGCAATTATTTCTTCAGCATTTACTTTATCCTCTTTATTCAGAAAATAATTCGTCGCGGTTTTTATTCCGTAGGGTTTTAAAACGCTTATAAGATCTCGTTTGTTAAAAGTTAAGGCCGCCTGGTAATATCCACAGGTGGTTTGCGGGATTCCCACCAATTCCAGGTAAGCCTGCAGTAAGCCGTTTTCTCCCGGCGTACCGTGAATGGTATTGAACACACAATCGAAAGAAATAGTTTTACCACCCATTTTTACCGTAAAATCATTTTTATTGATCGGGTAGGGCATATCATCATCGGCTATTACCACCCATTCTTTTTGTAAAATATGTACGCGATAAGGCTCATATAAATCTCGGTTTAAATGTTTGTAAACCATATTTCCGCTATTGATGGAAATATGATACTCACTGGAAAAGCCGCCCATGGCGATGGCAATTTTTTTCTTCATTTCTCCGTTATCAGTTGTCAGTTATCTGTTTTCGGTTATCAGTTTTTCAGCTATTTGTTCCGGATATAAAGCGCTCTGAGAACTCAAAACCGGGAACCCATAACTGGTAGAACAAATCTACAAACAATCTGCCACCAAAAGCAGGGGTTTTATATCTTTGCTGCTTAGAAACAAATGTATGGGATTCTTTAAATTTATTTTCAGCAAAACATTTTTAATTCAATTAGTGATTGCTGCAATTTTAGTAATAGTAATCGCCTTTTTAGCTTTAAAATGGCTGGATTACTCTACAAATCAGGATCAGCGTATTGCTGTTCCAGACCTGTCTAAACAGTCTTTAGATGTGGTAGATGATAAACTTGCTGCGCTCGATCTAAGATTTGAGATCCTCGATTCGGCGAATTTCAACCCCGATTTTCCTCGATATTCGGTAATAGAACAGGTGCCGGAACCGGGACAATTTGTAAAAGAAAACAGAAAGATTTACCTGACTTTAAATCCGTCCGGTTACCGAAAAGTAATGATTCCCGATTTGATTAGAAGAACCCGAAGACAGGCCGAACCTACGCTGAGATCTTTAGGTTTTGAAATTGGTGATATTAGCTATAAACCAGATATTGCTGAAGATGCCGTCCTGGAGTTAAGGCATAAAGGCCAGAAACTGGAGCCGGGAGATGAACTGATGAAAACTTCTAAAATTGATCTTGTTTTGGGCGATGGCTCTGGCAGGTACAGAATGGAAGGCGAAGAAGAACAGGATAGTATAATTCCTGAAGAGGAAGAAATTGAATTTTAATGAAGGAAGACGAACAACACGAAATAGAAGAACAGGACGAAACTTTATACGAACATCATAAATTTGAAGCCGGTCCCGGCCAAAGCCCATTGCGGGTAGATAAATTCTTAATGAATTTTATTGAAAACGCGACCCGGAATAAAATCCAGAAAGCCGCGAAAACCGGTAATATCTACGTTAACGAAGAAAAGGTAAAACAAAATTATAAGGTAAAAGCCGGCGATGTGGTGCAGGTAATGTTTGAGCATCCGCCTTATGAGTTTTTACTAACCCCGGAAAATATTCCTTTGGATATAGTTTACGAAGACGATACGTTGTTGGTAGTAAACAAACCTGCCGGAATGGTAGTGCATCCCGGCCACGGAAATTACAGCGGTACTCTTATAAATGCTTTAATCTATCATTTTGAAAACCTTCCCAATAATTCCAGTGACCGCCCCGGATTGGTTCATAGAATAGATAAAGACACCAGCGGACTCTTAGTTATCGCCAAAACCGAAGAAGCGATGGCACATCTTTCAAAACAGTTTTTCGATAAAACCAGTGAGCGGGAGTACGTGGCTTTGGTTTGGGGAAATGTTGAAGAAGACGAGGGAAAGGTAGAAGGTAATATTGGTCGCCATCCCAAAAATCGCTTACAGAACACTGTTTACGAAGGCGACGATGCCGAAAAAGGAAAACCAGCCGTTACCCATTACAAAGTCTTAGAACGTTTCGGTTATGTAACGCTGGTTTCCTGTAAACTGGAAACCGGAAGAACACACCAGATTCGTGTGCATATGAAGCATATTGGTCATACACTTTTTAACGACGAACGCTACGGTGGCGAAAGGATTTTGAAGGGAACAACCTTTAGCAAATACAAACAATTTGTAGATAATTGCTTTAAGATATTGCCCCGCCAGGCACTTCATGCCAAAACACTTGGATTTATTCATCCAAAAACCGGGGAAGCGATGAGTTTTAATACCGAAATACCGGAAGATATCCAGGCCTGCATCGAGAAATGGCGCAATTACGCCAAAAACCAGAAGGAGGTTTTGTAAGGGATTTTAGTTATCTTTAATAGAAAGATTTTTACAATGGAAAATTTACATTTAAAGATTAACGATAGGCAGGCTTACAAAGATCTGATGCAATTTTTGGAGAAATACAGTAAACAGGAATTGGAAATTATTTCAGTAACCGATTTCAAAAAGCAAAAAGAAGAACTAGATAAGGAGCTGGAAGCAATTGATAATGGAGACTCCGATTTAATGGATATCGATGAATATGATAGCTATCTGGAAAAGGTAATAAATGAATATGAAGATTAAATTATCTTCAAAATTCAGGAATAAACTTGAGCGTCAGGTAATATATATTGCTAAGGATAAACCTGGAGCGGCCAGGAAATTCAAAACCGACTTATTAACTGAAATTCGAAAAATTTCAGCCCATCCTTATTCTTTTCGGCAATCGATATATTTTGAAAATGAAAATATACGTGAAATGATTTTCAAAGGATATGTAATCATTTTCCAGATAGATTCTGAAAAGAAAATAATTTTGATTTTCTCTCTTTTCAAACACGAAGATTTCCCTCAATAAATTGTTTTAAAAACAATCCAAAAGCTCCTCCCCTTATTTTCAAGCTACCGTGTGTACACATCTTTTGCCAGTTCTAACCCTTCCATAATATAGTTGAACCTTTCCATTCCTCTTTTTAGAACGATTACTCCAGGTGGACCTTGAGATTGATACCCTTTCCATCCACCAA
>NZ_JAIQZB010000079.1 GCF_020164555.1 Salegentibacter lacus | reverse complement strand
ACCCAGCGAAAATACGAAAGGATTTCAAACGCGTCGGAGCCCAATTTCGGATACACACACGCACAGGTGACCTCTACAGAAGCGGAAACGAGTGGTCCCCGAGCGGAATGCACTCAACATAAAACGGATAACATGCACGGAATACCGTACACGTACAATGCATAGACCCTACCCAGCGAAAATACGAAAGGATTTCAAACGCGTCGGAGCCCAATTTCGGATACACACACGCACAGGTGACCTCTACAGAAGCGTAGTCGAGTGGTCCCCGAGCGGAATGCACTCAACATAAAACGGA
>NZ_JAIQZB010000078.1 GCF_020164555.1 Salegentibacter lacus | reverse complement strand
CATCTGTAAGATTATTAATAACGTCACTTGTTTATTTGAGTTCCTAATAATTAATCATTACAAATTTGGATTCGAATTGGAAACAGTTGACGGGTACATGTACAATTCAAGAAATTCACATTTTCTCCGTAGCTATCTAACTAATTATATTATTACTAATTACAAACAGCTTAAACAGTACCACATTGGTATTTTTACGATTTCAATACAATTAAATTGTAAATAACTTAGAAACGGCTTGATTCGCTCTATTTTTTTCTGTTTGTCCTACATGTAGCACTCAATAGAGCCATTAAATTA
>NZ_JAIQZB010000077.1 GCF_020164555.1 Salegentibacter lacus | reverse complement strand
ATAAGATGCTATATTTGAAATAGGTATTGTCATCAGTTGGTATGCTGTCAGTTTCTAGACAAAATTGGAGTGTTTCTGAACAATTTTGTGGAATCACATAGGTAAATGTTGTCAGAAGGCATAATTTTGGCCATGGGATACTGAAACAGGTACATTTTGCATATTCATCCAATGGGAGGTGTTGGTAGCATGGCAGAGAAACACTTTTATTTTGTTATAGTTCAATTACAGCTTGGACTAGGAATATTTTGTGCATAGAAATTTGTCGCGTATTGATACATATGGTATTTTCCTGCGTAACTTTGAC
>NZ_JAIQZB010000076.1 GCF_020164555.1 Salegentibacter lacus | reverse complement strand
CATTCCGAACTAAAGTTATTGAGCATATACAGTTTTTCTATTTTTAGTAACAGTGACCTTGACCCCAATGGCCCCACTTTCAATCCCAAATTGTCTTAAAAGAAACCACCAATACACCAAATTTCATTCAAGAATCTCATTCCAAGCTATTATGAGTTACTTAGTGGAAATGAAGTTTTGAAGTTTAAATAACAGTGACCTTGACCTTGAACCCACATGCCCCAAAGTCAAACTTGACCTGTATCTTGTAATGATACATCTGTGTTCCAAAAAATAATTAAATCTATGAAGTATTTGAAGAATTATCATC
>NZ_JAIQZB010000075.1 GCF_020164555.1 Salegentibacter lacus | reverse complement strand
GAGTTTCAGGTTGAGCGTTTATTGTTACAGAAAGCTCTTCCGATTCACATCCGTCAGCGTTTCTTGCAACAACAGTATAAGTATCGGCAGCAAGTTCAGACCAGGAAGTGTTAGTTCCAAAAGCACCGCCATTAAAGCTATATTCCATTCCGGTTTCAGCAGTGATGCTGAAAGACCCGGTTGCTTCGTCACAAGTTGGTTGAACAGTTTCAGCTACTACAGGAGCATCAGGAGTTTCTGGTTGAGCGTTTATTGTTACAGAAAGTGCTTCCGATTCACATCCGTCAGCATTTCTTGCAGTTACAGTATAAGTATCGGCAGCAAGTTCAGACCAGGAAGTAGTAGTTTCAAAAGCACCGCCATTAA
>NZ_JAIQZB010000074.1 GCF_020164555.1 Salegentibacter lacus | reverse complement strand
ATAATTGCTGACATCTTCGTTCTAAACGAGGGTCAGACAGATATCCCGAATAGTTCGGGAAAAACCCATGAGTATCTTCAGTTATATTCATACTCCTAAAATAGTACATTTGTGTACACACGGTAGCCTTCTAAAGGAGGGGAATGAATTCCGATTTATCGGAAGAAAGGGGTGGTTGCCTGAGTCAGAATTTTAAAAAAATAGAATTCTTCAGGAAAAAAGACCCCTCCGGCCGGCGGTCAACTCCCCTTGAAAAAAGCTACCGTGTGTACACATCTTTTGCCAGTTCTAACCCTTCCATAATATAGTTGAACCTTTCCATTCCTCTTTTTAGAACGATTACTCCAGGTGGACCTTGAGATTGATACCCTTTCCATCCACC
>NZ_JAIQZB010000073.1 GCF_020164555.1 Salegentibacter lacus | reverse complement strand
AATACCTTGCTTCAATCAAGTCCAAAAATGGCTTTAAATGTACAAGATGTAACCACAATGCTTGTCAAGTACGTAAGGATTTTGCCAGGCAATGCAATATTTGCCACCATATCGAATCTGCCACTGCAGATACGCTTTTTCATAAAGTTAAATTTGGTGTACGCAAAGCATTTTTTATCTGTTTTGAGATGGCAACAACTACCAAAAGTTTATCGGCAAGTTATATGTCCGTGCGCTATGGTGTTACAGAAAAAACGGCTAGGTTATTTATGTTGAAAGTCAGAGAAGCTATGGCTTCGAGTGGAAACAATCCTATGGATGGCGATGTTCACGTGGATGAATTTGTTCTGGGTGGCAAGGACGAAGGAAAAATAGGAAGAAGTTATG
>NZ_JAIQZB010000072.1 GCF_020164555.1 Salegentibacter lacus | reverse complement strand
GGTGGAAACTGGGCCGATACGGATGCCAGTGGTGTGGATCTCAGTGATCCCACGATGGTAGATTTTACTGGATTGAGTGCAGGTTCTTATACTTTCACTTATACAGTGACTCCTGGTGAGGAATCAGAATGTATTGCCGATAGTTCTGAAGTTGAGATCGTGATCGATGCCCCTGTGAATGCTGGAGGAGATGGCAGCGTACAGTATTGTGAGGATGATACAGCCTTATCCTCAATAAATCTATTTTCGATCATTACAGAAGAGGATGCCGGTGGAAACTGGGCCGATACAGATGCCAGCGGGGTAGATCTCAGCGATCCAACGTTGGTAGATTTTAGTAGTCTGTCTCCTGGAACTTACACCTTTACTTATACAGTAAGTCCGGATGATGAGAATTC
>NZ_JAIQZB010000071.1 GCF_020164555.1 Salegentibacter lacus | reverse complement strand
GTTGTGCGCCGTGCATGGCGTATTACTTAACGGTGCAAGTCCGTTATGGGGGTTTATAGCTACCTATCATTAGCTGAGAGCAAGGGTGTCCATCGCGAGGTGGAATCTGAAGGAAGCTTAAAGCAAATTTCCGGTCCGAGGAACACGAACATCATATGAGGCATATCTGATCTGGATGAGCTTGCAGCACAAAGCGAAATCCAAAAGCTATACGGAGATCAGGATGTAAATGATGCGGATATATGGAATGAAAGTGATGCGTCTTACCGCGGGAGATCTCACAGACATAGGTGAAACAGCGTATGAACTTATGGTTGAAACAAGATTTACTGTGAGAGGTCAGCTGACGTCGTAGTACCCAAAGTCAACGAGGTGTATAAACTGCACAGGTCTCACAATTGGGGAAGGACAGAACCTTAAGAAGTAAGAAGTCAATGA
>NZ_JAIQZB010000070.1 GCF_020164555.1 Salegentibacter lacus | reverse complement strand
CTCACGATGATGAATATTCGCTTAAAAGAAGTTTTAAGCCAGGTACACGGAGCAAGCGGTTTGAAAATCATCAGGGCTATTTTAGCTGGAGAAAGAAATCCTGATGTTCTAGTTGAAATGTGCCATAATAGTGTTTTAAAAACAAAAAGGGAGCTGATAGTTAAATCTTTGAAAGGCCATTATAACGAGGCGGGACTTTTTGCCTTAGAACAGGCAGTTACCTGTTACGATTTTTACCAGGAGCAGATAGTTCGCTGTGATAGAAAATTAGAAGAAGTGCTTAAAAAGATGAGCTCCAATGAGCCCCCGCAAAACAATCCAAAAGCTCCTAGAAAACCTATAAGACACCACAAACGTATCCGGCCCACCAACCACATCCTCTAACTTAGCATAATTTTATTTATCGGGTCCCCTCGGATAAACTTGATCTAAGCTTGCTTTAATTTCTTGTAGTTCTGAGGGTAGAGATTCCGGATGTCTT
>NZ_JAIQZB010000007.1 GCF_020164555.1 Salegentibacter lacus | reverse complement strand
CACCTCTTCCCATTCCGAACAGAGAAGTTAAGCCCGTTAGCGCAGATGGTACTGCTATTTGTGGGAGAGTATGTCGCCGCCTTTCTTTTGAACCCTTCATCATTATTTGATGAAGGGTTTTTTTATGAAATAAAGTGAAGGAATAATGTTCATTGGCTATAAGGAAGAATCTAATTTGCAAATCTTCTTTATAAAATGTAATTAGAATTATTAAGTATCAGTTGGAATAAACAGAATTTTATATTATTCCACGAAAGAACCTTTTTGAAACCAGTTCAAGAAGAAAAAATAAAAACCTCGGAGCCTCACTTTAAAAAGAAAATGTTATTGGATGTTTTTTTGCTGGAAGGTTTTCAGTTTAAATAGTTTTGATCCTGCTACTTCTCTATAACATTTCTTCAGATATAGATATATAATCAATCAAAAACAGCTTTTACTACCGTCATTATTCCTTTAAATAATAATAAGATAGCAGCAATTAAAGCTAATATTCCAATAATTAGGACTGGAATATAATAGGGATGATCCTGATTATTAAAAGCGGTAAATAAAATTGAGGGTCCAATAAATATTAATGGCAGGGCAAAAGCCAGGTATTTAATTCCTTTTCCTAATATTTCTTTATTTGTATGTTTCATTACTCTACAATATAGGTAGTTGAATCGGCTTCTGAAAGTCTAAAATATCCAAATGGATAGTTATCTGGATTGGTTTCATTTACAATATTTCCCTTTACGGTTGCTGGCTGAGACTGAAATGGTCCTCCACCATTGTTTCCACCCTGGGTTTGAAGAATGAATAAGTAATTATAAAATGGTTTTGTAATTCCCTCCATTGATATTAAAATTTCATCACCGGCAGTCAATTCATCATTAGAATATGAAGCCGAAACTTCATTACCATCTGTAAATTCATCTTCATAAATCTCTAATGAAACCTTTGAAGTTGTCAAGTTACTAAATCTAAAAAAATAGGTGTTATCTTCTCCTGCAGGATCAGTGAAAAAGGCTTCGATTTCGAGATCTTCCCTGGTGAAACCACCTTCGCTGTTCTGTTCAATATAATCTATACCTGCTACAGGAACAAAACTTGAAGTAGCAGAATAAGTTTCATCCTGATAGTTTATTTCTAAAGTATAATTTTCTTCAAACTTAGGATTAAATGCCACATTGGTATAAATCCCCTGTTCCTGATGCACAAAAATGAATTCTTCACCATTTCCCGCTTCAATAATCACCTCGGCTTCAACTACAGGCTGCGGTTCATCTTCATAGAATCCGGTGGTTTTTGATAAAACTATTTGTTGCTCATTGCCGTTTGTATTTATATACCACAGTAAAGACGCATCTATAACCAGGCGGGGTTCGCTTTGTTCAAGATCTAAATCAATAACCTCTTCACAAGAAGATAAGCTTAGAACTAGAAATAATATGAGTAAAGTACTTAAATTCTTCATCTTAAAATTTAAAATTATAGGTCACCGAGGGTATTATTCCAAATAAGCTTAGTTTCGCAGCTTCATTACGACCGGTGTCATCGTTCTCTCTAAAACTTATTGAATTTGCGTTTTTCCTATTATATACATTATAAATACCAAAATTCCAGGAAGATTTAAAGCCATTCTCTTTATTGGGTTTGGGCACGTAGGTTGCAGAAATATCTAACCTGTGGTAGGCTGGTAATCTATTGCTGTTTCTATCTCCATAAACGGGAACGTTTATTCCGTTAAAATTATACTGTCCGGTGGGATAGGTGACCGGCAAACCTGTTTGAAAGGCGAAATTAGCGCTAAAATCCCATTTTTTACTATAATTATAATTAGCCGTAAGACTAATGTCGTGTGTTTTATCGTAATTGGTCGCATACCATTTACCATTATTGATTCCACTTTCGTTAGGCGTTCTGCCGGGAGTTTGTTGTTCAGATCTAGATAAAGTATAGGCTAACCAGCCAGTTAGACGACCTTCATTCTTTTTAGCCAAAACCTCAAGCCCATATGCTCTGGATTGTCCATTAAGAATTATAGTTTCAATATTGTTGTTCGCGATAAGGTTTGCACCATTTACATAATCTATTCTATTTTGTATGTCCTTATAAAAAGCCTCGGTTTCAAGCGAATATTTTCCTTGATTAAAATTACGAAAATATCCTAATGCATATTGATCTAGAATTTGGGGTTTTATAAACGGACCACTTGGCGCCCAAACGTCAAGCGGGGTAGGAGAGCTTGTGTTCGAAATTAAATGAAGATACTGGGCCATTCTGTTATAGCTCGCTTTTATCGATTGATTCTCACTAAAACTATAGGCTAAAGCCAATCGTGGTTCCAGGTTGGAATAGGTTTTTAATATTTCAGATCTTGAAATGGATCTTTGACCAATAGCTTCGGCTTCCTCATAAATATCGAGCTCAGGATTATATATTATTGGATTGTTATTTTCATATTCATTGAGACTATTTTGCCCTAACCTGAAGAAATTACTGAATCTTAATCCATATTCTGCGGAAAGCTTATTTGAAATGTTGTGTTCTACCGAAAAATAAGTCGCATTTTCAAACGCATATTTATTAGTAAGTTTAAAGTAATTTATGCCTGAATTTTCATCTATTGGCGCGATCTCTCCTGGGTTAAAGTCATAATAGGTATTATGGATCCCGTATTCTAGTTGAAAAGTGTCGTTTAAATAATGGTTAAAGTCATATTTAATATTTAAATTTTTAATGCCACTATCCCAGTTGAAACCTACAAAATCAAGGGTGAGTCCGTAGTAATAATCGCTATAGATAAGAGATAGGTTTGTGAAAATATCATCTGAAACTACGTGATTCCATCTAAGGTTAAAAACCGAATTTCCGTAAGTGTTGATAAAATTCTGATTTATATCGAAAACATCCCGACCAAAATATCCAGAAAATAACAACTTATTATTTTCATTTAAGGAATAAGTCAGTTTTGTGTTTAGGTCATAAAAATAGGCAGAGTTTGGGTTATCGGCTAATTTCAAAAATAAATGCGCATACGAACTTCGGCCGCCTATAAGGAAAGAGCCTTTGTCTTTTACAATAGGGCCTTCAGCCAATAATCTACTCGAGATAACGCCAATTCCTCCCTGAGCTTTAAATTCTTTACTATTACCATCGCGCTGATAGATATCTAAGACGGAAGAAACGCGTCCGCCATATTTAGCAGGAATTCCTCCCTTATATAATTTTAGATCTTTAACCGCATCGGGATTAAAAACCGAAAAGAAACCAAACAAGTGAGAGGAATTAAAAATAGTAGCTTCGTCAAGTAAAATAAGATTTTGGTCTACTGCGCCGCCGCGCACATTAAATCCTGAAGCGCCTTCACCGGCATTAGAAACACCCGGTAGCAATAACAAGGATTTTATAATATCTACCTCCCCAAATACCGCCGGTAGTTTTTGAATGGTATTTATTGAAAGTTTATTCACGCTCATTTCAGGGCTTTTGATATTCAAACCTTCAATATTAGATTTTATAACCACTTCATCTAAATTTTCTGAACCTTCAGTAAGCGCGGTATTAAAGGTGGTATCTTCAGTAATGGTAATAGTATCCCTAAGGCTTTGAAATCCCAGGTATGAGATTTCAACCATATAAGTGCCTTCCGGTAACTTTATAGAGTAAAAACCATATTCATTGGTTACAACGCCTTTTTGTTCTTCCGGAATTATAATATTAACTCCTATTAAGGTCTCATTACTCGATGCATTAGTAATAGTGCCTTTTAAAGTATACGTCTCCTGAGCATTAATTCCTCCAAAAAGAAAAAGGAAGAAAAGTAAAAGGGGAAAGGGAAATGAAATTTTCAATTTTTTAGGTAAATATAGTGTAGATACTAAGTAAACTAAAAGTTTATAGAAATTATTAAGAAATGTTTAAAAAGATTAAACAGAAAATTTAAAATAATAAAGCCGGAAAATATTTTCCGGCTTTATATTAGATATGGAATTAGGGTATTTTAGCCTAAAATCTCATTTAAAAGCTTACTTGGTCTCATCGCTTTAGAAGTAAGGTCTTCGTCTGGCATATAATAACCTCCAATATTTACTGAAGAACCTTGAGCATCAATTAATTCTTTATTGATTTGCTCTTCGTTTTCTTCTAATTTTGAGGTCACATTAGCAAAATGCTTTTTTAAATCTGCATCTTTATCCTGAGCAGCTAATGCTTGTGCCCAATATAAAGCCAGGTAAAAATGACTTCCACGGTTATCCAGTTCATTTACCTTTCTGGAAGGTGATTTACTGTTTTCCAGAAATTTATTGGTTGCATCGTCTAAAGCTTCAGAAAGAATAAGAGCTTTCTTATTCTCATACTTTTCTCCTAAGTGTTCCAGAGAGGCGGCAAGTGCAAGAAACTCCCCAAGGGAATCCCAACGCAAGTGACCTTCCTTAAGGAACTGCTGTACGTGCTTGGGAGCAGATCCACCGGCACCGGTTTCAAATAATCCTCCACCATTCATTAAAGGAACAATAGACAACATTTTCGCACTGGTTCCTACTTCTAAAATAGGGAAAAGATCGGTTAGATAATCTCTTAAAACGTTACCTGTTACCGAAATTGTGTCTTTCCCGGCTTTTACACGTTCCAGGGTATATTTTGTTGCTTCAGCAACCGACATTATTTTGATGTCCAAACCTTCAGTATCGTGATTTGGAAGATATTCATTTACTTTTTTGATTAATTCGGCATCGTGAGCTCGGTTTTTGTCTAACCAGAAAATGGCTGGCCATCCAGTTGCCTTGGCTCTGTTCACGGCTAATTTAACCCAGTCCTGAACCGGAGCATCTTTTACCTGGCACATTCTCCAAATATCTCCTTCTTCTACTTCATGCTCTGTTAGAACTTTTCCGTTCTTATCAACTACCCGAACAGTTCCGGCAGCAGAAATTTCAAAAGTTTTATCGTGAGAACCATATTCTTCAGCTTTTTGAGCCATAAGACCTACGTTAGGAACAGTTCCCATTGTAGTAGGATCAAAAGCGCCGTGCTTCTGGCAGAATTCAATAGTCTCCTGGTAAAGTGGGGCATAACTACTATCTGGAATTACCGCCTTGGTATCCTGAGTTTCGTCATTTTTGTTCCACATTTGCCCGGAAGTTCTAATCATTGCAGGCATTGAAGCATCTATAATCACATCACTTGGTACGTGAAGGTTGGTAATTCCTTTATCAGAATTTACCATTGCTAAATCCGGACCTTCTTCAAGATCGGCCTTAATTTTAGCTTCTATTTCCGCTTTTTTATCTGCCGGAAGTTTTTCTATAGCATTTAATACATCACCGAGTCCACTGTTTGGATCGGCGCCTGCATTTTTAAGTGCTTCTCCATATTCACTGAAAACATCTTCAAAAAAGACTCTTACTGCGTGACCAAAAATAATGGGGTCAGAAACCTTCATCATCGTGGCCTTCATATGCAAAGAAAAGAGCACTCCTTTTTCTTTAGCGTCTTTTACCTGCTCTCTAAGAAATTGTAGTAGCGCTTTTTTACTCATTAAAGTGGCATCAATAACTTCTCCATTAAGTAGGTGTAAATTATCTTTAAGCACTTTTTTATCACCGCTTTTAGAAGTGAACTCAATTTTCACATCGGTTTCTTCACTAAGGGTTAAGGATTTTTCATTGGCTTTAAAATCCCCTCCATTCATAGTTGCAACATGAGATTTAGAGTCTGAACTCCATTCTCCCATAGAATGCGGATGCTTTTTGGCGAAGTTCTTGACAGCTTTTGGAGCTCGTCTATCTGAATTTCCTTCACGTAATACCGGATTCACCGCACTCCCTTTTACTTTATCGTAAGTGGCCTGAATTTTCTTTTCTTCATCATTTGAAGGTTCGTCCGGATAGTCAGGTAACTTATAACCCTTCTCCTGAAGTTCTTTAATAGCAGTTTTTAATTGCGGAACAGAAGCACTAATATTAGGTAATTTAATAATATTCGCTTCAGGTTTCTTAGCTAAATCTCCAAGTTCGGCTAAGTCATCGCTTACTTTTTGATCGTCTGAAAGGTATTGTGGGAATTGAGATAAAATTCTACCCGCCAGTGAGATATCTTTAGTTTCCATACCTACATTCGCCGCTTTGGTATACGACTTTACAATAGGATAAAAAGAATAAGTAGCTAAAGCCGGGGCTTCATCTGTTTTGGTATAAATGATCTTTCCAATCTGTGTCATTTTGTAATTTTTATGGCTGATTAATTTTGAAATGTCTAAACTCAATAAACGCCCAATTTTCACTGGGCGTTCGAGCTCTGCGCAATATAATATTTTTCAGGCTTTTATCATAGCTGAACTAGCATTAAAGCCTGTTAATTATTTAAAAAAATCCATGAAAAAAGCCACTTCATCTTAATAACTAAAATGAAATGGCTTCTACTGAAATAATACGTTCTCACTGAATTTTCGAAATTCTTTAAGGGAAAAATCCCGGTGTGCATTATTTCAATGATTCAAAAATTAAAAACTTCGAGAAGTTTATTTCTGAATCTAAGGGGTTTTTATCTTTCAAACTATTTTTGACATGGCAAAAAATAAGCGTTATATAGAAGATAAAAACCATATGTAAAGATTTTTAGGCTTTACCTGGAATTTCAGTTTAATAAGAAATCCTTGTGTCATTCCCTTCAACTAAACTCTATATTAAATATACAACAAAAGAATAGTAAAAGGAAATTTTTAACTTTTTGTTATACAGTGAGTTGTAGGCTTTGAGAATACTTATATCTGCTCATAAAAAAAGCCCCGTAAGTCGGGGCTTTTTATAATCTTAATAAGATGTATTTTATCTTTTAGCTTCCTTAATACGAGCTTTTTTCCCGGTAAGTTCTCTAAAGTAATAAATACGAGCTCTCCTTACTTTTCCTCGTTTGTTCAATTCAATTTTTTGAATTGCAGGAAGGTTTAAAGGAAAAATTCTTTCTACTCCAACAGTTCCACTCATTTTTCTAATGGTGAAAGTTTGTGAAGCACCGCTACCTCTTTTCTGAATTACTACCCCTTTAAAAAACTGGGTACGGGTTTTTTGACCCTCTTTAATTTCGTAATACACGGTAATGGTATCACCTGCAGAAAAATCAGGTAAATCTTTTCTTTCAACGAATTCGTCTTGTACGTACTTAATTAACGATTCCATAATTGCTTATTTAATGTAAAATCCAAAACAACATACACGGACCTCGCCAGAGGTTATTTTAGAACGAGTGCAAAAGTATTAATTTAAATTTATAAAACAATTGAGAAATTGCAATTATTTTTCTGTTTCATCCAAAAGATCAGGCCTTAAGCGTTTGGTACGTTCGTAAGCTTTTTCTTCCCGCCAGGCTTCTATTTTCGGGAAATTTCCGGAGGTTAAAATCTCGGGGACTTTCCATCCTTTATATTCCGCAGGCCTTGTATAAACCGGTGGTGCCAGTAAATTATCCTGGAAGGAATCTGTTAAAGCAGAAGTCTCATTACCCAAAACTCCCGGAATAAGCCTGATAATCGCATCGCAAACCACGGCTGCACCAAGTTCGCCGCCCGATAGTACATAATCGCCGATAGAAATTTCTTTGGTAATAAAATGATCACGTACCCGTTGATCTACTCCTTTATAATGTCCGCAAAGAATAATTAGGTTTTCCTTTAAAGAGAGTGTATTTGCTGTTTTTTGATCAAAACGATCGCCATCGGGACTCATATAAATGACTTCGTCATAATCCCGCTGACTTTTAAGATCTGAAATGCACTTATCAATAGGTTCTACCATCATCACCATTCCTGCGCCACCGCCAAACTGATAGTCATCAATTTGTTTGTAATTATCGGTTACATAATCCCTTAAATTATGAAGATGAATTTCAACGTGGCCATTTTCTATAGCTCTTTTTAGAATAGAAGCTTCAAACGGGCTTTTTAGCAAATCGGGAACTACGGTAATAATATCTATGCGCATATTTCTTATAAAAATGCAAAGATGCTAATTTAAATTTTAGGTAAAGAAAATTTAATCTTTGGCTTTGTTCTTCTCATCCTGAAGCATTCGGCCTAATCGCTGTTCCTTTTCCAGGGCTTTAGTGCGATAAGCGTCAAATTCTTTTTCGGTTTCGTTCAAATTATGTCTTGCTTCTTTAGTAGTCGCATTGGAGTTTTTAAACTTATAGATAAAGAAAAGTAGCGCAAGGATTAAAACACCAACAATTCCCCACATTAAAGCCATATAACTTCCTTTACTAAAAGGCATCCCAAGAAATTTTATAGCATCTTTTTCTTCGTTCACACGTTGAAGATCGGCTTGAGTTTCGGCTAATTGATTTTCAAGATTTTCGATTTCTTCATTTTGGCTGGAAATAGTGCTTTGCTCTTCCTGAAGTTCGTTCTTTAACTCCTGAACGTGGCGTTTGGTATTATCACGCAATTCAATTAATGCATCATAATCTACTACTTTGTAGCCCTGGTAGTTATTGGAAGATTCAATAAGATTGTCAAATTCATCTTCAATAAAATTAGAGGTAGCCAATGAATCCTGAGCGGATAAAAAACTGACTGAAAATATTAAAAGTAAACTTGAAAAAATAATGTTACGCATCATTTGGGGTTTTTCTGGTTGAGAATTTATATGCTTGAACGCCTTCTTTTTTCACTTATTGTAATGGCCTTCACTATTTTAAAATTAATTTTATAAATTCCTTTAAATTAATAATTTGAGCGCGCAAATGTAAAGTATTCCTAATAAAAAACCCACCAAATTTGGGTGGGTTTTTCTGTATTTTTTTGTTGAAAATTTTAATAGTAAGTAAACCTTCTCACTTTGGCAATATACTTTGCCAGCCTTATTAATTGATGGCTGTAACCATATTCGTTATCATACCAAATATAAAGGATTACGTTTTTACCATCTTCTGAAACTATGGTTGCTTTGCTATCATAGATCGCCGGGGCATTAGAGCCAACAATATCTGATGATACTAACTCATTATCCAGGGAGTATTTAATTTGTTCTACAAGTTCGCCTTCTAGTGCATATTTCTTTAGAATATTATTTACACCTTCCACATTGGTTTGGCCTTCAATTTCAAGATTAAGTATTGCAAGCGAACCATTAGGTACAGGAACTCTTATTGCGTTTGAAGTAAGTTTTCCTTCAAAAACAGGCAAAGCCTTTGCTACGGCCTTTCCTGCACCGGTTTCGGTAATTACCATATTTAGTGCAGCAGCGCGACCACGGCGGTATTTGCTGTGCATATTATCTACCAGGTTTTGGTCGTTGGTGTAAGCGTGAATGGTCTCTAAATGCCCGTGAACCACGCCCAAAGTGTCCTGAACCGCTTTTAAAACCGGAGTAATTGCGTTTGTAGTACAGGAAGCTGCTGAGAATATTGAAATCTTATCAGGATTATGTTCTTTATGATTTACGCCGTGTACAATATTTGGAATACCTTTCCCGGGCGCTGACAGTAAAACTTTAGCCGCTCCTTTTGCTTTTAAATGTCTGCTTAAAGCTTCTTTATCTCTAAACGCGCCGCTGTTATCTATAATTAACGCTTTGCTTATTCCGAATTTAGTATAATCAATATCCTCAGGTTTATCTGCTGAAATTACCTTTACGGTAGTTCCGTTTATAATAAGCGCGCTGTTTGCCTCATCTATGCCAACTGTTCCTGAAAAATCCCCGTGAACTGAATCATTTTTAAGCAAAGAAGCCCGTTTTTCCAGAACATTTTTGTCTATCGCACCACGGGTTACGATGGCCCGTAAACGCAACTGACTTCCTTTACCGGTTCTCGCCATAAGTTCCCTGGCGACTAGACGGCCAATACGCCCAAAGCCGTAGAGCACAACATCTTTAGGCACCACTTTATCATATTTTTTGGCATCTTTTAGCTTATCTGAAACAAAAGCCATAGCATTTAAATGTCCCTGGTCTTCCAGGTGATATTCGTAGGTTAATTTCCCAATATCCAGTTTTGCCGGCGGTAAATCCATATCCTGGATCGCTTTTGCGATTTCTACCGAATCAAATATAGAAATAGGTTTTTCTACAAATTCTCCCGCGTATTCGTGAAGATTAAGAATATCGCTCACATTTCGGTTAAGCAACTGATTTCTGAATAAGACCAGTTCAATAGACTTGTCGTACCAAAGATCGCTTATTATGTTAATGAATTCTACGGTCGCTTTGCGACGATTTGCCTGAAAAGCGAGTTCCTTTTCGTAAACTTTATTAAAGCTCATGTGTGGTTTGTGTTGTTTTAATAATGGCGCAAAAGTATATATTTCAAACGTTTTCGTAAAGAAAATTTTGTATAAAAAAAACTCCCTCGGTGAGAGGGAGTTTTGAGTTTATATTCTTTGATTTCTATCGCCAAACCATTCGTTGTTTTTGGCCATTTCTATCAACTATGGTAATCACGATGTCTTCTGAAATATTTTTGTTTCTAAAGATTCGTTCAACGTCACTTACGCTCGATACATTTTTGTTATCTATAGCTGTAATAATGGTTCCTACCAATTCTTCAGCAGGTAATCTGGGTGAAAGGGTACGGTGAATTCTTACCCCGTTTTCAACATTTAAAGCCCTTAATTCTTCCTGGCTGGCATTAGAAACTTCAATTTTAATCGGTTCAATAGTATAGGTTTCAAATTTGGTAAGGGTAACATTAACCTGTTTTTCCTTGCCATCTCTTAGAAAACTAACCACAATTTCATCGTTTGGTCTTTTGGAATTTATATATCCGGTTAAATCAGAGAATTTGTCAATATTTACATTGTCCAATTTTCGAATAATATCACCTTGTTTTAATCCGGCCTTTTCAGCACCGCTGCCTTCGGTAACCTCACCCACTAAAACGCCCTGTGAAGTTTTAAGACCTAATTCTTCTACAGCTCTTGCATTAACACTCCCTCCTCTAATGCCTAAAATTCCTTTTTGAACATCACCATACTCCATAATATCTTCTACGATCTTGCGGGTGTTGTTAGAAGGTACGGCAAAAGCATATCCAACATAACTTCCGGTTTGGGAAGTGATTGCGGTATTGATTCCTACTAGTTCTCCATTGATGTTAACTAAAGCGCCACCGCTGTTTCCGGGGTTAATTGCGGCATCTGTTTGAATAAAAGATTGCGGAGTGGCATCATAAGCATTTAGATCTCTTGCGGTGGCACTAATAATTCCCGCGGTTACCGTAGATTTTAGATTAAAAGGATTTCCTACTGCTAAAACCCATTCTCCGAGTTTTACATTGTTAGAATCCCCAAACGGAATATAATCCAAACCTTCAGCATCGATTTTTAATAAAGCAATATCTGCAGTTTCATCGGCCCCCACAATTTCTGCTGTGTAAGTTTTGTTATTGTTTAAAGTAACTTCAACTTCATTAGCATCTCTAATTACGTGGTTGTTGGTTACAATATAACCATCGGGAGAAATAATAACTCCGGAACCGGCACCCTGAAGTGCTTTTCCGCCACTATTATTTCCATAGATAAGATCTCTCATTGTTCGCGGGCCTTTAAAAACCGCAACATTTTTAACGTGAACCACGCCATTTACGGTATTTTCAGCAGCCTCGGTAAAATCAGCATTTGTACCATAAATATTTCCGGTATAATTCGCCGGAATTACTTCAGCTCCGGTATTGGAAACCGGCGGTAAACCTGCTGTAGTTTCGTCTTCAAAAAACATTTTATAGCTTCCTAAAGTCAACGTGCCTCCAAGGATAGAAACAAGAAGTAGTTTTGGTAAATTTTTCATTTTTTAAATAGGATTTTTATATAATTCAACTTTAAAATTATAATATTAGTATATGAGGTTTTTAACTTTAACGGCCATTTAACACCCCGAAAAATCGTGTTATTTATAGTATCTTTGTAGCCCTTAAAATTCACGTAATGAAAATTCCATTTTATAAATATCAAGGTACAGGAAACGATTTTGTGATGATTGACAACCGTCAGCAACTATTATCCAAAAACAATACCAAAATAATTAATAAGCTTTGCGATCGTAAATTTGGCATTGGTGGTGATGGGCTGATACTGTTAGAAAATCCAGAAGTTAAAGGTGACGATTTTAAAATGGTTTATTTCAATGCCGATGGTAATGAAAGCAGCATGTGTGGTAACGGTGGGCGTTGTCTGGTAGCATTTGCCAAATTTCTGGGAATTATAGAAAATAAAGCAACTTTTACGGCAATAGACGGGCCTCATAAAGCGACGATTAAAGATCACGAAGTGAGTTTGCAGATGCAAAACCTTTCAGAAATAAAACAATTGGGAAACAGTGCTTTTCTTGATACCGGATCTCCACATCACGTGGTTTTTACAAAAAATGTGGCCGATCTTGATGTAAAAAAGGAAGGATCGGCAATTAGGTATTCCAATGAGTATATTTCTAATGGCGGTACCAATGTGAATTTTGTAGATATGCAGGAAGAAAATACATTCCTTGTAAGAACTTACGAAAGAGGAGTTGAAGACGAAACACTTTCTTGCGGCACCGGAGTTACCGCGGTTGCTTTGGCTGCTCACGCTTCGGGAAAAGCAAATGCTAATACGATTAAATTAATTGTTCCCGGTGGCGAATTATCGGTTTCTTTCAAAAGGGAAAATGAAACTTATACCGATGTTTGGTTAACCGGTCCAGCAGAACAGGTTTTTAAAGGAGAAATAGTATGTCAAGCCTAAAAGGAAATAAGGTTTATTTACGAGCCCTGGAGCCCGAAGATCTCGATTTTGTTCACGCTGTGGAGAATACCGAAGAATTTTGGGAAGTAAGTGCTACCCAAACTCCTTATTCCCGGTTTATAATTAAGCAATATTTGGAAAACGCCCATCGTGATATTTATGATGTAAAGCAGCTGCGTTTGGTGATTTGTGACCTCAAAGACAAGGAAGTTGGGCTTATAGATATCTTCGATTTTGAACCCAAAGACCGAAGGGCTGCCCTGGGAATCCTTATTGCCGATGCCTCAGAGCGCGACAAAGGTTACGGTGCAGAAGCGCTGGAACTCATTTGTAATTACTGTTTTAAACATTTAGCCTTGTATCAGGTTTACGCGAATATTGCCGAAGGAAACGAAACAAGTGTAAAACTTTTTGAAAACCTTGGTTTCCAGAGAGTAGGAATAAAGAAAGACTGGACCTATTCAGGCGGCCGGTTTAAAGATGAAATTCTATATCAATTGATCAATAAATAATGTACATTAAAAAAATCCTACTGGCCATTGCCATTCTTGGGCTTATTGGCCTTTCTGTTTTTAGCTATTATGTCTATACAAGTATATTTTCAGCAAATACCAGTTTTTCAGAAGAAAAGAAGTTGGTTTACGTACCAACTGGTGCCAATTATCAAACTGTAATAGATAGCCTTCAGCCTTATATTGAGGATATGGAGTCTTTTGATTTGGTTGCCCGCAAAAAGGGCTATGCTTCAAATATCAGGGCTGGTAGATATGCTATTAGCTCTGGGATGAATAATAACCAATTGGTAAATTCTTTACGCAGCGGAAATGTTCCAGTTAAATTAACTTTTAATAACCAGGAGCGTCTGGAAAATCTAGCCGGAAGGGTTGCCCAGCAGATTGAAGCCGATAGTACAGCTTTAATAGAAGCCTTTAAAGATGAAAAGTTTTTAGCTGAAAATGATTTTACTGAAGCAGAAGCATTAGCGATGTATATTCCTAATCAATATGAATTTTACTGGAATACTTCAGCTGAAGAATTTAGAAAACGAATGAAGCGAGAATATGATCGTTTCTGGACCGAAGAAAAAAGACAAAAAGCCGAAGAAATCGGGTTAAACCCAAAAGAAGTTTCAACTTTAGCTTCCGTGGTACATAAAGAGACCGCTAAGGTAGATGAGCGTCCTAAAGTTGCCGGCGTTTACATGAACCGCTACAAAAACGGATGGAAATTAGATGCCGATCCTACCGTAATTTATGCACTTAAACATAAAACTCAAGAATGGGATACCATTATAAAGAGAGTGCTCTATAAAGATCTAAAACTTGACTCGCCATACAATACCTATATTAATAAAGAATTACCTCCCGGACCTATTTTTATGCCAGATATCTCTGCGATTAATGCAGTGCTAAATTATGAAGATCACGACTACTTTTATTTTGTAGCCGATGTTCAAAACTTTGGGTATCATAAATTCGCAAAAAATTTAGCACAGCATAATCGAAATAAGCAGGAATATGTGCGTTGGATTAATAAACAAGGTGTAAAAAGATAGAAAAGATATTTCTTCCTTCTTCTTAAGAAAGCTCTAACGGCTTGACTGCCCCTTTCTTATAGCCATGTTAAGCCAAAATGAAACTTTATATTTTGCTTAACACCTTGTTCTTCAGATTTTTAAAATTTGTTGTATATTTGCACGGCGAAATTGAAAGGGGCGTAAGTTTAATTTAACTGAAACCGTTAACCTTTCAGAAACAAAATGTAATGAGAAGGAAAATTGCAAAATTTTCAATCTTGCCTGTTTTTGCAGGCTGCATGTTTTTCAGTTTTTCAACTAGAGAAGCAGCAAATCTGGAAATTGAAGGATATTCAACTTCCAATCTTGATCTAAACTATACTGTGGCCCTAGTAGAGGAAAACAAATTAGCGAAAGATCTAAGCATTAAAAGACCTTTGCCTAAATTAGGAAAGTCCTATGTTGGCTTTAAAGAAGCATTGGGTTTTAAAGAATCCCGTGGAAATTACGAAACTATAAATGAGTTTGGTTACATGGGTAAATACCAGTTTGGTATTGGTACCCTTGAGTTACTGGGCATTTACAATAGCGCAGAATTCATGGACTCCCCGCAATTGCAGGAAGCAGCGTTTTACACGAATACTTCGAGAAACAAATGGATCTTAATTCGTGATATTGCACGTTTTGAAGGTAAAGTTATTAACGGTGTGAAAGTAACCGAATCTGGTATTCTTGCAGCCGCACACCTTTCGGGGCCGGGAAGTGTTAAGAAATACTTGAGAAGCTGGGGCGCGCAATCTTTTAGCGACGCGTTTGGAACTTCTATTAAAAACTATATGAAGAAATTTGAAGGGTATGATACTTCGTTTGTAAAACCGGAGAAAAACCCGAGAGTGAATATTAAAGCTTTTAGAGCTTAAATTTCTCTCTGAAAAATAAAAATAGCAGGCCTCTTATGGAGGTCTGTTTTTGTTTTACCCCATTCTGAAACGGGTTTGGTTACAATATACTCTGTGGGGAGTGTAAGATCGCAAGCTACGCAGAGCCGGGTTGTAGGATTTAAAAGCTGAAGCAAATCTTCTAGCAATTTATTGTTTCGATAGGGAGTTTCAATAAAAATTTGTGCTTCCTGTTTTTCAAAAGAAAGCCGCTCTAAATCTTTTATCTCCTTTTTTCGTTCTTTTTTGTCTATAGGTAAATACCCGTTGAAAGTAAAACGCTGGCCGTTCATGCCGCTACCCATCATAGCCAGTAAAATTGATGAAGGTCCAACTAAGGGAATTACCTGAATACCTTCGTTGTGAGCGATTTTTACAATTTCAGCCCCGGGATCTGCCACCCCGGGACAGCCGGCTTCACTCAATAAACCTATGTTTTTTCCTTCCTTACAATCATTTAAAAATGAAGGAATTTCAGAAGCTTCAGTAAATTTATTAAGATGAAAAAATTGAAGTAAAGATTGTTGCTTTTCGGGCACCAGTTGTTTTATATGTCTCCTGGCCGTTTTTTCATTTTCAGCAATAAAAATATCCAGGCTTTCCATAATTTCTTTCACCTGTAGGGGTAAAACCTGTATTGGGTTTGCCGCTCCCATAGTGGTAGGAATCAGGTAAAGTTTTCCGGAATATTTAAAGTTTGACATTAAGCCTTGTTTTCTTCCTTAAGTTGCGCTGCTATCTTTTCGCAGGCTTCATCAAGCATCTGATAAACATTTTCAAATCCGTGTTCACCGCCAAAATAAGGGTCGGGAACATCTACGTTTTCCGCAGGAAATATTTCATCAAGAATTAGCTGAACTTTCGCCCGGTCGTCGTCATTTCTAGCAAGTGAAATCACATCTTTAAAATTTTGATTATCCATCACATAAATGCGATCGAATTTATCAAAATCTTCAGCTTGAAATTGTCTTCCGCGCTGATAAGTGATATCCAGGTTGTTCTTTTTTGCTATCGCAATAGATCGTGGATCTGGAGCGTCGTCTATATGATAATCTCCCGTTCCGGCCGAATCTACAAAAACCTGAGATTCATCTACTTTAGATTTTAAAATTCCCTCGGCAAGCGGTGATCTGCATATGTTGCCCAGGCACACCATCAATACCTTAGTCTTCATAAAAAATACGTTTATATAGTAAGTTTCTTGTTGAGGTCTTCAACAAATTTCTTGAATTGCTTATCTGTAGTAGATAAGTTATCTACCGTTTTGCAAGCGTGTAAAACGGTGGCATGATCGCGTTTTCCAATTTGTGAACCAATGCTTGCCAAAGAAGCTTTTGTAAACTTTTTAGCAAAGAACATAGCCAGTTGTCTTGCCTGTACAATGTGTCTTTTGCGGGTTTTAGATTGCAAAGTTTGCACATCCATCTGGAAATAATCACTCACAACTTTCTGAATATAATCTATAGAAACTTCGCGCTTGGTATTTTTCACATAGTTGTCTACGATCTTTTTGGCAAGTTCTAAAGTTATATCTTTTTTATTGAAAGAAGAGTGGGCGATAAGCGAAATAATAGCGCCTTCCAGCTCGCGGATATTCGTTTTAATATTATTAGCTAAAAACTCAACGATCTCTTCTGGCATTTCTACGCCGTCGCGATAAAGTTTGTTTTTAATAATAGAGATCCTGGTTTCAAAATCTGGATGTTGCAATTCTGCCGAAAGCCCCCATTTAAATCTTGAAAGCAGGCGTTGCTCAATATCCTGCATATCTACCGGTGCTTTATCACTGGTTAGAATTACCTGTTTTCCGTTTTGGTGTAAATGATTAAAAATATGGAAAAATACATCCTGAGTTCCCGCTTTTCCTGAAAGCAATTGGATATCATCCACAATTAAAACATCAATAATCTGGTAAAAATGAATAAAATCGTTTCGGTTATTTTTCTTTACAGATTCTATATACTGTTGTGTAAATTTTTCTGCCGAAATATATAAAACGGTTTTCTCCGGATATTTATCTTTTATTTCAACTCCAATTGCGTGGGCTAAATGGGTTTTTCCTAATCCAACCCCACCAAAAATAAGCAGCGGATTAAAAGAAGTCCCTCCTGGTTTATTGGCTACAGCTAAACCTGCCGATCTTGCCAATCGGTTAGAATCACCTTCCAGGAAGTTTTCAAAATTGTAGCTTGGGTTAAGTTGAGACTCGATCTTTACATTTCTAATTCCCGGAATTATAAAAGGATTTTTTAATTCTGGATTTTTATTTTTTAAAGGCACATCTACTTCCTGGGAAGCCATATGACTTCGCTGTGTACTGGGAATTTTCTCGGTAAATGGCATTTTATTTCCGTAGGTATTTTCCATTTTGATTACATAAACCAATTTGGCTTTTTCCCCTAATTCTTTGGTAAGCGAAACTTTTAAAAGCTTTACGTAGTGTTCTTCTAACCACTCGTAAAAAAACTTTGAAGGCACTTGTATGCTTAGTGCACAATCTGTAAGTTTTACTGCTTGTATAGGTTCAAACCACGTTTTGTAAGCCTGTGGAGTGATGTTATCTTTGATAAAAGCCAGACAGCTATTCCAAACTGATTGCGCAGTTTTTGACATGCTTTGTGTTGATTATTTTAGATTAGTAGTGGTTTATTAGCAGTTAAAAGATTTAGGGCTTTCAACTTTAGTAGAACAAATATGTGAACAAATTATGTAATAAAAAAACCCGTTTGGGGTTGAATTTTAAGAAAAATTTACGCATACTTAAATCCGATTATGAAAGTACAAAACCTCATTCACTTTACCTGTTAAATTCAATATGAAAAGTCACGAAACTTATGTTAAAGTCCGTTATGCGGAAACCGATCAAATGGGGGTGGTGCACCACGGGAATTATGCTCAATACTTCGAAATTGCCCGTTTAGACTGGCTTTCTAAGCTGGGTATTTCCTATAAAGTAATGGAAGAAAATGGGGTGATGTTGCCCGTGTATGAACTCAACACAAAATTTCTAAAACCCGCAGTTTTTGACGATGAACTTAAAATTGAAGTAACTTTAAAAGAACTTCCGTCGGTAAAAATTACTTTTGAATATTTAGTTTTTAACCAACGTGAAGACTTAATCACAAAAGCTTATACAACTTTGGTTTTTATGGATTCTAAAACCAAGAAACCAATTCGCTGCCCACAGTATATTTTGGATAAGCTGAAGTAAGTTTAAGGTTTTATATTTTTAAATCATTCCGTCGTCCTGAACTTGTTTCAGGATCTAAGGGGTATAAAATTATTTCAGACTTGATCTTATGTATCTTTGAGTTTCTTCAAGTATTTTACATATCATTTAATTCTCTAACTTCTTAATCTCAACTTTATAAGTTGAATCAAATTTTTCAAAAATAGCTTCTGCATCTTTTTTCCTTACAGAAATATAGATCTTACAATCTAACTCCAGTTTTTGTTCAATAATATTGAGGTTGTTTTCCTTTATTAATCGCATCACGATATTCATTTCAGGATAATCGAAACTGATCTCGAAAAGCTCGTCTATGGTTCGGGTTACGATATTAGCTTCTTCCAGCGCCATTTGTGCTGCTGTTTTGTAGGCATTTATCAAACCGCCAACCCCGAGTTTTACACCACCAAAATATCGAACCACCACAATTAAAATATTGGTGACTTCAAAAGACTGAATTTGCCCATAAATTGGCATTCCGGCCGAGTTTGAAGGCTCACCATCATCATTGGCACGATATTGAAAGTCTGATTTTCCTAATTGCCAGGCGTAACACCAGTGTCGCGCTTTATGATGTTTGGTCTTTAATTCTTCCAGGTGAATATTGGCCTCTTCTTCGGTTTTTACTGGAAAAGCATAGCCGAAAAACTTAGAATTCCGGTCTTTGAATAAGACTTCGGGTGATGCTTTGGTTATGGTTTTATAGGTGTCTTTCATTATAACTTATTTTTAGACCTTACAGCTTTTTGAACCTGTGAGGTCTTTCGGGATAAACCTACTGACTGCTCGCTACCAGTATAATACTTATTATCGCAAGCGCAATCCCAATCCAGTTTTTCTTTAGCAAAACTTCTTTAAAAAGCACAATGCCCAGGATGGTGGAAGCTAAAACAATGCCCACGTGGTTTAAAGTGAAAATAACCGAGTTTTCAAATCCGGGTGAGCGTAAAGCCATCACCAGGAAGTAGATAGAAAAATAATTCGGAATTCCCAGCGCGATCCCGCCGGCGATATTTTTCCAGGTAATTTTTAATTTTCCTAAAACCGCCTGGCCAATTAAGATGACTGTCCCGATTATTCCAGCAATACCAAATATGCTGGAAGAAAAAAGACCAACATCTGTTTCAGAAACATAAAAATTTTCCAGGTAGTTGAGCGTGGTATCAATAATTCCACTCCCGATGAAAACCAGCAGGGGGAATATGAGGTTTTCCTTCTTTATCGTAATCCCTTTTTCAGTCTTAATTGAACTTAAATAAACCGCTGCAAGTGCAAGTATAATACCTGAAACCTTTAAAAACCCCAGGCTTTCATTATAGATAAAAATTCCAAAGAAAACAGGAATCGCAACCGACATCTTTGTGGCTACTGATACTACCGAAAGTCCGCTACGTTGGGTGGTTATTGCTGCCAGGTTAAAAACCGTAATAAACATAGCGCCCAGGAAAACGGTTCCTAAAAACCAGGATTCTGACGGAATTCTAATCAAATCCTCAACCCCTTCGATATAGCCGAAAAAGCCTACGATGCAGGCGATAAAATAATTTACTATAATCGCTTGTAACGTATTAACGCCATACTTTTTATAAAGCCTGAAAACCACAAAAATAACCGTGGAAGAAAGTATACTAAGCAGTAGATAAATCAAAATAACTCTTTTTTAGCAGTAAATAAATCGATCACATCTTCGCGGGTAGGTTCAATATTCCAGGTATGAATTCCTAAATCTTTAGCAGCCTCGGTATTTTCCTTTGTATCGTCTATAAACAGGCATTCTTCGGGTTTTAAACCGTGTTCTTTAAGTACAAACTCATAAATTTCAGCATCGGGTTTTCTGAAATTGATCTCGTGCGAAAGGTAAAAAGCATCAAAACAAGCCTTGAAATCTTCGAAAAAGGATACATTCTCCTTAACCCAGTCAATATGGATCTCGTTAGTATTGCTCAAAAGAATGAGCTGGTAATTTTTCTCTTCGGCAAGCTTTTTTAAAAACTGATAACGGTATTCGGGAAAATCTACCAGAATCGCATTCCAGGAATTTATAAAATGTTGTTTCTGAAGTTGCGAATGTTCCGTTTGATAGGATTTTACAAATTCTGCGGAAGAAAAAAGCCCTTTTTCGTATTGCTGGTTAATATCCAGCAAATTTTCTGAAAGTGCTTTAATTTTATATTTGTTCATTTCACGCATTGTGGCCGGCTTATCCAGGTTTATGAATACGTCCCCAAAATCGAAAATTATCGTTTTAATCATTCTTATAAATTTTTAAATTATCCCGCTCCAGGGTGGTTTCTGAAAGTATTTTTCCCGAAAATTCTGGTGCTTTTACACCTTTATAAAATTCAGAGATGCCTGTGAAAATGCGAGCTTCATCCCAAAAATCTGCATCAATAAAAGTCTGAAGCGTTTTTGTGCCACCTTCTATAATAACCGATTGTAAATTATGCCGATATAAAACCTCGCAAATTTGTTCAGGTAAATTTTGCTGAAAATCAAGTTTTTTAAAGACTAAATTATCGCCTTTTGAAGTTTTTTCAGGCTGTTCTTCGGTTAGGACAATGGTTTTTATGCTGCCATCAAACAATGCAGAATCCTGGGGAATTTTTAATTCTTTGTCTATCACCACCCGAACCGGATTTTTGCCATTCCAAAGCCTTGTATTTAGTTTAGGATTATCTGCAATCGCGGTATTGGTGCCTACCAAAATAGCCTGTTCTTCGCTGCGCCATTTATGAACCAGTTGTTTTGAATATTGATTCGTGATCCAAACCGGTTCTCGTTTTTTCTGAATTTCAGGAGCGATAAACCCATCGGCGGTTTGTGCCCATTTCAGGATAATATAAGGTCGTTTTTTTTGATGAAACCTAAAAAAACGCTTGTTCAAATCCTGGCATTTTTTTTCCAGAATTCCTACCTGGACTTCGCAGCCGGCTTCCATCAATTTTTTGATCCCACGGCCGGCGACTTCAGCAAAAGGATCTACGCAACCAATTACCACTTTTTTTATGCCTTTCGCGATAATTAAATCGCTGCAAGGCGGCGTTTTTCCAAAATGGCTGCAAGGTTCAAGACTCACATAAATAGTTGACTTTTTTAAAAGCGATTCATCTTTTACAGAATTTACCGCGTTTACCTCGGCGTGGGGAGCTCCCGCTTTTTGATGCCAGCCTTCGCCAATAATTCTGTCTTTATGAACAATTACGCTGCCTACCAGCGGATTGGGATAGGTAGTTCCCAGTCCGTTTTTGGCCAGTTCAATACAGCGTTTTATATATTTTTCGTGTATATTCACGCCACTAAAATAGGATTATTTACCAAGAATGAGCACGCTAAAAATACGGGAAATTCAACCCGAAGACAATCAACAAGTTGCCGAAGTAGTAAGAAAGGTTTTGGTAGAAATGGGCGTTCCCAAAGTAGGAACTGCCTATGAAGACAAGGCCCTGGACGATATGTTTGCAACTTACCAGCACCCACGAATGAACTATTTTGTGGTGGAAGATGAAGGAAAAATAATTGGAGGAGCAGGAATTGCACCTTTAATTGGACTGGAAGAAAAAATATGTGAATTACAGAAAATGTATTTTCTGCCCGAAGCCCGTGGCAAAGGCCTGGGTACGCAAATGATGGATACCTGTCTAAAATTTGGTAAATCCCAGGGTTTTGAACAATGCTACATTGAAACTTTGCCCTATATGGAAAGCGCCAGGAAACTCTATGGCCGCAGTGGCTTCAAATCTTTAGATGAGCCTATGGGCGACACCGGACATTATAATTGCACGATGTGGATGATTAAGGATATTTAGGAAAAATAGTGAAGAGTGAAAATTAAAGAGAAAACAGACAACTCACAACTGACAACCCACAACTGGAAAAATGAAACTAAAAGCCCAAAAAGAGATCTTTTTAAAAACGCTGGAAAACGATTATCCGACGGAAGAGGTGGTTTCTTTTTTCCTCTTATTAACTGGAGCTTTCTTCGGAATAAAACGAATAGACCTGGCTTTAGATCCGACGCTTGAAATTGATGAAAATCAGGTAAAAAAATTAGATTTGGCTTTGGCGCGGTTGAAAAAACACGAACCCATTCAGCATATTATTGGGAATACAGAGTTTTTCGGATTGACATTTAAAGTGGATAAAAATGTGCTGGTGCCTAGACCGGAAACCGAAGAATTGGTACAATGGATTTTAGACGATTTTTCTTCAGCAAATAGGAGCTTGAAAATTCTGGATATCGGAACCGGCAGCGGTTGCATCGCTATAAGCCTGGCTAGAAATCTACCAAGGGCTAAAATTTCAGCCATTGATATTTCAGAAAATGCACTTGAAATTGCTAAAATAAACGCTCCAAATAATAATGTCGAAATCGAGTTTTTTCAGCAGGATATTCTTCAGTTTGAAAAACTTTCGGAAACCTATGATGTTATTGTTTCCAATCCGCCCTACGTTAGGGAGCTTGAGAAAAAAGAGATGCATCGAAATGTTTTAGAATACGATCCGCCAGGCGCATTGTTTGTTAAAGATAATAATCCTTTAATTTTCTATGATAAAATCACGAAATTGGCTAAAAGTGCCCTGAAACCGGGAGGAGAACTCTATTTTGAGATCAATCAATACCTGGCCAAAGAAACGGAGCAGATGATGCAGGAAAACGGATTTAAGACAGAATTACGAAAGGATGTTTTTGGGAATTTCAGGATGCTAAAAGGGGAATTGCACTAATTCCCGCAAGTTTTTAAAAACCTTGTAGGTGTAAACTTCAAAAAA
Organism: Salegentibacter lacus; assembly: GCF_020164555.1. Classification (GTDB taxonomy): domain Bacteria; phylum Bacteroidota; class Bacteroidia; order Flavobacteriales; family Flavobacteriaceae; genus Salegentibacter; species Salegentibacter lacus. Next base: position 178,340 of record NZ_JAIQZB010000007.1, on the reverse strand, counting down.
CAAAAGTTTTGGAAAACAACAGTAGAAATAAATTAAAAAGTATTGCCGTTTTTTGCGCAAGCAGCGAAGGCAATGACGAAAAAATATACGCCGAATCTTATCGATTAGGAAAAGTTCTAGCCAAGAAAAATATCAAACTGGTTTTTGGCGGAAGTAAACTGGGTTTAATGGGCCAGGTTGCTGCCGGAACGCTTCAAAATGGGGGAGAAGTTATTGGGGTAATCTCTGATTTCTTAAAGACCAAAGAAGTGGTTCACACAGAATTAACCGAGCTTATCACCACTAAAGATATGCACGAGCGTAAGCTTAAAATGCATGAGTTAAGCGACGGATTTATTGCCCTGCCCGGCGGATTTGGAACTTTTGAAGAACTTTTTGAAATCGTCACCTGGGGACAGTTGGGATTGCACCAAAACCCAATCGGATTGCTAAATATCAATGGGTTTTACGACGACCTAATCGCGATGCTTAAAACCATGGTAAGAAAAGGTTTGCTTAGAAAAGAGAATTTCGATCTTTTGATTATTGCCGAAGATATAGAGGAATTGATGGAAAAAATGTATAATTTCAAACCTATGCCGGTTCCCAAATGGATGAATAAAGACCAGACCTAAAAAAGACGCTATGAAAATCCATAAACTTCAAATATATACCGATAATATTAGGGAACAACTTCGGTTTTACCGGGATACGTTAAATCTAAAGATCACCGATAATAGCGATGATTATTTTGAAGTTAAAACCGGATATACCACTTTAAGATTTCAGCAGAAAGAAAAAGCAACAGCTTATCATATTGCATTTCATATCCCCGATAATCAACATAAAGAAGCCCTGGAATGGGTGAAAGAACGGCTGCCCGTTTTACGAGGAAACGGACAGGACATTGTAGATTTTATGGCCTGGAGTGCAAAATCGCTTTATTTCTATGATAAAGACAAAAATATAATTGAATTCATTTCCCGGGAAAGTTTCAGTAAACCCAATTCGGCATTATTTTCAGAAAAAAGTATTGTGGGGATTAGTGAAGTTGGACTGGTAACGGAGAATATTCAGGAGAAATTCGATTTTCTAAATTCAAATTTTCAATTGGAAAAATATGATGGAGATTTCGAGCATTTTTGTGCCATAGGTGACGATGAAGGTTTGCTTATTACCATTGATCAACAGCTAAAAGATTGGTTTCCTACCGATGATAAAGCCTACAAATCTGAATTCGAAATGGAATTTACGCACCAGGGAAAAAAGCATTCCCTTGTTTTTGAAAACGATAAACTAAAAGCCCAGCAATAACTTACCAGCCTTTATGAGTACCGAAGAAAAGATCAAGCAGTTACGCGAAGAATTACACCGCCATAATTATTTATATTATATAGAGGATAAGCCCGAAATCAGCGATTACGATTTTGATATGAAGTTGAAAGAATTACAGGAGCTGGAAGAAAAAAATCCTGAATTTGATGACCCTAATTCTCCCACGCGCCGTGTAGGTGGTGCGATAACTAAAAATTTTGAGACCGTAGTTCACGATTATAGAATGTACTCCCTTTCCAATTCCTACTCTAAAGAAGAGCTGGAAGACTGGGAAAAGCGAATCGAGAAATCTATTGGGGGCAAAGTACAGTATGTTTGCGAATTAAAATACGATGGCGCTTCTATTAGCCTGACTTATGAAGATGGTAAATTAAAACGTGCAGTTACCCGTGGGGATGGATTCCAGGGAGATGATGTGACCAATAATATAAAAACCATTAGATCTGTTCCTTTAAAACTTAAGGGCGAATTTCCGCAGAAATTTGATATTCGGGGTGAAATTGTTTTGCCTTACGAAGGCTTTGCTAAAATGAATGCCGAAAGGGTGGAAGCTGGTGAAGAGCCTTATGCGAACCCGAGAAATACTGCATCCGGAAGTTTAAAGCTGCAGGATAGTGCTGAAGTTGCTAAGAGGCCGTTAGATTGCCTGCTTTATAGTTTAGTTGCTGAAAGATTGCCGGTAAAATCACAATTTGAAGGATTGGAAAAAGCCAGGGAATGGGGATTTAAAGTTCCACCTGAAGCTGAATTAAAAGATAGTATTGCTGAAGTCCTGGATTATGTAAATTATTGGGACCAGCACCGTCACGATTTACCTTATGAAACCGATGGGGTAGTGGTGAAGGTAAATAGTTTCGATCAGCAGGATGAATTAGGCTACACGGCTAAATCGCCACGTTGGGCAATGGCTTATAAATTCAAAGCCGAACAAGAAAGCACCAAACTAAATAAGATTACCTACCAGGTTGGGAGAACAGGGGCGATCACGCCAGTAGCCAATCTGGAGCCGGTGCAATTGGCAGGTACTACGGTTAAACGTGCATCTTTACATAATGCCGACCAGATTGAGAAACTGGATGTACGTGAAGGAGATACCGTTTTTGTAGAAAAAGGTGGAGAAATTATTCCGAAAATTGTTGGGGTAGATTTTACTAAAAGGGATCCCGAAACTCCCGAAACAAAATATGCTGAGACCTGTCCCGAATGTGATAGTGAATTAATTAGAAAAGAAGGGGAAGCCCAACATTACTGTCCAAATTATAATGGTTGTCCGCCGCAAATTATAGGAAGAATTCAGCATTTTATTTCTCGGAAAGCAATGGATATTGAAGGCCTGGGCGGCGAAACCGTTGCTTTGTTGGTGAATGCTAATTTAATTACCAACTATGCCGATCTCTATACACTTAAAAAAGAAGATGTTCTTCCGCTGGAACGAATGGCTGAAAAATCGGCAGAAAACCTTATTAATGGCATAGAAAAATCTAAAGAAATTCCTTTTGAACGGGTTTTATTTGCTTTAGGAATAAGGTATGTGGGGGAAACCGTAGCTAAAAAACTCGCAAAACATTATAAAAATATAGATGCTTTGGCTTCGGCTTCAACCGAAGATCTTACGGCGGTTGATGAAATAGGAGAACGCATCGCCGAAAGTGTAACCGATTTCTTTGCTTCCGAAGAAAACAGGGAAATTGTTCAGCGGTTAAAAGACTACGGACTTCAATTGGAAATCGCTGCAGAAAAACTGGAAAACCAAAGCGATATACTGGAGGGGAATACATTTGTGATTTCGGGCGTTTTTGAGAAAGTTTCCAGGAACGAGCTTAAGAAAATGATAGAAGATAATGGCGGGAAAGTTTCAGGATCAATCTCAGGAAAAACCGATTATTTGGTTGCTGGCGAAAATATGGGCCCCAGCAAACTGGCAAAAGCCGAAAAACTCGGGACTAAAATTGTAAGTGAAGACGAGTTTTTGAAAATGCTTGATTAACTTCTAAAAATTATCCGCTGGGAATTTAGGAAAATAATATTCGAAGATTGAGGTTAGCAGTAATAGCTTAAACCTCAATCTTTAATCCGTTAGCTTCAATATTATTTTTATTATCTAAATAAAAATCAATTCTTCCCAGGTAGAGTCCGTAGCAGCCAACCTGGTTTATCAAAACTTTCTTTCCGGCTTTATTGGTTTCAATAGTGGGTTTATCAAGAAAAGTGTGAGTGTGGCCGCCAATAATGAGATCTATGTTCTCTGTGGCTTTTGCCAGTTTAATATCAGAAATTTTATCACTCCTATATTCGTAACCTAAATGCGAAAGGCAAATTACCAGATCGCAATTTTTCTCTTCTTTAAGAATTCTACTCATATCCTGGGCAATTTCTAAAGGATCAAGATATTTAGTTTCTTTATAAAGATTTTGATTTACGAGGCCTTGTAATTCGATTCCCAGTCCAAAAACACCAATTTTAACGCCATCTTTGGTGAAAACCTTATGTTTTCTGGTTTGCCCGTCCATTATGGTATTGCTAAAATCGTAATTAGAAGAAATAAAATTGAATTTAGCGTGTGGCAGTTGCGCATACAATCCGTCTATCCCGTTATCAAAATCGTGGTTTCCTATTGTGGATGCGTCGTACTTCATCTTACTCATCAGCTTAAACTCCAATTCCCCTCCGTAGAAATTAAAGTAAGGCGTACCCTGAAATATGTCCCCTGCATCTAATAGTAAAGTGTTCGGATTTTCATTCTTGATCTTCTGAATTAAAGTCGCCCGCCTGGCTACCCCGCCCATATTTGGGTTTCTGGAATCATCCGGGCCAAAAGGTTCAATATGACTATGCACATCGTTGGTATGCAGGATGGTGATATGCTTTTTATAATCTGTTTTAAACGAAAGCGAACTTAAGCCGCCAATTCCTATAAAGGCTGTTGCTGCCGAGGTTTGCTGTATAAAATTTCTTCTTTTCATCGCCTTTACTTTCTAATGAACCTATTGTCTTTTTCAACTTTTAAAGTATCAACCTTTTTAAAATAGTCTATAATCGCATTTCGGAGTTTATAATCTACTTTATAGAGTGCGATTGGATCTTTAAAAAAGCTCATATTATCGCCACCCTGCTGCAAATAGTCTGAAGTCGCCACAAAATAGTTTTTGTCTTCATCAACCTCTTCGCCGTTTATTTTTGCGCTGGTAACTTTATAATCCTGGTCCATCTCTATTTGGATTCCACTAACAGGATGAGCGGTTTTTGCCTCTTCCAGGTACGAAAGCATTTCGTTTATTTTTTCTCCCGAAAGTTCAGTTACCACGATTTCATTTTCAAAAGGCATCAGTGCGTAAGCACTTCTTGAAGAAATATTTCCTTTATTTAAGCCAGATCTAATTCCGCCGTGATTAAGCAAAACCATATCTATTTCGTTACCCGTTCTGCTTTTAAAAATAGGATTGGCTTGCGCTATCACAATATCGGCCATTAAATTACCAATAGCAGTGTTTAGGTCGCCGTCACTTTTCACCATATCCTTTGGGTTATAGGCTAAAGTACTATCCAGTGTTTTATTGAGATGTTCCTTATACGGCGCTACAAATTCTTCGATTTCGGGATCGGCTTCAATGTTTTCGTCTATAGCAATTCGTTGGCTTTTAATTTCGGCTGTTTCAACTGAATTTCCTTTACAGCTCAAAATGAATACCGAGAGAAGCAGGTAAAAACTTAATCTAAATGTTTTCATTTAATTTTCTTAAAAAGTCAAAGATAAATAGATTATCCGGGTCAACTAAAGTTTTGCTTTTGAAAATTTAGCGGTATTTCAGCGGAATAATTAATCCTTTGGTCGAAAAACAGGTTAAAATATCTAAAAATAGCAATGCTTTACTGAAATGGGCATTATTGGTAACATGAATTTTATATTTTCGGTCCGCAATTGAATGAAAATGAGTCTATTTCAGTACATTCTTATATTACTTGTTCCGCTGCTGGCTGTAAATTTATACGCAGCGGTAGCTGAAGCCGATTGGCTAATGCAGGCTACCCAGCTTATTTTTGTTACCGGCCTTGCCGGTATCTATTTAAAGCTTAACAATAATGCGGGTTTTAATGCGATCCTCTTTTTCATCTTTTTCTTTCTAGCCCAAATTAGCGGCTTCTTTTTTGATACCAATGGTTTGAGTCTTTTTTCACTCTTCTTTTATTTTGTTGCTTTTTTTGGATTAAGCCGGGAAGCCTTGCAACATACGCGAATGGAGACTGCCAGTAAAACGATACTGGTGTATTTTTTTCTTCTAATTTCGGTGAATACCTATTTACTGTTAACGCACGTGATTGAACTAGAAAGATTTATGAGTAGTGAGCTTGAATTTGATATTTACATAGCTTACTACAGTATTTTGCTAATTATGGGTATTATTTCTCTTATCTATTATTTGAATTCCTATTCTAAAAAATCAATTTATTTTGTGACGCTGGTACTTACATTTATATTTTCAGACGTTTTTAGAGATTCATCGCATTTTTATATGAAGGATTCTGCTATTTTAATTACCGGTAATTTGCTCTGGTATATCGGCTTAATCTCTAGTTTGCTTTTCTTCCTTACTCCAGAGCGAAAACTGCGCTTGCTTAACCTTCTTTAAAAGTCTAAAGATTTTCCTGTTTATTTTTTAACAGAAAAAACAAAGCTGTTAAATATGTGCTTTTCTTTTAAATACAGAAGTGAATTTTAGTCTCTGAAATTGGCAAAATCAATACATTTGTCGCCCGAAAATTTTGCATTTTTCAGTTTTAAGACGAAATAGCATAAATCTTTTCGATTATCATAAAAAATTAAAACAGAATGAAATCATTTATTGGTACCGGTGTGGCTTTGATAACTCCTTTTCAGGAAGATTTATCTGTAGATGTACAAGCACTGGAAAACCTGGTAGAGAACCAGATTGAAAATGGAGTAGATTACCTGGTGGTTTTGGGAACTACCGCCGAAAGCGCCAGCCTTAATAAAGAAGAAAAACAGCTTGTAATAGAGACTGTTGTAAAACAGAATAATAAACGCCTGCCCCTTGTTTTAGGAATGGGCGGAAATAATACCTACGCCCTTTGTGAAGAATTAAAAGTCACAGATCTTTCTGCTTTCGAAGCTATTCTTTCGGTCTCACCTTTTTATAATAAACCAACCCAGGAAGGGATTTATCAGCATTTTAAAGCCGTATCTGCCGCTTCACCGCTTCCTTTGATACTTTATAATGTACCGGGAAGAACTGCATCTAATATGCTTCCGGAAACAATAAACCGTATCGCGAGAGATTTCGATAATGTAATTGGAGTGAAAGAAGCTGCGGGAGATATGGTACAGGCAATGAAATTAATAAGCCTGGTACCAAAAAATTTCCTGGTAATTTCAGGAGACGATATGCTTACTTTGCCTATGGTCTTAGCGGGTGGAAGAGGAGTGATTTCGGTAATAGCGCAAGGATTCCCTGCGGAATTCTCTAAAATGGTTTCTCTGGGATTAGAAGGGAAAGCATCTGAAGCATACGCACTTCATTATAAATTGCAACGATCTATAGACTTGATTTTTGCTGAAGGAAATCCCGCCGGAATTAAAGCTTTACTTGCTTTAAAAGGAAGTATTCAAAATTACCTAAGATTACCATTGGTGAAAGCTACACCTGCACTTCAGCAGCAAATTGAAGATTTTCTGAAAAATTTTAAATAAACTAGTGGGGAGTATTTAAATCTCGAATATCGAGTGAATTTTAAAAACTAATTACAGAGACTGTCTGAAAAGTTTGGTTTCGTCAAGCTGAACTTGTTTCAGCTTCTAACATGTTTTGAATATCAACATTTTAGATTCTGAAATGAATTCAGAATGACGATTTAAATTCTTTTCAGACAGTCTTATTTTTTCAGCTTGGACCTTAATTTCCCCATTTTCAGTATAATAAAAAGGGAGTTAAAAGGTTATCTAAGGCGGTAACACAAAGTTTTTTTTATACTGAAGAAAAATGTACTTTTGCCAGATGTTTTTACAAATGATGAAGAAAGCAATTTTATTAGCAGCAGTTGTAATGTTAACTGTGTCCTGCGGGGAGTATCAAACCTTACTTAAAAGTGATGATGCCGGAGCGAAGTATACCTATGCTGAAGAGTTATACAACGAAGCCCAGGAAGAAAATAGCAAGAAAAAGTATCGCAAAGCCCTTAGGTTGTTTGAACAGATTGTTCCGCAGTATCGCGGTAAACCACAGGGAGAGAAACTTAGTTTCTTATTTGCTAATACCTATTACCAATTAGGTGATTATTACCTTTCTTCTTACGAGTTTGAGCGTTTTCAGCAATCTTATCCTAATAGTGATAAGGTGGAAGAAGCAGCTTTTAAAAAAGCAAGAAGTTTTTACGAACTTTCTCCAAGATACGATCTTGACCAAACCGATACTCATAAAGCAATTGCAGAACTTCAGGCTTATTTAAACACGTATCCTGAAGGCGAACACGCCGAGGAAGCCAACGATATGGCTGCCGAATTACGTATAAAATTGGAAAAGAAGGAGTATGAAATTGCTAAGCAATACCATTTAACAGGAGAAGCCCGTGCCGGTAACTACCAGGCCGCGATCACCTCGTTTACAAACTTCCTTTCTAATAATCCCGGGTCTCCTTTTAGGGAAGACGCTCATTATTATAGATTCGATTCGGCCTATCAATTGGCAGTGAACAGTTTTAGGGATCTAATGGAAGAGCGACTTAAACAAGCCCTGGAATATTACCAGGAATATAAAAAATATTACCCGGAAGGCGAATATACTGAAGCGATAGAAGCTTCAGCTGAAGACATAAAATCACGCTTACAAAATTTTTAATAGTAGAAGAAAGATGGATATTAAAAAGACAGACGCACCAATTAACACAGTTACCTTCGATAAGAACAAGGTAGACGCGCCAACAAGTAATATATACGAGGCTATTTCAGTGGTTGCGAAAAGAGCAAACCAAATCAATTCTGAGATCAAAAAAGAATTGTTGGAGAAGCTTGACGAATTTGCGACTTACAACGACAGTCTTGATGAGATTTTTGAAAATAAAGAGCAAATTGAGGTTTCTAAGTTTTACGAAAAACTTCCAAAACCACACGCTCTTGCTATCCAGGAATGGTTAGATGGTAAAATCTATTACCGTAACACTAAAGATTCTGAAGAAGCAGAAGCTTAATTAAGATGTCTGTACTAAAAGGCAAAAAAGTGCTTATGGGCATAAGCGGTGGTATCGCTGCTTACAAATCTGCATTTTTAGTACGATTATTTATTAAAGCCGGTGCACAGGTAAAAGTTGTGATGACGCCGGCTGCAAAAGAATTTGTTACTCCGCTTACGCTTTCTACCTTATCTAAAAATGAGGTTTTTTCTTCTTTTACCGAAGATGATGAAGATGAGCAATGGAACAATCACGTAGAACTCGGCCTTTGGGCCGATTTTATGGTTTTAGCCCCTGCTACAGCCAATACTTTATCCAAAATGGCATCGGGCAACAGCGACAACTTTTTGCTCGCAACATACCTATCGGCGAAATGCCCGGTTTTCTTTGCTCCGGCAATGGATTTAGATATGTATAAGCACCCTTCCACCAAAAAGAGTTTTGAAAGCCTAAAATCTTACGGAAACATTATGATTCCCGCCGGCACCGGTGAACTTGCCAGTGGATTAAAAGGCGAGGGGAGAATGGCAGAACCCGAAGAAATAATCAGTTTTCTTGAAACGCATTTTTTAGAGAATCTACCCTTGCAGGGAAAGAAAGTTTTAATTACTGCCGGCCCAACTTATGAAGCCATAGACCCTGTTCGCTTTATAGGAAATCATTCCAGCGGAAAAATGGGATTTGAACTCGCTAAAAAAGCGGCTGCGCTTGGAGCTGAGGTGATCCTGGTTTCAGGTCCTACACATTTGGAAATTGAAGATCCAAAAATCAATTTAATTAGAGTGGTTAGCGCACGTGAAATGTATCTTGCCGCACACGATTATTTTGAAAATGTTGATGTCGCTATTGCTGCTGCAGCGGTTTCAGATTATAAACCAAAGATCGTTGCCGCACAAAAAATTAAAAAGGCTGAAGAGAACTTAAGCCTGGAACTTACCAAAACCCAGGATATATTGTTGTCCATGGGCAAAAAGAAAACCCACCAGAAATTGATAGGTTTTGCTTTAGAAACAAATAATGAGCTGGCACACGCCAGGGAAAAACTCGTTAAGAAAAACCTCGATTTTATCGTGCTTAATTCTTTAAACGATCCCGGTGCAGGTTTTAAAAAAGACACCAATAAAATTACTTTGGTCTATAAGGATTCCGAAAAGGCTTTTGATTTAAAAACGAAGACCGAGGTCGCTACCGATATTTTAAACGAAATTGTACATTTGTTAGATGCGTAAATTACTGTTGATTATCCTTTTAGTTACCGGGATGCCTTTTGTGGCCGCCCAGGAACTCAGTTGTGAAATAGTAATTAATACCGATCAAACCGGGCAAAGCAACCTTTCAGTTTTTAGGACCTTAGAGAATTCGCTGCGCGAGTTTGTCAACCAAACTTCATGGACAAATAAGGAATTTAAGCCTCAAGAACGCATCAACTGTAGTATGTTTATCACTATAAACGATTTTGAAGGCGAATCTTTCAGTGGAACAATTCAGGTGCAATCTTCAAGGCCGGTTTACGGATCTAGTATGATTAGCCCGATATTAAATTTTAACGATGCGCAATTCAGCTTTAATTATCGCGAATACCAGCCTTTAAATTACAGCCAGAATTCCTTTTCAAATAACCTTGTTTCCGTAGTTTCATTTTATGTCTACACTATTTTAGGAATGGACGCCGATACTTTTGCTCCTGAAGGCGGCACAGAATATTACCAGGAAGCCAATCGTATAGTAAATACCGCACAACAAAGTGGCCGAACTGGCTGGAGTGGTGCCGATGGGCAAAGCTCACGTTTTCGATTAAATTCTGATCTACTCTCAAATATGTTTGCTGAATACCGTACTGCTTTATATGAATATCACCGGATGGGACTGGATGTAATGCATAAAGATCCTGAAGCCGGAAAATTGGCTATTGCTGATGCAATTGAGAATTTAACTACAATGAATTCCAGGAGGGCAAATTCTTTACTACTTAGAAGTTTTTTTGATGCTAAAGCTGATGAGGTAACCCAAATTTTTAGCGATGGCCCCGAAATTGATCGTCCGGGTTTAAGTGAGACTTTAAGCGGCCTGGCACCAAGATACGCTCGAAACTGGAGAAACCTGCAATAAAGAATTTTTACTCCATAATCGAGATTTAAATACGCTATCCTTCTATCCAGATGCCTCTAAATTCCAAATCTTTCCTTTTATTATTGTTTGTGTCTTTACGAAAGTTTATTGTTGATTAGGAGTAATTTCTCCCGTATATTTATCGCAAATTTAGTTCACATTGCTCACAGCTCTATCCATAAAAAATTACGCCTTAATTGAAGATATAAATATTAAACTTCAGGAAGGATTTACCATTATTACAGGAGAAACCGGTGCCGGAAAATCGATTATGTTGGGCGCACTCGGACTTCTCTTAGGTAACCGCGCCGACTACGGAAGCATTCGTGATGCTGACAAAAAATGCGTGATAGAAGGAAGTTTCAATATCTCTAATTATAAGCTGAAAGATTTCTTTGTTTCTGAAGATCTGGATTATGAAGAAAATACCATAATCAGGCGGGAAATTTTGGCTTCAGGGAAATCCCGCGCTTTTGTAAACGATACGCCGGTAAAACTCACTTCTTTGAATAAACTGGGAGAATATTTAATCGATATCCACAGTCAGCACGAAACTTTAAGTTTGGGAAATAACGATTACCAGTTTCAGGTAATTGATACTATTGCCAATAGCGAAACTTTGCTTTTAGAATATAAAACCGAACTAAAAGCCTATAAAAAGTTACAAAAGCGTCTTGTAGAATTAAAAGAAGAGCAGGCGCAGGCTACTAAAGAATACGATTACAATTTATTTTTACTGAACGAACTTGAAGAGGCACGTTTAGAAATCGGGATGCAGGAAGAACTCGAAACCCGTTATGAGGAGTTGAGTAATGTTGAAGAATTAACTGAGAATTTAAGTTCCGCTTTAAATTTACTGGAGCAGGAAGAAATTGGAAGTTTGGATAGCCTAAAACAGGCTCGTGCCTCTTTGTCCAGAATTGCCAATTTATCCTCAAATTATGAAAATCTACATCAGCGCATAGAAAGTGTGATTATAGAACTTGACGATCTTTCTTCAGAAGTAAGTGATGCGCTGGACAGGGTAGAAGCCAATCCTGAAGAACTTGAAGCCACAAATCAAAAACTTCAGTTGATTTATAATCTTCAGAAAAAACATTCCGCAGAAAATATTGAAGAATTACTGAAGATCAAGGACGAACTTCAGGAAAAAGTTTCGGTAAGTGAAAATGCCGAAAATACGCTTTCAGAATTAGAAAATGCAATTGTAAAGCAGGAAAGTAAATTGGGCGCTATTGCTACGAAATTACACGAAAAACGAAAAGCTATAGTCCCGGCCTTTATTAAAGAAGCCGAAAACTTACTGGGTGATTTAGGAATGCCTAACGCCCGATTAAAAATAGATTTAAAAAAAGCTCCAAATTTTCTCGCTAACGGTCAGGATGAATTAAACTGGTATTTGGCTGCGAATAAAGGCGGCGATTTTAAGGAAATTAAAAAAGCAGCTTCCGGTGGGGAACTTTCCAGAATTATGTTGGCTGTAAAAAGTATTCTTGCAGCGCAAAGCAAACTTCCTACCATTATTTTTGATGAAATTGATACGGGAGTTTCAGGAGATATTGCGCAGAAAATGGCGGGAATTTTACAACGAATGGGGAATGCGATGCAGGTAATTGCCATTACCCACCTTCCGCAAATTGCCGGGAAAGGAAACAGTCATTTCAAAATATTTAAAGAAGATTCGGCGAATGCCACCACCACCAAGATTGAGGAATTAAAAGACAGCGAGCGGGTAGAAGAGCTGGCGATGATGCTTGGAGGTAAGAATATAGGAGATTCGGCGCGGGCTCACGCACGTGCGCTACTGGATTAAAACTATGTCCCGAAAGTAATTTTGTTATATTTACTGCCTCAATAAACAACCAATAAAATTAGATCACTATGTCATATAACCTGTTAAAAGGAAAAAAAGGAATTATTTTTGGTGCTTTAGACGAAAATTCTATCGCCTGGAAAACTGCTGAGCGCGTTAAAGAAGAAGGCGGGGAGTTTGTACTTACCAACGCTCCAATCGCTTTAAGAATGGGAACTATTAAGGAACTGGCTGAAAAAACCGGGGCTGAAGTAATTCCTGCCGATGCCACAAAAATCGAAGACCTGGAAAACCTGGTTGAAAAGTCTATGGAGATCCTTGGCGGAAAAATTGATTTTGTACTTCACGCCATCGGAATGTCTGTAAACGTTAGAAAAGGGAATCATTATACTGATCAGAATTACGATTTCACCCATAAAGGCTGGGATATTTCTGCGGTTTCTTTTCATAAAACAATGCAGGTACTTTACAAAAAAGAAGCGATGAACGAGTGGGGAAGTATTGTAGCGCTTAGCTATATGGCCGCACAACGTGTATTTCCCGATTATAATGATATGGCAGATAACAAAGCGTTTTTAGAATCTATAGCGCGTAGTTTTGGTTATTTCTTTGGGAAAGATCATAAAGTGAGAGTGAATACCATTTCACAATCTCCAACCCCAACTACCGCAGGACAGGGTGTAAAAGGATTTGACGGCTTTATTGCTTACGCTGATAAAATGTCACCGCTTGGTAACGCTACTGCGTTAGAATGCGCTGATTACACTGTAAGCTTGTTCTCTGACCTTACCAAGAAAGTAACGCTTCAAAACCTTTTCCATGATGGTGGGTTCTCAAATATGGGAGTTAGCCAGGAAGTGATGGAGTCTTTCGTAAAAGGGCAGGAGAATAAATAATACATATTTAACCGCTTACTAAAAAGCCTTTGCCCAACTTTACTCTGAAATAGATTCAAGGTGAAGTTGGGTTTAATTATATTTAGTAATTAATTAAAAACTTCAGATTTTGAACCCGGAATATTCTTTTGTAATTCCTGTTTATAACCGGCCCGGGGAGGTTAGGGAATTGTTAGAAAGTATGCTTCAGCTAAAGTTTGATCGTGATTTCGAGATCGTGATTGTAGAAGACGGTTCCAGTATCTCTGCTGGGGGAATCGCAACAGAATTTCAGCAGAAACTCAATATAAGCTACTATTATAAAAAAAATACCGGACCCGGAGATTCTCGAAATTTCGGAATGCGAAAGGCCAAAGGTAATTACTTTCTTATCCTGGATTCTGATGTTTTATTACCTGAAAATTACTTGCAGGAAGTAGATAAATTTCTTCAGGAAGATTACTGTGATTGTTTTGGGGGACCGGATGCTTCCCATCCTTCTTTCAGCAAAACTCAAAAAGCCATAGATTACTCCATGACCTCCTTTTTCACTACCGGTGGGATTCGAGGTAAAAAGTCTTCTGTAAACGATTTTCAGCCCAGGAGTTTTAATATGGGGATTTCAAAAAAAGCCTTTGAGGCTTCCGGCGGCTTTGGGAAAATTCATCCCGGCGAAGATCCAGACCTTTCGCTTCGACTTAAAAAACTGGGTTATAAATTATGTTTAATTCCAGATGCCGTGGTGTTTCATAAGCGCCGCATAGACTGGTCAAAATTTTATACCCAGGTGCAAAAATTTGGGATGGTGAGGCCTATTTTAAACAAATGGCATCCGGGCTCAGGAAAGATCACATACTGGTTTCCGGCGGTTTTTAGTTTAGGATTTTTAATGGCTATTTTACTTTTAAAGCTTGGAATTTGGTGGTTATTCCTTTTATATGTACTATATTTTGTGATTATTGCCACAGATGCCACTATAAAAAACAAAAGTTTAGAAATTGGTTTCCTGGCCGTTTACGCCACTTTGGTACAATTTTTTGGGTATGGGTACGGTTTTATAAAATCCCTGTGGCATATTCATATATTAAAACAGGATCCGGAACACGAATTCCCAAATTTATTCTTTAAAAATGTTTAAAAACATAAGATTTAAACGAATTTCTATTAAAAAATCCAGCTTAAAAAGCTTTGGGTTCTTTTTGTTATTTTCTTCCTTCATCTGGTTTTTTGTTCAAATTTCTAAAGAATATACCCAGGTAATAGATATTCCCGTTTCTTATGTAAATGTTCCAATAGATAAAAGTATTTCTAAAGAGCGTCCCGGAAATTTACAAATGCGAATTCAGGATAAAGGCTTTGCTATTTGGTATTACCAGATCTTTAGACCCGAGGTAAAATTAGATCTCAGCAAAGCTTCAGAAAAAGATGGCGAATTGGTTTATAATTTTGAAGCTAACCGCGAAGTATTGGAAGAGCAGGTAAATATCAATTTCGAAAAAGCTCGTTTTATTCAGGAAAGCCTTGCGATAGAATTTCAACCCAAGAAAAATAAATGGGTAAAAGTTACGCCTAGTATAGATTTAGGCTATGCAGTGGGTTATTCGGCCAGTGAGCCAGTAAGTCTGCAACCGGACTCTGTGCAGGTTAGCGGTCCCGAAGATATTATTGACACCCTGCAAAATTTAAATACAGTTTATTTAAAGATTAACGACATTAATACCAATGTTTCCGGTAGGGTGAAAATCGATACTTCTAACCTTGGAATGTTGAGCTTCTATAATAATGAGGTAACCTATAGCCAGGAAGTAGAGAAGTTTACTGAAGGTAGTGTAAAGGTGCCGGTAGAAATTTTAAATTTACCCGAAGACACCAATATTTCTATATTTCCGAAGGAAGTATTAGTGTATTTCCAGGTGAATTTAAAGCAATATGAAATGGTGAAAGCCGATAATTTTAGAGTGGTTTGCGATTTTAACGATATAGATGACGGCGACGACTTTATTATAGCCAGTATAGCAGAATCACCTTCGTTTGTTAGAAACCTTCGGCTAAACGAACGTAAGATTCAATTTGTAATAAAACGATGATGATAGTTGGACTTACCGGAGGCATAGGCAGTGGCAAAACCACCGTAGCGGGCTTTTTTAAAGAAAAAGGCATTCCGGTTTATATAGCCGACGATGCAGGTAAACGCCTTTTAGAAACTTCAGCAGAAATCAGGGGAAAAGTAGTAGCTTTAATTGGCGAGAAAGCTTATTCTGGTAACACTCCCAACCGCAAACATATCGCTTCCGTAGTATTTGACGAATCAGATAAATTGGAAGCCCTTAATAGCATAATTCACCCGGCCGTAGCTAAAGATTTTGAAACCTGGAAAAACGAACAAAATTCGGTTTACGTACTTTACGAAGCTGCAATTCTTTTTGAAGCCGGTGGTTATAAAAAATGCGATGTGAATATTTTAGTTACTGCAAGTAGGGATGAAAAACTAAGAAGATTACAGCAACGCGACAATAGTTCTCTTGAAGAAATTGAAGCCCGAATGGCTAAACAATGGAGTGACGAACAAAAGAAAAAACTAGCCGATTTTGAAATTGAAAATCACGATTTAGCCCTTACAAAATCTCGGGTTGACGAATTACACGAGATTCTCTTAAAACGAGGTAAAAATAAGTAGAAGTTTTGTTAACATTTGGTTAAACGCTTCAAGCCCTAAATGTTAAAATCTTACTTTTGGGCACATGAATAAAAAGCTTTTTTTACTACTCGTTATCTTGATGAGTCTCTCCCTTATCGGTATTATTTTCGTACAGGGATACTGGATTAAGAGCACCGTAGATGATAAAGAAGCACAGTTTACCTACGATGTAAAACAGGTACTCTTAAGAGTGGTTAATGAAATTGAAAACCAGGAGATTGAAGATTACTGGATGAAATTTAAAGATGCCGACAGTACTAACAGTCGGTTGGAATCTGCTACAATTACCGAATATTCTTACGTAAACGAAAACAAGTTAAGAAACCAAACCTTGTTTCATTCTGATGCCATTCTGGAAGAGGATTACAAGGTTTCTTCCGGTTTTATAGAATCGGCCCGCGATAGTATCCCGTTCACCAAGCTCATCAATAAAAAGGTGACCAGTATTGTGAATAACCGCGATAATATAGACGGCAGTGGCCTTAGTTCTCAGCAGCAAATAGAGCGTATTATTCGTATGGATGAATACGAGAAGAATTTGCTTAAAGAATATATTGCCGAGCATACCAGTAGGCTTCCGCTGCACCAAAGAGTGAACGAAGCTACTATAGAAAGACTTTTAGCCCAGGAATTGAGCAATCGCGATATCAATTCAAATTTTGAATATGGCGTTTATAGCAATAGTATTTCTACAAATCTACACAGCGATAATTTTTCCCTAAGTCACCCCGCCACTTATGGGGTTCCGCTTTTTGCAGACGATATGGGCAATAGTAATTACCAGTTGCTGGTTAATTTTACCGAGAAGAAAAAGGTAGTGCTCTCGTCTATTACTTTAATGGCGTCATTATCGATTATCTTTACTCTTATTATTGTAATTGCATATTCCAGCGCATTATCTCAATTAATAAAACAACGGCAGATCTCACAGATCAAAACCGATTTTATTAATAATATGACCCACGAGTTTAAAACACCCATTGCCACTATAAACCTGGCTTTAGATGCAATTAAAAACCCGAAGGTTAGCAGCGACGAAGAAAAGAAAAAGCGCTATCTTAAGATGATTCGTGACGAAAATAAAAGAATGCACGCCCAGGTAGAGAATGTATTACGAATTTCTAAACTGGAACGAAACGAGCTGGACCTTAAAAAAGAAAGAATTCAGCTACATGAGTTGGTAGAAGATGCCATTGCCCACGTAGAACTTATTGTAGAAGATCGCGGCGGTTACGTAACCACACATTTTGGAGCATTGCGTTCTTCAATTTTAGCAAACCAGGATCACTTTACCAATGTAGTGGTGAATATGCTGGACAATGCGGTGAAATACTCACCCGAGGAGCCTAAAATTGATATTTATACTGAAAATGTAAAGAACTACATCATTCTTAAAATTCGCGACCAGGGCGCGGGAATGACCAAGTTGGTTCAAAAGAAAATATTTGAAAAATTTTATCGCGAACATACCGGCGATATCCATAACGTGAAAGGACACGGCTTAGGTTTGGCTTATGCCAAGCGAATTATAGAAGACCATCACGGGCAGGTTTCGGTAGAAAGCGAAAAAGGAAAAGGAAGCACATTTATAATTAAATTACCTCTAATATCTTAAATATATGGAAACTGAAGACAAGAAAATTTTGTTAGTAGAAGACGATCCAAACTTTGGAACAGTCTTAAAAGATTATTTGGCGATGAACGATTACGAAGTAACGCACGCCAAAAATGGAATGGAAGGATTTGAAAAGTTTAAAAAAGACGATTTCGATCTTTGTATCCTTGATGTTATGATGCCTTACAAAGACGGCTTTACGCTGGCTAAGGAGATAAGGGAGAAGAATGAAGAAATCCCAATTATCTTCCTTACCGCCAAAGCGATGAAAGAAGACGTGCTTAAAGGCTATAAAGTTGGGGCAGACGATTACCTTAACAAACCTTTTGACAGCGAAGTATTGCTTATGAAGATTAAAGCGATTATGCAGCGTAAAGCTACAGATAGCGTGGCAGATTCTAAGCAATTTGAGTTCGAGATTGGTGGTTTTCACCTTAACTCTAAACTAAGGTTCTTAACCTTTAAAGAAGAGGAGCCGCAAAAACTTTCTCCAAAAGAGAACGAGTTGTTGCGTTTACTTGCCCTGCACGAAAACGATTTGATGCCAAGAGAGCTGGCGCTTACTAAAATTTGGAGAGACGATAACTATTTTACCTCCAGAAGTATGGATGTATATATCGCCAAACTGCGTAAATACCTTAAGAAAGACGAGAATGTTGAGATTTTAAACATTCACGGTGAAGGATTTAGATTGGTGGTAAAGAATAACGAAAATGCCGAAGCATAAAGCAAGGTAATTTCAGTTTCCGGGAATAATGAGAGTGACTAATATTTAATTTAGTCTCTTTACTGTTTACCTTCATCCTGAACTTGTTTCAGGATCTAGGTTGTAAAGAACTTAGATGATGAAATACCCCGAAGCTTCGGGGCAGCACGTAGCGAAGAGACTTTAATATCCAAAAAGTCATTCTCATTGTTTTCCTACCCGGAATTTTTTTAACAAATCTCTCTCGATCACTAATTGGTCTGGTATTTTTATGCCTTGTTTTAATTACGGAAATCCGTATAATTAACGTAATTTTTAAATCTTTCACGCCACAATATTTATCTTTACTGCCGGAGGCGCTAATATCCGGCTATGAAGCATTGTTACTCAACACATCCCGGTTTTATTTTTCGGCTACAGCCGTTTGGTGCTACTACTGCGTTTTTTCTACTCTTTTTTTTACTGAATTTTTCTTTTGGGTTTGGGCAAGGAATTACTATTTCCAGTAATGGAGATGAAGGGCCTGTTTTCACTCAGCAACAAACTATTCCCTTAACTTTTGAATTTGAAGAACCAATTACTGGTTTTGAGGAATCTGACATTAATGTGGATAATGGAACCCTTTCTGATTTTTTTGTAACAACTCCCGAATTTGAATGGATAGAGAGTTATGATGTTGATGATTTTGAGGTGAATCTGGCAGATGCGCCAAATATTGAAGCTAAGACTGATCGAGTAATACTTTCAGTTGCTACTAATAGTATAGGAGAAATATTCGTACTTACTTTTGGAAATGGAATAATTAAATATGATTTAGATGGAAATAGAAGCACTTTTAATAACGGTGATGATTTAGAGAGTCCGTTAGATATTGCATTTGATAGTGAGGATTATTTATACGTAGCAGACAACGGTCAAGCGCGCCAAATAAAAGTTTATTCTCCCGACGGAAATTTTTTACCAAGTAGAACAATTGGAAGCGGTAATGCCGGAAGTAGTGAAAATAACTTCTATGGTCCAATAGGATTAGCATTTGATTCTGAAGATAATTTATATGTGACAGATGCTTACAATGGACCTTCACAAGATGAATTCGACAGATATTCGGTTAAAATTTATTATTCGAATGGTGATTATGTCCGATTCATTGGGGATAACGGATATGAATTCAATAATCCCTACCGAATTGCTGTAGATGATGATTTGAATGTATATGTTAGTGATGCTGGAGGTGATAACGGTAGAGTTTTAGTGTTTGATTCAGAGCAAAATTTTATTGATATCCTAGAAGGTGCAGATGATAATTTAGGATCACCAGGAAGTATTGTAATAGACAATAATTCAGGATTTATTTATATAGCCGATTTGGGCGAAGAAATAAGTATTGGACAATTTTTACTTGCTCAACAAAACCCCGAGAATTTATTAGATGTTTTCCCGGATATAGTTGAGGGAATCGAAAATGATGAATACGAGATAAAAGTATTCGATGAATCCAGAAATTATATTGAATCAATTTCTAATAACATAGATTTACCTATAGATTTAGCTTTAGATTCTTGTGGTAAATTATTAGTGTTGAATGCATACTTTTCAGGAGAAATATTTGATACAATATTTGGTCCTATACCTGATATTTATCTTGATTTTGATATTGAATTTTACAACCGTTTACCGAATATTTTTACTGCAAATTTAGAAATTGATGAAGAATGTTTAGTATCAGAAGTTAGTGTCGCAGCAAATGTTGGCGAAGATGCCGAATGCAATAATACCCCGGCCAGCGGAGATACTTTTATTTCCACCTGGGATCAAACTAAACCGGTTAGAGATATTTGTGTGGAAGATGATATTACAGTTCCAAGCGGTTTTGTTGTTCCAGACTATATTGACAATGGTCAAGTCAGTTTTAGTGATAATTGCGGTGTAGAAAGTCTAACATATTCACAAACTCCTGAGGAATCAGAAACCATAACCCAAAATACAACGGTTACCATAACTGCTACCGATAAAGCGGGAAATGTTTCTGATGTTTGTTCTTTTGATTTGGTGGTAACCCAGCAAAACAGCCCTCCTGATGCTGAAGATGATATTTACGAAGTAGATCAGGGTGGAATACTTACGATATCTGCACCGGGTGTGCTATTAAATGATAATGATCCTGACGGGGATAACCTCACCGCACATTTAAGGCTAACTGTTGCAAATGGGGATTTTAGTTTTGCTTCCAATGGTTCATTTACTTACGAACCAGATCCAGGTTTTGCTGGAGTAGATGTTTTCACTTATGAGGCATATGATGGCGAAGAATTTTCGGGTGAAGTAACAGTTACCATTACAGTTAATTCAGTCAATTCTGCACCCTTAGCCGATGATGATAATTACACAACAAATCAGGACGAGATTTTAAATATAAGTTCACCCGGTGTTTTAGGAAATGATGAAGATGCAGATGGTGATCCTTTAACTGCAATTTTGGTGGATGGGTCTCAAAATGGAACTTTAGATTTTAATTCTGACGGTTCATTTTCATACGAGCCTGCTCCCGGTTTTTCAGGAGTAGATACCTTCACTTACAATGCAAACGATGGGGAAGTTAATTCTAACACAGCAATAGTTACAATCACAATAAACTCCATAGATCCCAACGCACCGGAAATAGATTGTGTAAATCACGAGGTTTTCCTCGATGCAAATGGGCAGGCCACTTTAGATCCTGAAGATATTTTTGCTGGCGAGCGGGGAAATTTGGTGTTAAGTGCAGATATCGAAGATTTTGATTGTTCCAATCTTGGCGAGAATACCGTGATTTTAACCGCTACAGATCCTGATACAGGCTTAAGTAGCAGTTGTCCTACCGAAGTTTTGGTGTTGGATGATATTTTACCCGTAGCAAATTGCGTTTCCGGTTATGTAGTGAATTTAGATAACAATGGCACCGCAAGCATAAACCCCGAAGATCTGGACGATAATTCAACCGATAACTGCGGAATTGTTTCCTGGGCATTAAGTCAGACAGAATTTACTACCGCCGATATAGGGGAGGTGCCAGTAACTTTAACC
Organism: Salegentibacter lacus; assembly: GCF_020164555.1. Lineage (GTDB taxonomy): Bacteria > Bacteroidota > Bacteroidia > Flavobacteriales > Flavobacteriaceae > Salegentibacter > Salegentibacter lacus. Next base: position 156,965 of record NZ_JAIQZB010000007.1, on the reverse strand, counting down.
GTTCGGGATGATGCCGGGAATATAGATTCCTGCGAGACCACGGTGGAAGTGCGTGACGAAGCTTCAGGAGAGTTTGAATGCCGGGAAAATATTGAAGTTTTTCTTGATGAAAACGGCGAGGCCAATCTCAACCTCCAGGATCTCTACACCGGTGACGCCAGCGGAATTAACCCGACTGCAAGTCGGTTAAATTTTACTTGCGAAGATTTGGGCACTGCTATTATTCAGTTAGATTATTCCGGGGAGCAAACCGGCAGTTGTATGATAAATGTAGATGTTAGCGATGAACTTCCACCAGAGATCGATACAAACCTGGTAGAACTCACACTAAACCCCGAAGGTTTCGCCTACCTGGAAGAAACCGATATTCTAGCCGAAGATAACTGCAGCGAGGAACTTATTTTTCGTTTTGGTAAATCGGTTTTCACCTGTAAAGATATAGGTGCAAATACTGTGAATGTTGAGGTTGAAGACGCCAGTGGAAATGTAACTGAGCGAAATATCCAGGTTAAGGTAAACGGCGAATCCTGTGAGATTCCGGAAGAGGACGGAATTGAATTTCTTTTTCTCTACCCAAATCCCAATAACGGTATTTTCACCATCGCCACTCCCGAAGGAATGTCTATTGAGTATATACGAGTGTTCGATTCCCGGGGGCGGTACATTCTGCAACAGAATTACAACGCCAATGCCCGCTTTTACAGGATGACCATCCAGGGCGTTGAAGAATCGGTCTACACCCTACAGATTTTCACCAATGAAGGTGTAATGATCAAACGAGCGATTATTAAAAGATAGTTTTTTTAAGTAGGCACTTTTTAAGTGAGCAGTCTCAGTTGGGAGGGGTTGTTGTTTGGAGTTACCAGTCACTTCGATTCCGACGGGAGGAGGAAGTATCGAGAAGTGCAATACAGTTAGAACTTACAACGGTTCTCGATACAGCGGTATTTCCGCTTTCAGCTCCAATACCGCTACTGGAACTGACGGCCAGAGATTGTGGAATAAAATATATTAGTGCATTCGTGGCTGAACAACAAACCCGAAACCACAAACAATAAACAGAAAACAGAAAACCGGGAACTGAGAACTCCACAACAGACAACCCACAACTGACAAAAACTTTTATATAAAATTTAGCATAAAAAATCATTCATTCCTCTGAATGTTTTAATAGTTTTCAGCAACAACTGATTATTGCTAACTATTTAAACCAAAAAGATGAAGATTCAGAAAGTATTGGTGGCCAATCGTGGGGAAATCGCGATTCGAATTTTTAGGGCCTGCACCGAAATAGGAATTAGAACCGTAGGGATTTTCACCTTCGAAGATCGCTACTCCCTCCACCGTTACAAAGCTGATGAATCTTACCAGATCGGGCCCGATAAGGAGCCTTTAAAACCTTACCTGGATATAGAAGCCATTATCAACCTCGCCAAAAAGGTGGGTGCCGATGCCATTCATCCCGGTTACGGATTTCTTTCTGAAAATGCTAATCTTGCACAGGCCTGTAAAGACAACGATATTATTTTTGTTGGTCCCGAAGTATCGGTTTTAAAGAGTTTGGGCGATAAAGTCACCGCGAAAACAGTAGCGGTTAAGAATAATGTTCCCGTGATTCAGAGTAACGAGAAGGAACTCGAAAGCCTGGATATAGCCATAGAAGAAGCTAATAGAATTGGTTATCCCATTATGCTGAAAGCTGCCAGCGGGGGTGGTGGCCGTGGAATGCGTGTATTACGCGAGGAATCCGAATTAAAAAAGGCTTTTTCAGAATCTAAACGGGAAGCGCTCAACGCTTTTGGGGATGATACTGTTTTTATAGAAAAATTCATTGAAAACCCCAAACACATAGAGATCCAGATCGTGGGAGATAACCACGGCAATATGGTTCACCTTTTTGAAAGGGACTGCTCAGTGCAGCGCCGCTATCAAAAAGTAATCGAATTTGCACCTTCGTATAATCTTAATCAAACCACCAAGGAGAAACTTTATGAATATGCCGTGAATATTTGTAAAGCGGTGAATTATAATAATATTGGAACAGTCGAATTTCTGGTAGATCATGATGGAAGTATCTATTTTATCGAGGTGAATCCACGAATTCAGGTGGAACATACCGTTACTGAAGTAGTAACCGGAATAGACCTGGTTAAAGCGCAGTTGTTTATTGCCGGCGGATATAAGTTGAGCGACGAACAGATAAAAATTAAAGATCAGGCTTCACTTAGCACCAACGGTTTTGCCCTACAGTGTAGGATTACTACCGAAGATCCAGCAAACGATTTTCAGCCCGATTATGGTACGATTACCACTTATAGAAGTGCTTCCGGATTTGGAATTAGGCTTGATGCCGGGAGTTTGTACCAGGGCGTGACTATTTCGCCATTTTTCGATTCTATGCTGGTAAAAGTTTCCGCTAGTGGGAGAACCCTGGATGGTGCCTGCCGGAAAATGCGCCGGGCTTTGGCCGAATTTAGAATTCGTGGAGTAAAAACCAATATTCCATTTTTAGATAATATTCTTCAACATGAGAGATTCAGAGATGGAAGTGTTACGGTAAATTTCATCGCCAATAATCCTGATCTTTTTAAGCTGAAGGAAACCCGTAACCGCGCTACCAGGATGGTTGAATTTCTTGGCGATGTTGTGGTAAACGGAAATCCAGATGTAAAAGGCGTAAAAGAAAAACCAAAACTTATTAAAGCTGAAGTTCCTGCGTTTGATCCGCACGCAGCTTATCCAAAAGGAACCAAAGATTTGCTTACCGAACTCGGTCCGGAGAAATTTGCCGAATGGTTAAAAAACGAAAAGAAAATTCATTTTACCGATACTACTTTTCGGGATGCGCATCAAAGTTTGCTGGCCACCAGGATGCGAAGTATCGATATGCTGAAAGTGGCTGAAGGTTATGCCAAAAATCATCCTGAAACATTTAGTATGGAAGTTTGGGGCGGTGCTACTTTTGATGTTTGCCTCAGATTTTTAAATGAAGATCCCTGGGAACGCCTGCAATTACTGCGTAAAGCAATGCCGAATATACTGCTGCAAATGCTAATGCGCGGTTCTAACGGTGTTGGTTATACCGCTTATCCCGATAATTTAATCGAAAAATTTGTAGCGGAAGCCTGGGAAAATGGGGTGGATATTTTTAGGATTTTTGATTCCCTAAACTGGATGAAATCGATCGCGCCCTGTATAGAATATGTGCGCAAAAACACTTCTGGACTTGCCGAAGCTTCAATTTGCTATACCGGTGATATACTTGACAAAAACAGTAAGTATAATTTGGAGTATTATCTTCAGCTGGCAAAAGATATTGAAAATGCCGGGGCACATATTTTGGCGATAAAAGATATGGCGGGTCTGCTAAAACCTTATGCTGCCGGCGAGCTGGTTTCCGCATTAAAATCAGAAATAAATATACCCGTGCATTTGCACACACACGATACTTCGTCTATACAAGCGGCTACTTATTTAAAAGCGATAGAGTCCGGGGTAGATGTTGTAGATGTGGCGCTGGGTGGACTTTCCGGACTTACCTCGCAGCCTAACTTCAATTCCCTCGTGGAAATGACCCAATCCAGTGAGCGTAAAGCCGATTTCAATATGGAAAAGCTCAACGAATACTCGCATTACTGGGAAGCGGTGAGAAAATATTACTTTCCGTTTGAAAGCGGACTTAAAGCCGGGACTGCTGATGTATACAAACACGAAATCCCCGGTGGGCAATATTCCAATCTTAAGCCCCAGGCCGAGTCTTTAGGTTTAGCATCCAGGTTCCACGAGATCACTGCCATGTATTCCAAAGTAAATAAACTTTTTGGCGATATTATAAAAGTTACACCAAGCAGTAAGGTGGTGGGCGATATGGCGCAATACCTGGTGAGCAATAACCTGAGTATAGAAGATGTGATGGAAAAAGGCGAAAACCTTTCTTTCCCACAATCGGTAGTGAATTTCTTTAAAGGCGATTTAGGGCAACCTCACGGTGGTTTTCCGGCTGAGGTGCAGAAGATCATTCTAAAAGGCCAAAAACCGTATACCGATAGGCCTAATGCGCATTTAGAGCCTATAGATTTTGAAAAAGAATTTAAAGACTTCTGCGATATTTTTAAGGAAGGAATGGGCCGAAAACTGGAAATGACCGATTTCCTTTCCTATAAATTATATCCAAAAGTATTTACCGAATATTTTAATCATTACCGAAAATTTGGAGAAGTGATGAATATCCCCAGTCCTAATTTTTTCTACGGAATGCAACCCGGCGAAGAGATTACGGTGGAAATGGATAAGGGAAAAACTTTGCTTATTGAATTCCTTTCTGTAGGAACCGCAGATGAAGACGGACTCGTTGATGCGTTCTTTAAAGTAAACGGACAAACCAGGACGGTGAAAATTCAGGATAAGTCGGTTAAAGTAGAAAAGGTAGTGCATCAAAAAATAGATAAGGAAAATGATAAGGAAGTCGGCGCACCTATACAAGGTTCTATTTCTTCAGTTTTAGTCGAAAAAGGACAGAAGATTAAAAAGAACGAACCTTTATTTGTGATTGAAGCGATGAAAATGGAAACCACCATCACCGCCACAAAAGACGGCGAAATAGATGAAATAATTCACAAGGAAAGCACCATGGTCTTTGCCGATGATTTAGTAATTAAACTTAAATAAAATGTAACCAAATTTTTGGCCTATCGAAAGTTTAACGTCCGATTTGAAGCGAAAACCACGTAAAATTTTAGGCTGTTTGAGCCAAACGGATTTTTGAAGTTTAACCTATTACGCTGGCGAGTTCCTAAAATTTAGTGGTTGAGCAATAAATCTAGTTAAAGTTTCGTAAGCCTAGACTTTTTTGTTTCTTTTTTGGGCAATGCAAAAAAGAAAAAGTAAGACAATTTTATATTTAAAATATTTAGTATAAACACCAAACAACAAACCCCAAACATAAAAACGCGAAGCAAAATGTTTCACCACACGCATCCCTATGAACCTTTTATCCCAGAAAACGCTACAAAACTGATCGTTGGTACTTTACCGCCACCACGGTTTACAGAAGGGCAATTTAAGGAAGGTGACGTTGATTTTTGTTATGGAAGCCGTGATGGACTCTTATGGATTGTACTCGATAATATCTTTGAACTCGATCTTAAATTCGAAACTACTGAAGAGGCTGTGAGACAGCGTAAGGAATTTCTAAAAAAACGGGGGATAGGCATTTGCGATATGGTAGAAAGCAGCCGAAGGGAAAAAATAGACGCTTCAGATCTTGGAATGCAAGAGGTGGAGCTTAGGAATATGATTGGAATTTTAAAAGAAAACACAAAAATCGACACGCTACTTTTTACCGGCGGAAATTCTAAAAACGGTCCTGAATATTTTTTCCGAAGACACTTAAAAAAGATAGATAGTGATATCCGGTTGAAAGTGATTTCTAATGAAGTTCCCAGGGTACATCAATTTATACTGGACGGCCGCCTTATCAAAACCGTATCGCTAACCGCACCTTCCGGTTCCGCCAACCGGGCTATTGGCAGTATGGAACTTTACAAGCAACTCAAGCAAAAAGATAAAGATTTTAATACTATAGATTTCAGGGTTATGCAGTATAAGGGGTGGTTTTGATTTTATGGTTTCACGTCATGTTGAACTTGCCCGCCTGAAGGTTGGGGCAGGTTCGGAGTGATGAGTCATCCGTCATGCTGATTTCTATTTCAGCATCTAACATGAATGGAACCGAAGACTTCATTTCAGCATCTAACAACAATATAACCGAAGAATCTCATTTAAATCTAGACCCCGAAATAAATTCGGGGTGACGAATATATAAAAACAAAAACCCTGAATCTAAAAGCATAAACTTTCAAATTCAGGGTTTCCAGACGTAGTCAACTTACAACTACTGTAACTCTTTCTTGTCCTGTTCGGCCATCGTGGTAGGTTTCACCTTAAATTTTTTACGTTTAGGGCGCAACTTGCCGTGAGTGCCTATAGCAATTTTTCCTCTTTTTGTTTTTTTATCACCACGACCCATAATTACTTTTTGTTTTGTTGGTCTTTTATGGTCTTTTCGTCATAATCCACCTCATTTGTCCGCTTCTTTGTGTCTCCGGTTGGATTGGTTGGATTTTCCTGATCTTTAGTTCTTTCTTTTTTATTTTCTTCAATTGGGCCTCCCATAATTCTTGTTTTTTTTGATTCAATTCTAAGATAAGAAATTAGAGTGTAAAAACCTCCTAAGAGCATGTTAGAATTTGGTTAAACCGGCCTGATGCTTTTTACAAAATCGGCTATCTTATTTTTGCCATTTTTGTTGAGGTGTTTAATAAATGCCGAACCAATAATAGCTCCCTTAGCGTATTGAGTTGCCTGCTGAAAACTTTCGGCATCGCTAATTCCAAAACCAACCACCTGCGGATTTTTAAGTTGCATATCATTTACCCTTTTAAAATATTTTTTTGTCTCATCACCAAAGCCGCTGGTAGAACCGGTAACGCTGGCTGAGCTTACCATATAAATAAAGCCGTTGGAAACCGAATCAATAAACCGAATGCGCTCTTCGGAAGTTTGTGGTGTTATTAGAAATATATTTTGAAGTCCGTTTTCCTCGAAAATCTGCATGTATTGTTCATTATAAACATCAACCGGAAGATCAGGGATTATAAGTCCGTCAATGCCTGTTTCTGCACATTTCTTACAGAATTTCTCCACGCCATACTGAAGAATAGGATTAAAATATCCCATAATAATCAGCGGAATTTCAACTGAATCCCTAATTCCCTTAAGTTGTTCAAAGAGTTTATTGGTGGTCATTCCACTTTTCAGGGCTTTGGTAGAACTTTCCTGAATGGTAGGCCCATCAGCCAACGGATCGCTAAACGGTAAACCAATTTCTATAAAATCCACACCATTTTTTTCCAGTTCCTGAAGAATCGAAACCGTATCTTCGGTTTCAGGATAACCCGCCGTAAAATAGATAGACAGTAGTTTTTGCTCTTCCTGAAGTTTTTTATTTATTCTGTTCATTTTCAATATTCTTATAAATTGTCATTCTGTCCCGAAACTTTGGGATATTTCAGAATCTAATTTGTTTTCAATTTTTTCGCCACGAATACACTAATATGTTTTTCGTCATTGCGAGGGCAGCGCCCGTCGCAATCTTTTTTTTATTCTGGTACGTCATTCTGAACTTGTTTCAGAATCTAAGCTGATATATCAAACTCATCTTAGAACCTGAAACAAGTTCAGGTTGACGATAACTCATATTTTATTTTAAACTTTTATAATAATTCCCCCTTTGGGGGCTAGGGGGCTTTTTACAAATCAAAATAGTCAATATAAGTACTCAAATCTTTATCTCCACGTCCGGAAAGATTGATCACTACAATATCATCCTTTTTAAACTTTCGGTCTTCAAAAATCGCCAGGGCGTGAGAGGTTTCAATAGCCGGGATAATACCTTCCAATTTGGCCAGTTCAAGCCCGGCATCCATTGCTGCTTTATCGGTTATCGAAATAAATTCTCCACGACCACTCCTAAATAAATTAGCGTGCATTGGGCCAACTCCCGGATAATCGAGCCCTGCAGAGATGGAGTAGGGTTCGGTAATTTGCCCGTCGTCGGTTTGCATTAGCAGGGTTTTACTCCCGTGGATAATTCCTTCTTTTCCCAAAGCTGAAGTCGCAGCGCTTTCACCACTTTGTATGCCTTTTCCAGCCGCTTCAACCGCGATAATCCCAACCTCAGGATTATCTAGATAATGAAAATATGCTCCGGCAGCGTTGCTTCCGCCACCTACACAGGCCACAACATAATCCGGATTTTCACGACCTTCTTTTTCTTTCAGCTGTACTTTAATTTCTTCAGAAATCACCGCCTGAAACCGCGCTACCATATCGGGATAGGGGTGAGGCCCCACCACCGAACCAATAATATAATGCGTGTTCAGCGGATTGTTGATCCAATCCCGAATTGCCTCATTGGTAGCATCCTTTAGCGTTCGGCTACCCGATTTAGCCGGAACCACCGTGGCACCCAGCATTTTCATTCGGGCCACGTTTGGCGCCTGTCGCTCAATATCAACCTCGCCCATGTAAACGATACATTCAATGCCCATAAGCGCGCAAACAGTAGCGGTAGCCACACCGTGTTGACCCGCACCGGTTTCAGCGATAATACGATCTTTTCCCAGGCGTTTTGCCATTAAGATCTGGCCGACAGTGTTATTCACTTTATGTGCACCGGTGTGGCAAAGATCTTCTCGTTTTAGATAGATTTTTGTGCCATATTTCTCACTAAAACGCTTGGCATAATAAAGTGGCGTCGGCCGCCCCACATAATCACGCAGCAGATCTTTAAATTCTTTCTGAAAAGATTCTTCTTTCATAATATCCAGGTATTGCGAACGCAATTCCTCTACATTTGGATAGAGCATTTCGGGAATAAAAGCTCCCCCAAAATCGCCGTAATATCCTTTTTCGTTAGCCTGATAGCTCATTTTTATTTGTTTTATTTGTAGTGCCACGAGTGCACTAGTTTTTTTATTCAATTGGAAACTTGTGATTTACGTCATCCTGAATTTATTTCAGCATCTAAATTTTCAAAAATTTCAAATTCTTTTTTTTGCCGAATACACTAATATTTTAATTCGTCATTACCGAAGTTTTTAAAACTCCAAACTCCAAAACTGACAACCGAGAACTCATAACCGAGAACAGACAACTCAAAACCACTTAACAAATTTTTCCAGCTTTTCAACATTTTTAAAACCCGGTTTCTCTTCAAATTTACTATTTACATCTATGGCATAAAGCAAATTTTCTTTTCCATTTTGCTGAAAATAAGCCTTTAGTTTTTTGATTTCCTCAACTTCCTCCGGCCCGATTCCCCCGCTGAGGAAAAAAGGTTTTTCCGAAGGATATTTTTTTAAAATCTCCCAGTTGAAAGTGATCCCATTTCCGCCTTTGTTTTGTCCTTTAGTGTCAAAAAGGAAATAATCTACAACAGCTTCATATTCTTCTAAACGATTAAAATCGAAATTGTCTTTTACAGAAAACACCTTAATTATTTCCAACGGAGTTTCCATCAAGAGTGTTTTTAGTTCAGCGCAAAATGCCGCAGACTCATCCCCGTGAAGTTGAATCGCATTAAGATCGTGTTTCTTAATTTTTTCAAGGATAACATCGATTTCTTCATTGACAAAAACTCCGGTTTTCTTAATTGCTGAAGGGATTTCCGGGATTTCGGCATCAAAATATCGAGGGGTTTTTTCATAAAAGATAAAACCCATATAATCAGGCTGAAGTTTTACAACTTCGCTGATGTTTTCGGGATCTTTCATCCCGCATATTTTGAGTTTTAGATTTTTCATTTTTACTTTTTGTTAACCACCTCCCCCTTCGGGTACTCCTACTTAAAAAGGAGGAGAGCTGGTGTTGGTTTTCGTCATCCTGAACTTGTTTCAGGATCTAACATGATGTTAACAGCCTAGACCCTAAGTACTCAATTCTTTCACAAACTCTGCCGCTGCTTTACCTGGATTATTTGTTTTCATAAAATTCTCCCCGATTAAAAAACCTTTATAGCCATATTGCTGCAAATCTTTAATCGCTTCAACCGAGCTGATTCCACTTTCCGAAACTCTCACGAAATCTTCCGGTATCTTTTCTGAAAGTTCTTTGCTGATTTCGGTGCTGACTTCAAAAGTCTTTAGATTTCGGTTATTTACACCCAGCATATCCAAACTAGGCATAATAGACTTTTGTAATTCTTCTTCATTATGAACTTCCAGCAATACCTCCAGGCCAATGCTTTTTGCAAACTCTGAAAGCGATTTTATTTGCTCCCTTTCCAAAACCGCGGCAATAAGTAGAATAACATCAGCTCCGTGAGCTTTTGCTTCCAGAAGTTGATATTCATCAATAATAAATTCCTTTCGCAACAATGGCATTTTAACCGCAGCACGGGCATAAAGCAAATCGTCTAGAGATCCCCCAAAATATTTGCCATCAGTAAGAACCGACATTCCTGAAATACCTGCTTCTTCATAACCTTTGGCTACATCTTCCACATTTAAATCCTGGTTGATGACTGATTTTGAAGGGGAACGTCTTTTATGTTCGGCAATAATCCCGGTTTTGCTGATTGTTAGCTTTTGAGCCAAAGAAACTGTTTGACGCTCAAAAAGCGCCGATTGCTCCAATTGCGAGATAGGCACTACTAGCTTTTTTAAAACCAGTTCTTTATGTTTATCGGCTATTATTTTGTCTAAAATGTTCATAATTATGTTATGCGTTCTCAGTTATGAGTTCTCTGTTTTTCCTTAACGTCATCCTGAAATTGTTTCAGGATCTAAGTTGATTGATAATGGATTACTTACTCAACTCCTGCAATTTCTCCAATGCTTTTAAAGCTTTCCCCGAATTTATAGATTCCCGGGCAGTTTCAAAACCTTCTCTGGCACTAACTTGATTTGCAGTGGCGATGGCCATTCCGGCGTTGGCGCAAACCACATTGTTTTGTGCCTCGGTGCCTTTTCCTTTTAAAATATTTACGAAAATTTCAGCTGAACTTTCTACAGAACCGCCCCCGGCAATATCTTTTTGTTTTAAGGTTTCTACTCCAAAATCTTCCGGACTTATCATTCCTTCAGAATTATTGGAAATGGTTTTTGTGTTTCCGGTGAGGGAAATTTCATCATAACCATCCAGGGCGTGCAAAATAGTGAAATTCTTATCGGTGTTTTGATACAAATAGCCATACATTCTGGCCAGTTCCAGGTTAAAAACCCCTACCAGTTGATTTTTTGGAAACGCAGGGTTTACCATTGGCCCTAGCATATTGAAAAAGGTTTTTACCGCCAGGGATTTCCTGATAGGCGCCACGTTTTTCATTGCCGGGTGGAATAGGGGAGCGTGCAAAACGCAAATTCCCGCTTCAGCTATACATTTTTCCAGAAATCCGGCGTCGTTACTAAATTTAATTCCAAGGCTTTCCATCACGTTAGAACTTCCGCTTACCGAAGAAACCCCATAGTTACCGTGTTTTGCCACATTTACACCGGCGCCGGCGGTAACAAAAGAGGAAGTGGTTGAAATATTAAATGTATTTTTCCCATCACCGCCGGTTCCGCAAAGATCTATTGGGTTATAATCGCTTAAATCTATGGCCACGCAAAGTTCTAAAAGCGCATCCCTAAAGCCCTCAAGTTCTTCTATGGTGATGCTACGCATCATATAAACCGTAAGAAATGCGGCAATCTGACTTTCATTATATTCTCCGTTAGAAATGCTGAAAAGCGCCTGCTTAGCTTCATCTTTGGAGATGGTTTCGTGGTTTATGAGCCTGTTTAATAGTTCTTTCATAAGTTTAACTGTTTACCCAATTCTGAATCATTTTCTTACCATCTGGAGTTAACACCGATTCGGGATGAAATTGAACGCCACGCACATCAAATTCGCGATGGCGAAGGGACATAATTTGTCCGTTTTCATCATAAGAAGTTGCTTCCAGGGAATCGGGGAGTTCTTTTAAAACTACCCAGGAATGGTAACGGCCAACCTGCATCGTTTTTGGTAAACCTTTAAAAAGCGGCTCATCGTCGACACAAAGATCCATCCTTGTGGCTATACCGTGATAAACGGATTCTAAATTGCCTAATTTTCCGCCGAAAACTTCTCCTATGGCTTGTTGGCCGAGACATACGCCCAGAATACTTTTTGAAGAGGCGTACTTTTCTATAATCGGTTTCAGTAAACCAGCTTCTTCAGGAATTCCCGGTCCGGGAGAGAGCAGGATCTTATCGTATTTCTCAACGTCTTCCAGCTCTAACTGGTCGTTTCTAATTACCGTGACCTCGCAATCCAATTCTTCGAGATAATGCACAAGGTTGTACACAAAAGAATCGTAATTATCTATAACTATTATTTTTTTCATTCTGGTGTGAAATTCTTTATTATCAACTTCTTAGATCCTGAAATAAATTCAGGATGACGTATTGTTTTTAAATATCTTCAGCAATATCAAGGGCTTTGGTTAATGCCCCGAGTTTATTGTAAACTTCCTGTAATTCGTTTTCTTCTACAGATTCTGAAACCACTCCTGCGCCGGCCTGGTAATGCAATTGATGATCTTTGCTGACGAACGAGCGAATAATAATCGCGTGATTAAAGTTTCCGTGGAAATCCATAAAACCTATTGCACCGCCGTAGGCATCACGGTTTACGTTTTCGTACTTTTCTATAAGCTTCATCGCGCTGTGTTTTGGTGCGCCGCTTAAAGTTCCTGCCGGAAAAGTATCCGCTACTACCTGCATTGTCGGGGTATTTGGATCTTTGGTTCCGGTGACTTTACTTACCAAATGGATAACGTGGGAGAAAAACTGAATCTCCCTGTATTTCTCCACTTTTACATTGTTCCCGTGCCGACTAAGATCGTTGCGGGCAAGATCTACCAGCATTACGTGTTCGGCATTTTCTTTTTCATCTGCAGCGAGTTTTTTGGCTAATTCGGCGTCTTCCTCATCGTTTCCGGTGCGTTTAAAAGTTCCGGCGATGGGATGAATTTCTGCCTGTCCGTCCTGAACCACTAATTGCGCTTCGGGAGAACTTCCAAAGATTTTAAAGTTTCCGTAGTCAAAATAGAAAAGGTAGGGGGAAGGATTTACGCTTCGTAAAGCTCTATAAACATTAAATTCGTCTCCTTTAAATTTTTGCGAAAATCTGCGGGAAAGCACAATTTGAAAAACATCACCACGATAGCAATGCTTTTTTCCAAGTCTTACATTTGCCTTAAATTCTTCATCAGTCAGGTTGGAAACCGGTTCCTGCTGACGTTCAAAATTATAGGTCGCGAAGTTTTTAACCTTAATAAGTTGTTCGATTTCAGGAATTTTTGAATCGGTATTGTAGCTGTGATCAAAAATATAAGCTTCGTTATTGAAATGATTAATCGCAATTATATTCTGATACACCGCATAATAAATATCCGGAAGCTTAAGATCTCCATTTCGTTTTTTGATCTCCAGATCTTCAAAATACCGAACCCCATCGTAAGCGATATAACCGAAAAGCCCATTATTGATGAATTTAAAATCGGAATCTTCAGTTTTAAATTGTTTTGAAAATTCCTGGATTTTAAGCGGCACGTTTACTTCGGGAGTAATTTCAGTAGTATTCTTACTTCCGTCAGGAAAAACTTCAGTAATAACTTCATTCTGAATTTTAATCGAAGCAATAGGATTGCAGCAGATATAAGAAAAACTATTGTCGTTGGCGTGGTAATCACTACTTTCCAGTAAAAGGCTGTTGGGGTACTTGTCCCTCACCTTAAGGTAAACACTCACCGGAGTAATGGTATCGGCCAGTAGTTTTTTATGAGTGGTGGTTAGTTTATACATAAATATTTTTTTGTCACTTCCGCGTAGGTGGAAGTCCATTTTAAATTGATTTATTTTTTTAAAAAGCTTTCATTTTTTGATTTCCGACTTCTCGGAAATGACAAAAAACTGAATAAAAAAAGGCTTGTCGTGAGACAAGCCTTTTGTATGAATTTATACTATAGCGATGTTACTTCACGACGTTTGACGTAAATCTTTCCACCACCAGGTATTTGCTATTCTGTTTTTCATTAGTCCAAAGATAGAAAGCATATTTAAATAAACAAGTGAAATTCTAAAAAAGAAAGCCGGAAAAGCAATTTTAACTTTTCCGGCTGGAATTGTGCAATGCAACTAATTAAAATTTCAACTCAATATTTAAATCGAAATTATCGTAAATCGTCTGATCTCCAAGTCCGCTAAAGAAACTGCCGGAGTTATATTTTACATTGTATTTAGAGCGGTCTATACTTAATTTTGTAGTTGCAGTATTGTTACTCCAATCTAAATCGAACGTCACCGGATGCGTGTTTTCTTTTATAGTAAGATCGCCAACCACACCATAAGTACCATCGTCTTTTTTAGCTACACTGGTAATTATTAGCTTTGAAGTTGGATGGTTATCCACACCAAAGAAATCGTCTGAATTTAAATGACCTTCCAGTCCAGCTTTATCGTCACCTTTAAGATCGGTAACGGTAATTGTGGTCATATCCATTACAAATTCACCACCAACTATTTCTTCGTTTTCAAACTGGAATTTTCCATCTTTTAAATCGATAGTTCCTGAATGCGAACCTAAAACTTTTTTTCCTTTCCAGGCGATATTACTAGCCTTTGCGTCTACTTGTTTTTCCATAATTATTTCAATTTTTCTTTTTCAATTTATTTTCTCAATAGCAATTTCTCTCCCTTCGTAATTAAAATTTCAATGCTACGTCTAATTCAAAATTATCGTAGATGGTTTTGTCTCCAAGGTTATCAAAGAAACTTCCTGAACCATAACGAACATCGTATTTAGAACGGTCTATAGTTAATTCAGTAGAAGCTGAATTTTCTTCCCAATCCAAATCGAAAGTTACCGGATTAGTTTTATCTTTAATAGTAAGATCGGCTACCACACCGTATGTTCCATTACTCTTTTTGGCTACACTTGTAATTACCAATTTTGAAGTTGGATGGTTGTTTACACCAAAGAAGTCATCAGATTTTAAATGACCTTCTAATTTTCCTTTGTCTTCACCGGTAAGATCGGTAACGGTGATAGAACTCATGTCTATTACAAATTCCCCTCCGGTAAGTTCACCGTTTTCCATAGTAAAATGTCCATCTTGCAGGTTTATGGTACCGTAGTGAGAGCCGGTTACTTTTTCACCTTCCCAGTTAATGTTGCTTTCTTTTACATCAATTGTTTTATCCTGAGCATTCACTGTTGTGAATGATAAAAATGATACAAGAAATGCAGATGCAAATACAGTTTTTAAAAGATTCTTTTTCATAGCAATTTTAGATTTAAATTAATTTGACTTTAGTTTATATTAAATGGAATAATTCTTCTTCATGTTTTCTAACTTTTTTTGCGTGTTGCAATTGGTCTTCTTCACTTCTATAACCAGCGGTAGCAATTACGGCAGTAGTTAAATTTGTTCCTGAAATTCCCAGTATTTCATCGAACTTTTGCGCGTCAAAACCTTCCATAGGGCAGGTGTCAATTTTTAAATTTGCTGCTGCAGAAAGTAAATTTCCAAGCGCGATATAAGCTTGTTTCTGCGCCCAAACAGATTGTTGTTCTTCGGTCTTACCTAAAATATTAGAGGTTAACATATCTTTTAATCCGCTTAGATCCTGCACCTGAACTTCTCGAATTTTACTAATATTCTCCAGATAAGCATCAATATAAGCCTCATTCAATTTCTTAAGTCCTGCGAAGACAAATACGTGTGAAGCATCAGTAAGTTGAGACTGGTTCCAGGCTGCTGCCTTTAGTTTTTCTTTAGTTTCCTTATCAGAAATTACAAACACCTCGTAAGGCTGAAGCCCGTATGAAGATGGTGAAAGCTGAATGCTTTTCTGAAGCTTTTCTACATCTTCCTGACTTAATGATTTGTCAGCATTAAATTTTTTTGTGGCATAACGCCAGTTTAAATTCTCTATATAATTTTCCATAGTTATTTTCTTATTTTATTTAAGCAATTAGTAACAATTTCAATTTCTTCCTCAGTAATATCCTGAATTAGCTCTTTTTCTACTGCATCTACTTTAGGGTCGATTTCTTTTAAAAGTTCCAGACCTTTTTCAGTAATACTTATTTCAACCTTTCTGCGATTGGCTTCGCAAACAATACGTTCAGTAAGTTCTTTGGCGATAAGCTTATCTACCAGCCTGGTGGTATTGCTCATTTTAGATACCATACGTTCCTGAATAGTGCTAAGGTTTGCCGGTTTCCCTTTTTGTCCTCTTAAAATACGTAACACATTAAATTGTTGAATAGAAATGTCGAAAGGTTTAAGTGCCGCCGCTACATTCTCATCTATAAGATTAGCGGTAACCAGAATACTAAGACTTAGCTTTCTTGCTGGTGGTAAATTATTTGTTTTTAATTGGTCTTCGATTTTCATTTGTCTAAACAACATTTGTAGGTACAAATATAAGTCAGTTTTGGGATTTAGATCAAAAGGAAATGTTAAAATTTTGAACTGGATTCCTGTGGAATGAAACCGTAGTTTTTAAAACTTTCAATATATTTACACTGAAATTTGATGGAACAATAATAGATCTCCTTCTTCAAGGGGATTCAAAAAAATAAGATTTTATGAAAGAACTCAATCAGGAAGAATGGCAATCACAGCTGGAAAAAGATGATAAAGCAGTGATTTTAGATGTAAGAACCGAAGAAGAGGTAGAGGATGGTTATATCCCAACCGCTAAAAACATTGATATTTATAAGGGTCAGGAATTTGTAAATGAAGTTGAAAAACTGGACAAGGATAAAAATTATTATATCTATTGCCGTTCCGGAAAGCGAAGCGCGCAAGCCTGTACTATTTTAGACCAGATGGGTTTTGCCAACACTTATAACCTGAAAGGCGGATTTATGGAATGGGAAGGCGAGAAGGCGGAGGATTAAGTTTTAGAAAGCAGTAAAGATTAGTTTTTACTGCTTTTTTATTAATTAGACTTATCTATTAGCAACCATCTCGTCCCTATACTGAGAATAGTTAGGATTTCGCCATTTGCTATACTGGTTATGCTATTATCCTGCATATCGTCCAGGGTATCTCCATTTAAGAAATTAAGAGCCGTGGTACTACTTCCCTTACCTATTAAGACAAGTTCCCTGCCTTTATTGTTAGATGCATCAGGGATTGTTATTGAGGATGGATTATTGGTGATTCTTAAGTAAGAAACTTCGTCCCCGATACTATAGTTTCCTGACGAACCTCCGGTACTAATATAATTTTTGGTGTGATTGTGTTTCCATTCGGCGTTTCCATCATTATCTAAAATTAAAACCTGGTTTTCTTCACCGCGTGTATCAGGGAATCGATATTCTTCAGCCTCAGTTCTTCCTATTCCAACGGGACCTGCAAAATAGCCCGCGAAAACCCTGGAACTTGGGTTACCTAAGGCACGGGCGAAAATTCCGTAGATCTTACCTCTACCGGTAACTTCGCCAATTTCTGTATATATTCCATAATTAGAGCTGTTAGCACCCTCTGTTCTCCCCACCGAATTATAAATTCCGTAGATATCGGTACCGCTGGATCCCTGGGAGGTTGTATTATAAAAACCATATCTTTCCCCGTTACCATCACCGGTTACGTGATTTTTAATTCCGTATTTTATATGATTAGTTTTACTGCGATTTCTTATTTCAATTCCGTATGTATTTCTGGTTTCGGCTGAATTATTGTTATCTATTTCGAGGCCTTTTTTGATATCCTGGGCGTCATCGGGATTTATCGCAATTTGAAGTTTACTGACAATATCTTCGGTTCCTATTCCTATATTTCCTTCTCTAAATATATTATCTTCGATATTACCCGGACTTTCAGTAGTACTCACTTCATAGAAATTCGCCGCTTTAGCATCTGAAACGATAGATTTCCATTTGCTTTCCTGATGATGCCAGTAATAAAAGCCTGATGGGAAATTATTAAAATCCTCACTAAGAAAAATAAGCATACCGTGTTGCGCACTCCCGGGATTTTGGGAAGGGAATTTCTTTATTCTTGGGATGAGAATCCCATCTATATTAGCCGGACTGTCTTTATCGGAAGCAACGATATCCAGTTGTGCTCCTGGTTCGGTAGTTCCAATTCCTACCTGAGAGAAAGCCGTTGTTGCTAAAATTAAAAAATAAAAGAGTATAATTTTTTTCATCCTACTAAAAATACCGTTTAAGTAACTGAGTCTTTTTTAGTTAGGGTATGTTTTGGATTTTTAAATATACCTTCTGAAAAACTTTTTCTTAGGAATCTTCTAATAATAAGGGTTTTCCCTATCCCTGGGCTTCCTTAACTTTATTCTGAAGCATTTTTATCTCGTCCCTGTGTTTGGCCGCAGCCATAAAGTCTAAATCTTTAGCTGCTTTTTCCATGGCTTTTCTCTTCTCTCGAATTCTCTTTTCCAGATCGGGTTTGCTCATATAGGCAACCTCAGCTTCGGCGGCTTTAGTTGTTAATGGTTTTTCTGCATCATAGACATCTAGTTTTTCTTTAATCAAGGTGCTATTTTCAAGCTTTTTAACCAATGGGGTAGGTCGAATGTTATTTTCGGTGTTGTAGGCAATCTGTTTGGTCCTTCGATATTCAGTTTGATCGATGGTTTTTTGCATACTGTCGGTAATTTTATCGGCATATAAAATCGCCTTACCCTCTACGTGACGGGCTGCACGACCAATGGTTTGGGTTAGTGACCGGTTACTTCTTAAAAATCCTTCTTTATCGGCATCAATTACCGCTACCAAGGATACTTCTGGAAGATCCAGACCTTCTCTTAGTAAGTTTACTCCAATTAGCACATCAAATAACCCGCGTCTTAAATCCTGCATAATTTCTACCCTCTCCAGGGTGTCAACATCAGAGTGGATATATCGGCACCTAATATCAATACGGGTGAGATACTTGGTAAGTTCCTCGGCCATTCTTTTGGTAAGGGTTGTTACCAGGGTTCTTTGATCTTTTTCGTTTCTGGTATGAATTTCTTCAATAAGATCATCAATTTGGTTTAAGCTGGGTCGTACTTCAATCACAGGATCTAGAAGTCCGGTTGGCCTTATAACCTGCTCCACATACACACCTTCAGATTTTTGTAATTCGTAATCTGCTGGAGTGGCACTCACATAAATCACCTGATTCTGCAGTGCCTCAAATTCTTCAAACTTAAGTGGCCGGTTATCCATCGCGGCTGGAAGTCTAAATCCGTATTCCACCAAAGTTTCTTTCCTGGATCTATCCCCACCATACATCGCGTGCACCTGCGGAATGGTTACGTGACTCTCGTCTACTACCATTAAAAAATCATCCGGGAAATAATCTAAAAGGCAGAAAGGCCGGGTGCCGGGTTGCCTGCCGTCAAGATATCTTGAATAATTTTCAATACCGGAACAATAGCCCAGTTCTCGAATCATTTCCAGGTCAAAATTGGTTCTCTCGTCCAGGCGTTTTGCCTCCAGGTGTTTCCCAATATCCCTGAAATAATCTACCTGTTTTACAAGATCGTCCTGAATGTGGTGAATGGCATTTTGCATCACATCGGGAGAAGTCACGAACATATTGGCGGGATAAATATTTAGGCGTTCGTATTTTTCAATAATATCGTTGGTGCCGGGATCAAAAGCTTCAATTTCTTCAATTTCATCTCCAAAAAAGTGAATTCTAAAAGCATTGTCGGCATAACTTGGGAACACATCTACCGTATCTCCTTTTATTCTGAAATTTCCGTGGGAGAATTCAGCTTCCGTACGGGAATAAAGACTTTGAACAAGCTGGTGTAAAAACTTGGTGCGGGAAAGTTGCATGTCCCTTTCAATCGAAACCACATTTTTACGGAATTCAACAGGGTTACCAATACCATATAAACAGGAAACCGAAGCCACCACAATCACGTCTCTTCTTCCGCTTAAAAGGGAAGAAGTTGTACTGAGTCGTAACTTTTCAATTTCTTCATTTATAGAAAGATCTTTTTCAATATAAGTTCCCGAGGTAGGAATAAAAGCTTCTGGCTGATAATAATCGTAGTAACTCACAAAATACTCCACGGCATTATCTGGAAAGAATTGCTTGAATTCTGAATAAAGCTGGGCGGCGAGGGTTTTATTGTGCGCCAAAACCAAGGTGGGTTTTTGGACCTCCTGAATTACATTAGCTACCGAAAAGGTTTTCCCAGATCCCGTTACCCCAAGCAGGGTTTGATACTGGTCGTTATTATTGATTCCGGTTACCAGTTGTTCTATCGCTTTAGGCTGGTCTCCGGTGGGTTTGTAATCTGATTCTATCTTAAATTTCATTCCTGCTCCTGACTTGTTCTAACGAAACTAATCAATAATCCTGCCTATTCAAACCGATAAACTTTTCCTTAACGTTTTTAGTCCTAAAGCTTTAGAAACGAAAATAGAATTTGCTAAAATGTCACCTTTTAAGATTATAAATCACGCTTTTTAAGTAAGCTATAGGAAAGAAAAACAAAGATGGCAGTCCAAAATATTACAATTAGTAACTGGTCCCAATGAATACCGTAATCTTTATCAAATTCAGATCCTAGTTGAGTGGCGGCAGTTTGTACGGCAGATAACCTGGAGAACGGTTCTTTAATGAGATTGCTCATAGACTCCAGCGGAAAAAATCGTGCGATATTATCGGCAATTTCAGAATCTCTGAAAATCTGCCATTTTAAAACGCCGTAAACAATACTTTCTAAAATCCACCATATAAACAGAAAGCCAAGCGCGAAAGCTGATCGTTTGATCAAAATTCCTAAGAACATACAAAAGGCGAAGAATCCTGTAAGTTTCACGAAATAAGCGATCATATATTCCATATCTGAAAAGATGATGGAAGCTTCTGTGAAATCTGAAAATGACAGTCCTAAAATCAACGAAACGATGAATAGAAATAAGGTCGAGATCAAAGAAAACACCGTAACGGTTAAGAATTTTGAAGCGATAAATTCCTTCTTGCTCAGTCCGTCAATCAGGTTCTGTTTTAAGGTCCGGTTGCTATATTCGTTAGACATCATCGAGACGATTACAATGGCCAGGAAGAGTTTTAGCAAAGCTGCGATATAGGAATTAAAATGCCAGATATAGGGAAAATTGAAAATTCCCTGATCGGCAACGCGAAAGTTTATCGCCCCTAAATTGAATTCAATAGAAGCAATTAAAGCGATAAAAGTTATTAAAATGAAATAGGTGAAAACCAGTATTTTTGCCGAGCGGCTATAGCGTAATTTATGATATTCTATCTCTAAAAGTCGTAGCATTATACAGATGTAGTTTGATTGGTTAATTGAAGGAATTGCTCTTCCAGGCTTTCTTTGCGTTTTACCAGGTAGGAAAGCGAAAGTCCTTTTTCAAACAAATATTCGTTAATAGTTTCAGCTTCCATTGGCTCTCTAAGAATAGCCGTGACTATATTTTCTTTTTCTGAAACATTTTCTATTCCGGGATGGGCAATAAGTAATTCCTGGAGCAATTGCATATTTTTTGCCTGCAGTTCAAAGAAACCGTGGCTGGCATTTATAGCATCTACAGGCCCGCTGTAAAGTTTCTTCCCGTTTCTTATAATCACCACGTGAGAACAGACTTTTTCAACTTCATCAAGTAAATGCGAAGCGAGTAAAATAGTAGTTCCACCGGCAGCAATTTTCCTGATGATCTCCCGAATTTGATGAATTCCCTGCGGATCCAGTCCGTTTGTTGGTTCATCTAAAATTAGAATTTTCGGATCATTAAGCAGGGCAGAGGCAATGGCCAGGCGTTGTTTCATCCCCAAAGAGAAAGTTCTGAATTTACTGTCTTTTCTATCCAGCAATCCTACAATTTCCAGTTTTTCGTCAATTTTACTTTTCGGAACATCTTTAATTTTACAAACCAGCGCCAGGTTTTGAGCAGCGGTCATATATGGGTAAAAATTGGGATGTTCTATAATGGCGCCCACTTTCTTTAGGGCCTCGTGCGTATCCATATTACCGCTAAACCAGGCAAATTCTCCCGAAGTTTTGTTTACTACGTTTAGCACCATTCCGAGCGTGGTAGATTTTCCACTTCCGTTAGGGCCTAAAATACCATATACGTTGCCTTTTTCTATGGTGAAAGACAGGTTGTCTACCGCGGTTAGCGTGCCATATTTTTTAGTAAGGTCTTTAAGACTTAGAATTGTTTCCAAAATTGAAGAAAAGTTTAAAGTATGACGACGAAGTTAGACAATTGTTACAGATTTCGCTTTATAAAGCTTATTTTTGATGAAAATCCAACTTAATATGGAAGAAAAGCTGATGTCAAAGAAAAAACCTTCATTTGCAGTAAATGAAAGGTTAAACCGATATCTGGCCAAGCATAACCGTAATACCAAAATTCCGGTTTTCTATGACGATTTGCTACGCTTTTCTGGTTCCGTAGTGGTTTACGATCAGCACGATGAAGATACTTTTTGGGTGCGCTGCTATTACCCCGATTTTGAACGGGAAGAAATTGATAACAGCCTGAAGCAGGTTTATACCATTATGCATTCTGACGGAAGTGACGACTCGCTGGAATTCCTGAATGTTGATGCGATTGATTACTGCACCTTCGGAAATTCGAAACCTTTCCGTATAAAAGTGCGGAATATTCTGAATGATAGTTTTACTTATTTCTATGTGAAAAAAGCTGATGCTTCCCGAATCTACGGACTTGAACTGGAGCATTTACTTTCTCCGCACCGAATAAATTTCCTGGTTTATAAAGACACTTTAATCGAGGAACATATTGCAGGCATCCCAGGAGACGTTTTTATTGAAGATCATTTGCCAACTTGCAATAACAGGGCACAAACACAAATAGCCAAACAATTTGTGAAATTTAACGAGAGGTGCACGGTAAGACTTTTAGGTGATATGCGCTCATATAATTATGTGGTAATTCCCACCCACGATTTTGATCACGTAGAATACCAAATCAGGGCGATTGATTTTGACCAGCAATGTTTTGAGGGAAATTTAAAAGTATATCGTCCGCAGTTTTTTAAGGAGAATTTAAAAATGGTGGAGTTGGTTCAGGAGAAACTCCAGGAATCTTCAATTGAGCAATATAGAAAAGAAGAGCGTTCACTACTTGCTAAAAGGATTATCAATACCCGGCCACGATATAAAGAATTATTGCGTTGTATGATTAACGATCACGTTTCTACTCAAGCGAATGTAAAAACCCTGAGAAAGGATCTTTACCAGTATACCAAGGATATTAAATTCAAACGGGCAAGCACAATGGGCCAGATTCTAAGAACTGCCCTGGATTTTGTACGAAGAAATTACGAAGATGTCAATATGAAACGCCTACTGGAAAGTTCATAAAATAAAAAAAAACCTCTAAGCTATCTAAAAGCCTGAGGTCTTGATTCTTTCTTATATCTAATCAGCTTAACTTTTTTCCTCTTTATTAAAATAAACCAGGTAATAATACATTTGTTTTTCTTCATCCCAGCCTTTTTCCACAAACTTATCGGCCGATTCAGCGTTTACAAAATCCATTTTAATCTGAATATGGGTATCCAGGTTGATAACGCTCTTAATTTTCTTTCGCGCATCGGTTACCGCTTTGTTGGCGATAGGGAAATTAGTAAGATCTTCAATTTTGTATTTTGGCGCTTTTTCGGTTTTATAATGCTGAAATTCAGGTAGTAGTTCGGGATTATCAATGACTGAATTCAAAAAATTACTTTCTTCAAAGTCATCGTTTTTTGCGAAGTAATCCATGCTTCGGTTCATAAACATCACCTCTTCTTTTTTGTCTTCCGCAGGTAAAACCACATCTTTGGCGAAGTTCTTACAGAAGTTCAGGTAACTTTTGGTGTTGTAATTCTCATCGCGCATTACATCTACACCCAAAAAGTTCTCCAACCAGTATTTGGTGTCGTATTTATTAGAATCTACCGAAAGGATTTTATAACCTTCCTCGCGATTTTTATTGAAAATAAGCGCGCCTTTATCGAGTTTGTTGAGGTTAATTCCCTGCTGAACGATCATTTCTAAAATGCTGCCATTTTCTTCAAACTGAAGAAAATCATGTTTTAATTCAGATTTAAAAATCCCAATCCCGGAAACCTTTTCATTATCTATTTGCAGGTTTTCAAAATAAACAACATAAACTTCCCCGCTTTTAATATGCGGATGTGAAGATTGCTCAAATAAGAGCGTAGTGATTTTTTTTGAAGCCTCGTGAATGTTACCCGGATCGTCAAATACCGCATTCGCCAGGTTATATAATTCGTTGAATTCAAGATCGGTTTCGTGAGAAAAATTGAAATAATTTTCCTCTTTTTCTCTAAATGGTTTTAGAAAATATTCCTTAATCAAAGGAGTGATCTCATCGTTTAACTGATAAGGGGCAGCAGAGAGAAAAATGTTCTCGTTTCGGCTTTTGTTCCCAACTCTGTGAATAGAAAGGGATTCAATTTGCGCATTAAAAAGGTTGATCATTCAGTATATAATTTTTGTCATTTCCGAGAAGTCGGAAATCTATTTTTAATTTATGA
Organism: Salegentibacter lacus; assembly: GCF_020164555.1. Classification (GTDB taxonomy): domain Bacteria; phylum Bacteroidota; class Bacteroidia; order Flavobacteriales; family Flavobacteriaceae; genus Salegentibacter; species Salegentibacter lacus. Next base: position 132,862 of record NZ_JAIQZB010000007.1, on the reverse strand, counting down.
AGCAAAGAATTCTAAATTCTATCAAGTTAGAAGCTGAAAATAAGTTCAGCTTTACGGCAGCTTTCGAAATTACGGTTATTTGAGATCCCGAAGCAAGTTCGGGATGATTACTTCGCAATCAATTCCAATTCTCGTCAAAAGAAAGATCGTCGTAATCGTTAGTATTAAAACCCTGATCAAACATATCACCGCCGCCAGCATCTTCATCATCTTCCCCAACAAAATCCTTATCTGGCGCTTCATCAGGAAGTTGACCGTGAACAAACATTAGGTTTGGATAATCCCTTCCGGCTTCAATTTCGCCTACCTGGGCAAGTTCAATTAAGAAGGTCCACATTTTAAGGAAGTCGTAAATATAGATTACTTTTCTATTGTCTTCATCTAAAATAGACTCAAGACTGGTTTCGTTCATTAAACGAACTTCACCGCCCATATCAAACTGAGAAAACTCTTCACCTTGCTGCCAGTCATCATCGCTTAAATAGAAAGAAGCCATCTCTGTTCCATCAAAACCAAAAGATTGTAAAATGGTGTTATGAAGGTCTTCCAGGGTGTTTTCCTGCAGTATTTCTATATCTCTAAACACATCTTCCTCAGCATCAAGAATTACTCTAAATCGGTAAACCATAATATCAAATTTTAAGGGGCAAAGTTACAAAGTTTTCAACTTTCTGCCCGCGGCAAAGCATTCCAATAATAAATAAAACTGAAATCCGAACAATACCGAGGCAATCACGAGATGAAGTGGTTGGGAAAGGAACGGGAAATCAAAATTATACATCGCAATTCCTGTAGCAATTTCTAATAAGAGAAATAGTATAACCCAGTTTATTTTTCCAAACTGAAGCTGGAGTTTTCGGTTTTTCCACCAGAGTGCTGCGTTTACAAGGAGAACAAGGATAGAAAAACTACGATGAACATAAAAATTAAGATCAGGATTGGCCAGCCATAATTCTTTTGCATCGTAACCCAGCATTTTCACTTGCTCATCAACTAACTGTCTCACCTGGGTTCCTAAAACAACCTGAATAAGTGTTAGGGCAACTGCTAAGATCATTAAGTTTCTAAAGCTTCTATTTTGAACTTTGTTCTTAATTTTTTCTTCTGCGATAAATAATAAGTAAAGTAGCAAAGCTACAATTACCAGGGCCATCACCATATGAATTGTAATCCTGACGGGAGATAATACCGAATATACTACGGTTGCACCAAGCCAGGCCTGAAAGCCCATAAGGAAAACGCTGAGCCACGAAAGTATAGTAATTCGTTTTCTTTTTTTCCATTTTCTAAAGGAGAGAACCGCCATTATGAGCACAGCAAATCCGGCTAAAGCTCCGGCAAGCCTGTTGATATATTCAACCCAGGTATGCGTAGGATTAAAAATGGCATAATCGTGTTTTGTGTAAGTTTCCCAGTTTTCTTCAGAATAATTTTCTGCGGAAGTGAAATCAGCGGCAGCGACTTTTAATGTTTCGTCTACGATAATTACCTGACCTTTCTCATACTCCCGATCGGCCTGAAACTCGAGTTCTGAAACTTCTGTTGGTGGAATATAATAACCGAAACACTTTGGCCAATCGGGGCAACCCATTCCGGAGCCCGTCATTCTAACCACTGCACCGGCAACAATAACCAGGTACACCAGGATCAGGGAAATTTTAACCGATTTTCTATACATTTTTATTCAAGCTTTATTTTTTACTGCAAACTGCTTACTGAACTTACTGCCTAGTGAGACTGCTCACTGCCAACTGATAACCCAAGTTCTTTTCCTTTTTTCAACATCAACTCCCTGGCGGCTTCGTGCTCATTTGGAATTTCCCCTTCCAGAATCGCTTCTTTAATCGTTTCTTTTATAATGCCTATCTCTCGCGAAGGTTTTATATTGAATGTTTCCATAATTTCTTCACCACTTACCGGAGGTTGAAACTGGCGAACATGGTCGCGTTCTTCCACCTCTTTCATTTTGGTGCGAACCACTTTAAAATTATTGTGATATTTTTTAAAACGATTAGGGTTTTTGGTAGTGATGTCAGCCTCGCAAAGCGTCATAAGGTCTTCAATATCTTCACCTGCGTCAAAAATAAGTCGGCGTACTGCAGAGTCGGTAACATCGTTATCCACAATAGCAATAGGGCGGGAGCTCATCAGCACCAGTTTCTGGACATATTTCATCTTATCGTTAAGCGGTAATCGAAGTCGTTTAAAAAGTTTAAAAACCATTTTAGCACCAACAAACTCGTGCCCGTGAAAGGTCCACCCAATTTTCTTATGGAACTTTTTAGTTGGTGCTTTTCCAATATCGTGTAATAGGGCGGCCCAGCGAAGCCAAAGATCATCAGTATTTTCAGAAATATTATCTACTACTTCCAGCGTATGCCAGAAATTATCTTTGTGTTTCTGACCTTCAATTTCATCTATGCCTTCCAGGGCGGTCAATTCAGGCATAATGATATGAAGCAAACCGGTTTTATGCAATAAAGAAAATCCTTTGGAAGGTTTTTCGGCCAGCATAATTTTATGCAGCTCGTCTGTAATCCTCTCCTTCGAAATAATTTTAATGCGTTTTTTATTTCGGGTAATTGCATTCAAAGATTCTTTTTCAATCTTAAAATTAAGCTGCGTGGCAAAACGAATCGCCCTAAGCATTCTTAATGGATCATCAGAATATGTGATATCGGGATCTAAAGGAGTTTTTATGATTTTGGAATTTAAATCTTCAATTCCTTCAAATGGATCTAAAAGATTTCCGAAGTTACTTTCATTTAAACCCAGTGCGAGAGCGTTTATGGTAAAATCACGCCGATTTTGATCGTCTTCCAGACTTCCGTCTTCTACAATAGGTTTCCTGCTGTCTTTCTGGTAGCTTTCTTTACGAGCACCTACAAACTCGATTTCCATATCGTATGCGCGTAGCATTGCTGTGCCGTAGTTTTTGAAAACCTGGACTTTGGGTTTGTGAGGAAGGATTTCAGCGACCTTTCGAGCCAATTCTATTCCGCTTCCTACCGCTACGATATCAATATCTTTAGGTTCTCCACGCTGTAGAATATGGTCGCGGACAAAACCGCCAATCACATAACTTTCGAGTTTGAGTTCTTCTGAGGCCTGGGTAATGACTCTAAAAATATTGTGAGATAAGGCTCCTTTATAATTCTTCACTATTGTAATTTCTTTGTAAACTTTTAAATCGTTAAAGCCCTTTCATTTTGAGCTCTTTTGCGGGGATTCTTAGGGAACGTCATCCTGAATTTATTTCAGGATCTAAGTTGTTAATAGTTAAAAGATCTTAGAAGCTGAAACAAGTTCAGCTTGACGTCAAAAATGTTATTTAATTCCACTTATTTCCTAATCACTTTTACCTTTCCGTCGTTGCTTAATTTAATGATGGCAGAAGGTTTGTCCGATTTTTTATTTTTTTGCAAATTTACTACATAGTCCACACCTTCTAAAATTTCGGGGCTTATTTCAGCAAAGGATTCAGGGGTTTTTTCACCACTGATGTTAGCCGAAGTAGAAACGATTGGTTTCCGAAATCTTTTTGCCAAATCATTACTAAATTTATCCTTGGAAACCCTAATCGCCAAAGAATTATCAGCTGCGATAAGGTTCTCGGCTACCCGAATTGGATCATCGTAAATTATTGTGGTGGGTTTGCGGGCAAATTTTAGAATATCGTAAGCCACTTCCGGCACATCTTCTATAAACTGGTTTAGCATTTTATAGTCTGAAACCAGGCAAATCAACGCCTGACTTTCCTTTCGTTTTTTTAGTGCATAAACTTTATCTACCGCTTCAGCATTGGTAGCATCACAGCCAATTCCCCAAACCGTATCGGTAGGGTAGAGTATAAGTCCGCCGCGTTTTAAGGTGGCTAATGCGTTTTGCATTTCAGTTTTAATATCTTCCATAAAGGACGTTTTTGTATTCTTGTAGTGTTTGTTTGGCCATTTTTTTTGTAGTGAAATTTTCCACCACTTTTTTATGGGCATTTTCAGTAAAACGAGGGATTAGTTCCTGGTTTTTCTCTAGAAATAGTATATGTTCAGCTAATTTTTCAGCGTCAAAAGCATCGGCTAAAAGTCCGTTTTCCATATGGGTCACAATTTCGGGAATTCCGCCCACATTTGTAGCGATTACAGGAACTTTATGGTAAAATGCTTCGTAGATCACATTTGGAACACCTTCGGAATTCGAAGTCAAGAGTAAATAATCTAACTGCGGAATCACAGTCGATGCATTTTCTATAAATCCCAAAAAGCTAATATCCGTATCTAAATTATTTGTTTTTAGCTGCTTAAGTAAACCTGGAGTCTCAGAAGAAAATTGACCGATTTGAACAAAATGAAACTTCAATTTTTCGCGTTGCTGAAGTGTTTTTTCGGCAGTTTTAATAAATGTAGCCAGATTTTTCGCCGGAATATGATTCCCGATATTTGCTACGAGGATAACATCTTTAGCAAGTCCCAGTTTTTCCCGAAGATCAATTTTTGCAGCAATATTTTTTTGCTTTTCAAGATTAAGTCCGTGATAGATTGTCTTTAACCGACTTTGGTTTTTTAGCGTTTCCGCAGTAATAGTTTTGGTTCTTTCTGATACACAAAAGATGCGTTTCAGCTTTGGATAGTGGTATTTAAAAAGGGTTTGCTTTCGGTTTTTGATAGGAAACGAGGTTTTCTTACTAAAAACCATAGCGGGTAAATTATAAAATTTATCGGCTAAAACCACCAGGGAAAGTGCTTTAGGATCGTGAATATGAATAAGATCTATTTGTTCTTTTTTACAAATTCTGCCGATTTTCAAACTATACCGAAGATCGAAATTAAAGCTAAGCGATGCCGTTTTGAAATTTAAACTGGTGTTTTTTAGTTTTTTATGAAATAAACCTTTCCCGACACAAAGTATAAGATTTTCGACCTCAGGATGATTGTTTTTAAATTCTTCACATAGCAGTTCAATTTGGTTTTCGCCGCCTCCCCAATTTTTAACGGCAGAAACATGCAAGATTTTTAGAGTAGCTTTCAAAAACAATTAGTTTATTCAGACAGCTAAGGTAAATAAATCTGCATATTTGCACGTTTACTCGATAATCGAGATTTAAATGCTTTAAGACCTGTTTGAATCATTCAGGCGGGCCTGTCTCAAAATTTAAATAATTGTTTACTATGAATGCCTCGTGAGCTTGCTCCAAGGTAGTATACTATTTCAAAATATGAATTTAGTTTAAAAAAGAAGCTTAGCCTAAGTGCTTTTTTAAACCGTTTGATTTTTATAAAAGCTGTTTCTTTGCAAAGAAGTAGTATTTAAAAATGATGTTGAATTATGAATTTGAGATACCTTTTCAAATCGGGTAAAAATCCTAAGTTTCCTTATTATGTTTCAAATTATGCACGACTCATGGTGCCTCGATTTTTTTTTATAAAAAGGTTGAAGAAAAATTTGCAGCTTATAGAATATAGAGATGATGCAACTTATATAGAAAACAGAGTAAATTACTACAATAAATTAGAAACTGATCAAGTTTTGCCGGACTCTCTGGAAAAACTGGGATATCTTAAAAGATCAAAAAAAGTAAAATCTGTATATTTTTTAGATGCTCACCAAATTATTTCCTGGTTTAATAAAGATTACAAATGGAGCTTTCTACCCGGAGATATAACCTATATTCCCCAAATTCCTTCTATTGTTAAAAGCCGGCCAATTTGCGATTCTAATCAAAACTCTATTTTGCTTAAGTTAGTGAAGGTTCGGCATTTTATCTTTATTAAGGATAGGCTGAGATGGGAAGAAAAAGAAGATAAATTAATCTTTAGGGGGAAAGTTGATAATAAACCTCATCGAATTGATTTTATGGAGAAATATTTTGGACATCCACTTTGTGATCTAGGGAATATTACAAAGAAAAATATTCTGCCTGAAAACTGGAAGGTTGAAAAGTGCTCATTATATGATCATTTAAAATATAAATTTATTCTCGCTTTAGAAGGGATTGATGTTGCCAGTAATTTAAAATGGATCATGTCGTCTAATTCTATAGCTGTTATGCCCACCCCTAAATACGAAACCTGGTTTATGGAGGGAAAACTGATACCCGATTTTCATTATATTCATATAAAAGATGATTATTCCAATCTGGAAGAGAAGCTAAACTATTATATAAATAATAAAACAGAAGCTCAGAAAATTGTTGATAATGCTAATGAATATGTATCCCAGTTTTTTGACGAAAAGCGAGAGAAATTAATTGGTCTTGCTGTTATGGAAAAATACCTACAAAAAACAGGACAAATTTAAGATGGTTTTCTAGCCAAACTAATGTTATGGCCTAATTTTAAAGCAATAATAATAGAAATGAATTTTGTATTTAGCCCGGAATATCTTTCAGATAAAGAGAAATACGTAGCGCTCATAAAAAATTTCGACAATTTAGGGAAAGACTTTGGTAATTCCCGAAGAAATGAGATAAAGAAATTTAATCTGGAAGGGGAGAAGATCGTTGTAAAATCATTTAAAGTTCCCAATATCATAAATAAAGTAGCTTATAAATACTTAAGAAAATCTAAGGCTCGCAGGTCTTTTGAAAATGCTACTTATTTAAAAGAGCACAATTTAGGAACTCCGGCCCCTATTGCCTATGCCGAAGAAGAAGGTTTACTCTATGGTAGCAGCTATTATTTATGTGAAGAGGCTTTGTGTCAGCTCACAATTAGAGAACTTATTCACGATCCGGGTTATCCTGATCGTGAAAATATTCTTAGAGAATTTGCCCGGTTTACATTCAAGTTACACGAAAATAACGTCAATTTTTTAGATCATTCTCCCGGAAACAGTTTAATTGAAAAAACGCCGGAAGGATATAGGTTTTCTTTGGTGGATTTAAACCGAATGGAATTTAAAACCATGGGTTTTGAAGATAGAATGAAGAACTTTCACAGGATTACTCCAAGTAGAGAGATGGCTGTAATAATTGCAAATGAGTATTCGAAATTGATTCCGCAGGAAGAATCTTTGGTTTTCGATAAATTATGGGGTTATATTCAGGAATTTCAGAAAAAAGCATTGAGAAAGAAAAGATTAAAAGCAAAACTGGGATTGTAAAGATTAAAATGATTTACTCTAAATTTCTTTTTCTAAGCCAATGGTAGAGAACAGTATTATAATTTTCAAAACCATCTAAGTAACTTATAATGTATCCTTCTTTTCCCTTTAAGATTTGTTTTTTTAAAAATAAAGTAGATAGAAAGCTTCGGAAAGGATACCAAAAGAAATCAATAATATAAACAGGCGTATTAATATTTTTTGAATAGGCTTTTTCTTTAGCAAGATGCATTAACGAACTGGTATATTGATCATAATTGCATAGCATTGGGTTGTTTATTCTATCGTTAAGAATTTCTAATTTTACATATCGGCTCAAAACACCATAACCATTCATAGCAGTAGAGGTTAAGCCGGCTACCCCGTCCAGAAAGCCTAATCTTAGGATATATTCGTTTAGAAATCTGTAACCGGGCTTAAACATAAGCTCAAACCATCCCGCTTTTTTTTTCTTTTTAAACAACTGTTTTGATTGTAGGGAAGAATATTGGTTTTTTTTCTGAAAGAAATGTGCTAAACTCCTATAGGTATAATGTAACATTCTTCCTTTAAGTTCTCCTATACTACCATTACAGATAAGTTCTTCGTGCACAAGACCTTTATAATGACAGGATTTTCGGTTAAAAAGTCTGAGTTTTAGTTTTTTTCCATTGCTTCCGTGGTGAATAAAACGGTTGATGAAAAAATTCTTAAAAAGCATTTTATAAGCCTGATGCTCGGGATTGTTAATTGCCTTTAAAATTTCTTCGCGAAGTTGGTAAGTTATTATTTCATCGGCATCAAGGACAAGAATCCAATCATTTTTGGCTTTTGAAATTGCAAAGTTCTTTTGGTTGGAAAAATTATCAAATTTCCGCTGCAAAATATTGCATTTATATTTCTTCGCGATTTCAATGGTATTATCCTCACTATATGAGTCTATAATAAGAATTTCATCTGCAAATTGCGAGCAGTTGATAGCTTGCGCTATTAAATCTTCCTCGTTATAGGTGGGGATTAGAACCGTAATCTTTGCTGGCATTTATTTTTGTAAAGGAATTCAAATCGCTAAAATTACGTATTTTTGACTTAAATACAATTTAGCAATGCCTATTGATACTTCTATAATTCTAAGCACTTACAATGCTGAGGAATGGTTGGAAAAAGTTTTATGGAGTTATACCGTGCAATCTTACCCTAATTTTGAAATCGTTATTGCAGATGATGGGTCCAACGAAACTACAAAACAACTTATTGAGAGATTTAGAAAAATCACAGCTTTTAAAATAAAACATGTTTGGCATCCCGATCGTGGTTTTCAAAAATCAGAAATCTTGAATAAGGCGATCCTAGCTTGTGAAAGCGATTATATTATAATGAGTGATGGAGATTGTATTGCACGTGAAGATTTTGTAGAAGTACACGTGAAATATAGAAATCACGGATATTTCCTTAGTGGTGGCTATTTTAAATTACCTATGAGTATTTCCAAAGATATTTCAAAAGAAGATATTCTAACGGGTAGGTGTTTCAATCTTGATTGGTTGAAAAGTAAAGGGCTAAAAACAACCTTCAAAAACAGCAAAATCAGCGCAAAAACCTGGAAAGCACTTTTATTAAATAAGTTAACACCAACATCTCCTACCTGGAATGGCCATAATGCCTCGGGATGGAAAAGAGACATTCTTGAAGTGAACGGTTTTGATGAGCGAATGCAATATGGCGGACAGGATAGGGAGTTAGGTGAAAGGCTGGTTAATTTGGGAATTAAAGGTAAGCAAATAAGATATTCTGCTATTTGTCTTCACCTGGACCATAAGCGGGGCTATAAAAACCAGGAATCCATTGAGAAAAATAGAGCTATACGTAAAAAAACCAGAGATGAAGGTTTAACAACTACCGATTTCGGAATTAATAAAGTTTCTACTCATAAATCTTTTTAGTTCTGGTAGAATATAGAAAGGAGACAATTCTTTGTATAACTCAAGGCTTTCTTTATAAAGTGACTGCTGAGTTTTATTTTTAAGTAATTCCGGTTTTATCTCGTTGAGATGAATAGATTGGTTCTGCGGCTCATTTTCAAAAGTACCCCAGGATTCTTTTGGGATAAAGGGGGAAAAAATAGTGAAAGTAGGTTTCTTAAAAGCTTTTACGATATGAACACTGCCACCTTCATTGGCAATCATACCATCACAATGATAAGCTATCTTTATAAAATCCCTTAAGCCTTCACAGAATACGCTTTTATATATCTTTTCTGAAGGTTTTATTTTACTGATTATACAGCTAGCTTCTTCCAGTTGGGATGGCATATAATTGAATAAAATATTTACTTGATAGTTATCGGCTACAAAATTTATTAGTTCCACTATATAAGACTCAGGTAAGGATTTATACCTATTGCTACCCAGAAGGCCAAAAATTATGGTCTTTCTCGATGAATCCAAGCTTGATAGCATCTTTTTGCCTTCCTCAATTTCTTTTTGTGTTAGAAAGATTTGAGGATTTATTAGTAAATCTTCGCTACTGTCCAGAACCTTTATAAGGTTGAGACGCTCATCTATAGCCTTGCCGTAGGTAGATGTTTTTTCTGTTAGAAAAGAAACCTGGTGAGTATAAGCACCTGGAAGAGTTCTTTTTTTATAACTGATTCTTTTTTTTGCACCGCTAAATAAACTTAGAAACTGACTTCCTAACTTAACATAAGGATCAATAATCACATCAAATTTTTCCTTTCTTAAGAAATGTGCAATCCTGCTTAGACTTATTATTTCTTTGAGTTTATACTCTTGAATAACAATTAGCCGGTCTATATGAGGATTGTTATCCAGAACCGGTGCTGCATATTGATTACAAAGGAAAAAGATAACAGAATTTGGATAGGTTTTCTTGAGATTGGCCGGGATAATTGAAGCAATTAACACATCGCCAATTCTCTTATTTTGAATTATTAAAATCTTCATTCGTTCCTCATCCTGTTATCTAGTTCCCTCGGCAATTAAACCGCTACATTATATTCCCTTAAAGCGTCATTGAGAGAAGTCTTTTTGTTGGTAGACTCTTTTCGTTTTCCAATAATAAGGGCACACGGCACATTATATTCTCCTGCAGGGAATTTCTTGGTATAACTTCCTGGAATTACAACCGATCTTGCCGGAACAATGCCTTTCATTTCTTTAGGCTCATCGCCGGTAACATCTATAATTTTAGTGGAAGCAGTAAGAACGACATTGGCTCCCAAAACAGCTTCTTTTTCAACTTTCACACCTTCAACAACAATACTTCTTGAGCCTAAAAATGCGTTGTCTTCAATAATTACAGGAGAAGCCTGTAAAGGTTCTAAAACCCCGCCAATTCCTACACCACCACTTAGGTGAACGTTTTTACCAATTTGGGCACAACTTCCTACAGTTGCCCAGGTATCTACCATCGTGCCTTCGTCTACATAAGCCCCAATATTCACATAACTCGGCATCAGAATTACTCCGCTGGAGATATATGCTCCGTGTCTTGCAACAGCATTCGGAACTACACGAATTCCTTTTTCTTTATATCCTTTCTTCAACGGAATTTTATCATGGTATTCAAAGATACCAGCTTCCAAAGTTTCCATTTTTTGGATGGGGAAGTAAAGCACTACACCTTTTTTCACCCATTCATTTACCTGCCAGCCGTTTTCGGTAGGCTCGGCTGTTCTCAGTTTTCCCGCGTCTAATAGGGAAATAACTTCGCGAATAGCTTTTATGGTTTCTGTATCTTTTAGTAAATCCCGGTTTTCCCAGGCTTCATTGATCTTAGCTTCTAAATGATCCATTTTTATCGATTTTTAGCAAATATAATAGCTTAAGGCTAATTTTTGGTGGTAAAGCAATATAAACATTACCTTTGCGCAAATTTTGAAGATGGCTCGTATTATGGCATTAGACTTTGGGACAAAACGCACCGGTATAGCGGTTAGCGATGAACTCAAAATGATTGCCTCAGGACTTACCACTGTGAAGACACCGGAACTTCTGGATTTTCTCGATAAGTATTTTAAAGAGGAAAACGTAGAATTGGTGCTGGTGGGAGAACCCAAACAAAAAGACGATTCCGCTTCAGAAAGTGAAGTATATATTCAGGAATTTTTGAAGGTTTTTATTAAAAAATTTCCTGAAATGCCGCTAAAAAGGGTAGATGAAAGGTTCACCTCCAAAATGGCTTTTCAGTCTATGATAGACAGTGGACTTAAAAAGAAAAAACGCAGAGATAAAGCGCTTATAGATGAAATAAGTGCAACAATTATTCTGCAAACTTATCTTTACGAGTAACTGAGTTAGAATACGAAAATATTAGAAGCTGAAACAAGTTCAGCTTGACGTTAAAAAAATGAATAGTGAATAATGATTAATGAATAATTTTTAGGTTGAGGTAATGAAAACCGACTTAATTAAACGTTCCAATATTTTTGCACATAGATGTGTGAAATTGGCAATACAACTTCCGAAGAATAAATTAGGAAGCCATATTGAAGGTCAGTTAATCCGGTGTAGTACTTCAGTCGCAGCCAATTACAGGGCAGCATGTTTAGGACAATCAAAAAAAGCTTTTATTTCAAAATTAGGAATAGTAATTGAAGAAGCTGATGAACGTATTTTCTGGATTGAATTTGCTAAAGATGAAAATTTGATTAATGTAGAAGATTCAAAAGATTTAGTGATTGAAGCTAAAGAGTTGACATCAATTTTTATAGCATCAAGAATCACCGCGGTAAGGAATTTAAATTCCGGAAAATAAAATTATAAATTATTCATTATAAAATATACAATTAAAAAGAATGATTTTACCAATTGTAGCTTACGGAGATCCGGTTTTACGCAAAAAATGTAAAGAAATACCGGAAGATTATCCGAAACTGGATGAATTGATAGAAAATATGTGGGAGACCATGTACAATGCCTTTGGGGTTGGCCTTGCTGCACCACAAGTTGGTCGTCCCATTCGTTTGTTCCTAGTAGATTCCAGCCCGTTTGCTGAAGATGAGGAATTAGAATTACTGGAAAGAGAAGAGCTTAAAAAGTTGAAAAAGGTGTTTATAAACCCCAAAATCGTTGAGGAAGAAGGCGAAGAATGGGCTTTTAACGAAGGCTGTTTAAGTATTCCTGAAATTAGGGAAGATGTATTTAGAAAACCGAAAATCGTGATAGAATATCAGGATGAAAATTTTGAATCACATCGCGATACTTTTACAGGCTTAGCCGCGAGGGTAATTCAGCACGAGTACGATCATATTGAAGGAATTTTGTTCACCGATAAACTTTCCAGCCTTAAAAAGCGTTTGCTAAAGGGAAAACTTTCTGGCATTTCAAAAGGAAAAATAAAGATCGATTATAAGATGCGCTTTCCTGAAATGAAAAAAGGGCGTTAAATCACTTTGATAATTAATACTGGCAGCTGATATTTGCCTGCCAAAATCAATATCCTCGGAGTTTGTTCACGAGGAATGAATAAGAAAACTATTTTATAATATAGAGGCAAGCCCGCCTGAATGATTAGGGAGACCTCGTGAAAATACACCCTTAATGAGGGAATAAAAAACTACTATGGGATTAGATAAAATATTAGCGATTTCGGGAAAACCCGGTTTATATGAATTAACGGCGCAAAGTCGTGGCGGATTTATTGTAAAATCAATTCCTGAGGGAAAGAAAATGGCGGTGAACATTCGTCACAATGTTAGCTTATTGAGCGAGATCGCAATCTATACGTACACCGAAGAAGTTCCGCTTGCTGAAATCTTTGAAAAGATGAAAGAAAAGGAAGATGGCGGTGAAGCGATTAGTCACAAATCTAATAAAGCTGAATTGGAGAATTATTTCGCCGAAGTTTTGCCAGATTATGATGTAGATCGTGTTTATGCCAGCGATATGAAAAAGATTTTTCAATGGTATAACCTGTTAATTAAAAACGGGATCACCGATTTCTCTTCAGAAGAAGAAAAACCAGCCGATAAAGATAAATCGGGGGAAGAAGAGTAAGAATTTAAATATTTCTTCTCATTGCTCTTTCGTAATGACATTCAAAAAAACCTCACAGTTTCAAAACCTGTGAGGTTTTTTGTTTTGAAAATACGTCATCCTGTTTCAGGATCTTACATGATGATATTTCAGCGAAATTCTAATCCAAAATTCCCAAAAACTTCAACCCAAAGATAAAAGCGCCTTCCCGTTGGCCATCCATATTGGAAACCACATAATCTAATCTTAGCAACCTGTATTTACCAAAACCAAGATTGTCTATTCCAACCGAATATTCAGAATAAGGTTTTTTGTCTTCGGTATACAGCGCACGGGCACCAATTACCAAATTGTAATTCAACTGATTTAAAAAGGGTATTTTTCCTAAAACCCAACCTTTAAAATCGTGTTCGGCGTGAGCTTCAGCATAAGTTTTATTGGTGCTCATCGCATAATAGGGCAGGAGATTGAATCTTGATAGATTGCTAAAGCCATTATTTACCCTGGTCTGGTTGCCAATAAAATGCCGGTAATCTACAAAGGCCATATCTTCAGCATTTAAAAAAGTTCCCCCGTTTAAATTATAACCAAATTCCCCTTTATTACCCAATTTAAAACTTTGTGTTACCGAAGCTTTAAATTGATCGAAATTGTATCCTTCTACACTCGCGCCAAAACCTTTTTCATAGCCTAGATAAAGGGTAGGATATTTTTCGTTATTAATATTGAATTTTCCACTTGGGTAGCTCATATATTTTTGTCCAAACCTAATTCTGGTATTCAGATTAAGTTTAAAAATATCGTGTTCCCTAAATGGCACCGAACCAAAATTATCAGGTTGCAGTGGATTGTTCGAGGTATATTGAACATCATCATTATCAATAATTACCTGATCTGTGGTGTTGATTAATGGGTTTCTGTTTTCATAACTAAAATCTCCAAAAAAGTAGAGGCCGTTCATTATTTCCTGCTGATAAGAGACTTCAGCAAAAGAACGTTCGTAAATTTTCAGGTAGTTTCGTTCAAAAAATATGGTGGTAATATCGTTTAGTCTTTCAGAAATAGGATTTCTGTCATTAATTTGTGCGGTTTCTATTCCGCCGGAAATACTTAAAACAGGCCTACTGGAATTATTAAATTGTTTCTGAAATCCTCCTTTGATCCTAAGGCGGTCATCACTAAACCCGTAATTAAGCGTAGAATACAAACGCCAGTATTTTCCGGAATTCTCATCCTCTTTGTCGTTTTGCCTGTAAGAAATTGTACTCGAAGTATTCCAGCCCTGCACCGTATTAAAATGCGTACCCATCAGTGGGGAACTGATATTGAAATAGCGGTCTTTATGCGAATCTTGCCAGGAATAGCCGAAAATGGGATCGGTTAAGTTGAATTTATTCCGTACTCCGTCAATCGAATCCAAATAGGGTTTTGAATTTCTAAGGGTTTGTATGCTGTCTTTTTTTACGTAATCGTTAATTTCCTCATCGGTTAAAGGCACCGGGCGTAATTTTTCCCAGTAAGTAGAATCTTTTTTATTGGCAGCTTCAGCAAAAGACATAATTTCACTCCCAAAGCTTTGGTTACTGAATTCAGGTTTAAAATTATAATCGCTGTAAACCGCGGTAAACCTTCCATCTCCTGAAATTCCGAACATCGCAAACCTAAAATCAACTGTTTGTGAAATTTGAACGTAAAACCCGTTCTCTTCTGAAAAGCGATAATTCTGTTTGAAATCTAAAGTCTCTATGGGCGGTACCTGTATGGCCTGGCCGGTAGTTTGCAACTCTACGCCAAAGATTTGCCAAAGGTCTTCAACAATATAAATATGGCCGGAAAAAACCCGGTCTTTTTCCCGTTTCGGACTCACTTTTATCTTGTTGATGAGGTTCCCATTTTCATCATAAAAAATTCCATCTAACTTATAATCGTAATAGTTAAAAGCATATTCTGCGATTGGAGAAACCATTTCACTATTAATCTCAATGGTATTTTCATAAAATGAAAAATAAGATTCCTGCGCCGAGTTTAAACTGAAACCATTATCGTCGCCACTCACTTTAGAAGCAATAATCTTTTCCTTAAAATCATCGGGACGTTTGTATGAAATTTCAGAAATTGTTTCACTTAAATAAACGATACCGCTTCGGGTAGAGTCGAGTCCGCCGCCAAGATCGCCAACTTCCTGTCCCAGTATTTTTTCCGGGGCATTTTTAATTCGCCATAATCCGCGGGAATAATAATCGGCGGTATAAGCTTCAAGTTTTTCGGCGTTTCGTTTTCTGAAATCTATCGCTTTTCTGATTATCGCGTTTGCGGGATTTTCACCTGAAGAAATATTTACTTCATCCAGACTGGTAGTTTCGGGTATTAAGCTTATATCTAATTCGTGGGGAAATTCTTCAATTGAAATAGTTTTTTTCTGAGTTTGATAACCCAAAAACTGAAAGACTAAATTGTAATCTCCCGGCCTATTTATTTTTAGTTCATAAACGCCATTTTCATTAGTCGTAGTTCCAAATCTCCCATCTTCAGTATAAATATTGACATAGGGGAGCGTTTCGTTTTCCGTATCGGTAACCTTGCCGGTAATTTGGGCAGTTAAGTTAATTGATGAAAGAATAAGAAAAATGATGATGATTTTTTGATGCATGATGATGAATTTAAGAAGTGGCCAAATTAGGCAAAATAATTATGCTTAGTCTATTTATCTGTTTGCTAAAGCTGTACTTTTTTCTGAAATAATCCCCACAAACCCAGGGCAGGTCCTATAGCAAGCAAACTTAAACTATACACCGGTTCCAATTGATTCAAATAAGTAATTAACTGGATACTCACAATAGTAATGGCAAAACCTATGGAATTTACAATGGTAAGGGCTGTGCCTTTAATTTCCGGTGGGGCGTTTCTAGCTACCAATGTTGAGAATAGAGGTGAATCGGCGACTACCATAATTCCCCAAAAGCATAAAAATGAGATGAGTATTGTTGCTGAAGGCTGTAGAAAAATGAAAGGAAAAATTATACAACATAAACCCGATAGGAGTAAAGCGGTAGCAGCGGTTCGTTTTATCCCGGCAATTTCTGAAATATAACCACCCAAAACACAGGAAAGTCCGCCAATTCCAATAATTATAAATGACCAAAACGGAATATCAAAATTACTTTCGGGAAACGAAATTTTATAAGTCGCTAAAATAATTGGAACAAAAGCCCAAAAAGTATAGAGCTCCCACATATGCCCGAAATAACCAAAAGCGGCGCTAAGCAGATTTTTATTCTTAAAAACGCTAAAAACAGCATCAACTTTAAACTTGCCCTTTGCTTTTCTAAATGGGCCATTGGGAACAAATAGAAAAATTAAAAGTCCACCCAGAAATGCGAAACCGGAAGTGGCGATAATCACATAACGCCAGGGCAGCTCTTCTGTACCGGTGAAAGTCTTTATAAAGTGTGGGAAAGCTGTACCCAAAACCAGGGCACCCACCAGATAACCAAGAGATTTCCCGAGACCTTTGTCATAGTAATCTGCAGCGATCTTCATCCCGACGGGATAGATCCCTGCCAGGGAAAATCCCGTGAGGAAACGGAGTAGGAGTAAGCTGTTTAAATTATTGTTTTCGAGAATAATCCCCAGGTTAAAAATTGCACCAAAAACAGCAGAAATGAAAAAGAGTTTTGAAGGAGAAAATCTATCGGCAAAGCTTAGAAAAGCAAAAATGAGCGTGCCCAGAATAAAACCGAATTGCACCGCAGAGGTTAAATGCCCTAAAGCTTCGTCATTTAAATTAAAGTTGAGGTAAAGCTCGGGCATCACGGCATTACCGGCAAACCAAAGCGAGGTGCAGCAAAACTGGGAAAAAACGATTAGCGGTAGAATCTGTTTTGCCGGCTGCATCCAGGAATTATTTGTATTCTTTCTTGATCCTGTCTAATTTTCTTTTGCTTTCACGATCTTTAATAGTTTCCCGTTTATCGTAGAGTTTTTTACCTTTTGCCAGCGCAATTTGCATTTTCGCTAGACCGCGATCGTTAATAAAAACGCGCAGAGGGATAATGGTAAGTCCGGAATTCTTTACTTCTTTTTCCAGCTTTCGTAATTCACGGCGTTGTAAGAGAAGTTTCCGCTCACTTTTAGGGTTGTGATTAAAATGTGTGGCGTGAGAATATTCTTCAACGTGCATATTAATCACGAATAATTCGTTGTTCTGAAACTCACAAAAACTCTCGGCGATAGAAGCTTTTCCCTGCCTGATGGCTTTTATCTCGGTCCCGGCCAGTTTAATCCCGGCCACGTATTTATCGAGGATTTCATACTCAAATCGGGCCTTTCTATTCTTTATATTTATGGTATTGCTGGTCTTCTTCATAAGAAACAAAAATAGGAAGCTTTCTTTAGAAAAAGGCTTAAGAAGCTTTTAAAATAGCTAATGAATATTATTATATTTACAATATGCAAATTTCTTAAACTACAAAAGAGCACAGTAAAGCCAATCAGCGAAAGGCTTTTCTAGAATTAAATCCGGCTGAGCGCTTTCAGCGTTTTCTGTAATTAATAGAGAATATCAGTTTATTTGAGGTGGATGAAAAATCTTCGGCTAATAAATATAGATTAAATGGGAGTTTTATAGTAGAAAAAAGTTTAAGAGCCATTTTAAAATTTGATATAGCAAGTAGTAGCACTTTCTTCAAAATCTGCTATTTTCTTTAACGAGTCTTATTTTTATGAATAATATTAAATTATCTTTTTTCCAGTCATCCTTGGTATTTAATATTACGGTGTTTTTGGTGATCTAAAAATTTTTGTAATTGTAAAAAAGTAATAAATGATCGAAAGTAAAATCCAATTAAAACAATGGGTAAAGAAAAGAATTGGCTTTTTGCACTAGCAGGGATTGCTCTCTGTTTTGCATTAATCTTTGATGTTTGGATTGAAAATGAGTTACCCTATAAAGGGAAACGGAATTTTTCCAATTTACCTTTCGGTATTACTATAATAGTGGCACTGGTGTGGGCTCCCATAGTTGAAGAAATTATATTTAGAGGTTTTTTTGTAAATAGAAAATGGATAAAAATTACCGCTTTAATTTCTTTACCCTTATTTATCTTATTTGGTTTCGCAAATTACCTTACTATTTTTCTTCTAATTCTATTTTTCATATTGATATCCTTAAATATTAAATATGTTGAAAATGTGATTTTACAGAATTTATCCATTCTATTAAATATTTTATTATTTACTACGATACATTACGATTTTGAGGAATTAATCACCTTGGAATATTTTTATTTACCTTTTTATCAATTTAGTTTAGGATGCATATTAGTATGGACAGCTATAAACTTTAATCTTTTAAAAGCGATATTGTTACATTTTTCCTGGAATGTTTTAATTGTAGCCATTCTTTTATATAACCTTCAATTTCCTAATAAGGAAACTAAAGTTTTTAAAAATGAATTTATACGAGTAGAATGGTCTCGGACCTCCATATTTAATGATGACAAATCAATTTTAATGTTCTCTAAAAGTTCAAAATCTAATAATGATACTGTAACGGATAGTGAAGGATATTTAGAAGCGCGAAATGTTGAAGCCAAAAATGTATATCAAATAGTTTCTGACAGTTTAATTAAAAACAAAGAAATATTCCAAATTGAACCATTTATGAAATACAATTTTTTAATTAGTTCAGAAAAACAAGGTATACAGGAAAAATCTCTGGAAGAAAATATAAGTACATTTTTACGCGAAGAAGATCTTATTTATTTGATAAAGGAATAAAAAATTTAATAATCTATTTCTAATTACTGCTAGGCCTTTATTTCACCCTATCTTTCTCATCGTTCTATATGTAATCCTTGTTATCTGTTCTTTTATCATTTTATTTACCTTAGCAAACAATTTTGGTATCTCAACAGCCTTTTAATAATTATAGTTTTAAAGATGAAAAAATACTTTTTAGGAGCACTTATTATAGCAGTAACTTTTGCCTGTAGTTCCGAACAGGAAAATGCACAGCAAATTATAGATAAAGCCATTAAAAATGCTGGCGGAGAAAATTATAAAAATGCCGAAATTAGTTTCGATTTTAGAAAAGGATCTTATAGAAGTAAAAGAGAAGGTGGGAAATTTGAATTAGAGCGAGTCCTGGCCGATTCTACCGGTACCCAATATCGCGATGTTGTAAACAATGAAGGATTTACTCGCTACTACAAGGATACTGCGGTACAACTTTCTGATTCTATGAAAACGGTTTATGCAAATTCGGTGAATTCGGTTCACTATTTTGTTCAGTTACCATTCGGTTTAAATGATGCCGCTGTTAATAAAGAATTGATAGGAAAAGACACTATTCACGACAAGGAATATTATGAAGTAAAAGTCACTTTTAGTGCTGAAGGTGGTGGCGCAGATCACGAAGATGTTTATATGTACTGGATTAATACTCAAAATTACAATATAGATTATCTTGCCTATAGTTTTGAAGTTAATGATGGCGGATTGCGTTTTAGAAAAGCTTACAACCCCAGAACTATTGAAGGAATTAGGTTTGTAGATTACGAAAATTACAAAGCTGATGATTTGGATACTCCACTAACACAATTAGATGATCTTTACGAAGCCAGGCAACTGGAATTACTCTCGAAAATAGAAAACAGGAATATTGAAGTTGATCTTTTGGAATAAAACCTGAAGAATATTCTTACGTACATCTGTTAATTCTTCCTAATTAACGTGTTGTTTTAAAAGCTTTAACAACGCCTTAGTCCTCATTCCTTACCTCAGTTCATAACTTTAAATTTCCAAAAAAAAGTTATGAAAGAGAAAACATTGAAAACCATTAACCCGGCAACGGGAAAGGAATTAGAGTCCTACAATTATTTTACAGATCAGGAAGCGAAAGATGCCGTGGAAGAATGCCATCAGGCATTTTTAAAATGGCGGGAAAAAACTCCGAAACAAAGAGCTGAGGTAATTAAAGCAATAGGAGAGAAGTTAACCGAGCACAAAACCGAACTGGTGAAACTCATGACTGCCGAAATGGGTAAATTACTTAAGCACGGAGAACAGGAAGTTGATCTATGTGCGGGAATTTGTGAATGGACAGCCGCTAATGGTCCTGAAAACTTGAAGGATGAAGAGCGCGAATTACCAGATGGTGGTCGCGGTATAATTACCTATTCTCCTTTAGGTGTAATCTACGGAATTCAGCCCTGGAATTTCCCGGCATATCAGGTTATTAGATACGCAATTGCTAACCTTATGGCCGGCAACGCAGTTTTATTAAAACACGCCGGAAATGTAACCGGTTCAGGATTATTGATTGAAAAAATATTTAATGACGCAGGATTACCGAAAAATCTTTTTAAAGTTATTATTATTGATCACGATCAATCTGATTCTATTATAGAGCACGACTTGATTCGTGGAGTAACCTTAACTGGAAGTCCTGAAGCAGGAAAAATTATTGGCGAAAAAGCAGCATCTAATTTGAAGAAAACTGTTCTTGAACTTGGTTCAAACGATGCTTATATGGTACTTGAAGATGCCGATGTTAAGAAAGCGGTAAAATGGTGTGTGATGGGTAGAATTTACAACAATGGAGAAACCTGTGTATCTGCTAAACGTTTTATAGTCACAGAAAAGGTTTATGATGAATTTAAAGAGGCTTTTGTTGAAGAAATGAAGAACATAAAAGCAGGTGATCCAACTAATAATGATAATGATCTTGGCCCAATGGCAAGAGAGGATCTTCGGAAAGAATTGCACGATCAGGTAGAAGACAGCGTGAAAAAAGGTGCGGCTGTGCTTTGTGGTGGCAATATCCCTGAAGGGGAAGGTTACTATTATCCTGCGACAGTATTAGCCAATGTAAAGCCGGGACAACCCGCTTATGACGATGAACTTTTTGGTCCTGTTGCTTCCTTGATTAAAGCAAAAGATGATGAAGACGCAATGCGAATTGCCAACGATAGCCGCTTTGGACTTGGAGGCGGAATATTCTCTGAAGATGTAGATAAAGCTGTAGAATTGGCCAGTAAGCACTTTGATACTGGAATGGTGTTTATTAATTCTTTCGGTTTAGCACAACCAAATATGCCATTTGGCGGCGTGAAAAATTCAGGTTACGGCCGTGAGCACGGTGGTTTCGGAATTAAAGAATTTGTAAACGCAAAAGCGATTAATATTTTGAACGGATAGGAATGTATCTTTTCTAAGCTATCAAAAAGGTAGCTTGAAAACTTAAGTTCATGAACTCGTTTCAGGAACCAGATGTTTTCAGGCTGCCTTTTTTAATTAAAATATAGCACCTGGGAAGTCCGGGAGTTATCAGGATGAACGGTAACTATAAATAGACTTCCGTAGACTTTTTCATCTAGATCCTGATATTTTTTTCTTCCTAAAATATAATTTACCCATTCAGGATTGAGATCACTGTGACCAACCACCAAAACTGTTTTATTCTTCGTGCTTTCCTGAAAATCTTTATCGTTTAACTTTTTAGTATTGTAAAATTTAACTTCTAAATTTTTAGATTCAGCAATTGGTTGGGCTGTATTTACTGTTCGTTTATAGTTTGAACTGTAAATAAGGTCAAAATCTATATCCTGAAAGATTTTCACCCAATCCTGGGTTCTATTCCGGCCGGCTTCGGTTAATTCAGGATCTTTATTTTTTGAATCTGTAGTATCTTTTTCGGCGTGGCGAATAAAATAATAAGTCGTGATCTCTTTCGACGGATCTCTAGCGTCTTCCATAATTTCTTCAGGCTCTTTGTCTCCAAAATTACAGGAGGTTAAAACGATAAGGCTCAGTATTAAAAAGTAGTGCTTCATATTTTACTCGATAATCGAGGTTTAAATGCTCCGAGGCCTGCCTCGAAATCAAATTATACTTTGCATTAATGACTCGTGGGATTGCCGCGAGGTAGGTTACTTAATTTCCAATTCTAAAAGAATAAATTGAGTGATTTGATCACTAAAACTACTAAAATTATCGTCTGATACCAAGATTAAAGATTTTTTTCCGTCTGGCAAATCGGGCCCAAAGGTCATTCCTTCAATGTTATCTATAGTTTCTTCAGTGAGGAAATTTTTAACCGATTTAAAATCGAAAACCAGTCGTTTTTCGGCATATTGATAATCAGATTTGCTGAGGTTTTCCATTTCCAAGGTGTTGGTAGCCTTTGAAGCATCTACATCAAAGATTTTTACTGTATTTCCGTTAGATCCATACCCAGCAGAGTAGGCCCGCTCCAAAACCAGGAATTTATCTTCTGCATATTCCAGAATTTCAGTAACACCATTTACCGCAAACCAATTGATTGGTAATTTTGAAATTCCGTCTAATTTATAAGCGAATTGTCGCTCCGCTTTTTGCGTGTTTTTATCGTATTTAGTAATTCTAACCGGAGAATTTGTAGCGTAAATTTTAGGTTTAGGTCCGTCTTTTTCCAGGGGAAGTTCCATCGCCACCCAGTAACCAGATTTATTAAAACTTTCGGCTAAACCTTCAAAAACACCATTATTTCTGGGTTTTTGCTCCCCTGAAGCTTCAAAGTATTCCGGGATCTCGTAAGCGGAAAGAAATTCCCCTTCAGTAGAGATATGAAAAATCGAGGGATCTTTGCCATTTTGAATTGAACCTTCAGCAGAAATAACAAGTTCATTAGTTTCAGAATCAAACCGAATTCCTTCTAAATCGGGTGTGTGTTTTTTATAAAAATTATCGCTTTTATCTAAGTGTACCACTTCAGTAATTAAAACGGTATCTATAGAACGGTTAAGAAATGGAATTTTCGATTTATAGAAGCGCGGATTGGAAGGTTGATCACATACCAGGTAATAGTCGCCGTTGTAAAAATCTATTCCAGAAATTCCCCCAACTTTGGTTCCTCCAACTTCAAGATTTTGCGGAATTACCACATCGTCTAAATAGCGCAGCTTAATATTTGAATCATCAATGTTTTTAGTGGTAGCACAGCTAACCAGGCTAAGAGAGACAAGAAATAAAAGGAACTTTTTCATCAAAGGATTTTAGATTTCAAAAATAACAAATCATTAAGAGAAATATGGGAGTTTATTGAGAGTTTAGGCGGCAGTCATATTGTAAATTGAACTTATTATTAACACCTAAAACCAAATATTATGAATAATGATCAATTAGAAGGAAAGTGGAAACAAGTTAAAGGTCAATTTAAGCAAAAGTATGGCGATGTAACCGATGATGATACTACATATTCTGAAGGAAAGTTTGATGAAATGCTGGGTCGTTTACAAGAGAAAACCGGTAAGACTAAAGAAGAATTGAAAAAAGAGATTGATAATATGTAATTATCATCTGTGAAAAAGAGAAAAGGCTGGGTAAATTTTTTACCCAGCCTTTTTTTGTATAAAAAATCAAGTTTATTCAGTTTCTACCGGATTGGTTTCATTTCTAAAAACCAACTGGTCATCAAATTCATCTATAAGAATAATATGGTCGGTTTTGATATTTCCGGCGAGAATTTCTTTTGAAAGTTTATTGAGAACTTCCCGCTGAACTACTCTTTTAACCGGTCTTGCACCGAATTGAGGATCAAATCCGCGACTAGCCAGATAACTGATCGCTTCTTCTGTGGCATCAAGAACAATATGCTGTTTTTCCAGCATTTTCTTCACGCCCTTAAGTTGTAACGAAACAATTTTCCTGATGTCTTTTTGGGTTAACGGGCTAAACATAATAATATCGTCTATTCTGTTTATAAACTCCGGCCTAACACTTTGTTTTAACAAGGTCAGTACTTCAGTTTTAGCCGAATCCATTGCCGTATCAGGATCTTTTACATTTTCGTATTTCTCCTGAATAATATGACTTCCCATATTTGAGGTCATAATAATAATGGTGTTCTTAAAATCTGCCAGACGTCCTTTGTTATCCGTAAGCCTTCCTTCATCCAGAACCTGTAATAAAATATTGAAAGTATCGGGGTGAGCCTTTTCAATTTCGTCTAAAAGAACCACAGAATACGGTTTTCTTCTAACGGCTTCAGTAAGCTGACCGCCTTCATCATAACCCACGTATCCCGGAGGTGCTCCAACCAAACGACTCACTGAATGTCTCTCTTGATATTCACTCATATCAATACGTGTCATCGCAGCCTCATCATCAAACAAATATTCTGCGAGGGCTTTTGCAAGTTCGGTTTTACCAACTCCGGTGGTACCCAGGAATAAGAAAGAACCTATAGGTCTTTTCTGATCCTGTAAACCTGCACGGCTTCGGCGTACCGCATCACTTACTGCTATTATTGCTTCTTCCTGTCCAACTACTCGTTTGTGTAGTTCATCCTCCAGTTTTAGTAATTTTTCACGATCGCTTTGCAACATCTTAGTTACCGGAATTCCGGTCCATTTTGCAACAACTTCAGCGATATCCTCATTGGTTACTTCTTCCTGGATAAGGGATTTTTCATTTTGATTTTGTGCAACGGTTTTTTGCAAGGCTTCCAGTTTCTCCTGGGCTTCTTTTATTTTTCCGTAGCGAATTTCGGCTACTTTTCCATAGTCTCCCTCTCGCTCGGCACGTTCTGCTTCCAGTTTAAAGTTTTCGATATCAGATTTTAAATTCTGAATACTGTCTACTACACCTTTTTCATTCTGCCAGCGGGCGTGTAATTCGTTGCGTTCTTCTTTTATATTTGCCAGTTCAGCCCGGAGTGTTTTTAATTTAGCTTCGTCTTTTTCACGTTTTATAGCTTCAATTTCAATCTCCAGCTGCATTATTCTTCTGTCCAGAACATCGAGTTCTTCGGGTTTCGAATTGATTTCCATTCGAAGTTTAGAAGCTGCTTCATCCATTAAATCAATAGCCTTATCGGGCAAAAACCGGTTTGTGATATAACGCTGAGATAATTCAACCGCAGCGATAATCGCTTCATCTTTAATCCTAACTTTATGGTGAGTTTCGTATTTCTCTTTAATTCCGCGTAAGATGGAAATTGCACTTTCTGTATCTGGTTCATCTACGGTTACTCTTTGAAATCTTCTTTCCAGGGCTTTGTCTTTTTCAAAATATTTTTGGTATTCATCTAAAGTGGTTGCTCCAATTGCACGCAATTCGCCACGAGCCAATGCGGGTTTTAAAATGTTAGCCGCATCCATAGCACCCTGACCGCCACCGGCACCAACAAGTGTATGAATTTCATCTATAAACAACACGATATTCCCATCGCTGGAAGTCACTTCTTTTATTACGGCTTTAAGGCGTTCTTCAAACTCACCTTTATACTTTGCGCCGGCAATAAGCGCTCCCATATCCAGGTTATAGATCACTTTATCTTTAAGGTTATCGGGAATATCGCCGGCAATAATTCTATGTGCTAAACCTTCGGCTATGGCCGTTTTACCGGTTCCCGGCTCTCCAACCAACATTGGGTTGTTTTTGGTGCGTCGGGAAAGAATCTGTAAAATTCTTCGTATTTCCTCATCACGGCCAATTACAGGATCCAGTTTTCCCTCCTCGGCCATTCGGTTTAAATTAATGGCGTATTTATCCAGGGCGTTATAGGTTTCTTCTGCACTTTGCGAAGTTACCCGGTCTCCTTTGCGCAATTCTTCTATCGCTGCTTTTAAGGATTTTTCAGTCGCACCCTGATCTTTTAAGATTTGGGCTACTTTGCTAGACGATTTAAAAATTGCGAGAATGAGGTGTTCAATAGAAACATATTCATCCTTCATTTTTTTCGCTATAGTAGAAGCTTCGTTAACTGCTTTTCCTGCTTCCCGCGAAAGTACGATATCGCCACCGCTCACTTTTGGAAAACTCTGTAGGGTTTTATCCAGAATATCATTAAAGAGATTGACGTTAATATTCAGTTTTTTCAGTAAAAAAGGAGCTACATTCTCGTCTACAGTACTTATTGCTTTAAAAATGTGCTCGTTCTCAATTTGCTGATGGCCTAATTCCTGAGCAAGTTGCTGTGCTTGCTGGATGGCCTCCTGTGATTTTATGGTAAAGTTGTTAAAGTTCATAGTGGTTTATTTTTAAAGAATAAAGCAATTGATATACCATTAAAAAATTAAGACAAATTGACTTGTTTTATTCTTAAATTAACGCCAATTTGACATTTAGGTTAATTTTTCTGAAATTAATTTTGAGTTGAAGCACAGATTAAATTTATTAAGATCTAATTTTGTACAAAAGAAAAATCACCAATGGGATTACTAGATAAAATATTTAAGGGAGATGGAGATGAGACGAAAAAAAAATCAGAATTTCCCTGGACAGAATTAACCGATAAAGATCAAATTACCATAGCTAAAGAAGAATCTAAAGATAAATTAATCGGGATTTTTAAACATTCTACCAGTTGTGGAATTAGTAAAATGGTGTTGAGGAATTTTGAAAGGGAATATGAAGAAAATGAAAATACAAAACTCTATTTTTTGGATTTAAGAAAGCATCGTGACGTGTCTAATGCGGTGGCCGATGAGTTAAGCGTAAGACACGAAAGTCCACAATTTATTGTTTTAAGTGATGAAAAAGTTGTTCACCATGCTTCTCATCAGGATATTGATGCTGCAAAATTGGAAGATTTAGCTTAAAGAAATAAATTCTTGTTAAAACTGCAGGCAATTTCAGTTTGATGGAATTGCCTTTGTATCTTTTATCTACGAAAACCAATAAATTAAAGAGCAATGGCTAAGAAGGAAGATATTAAGAAAATGGAGGAGAACTGGGAATCTTTAAATCAGGAGGATAAGGACAGGGAACAGGAAGAGTTCCGTGATCTAAAGCAGAAAGAGCGCGATCGGGATAAAAGTAAGTTTAAAAAGAATAATAAAAAGGATTCTTCAAAAAGTGATAAAGCCAGTGCCCGGGAAGAACGAGAATTTATGGATCAGTCTCAAAAGGACAAGACTGCAAAGAAAGATAAACGATAAATGTGATGTAAAATTGCTTTAATAGCCTTAGCTATAATAATCCCCAGTAATTAATAACGAAACGATAAGAATAGGTAAGACATACCTTTTCTTACGGTACCTTTTTCTTTTCTCATTTGCACACTAGCCGGTAGTTTATGCTAAAATGAGATTAATAATAATTATTTTAAGTTAAGGATTATTTAAAAATATTCTTCTAAAAGAACTAATTAAGATGAATGGTATAGGAAGCTTCAAAATTTTTATTGGCTTCCAGTGTTTCAATTCCTTCTTTGTTTACTAAGTTTTGATTGGTACCTTCAACATCGGCAATTCCCAGCCAGGGTTCTATACAAACATAGGGAGCTCCCGGTTTTGCCCAAATTCCTAAATTTTTAAAATCTGAATATTCTACGGATAAAACTGTTCCTAAATTCTTACTTTTTAGAGCTACTTTTTTTGAAGGAATGTTTTTGAAAATCAGAGCGTCTTTGGCAAACAGGTCTTTGTGTAATCGAATTTTATCTTCGTTGTCTAAAATGCCCTCAGTTTTATCACTTACCAGTCCGTTTTGGCTCAAAACGTGAGTTCTTAAATCCATTTTGCGGTCAAATTCCAGATAATAATCTTCGTAAGCCTCATTTTTACTGACAGGTGCATTAAAAGCAGGATGCCCACCTAGTGAGAAATAAAGCGGCTCATTGTCTAAATTGAAAACTCTATGCTGCACTTCCAGGTTTTTTTCATTCAGTATAAATGAAATCTCAAACCTGAATTTAAAAGGATATATTTCTAAAGTTTTTTCTGAATATTCCAGTTGAAAAATTAATGAATTCGAAGTTTTTTCTTTTAACTGAATTTCTTCATTATGCCTTACAAAACCGTGTTTAGGCATTTTATAGGTCTTGCCTTCAAAAAAGAACTCGCCATCTTTCAAAACCCCAATAACCGGAAATAGATTTGGTGCCTGGCTTGCCCAAAATTCGGGGTTTCCCTGCCATAAATGTTCGGTACCGGTTTCCAGATTTTTAAGGCTGGATAATTCAGCACCAACAGGATTGACTTTAATACTTAGAAATTCGTTCTGTAATTCGTGCATTTGAGATTATTTTTTCTTTTTACGGTTAGCGTTTTTATCTCCGCGAGTTTTAGGCTTTTTATACTTCTTGGCAATTTCCCGGCGGTAAGAACCACCCAGGTTTTCCTTTCTATTTTTCTCTTTTTTCTCGTGGAAAGCAGGACCGGGCGCATCATCATCTTTATTTTTTCCTGGATTATTAATTTCGAAAACCTTCGGTTGCTCTTCTGGAATTAATTCTGAAGAAATCGTGATTTCCTCTGGTAATTCTTCCTGCGGAACTTGCATTTTCATCAAAGCTTCAATTTTCTCCAGCGATTCCTGTTCCGCTTCGGTAGTCATTAAAATCGAATTCCCTTCTTTCTCAGCTCGTCCGGTTCGACCAATTCGGTGCATATAATTTTCTGGGTATTTTGGTGTATCAAAATTAATCACGTGGCTCACCGATTCAATATCGAGTCCGCGGGCCATAACATCGGTAGCGACCAGAATTCGGCAAAATCCGCTGCCAAATTGTTTGATGCTCCGCAAGCGGTAATTTTGGGTTTTATTAGAATGAATCACGGTACATTCCTCTGGAAAATGCTGTTGCAATTCGGTGTAAAGCCTATCGGCCATTCGCTTGTAAGCCACAAAAATCAGCACCTTAGAATAGGTTTCCTTCTCTTTTAAAAGGTATTTCAAAAGATTTACTTTGGTGTAAAAATTCGGGATTTTGTACCCGGTTTGCTTAATATTGTCCAGCGGGGTACCACTGGCAGCCACAGAAATAGTTTCCGGACTTTTAAAATTGGCTTCGATTAAGTTCTCCACATTTTCAGTAATTGTTGCCGAAAACATAATGTTTTGTCGGTTTTCCGGTAGCAATTCAAAGATATTATTGATCTGAAATTTAAAACCCAAATCTAACATCACATCCACTTCATCTATCACCAATTTTTGGATAGATTTTAACTGAAGTGCACGCCTAAGTACCAAATCGTACAACCTTCCCGGAGTAGCTACCACAATATCTAACCCTTGCAATAGCGCCTGATGTTGTGTGTTCATATTTACGCCGCCGTAAATTCCGGTAACGCGAACATTCATATAAGCGGTTAACTTTTCAATTTCTTCAACCACCTGCACCACAAGCTCACGGGTAGGAACCAAAACCAATACCCTAGGGTTTTTTTGTTCCGAATATTTAAGCATACGCAAAATGGGAAGCATATAGGCGAAGGTTTTCCCCGTACCAGTTTGAGCAATTCCCACCATATCCTTCCCAGACATAATGGTAGAAAAAGATTGTTCCTGAATAGGCGTGGGCGTGGTGATCCCAATATCTTCCAGTGCATTGCGCAACGGAGTGGTAATATTTAAGTCTTGAAAAGTCACTAAATGAAGTTTTTATGAATCGGCAAAGTTAATGAAACTCTATATTAAAATTGCCCATAGCAATTTTAATATAGTTCGTTGAATTAATCCCGCTGCAGGGCGGGATCTCAAACTAAAATACTTAAAATTTCAAGAATCCGTCAAGCTGTTGCGGCATCAAAGATTAATAAAAGTGAAACTCAAGTTAGACAGATAAATTTGAAGCAGGCTATGATGCGAGTTTAGGGTGAGGTATACTTTATAACTTCTGGAAAATAGAAAGAAACTTATAATTCTTTTCAATTTTATAAAAATGAGTTATTTCATTTATTTCGGTATTTTTGGTGAAATTCAATCTATAAATGAAAAAGATCCTAGCCTTTGCCGGTTCCAATAGCAGCACCTCCATTAATTTTCAATTATTAAAACACGTCGCGAACCGAATCCAGGGTCACGAGGTTAAGATCCAGGATTTTACCCAATATGAATTACCTATTTACAGTTCTGATAGGGAAAAGCAAAAAGGAATGCCTATTGGTGCGACAATAATTAATAATATTATCAAAGATCACGATGCATTGGTGATTGCGGTAAACGAGCATAACGGCAATGTTTCAGCATACTTTAAAAATATAATCGACTGGCTTTCGCGTTTAGATCGAAATTTCCTGGAGGGCAAAAAGATTTTATTGATTAGTACATCACCTGGGAAACGGGGTGCGGCTTCAGCCCTGGAATATACCAAAGGAATTCTACCAAGGTTTGGTGGCGAAGTGATAGAGAGCTTTAGTTTGCCTTCTTTCAACGATAATTTTAAAGATGGTGAAATGCTAAACGAAGTACTGGATATGGGGATCCAGGACGTTTTAACTACTTTTTCTCATCAATTGGAAGAATAAAAATCACCTTGCTTTTTTTATATTGAATTCTTCATTTGCTTTACCGATATTGGCCAATTCAGCATCAGATTTCCCTGTAATTCCCATATCTTCCTTGTGTTTGTCTACCGGGCTTCCAAATAAAATTATCCAGGCTTCTTTTAATGATTTCGATTTCCAGATATCTTTACTGATTTCAATCCACTCGTGGAAAACCAGGAAAAAGGGATTGTAGGAGTTTACCGGTTTGGTGATGCCGTAACGAGGCTTTTCATCTTCTTCCTGAAATGTTCCGAAAATGCGATCCCAGAAAATAAAGGTGGATCCATAATTTTTATCAAGATATCTTTCATTCACCGAATGGTGTACCCGGTGATGTGATGGTGTGGTGAAAATATACTCGATTGGTCGTGGTAATTTTTTTATCAATTCTGTATGAATCCAAAATTGATAGAGCACTTCAAGTTGATGAACAATAAAAAATACCAAAGGATGAAAGCCTAGCAGTACTACCGGTAAAAAGAATATTATTTTTAAATTCTGCGTCCAGGACAATCGAAAGGAAGTAGATAAATTATAATGTTCCGACGAATGATGAACTACGTGGGTTGACCACCAGAAACGTTGTTCGTGCGCAAGGCGATGTGACCAATATCTGCTGAAATCTAGCAGTATTAAGCATAAGACATAAGACCACCAGGTATGGGGTATCCTAAAGGGCGCCAGATTGAAAAAGAAAAGAAAAATCATAAAAACTCCAATCTTCATAAAACCGTTAAGGATTAAATTACCGATTCCGATAGCTGAAGAAGCCAGGAAGTCTTTCCCCGAATAAAGCTTTTTATATTTCTTCCTACCAATTAAAAATTCAAGTAAGACGAAAAAGAACATAAGTGGGGCAGCAATCCAAATAACAGTAGTGAAATCCAGGTTTTCTATATCGGCTAAAGTGAGTTTCTCTGTATCTGTAAACATCTGAAATATTGGATCTTAAGTGGGATTTGTAATTGAAAATGATTGGATTAATATTAAACTTTTTTTTTGCAAATTCAAAAAGTATTTTGAACTAATTTCATTCCCTTTTTTTTAAAGCACGCTGGCCTATAAAATTCTAAACTAAATTGCAAAAGGATTTAAATATGTGCTACGTCAAATTGTTCTTACCTTTACGCTCCAAAATTAGAAGCCAGGTGCGCACCAAATTGACTTATACTTTAGAAGAACCGCTAAAATTTAAACAACAATTGTTGCAATGGAGTAGGCAGTTTGAGGAAATTGCCTGGCTGGATAGTAATAATTATCACCAGGAGCACGGCGAATTCGATGCGCTACTTGCCCTGGGCGTATTTACGGCCATAAAAACTGATTA
This sequence comes from Salegentibacter lacus, assembly GCF_020164555.1. Lineage (GTDB taxonomy): Bacteria > Bacteroidota > Bacteroidia > Flavobacteriales > Flavobacteriaceae > Salegentibacter > Salegentibacter lacus. Next base: position 101,207 of record NZ_JAIQZB010000007.1, on the reverse strand, counting down.
TCACCAGGCTTTTGCAAAACTTCAGGAATATCAGCAAACTACCAAAGACTGGATTTTTGGATATCTTTCCTACGATCTTAAAAATGATGTGGAAGCACTTTCTTCTAAAAACCAGGACGGACTCAATTTTCCTGATCTCTACTTTTTTCAACCTCAAAAATTATTTTTACTGAAGGGCGATCTATTAGAAATGCATTATTTGAAGATGCTGGATGACGAAATTGAAGATGATTTTACTGAAATTTCAAATCTTCCGCTGACAGATAACCCTCAACTGACAACCCACAACCCACAACCGATACGTGCCAGAATTTCCAAAGAAGATTACCTGAAAAAAGTCGAAAAAATGCTCGCTTACATTCAACGCGGCGATATTTACGAAGCCAATTTTTGCCAGGAGTTTTTTGCCGAAAACAGGGAAATAGAACCTTTTGAAGTTTTTCAAAAACTTAACGAGATTTCGGGTCCGCCATTTGCCACTTTTCTTAAACTGGAAGAACATTATTTACTTTCGGCTTCGCCGGAACGTTATTTAAAGAAATCGGGTTCAAAATTAATTTCCCAGCCTATAAAGGGTACAGCCAGGCGTTCACCCAATGCTGAAGAAGATTTGGAAATAGCGCAACAGCTTTCCAAAGACCCGAAAGAACAATCTGAAAATGTGATGATTGTAGACCTGGTAAGAAATGATCTTTCAAAAATTGCCAAAAAGGGCAGCGTAAATGTAGATGAACTTTGTAAGGTGTATTCCTTTAAACAGGTGCATCAAATGATCTCTACGGTTTCTGCGGAAATCGATGATGGCATTCCGCCGGTAGAAGCTTTACGGGCAACTTTCCCGATGGGGAGTATGACGGGGGCTCCAAAAATTTCAGCGATGAAAATTATCGAAGAACTGGAAGAAACCAAACGCGGACTCTACAGCGGAGCGGTAGGCTATTTCACTCCAAACGGTGACTTCGATTTTAATGTGGTGATACGCAGTATTCTTTATAATTCGGAAAAAAAATATGTCTCTTTTTCTGTAGGTGGAGCAATAACAGCCGGCTCAGATCCCGAAAAAGAATACGAAGAATGCCTGCTAAAGGCAAGCGCAATGCGAAAAGCCTTGTCTTAATTTCTTGCAAAATTAAGACCATCAAGAATAAAGTTTCATAAACTATCAATTTAAACACTGCCAACTGTTTTTGTATCTTTGATTTCCTATGGAAAAAGCTTTCAAAAACGAGATCAAATCGCAGTTTCCTTACCTTTGCAACAGTAAGCTTTTGCTTGCGGTAAGTGGTGGGGTAGACAGCGTGGTGCTTGCTCATTTGTGCAAAGCAGCCAAGCTTGATTTTGCTTTAGCACATTGCAATTTTAACCTTCGAGACGAAGAAAGTGATGCCGATGAGGGTTTTGTGGCCACCCTGGCTAAAAGACTACAGGTGGAACTTTTTGTAGAGAATTTTGATACTGAGCAGTATGCCAAAGACAATAGTTTATCTATTCAAATGGCGGCTCGGGACCTCCGGTACGAATGGTTTGAAGAACTACGCCTTAAGCATCAATTTGATTATACGCTAACTGCTCATCACGCCAACGATAGCCTGGAAACCTTTTTCATCAATTTATTGCGTGGCACCGGTTTGGAAGGTTTAAGCGGAATAAATTCTGACAGCAATAAAATAATCAGGCCCTTGCTGAATTTTTCCCGAAATGAAATCGCAGCTTATGCAAAAGAAAATAATATTTCCTGGCGGGAAGATAGTAGCAATGCATCTACAAAATATCTTCGGAATAAAATTAGGCACGAAGTTGTGCCGATTTTTGAAGAATTAAACCCTCAGTTTCTGGAGATTTTTTTAAAAACCCAGTCGCATTTAAAGGAAAATGAAGAGCTTGTGGAAGATTATATGAGCCTGCTTTATCCAAAAATCATAGACAGGACAAAATATGGGTATAGCCTGGATATAAATTACCTTAAAAAGGTCCCGAATACTCCAGCAGTTTTGTATCAATTGCTTAAATCTTTCGGCTTTACCGAATGGAACGATGTGTACAACTTACTGGACGCCCAACCCGGAAAAATGGTTTTTTCAGCTTCACATAAGTTGATTAAAGACCGGGAATACTTGATTTTGACTGAGAAAAGTCAGATAGAAGATAAGGTTTATAAAATCGCCAAGAATGAAGATTTTGCGATGCTGCCTATGGGAACTTTCTCGTTTTCAGAAGTTGGAGAAATAAAAGAAAAAACTTCAAATTGTATTTATGTAGATCCTGAAAAACTGGATTATCCTTTAAGGGTGAGAAAATGGAAAAAAGGCGATTTGTTTTATCCGTTTGGGATGAAAGGAAAGAAGAAGTTAAGCGACTTCTTTAAAGACAAAAAATTATCTTTGCCCGAGAAAGAAAACAGCTGGTTGCTGTGTTCGGGAGATAAAATTGTTTGGGTGATCAATCAGCGGGCCGATAGGCGTTTTTCAATTACATCACCTGATCAAAAAATTATAAAAATTACCTTCAGTTTATGAAATACCTGGCGAGTCTGCTTTTATTCTTAATTCCTTTACTTCAGTTACAGGCACAATATTTTGATGATGGGAGCGGCGATTCCCAAATGGTAGATCCTATAACCTGGGAAGCTTCCGTAGAAAAGGAAAACGACAGTATTTTTACGCTGGTTTTTACCGCTAATCTTGAAGATGGCTGGCACTTATATTCGCAAAAAGAGGCCGATATTGATATTGCGCCCATCGCCACTACTTTTTTTTACAATAATGAGGAAGAAAATTTTGAACTTATTGGTGAAACCACAGAGCCCGATATTGAACCCATTTACGATAAGGTCTTTGAAGCCGATATTACCTATTTTGAGGATGAAGCGATTTTTACCCAAAAAATTAACGTTCCTGGGGAATCTAAACCAGAAATTGTTGCTGAAATATATTTTTCGGTTTGTGATGATGAAAAATGTTTGCCTCCCGAAACTGAGCGTTTCACGATTTCCCTTGATGGAAATGAAGTAACCGAAGGTTTTACCGATCTGGAAATTTCAGAAAAAGATCAACAACTTACCGAAGCTTTAAATATCGAAGTTTCTGGAATGGAAAAATTTGCGCCTGAAAAGGAAGAAGGCAATAACTTTTTAAACATCTTTTTGCTAGGTTTTATAGGAGGTTTAATCGCCTTGTTAACGCCTTGTGTGTTTCCAATGATTCCACTTACAGTATCTTTTTTTACAAAAGGTTCTAAAGACCGGAAAAAAGGACTGGTGAATGCCATACTGTATGGCTTTTTTATTTTTGTGATCTATCTTTTACTTAGTTTGCCGTTTCATTTACTGGACAGCGTAAATCCTGAAATTCTTAATAATATCTCCACCAATGTTACGCTGAATATTATTTTCTTTATCATTTTTATCATTTTCGCCTTCTCCTTTTTTGGTTATTACGAGATCACTTTACCGAGTTCCTGGAGCAATAAAATGGACGATAAAGCTTCCAGTGTAGGAGGCTTTGTAGGTATCTTTTTCATGGCGCTTACTTTGGCGCTCGTTTCCTTTTCCTGTACCGGGCCAATTTTAGGTTCGCTACTCGGTGGATCTCTAACCAGTGATGGAGGCGCGATGCAACTTTCCATGGGAATGGGCGGTTTTGGACTTGCCCTGGCATTGCCTTTTGCACTATTTGCCTTATTTCCCAACTGGCTTAATTCTTTACCAAAGAGCGGTGGCTGGTTAAATACCGTAAAAGTAACCTTAGGTTTTATAGAATTGGGCCTTGCCTTTAAATTTCTTTCCAATGCCGATTTGGTACAACATTGGGGACTTTTAAAACGTGAGATTTTCCTCGGAATCTGGATCCTGGTAGGTTTGGGCTTAATGGCTTATTTATTCGGATTTCTCCGATTTCCGCACGATGGGCCTAAAAAGAAGATTAGTAAAGCTAGGTTTGGTGTAGGCGTGATTACCTTCTTTTTCGTGCTTTATTTAATCCCGGGCTTAACTAATACTTCCGCAGCAAACCTTAAACTTTTAAGTGGATTTCCACCCCCTTTATTTTATAGTATTTATGATAAAGGTACAGAAGCACCTTTAGGTCTGGAAGCTTATAAAGACTGGGATAAAGGCCTGGAAGCCGCGCGGGAACAAAACAAACCCATAATCCTGGATTTCACGGGCTGGGCTTGTGTAAATTGCCGGAAAATGGAAGAACAGGTTTGGAGCAATCCCGATGTTTTTGATGTTTTAAACGATGAATATATCCTTATTTCCCTTTATGTGGATGATAGAAAGGAACTTACTGAAGATGAGCAGTTTAATTATCTAAAACCAAAAGGCGGAATTAAACCAATTGAAACTATTGGCGATAAATGGGCCACTTTCCAAACTCTTAATTTTAAAAATAATTCGCAACCTTTTTACGTGCTGCTGGATAATGAGGTGAACTTGCTCAACGAGCCGGTGGGTTACACGCCTAACGAAGCTGAATATCTAAGCTGGCTCAAGGAAGGTCTTGCCAAATTCCGCGAAGCAACGAAAAAATAAACTAGCTCGGAATTCGCGAGACATTTACAGATGAAATAATATTTGAATTAAGACCGGTAGTATTTAGTTCTCGATTATCGATTAAAATTCTTTTAGGTTTATCGGTGTAATTTCTATCTTAGGGGCTTTTAAAATACCCCTAAACTATGAAATTACACCGTTTAAGTTTTATCCTTTTGTTTTTGAGTTTTTTACCTGTTCATATTATTGCGCAAGCAGAATATGATGTAAAAGAACACTATAATAAAACAGAAGTAGATATCCCGATGCGTGACGGGACTTTACTGCACACCACTATTTATTCCCCAAAAGATACTTCTAAAGAATATCCTATTCTTATGCAGCGCACCCCATATAGCTCCAGACCTTATGGTGAAGATCAGTTTCGTTCGCTTATTAGTCCTAACGAGTATTTGATGAAGGAAGGGAATATAGTTGTTTACCAGGATGTTCGCGGAAGGTGGATGAGTGAAGGGAAATACGATAATATGCGCGCAATTATTCCGAATAAATCTGGAGATGAATTCGATGAATCCAGCGATACTTATGATACTATTGAATGGCTTATTGAAAACGTAGATAATAACAACGGAAGGGTAGGAACCTGGGGGATTTCATATCCGGGCCACTACGCTGTTGCTTCTTTGGTAGATGCGCATCCTGCTTTAAAAGCTTCTTCGCCACAAGCGGGAATCGGAGATTTCTTTTTTGATGATTTTCATCATAACGGCGCTTATTTATTGAGTTATTGGAGAGCAACTGCGCTTTTCGGATATGATAAGACGGGTCCAACTACCGAGGCATGGTACGATTTGCCAGATCTTGGCACTCAAGACCAGTATCAATTCTTTTTAGATGTTGGTCCGCTAAGTAACCTGGACGAATATTATGGTGAAGATAACGTTTTCTGGCAACAATTAAAAGATCATCCAAATTATGATGAGTTCTGGCAAAGTAGAGGCATTATTCAGCATTTAGAAGATATTGAGCCTGCAGTAATGGTTGTAGGTGGATTGTTTGATGCTGAAGATCTTTACGGGCCTTTTAATACTTATAAGAAAATTGAAGAAAGCAGCGATAATTATAATATTATGGTGTTTGGTCCTTGGAGCCACGGGGATTGGGCAAGACAAACCGAAAGGCAGGCAGTAGGGAATGTTTATTTTGGCGATAATATTTCTGAAGATTACCAAAGAAATATTGAAACAAAATTCTTTAATCATTTTCTAAAAGAAGACGGAGACGGTGATGTAGATCTTGCGGAAGCTTATGTTTACGATACCGGTGCCAGAAAATGGAATTCTTATGAAGCCTGGCCTCCAAAAAACACCGAAGAGAAGGTTTTCTACCTGGGAGATGATCAGGAGTTAACCGATGAGGCTACCGAAAACAATGAAAGCTTTGTAAGCGATCCTGAAAAGCCGGTTTCATATAACAATGAAATTAAAGCAGTTTTCACCCCAAGAGAATATATGACCGGCGACCAGCGTTTCGCTGCCAGAAGACCAGATGTTTTGGTTTTTGAAACAGAAGTGCTGGAGGAAGATATGAAGCTTACCGGTGAGATTATGGCTCGCTTAAATATTGCTACTACGGGAACTGCTGCCGATTGGGTTGTAAAAGTAATAGACGTTTACCCGCTTGATGCAGAAGATTACGAAGAAACAATGGAACATCTTGATATGGATAACTATCATATGATGGTGCGTAGCGAGGTGATGCGTGGGCGTTTTAGAAATAGTTTTGAAAACCCCGAGCCATTTGAACCTAATGAGAAAACTTCGGTAAATATCACACTTCAGGATATTAATCATACATTTAAGAAAGGTCACAAACTGCAAATTCAGGTGCAAAGTACCTGGTTTCCGCTTATAGACAGGAATCCACAAACCTTTGTTCCTAATATTTTTGAAGCGGAAGAAGAAGATTTTCAGAAACAAACCCATACTGTATTTGGAGATTCTTCAATAGAATTTTCAGTATTAAAAGAATAGCCTATGAACATTAAATTTATTCATAAAATCCTTTTTATCAGTTTGCTGGTTTTGGGTGTTTCCTGTGATCAAAAGGAAGAAAACTATTCTAAAGAAGAGATTGCAGAACATTCAGCAGAATTAAACGAATATTTTGAAGAAGAATTTCAAAGGGACGTCGAAGAATCGCCTATGATGCAAACCCGATTGGGGCAAAAAACCAATTACGGTAAGTGGGACGATTTTTCACACCTGAAATATGCTGAAGATCGTAAGAAAGCTAAAAAGCGTTTAGAATATCTAAAAAAAGTAGATGTTTCAGCATTAAACGAGCAAACGCGTTTGAGTTACGATTTATATGTGCAGAAGTTAGAAAATGAATTAGCCGATTATGATTTTCGGTTTTATAATTATCCGGTAAACCAGATGTTTGGTTACCATGCCGAGCTGCCTGCTTTTTTAATTAATATGCACCGTATAGATTCTGTAAGCGATGCTGAAGCTTATATTGCCAGGTTAAAAGGTATTCCAGATGTGATGGAAGAGGTAATTGGAAATCTAAAAATCAGGGAACAAAATGGGATTGTCCCCCCGGTTTTTGTATTCGACAGGGTTTTAGAATCCAGTAGAAATGTGATAAAAGGCAGGCCTTTTGGTAAATCTGTTGAAAACAGTGCACTACTCAACGATTTTAAATCGAAAATAACCGATTTAGAAATTTCAGAAGAACAAGAAAAAGAGCTCATTTCCAACGCAGAAAATGCTTTGGTTAAAGAGGTGAAACCGGCTTATGAAAATTTAATTTCTTTTCTTGAAACTCAGCAGAAACGTGCAAATAATGACGCCGGTGCCTGGAAGTTTCCAAAGGGAGATGAATTTTATGCCACCGCCCTTAAAAGAACTACCACGACTAATCTTTCGGCCCAGGAAATTCATCAAATTGGCCTGGATGAGGTAGCACGTATTCACGGCGAAATGGAAAAAATTAAGGAAGAGGTTGGGTTTGAAGGAACGCTGCAGGATTTCTTCGAGTTTATGCGTACAGATGAGCAATTTTATTATGCTAATGATTCTATAGGTAAACAAAAATACCTTGCTGAAGCTACCGATATAATAAACGCCATGAAGGCCAACTTAGATGAACTTTTTCTAACTAAACCTGAAGCAGAATTAGTGGTAAAAGCGGTAGAGCCTTTTAGGGAAAAAAGCGCCGGCAAGGCTTTTTATCAGCAGCCTGCAAAGGATGGTTCAAGACCGGGAACTTATTATGCCAATTTATACGATATGGCCGCTATGCCTATTTATCAAATGGAAGCTTTAGCTTATCACGAGGGGATTCCCGGGCACCATATGCAAATTGCAATAGCACAGGAATTAGAGAATATTCCTCAGTTTAGGAAGTTTAGTTTCTATACCGCTTATGTAGAAGGTTGGGGACTTTATAGCGAATTTCTACCAAAAGAAATAGGTTTCTATAAAGATCCTTATTCCGATTTTGGCAGACTGGCTATGGAGCTCTGGAGATCTTGCAGGCTGGTTGTAGATACGGGAATTCATGCTAAAAAATGGACCCGCCAGGAAGGAATAGAATACTATAAACAAAATACTCCAAATGCCGAAAGTGATTGTGTGAAAATGGTAGAACGGCATATTGTTATGCCCGGCCAGGCTACAGCTTATAAAATTGGAATGAACAAAATACTGGAGTTAAGAGAAGAGGCAGAAGAAAAATTGGGAGAAGATTTCGATATAAGGGAGTTCCATGATGTGATTCTATTAGACGGAGCTTTACCTTTAAATATTCTGGAAGAAAAAGTAGATGACTGGATTTCCGGTAAAACCAACTAAAAAATTTAATTTGAAAACTATAAAGGAAGATTTAAAAACAGTAAACCTTGTTAATAATCAAGGTAGTGAACTCCAGATTCTTAACTATGGAGCCGCTGTAATTAGTCTTAAAATAAAGGATAAAACTGGGAACATAGTGAATGTAGTGGTAAGTCCAATAGCAGAGGAATTTATAACTTCAGTTTATAAGGATCATAACAAATGTTTTGGAGCTTCTGTAGGGCGTTACGCCGGCAGAATTGCGAACGGGAAATTTCAGCTGGATAATATTACATATAAATTATTTGAAAAGGATCATGTACATCTTCACGGTGGGGATAATGGTTTTCAATATAAGATATGGGAAATTAAAGAAGAGGAAACAGCGCCCAATCCTTCGGTAAAACTCAGTTATTTCAGCAAAGACGGCGAAGAATATTATCCGGGTAATTTACAAGTTGAGGTTAAATATACGCTTACCGAAAATGATGAACTGCTTATAGAATATTCGGCTAAAACCGATAAAAAAACAGTGATTAATCTTACCAACCACACCTATTTTAACCTGAATGGTGGTGGAAGTATAAGCGATCATTTTTTAAAGATTGCAGCTGAAAAAATCCTTGAAGTAGACAAAAATTTATTGCCCACCGGAAACTTAACCAAGCTTAAAAAGCATCCGAAAAATTTTATCGAAGGTAAATTAGTGGGAAACCGTAGTCTTGATGATACCTATGTTTTAAAACCTGATAAGGATGAAGTTGTTGCTAGACTTTTTGCTCCCTTAACAGGAATAAAAATGGAGGTAAAAACCAATCAAAAGGCATTGGTGGCTTATGCTCCTGAAAACCTCCCCGAAGATTTGAATTATCATACCGAAATTGCAGAAGAATATCCATCGCTCTGTTTAGAGGCACAAAATTTTCCTGATGCACCAAATTTCAGAAACTTTCCGGAAGCGGTTTTAAAGCCGGGAGATCAGTACTACAATTGGATCTCCTATAAATTTTCAGTTAGCGGCCAGTAAGAAGTTTAAAGCTCAAGTAGGGACAACTCTCAATAAAAATTTTATATTTAACAAAATTTTTATTTAAGATATGGTTGGAATTTTATCATTCATTGGTTTTACGCTTTTAGTAGCTATAATTGCCTATTTGGCAACAAGAAAAACCGATGAAAGTACAAGTGATGGATATTTCCTTGGAGGAAGAAGTCTTACTGCAGGAGTTATTGCAGGTTCTGTATTACTAACTAATTTATCTACTGAGCAAATTGTAGGTTTAAACGGCCAGGCTTTTAGTGAAGGGATTTTAGTAATGGCCTGGGAAACCCTTGCAGCGATTGCCATAGTAATAACTGCATTATTTTTACTGCCACGTTATTTAAAAGGAGGCTTAACTACCGTTCCGCAATTTCTGGAAAAGCGATTTGATAAAGGAACCAAAACCCTGGTTTCGGGGCTATTCCTATCAGGTTATATGATTATTTTTCTACCTATTGTTTTATATTCCGGGGCGTTAGCGATTAGTACGATGTTCGGGATTCCTGAAATGCTGGGTGTTAGCGCCAATACAGCTCTATGGCTTACCGTATGGGGAATTGGTATCATTGGCTCTATTTATGCCATTTTTGGCGGCTTAAAAGCAGTTGCTGTTTCAGATACTATCAATGCTGTAGGTTTACTTATAGGTGGTTTATTGATCCCAATATTCGGACTTATGGCCATTGGAGATGGTGGGATTATAAATGGTTTGGAAGTTTTAGTTGACTCCAACCCGGAGAAGTTTAACTCAATTGGAGGGCCTGATGCTTCAGTACCTTTTTCAACCATATTTACAGGGATGATGCTGGTACAATTGTTCTACTGGGGAACCAACCAGGCGATTATTCAGCGAGCTTTGGCTGCGAAAAACCTTCGTGAAGGCCAAAAAGGTTTAATGCTTGCTGCCTTCATTAAAATCCTGGGACCAATTATCGTGGTTCTACCGGGTATCATTGCGTGGCATATGTTCCAGGGAGATTTAGATAATGCCGATCAGGCGTATCCTGCATTGGTAAATGCAGTGCTTCCGCCAGTACTTACAGGGTTTTTTGCCGCTGTACTTTTCGGTGCAATTTTAAGTTCTTTTAATTCAGCATTAAATAGTTCGGTTACCCTATTCGGAATAGATATCTACAAACAGTATTTCAATCAGGAAGCCAGTGAAGCTAAAGTGGTAAAACAGGGAAAACGCTTCGGAATCTTTCTAGCTATCGGTGCTATGCTTATCGCGCCTTTTATTGCCAACGCCCCACAAGGTCTTTTCGGTTATTTACAGGAAGTAAACGGAAGTTACAGTATTCCTATTCTAACTATTGTAATTGTGGGTTATCTCACTAAACGAATCCCGGCCATTGCTGCAAAAGTTGCGATTTTTAGTGGGGTTGGTTTCTATCTAATTTATTTAGGACTTAAATATTTTGTGGTTGGAGAAGATGCTTTACCACATTACCTTCACGTAATGGCCATTTTATTCGTGTTGAACGTTATCATTATGTTCGTAATCGGAAAATGGAAACCGAGAATTAAACCTTTTGTATTAGATTATACTAGGCAGGTAGATATTCAGCCCTGGAAGTTGGTAAAACCGGTTGGACTGGGAATTGTGGTTCTTGTTGTCTTTATCTATGTTTATTTTGCCCAGTAATTTTTCTGAATAAAAATGCAAGTAACGGTTTGAATAAATAATAGCTATTCTTGTATACGATTTTCACTGAATTATTTCATTTTTCAGTTTAATCAAGAATTGACTTTTCCAGGTTTTTTACTTTTAATTATATTTATCCTGAAATCACCAATACCTTATGCCTGAATCCATTTCAGATTATTATGCTCAAAACGATAAAATGTATGTCGCTACCGACTGTATAATTTTCGGTTTTGATGAAGGTAAATTGAAACTTTTAATATTTAAAAGAAGGGTAGAGCCCCTTAAAGATTCCTGGTCTTTAATAGGTAGTTTTGTAAAATTAAATGAAGATGTAGACCAGGCTGCTAAACGCGTGCTTAAGGAAATTACGGGTCTCGAAAATGTGTTTATGGAGGAACTTAAAAGCTATGGAAAAGCTGAAAGAGATCCTGGTTATCGTTCGATATCTATTGGTCAATACGCATTAATTAGACCAGATGACTACGATAAAGAGTTAGTAAAAAAACACGGAGCTCACTGGTATGAGATAGACAAAGTTCCAGATTTGGTGTTAGATCACGACCAGATGGTAAAGGATGCACTGGAGCGCTTAAAACGTAAAGCACGATATAAACCAATTGGTTTTGAATTACTGCCTGAAAAATTCACTATTCCGCAACTTCAACAGCTTTATGAGGCTATTTACCAAAAAGAGCTGGATGCAAGAAACTTCAGAAAAAAAGTACTTTCGCTTAATGTGCTAATAAAGCTGGAAGAAAAAGATAAATCTACTTCCCGTAGAGGAGCTTTCCTTTATAAATTCGACCATAAAAATTATAAAAAACTCCTGGAGTCCGGCTATAATTTCGAAATAGCGTAACCCTGCTTTTCTTTCCTGCTAAATGTTAAGAAAAAATCAAAAATAATTGAAGTAAAAAATTTGTTTTCTGAAAAATAATTGTAAGATTTACGTTTATGATTATTTGTCTATGAAAAGAAAGGTTCTAGAATTATTTTTAGTTCTGAATAAGCTTTCTCTTTAACTGATTTGGTAAGAAATTTTCCTGATGAAAACTATAGCAGTTTTCGATTTATTTGATCCTTAAAATTATTAAACCAACTTAAAAACAATTGATATGAAAACGAAATTTTCCCGGCGTGAGGCTCTAAAGAGTATAGCCATAGGTTTAGGATTTTTGAGCCTGGGTGGGGTAGCATCTTCTTTTGCTGCTATAAATTATATCGACAATAATTCGTTGCCACATAGTCAAAAAAATAACATTAATCATTCGGTTTGTCGTTGGTGTTTTCAGGATATTCCTTTAGATGAATTTGCTCAGAAATGTGCTTCCATGGGAATTCAGGCAATAGATCTTTTAAAACCCTCAGAATGGGATACGGTCGAAAAATACGGATTGGTTTGCTCAATGGCTACCGATGTTTTTGCCGATATCGAAAACGGGTTTAATGAGCCTAAAAACCATAGAGACCTTCAGGAAAAATACAAAGGTCTAATTGATAAGGCATCAGATCATAAGATTAAAAACGTAATTGTTTTTTCCGGAAACCGTCGCGGGATGGATGAGAAAACCGGAATTAAAAACTGTTCAAAAGGCTTAAAACCGCTCCTTAAATACGCGAAAAAGAAAAATGTAACCCTGGTTATGGAATTGCTTAATAGTAAAGTAGATCACGCAGATTATATGGCAGATCATACCGAGTGGGGTGTTGCCCTGGCCGAAGAAATGGGAGCCGATAACTTTAAATTGCTTTACGATATTTACCATATGCAGGTAATGGAAGGAGATGTTATTGCCACGATTAAAAAACACCATAAACACATTAATCATTACCATACTGCAGGAGTTCCGGGGCGGAATGAAATAGACGATACACAGGAGCTTTTTTATCCTGCGATCATGCGAGCAATTGCAGAAACCGGTTTTGATGGTTTCGTCGCCCAGGAGTACATTCCTACCAATCCCGATGAGATAGAATCACTCAAAAAAGCTATTGAAATTTGTGATGTTTAAAATTTATATATGAAGAAGAGATTTTTTTTAAGTTTTATAATTAGTTTTTTAACTTTTACAGGATTTACCCAGGAAAAACAAGACGTTTACGTAGATGATGAAGGCCTGATGCGTTGGGGTCATAACGATGAAGAAGTTAAAGGCTTCGGGGTTAATTATTCGGTGCCTTTTGCACACGGCTACCGTAGTGGCGAGAAACTGGATATAGATTTAAAAGAAGCCATAGATAAAGATGTTTATCATTTTTCCCGACTTGGTTTCGATCTTTATAGAATTCACGTTTGGGATACCGAAATTAGCGATGAAGAAGGGAATTTAATAGAGAATGAACATTTAGAATTGTTTGATTATTTACTAAAAAAACTCAAGGAGCGAGATATAAATTTCGTAATAACCCCTATTGCCTACTGGGGAAATGGATGGCCGGAACCCGATGAGGATACCCCCGGATTTTCAAATAAATACGGAAAAGCCGGAAGCCTTACCGAACCCGGTGCGATAAAAGCCCAAGAAAATTATTTAGCACAATTTTTAAATCACGTGAATCCACATACGGGCGTGGCTTATAAAAATGAACCAAACCTGATTGCTTTTGAAATTAGCAACGAACCACACCATAAAGGAGAGCCTGAAGAAGTGCAGGAATTTATTGAGAAAATGGTTTCGGCAATGAAAAGTACAGGCTCGGAAAAACCAATTTTCTACAATGTAAGTCATAGTATTCACCTTGCCGAGTCTTATTTTGATGCCGGAATAGATGGTGGCACTTTTCAATGGTACCCAACCGGACTCGGATTTCAAAAGGAACTGGAAGGCAATCTTTTACCAAATGTAAACGATTATCATATTCCGTTTAATGATGTAATTGAAGAAAACAACGCGGCTAAACTGGTGTACGAATTTGATGCAGCCGATGTGATGAAATCTTACATTTATCCTGCGATGGCCAGGAGTTTCAGGGAAGCCGGGATCCAGATCGGGACTCATTTTGCCTACGATCCTACATATTTGGCATTTGGAAATACCGAATACAACACGCATTATATGAACCTTGCCTACACACCACAAAAAGCTTTGGCCTTAATGATTGCCGGTGAAGTTTTTCATCAGGTTCCTGTAAACAGCAATTTTGGGGTTTATCCCAAAAACCTGGAATTCCAGGATTTTGTAATCGATTATGAAAAAGACCTGGCGGTATTGAATTCAGAAGAGAAATTTATTTATACGAATACAAATGAAATCCAACCTAAATCTTTAGAAAATCTTGAGCATATTGCCGGTTTCGGTAATTCTGAAGTGATTAAATATGAAGGTAAAGGCGCTTATTTTCTAGATAAGTTAACCGATGGCGTTTGGCGTTTAGAAATAATGCCCGATGCTATTTTGGTTGATAACCCCTTTGGGAGCAACAGCCTGGATAAAACCGTTGGAGTGATTAATTGGGAGGAATGGAAAATGGATTTAAACCTTCCAGGGATAGTTGAGAATTTTAGCCTGAAAGCTTTAAATGAAGGCAATATGTTTAGTCCTGAGATTGAAGGAAATTCTTTTAAAATTCGCCCAGGAACTTATCTTTTGAAAAATGATGGTGCTGAGTTTGATGAAAATTCAGACCTGGATTTAAGATTTGAATTAGCTGAATTTACTGCCCCTAAAACTACCGTTGGTAAAACTTATGTGCTACACGATGCAATTAAAGAGATTGCCAAGAATACTTCAGCAGCCATCACTGCGGAAATTGTTTCCAATTTGGAAATTGAAAAAGTAGAAGCCTGGTTCCAAAATGGAAATACTTATGAATCAGTAGAACTTGAAAATAGCAAGGCTTATAATTTTTCCGCGCAGATTCCAGATAATATGCTGAATAATGGCTTTTTGGAGTATAGAATTATAGTGACTACAGATAAAGGAAAAGAAACATTTCCCGGTGAAGTTACCGGAAGTCCTGAAGATTGGGATTTTCATTCGGAAAAAAAATATACAACTCGGGTGGTAGAGGAAGAGAAACCGCTCTATATTTTTAATGCTGCCGAAGATCAAGATTATATAGTAGGGGAGTGGAACCCGCAAAATAATTTGGTGCCAACCAATAATCCCGGGGAAGCAGAATACCAGGTAAAAGTGGAAAAACTCTTTGAAGAAGATGTTGAAAATCCTGAAGCAACTCCTGTTTACGATTATTCGTTTAGATATAATTTCAGCAGAAAAATTGAAGGACGTAAAAATGAATTGGATTCTAAAGACAAAATTTTAATCAAGGCAAGAGCTTTAACGGAAGCTACCGATAAATTACAGGTTGCATTTGTAATGAAAAATGGAGCTACTTTTGGAACTGTAATAGAAATCAATCCAGAAACTGAAGCTTATGAGGTCGAACTTTCCTCATTACAACCGGTTAAAACGGTGAGTTTGCCAAGACCTTATCCTTCATTTTTACCGTATTATTTTGAGCATTCTTATGATGGAGATTTTGAATTAGAAAATGCTGAAGCCTTGCAATTTTCCATAGGTCCCGGGATTGAAGATAACGAATTAGAGAATCCACACGGAGTGGGGATTATTTCGGTGAGTTTGGAATAGAGAATTTATAAGCTTAACTGAATGTTTTATATACCGTCATCCTGAATTTATTTCAGGATCTAAGATGAGTATAATTAACTCACAGAATAGAAGCTGAAACATCCCGAAGCTTCGGGACAGCGTGACGAAAGTAAGAAACATTCCTTTCTAAAAACAAAAATGCCTTTTGATATTTTCAAAAGGCATTTTTTTATCTAATCTATAAGAGCCATTCTATCCACATTTGGAAGAGCCACAATCCTGACAGGTAAGGCAGCCTTCCTGATAGATAAGATTAGATGAATTACAATTTGTACATTTTTGTTTTTTGGCAACGGTACCATCGGCGATAAAGCGTTTTAAAGCCCTGGCAACTCCGTTTTTCCATGTGTTTATAGATTCGCTGTCCAATTGCAGACTGCTTATTAAATCTACTACCTTTTCAATTGGCATCCCGTGTCTAAGCGTGGTGGAAATTAGTTTTGCATAATTCCAATACTCAGGGTTGAATTTATGAGATAAGCCTTCAATAGTAGTTTTATAACCTCTTTTGTTTTCATATTGAAAATCGTAACGGGAAGTACCATCTTCATTTCGGGCTTTAATAATCGCACCTTCAGTAACCCAGCGTGGTATTAAAATTCCCTCTTCATCATCGGCAAAACCGGTAAAGATCTCATAAGGCCTGTCGTCTATTAAGCCTATAAAAGCGATCCATTTGTCTTTATTGTTTTGGAATCGAACTACATCCGCCTGTAAAACTTCTGGTCTTGTAGTTGGGAAAGGCGTATTATTCTCTTCTTCTGTTTCTTCTTTCTTCTCTTCATTAGAAATCAAAACTCCGGAACGAGAACCATCGCGATACACGGTAACTCCTTTACAACCGGCTTGCCAGGCTTCCAAATAAAGCTGGCCAACCAATTCTTCAGTAGCATCGTTTGGTAAGTTAATGGTTACACTAATAGAGTGATCTACCCATTTCTGTACTGCTCCCTGCATTCTCACTTTACTCAGCCAGTCAACATCATTAGAAGTAGCTTTGTAATAAGGAGAAGCTTTAACCAGTTTATCTAATTCTTCCTGTGAATAATCATCGGTGATTTCGTGACCGTTAACCTTCATCCATTCTTTGAATCGATGGTGGAAAACCACATATTCTTCCCAGGAATCGCCAACTTCATCCACAAAATCTACGCGAGAATCTTTATCGTTAGGGTTAACCTTTCTTCTTCGCTTATAAACCGGCATAAACACCGGCTCAATTCCAGAACTGGTTTGCGTCATCAAACTGGTAGTACCTGTTGGCGCAATGGTAAGTAAAGCGATATTACGACGGCCGTATTCCAACATATCGTAATACAGTTTTTCATCGGCCTCTTTAAGTCGAAGGATAAACGGGTTTTCCTTTTCTCTTTCTGAATCAAATATTCCGAATGCGCCTCTTTCTTTCGCTGCATAAACTGAAGCTCTGTAAGCTTCTAAAGCGATGGTTTTGTGGATTTTTACTGAAAAGTCAACACCTTCGTCACTTCCATATTTAATTCCAAGCGCGGCAAGCATATCGCCTTCTGCAGTGATGCCAATTCCGGTTCTTCTTCCTTCTTTAGCTTTGGTTTGAATATTTTTCCAAAGGTTATATTCTACGCCTTTTATTTCAGAACCTTCAGGGTCTGCTTCAATTTTGGCAAGAATCGCATCAATTTTCTCTAATTCAAGATCAATAATATCGTCCATAATGCGCTGAGCGGCGGCGATATGTTTTTTGAAAAGCTCAAAATTGAAGGATGAATTTTCAGTAAACGGATTTTCTACATAAGAAAATAAGTTAATAGCCAACAATCTACACGAATCATAAGGACAAAGTGGAATTTCACCACAAGGATTTGTTGAGACAGTTTTGTAACCAAGGTCTGCATAGCAATCCGGCACCGACTCGTTAATTACCGTATCCCAGAAAAGAATTCCCGGTTCTGCCGATTTCCAGGCGTTATGCACTATTTTTTTCCAAAGCTTGTTGGCTTCAATTTCCTTTGAGTTCTTAGGATTTTCGCTAAAAATTGGATATTTCTGAACGTAACTGCGATCTTCTTTCACAGCACGCATAAATTCGTCGTCTATTCTTACTGAAACATTGGCGCCGGTGACTTTTCCCTGCTCCATTTTAGCGTCTATAAAATCTTCAGAATCTGGGTGATTAATAGAAACCGAGAGCATAAGCGCACCACGACGACCGTCCTGGGCAACTTCTCTTGTGGAGTTGGAGTAACGTTCCATAAAAGGAACAATCCCGGTAGAGGTAAGTGCAGAGTTCTTTACCGCCGAACCTTTTGGGCGAATGTGGGAAAGATCGTGACCAACACCGCCACGGCGCTTCATAAGCTGTACCTGTTCCTGGTCAATTTTCATAATCCCTCCATAAGAATCTGAATCGCCATCGTTACCAATCACGAAACAGTTAGAAAGGGAAGCAATTTGGTAAGGGTTACCAATACCGGCCATAGGGCTACCTTGAGGGACAATATATTTAAAGTCTTTGATAAGGTCAAAAACTTCATTTTCACTCATTGGGTTTGGGTAGCGTTGCTCTACACGGGCAATTTCTTTTGCAATTCTACGATGCATATCGTTTGGCGTAAGCTCATAAATATTCCCCTGGGAATCTTTAAGCGCATACTTGTTTACCCACACCCGTGCGGCTAAATCATCTCCTTTAAAATAGTCCAGCGAAGCTTTAAAAGCCTCATCCTGGCTATAAGTCTTAGGAGCGGCGGTAGTAGTGTTCACACCCATATTAATTTTAGATTTTGGATTAGTAATAGTTTCAAGCGGAATGTAAATATAGATAAAGATGTACAAGAATATAAAATCTTGTTAAGAAAAGTTATCAAACAAAAATTGTTAATAAACTAATTATCAGTAAAATATGAATTTATCAACATTAAAAAGTTGACAAATTTTTTAAAAAAAGAGAATTAAAGTTTGTGCAGGAGTAAACTGCTGAAGCAGAAGTGCAGAAAGTTATTTTTTACTGATTGTGAAAACTAAAACAGGATTTTTTTGTTTAAAATTCGCTAAAAATTACTGTTCTTATTAAATCTGAATTGAAGAATTTATTTGATACAATAAAATCTATCTTGAAGAATAAATGGTGGATTGGTAGGAAAAAAAAGAGGCTGGTTGAATTAACAACCAGCCAATCTTTGAATTAACACCTATGAAAATTCAAAATAAAACCTATTTCGTTATGGAATATATTGAATATCCATTCGCCGGAGCTTCAATTGTTACCATTCCGTTTTCATCGGAGGTAGGGGTGTATGTTGTGTTACCACTATAATCTAACAGGGTAACGTTATTCCAATTAGTTTGAACGATTCTACGCTTGGTAGTGCTGCCGGTGCTAATATATAGAATTAATCCGGGGTTTTCAGCATTCCCTTCTCTTTTCATTACATATTCATCATTATCTACATGAAGTACTTCTACATCACCAAGTGCCAGACTGTTATGAATATCGATTAACTGCTTGATTTCTTCGTTAAAAGCCTCATTTTCGTAATCTGAGTAGAAAATTGTTGGATAACCGTCGTGTGTTAAAATATAGGCATAAGCCTTCATTTTATTTTCTGTAGCTATCCTATTATCTTCATTTTCGTCTTTTTCGGTGTCATGATTCGCTACAAAAGTCACAGCTTTGTCGGGATAAACCTTCCGAAGTGTATTTCCGTCTAAATAATTTAGGTCGTCAAAGCGATCAAAAGCTTCTTCCATTTTATAGAATGCAGCAAAATCGAAAGCTGAAACTCCGGTTGCATCAACCCAGTCTACTAGAACATCTGCATTTCCATCAAAATTTTCTCCAACGGCAAATCCACCAACTTCGTTCATCCAGTCTTCAATTACCCAGGTTCCAAAACCTTTTACGTAATCAAATCGCCAGCCGTCAAAGCCCATTTCATTTTTGTAATATTTTGCGACAGAATTCTCATTTTTCCAAAGCCAATCCTGTACATAGGGAACATCGTGATCTACATCTTGTTCAGAAAAGAAAAGATCTCCTTCGTCACTCTGACTTACATCGTTTGGGTGAAAATGCTCGTAATTTCTATTAAACATTCCAGAAGCATTTCCGTGTTCCTGGTTGAATAGAGTATAAGTCTCTTTATCACGATAAGGATTGTATTGCAACCCACCACCTGAATTGTGGTTTAAAACGATATCTGCAATCACTTCTAACCCTAAATCGTGAGATTTGGCAATAAGGTTTTCTAATTCTTCACGTGTTCCAAAACGGGTAGGTACAGTACCGTGCTGATCGTATTCTCCAAAATCGAAATAATCTGAAGGATCGTAACCCATCGAATTTCCACCAGACTGGCCTTTTGTAGCAACAGGAAGCCATAACCTGTCTATCCCGGCATCTGCCCAGCCTTCAACTTTATCTGAAAGATTGTTCCACCATTCAAAACGTGGTTCTACATCCCAGTAAAAAGTTTGCATCATTACTTTTTGGCCGCTGGAATATTGGGAAAGGTCTAATGCTTCAGGATCATCAGGAGTTTCTTCCGGTTCTTCACCACCGGTTATATCATCTGTTTCATCAACAACTTCGTCATCATCTTTGGAGCAACCTGATACTACTAAGAGTAAGCTAAAAAGAAAAGGAAATAAAATTTTATTTTTTTTCATAATAAATTAGAATTAAAAAGGGCTGCACACGGCAGCCCTTAGAATTAACTTAGTCTTTACTCTTCATCTTCAACTTGCGGAATTAAAATATAGGTTTCACTAAGTGTATTAAACCAAATATTATAGGTTCCTGCTGCTGCCTGAATGTCATCACCTGTTGTGTCTCCACTTGGGAAAGTTGCACCACCCCAATTTACATCCCAGGCAAAATTTGCTCTAAATTTGAAAGGCCCATCACTTAGAACAACGTCTTCTGCATACCAAACATGAGGGTCGAATTCTGACTGTGTCATCTCAATATCCGGAGTTTGATTATTATCATTTGGCCAACCTACAGTGGTTCCATCGCCTACAATTCCAATTACATCGTAAGTTTCGGCTGAAGTCTCATCGATTTCAGTTACGGTATAGGTAAGGTCATCTAGATTAACCTCAATAGTATAGTAACCTGCAGTTTCGATCGCAATGGCCGAAGGATCAGGATCTTCTTCTGTTGCGCGATATACTAGGTTATTGTTTTCATCAACACCATATTGCGGTGCCCATTCAGTGCCTTCAACAAATTTTACTGCACCAGCTTCGAAATAACCAGAGAAAGAATATAAATTATCATTTTCCGGATCACGGAACATTGGTGTGTTATTATTGTCTGGATTCCAACCTGCTTCAGTACCATCTCCTACGAGATAAAGTTCTGTTTTGGTTTCTACTTCCTCTTCTTCAGCTTCTGGTAATTCAACATTAATGCTAACAGGTTCAGAAAATTCTTCTAAAGCGTTTCCTTCTCCGTCACCTGCGAAAGCACGAACTTTAAAGTAAACAGTACCTACATTAGGCATTTCAGTTTCTGGATCATTGTCAAGACCAGCGTCTTCAGCCAGTTCTCTCATTTGGCCAATGGTTACACCAAGATTATTACTGTCTGTGCTTCCTATTACCATAAAATCTCCAAAAGCTTGATCTGTAGATCCCTGAAGTTCATAAGTAATAGTGGTAGGTGCATCAAAATCTACATCGTTCCATACAAATCTTTCGGCAAGATTATCTGGGTTTCCGGCAGGTAAAACGTATGTGCTTTGAAATGAATTGCTAAACTGAATTCCTTCCGGGTCTGGTTGTGCAACGAATACAATATCGTCGTCCTGGGTACACGCACTAAAGCTTAGTAGCGCGACAAATGCTAATAATAAAATTGAAAATTTTTTCATTTTAATTCTTTTATAAAATTAATATCCTGGATTTTGTTCTAAGTTGGTGTTTACTCCTAAATCTGAAGCCGGAATAGGCATTAGGTTTCTATAACTTTGAGTTGTAGTTCCCTGAGGAACATTACCTTTCCAAGGCCAAACCCCATTTTCAGTAAATTGATTGAATCTAATAAGGTCTGTTCTTCTATGAGCTTCCCAATATAATTCGCGGGCACGCTCACTTAGAATGAAGTCCAGGTTTAAGTCTGAACTACCAATTTGATTGGCATCAGCTCGCTCTCTTAATTCGTTTACATAACCTAGAGCAGCCGCCTGGCTACCACCGCCACCTCTTAAGTGTGCTTCTGCATACATTAAATAGGCATCTGCCAGTCTAAACATTGGAAAATCGGTATCTGGGAATTCCCCGGTATCATCAGATCCCTGCTCTCCATCTACAGTTACGTTTTTAAATTTGGTAATTGCAAACCCATCATTAAAGCTGGAAATATCCTCGATTTCTTTTGTTTGTCCTTCAGTGAAGAACAGTGCTCTGTTATCTTCAGAATCTGCTCCATCAGGGAACTTATCTACTAATGCAGAAGTAGTTCTAAGTCCGGCCCAGCCACTGCTTACACCAAAAGCTTCAGGATCCATATCTCCACCAATTGAGGCGTGGATAATAAATGCCATTCCCCCATAGGACTGAGTTTCCTGCCCATCAAAAGTGATAGGGAAGATCACTTCAGTTTGTGCTCCATTAGTATTGTTATCTGCCAGGAATAAATTCTGGTAATTATCGGCTAGAGTGTAATTGGCGTTAATTACTTTTTCAGAATAATTTAATGCTTCTGCATATCGGCCTTCACCGGTATAAACTTCAGCATTTAGATAAAGTTTAGAAAGAAGCATCCAAACTGCAGCCTGGTCGGCACGACCGTATTCATTAGAATTCGCGGCTACAATTTCACTTTCTATGGCTAAAAGTTCGCTTTCTACATAGTCATATAGCTCCGGTCTCTGAATTTGCTGTGGGAGAAATGCACCTACGGCATCCTCTTCGGTTACAAATGGTACGTTACCAAATAGATCTAAAGCGTGGTAGTAATGTAAAGCTCTTAGAAATCTAGCTTCTGCGCGATAGCGAGCTATATTCTCTCTTTCTTCTGAAGGGATACCTCTAGATTCTAAAAGATCTGGAGTACTTTGTCTCAAGAACTCGTTGGTTAAAGCAACCTGGTACATAATCCTGGAATACATGGTTCTAATAAACTCGTTTCCTGCTGTCCAGTTCTGACCGTGTAAATCTTTAATGGTACCATCGTTCCAGCCAATTACAGCTTCATCTGTAGTAAGTTCCTGCATAGACCAGTATAATCTTAAATACTGGGAGAAACCTTCGTCAAGACCAATAAGGTCTGGATCTCCTGCCGGGCCTTGTTGGCCACTCACAGCAAGACCGGCGTAAAGCTTGGCCAAAAACTGTTTGTAAGATTCTGGATCTTCAAAAGTAGTTTCTGCCGTGAGCCTGTTATCTTCAGGCTGCAAATCTAAATCGTCTTCACAAGACCAGAAGAAACCGGCACTTATAAAAAGGATTAAGAATGGTTTTAGTGTTTTTAACATAACTAATTTATTAAATATTATTTCTTAAAATGAAAGATTTAAGCCAAGTACAACTGTCGTTGATCTTGGATAAAAATTATTGTCAATACCGTTAGCAATTTCTGGAT
This sequence comes from Salegentibacter lacus, assembly GCF_020164555.1. Taxonomy (GTDB): domain Bacteria; phylum Bacteroidota; class Bacteroidia; order Flavobacteriales; family Flavobacteriaceae; genus Salegentibacter; species Salegentibacter lacus. The sequence goes on along the minus strand of NZ_JAIQZB010000007.1, from coordinate 78,006 downwards.
CTAAACCTTCATAGTTGGTTATGGTCCATACATTGGTAGCGGTTAGTGAAGTTCTAACATCCAAATCTTCTCCCGGGAATAAATACCCTATAGAGATATTGTCTAATTTCACGAAATCTGCACTCTGGATGTAATAATCTGAAAAGAACTGGTTATTGTTGAAATTACTTTCTAAAACATTGCTGTTAAAATTAGAGTAGTAAGGCTGCGGTGTTACCGTGCCTGCTCCAACAAATCCGTTTCCAGACTGCGTATTATTATACATGTAATTCCCAAAGTTACCTCTGAAAGTAAAGCTGAAATCAAGGTTCTTATATCTCATCGTGTTAGTGAGGCCCATAAAATAATCTGGTGTGGCTTTTTTGTAAGGAACACGATCCTCTTCAGTAATTTCGTTATCTCCGTTTACATCTACATAAGCACCTTCAATAGGCTGCCCGGCTTCATTATAAACCTGGCGGAAAACATTAAAGGTGGTAGGATCATAACCTTCTTTCCATAGCTGAATATTGTTACCAACACCTCCGCTAATTCCTCCTTGCGGAATCTGGAAATCTGGATTTTCACCTAAAGTAAGGTTAGTGATTTCTAAATCCTGGAAGGTTAAGTTGTAATTTACATCCCAGTTGAAATCTTCTTGCTGAATAATTGCACCATTAATTCCAAATTCGAGTCCTTTACTTACCGTGCTACCTACATTGGTAACTAAAAGGTCGGTAAGGTTAGCTCCTGCCGGTACCGGTACTGTTGCTAAAAGATCTTCGGTTTCGCGGTAATAGGCTTCCACGGTACCAGAAATTCTGTTATTAAAGAGACCGTAATCAATACCAACATTAAATGTTTCTAACTCTTCCCATTTCAAGTCAGAATCAAAAGCTTCAGGACGCAAAGTATTGTAGAATTGATTACCAAACTGGTAACGCGCTCCACCAACACTCGGATTATAAGTTCCGAAGTAACCATAATTTGGTCCAATTTCCTGGTTACCGGTTACCCCGTATCCAGCACGAAGTTTTAATTGGTTTAATACATTAGAATCTGCAAGAAAATTTTCGTTGTGTAATTTCCAACCTACAGATAATGCAGGGAAAATACTCCATTTATTGTCTCCTCCAAATCTTGAAGAACCATCTCTACGAACACTACCGGAAACTAAATATTTATTGGCAATATCAAAGCTGGCTCGACCAAAATATGATTCTAGTGCGTTACGATTAGCTTCTCTTGGAAAATCCTGAATATTATTAGAAACTGTTTCAGTTCTCTTACTGGTAATAAAAAACTCCTGGTAAGAATGTCCTGCAGTTAGATCAATTTCAGTATTTAGAAAGTCTATGTCGTTCTTATAATTGAAATAAAAATCGAGTAGTGTGTTTCTATTGAATCCGCCATAATCCTCGAAATAAGGAATGTCCTGGTTGTTGGCTGCAGATATTAAAGGTCTTCTATTGTAACCTTCATTTTCTGAATAATCAAAACCTGCATTCACATTAAATTTCAATTCCGGAAGAAAATGAAACTTATATTCTGCATTAAGGTTTGTGATATTTCTCTTTGTAGTACCACGACCATCTAATTGCTCTAAAAGGGCCAATGGATTTCGTGTAGCCTGAATTTGCTGCTGTTGAGGAGAAAGTGTATGTTCAAAATATCCACCAAAGTAGCTTCCTTCATCATAAACCGGTTTAGTAGGATCAAAACCTACAGCTGCACCAATAGCGCCTTGGTCTGCAAAACGGTTTTCATCTACGATTCCTTTAGAAGTTAAAGATAGTTTTAGATGATTATCAAACAGGTCCTGATTAAGGGCAATGTTAAGAGCATTTCTCTCGTAAACATCGGTCTTTAAAACTCCTGTTTGTGAAGTATGGTTATAATTTACTCGATAAGAGAAGTTCTCAAACCCTTGTGTTGCTGTAAGGTTGTGAATTGCACCTACAGAAGTTTGGTAAATTTGATCTTGCCAATCGGTATTAGCATCTCCTAATAAAGAAGGATCTGTTCCCGGAGTTTCTTCAATTAGTGTTCGAAACTGATCTGCATCCAGAACATCTACTTTATCTATAATTCTACCAGCTGATACTTTAAGATCGTAAGTTAAAGCAAAAGGAGAATCTTTTTTACCCGACTTGGTAGTAATTAAAATTACCCCGTTAGAAGCTCTGGAACCATAAATAGAGGTTGCAGCGGCATCTTTTAATATTATGAAATCTTCAATCTCATTTGGGTTAATAGAGTTTAACTGGTTTCTTACCCCCTGAACTCCACGCTGGTCTAATGGAACACCATCTACAACAATAAGTGGAGAGTTATTACCGGATAGGGAAGAACCACCACGAATCCTAATTTCAGATCCACCACCTGGTTCACCGCTTCCGGGAGTAATTCTAACCCCGGCCGATTTACCGGCAATTAATTGTTCTGGTGAAACAACAGCTCCCTGGTTAAAGCTTTCCGAAGAAATCTTTTCTACAGAGCCCGTTGCATCCTGTTCTGAAGTACTACCATAACCAATAAGAACTACTTCTTCCAAAGTAGCCTGATCTTCGTCTAACTGAACATCTAAAGTGGCCTGGCCTTCATAAGGTATTTCTTCGCTGGCAAAACCCAGGAAAGAAAAGACAAGAATATCGTCTTCACTTACGTTTTGAATGGTATAATTACCATCAAAATCTGTAACGGTACCATTTGATGTTCCTTTAACAATAACGTTTACGCCGGGAATTGGAAGGCCGGTTGCGCTTTCGCTAACAACCCCGCTCACAGTTTCCTGCGCAAAAAAGCTCATTGGCAGCATAAAGAGCAACATCAACGTGCTTTTAAATAGTGTTTTCATAAATTTTTCTATTGATTTTTACTAAAAATTAAGCTTATATTTTTACTTCCTGAGGTTAAATGTATGTAAATAGAATGTGAAGAAATAGGAACTGGCTTAACACTATTTTCCGCAAACGTTTGAGTGTTGAAAACTTTTATATTTTGCGGGTATAGCGTAAATTTTGTGGTATTTTTACGACATCTTAAAAATAATCCTTGAGTTATTTCTAAATAATAGATATTTATGAAACCTAAATTGACTTTAAAACAAATTGCAAGAGAATTGGATGTGTCAATTTCTACTGTTTCAAAAGCTTTAAGAGACAGTTCTGAAATTGGAGAAGATACCCGTCAGAAGATTAAGGCTTTTGCAAAATTATATAACTACAGACCTAATAATATTGCCCTTAGCCTTAAAAACCGAAAAACAAAAACCATAGGAATTATAATTCCAGAAATAGTTCATTATTTTTTCACCACAGTAATTAGCGGTGTGGAGCAAGTTGCTAATGAAAAAGGGTATAATGTAATTGTATGTCTTTCTAACAATTCTTTTGATAAAGAAGTACTAAATCTTGAACTTTTGGCTAACGGCAGTACCGATGGTTTTATTCTTAGTATGGCCAAGGAAACTATGCAAAAGGAGGATTATCATCACCTTACTGAAGTAATTAACCAGGGAATGCCGGTAGTTTTATTTGATAGGGTAGTAGACCAAATTCATTGTGATAAAGTAATTATAGACGATGTAATTGGCGCTAAAAAGGCAGTTCAATATTTAGTAGATAAAGGAGCAAAGAAAATAGGACTTGTTTCTACTGTAGATTATGTAAGTGTAGGTAAACTCAGAACCCGCGGTTATCTTGAAGTTCTTAGAGATAATAATGTGGAAGTTGACGAAGATCTTATCCTTAAGATAGAGGATATGGATAATAGTGAAACCGAAATCAAGGAATTTATTGATAAGAATGACGTTGATGCCGTATTTGCTGTAAATGAACATTTTGCTATTCACGCAATAAAAGCCATCCAGGAAAAAGGTTTAAAAGTACCTGAAGATGTTTCGGTAATTGGTTTTACCGATGGAGAACTTTCTAAACGATTTATCCCAAGTCTTACCACGGTAAGCCAACACGGCGAAAGGATGGGAGCTGAAGCTGCTCGTTTACTTATAGACAAACTGGAAAGAAAACCAGAGGAAGAAGAATCTTATAAAACTGTGATTGTTGAGACAAGTTTAGTAGAAAGAAATTCTACCAAATCGTAATTTTAGATTCTCATCTTTAAAATTTTATATATATTTACCCCAGCTTAGTTAATTTATCAGAACTTATATTTTTACTTCCTACCTAAAATAAGTTTTGATAAGCCTTACGCTTATCGTAAACGTTAATTGTACGATATGCAAAAACGTAGATTAAGTTTCTGGGAAATCTGGAACATGAGTTTCGGTTTTCTTGGAATCCAGATGGGGTTTGCACTCCAAAATGCGAACGCAAGTAGAATTTTACAAATTTTTGGAGCCGATATTCATGAACTTTCATGGTTTTGGCTGGTTGCGCCGGTTACCGGTTTAATCGTTCAGCCAATTATTGGCTACTACAGCGATAGAACCTGGACCAGCCTTGGCCGTAGGCGTCCTTTCTTTCTTTCAGGAGCTATTTTAGCCGCAATAGGCTTGATTTTAATGCCTAATGCCGATTGGTTTATTGCTATTTTGCCTTCCCTTTGGGTAGGTGCCGGGATGCTCTTTATTATGGATGCCTCCTTTAATGTAGCGATGGAACCCTTTCGCGCCCTGGTGGCCGATAAATTACCCTCAGATCAAAGAACCCTTGGCTTTAGTGTACAAACTGTTTTAATAGGAATTGGGGCCGTAATTGGTTCCTGGTTGCCTTATGTATTGACCAACTGGTTTGATATTAGCAATAGAGCAGTAGTAGGCGAAGTTCCGCTAAACCTGTTGCTTTCATTTGTAATTGGAGCAGCTATCCTGGTTGGGAGTATTTTGGTAACGGTAATTACCACCAAAGAATATTCTCCCGAAGAACTGGAAAAAATGGACGACCATGTGGCGGACACGGTCGATGAAAAGGAAAAATCCAGTTTAATGGATATTTTTTCCGATTTTGCCAAAATGCCACATACTATGCGGCAGCTTAGCTGGGTGCAATTCTTTTCATGGTTTGGGCTTTTTGGAATGTGGGTGTTTTCTACTCCCGCAATTGCTCATCATATTTATGGACTACCACTTTCAGATAGTAGCAGTGAAACCTACCAGGATGCCGGCGATTGGGTTGGTGTACTTTTTGGAGTTTACAATGCTGTTTCAGCGGTTTTTGCATTTTTCCTTCCGGCAATCGCACTAAAAATTGGAAGAAAAAGCACGCACATCGTTTCATTGTTTATAGGTGCCTTAGGGATGCTTTCCATTTATATCATGCCAAACGAATACTGGCTGTTGCTTTCTATGTTCGGAATTGGAATTGGCTGGGCTAGTATTTTAGCTATGCCATATGCGATTCTTGCAGGCTCTATTCCGCCGAAAAAAATGGGCGTTTATATGGGGATTTTCAACTTCTTTATTGTGATACCGCAAATTGTAAATGCACTGGTTGGAGGATTAATGGTAAAATATCTTTACGACGGAAATCCAATTTATGCATTAGTAACCAGCGGAATAGCATTTTTAATTGCGGCTATACTTACTTTTAGAATTGACGATGTAGACGAACCCGTAAAAGCATAAAAAATAAATGTTAAGAATGAAAGTCCTCGATATGGTTTTCTTCATCGCTCCCGCACTGAAGAAAATCTACTCGAATTGACGATAACCGTAACTTCTAGTGGTTTTTTAAACTACGACAGCAAAATTGAAAAACTGTATCGAGAAGGGGATAGAAACCTAAGTTTGATAAATAATAAAATAATGAAGACAACTAAAGGAGTAATATTCGATTTAGACGGGGTAATTGTAGATACCGCGAAATTTCACTTTTTGGCCTGGAGAAAGCTTGCCAACGATTTGGGCTTTGATTTCACCAAAGAGCAAAACGAACAACTTAAAGGTGTAAGTAGAGTAGAATCCCTTAAAAAAATTCTGGAATGGGGAGAATTGGAACTTTCCAAAACAGAGTTTAAACGTCAAATGACGCTTAAAAACGAAAATTATCTCTCTTATGTAGCTAAAATGGACGAAGATGAAATTCTTCCCGGTGTTCAAAAAGTTATCGATTATTTAATTGAAAATAATATTCCCTTTGCGTTAGGTTCTGCAAGTAAAAACGCGAGAACTATCCTGAAAAAAATCAATTTACTGGATAAGTTTGATGCCATTGTAGATGGAAATGATGTTAGCAAGGCAAAACCCGATCCGGAAGTATTTCTTATCGCAGCCGAAAGAATAAACATTAAACCTGAAAACAGTATCGTTTTTGAAGATTCGGTTGCCGGAGTACAGGCCGCTAATAATGCAAATATGATGAGCATAGGAATTGGCGAAGAAAAAACACTGGGCGAAGCCGAGTATGTATTCAACGATTTCACCGAGATAGATATAGATTTTATACAGAAATTACTCACTAAGTGAGAATTTTGAAATATTACAACGGAAACCTTATGGGTATTTCCCGGGTTAATCAATTACAAATTAGACAGAAATAAAGCAATGAACCAAGATTATATACAACCTAACGAGTGGTCCATTCTGGAAGAAGGATTTGATGTAGAACGCGTAAAATCGTCTGAAAGCCTTTTTAGTATCGGTAACGGAGTGATGGGTCAGCGAGCCAATTTTGAAGAAAACTATTCCGGTCCAAGTTTCCAGGGGAGCTATATTGGCGGGGTTTACTATCCCGATAAAACCAAAGTTGGCTGGTGGAAAAACGGCTACCCGGAATATTTTGCAAAAGTATTGAATGCACCCAACTGGATTGGAATAAACGTATTTATAAACGATGAGGCCTTAGACCTTTTTACCTGTAAAAAAGTTGAAGAATTTAAGCGTGAGCTTAATATGAAAGAAGGTTTTCATCGTCGTAGTTTCGTAGCCACGCTTTCAAACAAAATCAAAATTTCGGTAAAAGCAACGCGATTTCTTTCTATTGTTGAAGATGAACTTGGCGCGATAGATTTTGAAATTGAAGTTTTGAACAGCGATGCTGAGGTTCGTTTTGAGCCTTATCTAGATGGAGGAATTACAAATACCGATGCCAACTGGGAAGAACGTTTCTGGAAAACTTTAGAAGTGAAATCTGAAGCAAGCAAAGGTTTTGTACTCTCTAAAACCCTGAAAACCGAATTCCACGTTAATACCTATATGCAATCTGAAGTTTTACTGAACGGTGAAAAACAGGACCTTGATTTCACTGAAACCAAAACCGAAGATTCCCTTACTTTTTCCTATTCAGTTAAAGCCGAAAAAGGTCAGAAACTAAGTCTGAGAAAATACGCCGGTTATGTAACCGATATGAACCATGAGCGTTCAAATTTGGTAGAAGCGGCTAGGGAAGTATTAGATTACGCAACTAAGGCTGGATTTTCCAAATTGTTTCAGGAGCAAAAAGGTGCCTGGGCGAAAATCTGGGAAATGGCCGATATCACTATTGAAGGCGATGTTAAGGCCCAGCAGGGAATCCGCTTTAATATTTTTCAGCTAAATCAAACCTATTTAGGAAAAGACGAGCGTTTAAATATAGGTCCAAAAGGATTTACCGGCGAAAAATACGGCGGAAGTACTTATTGGGATACCGAGGCGTATTGTATTCCGTTTTATATGGCTACCAAAGATCAGCAGGTGGCCAGGAATTTATTGACTTATCGTTACAATCATCTGGATAAGGCCATAGAAAATGCACAAAAACTTGGTTTTATCAACGGCGCGGCCCTTTACCCAATGGTGACCATGAATGGGGAAGAAAGCCATAACGAGTGGGAAATTACTTTTGAAGAAATTCATAGAAACGGGGCGATGGTTTATGCCATTTATAACTACGTACGTTATACCGGCGATTTTCAATATATCCCGGAAAAAGGCCTGGAAGTAATGATCGCTATTGCGAGATTCTGGCAGCAAAGAGTAAATTTCAGCCAGGACAAGAATAAATATGTAATGCTAGGTGTAACCGGACCAAACGAGTACGAAAATAACGTACATAACAACTGGTACACCAACTATATCGCCAAATGGTGTATTGAGTACTGTTTGGAATCGATTGATAAGGTTAAAGACGCTTATTTTGAAGATTACGAGCGTGTAATGGGTAAAACCAAACTCAATGAAGGCGAATTAGCAAAATGGAGAGAAGTTGCGCAAAATATGTATTTCCCTTATTCTGAAGAACACGGTGTTTTCCTTCAACAAGATGGATTTTTAGACAAAGAAATTCTTCCAATAGCTGAATTAGAAAAAGCACACCGTCCCATAAACCAGAAATGGAGTTGGGACAGGATTTTACGTTCCTGTTACATTAAACAAGCTGATGTTTTACAAGGCTTCTACTTTTTTGAAGATCATTTTAGCAAAAGCGAGCTGGAAAAACATTTTGATTATTACGAACCCATAACCGTTCATGAATCTTCGCTTTCACCTTGTGTACACAGTATCCAGGCTGCACTTCTAGGAAGGACAAAACAGGCTTACGACTTTTATTTAAGGACTTCAAGACTGGATTTAGACGATTATAATAAGGAAGTAGAGCAGGGCTGCCACATTACCAGTATGGCCGGTACCTGGATGAGTATCGTAGAAGGTTTTGGGGGAATGCGGGTTAAAGACAATCATCTTTCATTCAATCCCACAATTCCTGAAGATTGGAAATCCTATTCCTTTAAAGTGAATTTCAGAGACGAGATTTTAAAAGTAAAAGTTTCTGCGGAAAAAACGGTTTTCCATTTAGAAGGTGAAAGCTCGATTGAAATCAACGTAAACGGAAAATCTGTTGAATTGCAGCCAAACCAGGAATTAGCAGTGTAGTTACGTCATCCTGAATTTATTTCAGGATCTAATGTGTTGTTTACCAAATGAACATTTACCGTCATTACGATCCCGATAAAATTGGGAGAAGTAATCTGACAATTGAAAGATTGCTTGGTTCCTCTCAATGACGTTAATAAGAGTACTTACTTAAAATAAAGAACATGAAAAAAATACTAATCACCTTAATGCTCGTTGCCGGTTTTACCGGATTTGCGCAAATTGAACGCGTAGAACCACCAAACTGGTGGACGGGCTTTGAACAAACCGAGCTCCAGTTAATGGTTTACGGCGAAAATATTGGGAATGCTACTCTAAAAATCGATTATCCAGGGGTAAGCATTAAAAATGTAAAAGAAGCTGATAGTCCGAATTACCTGTTTATCGATTTGGAAATCGGGGAAGCAGAACCGGGAACTTTTGAGCTTACTTTTCAGCTTGAAGACGGTTCAGAAGAACTGTATGAATATGAATTGAAAAGTCGGGAAAAGCCTGCATCAGAATATGTAGGTTTTGATAATTCTGACGCGATTTATTTAATCACTCCAGATCGTTTTGCCAACGGAGATAAAGCTAACGATAGCTTTGATTATCTGAATGAAAAAACCAAAGACCGAGACGACGATTATGGGCGACATGGTGGAGATATTCGTGGGATTATAAATCATTTGGATTATATAGAGGAAATGGGCTTTACTGCAATTTGGCCTTCCCCTTTGGTAATTAACGATATGAAATCGGGTTCTTACCACGGTTACGCAATGACCGATTTTTATAAGGTAGATCCGCGGTTTGGAACTTTGGAAGAATATAGAGAATTAGCAGATAAAGCAGCCAATCGTGGTATTAAACTGGTTATGGATCAGGTAGCAAACCACGCCGGGGTAGAGCACTGGTGGATGGACGATCTGCCTTTTGACAATTGGATCAACTATCAGGAGAATTTTGAAAAGGGTGAAGATTTAGTGTACTCCAATCACCGTCGTACTACCAACCAGGATTTATATGCTTCAGAAACGGATAAAAAAGGATTGACAGAAGGTTGGTTTGTAGAAACCATGCCGGATTTAAATCAGGAGAATCCGTTTATGGCTAAATACCTTATTCAGAATAGTATTTGGTGGGTTGAGACCCTTGGTTTGGGCGGAATTCGCCAGGATACTTATCCTTATCCCGATAAGGAATTTATGAGTGACTGGGCCGGCGCGATTATGACTGAATATCCAAATTTCAATATAGTAGGTGAGGAGTGGAGCGTGAATCCTTTGCTTATTCGTTACTGGCAGGATGGTGTGGATAATGGTTATGACTCCAACCTGAAATCTACGATGGATTTTGCGATGCAGGAAAAAATTGTAACCGGCTTAAAAGCCGAAGAATCCTGGGGCACCGGGCTCGTAGAAATTTACGAGGGCTTAGCCAACGATTTCGCGTATGCCGATCCTGAAAACATTATGATCTTCCCCGATAACCACGATAAAAGCCGAATCTATACACAACTTGGAGAAGATGTCGCTAAAACCAAAATGACTGTAGCTTATATGTCAGTTTTACCAAGGATTTTTCAAATGTACTACGGTACAGAAATTCTAATGGACGATACCGAAAATCCTGGTGACCACGGACTGATTAGAACCGAATTCCCAGGGGGGTGGGACGATAGCGAAGTAAATGCCTTTACCGGCGAAGGACTTTCCGAAGAAAAAGCTGGTATGCAGGAATTTGTTAGAAAAGTGATGAATTACCGCAAAAACAGCGAGGCGATACATTCAGGAGAAACCAAACATTTTGCTCCAGAAGACGGTACGTATCTAATTACAAGAAAAGCTGGAGATGAGGTTATAGTGCTTATTCTTAATAAAAATGAAGAATCAATTACTCTGGATCTGGAACGTTTTAGCGAATTGAATTTAGAAGAAGAAACCTTTAAAAATCTTATTTCAGAAGAAACTTTTAAATGGGAGAGTTCTTTAGAATTACCGGAAGAAGGCGTTTATTTTTTTACCACGAAAATGGAATAAATAAATCTTGATACGTCAAGCTGAACTTGTTTCATGATCTAACATGTTTGAATTTAATATCACATTAGAAGCTGAAACAAGTTCAGCTTGACGTTAAAAAAAAAGAATACCAATCAAATATCAAATAAAGAAGAATGAAAAAACCATTAATAATGCTGCTGGCCTTTACGGCCTTGTTTTCCTGTAAAGAAAACGAAACACAAGAGCAGCCAAAACATGAAGAAGAACAAGCAATCGCACCGGTATCTAACGATGCGTTGGAATCGGCGGTTATTTACGAAGCGAATATTCGCCAGTATTCTCCCGAAGGAACTTTTGATGCTTTTACTGAAGATATTCCGCAATTAAAGGAACTAGGTGTAAAAGTTATTTGGCTAATGCCTATTTACCCGATTTCTATGAAAAACAGGAAAGCTACAGGTGATCTTTCAGTAGAAGATATTGAGGATCCGGAAGAAAGAAAAAAATACCTGGGAAGTTATTATGCAATTTCAGATTATACCGATGTTAATCCTGAATTTGGAAACTTTGAGGATTTTGAGGAACTGGTGGAGACCGCCCACGAAAACGGAATGTATGTAATTCTGGATTGGGTTGCTAACCATACCGGCTGGGACCATAAATGGATTGAGGAAAAGCCTGAATATTATCATAAAAATGACAAAGGCGAAGTTACAGACCCTATAAATCCTGCAACCGGGGAATCCTGGGGATGGACAGATGTAGCTCATCTAAATTTTGAAAACGAAGAACTACATGAAGCTATGGGTGAAGAAATGAAGTTTTGGGTAGAAAAGTACAATGTAGACGGTTTTAGAGCCGATGTTGCGGGAGAAATACCTACCGAATTTTGGGAAAGCATTGTTCCTCAATTAAAAGAAATAAAACCGGTTTTCATGTTAGCCGAGTCAGAAGACAAGGATCTTTTTGAAAATGCATTTGATATGGGTTACAACTGGGAAGGTCACCATATTATGAACGAGATGGCGCAGGGTAAAAAAAACGTCAAAGATTGGGACGCATATATGCAGAAAATCGATACTACTTATCAGGATGACGATTATTTGATGAATTTCGTGACGAATCACGATGAGAATTCCTGGAACGGGACGGTAAAGGAGAGAATGGGAGATGCTTCAGAAACTATGATGGCGCTTACTTACACTTTACCGGGAATGCCGCTAATTTACAGCGGGCAGGAGTATGATATGGATAAAAGGCTTTTATTTTTTGAAAAAGATACTATTCCGAAGGAAAAAGGAAAGGTTTGGCCATTGTTGGAGAAACTTGGAGAGTTAAAAAATGAGAACAAAGCCCTGCACGGTGGAAAAGAAGCGGCTTCTTATGAGAATATTGAAACTTCAGAAGAAGAAAAAGTTTTGGCCTTTAAAAGGGAAAAAGATGGTGCTGAGTTAATTTATATCGCTAATATGAGCGATGAAAATACCACTTTCAGCATAGAAATAAATGGAAATTTTGAGGATTACCTATCGGGTGAAACGATAGAAATTTCCGAAGATAAAAATATGGATTTAGAACCCTGGCAGTTCTTTATCTTAATAAATAAGTAATAAATTTACTAAAATACTAAAAACAGCCCTCTCAAAAGGGCTGTTTTTGTTAGTTATTAACCGAAAACGTTTTAGTTTTTTAGTAAATTAGGTTATATTGTAGAATTAAAATAGCTTTGGCCTAATGGCGAAGAAAATTAATAAAATTGCAGTCTTAACATCCGGTGGTGATGCACCCGGAATGAACGCCGCTATAAGGGCGGTTGTTAGATCCTGTTCATACTATAATCTGGAGTGTGTTGGTATTTACCGCGGCTACCAGGGACTTATAGAAGCAGATTTTGAAGTACTTAACGCAAGATCTGTTAGAAACATCATTAATAAAGGAGGCACTTTTTTAAAATCTTCCCGATCTGAAGAATTTAAAACCAAAGAAGGAAGAGCAAAAGCTCATAAAAATCTTACCGATGCCGGTATTGATGCTTTGGTAGTGATTGGAGGAGATGGAACTTTTACCGGTGGCCTTTATTTCAACAACGAGTTTAACTTTCCAATTGTGGGAATTCCCGCAACTATAGATAACGATATTAACGGTACCGATTATACCCTTGGTTACGACACCGCTTTGAATACGGTGGTAGAAGCCATAGATAAGATTAGGGATACCGCAAGTTCTCATAACCGATTATTCTTAATTGAAGTTATGGGTCGTGATGCAGGTGATATCGCTTTAAATAGTGGTATTGGTGCAGGAGCCGAAGAGATATTACTTCCGGAAGAAGACCAGGGAATTCAACGTATGATGGATTCTTTGGAAAAAAGTAAGAAATCCGGAAAAACCTCCAGCATTATTGTGGTGGCTGAAGGTGAAAAGAGCGGAAAGAATATTTTTCAGTTAGCTGAATTCATTTCGCAAAGCCACGAAGAATATGACATTAGAGTCTCTGTGCTGGGTCATATTCAAAGAGGAGGTTCTCCAAGTTGTTTTGATCGTGTTCTAGCCAGTAAACTTGGTGTTGGTGCGGTTGAAGCATTAGCCGATGGTAAAACCAATATCATGTTAGGAGTGCACCACCAAAAAGTGGTACACGTGCCTTTGGAAACTGCTTTAAAAGAAGACAGGGAATTTGATCAAGAATTAAGAAGGGTGGCAAACATCACTTCAGTGTAAATTTTTAAAATTTAAATTATGAGTACAAAAATTGGAATTAATGGTTTTGGCCGAATTGGACGTATCGCGTTTAGAATTGCAGCTGAAAAAAATGACGTAGAAGTTGTAGCAATAAACGATTTACTGGATGTTGATCATTTGGCTTATTTGCTAAAGTATGACTCTGTTCACGGTAAATTTAAAGGTGATGTTGATGTAAAAGACGGAAACCTTATAGTAAACGGAAATACAATTCGTATTACTGCAGAGAAAAATCCGGCTGACCTTAAATGGGGAGATGTTGGAGTAGATGTAGTATTGGAATGTACCGGTATCTTCAAAGAAAAAGATAACGCAAATGCACATATTAAAGCAGGAGCTAAAAAAGTAGTGATTTCTGCACCATCTAAGACTGCACCTATGTTTGTAATGGGGGTTAATCATAACGATGTTAAAGCAGAAGATACTATTGTTTCTAACGCTTCATGTACAACAAACTGTCTTGCTCCACTTGCTAAAGTAGTAGACGATGAGTTTGGTCTTGTTGAAGGTTTAATGACAACCGTTCACGCAACTACGGCTACTCAGCTTACCGTAGATGGACCATCTGCTAAAGATTTTAGAGGAGGAAGAAGTGCGCTTCTTAACATTATTCCATCTTCAACCGGAGCAGCTGTAGCTGTAGGAAAAGTAATTCCTAAACTGGACGGAAAACTTACCGGGATGGCTTTAAGAGTGCCAACTGCAGATGTTTCTGTAGTAGATCTTACGGTTAAGACTGAAAAGTCTGTGAGTTACGACCAGGTTAAAGCTGCGTTCAAAAAAGCTTCTGAAGGATCTTACAAAGGTGTTATCTCTTATACAGAAGACGCAGTAGTTTCTCAGGATTTCGTATCAGATGCACATACTTGTAACTTTGATGCAGATGCTGGAATTGCACTTAACGATAATTTTTTCAAATTAATCGCATGGTATGATAACGAATATGGTTATTCTGCCAAACTTGTTGATTTAGCAGTACACGTTAATTCAATTTAATATTTTATTTTAGAGCCTGAAGAAAGCTACGCTTAGATTATTTTAATCTTTTAGCGCTTTCCTCAGGCTTTTTAATTTAAACCATATTCACACACATGATATTAATAGCGGACGGTGGCTCTACAAAATGTGACTGGATTTTACTTAGTGCAACGGGGGAAGAATTACTTAGAACCCGCACCAAAGGATTAAATCCTGCAGTATTTCCTGAGGTAGTACTGGAACAACGTATTGAAGAAAATACCGATTTAAAAGAAGTAAAGGATAAAGTAGAACGAGTGCATTTTTACGGCGCCGGTTGTGGAACCGAAACGCCTAAAAAATTACTGGAAGGAATTTTCACGAATTTCTTCACCAATGTAGAAGAAGTCATAATTCTGGAAGATATGGTTGCTGCAGTTTATGCCGCCACCACAGAACCAGGAATTGTTTGTATTCTTGGTACTGGGTCTAACAGTTGTTACTTTGATGGAAAGGATATTCACCAGGCCGTTCATTCCCTGGGTTATATTCTTATGGATGAAGCTAGTGGAAATTACTTCGGAAAAAGACTAATAAGAGATTACTACTACAAAAGAATGCCTCCGGAACTCGCCGAGGAATTTGGTAAGTTATATAATATGGAGTCTGATGAGATTAAGAAAAATCTCTATCGCAAAGAAAATCCAAATACTTATCTGGCTTCTTTTGCTGAATTTATATTCTCCAACGAGCGCAATGGCTATTTCTACAAGTTAGTGCACGAAGGAATTACAGATTTTATGCATTCCCGTGTTATGTGCTATAAGCAAGCACAAAATACACCGGTTCATTTTATTGGTACCATCGCTTATTTCAGCGAAGATATTATTCGTGCAGTTGCCCAACCTTATGGGATAGAAATAGGGAATATTGTGCGTAGACCAATTGATGCATTGATAGAATATTACAGGAAAGAAGTACTTATTAATAATTAGTTATAATTTTTCATAAAATTTAGTACATTTAAGAAATCAAACGCTTAGATGCTTACAAAAGTTTATGGAAGTGCCGTATTTGGGGTAGAGGCAACTACAATTACTATAGAGGTAAATGTAGCAACCGGCATTGGTTATCATCTGGTAGGCCTTCCCGATAATGCAGTAAGGGAAAGTAGTTTTAGAATTGCCGCCGCCCTTCAAAATAACACTTATAAATTTCCCGGAAAGAAGATCATTGTCAATATGGCGCCGGCCGATCTTAGAAAAGAAGGTTCGGCTTACGATCTTAGTTTAAGCCTGGGAATTCTGGCCGCTTCAGGCCAAATTAAAGCAAAAAATATTTCAGAATACATTATTATGGGTGAGCTTTCGCTAGACGGAAGCTTACAGCCCATAAAAGGTGCCTTGCCTATTGCCATAAAAGCCAAGGAAGAAGGTTTTAAAGGATTTATTCTTCCGAAGCAAAATGCTAAAGAAGCGGCCATAGTTAGCGGTCTTGAAGTTTATGGAGTCGAAAATATAACTGAGGTTATCAACTTTTTCGATAAAGGAGAGTCAATAGAGCAAACTATAATCAATACCCGCGAAGAATTTTACAAAAATCTTGATCATCCCGAACATGATTTTGCAGATGTAAAGGGCCAGGAATCTATAAAACGTTGTATGGAAATTGCCGCAGCGGGCGGGCATAATATTATTTTAATTGGTCCCCCTGGAGCTGGGAAAACGATGCTGGCCAAACGCTTACCAAGTATTTTGCCACCTATGACTTTACACGAAGCTCTGGAAACTACAAAAATTCATAGTGTTGTTGGCAGGGTAAAAGAACATGTAGGTTTAATGTCGCAAAGACCATTTAGAAGTCCTCATCACACAATTTCGGATGTAAGTGTTACATAGTGGGTGGTTGTGTAATCTGTCTTAGCTTTTTCTTAAAATTTTAGTATATTCGGTTAAAATTTAATGCGCTAAATTCTCTTCAAAAGGCAGATTATACATATAAACCGAAATTATCCTCGATGAAAAAATTATTACTAATAATTCCATTTATTTTTATCTATTGTCAAACCTACTCCCAAACCTCTCCACGGGTTCAATTCATGCGCAATATTGGCTATACCAAAACCTTGATGAATGAGAACCTTGAAGCTTATACCGTATGGACCCAACAAAAAAGAAATGGGATTGAATTGGAACCAAATATGAACAATCCGAGCGTTGATAATCCATTTTATATTATTATTAAATCAGATGAGAATTCTGGTTGGATAAGAATTAGAAACAAAAATAATCCTGATGATATCGTCATAAACTTTGATGCAATTTTCAAAAAAGAAGATGAGGATGGGGAAGGCATTACCCATCTATTTATGATTAATGACCCCGACCTTGAATACGATGTTTTCTATAGTGAAGAATATTATACAAATGACACGCTTTTTATTAGCGTTCATGACAAAAGTGATAAAAACGGAATAACAGTTCAATACACAATTTCAGAATTATGATATTAAATTTATATAAACTAACCTATTGCTTTTTAGTTTTCTCCTCTCTCTCTGTTGCTGCACAGGAACTGAATTATTCTCACTTAGATGGTAATGCTCAAGGTTTCCAAAGCTATTTGTCTAATAATGACGATTATTTTTCAGGAGGAAGTGAAAATTATCCTTATTACCAAGGAAAAATAAATCACACTTACATTAAATTTCATAAATCAGCAATAGTTAACGTGGTTATAAATTTTCCCTCTCAAGAACAATACTTAGCCGTGGTCAAAAACATAAAAAGAAATGCTAATTTTAATTTTAAATATTGTACCGATTATAACCAGCCGATTACATATAATTACCAAACCAGTTCAGGAAACAAAATAAGATTCAATTTTGAAGAACCTAAAATATCAATTGAGTATCCTTCAAAAACATCATCTGTATTGAATAGAAATTTTGAATTTCTTCCTGTTTTTATTTGTTTAAGTGATGATGCGTATGCTTATCATACTAACTTAAGATGTGGGGGAATAGGAAATTGTACGGGCGATATTAGAAAAACAGATATTAAAGGAGCTAAAAATAATAAATACAAGATTTGCGAAATATGTAGGTCCGACACTGATTGAGTATTTCTTATTTGAAGGGATTAGACCATCAACTTCTTTACCTTTTGCACGGTGCCACTGCTTTTTAAAGTTAACTTCATTGCATTTCTTATCGATTGACCAGCTTTTAAATGTTTTACCACATCACGGTGCTTAGACAAAAATTGTTGAGGTGATTCCGTTGTTCCCTCGGTTCTTCCCAATTTGCCACCTTCTTTAACGAATTTCTTGCGACCGCTATTCATTCGTTTCATAGTGCTATCCAACTCCATTTGTGCGAAAGAGGCACCCATAGTTAGCATCATGTGAACCATTTGATTTACCTCTTTTTCCTTGGTTAGTGTGTGTAAATTATAATTATCTATAATGATGTTTACCTGATTTTCATTACACACCTCAACGAATTGAAGGACTTTTATAACTCGTCTCGCTATTCTACTAATTTCGGACACAATAATATTTTCAATGCCTTTATCTTTTACCAGATTTAGAATCTTAGTATTATCTGTGGAATTCTTAGTTCCTGATTCATAATAACTATAAACCTCAACAATCTCATAAAGATTAGAATATTTTTCTTGGAGTTCTTTAACCTGACGGGTAACGTCTTGCTTTTTTTCTGTGGTGCTGCATCTGGCAACGATTATTGCGGTTTCCATAGTTTCTCAATTATTGACACTGCTAAGATAAAATATATTAATGGTGTGTCAAAATAAATCTTTGATATTTTTTGATACGATGACTGTGCTTCAAAAATGGGAATTAATGATTTAATTTGATACACTTCCTTTTTTGATACACTTTTCCTATTATCTATCCATTTCGATGCGATCCTGCGGATCACATCGAGGTAATTATTTTAATTATATTTGATTCGCAAACCATTAACAAAAACCTCCCTGATGAGAAATACGGTCCTTCTTGTAATTGTAATCTGTTTTTTTTCAAGCTGCTCTAATTCTGATTCTGATAGTCCTGAATTTTTAAACTATAATTGGAAGGATAAGGAGAGGGTTTGGATAAAAAACGGAATGTATAACTCCTACAGCCATTTTGAGCCAGATACTGGAAAAATGGTTGGAGACTCTCTTATACCTATTGAAGTTTTGAATGATTCGTTGTTGGTAATCACCAGTATTGGACCAAAAGGGACATTTGATGAAGATTTTAAATTTATTCCTAATCGGGATACCGTATATTTTGACACATTAACCTATGAATTGCGGGAATTTAAAGGCACAAAACTGCTCCTTTACCCCGTAAACGGAAGATTCTATTCAGCCATATATGAATTGGAAGGAAATGCAGAAGTACCCACCCATATAACCAAGGACATTATCAAATTTGAAGTTGCAGGATTTTCTATAGGGGATACAATAGACAGAGATTTAATAGAAGTTAAAGATACTCGCAATTACGATGGAAGGGCTTTTGAAATTGTAACATTAAAAACTAACAGGGATGTCCAGGTGGATTTGATTGGGGGTAAATATATTTATAAAATTACCCAGCATGGGATAAGTGAATATGACTTGGATGAAGTCATTGAAGTTGTTTCGCATAAGATGGGATTTGAACCTGAACACAAACCTACCAGTCAGGCAGGTGATTACGAACAGGAGTATTATGATTGGGTCAAAGATGGTGTTAGAATCACCTTACAAAAGGTCCTTTATGTGGGTGATGATAGCATGAAAAAACTGGTTAAGGATAATGACTGGACACTCTATTATGAAGATAGGACAACCAGTAGTTTGTTGTGGATAGAGTTTGCTGATGGCCCACCCAAATCATCAATAATAAATTAAACCAAAAGATTTCCGTTCATTGTATGATAGGTAATTAATGTTCAAAATTTAAATTCTAAATTTCAATCACCTACTTTGGCCACATACCTGCATTTAAGGCTCTCAGAACCCTTGTAAACGCAGAAAACCCTACAAAGTACTGAATTTACATCGTAGGGTTGTGACCTGTCATAAGCAGCTTCTATGGTACACATAAAAGCGGGTTATTTACTCATTATTACCAGCTTCGTCATCCTTTCCTGGATATGAATTCAAACCTTCTGCTGTATTGAGAAGTGCTAATAAATTATTTTCATATAAGTACCACCACTCCCGCATTAATGATTCATTGGAGTAATCAGCGTCTTCTTGGTATTCAATTGAAATATAATTAATCAACATTTTTTTGGTCCAAGGATTCTGGTCAAGGTTGAAGTTTGTCATTTGGTCATTTATAAAATCTTTCATAGGTATCTATCTTTAAGCATGTAATCTATTACGTTTATTTTGTTTCTGATTGGTGCCACTTCCAATCGATATTCAGTGGCGGGTATGTATCTATTCAGTACAGCATTTATGGTCTTTTGAATATCCTTGGTTGGTAAGTCACTTACCATATGGACGTGATTAACCCCGTTTTCGGTCTGCTCAATTACCCACATGAACTTTCCTTCTGGAAATTGATACTGTACCTCAGCTATCAATCTATAATGGTATTCTTTATCATAAGCATCCTTTGTAATCCAGGTTATAAAGGTTTGCCAGTTCTGGTTATATACAGTGCTCGTTCTGGATTTATACTTTGGTAAGAAGAGGTGAACAATACTTCTTTCTATATACCATTTGTTATTTTCCTTATATAATTTTGAAGGAACGTTCTTGAACTTTTCCTTCAGTAGTTTTATTCTTGACCGCATGGTCCTCTTACAGATTCCCACCATATCTATAATTTGGGTGGTGCTATAGTACCTTGTTCTTTTTAAAGTACCATAATATCTTTCAATTTGTGATTCATAATCAAGTTTTACATTCATTGTTAATTCTTTAATACTTTTATTATTATACAACAGCAGGACAAGAGGAATAAGTCTCCTACCAGCTTGTTATGAATAAGTATCGTCTAAAAAGGAAAATTGTAAATCTTATGCATCATTTTTTTTATAAAAAAAAATAATATGCTGATGATGAGTATGTTATATAAAAAAATAAATGAAAAAAAATTGAGTAGGGATATTGAACAGTGTTAATATACCCAGATTTGAATTTGCACCCTCCGTATTTACAAATCGGATATTTTCTGGGCAAAAATTTGAAGAGATACTCGGGACCATGAAATGGGAACCCATGAAATACCTATTGTAAGAAAGGTTTCGGTACTAAATCACAATTTTCGTAACTATAAGATTGGAAGATTGAGTTGGGAAGAATCGAACAGGGGGCCAGGGGACATAGAGACTGCCTTAACCACCTGATGGTATGATCGTGTGCCCCGGCACACGATCATAATATTATTGTTGACGATGTTGTAAATAATCTGGTAATTTAGGGACCCATAAAAACTTTTTTCCTTCATTTAAGGCTGTTACAATATATGGTAAAGTCATAGTGTCATTTAATTTATGGGTATTGTTAAAACATTTTGGTGTGATATCGTAAGATAATCTGTATCCATTAGTCCAGCATTTTCGTTGACTATATATATTTCTTCTTGAAATTTCTGTACAGGTGTCTGAAGCTGATTTTCATTGTACCTAACGGCATCATTCCTTCCTTCCATCGGCAAATATCTATAAACTTTTTTTCGCAGTCTAAGGCCCTTAGTGTCCAAGAATAATCTTAATGAATTCGGGAGAACCACCTGCTCAATCGACAGAAATACGTTGGCTAAAACTGTATCCTTGTCTATTACATTTATTATAACTTTATCTATCAGGTTGAGAAAAATTGCTCGCAGTTCAGCACGGTCTTCCTTTGCATTTTTAAGCATAGCCGCAGTGGTACCTATGTCTTTCTGTTTCTTCAAGCTACTTTTAATTTTTCTCAGTTGGGTCCTATCCCTATTGAGTTTATCGGACAAACGGTTTTCTTCCAAAACCAATTCGGCATTTTCATTAGCGTATAGTTCGGCATCCATATCCACTTTTAAGGCAATTTTAAGCAATGTCTTTTGTTGATGGACACATTCCCCATATAATCTTTCGTTTGTGACTATGCGGTTCTTTAATTGCTCCATGTCATCTTCTAACCTTTTCTTAACCTCATCTTTTTTGTTTATGTATTTCAGTATCGAATCACTGGAAATTATTTCGTTATAAATGGCAGATTCAATTAAACTGATATTAATCCCAGTGTTACCGCAATTACCATTTTTCTTAAGACGGCTAGAGCAAATATAAACCTTGTCACCACCCACTTTAGGTTTGAACTTGGCAAAATAGTTCCGTCCACAACAACCGCAAATGATGCGGTCTTTCAATAAATAAACATATTCAGTTGTATGGTTTCGGTGGGTCTTACTTTTTCTAATGTCTGTACATTCATCAAATAATTCCTCTGGAATAATCGATGGTGCATCCAGGATTCTATCTTTGAATCGTCTCTTACCTTTGTAGATTGTATTTTTAAGGATATCATGAACTTGCTTGTCACTCCATTTTATATCTTCCGCCTTCTTCCTAATCTTGAAGTTTAATTCCTTACCTTTTAAGGCTTTGTTGGTCCTGGTAGGCACATTTTTATTGTTCAGAATTCCACTAATAACCTTGGTGCCGTTATCTTTACGGTACAGGTCAAAAATCATCTCAATGACCTCAGCTTCATCATCGCATATTGCCAACATCTTGTTTTTATCTTTTCTGTATCCATAGGGTAAATATTTACCGCCTCCTGCCTTACCTGCCTTGGCAGAACTCAAAAGTCCGCTTCGGCTTCTTTGTTTGAAGAGTTCGCCTTCACTGTGGGCAAATTCCACTAATACCTGAATAATCATGTTGACAACAGCATTCCTCTTACCATTGGGGAGTAGTGTGTTCTGCCCGATATTATGGATATACAAATCTACACCAGCATCATTCCAAGTTTCTATAATATCCCTAATTTTTCTCGGTTTTCTACCAATTCGGCTAATCTCCGTAACATAGACCCTCGTATAGTAATTTTTATCTTCTTTTATTTTTTGATTTAATCTATCCATTTCGGGCCGTTCCTTGTCAAACTTGTACCCAGACAAGGATTCCGCAAACACGTCAATGTCCTCGCCAGTATAACCGTCTTTGATTATTTTTTCCGTCAATTCCTCAACCTGTCTTGTATAATCTTGATTGTCACTTGTGGATACTCTGGCATAAATTGCTACTTTAGTCATAACCATGAATTTTCAGCAAATGTACACCACCTACTTTACAACTGCAACAGATGTAGCCCTTGTCGGGGGCGGAGCTTACCCACAGCCGGGAGAAATTTCTTTATCACATAACGGCGTATTATTTTTAGATGAACTTCCTGAATTTAAGCGTGGCGTTTTAGAGGTTATGCGTCAACCATTAGAAGATCGGGAAGTGACTATTTCCCGTGCTAAGTTTACGGTGACCTATCCTTCCAGCTTTATGTTGGTGGCGAGTATGAACCCGAGCCCCAGTGGTTATTTCAACGATCCCGATGCGCCGGCAACTTCTTCTCCGGCAGAAATGCAGCGCTATCTAAGTAAGATCAGCGGACCGCTCTTGGATAGGATAGATATTCATATTGAGGTTACTCCCGTTCCTTTTGAAAAACTTAGCGAAGAACGCCGTGGGGAGAGCAGCGTAGATATTAGAAAAAGAGTAACCCTTGCACGCCATTTGCAAACCGAACGTTTTAAAGAATCTGAATCTGTTCATTATAATGCGCAAATGAGTGTTCGTCAAATAAGGAAATTTTGTGCGCTAGATGAAGCTTCAAAAGCATTGCTTAAAACTGCGATGGAGCGTTTAAACCTATCGGCCCGAGCTTACGATCGTATTCTTAAAGTTTCCCGAACTATTGCCGATTTGGAAAATTCAGAAAATATTAAAGGAAACCATATTAGTGAAGCCATTCAATATAGAAGTCTGGACCGTGATGGCTGGCTCGGATAAATTATCCTTTTTTTAAGAGAATTTTGATATTTTTGATAGGAGTATAGTTTTATCTATGTCAACTTTTAAAATTATATTTACTCACTTGAGAAACTATAGAAATTTTGAATATATTTTTTCTCATTGCCTCGCACATTTGTCCGGGGGCAACTTATTTGTTAAGACCAAACTACTATGAAAAAAGGTTTATTGCTGCTTATTGCCGTTTCAGTTATAGCGTGTAAAGGAGAACCGGAAGCTAAAGAAGTTTCCGAAATGGAGAGTGATACTATCGAAGAAGAAAGTACTTTGGCCGGAGATTTATTGGGGGAAAACCGTGTGGAATTTACTAAAGAGGAAGCCAATAGGTTGGCCGAACTTCCGTTGAATTGTATTAATACCGAATATCCCAATAAACTTAATCAAACCCTGGAGAATAAAGAGGCGTTAGGTGAGCCGTCTGAATTACACCCTGCATTTTACGGCTGTTTTGATTGGCATTCTTCGGTGCACGCGCATTGGTCTTTGGTGAGTTTGCTAAAGCAGTTTCCTGATTTGGCGAAAGCTGAAGCTATTAAGGAGAAATTAAAGGAATCTCTTTCTGCTGAAAATATTCAGGGCGAAGTGGCTTATTTTAACCGGGAACAAAGCGATTCTTTTGAGCGTACCTATGGTTGGGCCTGGTTACTGAAACTCGCTGAAGAAATAGAAACCTGGAACGATCCCATGGCTACTGAATTAAAACAAAACTTAGATCCGCTTACCAATCTTATTGTTGATAAATACCTAAAATTTCTTCCAAAATTGAATTATCCAATTAGAGTTGGTGAACACGCCAATACCGCTTTTGGTTTGAGTTTCGCATACGATTATGCGGTTGCAACAGAAAACACCGAGTTAAAGGAATTAATCTCAAAACGAGCAAAAGATTTTTATTTAAAAGATGATAATTGCCCGATAACCTGGGAACCGGGTGGTTTCGACTTCTTGTCTCCTTGTTTGGAAGAAGTTAATATTATGCGCCGTGTTTTGCCGAAAAATGCTTTTGAAATGTGGCTTGAAGATTTTCTTCCACAGCTAAAATCTGAAGATTATGAGATGGAAGTTGGAGAAGTTTCTGATAGAACCGATGGAAAACTGGTACATCTTGACGGACTTAACTTTAGCCGTGCCTGGGTTTTCTACGGACTTATAAATCAATATCCCGATAAATTCTCTCATCTACAGGGAATTGCCGATAGGCACGTAGCTTATTCTTTTCCTAATTTAGTTGGGGATAGTTATGAAGGCGGCCATTGGCTGGGAAGCTTCGCCATTTATGCCTTGCAGGAATCTAAAGACCTGTAGTGCGCAATTTCCTGAATAACCTTGGACCGGGAATACTTGTTTCGGCGGCTTTTATTGGGCCGGGAACGGTTACGGTTTGTACGTTGGCCGGGGTTGAATTTGGCTATAGCCTGCTTTGGGCCTTGTTGCTTTCTATATTTTCCTGTATAATTTTGCAGGAAATGGCTGCAAGGCTGGGTGTGGTCTCGCAAAAGGGTTTAAGCGACGTTATTCGGGAAGAAATTAAAAGACCTGTTTTCAGGATTTTAGCGATCATTCTTATTTTTTCAGCCATTGTTGTCGGGAACGCTGCTTACGAAGCGGGTAACATTACCGGAGCAGTTTTAGGGGCTGAAGCTATTTTTGGGGTTAAGAACCTGCAAATTGGCGATTTTACGCTTAATCTGTGGAGTATTTTTATTGGTGGCCTGGCTTTTATTCTTTTGTATAGTGGAAGTTATAAGACCCTCGAAAAGATATTTATAGGTCTGGTTTTACTAATGAGCATTAGTTTTGTGCTTACCGCAATCCTTACCAAACCTAATATTTTAGAAATTTTAAACGGACTAATCCCAACCGGTAATGCTGCTGGTTTACTTACCGTAACGGCTATTGTTGGTACCACCGTGGTGCCTTATAATTTTTTTTTACACGCGTCCCTGGTAAGTGAGAAGTGGAAGGAAGCTTCTTATTTGCCTATTGCCAGAAAAGAGCTGGTGGTTTCTATATTTTTGGGTGGGGCGGTTTCTATGGCGATTCTTATAAGCGCGGCTTCTTCGGGCTTAACAAATGTAAATTCAGCTGCAGATATGGCGGTGAGTCTGGAGCCGCTTTTCGGGAAATTTGCCACCTGGTTTATGTCTCTGGGCCTATTGGCAGCGGGTATAACTTCTTCAATAACAGCACCTTTGGCCGCAGCTTATGTGGTAAAAGGTTGTTTTGGCTGGAATGTAGGAATGAAATCAGCAAAATTTAAAATAGTCTGGACGGTTGTTCTTATTTTGGGTGTTTTCTTCTCTTCCCTGCAGATCAATCCAATTGAAATTATACGCTTCGCCCAAATTGCTAACGGAATATTATTGCCCGTCATCGCGATTTTCTTATTTTGGGTAGTTAATAAAGCTTCGGTTTTAGGCGCACATCGCAATTCTAAACTGCAAAACCTGTTGGGAATAGTGGTGATAGCCATCTCCCTGTTTCTGGGCGTTAAATCAATCCTAAGTGTGGTTCATGGTTATTAATCATCATCTAAAGCGAGTAACGATATTCCTTAACGCCTAAGGGTTTTCTTTAAAATTTTATACTTGGATTTTGTGATTTTTGGCCTACCGAAAATTTATCGTATGAATTTGAAGTGAAAGCACCGTAAAATTTTAGGCTGTTTGAGCAAAATTGCTTTATTGATTATCAAAGGTTTAGTTGCGAGTTCCTAAAATTTAGGTGCAGAACGATAAATTTAGATAAAGTTTCGTAAGCCTAGATTTTTTTGGTTCGTTTTTTCATCGATGGAAAAAATGAACAGAATAAATAATTATTTAAATAATATGAAAGAAATCCATATAAACTGTGATTTAGGCGAAGGAGGTGATTTTGATGCTGACTTGATGCCGCACATCTCTGCCTGTAATATTGCTTGTGGTGGCCACGCAGGCAACCTGGAAACGATGCAGAAAACCATTAAACTGGCCATGGAGCATGGGGTTGAGATAGGAGCGCATCCTTCATATCCGGATAAGGAGAATTTCGGGAGAAAACCTATGGATATTTCTGCGCAAGAGTTGCAGCGTTCTATTGTTGCTCAAATTTTAAGTTTAAAACAATTGGCTGAAGCAGAAGGGGTGAAAATCACTCACGTAAAACCTCATGGAGCACTTTATAATGAAGCCGCAAAAGATGAAAAAACAGCTAAGATCATCATTGATTCTTTGCTTGAATTCGACCAAAATTTAGCGCTTTTTTGTCCGCCAAAATCGGTAATTTCTAAACTTGCTAAGGGTGATATTCCAATCGTTTTTGAAGCTTTTGCAGACCGAAATTATGAGCCTAATTTAAGCCTGGTTTCACGTTCAAAACCTAACGCATTAATCACCCATAAAAAGGCTGTTTTTGAGCATCTGTTTTTAATGTTTTCTGAAGGAAAAATCAACTGTGAAAATACCGAAAAAGTTTCCTGTAAAGCTGATACTTTTTGCCTGCATAGCGATACTCCAAATTCAGTAGAAATCATTACTTTTTTAAAGCAGAAATTTGCTGAACACAATATTAAAATCAAGAATACAAAATGAGCGATTTTCCTAAAATAAAACCGATGGGAGAGCGGGGGATTCTTATAGAATTTGAGCCGGAGATTAGCGAGAGACTACTCGAGAAACTGCTCTTTTATAAAAATAAACTGGAAGAATTATATACTGAAGTAAATGTTGAGATAATCAATACATATAACTCGTTATTAATTAGTTATATGTTTAGTATAGAAAACCTCTATGATGAGGTTTCGGCGGTTAAAGAGCTGTTAAGTGAGGCTAAGATAGGAAAAATAAATAACCGGCAAATTTTTCGTCTACCGGTTTGTTACGATGAAGAATTTGGCTGGGACCTTGAACTTATTGCTGAGGAAAAAAACCTTTCGAAAGAAGAAATTATTAAGCTTCATACCAGGCCGTTTTACACGGTATATTTCACCGGTTTTTTACCAGGATTTTTATACCTGGGAGGGCTCGATGAAAAGCTTCAGATTTCCCGAAAAAACCAGCCCCGAATGAAGATAGAAAAAGGAGCCGTTGGTATAGGTGAAAATCAGACCGGAATTTATCCAAAATCGAGCCCCGGCGGATGGCAAATTTTAGGCAACTGCCCGGTGCAGTTATTCAATAAAAATAACGATCCACCTTGTGAAATTTCAGCAGGAGATAAAGTGAAATTCTATTCGGTTTCCAAAGCGGAACTTAAAGAAATTTCTGCACAGGTTTCAGAAGGAAATTTTCAACTAAAAAAAGAAAATTATGAAGGCTGAAGTTGAAATTTTATATCCGGGATTATTTTCCACTATTCAGGATTTTGGACGTCGCGGATTTCAAAAATATGGAGTTCCTTTAAGTGGAGTGATGGATAGAATCGCTTTAAAAACCGCCAACCTGATTTTACAAAATCAGGCCGATGCTGCGGTAATGGAAATTACCCAAATGGGACCAAAACTTAAATTTTCGGCAGCCACAAAAATTGCTATTAGCGGAGCTTACCTTTCTCCAAAACTAAACGATACTGAAATTGATAATAATGAAGTAGTGAAAATTCATGAAGGTGATATTTTATCTTTTGGAAGGCCAGAATATGGAATGCGTTCTTATTTAGCAATCCTGGACGGTTTTAAAACCGAAAAAGTCCTGGGAAGCCGAAGTTGGTACGAAGATATTACCAGTCACGAAAAGCTCGAGAAAGGAATGAAACTGCAATATGAAGCTTCTGAGGAAGAAAAATATGTGACTCACGCTGCGATAAAGTTTGATGATGAATATTTGAAATCTGAAGAAATAGAAGTTTTTCCCGGCCCTGAATTCGAAAAACTTCCCGAAACTTTAAAAAGTCATTTACGACAGAGCAAATTCAGCGTAGATAAAAATAACAATAGAATGGCGATCCAGCTTAGTGAGGTTTTAGAAAATCAACTGGGACCAATTATAACCGGCCCGGTCCTTCCGGGTACTGTGCAATTAACTCCCGGCGGGAAATTAATCGTCTTAATGCGTGATTGCCAGACCACCGGTGGTTATCCAAGAGTTTTGCAGCTAAGTGAAAAAGGAATTAATATTATGGCGCAGAAAAAGGCTGGGGATATGGTTAGATTTTTGTTGAAATCGTGATCATTCCTTAGAACGTCATTCTTAACTTGTTTCAGAATCTTTTAATGCCAAAATTAAAGCCTTTAGAAGTCAGTTTAGAGGAGTGAAAAATATAGAATTCTTACTGTATAGATTAACGACAATTTTTACCTATTCCACAACAATTGGGCTTGATCCTTAAATTCCGCCAGAGGCCTTTTAAAATATAGGCTCACTAAAATAAAAAAGTGCCGTCTAGGTTTACGAGAAATCTGATTACCCTACCAATCAGGTTTCTCACCACTGACGACACTTTTTTGCCCCAAAACATTTTAGCTAACTAAAATGACAATATCAAAAGTAGAAGATTAGTAGACTTGCTACAAGGGGAAAAATCCCCTTTTGATGAGATCTCATTTTTAAAAAGACGAAGGCGAATTAAAAAATACTAATCGAATTATACCGACATCAGTAGGGATTTCCTGGTACGCTAAGCTGTTTCTAAGCTTCAGAACATTTTAGATCCGGTGTTAAATTCTTTTCTGAAATCTAAATTGTTAAATGATAAAATGGTTCTTCGAATAAAATTTAGAGAAAGCTGTCCAATTAGATGAAAATGAGATTTGAAATGTATTTAGGTAGAAAGATCTCGATATAAAATCGGGATTAGTTCGCCCTAATATTTTAAATTCGGCCAATGGCCTTTTTAAAACACAGGTTCACTAAAATAAAAAAGTGCCGTCTAGGTTTACGAAAAATCTGATTACCCTACCAATCAGACTTCACACCACTGACGACACTTTTTTGCCCCAAAACATTTTAGCTAACTAAAATGACAATATCAAAAGTAGAAGATTAGTAGACTTGCTACAAGGGGAAAAACCCCCTTTTGATGAGATCGGATTTTTTAAAAGCTGAAGGCGTATTCAAAATGCTGATCGAATTATCCCGACTTCAGTCGGTATCTTGTTATCGTCTTCGCGAACGAGGAACGAGTGCGGCGATCTTTTGTTTAGAGTTCCCGTCATTTCGTGTTGCGACTGACATCCGAGAACTCATCCAGAACAGATTGCCACATCGGCTAACGCCGCCTCGCAATGACGAAACAAAAAATATTCTTGTATTCGTGGGAACTTGTAATCTAGTTCAACCGAGAAAGAACCAATAAATGATAACCAAAAACAGAAAACTCACAACTGAGAACCGAGAACCGGAAACATTTGCCAAACAAAAAAATTCTCCTAAATTTACCTTAACAAAAAATTAAGTTTTTAACCAACCAACTAAAACAAATGAAAAAACCAAAAAAGTGCATTAGCGTAGAAGAGGCGCGTAAAGAACAAGATGAATGGGTAAGAACCAGGGGAAAAGATATTAGGGAAGCCGAGGGTTATGAAGATACCCGCGAATTCTGGTACAGCGTGGACGAATTGCAGGAATACCTGGATTATGTAAAGGAGAAATCTAAGGAGCAGGGAGTAGAAAAACCGGGAATTAGGTTTTATTTAGGAGCTTATCCTAAAACCAATGAGAAAAAAAGCTATACTACCATGTTTCTCTCTCCAACCAAAGAAGCTAAGGGTGATACGGAAAATGCAGAGGAAGACTCTGACCCTAATAATTATGAAATTGAGCCATATAATACAATTGGCTCGGGCTGGCCTCCAATGGAATATTAATGCAAGATTTTAGATTCCTGGTATTTTTACTTGAGGGTATTGCGGCCATATGCGGCTTATATTTTTACCAGAAAAACCCAGCCGATAAAGCGGTTGGGTTTTTTTCGTATTTTCTATTGCTAACATTCTTTGTTGAAAGTATAGGATTATTTCCGGCTGCAATCTACTGGAATGAAGAATTACATTTTCTAAAGCAAACTTTTTTGTACAGAACTTATTGGTTATATAATCCTTATTTGATTATCAGTTTTGTGATTTATATTCTATACTTTACCTGGAATATTTCAAATAAAAAAATAAGGCGGATTATCAATCATTGCTTGATTTTATATGTTATAATCTGTATTGCCAATTTAATATTTTCAGATGTATTTTTTAAGAGTAATTCAGTGGTTACTTATTTATTGGGAAGTTTTTTTCTTTTAGGGGTAATTTTCTACTATTATTTTGAAATTCTGCTGAGTCCTAAAATTTTGAATGTAAAAAGGGAAATCAGTTTTTATATTTCCTTTGCGGCGCTTCTATATTTTCTAACTACTAGCCCTATTTTCATTTATTTTGAATATTTTAATGATAAAAGTCCGGAATTTGTGGAGTTCAGCAGTTTGATTATGATTGCAATGAATATTTTTATGTATAGTTCCTATAGTATTGCCTTTTTATTGCTGGCCAACAAGAAAAAAACTTCTACTAAGAATTTAAAAAATGCTTTCTAAAGAAGAACTCTTACTTATCATCTACTTTGTGGTAGTGATCCTGCTGCTAACGGCTTTTGTGATCGTTTTTTTTATAGTGTACCAAAGACGCAAAAATAAAATGTTACTGGAACAATTTGAAGCCGAAAAGCGTTTTGAGCGCGAAATTTCCCAATCGCGTTTAGAAATGCAGGAACAAACCCTAAAAAACGTGGGCTGGGAGTTGCACGATAATATTGGTCAGTTACTTTCCGTGGCTAACATGCAGCTAAATATCTTTTCAAAAAACCTGCCTGAGGCCGAGAAAACTTCAGTTTTGGAAATTAAAGAAACCGTGGCCAGTTCGCTTCAGGAAGTGCGCTCGCTTTCAAAATCTTTAAACAACCAGGTTATTGGTTATGCCGGTTTGGTGGTTTCCGTAGAAAATGAACTGGCAAGGTTTCAGCGAATGGGGGTTATTGAAGCCCAACTGGAAATTACCGGCGAAAAACAGGAAATTCCGCAACAACACAGCATTATTTTATTCAGGATCCTTCAGGAGTTCTTTTCTAACGTGATAAAGCACGCGAAGGCTTCAGCGTTAATTGTTCGCATTGAGTTTACTTCCGAAGAAATCATTATTACCGCTAAAGATAACGGGCAGGGATTTGATTTGGAAGAAGTACAGAAGAATTCAGGATTATTTAATATGGAAAGCAGGGCAGCCTTAATACAAACAAAGTTTAAGCTGGAAAGTGCTATGGGCAAAGGAACTTTTTTATCTTTACGCTATTCTTTAATGGGGCAACAAGATGAATAATACCGTAGCAATTGTAGACGATCACACTTTATTTGCGCAATCTTTAAAAAACCTAGTAAATTCTTTTGAAAATTATGAGGTTTACGGAATTTACAAAAACGGACGGGAACTGGTAGATAAATTTAAAGCCAATCAGCCAAAACCCGATTTGGTCTTGCTGGATATTAGAATGCCTATTATGGACGGGCCCGAAACTATGGCCTGGCTTAAGGAAAACCATTCCAATCAAAAAGTGCTGGCACTTACTATGGAAGACGATGAGGAAACCATCACTTTTATGGTGAAACTCGGTTGCCGCGGCTATTTACTGAAAGATATAGATCCCGACGAGTTTAAGTTTGCTTTAGATGAAGTGATAAAAGAAGGTTTTTTCTATACCGATGCGGTTTCTGAAGCCATTAAAAACCGGAATAAAGAGAATAAATTCACCCATCTAACCAAACGCGAAATAGAATTTCTTGGCCACGCCTGTACTGAAATGACGTACAAAGAGGTAGCCAACGAGATGAACCTAAGTCCAAAAACCATAGACGGATACCGCGAGAGTTTGTTTCAAAAACTAAACGTAAGAAGCCGAACCGGCCTTGTACTTTTTGCCATTAAACATAGAATTTTGTTGTTGTAAGTTTACGTATAAATTGTAACGTCATGCTGACTTGTTTCAGAATCTAAGATGAAAAGGAGTTAAGCTGTACTTAGACCCTGAAACAAGTTCAGGGTGACGTCAAACTTCAGGGTGACGTTTAAGACAGATAAGACACAATTCAGTAAAAACTATTCCTGAATTCGTGGCAAACCGGTTTCCTATTTTCAAACCAAGATTTTCTACAGTATCTTCGCGAAAATAAATACTGACTTCCGTGAACGAAACGCCAAAAATAGAACTCCGTAATTTAAAGCTTAAAGATTATCAGGAACTCAAGGTTTCTATGATTAAGAGTTACAATAAAATGCCCGATGAGTATTGGAGCAAAGATGAGATCAGAACCCTGGTGAATAAGTTTCCCGAAGGTCAGTTTTGTATTATAATCGACAACAAAATTGCGGGTTGCGCACTTTCCATAATTATAGATTCCAAGAAATTTGACGAAGATCATACCTACCAGGAAATTACCGGGGGGGAGAATTTCTCTACGCATAACAATAACGGCGATATTTTATACGGAATAGATGTTTTTATTCATCCCGATTACCGCGGAATGCGCCTTGGAAGACGTTTATACGAAGCCCGAAAGGAAGTTTGCGAGCAGCTTAATTTAAAATCGATCGTTTTTGGTGGCCGTATTCCTAATTACGCGACTTATTCTAAAGAACTCACTCCAAAGAAATATATAGAGAAAGTAAAACTGCAGGAAATTCACGATCCTGTGTTGTCTTTTCAGCTTTCCAACGATTTTCACGTAAAGAAAGTAATTAAAGGATATTTGCCCGGCGATGCCGAAAGTAAGGAGTATGCAGTATTGATGGAGTGGAATAATATCTACTACACCAAAACCACTAAACTTATAGATACGCCAAAAACGGTGGTTCGGCTTGGGCTGGTGCAATGGCAAATGCGACTTTTTAAGGATTATGATGCGCTGGTTTCACAGATTGAATTTTTTGTGGATGCGGTTAGTGATTATCAGAGTGATTTTATTCTTTTCCCGGAATTGTTTAACGCGCCGCTTATGGCTCAATTTAATGAATTGACTGAACCTGAAGCCATCCGCGGACTTTCGACCTATACCGAACGTTTGCTGGAAACCTTTCAGGATTTCGCGGTTAATTACAATATAAATATCATTACCGGTAGTATGCCTATGGTAATTGGCGAACATATGTACAATGTGGGCTTTTTATGCAGAAGGGACGGAAGTTATGAGCGCTATGAAAAATTGCATATCACTCCGGCTGAAGAAGCCGCCTGGGGTATGAAAGGTGGTAGCAAACTCCAAACTTTTGATACCGATTGCGGAAAAATTGGCGTACTTATTTGCTATGATGTAGAATTCCCTGAAGTCGGTAGGATTCTCGCCGAAGAAGGAATGAACATTCTTTTTGTTCCGTTTATGACCGATACTCAAAACGGATATTCCCGGGTAAAAATATGCGCCCAGGCAAGAGCGGTAGAAAACGAATGTTATGTTGCCATTGCTGGATCTGTAGGGAATTTGCCAAAGGTAAATAATATGGATATTCAATATGCCCAAAGCGCAGTGTTAACGCCATCTGACTTCGCCTTCCCCGTAAACGGAATTAAAGCCGAAGCCACCCCAAACACCGAAAGTACACTACTAGTAGATGTAGATTTAGATCTTCTAAAAGAACTACACGCTTTTGGTAGTGTACGGAATATGAAAGATAGAAGGAAGGATTTGTATTCATTAAAGAAGAAAAAGTAGGTTCAGTTTTCGGTTGTCAGTAGGCAGTTTGCAGTTTTAGTTTTTTACTCGTTATTGCGAGCGAGGAACGAGCGCGACGATCTTTCGATTGAAGTTTCCACGTCACTTCGATTTCCGATGTGAGGAGGAAGTATTGAGAAGTGCAATTTCTAAGGTTCTCGATACAACGTTATTTTCGCTTTCAGCTCAAATAACGAAATCGAACTGACACTCAAATTTTGCATGGCAATATTAGTGGATTCGTGGCGAAACAACAATCCCCATCAACAAACATCAAACTTCCAACAACAGACAACTCATAACCCACAACCTAGACTCCACAAAGAATCATTACCAAATTCTCATAAATTTCCTTCAAAACATTAAAATCTTAAAATTTTAGTCATAAAATTAAGAATCCTTTAAACACCTTAATTTTATTGATTTTTGAACTTTTTTCAATGAAATTTTCCCTTGCAAAATAGCCTTTTCAGCTATCGTAATTAATAGGAGGTTAAGTATTTGTTATTCAGTTGTTTGAGCCTGTTGTTTTTCTTCCGAAAGTAGTGCTTTTTCCTGCTTATATACTGTCTTGACAACTTATCAGCTTACTTTTAATTTTTAAATCACACGAAGAAGAAATAAGTAATGCATAACAAATTCAGTAAAGTTTTAACACAAAGCGATTCGCAACCGGCTTCACAGGCAATGTTGCACGCGATAGGACTAACCAAAGAAGATTTTAAAAAGCCATTTGTAGGTATTGCCAGTACGGGTTACGAGGGCAATCCGTGTAATATGCACCTTAACGATTTAGCTAAACTAGTTAAAAAAGGAGCCAATGAAAATGAGCTTGTCGGTTTAATTTTTAATACCATTGGTGTTAGCGACGGGATTTCTATGGGAACGCCGGGAATGCGCTATTCGTTGCCATCCCGAGATATTATAGCCGATTCTATGGAAACCGTGATCCACGCGATGTCTTACGATGCGCTGATTACCGTTGTAGGCTGCGATAAGAATATGCCAGGCGCACTTATGGCGATGTTAAGAATTAATCGTCCTGCGATTTTGGTTTACGGCGGTACCATCGCTTCCGGTTGCCACAACGGTAAAAAACTGGACGTGGTTTCAGCATTTGAAGCCTGGGGTGCTAAAACCGCCGGTGATATAGAAAAAGAGGAATACGAAAGCATTATAGAAAAGGCCTGTCCTGGGGCAGGGGCCTGCGGCGGAATGTATACTGCAAACACAATGGCTTCGGCTATTGAAGCTTTGGGAATGGCTTTGCCATATAACTCTTCAAATCCGGCAGTGGGTGAAGAAAAGAAAACTGAAAGCGAAGAAGCTGGAAAGGCGGTTCGTTTGTTAATAGAAAAAGATATTAAGCCCCGAGATATAGTAAATCGTAAATCGCTGGAAAATGCGATAAGACTGCTTACAGTTTTAGGAGGTTCTACCAATGCGGTACTGCATTTTTTGGCCATAGCGAAATCGGCTGAAGTTGATTTTGATCTAACAGATTTTGAAAAAATATGCGATAGTACGCCATTTTTAGCCGATCTAAAGCCAAGCGGGAAATATGCGATGGAAGATGTACACAGAATTGGCGGGATTCCTGCGGTGTTAAAATATATGCTGAAAAACGATATGCTTCACGGCGATTGTCTTACCGTAACCGGAAAAACCTTAGCTGAAAACCTTGCTGATGTTCCCGATATGGAAGAAGGCCAGGATGTATTCAGGCCTTTGGATAACCCGATCAAGAAAACCGGGCATATCAGGATTCTATACGGAAATCTTGCTGAAGGCGGTTCGGTAGCAAAAATTACAGGAAAGGAAGGGTTACAATTTACTGGAACCGCTAAAGTGTTTAATAGTGAATATGAGGCTAATGATGGCATTTCAGAAGGAAAAGTAAAAAAAGGCGATGTAGTCGTCATTCGGTACGAGGGCCCAAAAGGTGGCCCGGGAATGCCGGAAATGCTTAAGCCTACTTCAGCAATTATGGGTGCAAAACTCGGTAAAGATGTAGCTTTAATAACAGACGGAAGATTTTCTGGTGGAACACACGGTTTTGTCGTCGGGCACATCACTCCGGAAGCCCAGGAAGGCGGTTTACTTGCTTTTCTAAAGGACGGGGATGAGATTACCATTAACGCTGAAACCAATAAAATAGAAGTTGCACTTTCAGCAGAAGAAATAAAGAAAAGAAAAGAAAACTGGAAAGCCCCCGCTTTAAAATTCAATAAGGGAGTGCTTTACAAATATGCAAGAACGGTTTCTTCGGCCTCACAAGGTTGCGTTACCGACGAATTTTAATAAGGTGAATTATGGAAGTTAAAACAGCTAGTTTCGAAAAAGTTTCTTCTCCAAAAACAACCAAGGTTTCAGGTGCTGAAGCAGTGATAAAATGTTTGTTGGAAGAAGGTGTGGATACGCTTTACGGCTATCCCGGCGGAGCAATTATGCCCGTTTACGATGAATTGTATAAATACCAAACCCAAATTCACCACGTCCTCACGCGCCACGAACAAGGCGCAACACACGCCGCGCAAGGTTATGCCAGGGTAAGTGGAAAAGTGGGCGTTGCTATGGCTACCTCGGGTCCTGGGGCTACAAATCTGGTTACGGGAATTGCAGATGCACAAATAGATTCAACCCCCATGGTTTGTATCACCGGGCAGGTAGGTTCACATTTACTGGGAAGCGATGCTTTTCAGGAAACCGATATCATTGGGATTTCTACGCCAATAACCAAGTGGAACTATCAGATTACTAAAGCTGAAGAGATTCCAGAGATTCTGGCAAAAGCATTTTTCATTGCGCGCTCGGGAAGACCGGGGCCGGTTTTAATCGATATTACCAAGGATGCACAGTTTGCTTCACTGGAATTTACTTATAAAAAATGCTCCGGTATTAGAAGTTATAAACCTAAGCCTGAAATAAACTTATCAGAATTAGAAAGGGCTGCTGATGCGATTAACAATGCTAAAAAACCTATGATCGTTTTTGGTCAGGGTGTGATTTTAGGCGGGGCTGAAGAACTATTTAAACAAGTGGTTGAGAAATCGGGTATTCCGGCTGCGTGGACCATTTTAGGGCTTTCCGCTATGCCAACTGATCATCCGCTAAATGTGGGAATGGTTGGGATGCACGGCAATTACGGCCCAAATGTTTTAACCAACGAATGCGATGTATTGATCGCTATCGGGATGCGTTTTGACGATAGGGTAACCGGAAACCTGGAGAAATATGCCAAACAGGCCAAAGTGATCCATTTTGAAATTGATCCCGCAGAAATTAATAAAAACGTACATGCGGATATCCCGGTTTTAGGGAATGTAAATGAAACCCTTAAAATCTTATTGGAGCATTTAAAACCGAACAAGCACGAAGCCTGGCATCAAAAATTTAAAGATTATTATCAAATTGAATTCGATAAAATCATTAAAAATGATCTAAATGCTGAACGCGGCAAAATTGGAATGGCTGAAGTTATTGATGAGATCAATAAATGCTCCAAAGGCGATGCGGTAATTGTTTCAGATGTGGGGCAACATCAAATGGTGGCCTGCCGCTATTCTAAATTCAACCAAACCAGGAGCAATGTAACTTCCGGAGGTTTGGGAACTATGGGATTTGCGCTTCCGGCAGCTATTGGCGCTAAAATGGGCGCACCAGATCGGGATGTTGTAGCCGTAATTGGCGATGGTGGTTATCAAATGACCATTCAGGAGCTGGGCACGATTTTTCAGACTAAAGTACCGGTGAAAATCGTGATTTTAAATAATGATTTTCTTGGAATGGTACGCCAGTGGCAGCAGTTGTTTTTCGAGAAACGCTATGCGTCCACAGAGATGGTAAACCCCGATTTTATAACAATTGCCAAAGGATACCATATTAAAGCAAAACAGGTAAGTAAGCGAGAAGATCTAAAAGAGGCCGTTACGGAAATGATGGAGTCTAAAGAAGCTTATTTCCTTGAAGTAAAAGTTGAACAGGAAGAAAATGTATTCCCGATGGTACCTACCGGGGCTTCAGTTTCAGACATAAGATTAGAGTAATGGAAAAGAAAGATTTCACAGTTTCGGTTTATACCGAAAACAACATAGGCCTTTTGAGCCGTATTGCGGCTATTTTTCAAAAAAGGCACATCAATATTGAGAGTATTACCGCTTCCAGAAGCGAAGTAAATGGGGTAATGCGTTTTACAATCGTGGTGCAGGTCACTGAAGATCAGGTTAAAAAGATCGCGGGACAAATAGAAAAGCAAATTGAAGTAATTAAAGCTTTCTATCATACCGATGATGAAATGATCTACCAGGAAACGGCACTTTATAAGATAAATTCAGCAGATTTTGTTGAAGATCTTAATATCCAGGATTTTATAAAAGAATCTAACGCTCGAATCGTGACGGTTACTCCCAAGTTTTTTGTGATAGAAAAAACCGGAAAACGTCACGAAACCGATAGCCTTTACGAAAAATTAAAACCTTATGGATTGATGCAGTTTGTACGTTCCGGCACTATTGCCGTGACCAAAAACGAAATGCCAATCTCGAACATTTTAGAAAAATTTGATACAACCAATTAAATAAAAGTGATGACGAATTATTTTAACAGCCTTTCTTTACGTGAACAATTAGCCCAGCTGGGAACCTGTAGATTTATGGGTAGTGATGAATTCAGCGATGGAGTGGCTGCTTTAAAAGGGAAAAAAATAGTGATTGTGGGCTGTGGTGCACAAGGCCTTAACCAGGGTTTGAATATGCGCGACAGTGGTTTGGATATTTCTTATGCGCTTCGTGAAGGGGCTATTAAGGAAAAACGACAGTCTTTTAAAAACGCTTCAGAAAATAATTTTAAGGTGGGAACTTATGAAGAATTGATCCCTACCGCCGATCTGGTAATTAACCTAACGCCAGATAAGCAACATACTTCGGTAATAAAAGCTATTCAACCTCATATTAAAAAAGACGCGGTGCTTTCTTACTCTCACGGGTTTAATATCGTGGAAGAAGGAATGAAAATTAGGGAAGACATCACCGTAATTATGGTGGCGCCAAAATGTCCCGGAAGTGAGGTTAGGGAAGAATACAAACGAGGTTTTGGAGTGCCAACTTTAATTGCGGTACACCCAGAGAACGATCCGCAGGGGATTGGTTTTGAATGGGCCAAGGCCTATGCCGTTGCTACCGGTGGCGATAAAGCCGGTGTTTTGGCATCTTCATTTGTGGCTGAAGTGAAATCTGATTTAATGGGAGAACAAACCATTTTATGTGGATTGCTGCAAACGGGTTCTATTCTTAGCTATGACAAAATGGTAGCTGAAGGTGTTGAACCTTCTTTTGCCTCGAAACTTATTCAGTATGGTTGGGAAACCATTACCGAAGCTTTAAAGCACGGCGGGATTACCAATATGATGGATAGGCTTTCAAATCCGGCCAAGATCAAGGCCGATGAGATTTCCGAAGAATTAAAACAAATAATGCGCCCGCTTTTTCAAAAACATATGGACGATATTATTTCCGGAGCTTTTAGCAGTAGAATGATGAAAGATTGGGAAAACGGCGATAAAGAATTGCTGGAATGGAGAGCCGCAACCGGGGAAACCGCTTTTGAAAAATCTAAAGCAACTTCTGAAGAAATCAAAGAACAGGAATATTTCGATAAAGGAGTTTTATTGGTAGCCTTTGTGAAATCTGGTGTAGAACTGGCTTTTGAAACTATGGTAGAAGCAGGAATTGTTGCAGATTCAGCTTATTATGAATCCCTGCACGAAACCCCGTTAATCGCCAACACCATTGCCAGGAAGAAATTGTTCGAGATGAACAGGATTATTTCTGACACGGCAGAATATGGTTGTTATTTATTCGATCATTCGGCAAAACCACTTATTAAAGATTATGTGAGTGCCTTGCCAAAAGAGGTTATAGGTCATTCTTTTGGAACGGATTATACCGGAGTGGACAATCAGCAGTTAATAGCAGTTAATGATGATATTAGGCAACATCCCGTTGAAAAGGTGGGAGGAAGGCTAAGAAAAGCGATGACTGCAATGAAAAAAATACAGGAATAAAATGGATACTTTGCTGGCAGATAAAACAACATATAAACCTCAGTTAAAAGCTGTAAAAGAAGCGGCCGAACGCATCTCCAAAGTGGTGGTAAAAACCCCTTTGATGCAATCTTTTACCTATAGTAAGAAATTTTCAGCAAATGTGATGTTGAAGAGGGAAGACTTGCAACAGGTTCGCTCTTACAAAATTCGCGGAGCTTATAATAAGATTTCAAGTCTTCCGCAGAAACAGCTGGATAAAGGGGTTATTTGTGCCAGCGCCGGAAATCACGCACAGGGTGTAGCTTTTGCCTGTAATAAACTGCAGGTAAAAGGCGTGATCTATATGCCAATTACCACCCCAAGGCAAAAAGTAGAGCAAACAAAGATGTTTGGTGGCGAGTGGGTAGAAGTGGTTTTAAAAGGCGATACTTTTGACGATTCATTTAAAAGTTCAACAAAACACGCCAAAAAGTTTGGTCTGGTATTTATACATCCTTTTGATGATGAAAAGGTGATTGAAGGGCAGGCTACCATTGGTTTGGAAATCCTGGAACAAGCCACTGAACCTATAGATTATGTTTTTGCACCCCTTGGCGGGGGCGGACTTTTAGCCGGATTATCATCTATGTTCAAGGAACTTTCGCCCAATACTAAAATAATTGGTGTAGAGCCGGAGGGCGCGCCTTCTATGACTTCTTCTTTAAAAGAAGGAAAACTCGTAGAATTAAAATCTATTGAGCGTTTTGTAGATGGTGCCGCGGTGCAGAAAGTCGGGAGCCGAAATTTTGAAATTTGTAAGCAAAATCTTGATAAAATGATTACCGTTCCGGAAGGGAAGATTTGCCAAAGTATCCTTGATCTTTATAATCAGGATGCTATAGTGGTAGAACCCGCAGGAGCAATGGCCATAAGTGCCCTCGATTTTTTTGCTGAAGAAATCAAAGGAAAAAACGTGGTTTGTATTGTGAGTGGAAGCAATAACGATATCACCCGAACTGCAGAGATCAAGGAAAGAGCTTTATTGTATGCCGGGCTAAAACATTATTTTGTGATTAGTTTTCCTCAGCGGGCAGGAGCTTTAAAAGATTTTCTGGAAAAGGTTTTGGGGCCTAAAGACGATATTACCCATTTTGAATACTCAAAAAAGCATCATCGTGAAAATGCCCCAGCTGTTGTTGGGATAGAAATAAACGATCCTGCCGATTTTGAGCCATTGGTAGCCAGGATGAAAGCGAAGAATTTTTACGGGGAATATCTCAATGATAAGCCTAATTTGTTTCAGTATTTAGTATAAATATTTTGTTGGTTAAAATAATTATGTACATTTACAATATGCTTTCAATGAAACAAATAATATTTTCCGTTTTTCGCTTCTTCCCGCGCCGCCGCAGGTAAGAAGTAAATTTCATTATTCTTTTTTAATATTATTTGATTTTAATTATAACTTGAGAGATCCACAAAATATACCGTCCAATTTAAATTTCAGAATCATTTCTGAAATTATACCTGTTCGCCGCCGCTTCCCGCGTCGCACCTCGGTGCGTGTATAATTTAATGGAACTTAGGTGAGTCCGGTTCCCCTTTCAAAAAAACAAATCAAATTTATTTTCTCACTAATTTCTTAGCAAATGAAGATTGTCATTGCTAATAAATCTCACGCTCAATACGCTGAGATTATTTGTACAACCATAGAAGAATCTGCAAAGGTTCGAGGCACGGGCATTGCCCGCAGAACCCCTGAATATATCATTGGAAAAATGGAGAAGGGTAATGCGGTTATTGCTTTAGACGGCGAAAAATTCGCCGGTTTCTGCTATATCGAGACCTGGAGCCACGATAGGTATGTGGCGAACTCAGGTTTAATTGTACACCCAGATTTTAGGCACCAGGGATTGGCCAAAGACATCAAAGAGGTGGTTTTTAACCATTCCAGGAAAATGTATCCCAATGCAAAGATATTCGGGATCACTACCGGCCTGGCCGTGATGAAGATAAATTACGAACTTGGATATCAACCCGTAACCTTTTCTGAACTTACCGATGATGACGCATTTTGGAAAGGCTGTCAAACCTGCAAGAATTACGATATTCTAACCAGAACCGAACGTAATATGTGCCTCTGTACTGGAATGATGTATGATCCAGAAAGAAAAAAGGATACAAAGAAAGAAGACAAAAAAGAAAGCTTTAATGATAAAGCTTTTAAAAGGTTGAAGAATATAAAACAGACCTTGTTTTACAAAAAAGAAAAAAACGGGAGTTAAAAATTAAACTTATTGATCGTCAACCTGTTCCGAAACTTCGGGGTTGTTTCAGTTTCTAAGTTAGTTAGATCCTGAATCAAGTTCAGGATGACGTTAAAATCGAAATAAATCAAATGAAAAAAGTAGTTATAGCATACAGTGGAGGTTTGGATACTTCTTACTGCGCAAAATATTTGTCTAAAGAAGAAAATTTTGAAGTCCACGCAGTGAGCGTAAATACAGGTGGATTTTCAGAAGAAGAAGTGAAGAAAATTGGAGAAAATGCACAAAAAATAGGAGCAAAGACCTATAAAAATATCGATGCGGTTTCTTCATTTTACCAAAAGGTGGTAAAATATTTAATCTTCGGAAATGTCTTGAAAAACAATACTTATCCGCTTTCGGTAAGCGCAGAAAGGATAGTACAGGCCATAGAGATCGTTAATTATGCAAAAAAAATCGATGCTAAGTATATTGCCCATGGCAGTACAGGCGCCGGAAACGACCAGGTGCGGTTTGATATGATCTTTCAAATTATCGCTCCTGAAATTGAAATTATCACGCCAATCAGGGATAAGCAACTCAGCCGTCAGGAAGAGATTGAATACCTGAAAGAGAATGGAGTTGAAATGAATTGGGAAAAATCAAAATATTCGGTGAACAAAGGCCTTTGGGGAACCAGTGTAGGAGGGGCGGAAACGCTAACTTC
Organism: Salegentibacter lacus; assembly: GCF_020164555.1. GTDB lineage: Bacteria > Bacteroidota > Bacteroidia > Flavobacteriales > Flavobacteriaceae > Salegentibacter > Salegentibacter lacus. The sequence goes on along the minus strand of NZ_JAIQZB010000007.1, from coordinate 34,858 downwards.
AGAAAAACCTTTACCTGAAAGTGCTTATCCTTCCCAACTTCAGGAGAAAGAAGCCATACAGATTGGTTTGACATTTAAAAAGGGAGAAATTTCCGCAGTAAATGGCAAAGAAAATTCTCCGGAAAAGAATATTGAAATCCTTGAAAACATAGCTTCAAAATATGCCATTGGCCGTGATATTCACGTTGGCGATACGATTATAGGAATAAAAGGAAGGGTTGGTTTTGAAGCTGCAGCTGCGCTTATCACCATAAAAGCCCATCATTTACTGGAAAAACATACCCTTAGTAAATGGCAATTACAACACAAGGATTACCTGGCTAACTGGTATGGCACGCACTTGCATGAAGGCCAGTACCTGGAGCCTGTAATGCGAGATCTGGAGGCTTTTTTAGAAAGTTCCCAGCAGCAGGTTAGCGGCGAAGTATTTGTAACGCTGCATCCATATCGATTTACACTTGATGGAATTAAATCTCAAAACGATTTAATGAATTCCAGCTTCGGAAATTACGGCGAAGAAAATAAAGCCTGGACGGCAGATGATGCAAAAGGATTTATAAAAATCCTATCGAATGCCGGAAAGATCTACCAACATGTAAAAGAAGGGAAATGATAACAGCAGGAATAATTGGCGGGGCCGGGTATACGGCCGGGGAACTCATTAGGATACTTATCAATCACCCTGAAACTAAACTGGATTTTGTTTACAGCACTTCCCAACCCGGAAAACCGGTGGCGGGGATACATCAGGATTTACTGGGCGAAACCGATTTGCAATTCAGCGGGGAAATCAATAAAAATGTTGACGTGGTTTTTTTGTGCCTGGGACATGGAAATTCAGTGAAATTTCTTGCTGAGAATCAGTTTTCAGAAAATACCAAAATCGTAGATCTGAGTACCGATTATAGAATGAGTGGAGAACACTCTTTTGTTTACGGCCTGCCTGAATTCAATAAAGAGAAGATAAAGAAAGCCGACCTTATCGCTAATCCCGGTTGTTTTGCAACAGCAATTAGCCTGGCGATTTTGCCACTTGCCAAAGCCGGATTATTGCAAGAAGATGTGCATATTAACGCGGTTACCGGGGCAACGGGCGCTGGGACTTCACTTTCTTCCACTACGCATTTTACCTGGAGGGATAATAACTTTTCCAGTTATAAAGCTTTTGAGCACCAACACTTGAATGAGATAGGGCAGAGCCTAAAGTTACTTCAGAATAATAAGCTCCCGGAAATAAATTTTATTCCGAACAGGGGGAATTTTTCCAGGGGAATCCACGCCACGGCTTACACCAAATTTGAAGGAAATTTAGAAGAGGCTAAAGCGCTGTATTCCGAAACTTATCAGGATTCGGCTTTTACGTTTGTAGTTGAGGAAGATTTACATTTAAAACAAGTGGTGAATACTAATAAATGCCTTCTGAAAATACAGAAATTCGATGATAAAATTTTGATTACGAGTATTATTGATAATTTACTGAAAGGTGCTTCAGGGCAGGCTGTTCAAAATATGAACCTGATGTTTGGCTTTGAAGAGACTTCAGGATTAAAATTAAAAGCCAGTTATTTTTAAAAAATAGCCACTAATACACGAATTGTATATGTTTAAACCTAACAGGTTTTGAAAACCTATGAGGTTTGGCAAAAGATATTAGTGATTTCGTGGCCAAGCGATCAACTAAAACCAAACCAATGAAAATAGCCATTATAGGAGCAGGCAACCTGGGACTTTCCATTGCGAAAGGCCTTATTGTAAACAATGCGTTTACCACCTTGTACCTCACCAAACGAAAGACTGAAGAAATTCAGGAATATGAGGAATATGCCAAGGTTAAGGTCACCAACGATAACCGCGAAGCGGTGAAGCATTCAGATATCCTGATTTTTGCGGTACAACCCACTCAAATGCAGCGGATCCTGGAAGAAATTAAAGACGATCTTCATGAAAAGCATGTGCTTATTTCCACAATTACAGGATTTAAAATTGATGCTATTGAGGCTATTGTTGGGGAAGAACAATTTATTGTTCGGTCAATGCCCAATACAGCTATTGCTGTTGGAAAATCAATGACCTGTCTTTGCAGTAACGAAAAAGGGAAAAAACGAATCGCTATTGCCGAGGCTATTTTTAATCGTTTGGGCACAAGTATTATTATTCCTGAAAATAAAATGCAGGCCGCCACGGTTATTTGTGCCAGCGGAGTTGCTTTCTGGATGCGTCTTATACGCGCCACCACCCAGGGAGCGGTGCAACTTGGTTTTGATGCAAAAGATGCACAGCAACTTGCTATGCAAACCTGTTTGGGAGCTTCCAGCTTGCTTATAGAATCAGGCAAACATCCCGAAGAAGAAATCGATAAGGTAACCACGCCCCGTGGTTGTACGATTGAAGGATTAAACGAAATGGAACATAACGGCCTGAGTTCGTCTTTAATAAAAGGGATCCAGGCTTCATTCAAGAAAATAAACACGATTACAACCGATTAAATATGGACTTATTTGATGTTTATCCGCTTTATGATATTACCCCAATTAGGGGTGATGGTGCTTATGTTTTCGATAAAGAAAACAAGAAATATTTAGACCTCTACGGTGGTCACGCGGTAATTTCTATAGGGCATTCGCATCCCGCTTACGTAAATGCAGTTTCTAAACAAGTTGGCGAACTCGGTTTTTATTCAAATTCGGTTAAAAACCCTTTACAAGAGGAACTTGCCGATAAACTGGAAAAGCTTTCGGGGGTAACAGATTACAGCTTGTTTCTATGTAATTCGGGTGCTGAAGCAAATGAAAATGCTTTGAAAGTCGCTTCTTTTCACACCAGAAAGGATAGGATTATTTATTTTGATAAAGCATTCCACGGAAGGACATCCGGAGTTGTTGCGGTGACCGATAATGAAAATATCAAAGCCCCGTTTAACCAGAATCATAAAGCGACCAAACTTGGTTTTGAAGATTCTGAAGCCCTTGAAAGTGAGTTGAAAAAAGGCGATGTTGCGGCGGTTATTTTTGAAGTGATCCAGGGAGTTGGCGGGCTGGATGAGGCATCTACTGAATTTTATGAAAAAATCGCTGAATTGTGTAAAAAATACAAATCGGTTTTAATTGCTGATGAAGTGCAGTCAGGATATGGTAGAACGGGTGATTTTTTCGCTTTTCAAAAACACAAAATTCGTCCTGATATTATTTCTGTAGCGAAAGGAATGGGCAATGGATTTCCGGTTGGTGGGATTTTAATCGATAAATCTATTCAGGCAAAATCTGGAATGCTGGGAACTACGTTTGGTGGAAATCATTTGGCCTGTGCTGCTGGGATTTCGGTTTTGGAAGTTATTGAAAAAGAGAATCTTTTGGCAAATGCCACTGAACTTTTTGAATATGTAAAGGAGAAAGCAGCGGAAATTCCTCAGATTAAAAAAATCAAAGGCCGCGGATTAATGATTGGCCTGGAATTCGATTTTGAGATCGCGCAGCTAAGAAAAGAGCTTTTGTTTAAACATCAAATTTTTACGGGTGCTTCTGCAAACAAAAAATTGTTACGGATTTTACCGCCTTTAAATATTAAAATAGAACATTTTGATGAGTTATTTAAAGCTTTGAAGATTGTTTTAAATTGAACAACTACCACGTCGAACAAAGGCGAGATTTAGTTAATTAAGTGATTTCAGTATTAAAAGAATCACTTTCAAAAAAATCGTCAAGCTGAATTTGTTTCAGCTTCTAATATGTTAGATCCTGAAATAAATTCAGGATGACGAGATTGAGAACTTTTAGATTGATTCAAAAGAAAGAAAATAGAATGAAAAATTACACCGAATTATCAGATATAGAAGATTTACAGCAATTAATCACCGAAGCGCTGGAGCTAAAAAAAGCTTCTTCTTCACTGGAAATAGGTAAAGGGAAAACCCTGGGGATGCTTTTTTTTAATCCGAGTTTGCGAACGCGTTTAAGTACTGAAAAAGCGGGAAAATTACTTGGAATGGACGTGATGGTTATGAATGCCGGGAGTGACAGCTGGAAACTGGAATTTGAAGATGGTGCCCTAATGAATTCCGATAAAGCTGAACATATAAAAGAAGCAGCAGCTGTATTGTCGCAGTATTGCGATATCATTGCGGTAAGGGCTTTTCCGGATCTGCAGGACAAAGAAAAAGATGAAGCTGAAACGGTATTGAATAGTTTTAAAAAATACGCTTCGGTTCCCGTAGTAAACCTCGAAAGCGCTACAGGCCACCCATTGCAGGCGCTTACCGATGCGATAACAATTTCAGAATTAAAGAAAAAAGACAGGCCAAAAGTTGTGCTTAGCTGGGCACCACACCCAAAAACATTACCTCAAAGCGTACCCAATTCTTTTACCGAAATTATGCAAAAACTGGATGTTGATTTTGTAATCACCAATCCCGAAGGCTATGATTTGAATCCTGAAATCACTAAAAATGTTCCTGTAATCCATAACCAGAACGAGGCTTTAAAAGATGCTGATTTTGTGTATGTAAAGAACTGGAGCAGTTATGAAACTTATGGGCAGAAATTAAGTGAGGACAAAACCTGGACTTTTTCCGCAGAAAAATTAATAAAAACTAATAATGCAAAAGTGATGCATTGTTTGCCGGTTAGACGAAATATGGTGATTGCCGATGATGTTTTGGATTCTGATAATTCAGTCGTTATCCAACAAGCAGGAAATCGAACTTTTGCCGCACAAGCTGTTTTAAAAAGGATTTTAAAGGAAAAAGTGAAAGAAAGTGAGTTAGGAAAAAATGCTTAACCGCTAGAAGGTTACAATTTGAAATAATATGGAAAAAGAGGTTTTAAAAGTTATAAAAATAGGAGGGAAGCTTATTGAAAATGAAGTGAAATTCGCTGAATTCCTAAATGATTTTGTGGCTTTGGAAGGTCCGAAGATTTTGGTTCACGGCGGGGGAAACCTGGCTACTGAAATTGCAGGAAAACTCGGTTATAAAACCCAGATGTTTGAGGGGCGTAGAATTACCAATGCCGATTCGATTAAAGTGATTACCATGGTTTACGGCGGACTTATAAATAAAAGCATCGTAGCTAAGCTCCAGGCTCTTCAGAATAACGCACTGGGCCTTTGTGGGGCAGATGGGATGAGCATTGTTTCCAAAAAACGCCCTGTTAAGGAAGTTGATTTTGGATTTGTTGGGGACGTTGAGAGGGTTAATTCAGAATTTATAAATTCAATTTTAAAACAACAGATAACGCCGGTTTTTTCGGCTATCTCCTGTACAGAAGATGGATTGCTCCTCAATACCAATGGGGACTCTGTTGCTGCAGAAATCGCTAAAGCAATGAGCTCAATTTATGAAACCGAACTTTACTTTTGTTTCGAAAAAAAAGGCGTACTAGCCGATGCAGAAGACGATGATTCGGTAATTGAAAAAATTACCAGGAAAAGATATAAGGAATTACTCGAAGAAAAAGTAATCAGTGACGGGATGTTACCAAAACTACACAATTGTTTCCAGGCTTTGGAAGGTGGTGTGAAGAATATATTTCTTGGTGATTTCAGGTTATTAAAAAATGAATCTGTTTATACTAAAATCAGTAACTAATGAAGCTCGAAGAATTACAAAATGATGCGATAGAATTACTTAAAAAGCTTATTGCTACCCAGTCTTTTTCGAAAGAAGAAGTTAAAACGGCCGATTTGCTGGGTGACTGGTTTAGAGAAAAGAACATGACTTTTTTTCGACATTTAAATAATGTATGGGCTACCAGTAAGTATTTTGATGCAGATAAACCCAGCTTGCTGCTTAATTCCCATCATGATACGGTAAAACCGAATTCAGCTTACACACGAGATCCTTTTGAAGCTAAAATTGAGGACGGAAAATTATATGGTTTAGGTAGCAATGATGCGGGTGGTTGCCTGGTGTCCTTACTTGCAACCTTTACGTGGTATTACGAAGCCAAAGACCTGAAATATAACCTGATTTTTGCCGGAACCGGGGAAGAAGAAATTAACGGGGAAAACGGGATTGCCTGTATGTTGCCAAAAATGCCAAAAATTGATGTAGCTATTGTTGGCGAACCCACTTTAATGCAACTGGCCATTGCCGAAAAAGGCCTGGTGGTTTTTGATGCAAAAGTAAAGGGAACTCCCTCACACGCCGCGCATCCCAACGATAACAACGCAATCTATAAAACCGCTGATGTTTTAAAATGGTTTGAGGAGTTTGATTTTCCAAAGGAATCGGAAGCTTTGGGAAAAGTAAAACTTACCGTAAGCCAGATGAATGCCGGGAGCCAGCATAATGTAGTTCCGGGTCACGTAGATCTGGTAATCGATGTTAGGGTGAATGATGCTTACTCGAATGCTGAAATTGATCAAATTCTTCAGGAAAGAGCGCCAGTAGATGAAATTACCGCCCGTTCGCTTCGGTTGAATTCGTCTTCTATTCCTCCAGATCACGAGCTGGTTAAGGCTGGAATTGCGTTAGGAATGGAAACCTATGGTTCACCAACGCTTTCAGACCAGGCGATGCTGAAATGCCCTTCCTTAAAATTAGGTCCCGGTGATTCCACCAGGTCGCATTCCGCAGATGAATTTATTTATGTGAATGAAATAGAGGAGGGGATTGAAACTTATATAAAATTGCTTGAAAAGGCTTTTAGAAAATATTAAACCAAGAAGAAGGTATATTTTCGTCAAGCTGAACTTGTTTCAGCTTCTAATTTCTTCAGGATTCTAAAAGCTTAGATACTGAAATAAACCCGCCTAAACGAACGGGCAGATTCAGGATGACGCGTATAACTCAATTTAAAAGACTTCGACTGAAAAAATAAAATTATGAAACTCTGGGATAAAGGATTAGCTATAGATAAAAAGATTGAAAATTTCACGGTGGGAAACGACCGGGAGCTGGATATGCATATTGCTGAATACGATTTAAAAGCATCAAAAGCGCATGCTAAAATGCTTGGTAAAGTCGGAATCCTGACTTCAGACGAAGTAAAAGATATTGAAAGGGAACTGTCTAAACTTCAGCAACAACTTGAAAACGGAACTTTTAAGATTGAAGAGGCTTTTGAAGATGTACATTCTAAAATTGAATTTGAACTAACCAAAGCATTGGGGGATACCGGTAAAAAAATCCATACCGCGCGATCCAGAAACGACCAGGTTTTGGTGGCCATGCAATTGTACTTTAAAGAAAATCTACAGGAAATTTCCGTTAAGACAAAGAACCTCGTAGATGTACTTTTAGGACTTGCAGATAAACATCAGGAAAAACTTCTTCCGGGATATACACATTTGCAGGTAGCGATGCCTTCAAGTTTTGGTTTATGGTTTTCGGCTTATGCAGAATTGCTTATTGATGACCTTTATTTACTAGATGCCGGTTTAAAAGTTGTAGACCAGAATCCGTTGGGATCTGCTGCTGGATATGGCTCTTCATTTCCTATAGACCGGGAATTTACGACCAAAGAGTTGGGATTTTCAACTTTAAAATACAACGTAGTAGCTGCGCAATTGGGTCGTGGGAAATGCGAGCGAACGGTGACTTCGAATATCGCTTCGGTTTCCAATACGCTTTCCAGGTTTGCAATGGATATTTGTTTATATATGAGTCAGAATTTTGATTTTATCACTTTTCCTGATGAGCTCACCACCGGTTCCAGTATTATGCCGCACAAGAAGAACCCCGATGTTTTCGAACTGATACGTGGAAAATGCAATAAACTCCAGAGCATCGCGAACGAGATGATTTTAATCACCAATAATTTACCAAGTGGTTATCACAGGGATTATCAATTGATCAAGGAAAATAGCATTTATGCGGTTGAAAATATTAAAGAAATCCTGGATGTTTTTATCCATTCTATAGCTTTAATTAAAGTTAAAGATATCAATTTACAGGATGAAAAATATAAATATCTGTTTACAGTAGATAGTATTAACGATTTGGTGATGCAGGGCAAATCGTTTAGAGAAGCCTATCAAATAATCGGTGGGCAGGTTGAGGAAGGAACCTATGAAGCTACTGGAGGTAAGAAACATTCACACCTGGGTAGTAAGGATAATCTTGCATTGGAGGAAATTAGAAAGAAAAAGGATCAGGTTTAATATTTGGATTTGGCTGATAGTGAAGAATAATTGGATCCCGACTTCAGTCGTGATAGTTCAACCAGCACTAGACAGACGTTCTTTCAAACGCCTGTCTAGTGGGTATCACTAAAAAACCTCCCGCAAAACCACACGAAATGCGAGAGGTCAAAACATAAATGAAGAAAAATAATCTTAAATAATAGTCATTTGCCCAAGGTTCAGGTTTTCGTTGTTGATGCTAATATTATCAACTTCACTGATAAGCCCCTCAAGGAAATCACCCACTTTTTCTGTGGTATAATGGTTGTCTTTGTTAATGTCTATGGTGCAAACATTTAGTTTAATACTAAGTTCTACAGCTTTTTTAACTGCTTCGGCTTCTTCTATAAGTCCGAAATGTTCTAGAAGCATCGCAGCTGATAAAATGGAGGCTACCGGGTTAGCAATTCCTTTTCCGGTTGCCTGCGGATAAGAACCGTGGATAGGTTCAAACATTGCGCTTTCTTTTCCTACTGAGGCTGATGCCAGTAGGCCGATACTACCACCAATTACGCTGGCCTCATCAGAAAGAATATCGCCAAACATATTTTCAGTAAGAATAACATCGAACTGGGTTGGGTTCAAAATCATTTGCATTGCAGCGTTATCCACAAAAAGGAAATCCAATTCCACATCGGGATAATCTTTTCCAATTTCAGTAACAGTTTTACGCCATAACCTGGAAGTTTCTAAAACATTGGCTTTGTCCACCAGGGTTAATTTTTTTGAACGTTTTTCTGCAGCCTTAAAAGCCAGGTTAGCTACCCGTGAAATCTCTTCTACCGAATAGGTGCAAACATCGGTAGCACTCTGGCCGTCTTCTGCAGTAAATTTATCGCCAAAATAAATTCCGCCGGTAAGTTCGCGGTAAATTACCATATCGGCGCCTGCAATGCGGTCAGCTTTTAAGGGCGATTGTTCTATAAGTTTGTCGTATGCTTTTACCGGCCTAATATTGGCAAAAAGTCCGAGGCCTTTTCTTAGCTGCAAGAGCCCCTGCTCAGGTCTAACTTTTGCATCTGGATTATTGTCGTATTTTGGATGTCCTATTGCCCCAAATAACACAGCATCAGATTTCTTGCACAATTCCAGCGTAGCTTCAGGTAACGGATTGTCCAGCAAATCTATTGCTGCCGCACCTACCAAGGCGTCTTCAAATTGAAAGTGGTGATCGAATCGATCTGCTACAGCTTTTAAAACTTTAACTGATTGCTGTGTAATTTCGGGGCCTATCCCGTCTCCGGGCAAGACTGCTATTTTTAATTTCATTTTTCTTCTTCTTTATGTGTGGTTTTTATATGCTTATAAAATTTTTTTGTCTGCGTCATCCTGAATTTATTTCAGGATCTAAGTTTTTTAGTTATTCAACATATTAGAAGCTGAAACAAGTTCAGCTTGACGGTTAACTACAAGGGTGTGGTTGCTTGTGTTTTATGTGATTTTTTCTGTTCAAATTCTTTAATCGCGTCCAGTTTGCTTACCAGGAAATCTATATCGTCAAAACCATTAATCATACAGGTTTTTTTATACGGATCAATCTCAAAATGTTCTGAAATATCTTTCTTTGGAATCCCGATCTTTTGAGCTTCCAGATCGACTTTAATTTCTACGGAAGGATCTTTGGTGATTTCAATGAATAGCTCATCCAAAAATCCCGGACTTACCTGAACCGGAAGCAAACCGTTGTTAAGTGCATTTCCTTTGAAAATATCGGCGAAATAGCTCGAAACAACCACGGTGAATCCATAGGCTTTAATTGCCCAGGCTGCATGTTCCCGGCTGGAACCGCATCCAAAATTATCTCCCGCTACCAGGATGGAACCTTTATATTCCGGTTTGTTTAATGCGAATTCAGGATTTGGCTGGTCGTTATTGTCGAAACGCCAGTCCCGAAAAAGATTTTCTCCAAAACCGGCCTTGTCGGTAGCTTTTAGGAACCTGGCCGGAATAATCTGGTCGGTGTCTACGTTTTCTATCTCTAAAGGAACCGCTGTATCGGTTAATGTGATAAACTTTTCCATCTTAATTTAAATGTTTTGTAAAGTCGGTTAATTTTCCTGAAACAGCCGTGGCTGCGGCAGTTAACGGACTTGCTAATATTGTTCTGGAACCCTGTCCCTGTCTTCCTTCAAAATTTCTGTTACTGGTAGAAACGCAATATTCGCCTGCAGGAATTTTATCATCGTTCATTGCTAAACAAGCCGAGCAACCTGGTTGTCTAAGGGTGAAACCGGCATTTTCAAAAACTTCCCGTAAGCCTTCGGCTTCAATTTGGGCGGCTACCTGGCGCGAACCGGGTACAATTAGTGCATTTACATTTGAAGCTTTTTGTTTACCTTTTATATAAGCCGCTGCCTGGCGAAAATCTTCAATTCTGGAATTGGTACAACTACCAATAAAAATCCAGTTAATAGTTTTTTCAAGTAAAGATTCTCCGGGTTTAAAGCCCATATAGGCTAAAGCTTTTGCATCGCTTTTTCCACCCTCCATTGGAATGGAACCAGTGATTTTTATGCCCATTCCGGGATTTGTTCCGTAGGTGATCATCGGTTCAATATCTTCGGCATCAAAAGAATATTCCTGGTCAAACTCGGCGTCCTCATCGGTTTTTAATGTCTTCCAATAAGCTTGTGCTGCTTCAAAGTTTTCCCCTTTGGGTGCAAACTCTTTACCTTTTACATATTCAAAAGTCGTTTCATCTGGAGCGATCAAGCCACCACGGGCGCCCATTTCAATACTCATATTACAAACCGTCATTCGGCCTTCCATAGACATCTCTTCGAAAACATTTCCAGCGTATTCACAAAAATATCCAGTTCCAGAATTTGTCCCAAGTTTGCTGATTATATAAAGGATCACATCTTTAGGTAAAACCCCTTTTTTGAGTTTTCCGTTTACATTTACGCGTAATTTCTTTGGTTTTTGAACCAGAACACACTGGCTGGCGAAAACCTGGGAAACCTGACTGGTGCCAATTCCAAAGGCAATAGTTCCGAATGCGCCGTGAGTAGAGGTATGGCTGTCGCCACAAACCATTGTCATTCCCGGTTGGGTAATTCCCAATTCAGGAGCCATTACGTGAACAATTCCATTATAAGGATGGCCAAGACCATAAAGCGTAATATTATTTTCTTCGCAATTTTGGGTTAATTCCTTAAGTTGTTTTCTAGACAACAAATCTTTAACCGGTAAATGCTGATTTTCAGTCGGGGTATTATGATCTGCTGTCGCTACAATTTGATCTGGTCTAAATACCGAAATCCCACGTTCTTTCAACTCGTTAAAAGCCTGCGGACTCGTGACTTCGTGTATTAAGTGTTTATCGATATACAAAATATCGGGACCATTGGGTATAGATTCTATCACATGGGAATCCCAAATTTTATCGAATAAAGTTTTCTTCATTTTTATAAATTCAATCCTAGTTTGTAATTAACCTTTTGCAGGATTATTAGGCAATAGCCCTTATTTTTCTTTCTGAAATTTCCATAATTTCGTGAATATCATTGTCTTCTACGCATCTTCTGGCATCAGCATAATTTAGGAATTCAGCATATACCTGATCTAACTGAAGTTTAGTTAAATCATATCCCATTTTCTTAGCTTTATAGGCCAAAGCAGCTCTTCCACTTCTTGCGGTAAGTACAATCGCCGATTCGGTTACACCAACTTCTGCAGGATCAATAATTTCGTAGGTTTCACGGTTTTTAATCACTCCATCCTGATGAATTCCTGAGCTATGAGCAAAGGCGTTAGCGCCTACAATTGCCTTATTTGGCTGCACGAACATTCCCATTTCTCTAGAAACCATGCAACTGGTATCAAAAAGGAATTTTGGGTCTATATCTGTGTTTAAATTTAAGGTTGGGTGTTGTCTTAAGATCATGACGACCTCTTCTAAAGCGGTATTCCCGGCACGCTCCCCAATCCCGTTGATGGTACATTCTATTTGGCGTGCACCATTCTGCACACCTGCAATAGCATTGGCTGTAGCAAGACCCAAATCATTGTGACAATGGCAGGAAATTCTAACCTTATCGATGTCTTTCACGTTGTCTTTTAGATATTTTATTTTTCTTCCGTATTCATCGGGAAGGCAGTATCCGGTAGTATCAGGGATATTTAGAACAGTTGCTCCGGCTTTGATCATTTCGGTACAAACTCGTGCAAGAAATTCATTATCTGTTCTTCCGGCATCTTCAGCATAAAATTCAACATCGTCTACAAAATTCTTAGCATGTTTAACAGCGGCCACACCACGCACAATAATTTCTTCTCTTGTAGAGTTGAATTTATATTTAATATGAGAATCTGATGTACCAATACCGGTATGAATACGCGGTTTTTTAGCATATTTTAAAGCTTCAGCAGCAACTTCGATATCTTTTTTAACAGCACGTGTGAGTCCACAAACAGCGGCATTCTTTGCCAGTTTAGAGATTTCATAAACCGATTGGAAATCGCCGGGACTGGAAACAGGAAAACCTGCCTCAATAACATCTACTCCCAGCTCATCAAGGCGTGCAGCAATTTTAAGTTTTTGGGCCGTATTCAATTTACAACCTGGAACCTGCTCTCCGTCTCGTAACGTCGTGTCAAAAATTTCTACCTTTTCTGTGCTCATAAGAGATTTTTTTTACTTTATCTTTAACTAAAGTATTGTTAATCTATACACTCCGGACCTTTGCCTATTAGGTCATTACGATAATGAAATTAAAAATTAAGATGTAATATCACTGTAAATCAGTGTTTTATAAACGATTCTGTTACAATGACTAATGATTTAACTGATAACTTATTTTCTTTGATAAAGTCACTTTCACCTTCAGAAAAGCGACAATTTTCATTGTATGTTGGAAGAATTGGTGTGAACACCGATAGTAAATTTCTGAATTTATTTAAGGTAATGACCAAACTGAAAAAATATAATGAGAAGGAAATTCTTCTAAAAACAAAAATTAGTAAGCAACAATTATCTAATGTAAAGGCCCATTTATACAAGCAAATTCTTATTAGTCTAAGGCTTAACCCTGCGCACCAGAGTATTCCGGTACAAATTAGAGAGCAATTTGATTTTGCTTATATCCTTTACCGAAAAGGCTTATACAAACAAAGTCTGAAATTGCTGGATAAGATAAAAGTACAGGCGCTTGAATATGAAGAAAAAAACCTGGCCTATGAGATACTGGAGCTTGAAAAAATAATAGAATCGCAATATATCACCCGAAGTATAGAAAACCGGGCCGAAAGCCTAATTCAGCAAACGCGTGATTTGAGCGACCTTAATTTGATATCCAGTAAACTTTCGAATTTGTCTTTGCAGTTATACGCTATTTTCCTGAAAATGGGTTACGCCAGAACCCAGGAGGAGGCCGAGAGCATCAGAAATTATTTTTATCAAAACCTACCGGAATATCAAATTAAAAATATAGGTTTTAGAGAAAAATTGTGGCTGTATAAAGCTCATTTATGGTTTAGTTTTATCACCCAGGATTTTCTGTCATGCTACCGCTACTCTATGAAATGGATAGACCTTTTTAACGAGCACAAGCATTTGGTTCCTATACATCCGGTATCCTATTTAAAGGGGAATCATTATTTATTGGAATCTTTATTTTACTTGAACCATACCAATTTATTCGAAAAAACACTTAAGAATCTTGAAGGGATGCTGAAGGATGTAAAAATCCCTGACGATGATAATATCAAGGCTTTGGCTTTTCTTTATTTATATTCCAATAAACTGAATTTGCGCTTTATGCAAGGCAATTTTGCCAATGGAGATGAATTGGTGGAGAAAATTCAGAAGCGGATAAAAAAATATCAGGACCGTATTGATGAGCATCATATTATGGTGTTTTACTATAAAATTGCCTGTCTATATTTTGGTGACGGAAACAATAAAAAATGTATAGAATTCCTTAATAAAATCATTAATAATAAATCGTTGGAAATGCGGGAAGACCTTATGTGTTTTGCCCGGATTTTGAGCCTGGTTGCCCATTACGAAGCAGGGCTTGACTATCATTTAGACCGTTTGGTAAAATCTACCTATAAGTTTTTGATTAAGATGAACGACTTACATGAGGTGCAGAAAGAGATGATTCGTTTTCTAAGAAATCTACCAGAAGTTTCTCCTTTGGAAATCAAGGATGAATTCAAGAAGTTGCACACCAAATTAAAAGAATATGAAGACCATCCATACGAACGCAGGGCGTTTCTCTATCTTGATATCCTTTCCTGGTTGGAAAGCAAAATAGAAAACCGCCCTGTGGCCGATGTAATTGCTGAAAAAGTTGCGTTGGTGAGTCGCTAGTTACTTTTGAAAAATTATAGGCAAACTATACCTCGTTGCAACCGATTTTCCAAAATGTTGGGTTGGGCTCCATTGTGGCATTTGAGTCAAAACCCTAACGGCTTCTGCATTATATCGATGAGGAGCGCCTTCAATAATTTGAATTTCTGAAAGATCGCCTTCAGGATTTATAGTGAATCTTAAAACAACTCTTACTGAAACTCCTCTTTTTTGTTCCTGCGGCATATTGATATTTTTCTTTAAAAAAGCTTGTAATTTTTCTTTTCCGCCAGGGAATGAAGCTGGAATAAGATATGCAAAGTAATCAAGTTCTTCTCCTTTTTCATTCCACACCTTTCCTTCTTTCAGTTTATCTCTTTTAAAAAGATCCTGGCGTCTTTTTTCGCCATTTTCCCAATAGGCAACAAGGTTCCCGTGCTTTTTTCCATTTTTATAGGGAAGTTGGTAAAATAACTCTCCAGATTCATAATAGTGTTTATGCAATCCATGGTAAACTTTTGTTTTTCCCTTAAGGTTAAAAGATTGCTCCGCTTTTTTCGTGCCGTCTATAAAATAGGTAGTTCTTAAAAATTCTGCATCACTTTCAGAAGCAGGAGTAGTGATTTTAAAATATTTTGCATCTTCATTTGTGTCCAGCTCCTGATAGTCTTTATCCATATAAATGGTATCCTGACAAAAAGCAGAAATTGAAATTGCGGTAAAGATTAAGCTTAAGTAAAAATTCTTCATAGGTGATTTAGGTGTATTTAGTTTAAACAATTATTCCATAATACTTCATCTGGAGGAGGTGCTATAATATGGATTTCTTCTTTTCTTACAGGATGAATAAATTTGAGTTCCCTGGCGTGTAAATGAATGCTAGCGTCTTTATTGCTTCGGTCAAAACCGTATTTAAGGTCGCCCTTAATGGGGCTGCCGATCGCTGAAAGCTGACTCCTAATTTGATGATGCCGTCCAGTATGTAAATCTATTTCTAGTAGGAAATAGTTATCGAGTTTTTTTAGCATTCTATATTCAAGAATAGCTTCTTTACTATCTGGAATTTCTTTTATATGCGCGTAAGATTTGTTTTGTTTTGGATTTCTCTTCAAAAAATGTACTAAAGTATCCGACTTTTTTGGTGGAGCGTTTTTGACAATGGCCCAATATGTTTTTTGAGCTTCTTTCTTCTGAAAAAGTTTATTGAGTCGGGGTAGCGCTTTAGATGTTTTAGCAAAAAGAACAATTCCGCTGGTAGGTCTATCCAGGCGGTGAACAACGCCTAAATAAGCATCTCCTGGTTTATTGTATTTTTCCTTTAGGTAAGATTTAACCACTTCGCTAAGCGGTTTGTCCCCGGTTTTATCGCCTTGCACAATATCCCCGGGGCGTTTATTGACAACAATAATGTGATTGTCTTCAAAAAGTACCTGGAGATTGTTTTTGTCTGAAATTATTTTTTCCAAAATGAAGATTTATCAATATTATTTACTGCCAACAGCAACTGCTTACTAAATTAATACTGTTCATCATCAGATGGAAAACTTTTACTTTTTACATCGTCACGGTAGCCTTCAAAAGCTTTAGTCATTTCGGTGTGTAAGTCAGCGTACCTTCTTAAAAACCTCGGATTGAATTCGTGTGTCATTCCCAACATATCATGAACTACCAAAACCTGACCGTCAACACCGTTACCAGCACCAATTCCTATCACCGGAATACTGATACTCTCAGCTACTTCTTTAGCAAGCTTTGCGGGGACTTTTTCTAATACAATTGCAAAGCAACCGAGACGTTCCAACAAGATTGCATCAGATTTCAATTTATCGGCTTCTTCTTCCTCTTTTGCTCTAACGGTATATGTACCAAACTTATAAATGGATTGCGGAGTTAATCCTAAATGTCCCATCACCGGAATCCCGGCGTGAAGTATACGTTTCAGGGATTCTTTAATTTCTTTTCCGCCTTCAAGTTTCACCGCATGTCCGCCGCTTTCCTTCATAATCCTTATGGCAGACCGCAAAGCTTCTTTTGGATCACTTTGATAACTTCCGAAAGGAAGGTCTACTACTACAAGCGCACGATTTATTGCTCTTACCACACTGGTTGCGTGATAGATCATTTGGTCTAAAGTAATAGGAAGTGTGGTTTCGTGTCCTGCCATAACATTACTGGCAGAATCGCCCACTAAAATCACGTCAATTCCTGCTCCATCCACAATTTTCGCCATAGAATAATCGTAAGAAGTCAGCATCGCAATCTTCTCACCATTCTTCTTCATATCTACCAGTGATTTCGTGGTGACTCTTTTATATTCTTTCTTAGCTACAGACATATTTTTGATTTTGGAAGGTAAAAGTACAAAAACGCGGGGTTTTCAGGCAAGGGAGCCGGTTTTATTGTTTTTTAAGTTCAGTATATAAAGTTTCCAAAAGCTCGCCATCATCGCCATGATATTGCCAAAACATCGCACCACCAAGATTATTGTCTTTAATAAACTTTACTTTTTGCTTTATAGATTCAGGATCATCATAAGTAATAAATGTTCCGGAAGCTTCATGCCAAAGGAAGGGCGCCTTAGCTTCTTTATCCCAATGGCGTTTATATTTCCCTGTAGCTATACTATCCTTTAATTCCCGGTAATTTATACTGAAAGCATTGCCTGATGCTTTTTGATGTAACCCAAAGTTTTTGTTTTTCGTCTCGTGCCAGCCGCGACCATAGAAAGCCACACCTACTACAATTTTTTCTGAAGGAATCCCGGTTTCCAAATGTTCTTTTACAGCAGTTTTTGTACTTTGCTTATAATCATCAGGATCTGTCTCTGAAACATATAAATTAGTATGATGCGATGTAGAATCGTTCCAGCCACCCTGGTAATCGTAACTCATAATATTTATAAAATCCAGATATGGATGAATCTTATCTAATTCTACGTTATCTAAATATTCCTGAGTGGCAGCGGTTGCGATAGTGAGCAAATAATTTCTCTGGTCTATCTTGCCCAGAGAATCTAATTTTTTCCTGAAAAGCTTTAAAATAGAGGTGAAGTTTTGTTTATCTTCAGGGGTGTGAATATTTCCCGCTCCCGGTAGCCCGGGATATTCCCAGTCTAAATCTATCCCATCAATTTTATGTTTTTGAAGAAAGGAAATTCCGCTATTAGCAAATTTTTCCCTGCCAGTTTTGGTAGCAACTGCTTCAGAAAAGCCACCAGACCAGGTCCAGCCTCCAACTGAAATCAGGATTTTTAATTCAGGATTATTCTTCTTCAACCTGTTCAGTTTCTCCAAGCGTTCTACATCTTTGGGATTTCCCTCTATAATTTTTCCGTCTTTAATATTCGCAAAAGCGTAGTTAATGTGAGTAAGCTTATCTGCAGAGATTTCATCAAATTTATCATCTACATTGCCGGCTACAATATAACCTACAATCTTTTTCGAATTTTGTTCCTGAGCTTGTAATTGGCAGGTAGCGAGAATTATTCCTACCGATAGTATAAGCAGGATGTTTTTTACAATTTTCATAATCTAAAACCTTGAGTGTGATATTTTAAAATACTAAGTTAGCGTTTAAATAAGAAGATTTAATGAAGAAGTTGTTGTTAATAGGCCTTTTCCTAATTTACCAGGGTGCATGGAGCCAAAAGAATACGGACCAAGAAGATATTAAGATTTTAATTGAAGACTTTTTTGAAGCTTTTCACGCCCAGGATTCTACTGCGCTAAAAGAATTTGCCCATCCAGAAATTAAAATGCAATCGGTGGCTATTGATACAAAAGGGAATACCAGTCTATCTACTGAAGAATACACTGCTTTCTTGAAATCTATTGCTTCTATCCCAAAATCTACCAAATTCAGAGAGGAATTAACCGATTTTGAAATCAATACTAACGGAATGATCGCCAATGTAAGTACACCATATAGATTTTTTGTAAATGAAGGACTAAGTCATTGCGGGATAAACACCTTTCAATTGATGAAGTCTAAAGGCGAATGGAAAATTATTTACCTGGTAGACACTCGCAGTAAATTAGGATGTAAATAAATTTTTATTCTACATCTTTTACACATCTAAAGCCTAAATGTTCCAGGCCGCTTTCGGGTGTAGAACTCATTCGGGCGGCAGTTCTATAGCCGGTACAGTAAGATTCACTGCATAAAAAAGAACCTCCACGAAAAACTTTTTGCTGTGCTTCGTTAAAATATTCCTTGAAATAGCCATCGGTGCGTTGTTCCAGTTTTGAGTACGCATTGGGATAATAGGTGTCTAAAACCCATTCCCAGACATTTCCGGAAACTTCATAAAGTCCGAAAGCATTAGGAGGAAAGCTTTTTACTGGTGCTGTTTTTTCAAAATTGTCTTTTACTTCATTAGTAAGTGGAAAATCGCCCTGATGAAAATTAACAAACTCTGTAGCTTCTTCAAAGTCATTTCCCCAGTGATAAACTTGATTTTCTTTTCCGCCTCGAGCCAGGTATTCAAATTCTGCTTCGGTAGGTAAGCGTTTTCCCGCCCATTTCGCATAGGCCATAGCATCATACCAGGAGACCTGCACCACCGGATGATCTTCTTTACCTTTAATATTACTCTCGGGCCCTTGCGGATGTTTCCAATTGGCACCTTCTTTAAACTTCCACCAGGCCTGCGGATTTTTGGGATCAAAAACCGTGGCGCCGGGAGGAAAGCTTTCTCCGTTAATTTCAAAGCTGCGTTCGGCGGTTGTTACGTATCCGGTTTTTTCTACAAATTTTCTGAACTCAGCATTTGTAACCTCAGTTTCATCTACCCAAATTGTTTCAATAGTTTCTTTATGCTGCGGGAATTCATCGCGCCTGGCTTGTTGTGAATTTCCACCCATCAAATATTCCCCTCCTTCAATTTTTAGCATTCCAGAGGTTGAAACTGAATCGCGTACTTCGATTTCGGCAATTTCTTCCAGATATTTTTCATGGTAGGACTTTTCAGTTTCCTGAATATTTTCTTCGGAAGTTTCAGCAGTCTTCTTTTGCTCATTTTTACAGCTGAAAATTGAGCAAAACATTAAAGAGATAAAAAGAAATTTGAAATATAAGGACCGCATTATTCTATTTTCGGCTAAAGATATAGAAGCTTTTCTAACTAAAGATTGGCCATTGGTGAAAATATTTTCCAGCTACAAATACACTAATTAAAGGAATAAAAACTTTAAAGTGGTTTTCTGGAACTTAGATGTAAGGCCTCTTATTATTCGTGAATTCGTGGCAAAATCGCACAAATAAAAAGCCACGGAATTCAAAATTAGTATTTGAAAATTCCGTGGCAGTTTTTATAAAAATCAAACTTTATTAAGGCTTTAAAACCACTCTAAACCTCGCTTTATTATTGATCATTTTATCGTAAGCTTCACTGACTTTATCCAGCGGATATTCTTCTATTTTTGGTTTTGTACCGGTCATTGCGCTAAACTTTAAAGTATCTTCAGAATCCATAGCGGTACCGCTAGGCCAACCCGCAACCGATTTTCTTCCCATAAGAAGTTCCATTGGCGAAACCTCAATAGGATCTCCGGTTGCTGCTACCATTAATAATTTACCGTCTATTCCCAGGCCACCAATTACAGAGGTGATTGCTTCGCTGTTGGGGGCAGTGGCCAAAATAAGTTTTGCACCTCCCATATTTTGTAGTTCTTCGGCAGCATCTTTTTGTTTGGCATTGATAAAATGATGGGCGCCAAGTTCTTTGGCCAGTTCCTTTTTGCTGTCGCTAGTAGAAATTGCCACGGTGCGCATTCCCATTTTTGCGGCATATTGAATGGCCAAATGGCCCAAACCGCCAATTCCCTGCACCGCAACCGTATCGCCGGCTGTAATTCCTGAATTTCTTAAAGCATTAAAAACGGTAATCCCGGCGCAAAGTAGGGGAGCAGCCTCGGCTGAAGATAATTCTTCAGGAATACTTGCTATCGCTTCCTGCGGCGCAGTCATAAACTCGGCATAACCGCCATCATAAGAGATTCCACTAATTTTCGCATTTTCACAACTAATAAAATCTCCGCGGCGACAAGGCTCACATTCAAAACAATGTCCGCCGTGCCATCCTACGCCAACGCGTTGGCCTTTTTTCCAGTTATTCACGCGGTTACCAACTTCTTCTACTATTCCCACAACTTCGTGCCCGGGAACGCGTGGATATTCAATGCCGGGAAACGCACCTTCTTTTACAAAGGCATCGCTGTGGCAAATGCCGCAGGCTTCTACTTTAATTAATATTTCGTTCTCTTTGGGTGATGGTTTGTCTATTTCCACAACCTGAAAATCACCGCCTTTTTCTTTTACCTGTACTGCTTTCATAACTAATTTTTTTATTGGAAACTCAAGTTACAAAACAGCTAAAAGCTTCTGTTTTAATCCTTTGTTAAATAAGTTTATAAAAGCTTCGGAAGAACGAAGAATACTACAATACCGTTGTTCATAGCGTGCATGGCTATGGGCCAGATAAGATTTCCGTTTTCAATTTTAATTTTTCCGAAGAAATAACCAGCGATAATTCTTGGGAAGATCAGGATAAATAGAATTAGGTCTAATTGCCAGCCTTCAACATAGTTCCAAATATGAACCAAACCGAAAAGAGCAGCGGTAAGTAGCCATATAAGCCTATAATTTCGGTAGAGGATTATACGAAATATTCTAAGGAATCGTGAAGGTTTAAGAGATTGCAAAAAAACAAAAATAATAATAGCCGATAATATTACCAGGCTATATTTAAGTAAAGAATGAGCTTCCTGCGGAATAAAACCCAGGCCAACAAAGGCAAGCACGGCGCAAATAAAGATATAGATTTCGGTAAAAGATGGCCTTATGAGGGTTCTAAACATACTTTCTTCCAGCAAGGGAGCTATAATTACTGCCATAATTACAAATGCCAGTGGACTCTCATTCATTAAATCGAATAATTCGGTTTGCTGGTATTTTTCCAGGTCTAATTCTGGAATAAACGTGTTTAAAAAACCAAGCATAAAGAAAAACAGGAAATACGTCCCGATCATCAACCAGTAGTTGCGAAAGAGATTGCTGACTTTAGGTGGAATTTTAGGGAATTGCAAGGCTTTTATTTTAAATACTGCTGCAATTTAAAACTGTCTTTTAATTAAGCAGCTATTTATTGGTGGTTTTTTATAACAAAAGATTGCCGCATCGCTTCGTTCTTCGCAATGAATATGCAACGATTTTGAGTTTACGTCATCAGAAACATTAAGAATGAACCACAAACGAAAAACTTCAGAAACTGATAACCCACAACTGAGAACAGATCAACAACAGATTGTCGCATCGTTTTGCTCTTCGCAATGACTATAGATTATTGTAAAATCTTCTAACAATCACTTAAATTAACCTTCACGGCAAGTCCACCTTCTGAGGTTTCTTTGTACTTTGAATTCATATCTTTTGCGGTATCCCACATGGTTTCAATTACTTTATCTAGAGGCACTTTTGCTTTGGTGGCGTCACTTTCTAAAGCAATTTCGGCGGCGTTTATTGCTTTTATGGCGCCCATAGCATTTCTTTCAATGCAAGGAACTTGCACCAATCCGGCGATAGGATCACAGGTTAAACCCAGGTGGTGTTCCATTGCGATTTCTGCGGCCATAAGCACTTGTTCTGGAGTTCCGCCCAGCAATTCGGTTAATCCGCCCGCAGCCATCGCCGAGGATACGCCAATTTCGGCCTGGCAACCACCCATTGCAGCAGAAATTGTAGCACCTTTTTTAAAGAGACTGCCAATTTCACCGGCCACAAGCATGAAGCGTTTCATATCTTCAAAAGTGGCATCGTGATTTTCAATCACCATATAATACATCATAACCGAGGGCACGGTACCGGCACTACCATTAGTGGGCGCAGTAACCACCCGACCAAGTGATGCATTTACTTCGTTTACGCTAATGGCAAAACAGCTCACCCATTTAAGGATTTGCCTGAACTTAACTTCAGTCCTCCTAATAGCGCTAATCCATTCTTCGGGTGAATTATACTTTTGTTCTTCAATAAGGCGTTGGTGCATTTCAAAAGAGCGGCGTTTAACGTTTAGTCCACCGGGAAGAGTACCCTCTGTATGGCAACCGATATACATAGACTCCAGCATTACATCCCAAATTTGCTTTAAGCCAGAATTTATTTCTTCCTCGCTCCTAAGCGATTTTTCATTTTCCAGAACGATTTCGGAAATCGGTTTGTTTTCCGCTTTGCAGTAGGCGAGAAGTTCTGTAGCTTTTTCTATAGGAAAAGGAAATTCCAAAAAGCTTTTCATCTTTTTACTGGCGTTTTTTCGTTCTTTCTTCACCACAAATCCGCCGCCGATGGAATAAAAAGAGGACGAAGATTTTTTACCGTTCGTCAGTTTAGCACGGAAGGTCATTCCGTTAGGATGAAATTCCAAAAAATTACGATTGAATTTTACATCTTCGGCAATGCTAAAATCGATTTCACGCTCAGCATTAAGTTGAAGTTTTTTTGTCTCCCGTATTTTTTCAATTTCAGTATCAATTAAAGAAATATCCATAGTTACGGGATCGTGGCCGCAAAGTCCTAAAATAGTAGCGATATCTGTAGCATGGCCAATTCCGGTAAGTGAAAGTGAGCCATAAAGATCAATATGAATGTGTTCGACATCGTTAAAGATGCCTTTTTGCTTTAATTCTGCAATCCAACGTTGCGCTGCGCGCCAGGGACCTAAAGTATGAGAACTGGAAGGACCAACACCCACCTTCAACATATCAAAAACGCTAATACATTCAATTTTTCGCATTGTATAACTCCTATTTTACTGCAAAAATAAGGATTTGTTAGTGTGATACCCTAAGATTTGAAGAAATATTAAAACGATTTCGTAGTTGGTAAACCGCAGATCTGGCAAGTGCTTTCAGTAAAAAATGACAACATGTCATAAGTTTTCCGCTGGCATAATGATTGACTTTAACATCTCGAAGAATTGAAATCAATAATATAAAATATAACGAATAGAATTATGGGTAAAATAATTGGAATTGACTTAGGAACAACCAACTCTTGCGTAGCAGTAATGGAAGGTAACGAGCCTACGGTAATACCTAATGCCGAAGGAAAAAGAACTACCCCTTCTGTGATTGCATTTGTAGAAGGTGGCGAAATAAAAGTTGGTGACCCTGCAAAAAGACAGGCGGTTACCAACCCAACAAAAACCGTAGCATCTATAAAAAGATTTATGGGGAACAAATATACCGAGTCTTCTAAAGAAGCAGGAAGGGTTCCTTATAAAGTTGTAAAAGGTGATAATGACACTCCACGTGTTGAAATAGACGGAAGAAAATATACTCCGCAGGAACTTTCTGCTATGGTACTTCAAAAAATGAAGAAAACTGCAGAAGACTATCTTGGACAGGATGTAACAGAAGCAGTAATTACTGTTCCAGCTTACTTTAACGATTCTCAGCGTCAGGCTACCAAAGAAGCCGGAGAGATCGCAGGGTTAAAAGTAAGTAGAATTATAAACGAGCCAACCGCAGCAGCACTTGCTTACGGACTTGATAAAAAATCTCAAGACCAAAAGATCGCTGTATATGACCTTGGTGGTGGTACTTTTGATATCTCTATCCTTGAATTAGGTGATGGAGTATTTGAAGTATTGTCTACTAATGGTGACACTCACCTTGGTGGTGACGATTTTGATGAGGTATTAATCGATTATCTTGCAGATACTTTCCAAAAAGCTGAAGATATTGATTTGAGAAAAGACCCAATGGCACTTCAGCGTTTAAAAGAAGCTGCTGAAAAAGCTAAGATTGAGTTGTCTTCTTCAACTCAAACTGAAATCAATTTACCTTATGTAACGGCAACTTCAAGTGGACCAAAACACCTTGTTGAAACTATTAGCCGTTCTAAGTTTGAGCAATTAGCTTCAGAATTAGTAACACGTTCTATGGATCCTGTTAAGAAAGCTCTTAGCGATGCAGGACTTTCAAAAAGCGATATAGATGAGGTAATTCTTGTTGGTGGTTCTACCCGTATTCCTAAAATTCAGGAGGAAGTAGAAGCATTCTTTGGCAAGAAACCTTCAAAAGGGGTTAACCCAGATGAGGTTGTTGCTATTGGTGCAGCTATTCAGGGTGGTGTATTAACCGGAGATGTAAAAGATGTATTATTACTTGATGTTACTCCACTTTCTTTAGGAATTGAAACTATGGGAGGAGTAAACACTAAATTGATAGAATCTAATACAACCATACCAACCAAGAAATCACAGACTTTCTCTACTGCGGCAGATAATCAGCCTTCAGTTGAAATCCACGTGTTGCAGGGTGAACGTCCAATGGCGGCAGATAACAAAACCATCGGTAGATTCCATTTAGATGGAATTCCACCAGCGCCAAGAGGAACACCTCAAATTGAAGTGACTTTTGATATTGATGCCAATGGTATTATTAAAGTAAGCGCTACCGATAAAGCAACCGGAAAATCTCAGGATATTCGTATCGAGGCTTCTTCAGGATTAACCGAGGAAGAAATCGAGAAGATGAAGAAAGAAGCTGAAGCAAATGCTGAAAGCGATAAGAAAACCAAAGAGAAAGTAGATAAGCTTAACGAAGCTGATGCTATGATCTTCCAAACTGAAAAGCAGTTGAAAGAATTTGGTGATAAGATTTCTGAAGATAAGAAAAAGCCGGTAGAAGAAGCTTTAGAAGAATTGAAGAAAGCTTACGAAACCAAAGAGCTGGATCAAATAACTCCTGCTTTAGACAAATTGAACGAAGCCTGGAAAACAGCTTCTGAAGAAATGTATAAAGCACAAGCTGAAGCTCAAGGCGGCCAGGCAGGACCACAACAAGGTGCTACCGGAGCCCAGGGAGGTCAGCAAGCCGGCGGAGGAGACTCTAAAAAGGGAGATGATGTAGAAGATGTAGATTTTGAAGAGGTTAAATAGATAACCTGTCTCGACGAAAGTCGGGTTCTCAAAATCAGAGAGCATATATTTAAAAGCGTAATCATTAATTTGGTTGCGCTTTTTTTTTTATTGCGCACGCAACCATTGCCTATTTTACGCATCTATTAATAAACTCACAATATGAAGACGCTAGTACTAATTCTTGCATTAATATTTTTAGTTTCCTGTAGTTCTGATGATTCTATTACTACCGATGGATTTGAACCAATTTCTGAACAATATCCTTTTGAAGATCTGGAGCCCGAAGTAGAAACTGATTATTGGGAGCTTAAATATGCGGTAGTACATGGCCAGGATGATGTTGATGAGGAGATCATAGTTCGAAATGGAGCATTATGTCATAGTGCAGAAGACGACTTGTGCCAGGAGGAATTTAGAAATTTAAAACCAGAATTTGGATTTGCAGCTGGTTGCCTTCCGGCATCATGCTTTTATTATTTAAAATATCAAGCTAATGATCAAAACCATTTGGTTGCTACTAAGGATGAATTACTTCAATTTTTAGGTACTATAAATACGCAAGAAGAAGCTTTGCTTTGGACTCGTGCAAACGCTTATTATTTTCGGGTTAACGATATCGATGGCGGTGCAATTAAAACGGCAGAAACTGGTTTTGAGCTTATTGTATTAAAAACTGTTAGTTACTGTACACCCATTCAAACTAATAGATATCACCTTAAGGTTCAGGCAAATGGCGAAATAGAAGTGTTAAATGAAAAAGTGTTTTCAGTTGATGAAAATTCCTGTGTTTAATTTTCATCATCAATCACCATGTTAGGCTTTTGAAGACTAGCAGCTAATATCCAGGCCTATTAGTGCAGATAAAAACTCAGAAGATATTGAAAAATCTAAGCTAAAAAAGTATAATACAAATACACAAGATTAAAAACTACCAAAAGCCCGAAACAGGTTAAGCTGAAAATCCTATAATTCTTACCCGGCCGTTGTTTTTCGGGCATTTGTTTGCCGGTGACCAGTTTGTAATTGAACCAGGCCAAAAATGGAGCCGATAGAAATGAAAGTCCGGCGGCGAAATCTACTAAAATGGTAAAAGAACCGGAAAGGAAAAATAAAATTGAAAGTGATAGGATCGGAATAGTAAAAATAGAAACACGATAAATCTTCCATTTCTCTTTTTTGTCTTCAGGTTTATCCTTCTCCGGATTTTTTAATTCTGAAATTACTCTTGGGTAGGCATCAGTTACCGTTAGAACCGTGCTTAGCATTGTTATAAAAGCCGCAACCGAAATTAAAGGTTTACTCCATTCTCCCAGTGTTTTTCCGTAAAGCTCCACCAACTGACTCGAAAACTCCACGCTGTTGCTCGAAAAGGAGGTTCCACTGCCAAACATCACTAAAACCCCAAGGAGAAAAAATAATAATCCGATAAAAGCGGCCGAAATATAACCAACATTAAAATCGGCAAAAGCACCTTTCACGGAAATTTTCTGTTTGTTTTGAACTGCTTTTTCTTTAGTCCAGATGGAATGCCAGACCGAGGCATCTAAAGGAATAGGCATCCAACCCATAAAAGCGATTATAAAGCCTAAACTAGCGGTGGTCCAGAGTGAAGGCGGTTCAGTGGTTACGGCATCGGTAGCTGTCCCAGCCCCCAAAGCCATAATTACTGCAGCGAGTGTGGCAAACGTTAATATAGTAACAATCACCTTCATACTTTTATCAAGGCCGGGATATTTACCAATTAAAAGTAGAGCGATACAGGAAATAAGGATAATGCCGCTCCAAAGAAATGGGGACCAGCCAAAATTGAATAAACGCTCCGCCAAACCGGCGGTCACAATAGTTACCGCGGCCTGTATAATAAACATACTTCCAACGGTGATAAAAATATAGATCCAGTATGGAAATTTACCTAGCTTTTTGTACCCGGTAATTAAATGATTTCCTGTACCTGCGGCAAACCTGGGGCCAAATTCCAGGAAAGGATATTTTGAGATACAGGCCACAATTAATACCCAGATTAAGATAAATCCGTAATCGGCACCGGCTCTTGTGGCCTGTACTAAATGTGAAACTCCAATCGCCGCTCCTGCTAGTAAAAAGCCCGGACCAATACTTTTTAAAATCGATGTTTTAGAAGAAGTAGTTTTTTGTTTCATATAGAATACCTGATAAAAGACAACATTATGTCACTTCGAGCGCCATTTCTAAAGATTTCATTCTGGCGGGCAGTTGAGAAGTCAATTTAAGCAAATTCAGCAATTAGTTCAGTATTGACTTCGTGTCCGCCTTTATAAGTTTTGATCTCAAAATTATTGGGAAATAATTCTTTTAACCGCTTTTCTTCCACTTTAATAATCCCGTTTTTGAGGTATTCATCTTCGGTGCCGTAGATAAAGGTGAAGTTGGTATTTTTTAGAAACCTAAAATCATCGGTTGTCAATTCCGCCGGAACTTTTCCGGAATGCATAATTAACTCATTGCATTTAATTT
The DNA here is from genome assembly GCF_020164555.1 of Salegentibacter lacus. Lineage (GTDB taxonomy): Bacteria > Bacteroidota > Bacteroidia > Flavobacteriales > Flavobacteriaceae > Salegentibacter > Salegentibacter lacus. The sequence goes on along the minus strand of NZ_JAIQZB010000007.1, from coordinate 7,031 downwards.
TCCTGTTTGCAATCCACCGGGTCGCTACCGAAACTCCCTGGGAGTAGCCTAAAATAATCAGTCTCGGCGCTTTTTCCAGATTTTCAGCTTTATAAACTTCATCCAGGTAGTTGAGTATATTTTCGGTTTCCGCTTCAGTGCGTTCTTTGGTTAGCCAGGAAGCACCCACGTGTTTATACTCGTTATTGAGGTAATATTTAGACTGCGCTTGCGGGGCGATAATGTAATTTTCTTCGATGTTTAAATGATTAAAATGCCTTAGAAAATACCGACTTAGATATCCAATTCCGTGGCAAACCAACCATACCGTTTTTGTTTTTTCAGTAAAATTATTTAAAACGCTATAGGTATTGGTGATTTGGTAGGAAAGCTGCTTTTCGGTACTCATTTTTTGTAGTTAGTTTTTATCAAAAAAAATCATTTTTGGAAATATAAGCAAGGGTTGGGTATTATCATCTATAAAATTTTTAAAGCTTCTTTAATTTCTGGGGTAAACCCCTATATGTTTTTTTTCTAAATCATTCTAAATTTATTCAAGTTTTTACTGCCCTGTATATTAATACTTTACATCTTACCTCAATATTATTATGCAGGATTTCATTTCATAAAGTATCGTTTCATTAATTAAGATTTTATCCCTCTTTTTTTAGTACTTGAGGGGACTAAGGATAGAATATTTATTAACCATTTAAATAATTTAGATATGAGAAATTTTAAATTCAACGTGATGATTTTGGCGATTTTCGCCCTTATTTTCACTTCTTGTAGTAAAGATGAGAATTCTGGAGTCGAGCAACAAGTTTCAGAGGGAGTAGCAGAGCTGTACTTAGGTCCAGTGCTTAATGCTGAAATAAGAAAAGCATTCCAAAAACAGGAGGCTGAACTTCCTGAATGTTCAGAAGATGCGCCAGCTTATGCACAAATTTCTTTGGTATATGGTGATGCAGATTCTCCTGTAGATGTTATTGTTCCCATTTTAATTGATGGAACTGATTTGTTTACCGATTATGACGAAGCTCTGGAAATTCCGGTAGCTTCTGGCGAAACAACAGTTTCTGTTACCTTAAACGATTTTCTTGTATGGAATGACGATGGAGGTGCTCCAGGAGAAGTAATATGGGCAGCTCCCAAGACTGGAAGCGATTTTGCGGGTATCGTTTCTCAATCCCTTCCCTTTAGCTGGGATTTGAGAGCGGGATCCAAAACCTATACCGATGTTGAGGTATTATGCTTTGATGACCGAGATGTGAATCTGTACGGCTATCAATTTTTTGATATTGTACCTGTAGAAATTTATGAATTCTGTGTATTTGCTAATTACTGTAACGATGCAGGAAGACATTTTACCGCTAATTATACATTTGATATAACTTATATAGGTAATGAAAACGATATACCGTTATATACCGGCGAAATGCCAATGACAGGGAATACAGAAGATGACGATTCTGGCGACTGGTATGCCGATCCTTTATGTTTAGCTATTCCAGCTCCTATATATGGAGAGGGACCCGATACTGATTATATTAGGGTTACTGCTACCCTGGCCAATTGGGATGCTAATTATCCTGCACCAGGCGCTGTAGATCCTATTTCTGAAGATTTAAGCTGGAACGAGGTGCAGAGTTTCTTTGTAGATGGTGATAACATAAATTACTGGCATATATTCTTTAATTGCGAAGATGATGATGGTGGTCAAACCGGCTCGGACGATGATGGGGATGGAGTACCTAATGATATTGATGAATGTCCAGGTACAGATCCAGGTGTAGAGGTAGATGAAGTTGGTTGTGAAAGTATTCAAGTACCAGGGAGAGACATTGTAGTATTAAATGATGTGAATATTTTTGATGAAACCTCGATGAATGATCCTGATAATGTGCAGTTCGTGAAAAACTTAATTAATTTTACAACGACAGGTTCTAGGAATACTGGTAATACATTTATGTTTGATAATGGAAGGTCTTCCGCCTGTGTTTCTTGTGCAGATTGGACAACATTCAGAAATTTGATTTCAGATGAAGGATTCTCAATTTCTGATATCAGCTCAACAAGCGGGTCACTAACCAATATTCCAGATGATGTAAAAATTATTATGTTAGTACTTCCAACAGTTCAATATACCGTAGCTGAAATCAACACGCTGAAATCGTTTTCAAGTGAAGGTGGTAGAATTATCTTTATGGGAGAGTATGACTCTTTTTATGGACCAGGAATAGCAATAGAAAATCAATTTCTATTAAATATGGGAGCCGTATTGACTAATACAGGTGGAGCATTAGATTGTGATTATACAGTATTACCAGAAAGTTCTAATAGAGATCATCCCATCATGGATGGCGTAGGAAGTCTAACTATTGCTTGTGCTTCTGTAATTGAACCAGGAGAAGGTGATTTTGCACTTTTCTACGATACCACGAATACATACGTATTAGGTGGAGTGGCAAAAATAGATACAGCTCCAATTACTGAGCTAGCACAGGTTGAAAGATCAAAATTGAGACAGTCTAATATTAAACTGCCCAGACCTTCCTCGTCCACAGGATATTAATAAATTATATTTAAATTTTACAAAGCCGCTTTAAAGCGGCTTTGTTTTTTTATAGAGATTTTGCATCAGCAACTTTCATTTCGCTTTTTCCCACCCGGTTTCGTACTTTTACAAAATAACTAAGCTTTCAAATGATGACCAAAGAAGAACTTCTGGAGCTTTCTAAAAAAGTATGCAAAAATACCTTAATGGAAACTTTGGAGATAGAATTTACCGAAGTCGGGGACGATTATTTAATCGCTAAAATGCCGGTTACATCCAGAGTGCACCAGCCAGACGGTGTTTTGCATGGCGGTGCCAGTGTGGCTTTAGCAGAAAGTGTTGGAAGTATGGCAAGTTATGTTTTTCTGGATACTGAAAAATTTTATGTTCGTGGGATTGAAATTTCGGCCAATCATTTAAAAAGTATTACTGAAGGTTTTGTCTATGCCAAAGCGTCTTTTATCCATAAAGGCCGTACCACCCAGCTTTTTGAAATCAGGATTACCGATGAAGATGAAAACCTGATTTCTATTGTAAAACTTACTACCATAGCGTTGCCTAAAAAGAAATAGAAGATGAACAGCGAAGATTTTTTTACAAAATTAGAAACGCAAATTCAAAACGAAAACCCCTTTGTAGCTTATAGAGGCCCTAAGGCTAAGAGCGGATTGACCAAAGCTTTGCTGCAGGATTCTTCGAAAACCTATAAAACTTCCATATTTAACGAAAGCGGATTTGTTTTCGCTCCTTTTGAAAATCCTGAAAGTGCATTCTTGATTCCTTCAGAAAATGCTGAAATTATTTCTACGGAATATCCAGCTGAAATATCTTCGGATGCAAAGAAGATAAATCAGGATTTTCCACCGGCTTATACCTATACAGATTCTAAAATTCAGCACGAAAAATTGGTTGAAAAAGGAATTGAAGCAATTGCGAAAGGGGAATTCAAAAAAGTGGTTTTATCGCGCAAGGAAAGTGTTCAAACCCAACTGGAAGCACTTGGTATTTTTAAGAACTTGCTTAAAAAATATGATACGGCATTTGTGTATTTCTGGTTTCATCCCCAAACCGGAATTTGGCTTGGTGCTACACCGGAAACGCTTTTAAATGTAGAGCGTGAAAAATTTAAAACTATGGCGCTGGCCGGAACCCAAGCGTTTGAAGGCACTTCATCTGTGAATTGGGGAGAGAAAGAAATTGAGGAACAGCAAATAGTCACCGATTCAATTTTAGAAAATCTGAAACATAAAGTTTCCGGTAAGATTCATAAATCAGAGCCATATACTTCCAAAGCGGGTAATTTGCTGCATTTGCAAACCGATATTACGGGAATGCTGGATCCGGAAAAATCCAGCCTTAAAAGCTTGATTTTAGCGTTGCATCCAACTCCTGCCGTTTGCGGACTTCCGAAAGTAAATGCGAAAAAATTTATCCTGGAAAATGAGGGCTATGACCGCGAATTCTATTCGGGTTTTCTGGGGGAACTAAACATGACAAAAGAGGTTAAGCGAAATAGTAATCGTAGAAACCAGGAAAATCAAGCTTATGGAAGCATTCTGAAGCAAACTTCCTTATTTGTGAATTTACGGTGTATGAAACTGGAAGCCGGAAAAGCCCGGTTATTCATTGGCGGCGGAATAACCAAAGATTCCAATCCTGCAAACGAATGGCTGGAAACCGTAAATAAATCGCATACCATAAAATCGGTGCTTGTTAAATAAGGTCAAAACCTACATCTGAAATCTTTTTGAAATTGTAATTTTGAGTTGCTTAAAAAAGCGTCATTACGAACGAAGTGAAGTAATCTTTCAATCAATTAACTGTAATTTACAGATTGCTTCTCCCGATAAATATCGGAATCAAAATGACGAGTAGAAACTACTGACTTGTACCAAACCTCTTAGTTATCAAACCCTGTGAGGTCTGGTTTGAAAAATAAACTTTGTGAAATACTCCAAAATACCTGTTGCCAGATCTATTGTGGCGCTTTGCGTTGCTAAAAATATAACTCATGTTGTGATTTCCCCCGGTTCGAGGAATGCGCCTTTAACCATTGGTTTTACCCATCATCCCGAGATAAAGCCTTACAGTATTGTAGATGAACGATGCGCGGCTTTTTATGCACTGGGAATGGCGCAGCAATTACAAAAACCGGTGGCGCTAGTGTGCACTTCAGGCTCTGCTTTGCTTAATTATTATCCGGCGATTGCTGAAGCTTTTTATAGCGATATCCCTTTGGTGATCATTTCTGCAGACCGGCCAATTGAGCGCATAGATATTGGCGACGGCCAAACGATTAGGCAAAAAAACGTATTTGAAAACCATATTTTATATTCGGCAAACTTGCATTCAGAATTGGTTTTGGATTCTGAGGCGACCGATAAGAAACTTCAGCAAAAACAATTTGAATCACAAAAGCATAACGAGCGGGAAGTAAATCTTGCGCTAAATAAGGCTATAGAAGGGAAGGGGCCGGTACATATTAATGTGCCTTTTTATGAGCCTTTGTATGATTTGGTGGAAAATGTTGAGGTAAACCCTATTCAGATTTTGCCGGAAATTAAAGAGCGAACTTATACGGGAAACCAATTGGGTGGCTATGCCGATCTTTGGAATAAGGCAAAACGAAAAATGGTAATTGTTGGGGTGGCACAACCTAATGTGGTGGAACAGGACTTTCTCGAGAAAATGGCCAAGGACGATTCGGTAATTGTATTGACGGAAACGACCTCCAATTTAAACCATCCTGAATTTTTTACGCGAATTGACACCCTGATTGGTCCCATTGAAAAAAACGAAAACAGGGAGGAATTATTCAAGAAACTTCAGCCGGAAATTCTGCTCACATTTGGCGGGATGATCGTTTCAAAGAAGATCAAAGCATTTTTAAGAAATTATCAGCCACAGCAACACTGGCATATCGATCCTAAGAAAGCTTACAATACTTTTTTCTGCTTAAACAAGCATTTTGAAACCACGGTAAATTCATTCTTCAGCCATTTCTTTCCGCTTACCCAAAAGCTAAATAGTGATTATGGAACGTTTTGGAAAGAAATGAAAAGCAAACGCCAAATTCGGCACGAAGAATATATGAACGAAATTCCATATTCTGACCTGAAGGCGATGCAGGAAATTGTTCCCAGGGTTCCCGAAAATTACATTGTGCATCTGGGCAATAGTTCTACCATTCGCTATGCGCAATTATTTAAATGGAAAGAAAGCTTGCGTATTTTTTGTAATCGCGGTACTAGCGGAATTGATGGTAGTATTTCGACTGCAGTTGGTGCGGCTTGTTTAAATGCTGAGCCGACGCTTATGATTGCAGGTGATTTAAGTTTTTTCTATGATAGCAATGCACTTTGGAATAATTATATTCCGAAGAATTTCAGGATAATAATTTTGAATAATAATGGGGGCGGGATTTTTAGGATTCTCCCCGGAAATAAGCACACCGAGAATTTTGAAACTTATTTTGAAACCACGCATCAGCTTCAGGCGAAATCTTTAAGCGAAATGTATGGGTTTGAATATTTGAATGCTTCTACTTCAGAAGAAATAGGAGAAAATTTAAAATATTTCTTCAGCGATTCAGATCAGCCGAAAATTCTGGAAATTTTTACCCCAAGAAAAATTAACGACGAAGTGCTGCTGGAATACTTCAATTTTATGAAATCTTAAGAATTTAAATTCGCAAAAAACTATTCGTTTAAGTAATTTGGTGAGAAATAAACCAAAAATTCTTAATTATGAGTACAAAAACCGATGAAAAAGTAGGTAAATACATCCAGGATGTAAAAGAAAAAATTGGCGAGGAGCCCGATGTGGATTTACTGAGAAAGGTAACCGAAGCCTGTGGCCCCAGTATTTTTAGAAGTGATGCAGAAACCGTTTCCAGTACTTCAGAATCTGAAATGGAAACCGTAAAGCGTAATTTCCTAATCAAGAAATTAGGTTTAAAAGATGATGCAAAACTGGATGTGGGATTAAACGCCGTAATGGAAAAATATGGTAAATCCAACAGGAATAAATATCGCGCGGTAGTTTATTATCTGCTTACCAAATACTTTAAAAAAGAAAGTGTTTTTAAATAATTAAAACAGTAGTGTCCGATAAAGATTTTTAAAAGCGGGATTTCCTAAAAAGGATTTCCCGCTTATTTTATATCTTGTTTTTACCACAAAACCAGATATATGAACAAAAGTAACAACTTTAGCGGACAGCCCATTATTAAGCAGCTATTAAAATTGCTTTCCCCATCAATAATTACCCGGACAGTATCTGATCATAACAGTGACAGGTATTACAAGCGTTTTAAAACATACGATCATTTGGTAACGATGCTCTATGCCACTTTGAGCGGTGTTAGCTCTCTGCGGGAATTATCCACGATATTATTGGCCTGCGAGGGACGAATAGGACATTTAAACCTCAAACATTTTCCAAAACGCAGCACCTTGTCCGATGCTAATAAGAATCGTAGTAGCGAAGTCTTTGCAAG
>NZ_JAIQZB010000069.1 GCF_020164555.1 Salegentibacter lacus | reverse complement strand
GTGAAAAGTTTCGACACCTTTACGGAGGATTTGGAAGCTGCAGCATCCTACTTACTGGAAAATAATGTAGATACTGTTGCTATGGAAACAACCGGTGTTTATTGGATAATCCTGTATGATATACTTCAGGCACGAGGACTGGATGTGTGGCTGGTAGATGGAAGAAGCACCAAGCAAGTGCCAGGCAGAAAAACTGATGTAAAGGATTGTCAGTGGATACAGCAGCTCCATAGCTACGGGTTATTAAATAAGTGTTTTGTAGCAGAAGACTTGATACAAGAACTGCGAAGTTATCAACGCTTAAGGGAAGATCATATCCGCAGCGCTGCCATGCATGTCAATCACATGCAAAAAGCCCTCACGATGATGAATATTCGCTTAAAAGAAGTTTTAAGCCAGGTACACGGAGCAAGCGGTTTGAAAATCATCAGGGCTATTTTAGCTGGAGAAAGAAATCCTGATGTTCTAGTTGAAATGTGCCATA
>NZ_JAIQZB010000068.1 GCF_020164555.1 Salegentibacter lacus | reverse complement strand
CGATGTGCTATTCCCGCTTCACTTAATAGTAGGTTCCTGGCTTTTTCTTTGAGACGGATCAGGTTATGATTGCGCTCGATCATCCTATTTCCCTTCGATTTATGGCAAGCACCGCGAAGCGGGCACCCCTGGCAGTTTTGAGCCTGGTAGCGATGAACCTGCTGCTTAAAACCGGTAGTGGTTTCACTCTCATAACGCTTTACTTTCTTCATCGCCTGGCCCATAGGGCAGTAATATGTATCGGTTTCTTTATTGTAGAATAGGTTGTCCGGATGGAATGGGTTTTCCCGATGCTTTTTATCGCGCTGTTCTTTATGGAAGTAGTTATACTTTACATAAGCTGTAATTTCCTTTTCTTCTAAATCGGTATAATTCTCTTCACTGCCATAGCCGGCATCTGCAGTAAGGCTTTGTGGTGTTTGATCGTAGGAGTCTACATGATCTTGCAGGTGGTTTTTTAAGGTAGTGGTATCTGCGGTGGTTTGGGCTAA
>NZ_JAIQZB010000067.1 GCF_020164555.1 Salegentibacter lacus | reverse complement strand
AAATGGTGCTTACATCCGTTGGTTTTCAAAGGGCCATTTTGAGCGAAAACATAGCGAAAAAAACAGAGTCCACAAACAGGCTCCCTCACACGAGTAAACGTGTATGCGGAATAAGCCAATTTCTTTGAAACTTTCAGGCTTCGTAGAGATGGCTGGGGTGAGTTCATGGCCAAAACTGCAGGGTTCAAACGTGTCGGGAACCCACGAATCCGGAGGTCGGCGACTACGCTACACAGCGCAAAAAGTTTAAGTCCAAAAACGTCATAGGAACGTTTGCAGGTGCTCGTACTTCCAACCCAGATGTAAGCGCCATTGTAGTGCAATGGACCGGAAACACCCTTGGGTCGTGTGCCTCTGATGGTTGGCGACCTCAAACAAGGCTTGGTTCGCGCCATTGCAATAAAATGGAGCTTACATCCGTTGGTTTTCAAAGGGCCATTTTGAGCGAAAACATAGCGAAAAAAACAGAGTCCACAAACAGGCTCCCTCACACGAGTAAACGTGT
>NZ_JAIQZB010000066.1 GCF_020164555.1 Salegentibacter lacus | reverse complement strand
TGTTTTATAGCTGATTACCATGTTCATTTCTTTTGCCATTTTGAATAAGCTTTTTTGTTTATTAAGTAGTATTTTTTCTTGGTAAGCTTTGATACCTTCTTCTACATAGTTTAAACCTTTTACAAATAATTTCCAGTATAACTCAGCCAGTTTTCTTGCTACCGCTTTAATAGCCAGTGAAGGACCTTTCCTTGCCCTTATTTTACGGCCGAAGGCCCCCAAGGTTATATTCTTACTGTTGAGCAGGCTGGTGGCAGCTTGTTTAAATATTAGTCCAGCCTTGGGTTGTCCCTTGGATTTATAGTTCTTTTTCATTTTACCCGAATGGTGCTGTTTGGGCGCAAGACCAAGCCAGGAAGTAAAATGTTTTTCCGTCTTCCATTTTTGCAGATCGGTGCCAACTTCAGACAACAACTGCAACCAGTTATAATCGGTAATACCGGGTAAGACGGTGGCATCTTTATTATGGAATATCCTTAACAGGTAATTATCCATATTTTTTATTTCCGGTTTGTGG
>NZ_JAIQZB010000065.1 GCF_020164555.1 Salegentibacter lacus | reverse complement strand
GCCAACCATCAGAGGCACACGACCCAAGAGTGTTTCCGGTCCATTGCACTACAACGGCGCTTATATCTGGGTTGGAAGTACGAGCACTTGCAAACGTTCCTATAACGTTTTTGGACTTAAACTTTTTGCGCTATTTCGCTTATAGCCGACCTCCGGATCCGTGGGTTCCCGACACGTTTGAACCCTGCAATTTTGGCCAAGAACTCACCCCAGCCATCTCTACGAAGCCCGAAAGTTTCAAAGAAATTGGCTTATTCGGCATGCACGTTCACTCGTGTGAGGGAGCCTGTTTTGGACTCTGTTTTTTTCGCTATGTTTTCGCTCAAAATGGCCCTCTGAAAACCAACGGATATAAGCTCCGTTTTATTGCACTCGCGCGAACCAAGCCTTGTTTGAGGTCGCCAACCATCAGAGGCACACGACCCAAGAGTGTTTCCGGTCCATTGCACTACAACGGCGCTTATATCTGGGTTGGAAGTACGAGCACTTGCAAACGTTCCTATAACGTTTTTGGACTTAAACTTTTT
>NZ_JAIQZB010000064.1 GCF_020164555.1 Salegentibacter lacus | reverse complement strand
TTCGCGCATATAGCGTTTTTAGGCGCGCCGACGACCGGCTCAGTGGGTTGCCGACGGGTTAGCGGCCTGAAATTTTGGCCATGAGCTCGCCTCGGCCATGTCTCGGAACGCTGAAAGTTTCAAATAGATCGGATCATCCGGCGCAGAGCTTCACTCTTGAGACGCAGTTTTGGACTTTAAGTTTTACCTGTTTTCGCGACTTTTTCGTACCCTACGAAAACCGGCGGCGCTAAGCTCCATTTTATTGCAATGGTTCGAACCCAGCCGGTTTTCCGGTCTCCAAGCAACCGAGGCACACGACCCCAGAGTGTTTCCGGTCCATTGCACTAAAATGGCGCTTACGTAGGGGTTCGCGCATATAGCGTTTTTAGGCGCGCCGACGACCGGCTCAGTGGGTTGCCGACGGGTTAGCGGCCTGAAATTTTGGCCATGAGCTCGCCTCGGCCATGTCTCGGAACGCTGAAAGTTTCAAAGAGATCGGATCATCCGGCGCAGAGCTTCACTCTTGAGACGCAGTTTTGGACTTTAAGTTTTACCTGTTTTCGCGACTTTT
>NZ_JAIQZB010000063.1 GCF_020164555.1 Salegentibacter lacus | reverse complement strand
AGCCGTACCGGAAGGTGCGGCTGGAACACCTCCTTTCTAGAGCAATGTTTAGCTGATTTATCAGTGATAACAAAGCGCAAGAATCAAAGGGAAGTTCTTAAAGATTCTGATTTGGTCTTGATTCTAAGCTGTCGATTTAATATTTAAAACATTGTGAGATGCCTTGCATATCACAAAGGACAGTCTCATAGCTCAGCTGGTTAGAGCGCTACACTGATAATGTAGAGGTCGGCAGTTCGAGTCTGCCTGAGACTACAACACGCCAAGGGCGTCGTTAGAGGTTGAAGGTTGAAGGTTCAAAGCGATTTGAATAGGAGACATAAGAGAAGTTCATTACAATTTATTGAAAGGAAATTTTAGAAGTTGGGAATCCCAGGTTGACATATAGGTCATCAATTAACTGATAACTGTTAACTGATACCTGACAACTGAAAAACGGGGGATTAGCTCAGCTGGCTAGAGCGCCTGCCTTGCACGCAGGAGGTCATCGGTTCGACTCCGATATTCTCCACGATTCCTTAAGATCTAAGGGAGATAGGTAACACAAACATCAGGAAACG
>NZ_JAIQZB010000062.1 GCF_020164555.1 Salegentibacter lacus | reverse complement strand
GAGCAGGCCCTTCAGGAGAACATTCATTTTATGTGGCTCAGCGGTCAAAGTAAACCCGATCATAATACCATCAATGATTTTAGGGGCAAACGCTTAAAAGGGAAGTTTAAAAATATCTTCAACCAGGTGGTTCTTTTATTGGCCGACCAGGGTGTACTGTCCTTAAAGGAACTCTTTGTGGATGGCACCAAGATAGAGGCCAATGCCAATCGCTTTACTTTTGTATGGGGCAAATCGATCAAGAACAGCAAGGCGCGCATCAAGAAACAGCTCCGGGAACTATGGTCTTATGTGGAACAGGTTTATGACCAGGAACAAATGCTTCCCAATGAACCTGATTTTGATGCTATCGATCCGGCTGAAGTAGCCAAAACCATTGATGCCATTAATGACGCATTAAAGGATAAGGAGATCGATAAAAAAGTAAAACAAAAGCTCAACTATGCCAAGAAGAACTGGCCCGGAAACCTGAAGAAATACCAGGAGCAGGAAGCCCTTCTGGGCAAGCGCAACAGCTATAGCAAAACAGATCCCGATGCCACTTTTATGCGGATGAAAGATGATTATATGCAAAATGGGCAATTAAAACCCGGGTATAACCTTCAGGCCTCCACCAATAACCAGTTCAT
>NZ_JAIQZB010000061.1 GCF_020164555.1 Salegentibacter lacus | reverse complement strand
AAAGGGCTCCGACCGCTTGTAAGCGTATGGTTTCAGGATCTATTTCACTCCCTTGTTCAGGGTTCTTTTCACCTTTCCCTCACGGTACTGGTTCACTATCGGTCTCTCAGGAGTATTTAGCCTTGGCGGATGGTCCCGCCGGATTCATACAGGGTTTCTCGTGCCCCGCACTACTCAGGATACCACTATCATTACATTCTTTACCTATACCGGGCTGTCACCGTCTATGGCCAAGCTTTCCAACTTGTTCTAATTCTGTTTGCAACAAATGTTGTGGTCCTACAACCCCATAAGGTCCGTAAACCTTATGGTTTGGGCTAATGCGCGTTCGCTCGCCGCTACTAGCGCAATCACTATTGTTTTCTCTTCCTCCGGGTACTTAGATGTTTCAGTTCTCCGGGTTTGCCTCCTTGCGGATACTATACCTTCAGTATAGTGGGTTGCCCCATTCGGATATCTGCGGATCAACTTGTATGTGCCAATCCCCGCAGCTTTTCGCAGCTTATCACGTCCTTCTTCGCCTCTGAGAGCCTAGGCATTCCCCATACGCCCTTATCTAGCTTGTATGCTTCTTGCTTATGCTCGAATTTCTCGTGACCTTAAATCACAATATATTCTATTAATTTAATTAATTTACCTCGTTATAAAAGTAAACTTCTATAACTGTAGTTTTCTCGTATTCTTTGTTTCTCAATATGTCAATGAACTTTTTTCCTCTCTAACAACCTTAGCT
>NZ_JAIQZB010000060.1 GCF_020164555.1 Salegentibacter lacus | reverse complement strand
ACAATATATTCTATTAATTTAATTAATTTACCTCGTTATAAAAGTAAACTTCTATAACTGTAGTTTTCTCGTATTCTTTGTTTCTCAATATGTCAATGAACTTTTTTCCTCTCTAACAACCTTAGCTAGATGGCAAACAAACGAATATGCTTACGCGTTTCCTGATGTTTGTGTTACCTATCTCCCTTAGATCTTAAGGAATCGTGGAGAATATCGGAGTCGAACCGATGACCTCCTGCGTGCAAGGCAGGCGCTCTAGCCAGCTGAGCTAATCCCCCGTTTGTTAGTCGGCAGTCTCAGTACTCAGTACGCAGTCTTTATTACTGCTAACTGCTACTGCTTACTGCAAACTGGGTTACCCAACTTCTAAAATTTCCTTTCAATTTGTAATGAACGTCGTTGTCTCTAATTCAAATAAATTTGAACTTTGAACCTTTAACTTTGAATGCAAGATATACTTGCTTCGTAGTCTCAGGCAGACTCGAACTGCCGACCTCTACATTATCAGTGTAGCGCTCTAACCAGCTGAGCTATGAGACTGTCCTTTGTGTGATCCAAGAACTAAGACTCAAGATCAAGGACTAAAAAGTCTCTTCTCTTTTCTCTTGTTTCTTTTCTCTAATTTTTTAAATATTAAATCGACAGCTTTAGAATCAAGACCAAATCAGAATCTTTAAGAACTTCCCTTTGATTCTTGCGCTTTGTTATCACTGATAAATCAGCTAAACATTGCTCTAGAAAGGAGGTGTTCCAGCCGCACCTTCCGGTACGGCT
>NZ_JAIQZB010000006.1 GCF_020164555.1 Salegentibacter lacus | reverse complement strand
GATACGATTTCATCTGATGACTTATATCGACCTTTTTAAGTTTCTTGAAGATCCAAACAAAAAATGGAAGGAGCTGACCACGAAACCACCAGATAAACAATTAACCCTATTTTGAAGCACACCCCCCTTGCTATAGGGTTTAAAAGAAAAATAACGTTTGTATTGGGGCCAATGGCTACTTTTATTAAAAATCGTGTTTTAACCGGACACTAATGGTATTTTATTTAAAAAATGCCTTAATTTTTGGGTCACCAGATGCCGCTAATTCATTAAAAGTTCCTTCGGCATAATCTTTTCCGTCAAGCAGTAAAATCATTCTATTTGAAATTACTCGCGCACAATCTACATCGTGTGTGATTATTAAAGATGAGGTTGCATATTTCTTCTGAATATTCATCATTAATAAAATGATCTCTTTTGCCGTAATGGGGTCTAAACCCGTTGTAGGTTCGTCGTATATAATAATTTTCGGTTTTAGGATAAGTGCTCTTGCCAGCGCAATTCTGCGTTGCATTCCTCCTGAAAGTTCTGCAGGCATAAGATCTATAGTTTGGGGTAGGCCTACATTTTCCAGCGCTTCCTTTACCAAGGCTTCAGTTTTCCTTTCTGAATCTTTTCGATGTCTTCTTAGCGGAAATTCTAAATTCTCCCGCACCGTCATAGAATCGTACAAAGCGCTACCCTGAAATAAAAAACCTATATCGGTTCGTAGTTCATCCAAATCATTTTGCTTCATTTTAGAAATATCTTTCCCTAAAACTTTAATGCTGCCCTTATCAAAATCCATTAAACCTACCAGGCACTTAATCATTACCGATTTCCCAGAACCGGATTTCCCCATTAAAACAAGATTTTCACCTTCGAACAGATTTAAATTGAAATCTTTTAGCACATCAACATCGCCAAAGCTTTTATATAAATCTTTTATCTCTATTACAGCTTTACTTTCCATCTTCAGTTATAAAAAATGTCCGTGATAAAAACCGCTATAAAATCTAAGACGAACAGTAGCATTGAGGTAAACACCACCGCTGAATTTGAGGCTTTTCCAACACCGGCTGTTCCTTTTTTGCTATTATAACCTTTAAAACAACCTACAAGACCAATGGCAAAACCAAAGAAAAAAGTTTTAACCGTTGCCGGAATGAGATCGGTAAACTCCAGGGCGGCAAAAACCTGGTTAAAATAGAGGGTGAAAGAGACATCTCCTTTTACATTCTCAATAATGGCTGAGCCAATTAAGGCTACAAAATCGCCAACAATTACTAAAATAGGCAACATACAGGTTGCCGCGAGAATCCTGGTTACTACCAGAAATTTAAACGGATTTGTTCCTGAAACCTCCATAGCATCTATTTGTTCGGTAACCCGCATAGAGCCTAATTCTGCACCGATACTGGAGCCAATTCTTCCTGCACAAATAAGGGCGATAATTACCGGCCCAATTTCCCTAACAATAGAAATACTTATCATAGAAGGCATCCAGGACACCGCACCAAATTCCATTAAAGTTGGCCGGGATTGCAGGGTAAATACCAGACCTAATATAAATCCCGTCACACTAACTAATAGCAAAGACTTATTGCCCATCTGGTAGCATTGTTTCAGGAATTCTCTAAATTCAAATGGCCTGCTGAATAGTTCCCGAAAATATCTCCCGGTAAAATTTCCCATTTCTCCAATTTCAATGAAAAAAGCACTTAAACCAGATTTATATGAGGACAAAATTTTCATCTTTAAACATTTCCGTAAATAACAATTGCTATTAATCTGAGATCCTTTTCCCAATTAATAACAAAGTATTTGAAATCTTATACCAGTAAATTTACCTTTAACCGTCTTTAATAGAAATGATATAAATCAGCTTTATTAAAGCCTCGGTGAGAAAAGGAAGAAGTTGTAGTGAAAGTAAGAATTAATATAAATTTTTAACAAGATATTTTTTAAAAACGTGTTAATTCAGGCTCTTTAAAAATTTGTTTTAGGAATTGTGGAAGCGGTTTTTTCCTGATTTTAGTGCCTTTTTGTTAATTTAAATGGCAAATGAGGTCACATTTGTCCTATTTAACATATATTTTTGTTGTTTGCCTTTTTAATTTTCTCTAAGACCGACTTAATCATTTTAAATGACAAAAGTAAATAACTACCTTTCTAAATCGGAGCTGGAAGCTCAGCATAAAACTGATGAGCCCCGCGTGATTGCCGTTGGTGCAAGTGCCGGAGGACTCGAAGCTTTGAAAGCTTTTTTTGAAAGCATAGACGAAACCGATAAGAACGCTTATGTAGTTATTCAGCATCTATCTCCAGATTATAAGAGTATGATGGCCGAGCTTCTTAAAAAAAGTACGAACCTGCCCATACGTGAGATCAAGAACAAAATGAAGATGAAGCAGGGGCATATTTATTTAATACCTCCTGCCAATAATTTATCTTTTGCGGACAACAAACTTAATCTTGTAGAAAAACCAAAAGATCAAACCTTAAACCTGCCCATAGATATGTTTTTTGAAGCCCTTTCTAAGGAGCGCAAAGAAAAAGCTATTGGTGTGATTTTAAGTGGCACCGGAAGTGATGGTACACGAGGTGTTAGAGCTATAAAAGAGCGTGATGGGATGATCATGGTTCAGGATCCCGATGAGGCTAAATTTGATGGGATGCCACAAAGCGCTATCAATACCGGGTTAGTAGACTATGTGTTGCCTGTCGCTAAAATGGCCAATGAACTTAAGAATTTTATAGAATCTCCTTCGGTTTTTCATTTTAAGGATGGGGATATTAATTATAATGAAAGCGAATTAATGAAAATTCTTCGCTTTATAGACGAAAAGACCGGGATTGATTTCAGGGAATATAAACATGCTACACTTGCCAGGCGAATTGCCAGGAGGGTAAATGTTTGTAAATGTAATAGCCTTTCAGATTATCATGAGTTTTTATTGAATAATGAGGAAGAAGCAGAAATATTACATCGGGAATTTCTAATTGGGGTTACCAAGTTTTTCAGGGACGATAAAGTCTGGAAAAAACTTAGGGAAGATGTAATTCCAAAACTGGTAGAAAAGAAAAAGGACGGAGAAGTTATAAAATTATGGAATGTTGCCTGCAGTAGTGGTGAAGAGGCCTATTCTTTTGCGATGATTATAAATGAAGAAATTGAGCGCCAGAAAAAAAGTGTTGATCTAAAGATTTTCGCTACCGATATATCGCAAAAGCACCTGGAGATAGGAAGTGAAGCTTTCTATCCTGAAAGTATCGTTGCCGATATTGATTCAGAATTATTGCTGAAATACTTCATTAGTAAACCCGACGGTTACAAGGTGATTGAAAAAATGCGCCGAATGGTGGTGTTTTCAAGGCATAATATTATTAAAAATCCGCCTTTTAATAATATGGATATGGTTTCTTGCCGAAACCTGCTGATATATTTCCAACCCGGAATTCAGAACAAAGCTTTAAACTTTTTACAATACTCATTAAAAGTTGGTGGTATTTTAGTTTTAGGAACCAGTGAAAATGTGTCGTCTCAGAAGAATAACTTTAAAGTTATAGATAGGGCATTAAAAATATATCAGAACGAAAATACCAATAAGCGTTTAAACTCAAATATCTCGCAGGCCACTACCACAAGTAATTTGCCTGCCGGAACCCGGGAAGTTCAAAGACCATCTTATAGAAAATCTTCAAGCCCGGTGAAAAATAAACTTGCCGAAGAATTAAACGAAAGCATTCTAGAGACTTTTGGTGGTGCCACTGTGTTTGTAGATAAAGATTTTAATATTCTCCAGGCAGTGGGAGAATTTAAGAGGTATGCTAATTTACCGGTTAGTGGGTTTTCGGTAAATCTGCTAGATATGCTGGGAGCCGATCTAAAATATATTATTCAGAGCACCTTAAAAAAGGCTAAAAGAAATAATGAAAAACTTAGATACGAGGATGCTACGTTTGAGCATAATAATGAGCAAAGATCAGTAGATATCATCGTAAAACCTTATCATTTAAAAAATGAGGATTCTGACGAGAGTTTTGTAATTACATTTATCGAGAAGGAAATAGACCTGGAAACGGTTAAAACCCTCGATAAACTTACCCTTACCAATCGTACCAAAGAATATGTAGCAGATCTCGAAGAGGAACTAAAGGAGGCCAAGGAGGAATTGCTAACTTCTATGGAGGAGGTTGAAACCAGTAATGAAGAATTGCAGGCGGCTAATGAGGAATTACTGGCTTCTAACGAAGAACTGCAAAGCACGAATGAAGAGCTACAAAGTGTAAATGAAGAAATTAATACGGTAAATGCTGAAAACCTTCAAAAAGTAGAAGACCTGGCAGCATTAAATGCCGATATGAATAATATGCTTGAAAGCACTGAAATTGGGGTGATCTTTCTCGATGAGGATTTAAGAATCAGGAAATTTACACCGGCAATTCAGAGGCATTTTAATCTTATAGATTCAGATGAAGGCAGGCCAATAGAGCACTTTACTTCCAGTATGGGTAAAAGCAATCTCATAACCCGATGTAAGAGAGTGTTAAGGACAGGCAAGATTCTGGAAAAGCAGGTAATGACTAAAGATGGTTCTTATTACCTGCGAAGAATTTCTCCTTATATGAATTCTAACGATGAAATTAACGGAGTGGTAATTACTTTTATAGACGTTGGTTTGTTGCAACGATCTAAAGAAAGATTAATAGCCAGTGAAAAACGTTTTAAATCTTTCTATGAAGAAGACCCGGTAATTCATATTAGTGTAGATCCGCAAACACAACTTA
Source organism: Salegentibacter lacus (assembly GCF_020164555.1). Classification (GTDB taxonomy): domain Bacteria; phylum Bacteroidota; class Bacteroidia; order Flavobacteriales; family Flavobacteriaceae; genus Salegentibacter; species Salegentibacter lacus. The sequence continues at coordinate 217,690 of NZ_JAIQZB010000006.1, read as the reverse complement.
TTGTACAATGCAATGAAATGGCGGTTACAAAGCTGGGCTATGAATCTAAAGAGGATCTTATAGATAAACCTATCTATGATCTTTACAACGAGGAGTCTCAACTTAAAGCATTAAAATCGAATAAGGAATTTAAAGATACCGGCGCCATAGTCAATATGGAGCAGGATATGCTTACTGCTAATGGAGATTTACTTCCGGTAATTCTAAATGCCACTGCAGAAAAAGATTTAGATGGTAGGATGGTGACCATAAGATATACTTGTGTAGATATTTCAGATCTAAAACTTGCCGAACAACGCCTGATGCAGCAACACGATGATTTAGAGCGAGCTAATAAAGACCTGGAGCAATTTGTTTCAATCTGTTCGCATGACCTTCAAGAACCTCTTTCAACCATTAAATTTGGTAGTGATGTACTTGGTAAAATCTATGCAGGTCAGATCGACGAGAAAGGAAAAAATTACATTAAGTATATAAAAGATGCTTCTACAAGACTTTCAGAACAAATTAAAGCATTGCTCGAGCACTCCAGAATTGGTCGAAATGGTGAGAAAACCTTGGTAAACGTTAAGGAGATTGTTGAAGTAGTAAAGTATGATCTTGGTAAAAGAATAAAGGATACCAATGCAAAAGTTAACGCTAGCGCACTCCCAAAGATTATGGGGCACGAAGTAGAATTACGCCTTCTTTTTCAAAACCTAATTAGTAATGCTATTAAGTATACTCCAAAAGATAGAGATCCAGATGTACGCATTGCTTCTTACAAAGAAGGAAAGCATTGGGTTTTCTCGGTTACAGACAACGGCTATGGAATTTCAGAGGAAGACAAAAAGAATATTTTCACCATATTTAACCGGGTCAAAGAAACCAACGAAAACGAAGGTACGGGAGTGGGACTTGCTCACGTAGAAAAAATTGTGCAACTACACGAAGGAACTATTTGGGTAGAAAGCCAGGTTGGGGTAGGTAGTACTTTTTACTTTAAATTGAAAGCATAGCCTGAATAGCTTTTAGCAACTTTTGTTTCTTGAAAAGTTTTATAATTGGAAATTGCGAAAAAGAATTCATTTCATTGAAAAACAAGTTAACTGAGTTATCTTGCAGCAGATTCTGAAGAACCTTGATAAATTTAATGTAGAAGATGCTGAATAGCCTTAGAAATTCCACCAAAAAGCTTCACGAGGAGCTAGAGAAAGAAAACCTTGCCGGCCAGATTATTTCTCACGAAATAAGTCTGGAAGACTATAAACTTCTATTGCTTCAAAATTTTATCGCTTATAATGTTACTGAAGCTGAAATTTCAAAATATATTCCTTCTTATCAATCAGATAAAAGCAATCAACTGGCAATAGATCTTGAAAATTTAGGTGTTGATACTTCAATTTCTGAAGCATTTCAGGGTAAATTCAGTATAACTTCTTACGAGGAAGCTTTGGGGGCAGCTTATGTAGTTTTGGGTTCTGCCTTAGGTGGAATGTATATTTCTAAAGAAATTTCAAATTGTCCTGAATTGGCGAATATTGCTGCTCCGCATTTCTTTAATGGCGATCGCGATGGCGTAAAATCCTGGAACAAATTTGTAAAGGAACTTAAAGCAGAAAATTTCACCGAAACTCAAATCGCTGTTGCTTCAAAAAAAGCTCAAGAGACTTTTGAATTTTTTGGTCTTGTATTCAGAGAAACTTCCGTAATTCCAGAGAATAGTTAATTTCCTCTTATTTTATTTTTCGATCTTGTTTCTTCACGCCTTTTTATTTAGGTTTACTCAAGATTTTAGATTGTGAATTGCACCCTACGGGGTAATTTAATGCTTCCCTATTTCTTACTAAGTTTTTAATCCAAGCTCCTAAAATATGAAACAAAAGTTTAAATTTTTGCTCTGCCTATTTCTGGCTTTCAGTCTTTATTTTCCAACTTTCTCACAATCTGGTCGCACCCCTGTTAGGGCAGAAAATGGGATGGTGGTAACCAGTCATTACCTGGCTTCAGAAGTTGGAAGTGATATTCTGGCCAGGGGAGGGAATGCCATAGATGCCAGCATTGCTACAGCTTTTGCACTTGCCGTTACTTTACCTTCTGCCGGGAATCTTGGTGGAGGTGGTTTCCTGGTTTATTACGGCAGCGATGGACATAAAACCTCATTCAATTTTCGAGAAAAAGCACCCTTAGCATCAACCTTGGATATGTTTTTAGGTGAAGACGGAAAAATTAAAGATAATTCTAATCACGAAGGTTTACTTTCCGTTGGGGTGCCCGGTACCGTCGCGGGACTTTATATGGCCCATCAAAAAATGGGAAGTTTACCCTGGAAAGAACTTTTACAACCTGCCATAGAACTGGCTGATAACGGCTTTGAATCTACCTATAATATGAATTGGTTTTTAAATTGGATAAAAAACCGAAAAGATGACGAATTGTATGCGGCTACTGCTGAAGCTTTTCTTAAAAACGGAGATGAGATTTATAAACCCGGGGAAATCTGGAAACAACCCGATCTTGTTGAAACATTAAAAAGAATTCAACAAAGTGGTGCAGATGGTTTTTATAAAGGAAGAACCGCAGCGCTGATAGCCAATTTTATGGAAGAACACGGCGGACTAATAACCAAAGAAGATCTTGCTAAATATGAAGCTGAAGAATTGGAGCCCGTTACCGGCACTTATCGCGGGCACGAAATTGTGGCAATGCCACCGCCAAGTTCCGGGGGAGTAGCGCTTATAGAAATGCTAAATATTCTTGAAGGTTTTGATATTGAAGAAGCAGGCCATAACTCGGCGGCTTCCCTACATTTGCTCACCGAAGCAATGAGAAGAGCTTATGCCGATAGGGCATTATATCTGGGAGATCCTAATTTTAATTCCGAAATGCCTATTGAAAAAATTATTTCTAAAGAATATGCTGCGGAACTTCAGGAAGGTATTGAGATTAAAAGAGCTTCTATAAGTGATTCTGCTAATTTTAATAATGCACATTTACAATATGAAAGTCCGCAAACCACGCATATTTCAGTTGTAGACAAGGAAGGAAATGCGGTTTCTCTAACCTATACCTTAGAAAGAAGTTATGGTTCTAAAATCGTAGTAGAGGGTGCAGGTTTTCTGCTTAATAATGAAATGGGCGATTTTAACCCCATTCCCGGATATACCGATACACGGGGCCTAATTGGTACAGAACCGAATTTAGTAGCTCCGGAAAAAAGGATGCTCTCCAGTATGACGCCAACAATCGTAGCAAAAGATGGAAAACCACTTTTGGTAATTGGCAGCCCTGGCGGGAGAACCATTATTAACACCGTTCTACAGGTAATTGTAAATACTATAGATTACAAAATGAATGTTGCTGAAGCTATTGAATCGCCTAGAATACATCATCAATGGCTTCCCGATCGCACTCGATTTGAAGACTGGGGTATTTCTCCCGATACTAAACGTATTTATGAAGAAATGGGACACGAAGTTTATGAAGGCGGTAACCAGGGACAGGCGATGGGAATTTATATAGATAGGGAGAGTAACTTAATTTACGGCGCTGCAGATTCCCGTAGTTATGATGGGAAGGCCTCCGGATTTTAATTCAATTTTATAATAACCTTAAAACTATTAGCTTTATTTTGTTTTATATTTATCTGAATAGCTTAATCGATTTAAAAGATAAATTATGAGTCAACCAAAAGTAGCAGTGATATTTTATAGTGCCACAGGTACAAATCACCAACTAGCGCAATGGGCCGGAGAAGCGGCCAAAAAAGCAGGAGCGGCAGAAGTAAGAGTTAAAAAAATTCAGGAAACCGCCCCACAACAGGCTATAGACCAGAATGAAGCCTGGAAAAAATATGTAGCTGAAAATAAAGATTTTCCAACCGCAGAACTTGACGATCTTGAATGGGCAGATGCCATAATTTTTAGTACACCAACCCGATATGGAAACTTACCGTCACAATTACAGGCATTTTTTGATACTACCGGCGGACTTTGGTCTAATGGAAAATTAGCTAATAAAATTGTGAGCGGAATGACCAGCGCAGCCAATCCACACGGCGGGCAGGAAGCCACCTTGCTTTCGCTTTATAAGACAGTGATGCATTGGGGTTCTATAATTGTAGCTCCGGGTTATACCGATCCGTGCCTGTTTGAAGCCGGAGGAAATCCTTATGGAATAAGTGTAACTGCCGACGGAAATACACCGGGTGATAATATTAAAAAAGCGGTAACACACCAGGTTAAAAGAACAGTTGAAATGGCGGAAAAGTTTAAGAGTTAGAAAATAGATCTTAAATAGGGATTAAGGGATTATTTGAGAATGTTGAGTCGTCAAGCTGGACTTGTTTCAGCTTCTAGTTTTATAACTAATTAGATCCCGAAACAAGTTCAGGATGACAATTTCAAGTCTTCAAATAATCTCTTTTTTATAATACAAGTTCAGTAAAAAGCCGGTTCAGGGTTTTGTCGAGATCACTGGTCATTCCAGGGTGTGGTCGTGAAGTTTGAATTATAGAACTGCGAACCGCTGTGAGCCACCTGAAACGGGAAGCTAAATCGAGTTGGGCAATTGGGCCGCCATTTTTATTTCCTTCAGATATCTTTTTAAAGGAATCCAAATTGGAGCAAATTTCTTTTTTGTCCAGGTCTTTACAGAAAACACGCAAACGGGTTTCATCAACTTCAAATAAAGCCTTTAAATATTTTCCCTGCTTGCTGAACAAAATAATCCCTACGTTAAGAAATTCTTCGCGTTCAACCTTAGGCACCAGCCTAATTACAGCATATTCATATAAGTGCTTTTCTTGCATTTTCTGCTTCTTTTATAAAAATTTCTGAATGTAATAGTCGTATTGTCAAAAACTGCGCGTATACTTTTTTAATTTCTTCTTCAGTTTCATCTGTGTCCTCCCATTGTAGCCATTCAGATGGAATTAACGACACAATTTCTTTAATTTTTTCCGAAGTAATCACTTTTCGACAAAAATCATCAGCTTCTTTTAATTTAGTTGCTCGAGGTAGTAAAACGTGGTCTTTTATAAAACTAAAAGGTGTTTTGGCCTTTTCCTCTACATTAGTCCAGGAATGATGAAAATAAAAGGAAGCACCGTGATCTATAAGCCATAATTCTTTATGCCAGATAAGCATATTGGTATTTCGGTATGTACGGTCTACGTTGGTGATAAAAGCATCAAGCCATACAATTTTGGAAGCTTCAAACTGATCAACCTCAGTCACTACAGGATCAAAGTTAATTGCCGCCGATAGAAAATGTAAGGCCAGGTTTAAACCCTGACTGGCCTGCAATAGATCCTGAATTTCCTCGTCACCTTCAGTTCTTCCAAAAGCTTCATCTAAATGTGCGAAAACAAGTTCTGGTACTTTAAAACCTAAAGCACGGGCAATTTCACTTCCCAAAAGCTCGGCGATTAAAGCTTTTACGCCGTGGCCTGCACCTTTAAATTTCAATACATATTTAAAGTCATCATCGGCTTCGGTGAGCGCCGGTAAGGAGCCACCTTCTCTAAGCGGAGTGATATACCGGGTTACCGTAACCGTTCTTAATTCTACTTTTTGCATAGATCTTAATAAAGATTCAAAGTTAAGGTTTATGAGCTTATTCGGAAATAAACTTAAATAATGCTGTAACTAATTTAAAAGCTGAAAAGATGAATTTAGAAAAACGATATTTGAGGATAAAAATGTCTTAATGCAAAAGAATACAAATCAATATGAGAATTCTGCAAGTTCAATAACCTCGCCGGCATCCATTCCGTTCAGTTTTTCGTTGCCAATTCTTACACGAACCAATCTTAAAGTAGGGAATCCCACGGCAGCAGTCATCTTCTTCACCTGCCGGAATTTACCTTCAATTAGTGTTACCGAAATCCAGCTGGTTGGGCCATGACGTTCATCGCGAATTTTCTTTGCTCTTTTAGGAAATTCAGGTCTTTCATCTAACACAAAAGCTTCGCAGGGCAGGGTGTCATAGGTTTTTCCGTGGATGCCTATTTCTACGCCATTTCTTAGTTGTTCAATAGCCTCAGAAGTAATTTTCCCATCAACCTGAACGTAGTATTCCTTTTCAATTTTATTCCTGTTAACTTCAGCGCTAATTTTGCCATTTGTAGTAAGAAAAAGCAAGCCTTCAGAATCCTGGTCCAACCTTCCAACAGACATCGTTTCCTCTGGAAAATTGCCTAAATCTCCCAATAGTTTCTTTTTCTTTCTGGGACGTTCATTGGTGATAAACTGACTTAAATACCCGTAGGGTTTATAGATTTTGAAATGACGGTGCACTGAAATATTTTTAACGTAAAACCAGTTTTTTAATCAGGTCTTTTCCTAATTCCCGATTAAGCATGTTAATGATTTTTTCCTTTCCGTAACTAAGTTCTTCCCTTAAAACCGAAGAACTTAATTGTACGAAAAGTGTTTCGTTTTGAAGTTTGATGGCTGTAGTATATTTTTCGATAGCAGGTCCCATTTCCCGGTACCAGACATCTTTAACGCTAACTTTATCAAGACCACCCTGAAGTTTGTTATGGTCTACAAATTCTTTTAAAACTTCGCTTAAACTTTGATTTTCACTATTTCTCTTCTTCATTTTCATCTAATAAGGAGGTGAATTTTGTATAATGGTAAATTTTCCCATCCCGGTTTAGTACACTAAACTTATCTTCTTCAGCAGAAATTACGGTCTCTGTCCATTCGTCAAATGGGGTTTTGTAATGTAAACGCAAACTGTCGTTTTCTATTTGTGCTGAAATTTCTTCTATATCTTCACTAGTCTTATAACTGCCATCAAATTGCGGCTTAACCTTTTTGCGAAAGCCTTCTTCGCCATCAAATTCAATATAATCTACCGTGGCATTCACCTTGTAGTTAATTACTGAATCTTCAGAAACTTCTACACGGTCAATTTCCCAGTAGCCTGTAAGGTGTTCTAATTGTTCTTCAGGATTATTTTTCTGGCATCCTAAAAATACGATTCCGAATAGGAAAAAAAGAATTTTTTTATTCACAATTTAAAGAGTTTGTAAGATTGATTACTGCTTTTTACTACGGCTTCTGTACGGTCTGCATGCGTATCGCTGATAAATATTTGTCCAAGTTGATCTGTAGCTACCAAAGCTACAATATGTGCCACACGTTGCTCGTCTAATTTGTCAAAAATATCATCGAGGAGTAAAATTGGGTTGACTTTACTTATAGCTTTTATAAAATCGAATTGTGCGAGTTTTAAAGCCACCAAAAAAGATTTTTGTTGTCCCTGGGAGCCGAATTTCTTAATAGGGTGACCTTCAATTTCAAAACTTAAATCGTCTTTATGCGTGCCGACACTGGTGTATTGTAGAGCCATATCCTTTTGAAGATTTGCTTCAAGTAAATATGCTAAGTCACTATCAAACAGTTGACTTTTGTAGCTAATATCTACCTGCTCTTTATTTTTCGTGATATCGGCATAGCGTTTATTAAAAATAGGAATAAATTCTTCTAAAAAGTCTTTTCGCTTTTCGAAAATATACTGGCCGAGTTCGCTAAGTTGTAGGTTGTAAACTTCTAAAGTATCGCGGTCGAAACTATGATTGGCTGCGAAGTATTTCAACAGGGAATTACGCTGTGCATTTATCTTACCATATTGAATTAGTTTATTTAGATAAACATTATCACTTTGGGATATCACCCCGTCCATAAATTTTCGTCTGGTCTCACTGCCTTCTATTATAAGGTCACGATCGGCGGGTGATATAATTACGGTAGGAATAAACCCAATATGGTCACTGAATTTCTCGTAGGCTTTGTTATTTCTTTTAATTACTTTTTTTTGTCCGCGTTTCGCACTGACTAAGATGTGTTCGTCCTTTTCAGATTTTTCAAAATGCCCTTCAACAACAAAAAAATCGGCTTCGTGATTAATGTTTTGACTGGTAATTGGGTTAAAATAACTTTTCCCAAAAGCCAAATGATAAATACTGTCTAAAACGTTCGTTTTACCAACGCCATTATTGCCAACAAAACAGTTTATTTTTGTATCAAACTCGAAAGAAGCCGAATCCAGGTTTTTATAATTAACTAAAGAGAGGTGTTTTAAAAACATAAAATGCTGTTATTCAGCTTTTTGATATTTATATAAAAGAATTATGAAAGTAAAGCGAATGACCCGAAAATATTAAAAAAATACAAATAATTTCCCTTTTAATTTTGAATAAAAATCATATTTTTGCCACGCATTAAACAGTTTTTATGGCAACTTACAAGAAAAAAGGATATAAACCATCTAATAAGGAAGAACAGCAGAAACAAGTAGAAGACGAATCTACAACTGCTGAAGTATTTAACACTCTTGACGAAGGTGCTGGCAGGACCGAAACCTGGGTCGCGGAGAATCAGAAGTATATTTATATCATTGTTGGAGTAGCTATCGTAGCCGTTTTAGGCTATCTTGGGTATAATCGCTTTATAAGCGAACCAAAACAAGAAGAAGCAGCCAATGAAATGGCACAGGCGCAAAATTATTTTGCATCAGCTTTAAACGCATCGGGCGCTGAGCGCGATTCACTTTTTACCATGTCTTTAAATGGTGGGGAAGGAAAATACGGTTTTCTTGATATTATAGATAACTACGGAAGTACAGATGCAGCAAATCTTGCAACTTACAATGCTGGTTTTGCTTATTTAAATACCGGGAATTACCAGGAAGCAATCAATTACCTTGAAGATTTTAATAGTGACGACGAAGTTCTGGCAGCTTTAGCTACCGGAGGAATTGGAGATGCTTTTATGCAATTGGAACAACCGGAAGAAGCTTTAGATTATTATGAAAAAGCCGCTTCTATGCGATCCAATGAGTTTACAACACCAAAATTCTTACTTAAAGCAGCAATAACAGCTTTAGAAGTAGGGCAACCGGCTGAAGCTGAAGAACACCTTCAGAAAATAGAAGATGAGTACCCAGAAACTCCAGAAGCTGAGCAGGTACCAATTTATATGGGGCAGGCTCGAGCTGCAAAACAATAATTATGGCAACAGAAGGAAATAACCTTTCAGATTACGATAAAGACAAACTTCCCGATGCGAGTGATTTTCGCATCGGGATTGTTGTTTCAGAATGGAACGATAAAATTACCGAAGGCCTATATGAGGGTGCTTATAATGCGCTCATAGAAAATAAGGTTCAGGAAAAGAGAATTGTTCGTTGGAATGTTCCCGGCAGTTTTGAACTTGTTTATGGCTGTAAGAAGATGCAGGAAAGTTTTGATATGCTCGATGCTATTATTGCAATAGGAAGTGTAATAGAGGGCGAAACCAAGCATTTCGATTTTGTTTGCCAGGGAGTTACCCAGGGCATAAAAGATCTTAATGTGGAAAACGATACTCCAATTATCTTTTGTGTATTAACCGATCAAAATATGCAACAGGCTATTGATAGAAGCGGAGGTAAGCACGGTAATAAAGGTACTGAAGCTGCCATAGCTGCTATTAAAATGGCAAAACTACGCCATGACGCCAGATATTAAATCTGCTTATACATCGGCATTATTCTTGTTGATTTCTTTTTAAGCTCTTTGGCTTCGTTTTTTAGAAGCAATTTGAGTAAATTTGACCTACCACGAAAAATCAGCATATTTTGAAACTCAAAGTTTATAAACCTAGAAAAAACGCCCGTTATAATTACACCCCACGTTATTATAAGGGGAAAGATGCTGGTAATATATATAGTTTTGATTCAAAATTCAATAAATATAAGGAAACGACCAATGCCATAGATTTTGGCTCCCAGTGGGCCGAGGTGCGTAAATCGAGTAGAACGCGCGGTAACCGGGAGATTAATAAGCGACTCCTTATAATTATAATGGTGCTGGTTCTTATTTTTCTATGGATAATTGATTTTGATCTGTCCATCTTTTCCAATCAGCCTTAAATGACGGATATAATTCAACTTTTACCAGACCATGTAGCGAACCAGATTGCTGCCGGGGAAGTGGTGCAACGCCCTGCTTCGGTGGTAAAGGAACTGGTTGAAAATGCTATTGATGCAGGTTCAGGGAATATCCAGGTTGTGATAAAAGACGCAGGCAAAACCCTTATTCAGGTTGTTGATGACGGAAAAGGAATGAGTCTTACCGATGCCCGAATGTGTTTTGAACGTCACGCTACTTCAAAAATAAAGACTGCGGAAGATCTTTTTAGTTTGCAAACCAAAGGTTTTCGCGGTGAGGCACTTGCTTCTATCGCTGCGATTGCCCACGTAGAATTAAAAACTAAACAGGAAGATGAGGAAGTAGGTACGCAAATTAAAGTTGAAGGCAGTAAAGTCGCCAACCAGGATGTTTGTGTTTGCCCCAAAGGAACTTCGGTAAGTGTTAAAAACCTCTTTTATAATATTCCTGCCAGAAGAAATTTTTTGAAATCTGATGCGGTGGAAACACGTCATATTATAGATGAATTTCAAAGGGTGGCTTTAGCGCATCCGCAAATCGCTTTTTCCTTATTCCATAATGGCAGTGAACTTTTTCAATTGCCGGAAACCAACCACAGGCAACGAATCACCAATATTTTTGGGGGAAAAACCAATGAAAAACTGGTTCCCGTAACTGAAGAAACCGAGATTGTAGAAATTTCCGGTTTTGTTGGGAAACCGGAATTCGCCAAGAAATCCCGGGGAGAACAGTTCTTTTTTGTAAATAATCGCTTTATAAAAAGTCCCTATTTGAACCATGCGGTAGTAGCTGCTTTTGAAGGATTGCTAAAAGATAAATCCTATCCAAGCTACTTTCTTTTCTTAAAAGTAGACCCCAAAAGTATAGATATCAATATTCATCCCACGAAAACTGAAATAAAGTTTGATGATGAACATGCGCTTTATGCGATATTGCGAAGTGCAATAAAACATAGTTTAGGGCAATTTAATGTAGCTCCGGTTTTAGATTTTGACAGGGATTCTAACCTGGATACACCTTATGATTATAAAAACAGATCGGCTGAAGTTCCTCAGGTTGAAGTGGACCGGAATTTTAATCCTTTTCAGGAAGAAAATGCAAGAACTCATAAAAGCAGTTCGCATTCTTTTTCTTCCAACTTTAAAAGAGAGCGTGGAGAAAACTGGGAGAGTTTATATGCCGGTTTGCAAACCGAAGACTCACCCAAACCAGATAGTGATTTTAGGGAAATAGAATTTGAAAGTGAGGAAGTAACCGGAAATCTATTCCAATCTTCAGAAGATTCACAAGAAAAATCTACCTTTCAGCTTCATAAAAAATATATTGTAAGTACGTTAAAAAGCGGGATATTAGTGATAGATCAGCATCGTGCGCACACTCGAATTTTATATGAGGAAATGCTGAAAAATATTACAGTTTCAGCAGCGGTGAGCCAGCAGTTGTTGTTTCCTTTAAATCTTCAGTTTAATACGCACGAAATTGAAATAATAAAACAACTACAGGATTCACTGGAACAAACGGGATTTGTATTTTCCGAAGTAAAAGGGGATTCCGTAGAAATTGTGGGAATACCAACGCTAATTTCAGAAAGCGAAGTAGAAATATTACTGGAACAGCTTATTTCCGATTTTGAAAACGATGTACCAGATAATGGTTTTTCACAAACTGATTTACTGGCAAAATCGCTTGCAAAAGGAATGGCAGTAAAATCTGGAACCTTATTAAACAATACCGAGCAGCAACATATCGTTAACAGGTTGTTTGCTTGTAAAGAACCCGGGTTAAGCCCGTCTAACAGATCGGTTTTCGTTACTTTAACGGTAGACGAACTGGATAAAAAATTTATGTAAATGGGAAGAATTACCGAAACTGTAAAAGTACTTTTAATCATCAACATCATCTTTTTTGTTGGTAGCCAGTTTCTGGGCGATTATGCCTATCAATTATTTGCACTTTGGTTTTTTGAGAACGAAAATTTTATGGTGTGGCAGTTTGTGACCCATATGTTTATGCACGGTAGCCTTATGCATATTTTTTTTAATATGTATGCCCTCTGGGCTTTTGGAGGTCCTATAGAGCAAATGCTTGGTCAAAAACGCTTTATTTTCTTTTACTTTTCTGCCGGACTTGGAGCCGCTTTTTTACATACCCTGGTAAATTATATAGAATTTAAAACCGGTTATAATGCTTTGCTAGACGCGGGGATGAGTATGGGAAATATAGAGCAACTCCTTAAAACGGGAGAATACTCTACAGCTATTCTTGATTCGGTACCCAAGGAAACATTACAGGGTTTATATCAAAGTGTAAATACCCCGGCTGTAGGAGCATCTGGAGCTATTTATGGGATTCTTGTTGCTTTTGGGATGATGTTTCCCAATGTAGAATTATTCCTTTTATTTGTACCGGTTCCTATTAAGGCTAAATTCTTTATTCCTGCGCTTATTTTACTCGATTTGTTTTCAGGATTTACAGGATACTCTTTATTTGGAGGAGGCATAGCGCACTTTGCTCACGTTGGTGGTGCTTTATTTGGTTTTATAATGATGTGGTACTGGAAGAAAAACCAGTTTAACCAAAACCGCTGGGATTAATGAAAGGATCTGATAAATTAAAATATAAACTACAGACCGCCACGGTAGTTGAAAAGCTAATCGCTATAAACGTGCTGGTTTTCTTCCTGTTCTTTTTGTTCAGGACTATTGCTTATTTATTTCAGTTACCATCAGATTTTTTACTGGAATGGTTTGTTTTTCCAAAGGAATTGGGAGAGTTTATTTTTAAGCCCTGGTCTATTATTACTTACTCTTTTTTACACGGCGGGATTTGGCACATTCTCTCAAATATGCTAATCTTATATTTCTCCGGAATTTACTTTTTAAACTACTTTTCACCCAAGCGATTGCTTAATTACTTCTTTTTAGGAGTGATTATGGGCGCTTTGGTGTATATGCTGAGTTATAATCTGTTTCCTGCATTCGAGGCCACCGGGAGGTCTTATCTAATAGGGGCCTCTGCCGGGGTAATGGCTGTTTTAGTGGGTATTGCAACCTATATTCCAAATATGCGTGTTAGGCTTCTTTTAATTGGAAGCATTAAATTCTGGTATATCGCTGCTTTTTTGGTGGCACTGGATATCATTCAAATTCCAATGGGGAATGCCGGTGGTCATTTGGCACATCTTGGTGGTGCGGCTTTAGGTTATGCGTACACCAAACAATTACAGAAAGGGAATGATATTGGTGCCTGGTTTGAAAAAATAATGGACAGCTTTGCGGCTTTGTTTAAACCTACCGAGCGCAAAGCCAAAATGAAAACTGTTTACCGCAAAACTTCTGCTAAAAAACAAGCTACTACTCAGCGTAAATCTACTTTTTCCAGAAAATTGGATAAGGATGAAAAGCAAAAACAAATTGATGCTATTTTAGATAAAATAAGCAAGAGCGGTTATGATAGTTTGAGCAAAAGCGAAAAAGATTTTCTATTTAAAGCCGGTAAAGAAGATTAAATGAAGAAACTCGGACTCTTAGATAAAATTACCTTTATCTTTAATTCCCTTGCCGCTACGGCACTTTTGCTATCGTATCTACTTGCTTTTATTCCTCCCAAATCATTTCCATTACTTTCGGTATTGAGCCTTGGTGTTCCGGTTTTAATTCTTATAAACCTGGTTTTTATGGTTTACTGGATCGTGAGGTTTAAAAAGCAGTTTTTGTTATCATTTATCATTTTACTAGTGGGTTACAGTTACGTGAAAAACCTCTACCAGTTTACCGGAGATACGCAAACTACAGAAGACGAATTGAGCATTATGAGCTATAATGTTAGGATGTTTAATTCGTACAATTGGACAGATGAAAAAAACATTCCTGAAAAAATCACAAACTTCGTAAAAGAGAAAAATCCTGATATTTTACTTACACAGGAACATACCGTAGATGAAACTGGATTTAAAGAAATCTACCCTTATAAGTTTATACATAAAAAAGGAAGAAATTCTGAATTTGGTATGGCAATATTTTCTAAGTATCCAATAATCGAACAATCTTCGATTGACTTCCCGCACGATGGGAATAATAATTCTATTTATACCGATGTGGTAGTGAAAAAAGATACTTTACGTATTTTTAATGTTCATTTCCAATCTCTAAACATTAAACCTGAAATTAACGATTTGCGGAAAGCAGATTCTAAAAAATTATTGGGTAGAATAGGGCAGGGCTTTAGTTTGCAGCAAGAACAGGCCGAAATGATGATGACGAAAGTAAATGAAACTCCTTATAAAACAATTATCGCGGGAGATTTTAACAATACCGCTTTCTCCTACGTTTATGAAATGATAAATAAGGAAGATAGGTTTGCCGATGCTTTTTTACATTCAGGAGAAGGTTTTGGGCAAACCTTTAAATTGAATTACTTCCCTTTAAGAATAGATTTTATATGGGTAGATAACAGCATTCAAATAAACGACTATGAGCGTTTTAAAAATGAATATTCAGACCACTATCCAATTTTAGCTAAGATTAAAATTTAAGCTTCTGCGATTCAAGATAATTGGTAGTATTTGGCCCTTCATTAAAAAGAAGGTCCAAGATGCTTAAATTAGCTAAAAAACCTTGTTTTTCTTTAAAAACCTGGGTGTATTCTTCTTGCTCAAAATTGAATTTGGCTTTGGCATTAATCAAATTTCGTAGATCTTTTTTATCTTCCGGATTAAGCATGTATTCTGAAGTTTTCTTGAAATCTAAATCCAGCTGAAGGGAATCTGTAATAAATTCAAGGCAGGCATAATTAAAATCCATTAGATAATCATATTTTTTATGATAGAGCGGATAAATTTCATCTTCGTAGAATTCAAAAAAAGGAGAAGTTTGGTAAGAAGCTTTTAAAGCACGCCAGTGTTGCTTTTGCCATTCAAAATCGTTTTCAATTTTCACTTCTTTGTACAGCTGATGCTTACCGGCTTCTTTAGGTTCTCCGGTTAAAGCAGAACGATGTCTAATAGGAATATTCAGCAATAATTTTCCGTTGGAATCATATATATACATGCGGTTTCTATAGGTTTGCTTCTGGTAATTGTCTTCATTTTCAAAAAAGACTTTATCTGCTTGTACCAGCGCAACAAATTGAGAAACCGGCCCAAAATAGGCCGGATGTATTAAAATTTCTTCCATTTAATCGTTTTTCCTGCGTTTTTTAAAGTAATTGAAAGCGATAAGTATAACTACTAATATCAGGAAATAGGGTAGGTAAGAGGTAGGTGTTGCATCGCCCTTTACGGTAGTGAAAACGCGATCCCATCTAATTTTATTAAAGAAGCCCTGGGCATTGGTATCCCAGCTCATCCAGATAAAAACAGGTTTTCCTACCACGTGGTTTTCAGGAACAAATCCCCAGGTACGGCTGTCCTCACTATTATGACGGTTATCACCCATCATCCAGTAATAGTTCTGCTTAAAGGTATAAGAGCTTGTGGGTTGTCCGTTTAATAGAACCTGGGTTCCATTAAGGCTTAGCTTATTATTAATGCCCATTTCGCTGCCCTCGTAAGTCTCTATAATTCGCTTGTAAAAAGGCATTGATTCTGCAGTAAGATCTACCGTTACACCTTCCTCTGGAATGTAGATTGGTCCCATATAATCGTTATTCCAATTTAGCTTTCCATTATTCGGGAAGATACTTCGGTCTTTTGAACCTAAAGAATCAGAATATCTTTCGATACTGGTAACATTAGGATGATTTTTAATTCGATTATATGCAGCCTCAGTTAAAGCTTTTATATAGAATTGATTGGTATTAGAATCGTGGTAATAACCATCGGTAATATCATATTCTTCATATAAATATCGAGGGTTGAAACCCTGCCCGTTGGTAGTACCAATATAGGTGAACTGAGTTTTTGCCCTTCCGGGAAGTTGAAGTGGCTCGTTATTCACCACTACTTTTCCTGCGCGAACCTCCAGCGAATCCCCGGGAACTCCTACCGCACGTTTTACATAATTAGATTTTTTGTCTATGGGTTTGTAATAATATTTACCATCGCCATATTGTTGAAATGCGTTTACCGTATCTACCGGCCAGTTAAAAACCACAATATCGTTACGTTCAATATCTTCGAATCCCGGTAATCTCAAATATGGAATTTGAGGTTCAGTTAAATAAGATTTTACGCCCAAAACAGGAATGGTATCGTGAACCATAGGAAATGCAACTGCCGTTCTTGGTAAGCGTGCACCATAATGAAACTTACTTACAAAAAGAAAATCTCCAACTAAAAGAGTTTTTTCTAAAGAGGAGGTCGGGATAGTAAAAGGTTGCATGACATAGGTATGCACGATGGTTGCGGCAATCACGGCAAAAAGGATTGAACTTACCCATTCCCCGGCGGCAGTTCTTGGTTTTAGGCTGCGGTCTTCAATATATTTTACATCGGTTGCATAGTTAATGTAGTAGATGTAAAATCCGAGTGTAATAATAGCCAGAAAGGTATCTGTGGTGCTATGTCGGCCATAGCTCCTAATGGTTTCTACCCAAATTACCGGGAACATTATCAGGTTTACAATTGGGATAAAAAGAAGGATCACCCACCACCACGGGCGGTTTATAATCTTCATTAAAATTACTGCATTATAAATAGGAATAGCGGCCTCCCAGGCTTGTCTTCCTGCTTTTTTATAAAGTTCCCAGGTACCTGCAAAGTGAATAACCTGAATTAGCAGAAAAAATAGAAACCATTGTGTAAACGTCATATTTTTATTCTTTGCTTATTAGTAACAAAATGTATTGTTTGTTACTATATTTTGTTTAAAATTGGCTGGAAAGTACATCTTTCATAGTAAATATCCCTTTCTTATCCTTAAGCCATTCAGCAGCAATTACTGCGCCCAGCGCAAATCCCTCTCGGGATTTTGCGGTATGCATAATTTCTATAGAATCTATATTAGATTTGTAAGAAACGGTATGAGTTCCGGGAACATCCTCGATTCTTTTTGCCTTAATCGGGATTTCATCGGCTGCTGCGTGATCAAGTTGCCAGCTGTTTTTCTTATCGTTTTCTGAAACTATTTGCTGAGCAAGACTTATAGCTGTGCCACTTGGGGCATCTTGTTTTTGGGTATGATGAATTTCTTCAATTTCAACGGCATAATCATCCATACCGTTCATAATTTTGGCCAGTTTTTTATTAAGCTCAAAGAAAAGGTTTACTCCTACACTAAAGTTTGAAGCGTAAATAAAAGCACTATCTTCCTTTTTACAGATTTCGACTGCTTTCTCATAATCGTCAAGCCAGCCAGTAGTACCACAAACCACCGGAATATTATTTTTAAAACAGGTAGTAATATTTTTGAAGGCTGCTTTAGGGACACTAAAATCTATAGCAACATCAATTTCCATTTTATCTATCTCGAATGAATCAATATCTTCTTCGAGCTTAAGAACAATTTCATGGCCACGGTTTTTTGCTATCTCCTCGATGGTCTTCCCCATTTTTCCGTATCCTAAAAGTGCTATTTTCATCTCTATAAATATTGTTTTTTATTTAATTGGTAGTATTAACAATTGAATGATATAATCAATAGTCTATGTAGGCCACTTCTAAAATCTATAATTTAAAGACAAGCCGTATTGGGACTTACCGGTAAAATTATTGAAATCCATATTTGGTTTTACTGTCAAGTCTTCACTCACGTTAAATTGTTGTAAATGTGCATCTACGTTTGCATCAATAATGTTTAAAACATAAAAACCGGCAGTTACTAAAATTGAAATTTCTTTATTTCGGCGGTAAAATTCTTGGGCTCTGATTAGTGCGTCGGTTGTAATTCGGTCTCCAAACTCATCTTTTCTTCCAGCCAACCGGTCTTTGTAAGCGTCTCTATATCTATTCCATTGTTTATTGTTGTTTATATAAAAATAAACCCCGGTACCAATGCCGGCATAAACGAGCGGAATTTTCCAGTAGCGACCATTGTAGGCCTGGCCCAAACCTGGCAAAACAGCCGAATAGAAGGCGGCCTTAGCCGGTGCGAGGGCATTATAGGGTTTATAATCTTTTTCTTCTTCTTCCTCTTTTTCTTCGGAAATTGTCTCCTGCACTGCAGGTGTATCAACCATCAAAGAATCTTCCTGAGCCGTAAGCGTTAAAACGAACAACAGAAAAAAAAGAACTGATAAAACCCGATTATTCTTCACCCTGGATAAGTTTTTTGAGTCGAATAAAATCTTCTTCGGAAGAAAAAGGAATACTGAGTTTTCCAGCACCTTTTTTAGTGACTTTCACATCTACTTTGGTGCCAAGATATTCTGAAAATTCTTTAATTCCTTTTTTATAAGAAGTAGGGACTGCAGCTGATTTTTTAGGAGTTTTAGAAGCCTTACTACCTTCGTTAATCTCGCGTACCAATTGTTCGGTTTCTCTAACCGATAAAGATTTCTGAAGTATTTTCTCGTAAATCTCCAGTTGTTTTTGTGGATCACTAACGTTTATAAGTGCACGGCCGTGTCCCATACTCATAAAACCATCCCGCATTCCGGTTTGAATAATAGGATCCAATTTTAGAAGACGTAAATAATTGGCAATTGTAGATCGGTTTTTACCAATACGCTCGCTAAGTTGCTCCTGAGTAAGGTTTATTTCATCTATTAAACGCTGATAAGAAAGTGAGATCTCAATTGGATCTAAGTCCTGACGTTGAATGTTTTCAACTAAAGCCATTTCCAGTGATTCCTGGTCGTTGGCAATCCTGATATATGCCGGAATCGTTTTTAACCCAACCAGTTTTGAAGCACGATAACGTCTTTCTCCTGAAACCAGCTGATATTTATCGAAATCCAGTTTTCTAACGGTAATTGGCTGGATTACTCCGAGCTCCCTAATTGAAGAGGCCAGTTCTTTAAGATTATCTTCATTAAAACTGGTTCTTGGCTGAAAAGGATTTACTTCTACTGAATCTAAATCCAGTTCTACAATATGCCCAACCAGCTTATCGGCATTTTTATCTTCAGCAGATTGTATGTCGTTTTGAGGGTCTTTCAATAAAGCCGAAAGTCCGCGTCCTAAAGCTTGTTTTTTAGTCGCCTTCGCCATCTTCTAAGGGTTTTTCTTTATAATTTCATTCGCCAGGCTCAAATAATTGCTGGCTCCTTTACTACCCGCGTCATAGTTAATAATACTTTCACCATAACTAGGGGCTTCACTTAAACGCACATTTCTTTGAATGATTGTATCAAAAACCATCTCGCCAAAATGCTTCTGAACTTCTTCTACAACCTGGTTAGAAAGCCTTAGACGGGAATCGTACATAGTTAGCAATAAACCTTCTATGTCTAATTTATTATTATGAATTTTTTGAACGCTTTTTATGGTATTCAGCAGTTTGCCTAAACCTTCCAGCGCAAAATATTCACACTGAATTGGAATTACCACAGAATCTGATGCTGTTAAGGCATTTAATGTTAATAAACCAAGGGAAGGAGCGCAATCTATTAGAATAAAATCATACAGTTCTTTTAAGGGCGTGATTGCTTTTTTCAGCATAGATTCCCTTTGATCCTGATCTACCAATTCGATTTCTATGGCAACAAGGTCTATGTGCGCCGGGATGATATCCAGATTTGGAGAACTTGTTTTTTGAATGCAATCCTCTGCAGCTATTGATTCTTCAAAAAGCTGGTAAGTGCCTAACTCAACCTCTTCCACATCAATTCCGAGTCCGGAAGTGGCGTTAGCCTGTGGGTCTGCATCTATTAACAATACTTTCTTTTCAAGTACTCCAAGCGAAGCGGCCAGGTTTACCGAGGTAGTGGTTTTGCCCACTCCTCCTTTTTGGTTTGCAATAGCAATGATTTTACCCATTAAGTCTCTTTGATTTTTGAAGGGTAAAAATACAATTTATTACAGGTTTATAAAATGATTTTGTTAACAGCTTATACATAAAAAACCGGTTGTTGCCCTAAATGGTTAACAATCGGTTTGATTCTCTAAAATTTGAATATTTCTAACATTAGAATTAACTCGTTTTAGCTGCCTTTCTTCGACTTGATCATCGCTTCTAACTGGTCCCACATTTCCTCTGGAATAGCCTCGAGTAGATTAAATTGCCCTGCACCTTTAAGCCATTCACCACCGTCTATGGTAATTACTTCACCATTTACATAAGCTGAAAAGTCTGAAACCAGATAAGCGGCAAGATTTGCCAGTTCCTGGTGTTCGCCAACCCGTTTCAGCGGTACTTTCTTAGCAAGATCGAATTTATCTTTTAGATCTCCCGGCAATAATCTATCCCAGGCGCCTTTTGTAGGGAAGGGACCGGGTGCGATGGCGTTAAATCTAATCCCGTATTTTGCCCATTCCACGGCCAATGATCGCGTCATTGCCAAAACCCCGGCTTTTGCTGTAGCACTGGGTACTACATAAGCCGAACCCGTCCAGGCATAAGTGGTAACAATATTTAGTACGGTTTTGTCTTTTTGCTTTTCGTCTATCCAATGCTTTCCAAGCGCCATGGTACAGTTTTTACTTCCTTTTAATACAATGTCAATAATAGTATCAAAAGCATTGGCGCTTAATCTTTCGGTTGGAGAGATGAAATTTCCGGCGGCGTTGTTCAGTAAAACGTCAACGCTTCCAAATTCTTTAAGAACTTCGTCACGCATATTTTCTACCTGCTCATAATGCCGAACATCACATTGCACGGCAAAACATTTTCCTCCGGTTTCATCTTCAAGTTCTTTGGCGGTATTTTGAAGTTTCTCCAGGTTTCTCGAAGTAATGGCAACATTGGCTCCAAGCTCCATAAAATATTTAGTCATTGCTTTTCCAAGCCCGCTACCGCCACCGGTCACGACAATCGTTTTGCCTTTTAAAGCATCGTCCCGAAGCATTTTTTTAGTATAATCCATATTTTATTTTTTAGTTGGTTGGTTTAATCAC
This sequence comes from Salegentibacter lacus, assembly GCF_020164555.1. Lineage (GTDB taxonomy): Bacteria > Bacteroidota > Bacteroidia > Flavobacteriales > Flavobacteriaceae > Salegentibacter > Salegentibacter lacus. Next base: position 196,835 of record NZ_JAIQZB010000006.1, on the reverse strand, counting down.
TAGGTGAAATTTAAGTCTCTTTATAAATTATAAACCTTCAAGGTTATTTTTTTGAGTTTAATCTTCTTCTATCAAAATTTCTAAAAGCTGAATAGCGGCATCACTTATTTTAGTTCCAGGACCAAAAACTGCAACAGCGCCCGTATCAAATAAATATTGGTAGTCTTGCGAAGGAATTACCCCGCCCACAATAACCATAATATCTTCGCGTCCTAATTTTTTTAATTCTTCTAAAACCTGTGGAACTAAGGTTTTATGTCCTGCCGCCAAAGAGGAAACTCCAAGAATATGCACATCGTTTTCTACGGCTTGTTTTGCAGCTTCTTTTGGAGTTTGGAAAAGCGGACCAATATCTACGTCAAAACCAAGATCTGCATAACCGGTGGCTACCACTTTTGCACCGCGATCATGACCATCCTGACCCATTTTTGCGATCATAATTCGGGGTCTTCGCCCGTCTTGTTCGGCAAATTGATCTGCCAGTTCCCGGGCTTTTTTAAACGAAGTATTATCTTTCATTTCTTTGGAATATACACCGCTAAAGGTTTGAACTTTAGCTTTATGCCTACCGTAAACTTCTTCAAGCGCATCGCTAATTTCACCTAAAGTAGCGCGATGTCGTGAGGCTTCAACAGCTAAGCTAAGCAAATTTCCATTTTCTTTTTTAGCACATTCGGTGAGATCTTTAAGTGCTTTTTGAACTTTTTCGGAATTTCTTTCAGCTTTTATCTTTTCCAGACGTTCTACCTGTTGTTTTCTAACGGTTTGGTTATCTACTTCTAAAGTAACCAGTTCGTCCTCTTTTTCGAGACGGTATTTGTTTGTGCCTACTATAATATCAGTTTCACTATCAATTCTGGCTTGTTTTTTTGCAGCAGCTTGTTCAATTCGCATCTTCGGAATTCCTTCTTCAATAGCTTTGGTCATTCCGCCAAGTTCTTCAACTTCCTCGATGAGTTTCCAGGCTTTTTCTGCAATTTCATCGGTAAGTTTTTCAACGTAGTAACTTCCAGCCCAGGGATCTACCGTTTTGGTGATTTTTGTTTCCTGTTGAAGGTGCAATTGCGTATTTCGGGCAATTCTCGCTGAAAAATCTGTAGGTAGGGCAATGGCTTCATCCAGGGCATTGGTGTGTAAACTTTGCGTTCCTCCAAATGCTGCCGCAGCTGCTTCAATGCAGGTTCGTGCTACATTATTGAAAGGATCCTGCTCGGTTAAACTCCAACCACTGGTTTGTGAATGGGTCCTAAGCGAAAGCGATTTTGGATCTTTTGGGTTGAATTGTTTTACAAGCTTTGCCCAAAGCATACGGGCAGCCCTCATTTTAGCGATTTCCATAAAATGGTTCATCCCAATTCCCCAGAAAAATGAAAGTCGGGGTGCAAAGCTATCAATATCCATCCCGGCGTCTAAACCTTTTCTGATATATTCTAATCCGTCGGCAAGGGTGTAAGCAAGCTCAATATCACAGGTGGCACCGGCTTCCTGCATATGATAACCCGAAATACTTATGCTGTTGAATTTGGGCATATTTTGAGAAGAATATTCAAAAATATCAGAAATAATCTTCATTGAAGGAGTAGGAGGGTAGATGTAGGTATTTCGCACCATAAACTCCTTTAAAATATCATTTTGAATGGTTCCTGAAAGTTGTTCCGTTTTAACGCCCTGTTCTTCGGCAGCAACGATATAGAATGCTAAAACCGGTAAAACCGCACCGTTCATCGTCATAGAAACCGACATTTTATCGAGTGGAATTTGATCAAAAAGGATCTTCATGTCCTCAACCGAATCAATCGCAACTCCCGCTTTTCCCACATCGCCAATCACGCGTTCATGGTCACTGTCATAACCGCGATGGGTAGGAAGGTCAAAAGCTACCGAAAGTCCTTTCTGCCCGGCAGCAAGATTTCTTCGGTAAAAAGCATTGCTTTCTTCGGCAGTAGAAAATCCTGCATATTGGCGAATCGTCCAAGGACGGCTAACATACATCGTGCTATATGGCCCACGCAAATAAGGAGGAATTCCCGCCGCAAAATTTAAGTGCTGTAAATCCTGAATATCGGCTTTGGAATAGGAAGGCTGCAAATCTATTTCTTCGGGAGTTTCAAAAGTGTTGTTTTCTCCTTCTTTTTGCCTTTTTCCGAGTTCCGGCTGCTTTAATTTTATATGTTGAAGTTCTTTTCTTTGCATTGCTTAATTTTAAATTAATCTGCCTTTTCCTGCTTCAAACGTTCCTGTTCCAGTTGTTCGCTTAAACGTCTTTCCAGGATAGGCTCAATTAAAGTTTTACGCGGATTTTGTTTTAAAAACGGGTACAATTCCAGTTCATCTTTCATTTTATCCTGCGGATTTTCAAACTTGTTGGTCCCGATTAAAACCAGTTCACCCTTATCAAACTGTTCCTGTTCCTTTTTAGCGCTTTCTTTTATTTTTCGCTGAATTACTCCTTCTTTTAATTGCTTTAAAAAACCATCACCTTTTTCAATTTCTTTAAAAATATCTAAGGCCATTTCAGCAAATTGTTGGGTAAGACTTTCAATATAATAAGCACCCTCTGCCGCGTTCGCCACCTTATCGAGATAGGCTTCGTGTTTCATTACCAGCAATTGATTGCGCGCGATACGATCTCCAAATTCGTTGTTTTTATGGTAAATCGTGTCGTAAGGCATATTATAAACCGTATCGACGCCGCCCAGAACCGCACTCATACTTTCGGTGGTAGTTCTTAGCAGGTTCACATTAAAATCGTAAAGCGTTTTGTTTCTTTTTGTGGGTTGCGCGAGAATATGGCAAGATTCAGAAATTTTATATTTAGAAGCCAAGGTGGCGTAAAGCCATCTCAAGGCTTTAATTTTTGCAATTTCGAAGAAATAATTTGGCCCGGATGAGATTAAAAAATGAGGCTGAAATTTCTCGAAATTCGGCTTTTCCTGAAAGTGATTTAGATATTCATTAACGTGTGCCAGGGCATAAGCCAACTGCTGCGGAATAGTAGCACCGGCATTTTGATATAAAGTAGCGTCCACACTTATTACCGAATTAAATGCGTTGGAATTAGTGAAAATGACATCAAGGATTTCGTGGTCTTTCTTAAGATTGTGATACCAGTTTCCGGAGCGGGCAAGGTTTCCTATAATATCAAACTGAAGAAAAACCTGGTGTTTTTTTTCATTAAAAAACTCCCGCAAACGTTTGAAATAACTTTCAGAAAAAAAGTTGAAACTGAAGTAAATAATAGTTTTTTTAAGGTCTATACCTTTCAGTAAGCCTTCAATAGAAATCTCTTCATTTGGAATAATAAACCAAAGGCTTTCAGTTCCTTTTCCCAAAACTTCAAGGGCTCGTATATTGGTTTTTTCCGCAGAAGCGACATATAAGCGCTCGCAAATGTTCCAGTTCTTAGGAGAAGGTGTTTTTATGCTGTCTACAACATCTTCAGCATTATAAAAAGGTTTTATATTGATTCCGTCCAGGGATTTATAAACGAGCTTCTCGTTATAATCGGCCCCTTTTAGGTCGAATTGTATTTTTTGTTTCCATTGCTTTGCAGAAACTTCTTCAAATTCCTGAAATAATGATTCTGTCATTTTATGTGGTTTTTTTGAAGAAAATTAATCCTCAATCGTATCGTATTCTATTATAAAAATTTCTTCATTCGGTCGTTTCATATAATATTGCTGTCGGGCGAATTTTTCCATTTCTACTGAATCCTGAAGCTGATCTATGGTAGCCTTATCTTTAGAAATTTCATTCTCATAATACTGCCTGTTTTCTTCAAGCTCGTCTATTTCCTGATTCAGTTCATTGTGAACTAACCACGAATTGCTATCTAAAAAAAACATCCAACCCCCAAAAATAATTATGAGCAACACGTATTTGTTGCTGATAATTTTAAACCACTTTTTGTTTCTTAATTCCTTTAATTTCACACCTTCTAACTTCAGTAATTAATTAAGATTATGTTGGTTAAGCCGAAAATCTTGAATTTTTGGCTGCTATTTGGCTTAAAGATACAAAATTAGGTCAAGCGGTCTTTGATTATGGTTTGGACAATATCAACAGCTACGGTGTTGTAACGGTTGGTAGGAATAATGATATCTGCAAATTCCTTTGTAGGTTCTATGAACTGTTGGTGCATAGGCTTCAGCGTAGTTTGATAGCGCCATAAAACTTCATCTAAATCGCGGCCACGTTCAGAAATATCTCTTTTAAGTCGACGAATTAGGCGTTCATCACTATCGGCGTGGACAAATATTTTAATATCAAACATTTCTCTTATGTCGGGATGGGCAAAAATTAAAATACCTTCTACGATCACCACTTTTCTGGGTTGGGTTTCCAGGGTTTGTTTGGTGCGGTTATGTTCTGTGAAAGAGTAGACAGGCTGCTGAATAGTATTACCTGCTTTAAGTTCTTTTAGATGTTCTACCAGTAGGTCGAAATCTATGGATTTTGGATGGTCAAAATTGGTTTTAACCCGCTCTTCTTTAGATAAATGACTTAGATCTTTGTAGTAGGAATCCTGGGAAATAACATCTACCTCTTCATTTTTTAATTCGTCTATAATTTGTCTTACTACCGTAGTCTTTCCACTTCCGGTTCCACCTGTAATTCCTATAATGAGCATCTAAAAAAATTTGGGGCAAATTTAAACATTTGCCCCAAATTAGAAATAAATATGATGTTTTATTACTCACTAAGTGAGTTTTGAATAGTCAATTATTCAGTTTCATCAAGTGGTAATAGTTTTACTATTCCTGTTCCTTCTACAGCGGCGTAAATAAACCCGTCTGGTCCCTGTTGAACATCTCTCATTCTTCCCAGACCTTCTAATAATTTTTCTCTTTTGATTACTTCACCATTTTCCATAGCTAAATGTTCTAAATATTGGAATTTAAGAGAACCAACTAATAGATTTCCTTCTAGTTCAGGATATTTATCTGAGGTTACCTTTTCAAATCCACTGGGAGCTATGGAAGGTACCCAGTAAGTTAGTGGGTTATAAAATTCTGGTCCGGTTCTATCTTCCGTAATTGTAGTACCGTCATAGTTTTCACCATAAGTTACCACAGGCCAACCGTAGTTTTTTCCGGCTTTAATAACATTTATTTCATCGCCACCTTTTGGGCCGTGTTCGTTAACCCAAACTTCGCCGGTTTCTTCATTATAGATCATTCCCTGCGGATTTCTATGTCCGTAAGAATAAATTGCTTCCTTAGCGTTTTCTTCTCCTACAAAAGGATTGTCTGAAGGAATACTTCCGTCTAAGTTAAGTCGGTAGATCTTACCACCGTCTCTTGTGATATCCTGTGGGTTAACATCTCTGTTTCCGCGATCTCCAATGCTGAAAAATAAATGGCCTTCACCATCAAATACAATTCTGGAACCAAAATGCTGACCTCTGGTAGAATTTGGTTCTCCTTTGTAAAGATCTTCACGGTTTGTTAATTGGTTATTTTCCAATTTAGCTCGCATTAAGGCAGTATTTCCACCTTCGCCCTCACCTTCATCAGAGGAATAGGTTATATAAACCCAATTGTTATTTTCAAAATCTGGGTGAAGAGCGATATCTAATAAGCCTCCCTGTCCCTGATTGTAAATCTCAGGCCCACCAGATACAGCTACTTTGTTTCCATCTTTAAAATGGTAAATATCTCCGCCTTTTTCGGTAACGAGTATACTGCCATCAGGAAGGAAGTCAAATCCCCACGGGATTGACATATTCTCTACGACTACTTCGTGCTCATACTCCCTATCTGGTGAAACGGCTTCAGGCTGTTCTTCGGGTAATGGATTTTCGTTGTCTTGTTCGTTGGTTGCTGTTTGTTCCTCAGCTTCAGCTTTTTCTTCGGATTTCTGGTTTTCTCCACAGGCCGAGAATGTAAAAATTAAGCCCAGTAATAATAAAATTCGTTTCATAATTATTTTTTTGTGATTAGCTTACCCTGCATTATAAGCAAGATTCAACTAAGATATAAAAAATCTAAAGTTTTTCTTGTAGACTGATAAGTTTTCTTATATTTGCACCCGCTTTGGAGGATATTAGTTCTCACAAGTTGAAATTTTGAAATTATAAAGATAGCGTGAGCTATTGTAAGCTACGGGGTGTAGCGTAGCCCGGTTATCGCGCCTGCTTTGGGAGCAGGAGGCCGCAGGTTCGAATCCTGCCACCCCGACGAACCTTCTTTAAAAGAATATAAAAACACTGTTAATCTATTGATTTTCAGTGTTTTTTGTTTTTACGATATCATTTGATATGGATTAATATCACCCTATTCAGTGAATGATTCGGTGAATACTTTCTTTCCAGCATTTCACTATCTTAGAATGATCATTAGATTGATTTGACTTTCGTCTTTAACACCTATTGTTTAACTTAAAGACATTCGAAATGCCTGATTTTACTACATTCTCCGTGCTTTTCTTTACAAGGAAGCTCAACCGGAACAAAAAAGAATTATCCATTTACGCCCGTATAACGGTCAATGGAAAATGCTCTGAAATGAGCTTGAAAAGGAAAACTTTAGTGAATGAATGGGATAGTTCTAAAGGACGACTTAAAGGAACTTCTCCCAGGATCAAAATACTGAACAGTTATTTAGACCAGGTCTATTCCAAATTGCTGGACACCCAGAAGAAAATTTTAGATAAAGATTCCTTAGTCACTGCTGAAAAAGTGAAATCTTCCTACCTGGGATTGGATGAAGAGCACAAAACCCTCCTGGAGATTATAGATTACCATAATAGCACAATGCAAGACGTCCTTAAGCGGGGCACGCTTAAGAACTATAATACCACAGCCAAATACCTAGACGAATTTCTAAAAAAGAAAAAGAAAACCAGAGATGTGTACCTAAAGCAGATTGATTACCAATTCATTACCGAATTTGAAATGTTCCTCAGGAATTACCGTGCTAAAAAAGCAAGAAAGACCTGTGGCACCAACGGGACTATGAAACACTTGGAACGCTTTAAAAAAATGATTAACCTCGCCATTAAGTTAGAATGGTTAGATAAGAACCCTTTTCAGAATTATAAAATGAAGTTTGAAAAGAACGAGCGTCAATTCTTATCGGAGCGGGAATTAAAAATGGTCGAAGAAACCTATTTTAAAAATGGATCACTGGAACGAGTGAAAGATATGTTCCTTTTCTCCTGTTATACCGGGCTTACTTATGGTGAGCTTAAAGTACTCACCAAAGATCATATCGTTAAAGGAATGGACGGTAAAAACTGGATATCTACCAAACGCGAAAAAACTAATGAACCGGTAAAAGCTCCACTACTCCATAAAGCGGATATTATTTTAAAAAAATATCAGGATAAACGGATTGACCTAGTTAGTGAGTATTTATTTCCTGTGAGATCCAATCAAAAGATGAATGAATATGTAAAAAAAGTAATGAAAGCTTCAAAAGTGAGAAAACATATAACCTTTCATTCCGCGAGGCATACCTTTGCTACCACAGTTACTCTTTCTAATGGGGTGCCTATTGAGACGGTGTCCAAACTTTTAGGGCATTCAAAATTATCTACTACCCAGATTTATGCAAGAGTTATGGAGCATAAAGTCAGCAATGATATAACCGCCTTGGAAAAAAGGATGGCGAAGAAGGATAGAAAAAATGCCGAAGTTCTAAAAGTAGGAAATAATCAGCCGTAGCAAACGACCACGGAGCTTCGCAAGGGTGTAAAATAAACTCTGTCTGCATAGGATTATTTATTAATTTCATTTAGATAGAATTATATGATAAAAAAGAACACCAAGAATTCGAGAAGAAGGTGTCATGTCTAGCAAGAGCCTTTTGGTGCAAATGGTGCTGTTAAAGAACGATATTGAGAGAACCCTTGATACAGAGATGGACTACCACCTGAATAGTGTTGAACACTCTAAAGGGAATAAGCGTAATGGGAACAGCTCTCCCAGTATTTTGAGTATACAGAAACCATTAGAAAGATTATTTATACCACCAATGCCGCAGAAGGCTTCCATCGTCAAATCCAGAAAGTTACCAAAACCAAAGGTGCTTTCACTAATGATATGTCACTACTCAATCTGTCTACTGGCTACAAGAAACATCGAGGAAATCGACTGCCCCACTACATAATTGAAGCCTTACGATCCAGCAATTTTATATTAAATATGGGGGCAGGATAGCGCTGGTCATATACGCAAATTCCTCTGGGGGCTAGCCCCAGGGGGAATTGAAAGATCAGACAGAGTCTAATTTACCGACCCCTATCGCTAAATCAGAATTGCCCTATGAGGAAAATTTTATTTCGAAATTAGCTTAGCGAACTTGTTTTTTAACTCAGCTCTTTGTTGTGCGTTCGCACTCCTTTTCTATTCCCCGTGATACATATTTGAATACATTTTGGCTAACTTCGATGGTTCCTCTTTCCAAGCGTTGAACATTTCCTAATCGACCTAAAAAATAAAACCGCTCAAAGCGGCTTATTTTGGATCAATTTTGAAAAATTAGGGACTTGTGCAACGGTTACCAATGTTGGCGGTAGTTTTTATTGTCAACGGTTGTTTCTAAACATTCTTTAATATTTGGCTTATTATTATGGCACTTAGATACAAACCGATTCCAAAAACACAGTGAGTTATAAGACTCATAAGTCTGGCTTTGTTCGGGTCAGGTAAATTTGAACCTGCAATTCCAAAACCAAAAGCAGGTTGCATAAGAAAAAAAGGGGCTAGAATGGTGATTATGCCGATAATTAATGCTGGAAAAATAGTTGGGGTCTCTAGCCATTCCTTACCAAAAATCAACACCAACAAAAATGCAAAAGCGATACCAATGAAAAAATGAGCAATCCAACCCAAAGCCTGTTCATAGGCAATAGGAGGTGAATCCATTATTTTATTATGAAAAAACTTACCTTTGGGAAAGTTTCCTATCCACCGACCTACAAATCTATAGTCAAGAGATTTTATACCAAATAATTTTAGTATTAAAGCATACATATCCATAGATAGCGTAGCTCCTATACCAATTAGAATTGTTTGCGTTATTGAACTCATAATTTATGCCTTTTAATTTCCAACAAAGATAGATGGGAAAAGAGGTACAGAGATAGGACAAAAATCAAAAGCAATAGAAATTATTTAAAGTTTTGTCTAAAATCTTCAGGTGTAAATTCAGTGTGTTTTTTAAAAAACCTAATGAAATAAGATGGGTCATCGTAGCCTAAATGGTATGCAATTTCTTTTACTTGGTTTGAAGTTGCCAGTAAATGTCTCTTAGCTTCAAGTATAATTCGCTCATTGATTAACTGAGAACAGTTTTTTCCTGAATTATTTTTAGTAATTGCATTGAGTTGATAGGAAGTGAGGTTTAGTTTTTCTGCATAATAAGTCACTTGTTTATGGTCATGGACATGTATTTCAAGCATTTCCATCAACTCATCAAAGAGTTCTTGGAAGTGAAGATTGTTATGAGTTAAAATGTTGCTTTTGTTGCTTTGCCTAAATAATTCTATAAAAAAAATATCCAGATTAGCTTTAATATATTCCTTGTACATTATCTCTCTATTGGAATACTCTTGAAAAATGCATTCTAAAACAGAAATTAAACTACTAAAATATTGAGTTTCGAAGCTATAGAAGTTATTAAAGCTTGCTTCCCGAAATGCTTTTCTTTTTTGTTGCTCTTTGGGAGAATAAAAACTTGCGTCAAAACCCATTAAGTAGCCTTTGCTTCCTTTTTTTAATAAAAGTTGGTGCACTTGACCTGGACGTAGGATAAAAACTGAGCAATTATTGACCGGATAGTTTGTGAAATCAATTTGATGCTCACCATTTCCTTTCTTAATAGTAAGTATATAAAAGAAATTATGACGGTGAATTTTTTCGACCATATCATTTTCAGCGAGTAAAGAATTTAGATTACTTATCGTAAAACTTCCTGATAAACTGGGTTCTCGTATGTTTCTTATTTGGATATTTTTCACTTTGAGTATTTCGGTAGTCTTTAGTATGTTTAAAGTATAATTAACGGTAAGTACAATGGATTTAATGTCAGTTAAGTATATACCAAAACCACCGCATTTACAGAAAAGAGCAGTCGCTTAAGCTACTCCAGAAGCTGCTGCTCTTTCTTACTTATATAATTTTAGTAAAAGGTTTTTATTCAATCATTTCAATTTTTGAATAAATGATTTGTTTAGATTTTTCAAAGACTTCACCCCCAAATTCTTCATTGTCCAATGAAATAACCGTAATGTCCTCTATGCCCATAATCTCAAATACAAATTTTAAGTAAGTAGTTTGGAAATTCATATGTTCATTTTTTTGATTCTCTCCATAACCAGTATCACCCCTACTTGATAAGATAAATAATTTTTTATTTTTAAGCAGTCCTACATAAACTCCGTCAGGTTCACCTGAGCGAAACTTCCAAGTTTCATTAATTCGCATTATTTGGTCGATATATGATTTTAAATTGCTAGGAATGGACCAATTGTACATGGGTGTTCCTATAACATAAATGTTATGTTCCTTTAACTCCTTGACCAACAAATTGCTGTAGCTAACACCTGATTGATTTTCTTGGGTTCTATCCTGGGGTTTAATAAATGCACTAGCAATCCAATTTTCATCAATAGAAGGAATTTGAACTAATCCAATTTCCCTAAAGGTAAAAGAGTCTATCGGGTTTTTATTTTTCCAGTTCTCAACAAATAGTTGTGTTAGTTTTCTGCTGTAAGATTTTTCATTTCTTACACTTGCATTAATGATTAGTACTTTGTTCATTTCTTTAAATTTTAAATTATGAGGCAAAGCTTATCAAAAAGAAAATGCAGAAAATTGACCTAGTTCAATTTAATTTATTCTTTTTGCGAATTCTACTTAAAAATTCTGCAGAAACACCTAGATACGAAGCAATTGAATATTGTGGCACTTTTTCGGCAATTTCAGGATATTTTTTCAGAAAATCGGAATACCGCTGTTCTGCATCCAGTATGTTATTCAAAATGATTCTTCTTTGTAGGCTTCCCAAATAATTTTCAAGGATAATTCTGAAAAACCGTTCAAGTTTGGGAATTTCATTTAACATTTTTTGAAATGAATCATAGCTGATTTGTAGCAATTTAGTGTCTTTTAAGGCTTTTATGCTATATATAGAGGGTTTTTGTTCTCGAAAACTTTCAATGTCAGTTGCCCACCATTCATCAATAGCAAAATATATTATTTCCTCTTTACCATTTTCAGAGTTTATGTAGAAGGCTTTCAATGCACCTTGCACAACAAAATTATCGGATCGACAGATATTTCCATTTCTCAACAGATAATCACCCTTGCTCAAAGTTTTTTCTGTCCAAAAAGATTCAAACAGCTTATTTTCTTCTGAGGATAGGGTAATATGCTTTGATATGTTTATTAATAATTGTGGGTACATTACTTCATTTTACTAACTTTATAGTATTAGAGCAGTAGCCGATTAAAACGCCCTTACTTTTCAACTGACAATATACTTAATTAAAGGCAAAAGCAGTTCGAGCTTGCACCTGAACCGCTTTTGCTTTTATACATTTTTGTGCGTTAGTATTTTTTTCACACATTTAATGTCCTTTTCTATTCCCCGTGGTACATATTAGAATACATTTCGGCTAACTTCGAAGGTTCTTCTTTCCAGGCATTGTACATTCCAAGTCCCATTTCATCAGGAACAATATCCAATTCTCCTGCTTCAACTTTATCTAATATTATTTTGGCAACTCCGTCTGGTGCTGGCATATCCCAATCGCTTCCTTTATTCATATCTGTATCAATTGCACCCGGGTTTATAACGTGTACAGCTATCTGCTTTTTGGCTAATTCAATTCTTGCCGATAGCGTTGCTGAATATAATGCAGCTTTTGAAACTGCGTATGCGGCAATTGATGGAAGTGGAGAATAAGCTACTATGGAAACGAGATTAACGATTTTGGCTGGTGCATTTTTCCCTAAAATTGGGGCAAATGCTCTCATCATATTTACTGTGCCATAATAATTGACTTTCATATCTTTTTCAACGGCACTAATTTCTCCTTCCAATATGTTACCTTGGCTTAAAATACCTGCGTTATTAATAAGTACTTCAACGTCCGTTGCCTTTTCAGCAACTTTTGAAATTTGAAGGTTATCGGTAATGTCCAACTCTAAAGACACAACTCTTTCATCTCCAAAATCAGGCATTTTACTAACATTTCTGCAAGTCGCATAAATCTTTTTTGCACCTTTCTCCAACGATGCTTTAAGGAGCGATTTTCCGATTCCTCTATTCGCTCCTGTGATCAAAATAACCTTGTTTTTTAGTGTTTGCATTTTTATTTGTTTTAAAATTATAATGCAAAACTACCTTGGTGATTAAGCTTGTAAAACCCAATACTTGCTATTTTAAACTTCGATTGTTCTAAATGTTAAATTAATTCTTGGGCTTTTAACTTTTTTGGTCGGTGGCAAACGATGTAACCAATTTGTTTGTGTCCTTCCTTGCATTACCAACAAACTACCTTTTTCCAAAATCACCGAAACGGTATGTTTTGTTACTTTGTGTTTGAAGGAAAATTTGCGGTCAGCCCCAAGACTTAACGAACCAATTGCACCATTCTTTTTTAAGTCCTTTTCGCCATCACTATGCCAAGCCATACCTTCTTCCCCACTATGATAAAGGTTGAGTAAACAGGAATTAAAAGTTTCTCCTGTCTTTTTTTCAATTATTTCTTTTATTTCTAAAAGTTCCCTTGTCCAAGGTAAGGCGGATTTGGTGGTTTTTGAATAGGTGTAGTCAAATGGTTTGTCGCCATACCAGGCTGCTTTTCTTTTTGTTACAATTAATTTTCCGAAAATGATGGCTTTGTCATTGTCCCATTGAATATTTCTTAATAAATGGTCGAAATAATGTTGAGCGTCTTCATTGTTAAGGATTTTTCCATAATAATTTACTTCTCCATCATTTGGTAATATATTCGATATAGGATTGTCATTAAATAAATCCATTTTTCCATAATTTATATTCTGCTTTCATACATTGTCCGCAAGGTCTATAACCTAGCTTTTTTGCTTGTTCGATTGAAGTAAAAAATACTCGGTTTTTCTTTTTCATTCTTTTTCCCGATTTGCAATTCAATGTCCCGTAAATTTTCAGGTTGTGATTTCCGCCATAAGCGATTTCTTTTTGCTTTATTTTTTGATGCAGCTTACTATCGTCTATTTTAATATGTTTTATCATTATGTCAACTTGTTGCATCGTGAAAAATGATTCCTAAAGTATGGCGATCCCCTTTGGTTACTTCACTAACTCCGTGCCTCATATTTGCTCTGTAATATCCTCTTGTTCCTTTAACTGGTCGAAAATTGGTTGTAAAAATGAGCACATCGCCTTTTTTTGGTTTTAGAACGATGGCTTTGGATTGTGCTCGTGGGACTTGTTGTGTTAAAACGAATTCCCCACCTGTAAAATCTCTTTCAGGGTCATTTAAAAATAGTACGGCTTGCATTGGAAAATATACCTCACCATATAAATCCTGATGCAAAGTATTGAAACCGCCTTTCCCATATTTTAAAATCAAAGGGGTCGGTTTCAACTGGTTACTTTGATGGCAAAGCAATTGCAATTCTTCTAAAGTATCGGGAAACGATTTTTCAATTTTCAGCACTTTCATCCAAAGATTTGCAATAGGTGAAAGTTTAGGGTAAATAGATTCTCTTAATGTTTGAATAATTTTAGGAAGTGGATAATCAAAATATTTATATTCGCCCAAACCAAAGCGATAGCGTTCCATTATAACGGTTTTTCGATATGCGTATTCGTTATCGTATGCTTGAATTAGTTTTTCACATTGGTCGTCTGTCAATATTTCAGGAATATAGGCGTAGCCTTTTTCGTTCATTGATTCAGCTACACTTTGCCAATCGGTTGTAGTGATTCTTGTTTTAAGGTTTTCCATTGCTAAACAGTAATTTTTGAAACGTCAGTTTTCGATACCTCCCAGCCAATAATTGCGGTTTTTCGAGTTTTTCCCCACTTATAACCACCAAATACTCCTGTGGATTGAATTACCCTGTGACAAGGAATTAAAAAGGCAACGGGATTGTTTCCGATTGCAGTTCCCACTGGTCTTGATGCGTTTGGTTTTTGAATTGCGTTGGCAATATTTCCATAGGTGGCTAAATTTCCTGTTGGAATTTTTAAAAGTGCCTCCCAAACTTTTAATTGAAACTCTGTTCCTTTTAGATGCAGTTTTATTTTATTGATTTTGCTCCAATCTTGGGTATAAATTTGTAAGGCGTTTTTTTGAATCTCATCCGTTTGTTGAATGAAACTGGCTCTTGGAAAACGTATTTTTAATTCTGAAAAAGCATTTCCTTTGTCATCCGAAAAACCCATATAACATATACCTTTGTGTGTAGAAGCAACTAAAATGTCCCCAAATTTGCTTTCTGAAAAGCTATAGTTTATGGTAAGGTTTTCTCCTTTGTTTTTATATTCTCCTGGTGTCATTCCTTCTATTTTCACAAATAAATCGTGTAACCTACCTGTTCCCGAAAGTCCTGTTTTATAAGCGGTTTCAAATAAGGACGACTGTGAACTTGTCAGAATTTTTTTTGCGTGTTGAACGCTTATGAATTGCAGGAATTTTTTAGGGCTAACACCTGCCCAATCGGTAAAAAGTCTTTGGAAATGAAAAGGACTTAAATGCACTTTCTCCGCAATTTCATCAAGCTTCGGCTGCTTCGTGTAGTTTTGTTGTATATATTCAATAGCTTCTGCTATTCGAGTATAATTGATGTATTCTTGCTCGTTCATTTAATTCAAAATTTATAATAGCAAAAATAGAATTGACTTTACTCCTATAAAACCCGAAACTTGCTGAATGTACAGTTGTTTTTTGTATGACGAACAACAGTCAGTATAAGCTCGTCTTTTATTTCCCCAAGGTTAATTTAGTCAAAATACTATCTAAATAATCGTTTGATTTTTTGCAGAAATCAGTTTTAGTTAATATTTCCTGCTCGGATTGGATGTAATATTGTGGAATAAGTTCATGGCGACAATTTGTTGTTATTTCTTTTAAAGTCTCTGGAGTAACTTCAAAATGAAATTGCAGTCCAAGTATTTTGTCATTGTAAAGAAATGCTTGATTGGAACAGGCCTTCGTATGTAATAAACGTGCTGAGCCGTTTGGTAAGTCAAAAGTATCACCATGCCAGTGGAAGGAGGTAAAGCTGTCTGGCAATTCACTCAGTAATCTATGCTGTTTTCCTGCTTTTGTTTTAGTCAACGGAAACCAACCGATTTCCTTTATAGTGTTGGAATATACCTTTGCGCCTAATGCTGCTGCAACAAGTTGTGAACCTAAACAAATACCTATCACAGTTTTATCGGCTTGAATAGCTTGTTGAATGAATTCAATTTCAGCATTAAGCCAGGGAAATTTCTCATAGTCATAAACGCCCATAGGGCCACCCATTACAATCAGCCAATCAAAACTTGTAATTTTTGGTAGGGTGAAATCTTCGTAGAATTTAGTAGCAAATAATTGGTGATTATTCTTATTAGCCCATTTTTCAATGTAACCCAAACCTTCAAATGGGACATGTTGAAAATATTGTATTCGTAGAGGTTTCATTTTTTTATTTAGTTTCATTCCAATAATAACTATCTGGGTAATGCCTTTTTCCGAAAATAGCTGTGCCAACTCTTATCATGGTAGAGCCTTCTTCTATGGCTGTTTCCAGATCACCACTCATACCCATAGAAAGCTCCTGAGATGGAATACCTTTGTCTAACATTTGATATTGAATATTTTTCAGCATACGAAAACAATTGCGAACTTTCTCATTATCTGCTGAAAACAAACCAATCGTCATTAAGCCTTTTATATTAATCCTTTCATAGGCTTTTAATTTTAAGGCAAAGTCCAATGCTTTTTTAGGTTCGATTCCGAATTTGCTGTTTTCATAAGAAGTATTGACTTGAATAAAAACATCAATCGTTTTATCTTCAAAATCCAACCGCTTTTGCAGTTTATTCACTAAAGAAATTCTATCTACTGATTGAATACAGTCCACGTATTTCAATACTTCTTTAATTTTATTGGATTGCAAGTGACCGATGAAGTGTGTTTGATGAGGTATAGTTTGAAGTGTTTCAAACTTTTCTTTGAGTTCTTGTACTTTATTTTCACCAATTAGTGTTTCACCTTGTGCTAGCGCAATTTCTATTTTATCTGCTGCAACAGTTTTAGTTGCCAATAAAAGTTTTACATCAGATGAGTTTCTACCTGTTTTTTCACAGGTATTCGTAATTCTTCGTTTTACAGTTGATAGGTTCGAAAGAATGTCTTTCATAATATCTCGTGTTCAGGACAATCCACTCTTAGCTCTTTTGTTGCTAACTTTGACTGAAGTAGTTTACAGTAATGCTCTTCATTATTATTTTGATAGTGTATGCACGAAAAACACATTCTTTGAATAGTAATAACACCTGCACGATTGAGTTCGTGAATAAGCTTGAGTAATCCAGAAAGCATAGCTGCTTTTTGTTCCTTTGATAATGAACTTAAAGGTTTTTCAATAGCAAAAGCAAAGTTTGAGGATTTTTCAGCTATTTCTTTGCCAGTGTAGGTTAAGCCAATTATGTAACTGCGTGTATCTGCAGGGTCATCAAACTTTTCAATTAAACCTTTTTTCAGAAGAATTCTTACACTGTCACTTACGGTAGCTTTGGTCATGTTAAATTCTTGCGCTAAATAGCTCACCTTACATTTTTCTTGGGAATGAAACAGCAAGAAAATCAGGATTTGAATCTGAATAGGACTTAAAGCATTTTCTCTACTCTCATTCCATAGCAACACCCGGAAGGCTTCAGAAATACGCTCCAACGCCACTACGATTTTGCTTTCTACTTTTTGATTTTGTTTGTTTAAATCAAAGGGTGAATTCATTTTATTACAATTTTCTAGGTATATTACTAATTCTAAATAGCGCTTTTCTTATTATAAAGCCTCACAAAGAAAGGAATCCTATCTTTGTGAGGCAAAATATATTATTTTGCTTTGTAAGGCAAAGACAAATCGCCACTTGCTACGGAATATACCTTGTAAACGCCAAGCATGGGTTTTTTCTTATTTTCGGTATTAACCTGCATGTAGGCTGTCACACCATCATAGGAAAAATTAGTTTGGTTATTCATTCTATAATCGGGAACAACAACTTTTATTGAATTTCCCTTTGCGATGACCTGAAATCCCGGGGAGTCCATGTACATAGGCATTCCTGGGTTGGTCGGAGGCAAAACGATGCTGGCGTCTCCTTGATCAAATTCTTTGACTGAGAGTCCACCTTCAACTCGTTTATCTTCTGTTAGTATAACCCAATGCGGATGCCATATAATGCCATCATTTTCATAGTTTCTGTCTGCATTTTCATCCCAAAGAGGCGTATCATCAAAATCCGGATGAGATGTTAGTGCAAGAGCAACTATTCCTTCTGTTTTGCCAAAACCTACGTCTGTTGGCTCTAACGAAGTAGGAAATACATAACCTAACACAGGTGCGCCATTGAGTTGTCCTGCTGGGGTTGGTGTAGTTTTTCCTGCTGTACCTTTTACAGTAATTTCCCAAATTGAGACTGCAATTGCTGCTTCGTGTTTTACGCTCACCTTTTTAATTTTGAAGTCTTCATTGCTATAGTTTTGTGCGTGGGTGTAGAAACTAAATAGCAATACACTTAATAATAAATTTATTTTTTTCATTTCTTAAAGGTTTTAAGGTTAATTAGTTAGAAATCCATTTTATTAGATTTCTAACTAATTGCATGAAATTTTTTAGCCCTTTACGTCAGCCATAGATGCGCCAAAATTAAGATGCAGCACATTTCCGTTCGGAGTTAACAATGCAGGGACAGATTTTACTCCGTGTTTTTCTGCTTCCTGGATTTTGTTTTTCTCTTCGCCTAAGTGAATAATTTCTACTTTTTCTTTACCGATGAGTGCGATTATGTCCTGCTCTGCACTTTGACAAACGGGACAACCTGCGTGATAGAATACTGATTTAGACATGTTTAAATGATTTTAATTGGTTGGCAATATCGCCATTACAAATATAGTAAGGAGTCCTAACTAAAAAAATATATTGATGATTTTTTTCCTGATTTAAGGAAAAGCATTGGTAAATCAGTCAGAAAAAGTATTCTGAAAGAGTAGGTTTACTTCAGTTTATCGGATATCTTTAATTAATTGACGGTCGTTATTTGGCTTACTTACAACTATTTGCTACTACCCGGTGGCAAGAAAGCATTTCAATATCAGCCCAGCACAAAGCCTGATTTAACCATTGAACCGCTACTTTAGGTAGTTTGTTGACACACCAATTTTCCGATTCTAATAACCAATTATTTGGTTGGATGTAATAAAAGGCTACCATTTTATGAAGTGAAACGAATTAAAATTGAGTAGCAAGAGGGTAACGGGCAAAGCCACGTTACATTTTTATAAAACACTCATTTTTAGTTAGTTATAATTTTTTAAAGTTTGGGTTTTGTACGAATTTGCGTCAAATGGCTTGGAAAGCCGCATAAACAGGCGCGAATTTGCGACAAATTATACAATCAAGCAGTTCTAATCAGGGAAAGCTTACACACGGACTTACGATTCAAGACAGGTTTGAGCATCTTTGTTTTTATATATTAGTTGTCGGTAGGGCTTATTACAACT
Source organism: Salegentibacter lacus (assembly GCF_020164555.1). Classification (GTDB taxonomy): domain Bacteria; phylum Bacteroidota; class Bacteroidia; order Flavobacteriales; family Flavobacteriaceae; genus Salegentibacter; species Salegentibacter lacus. The sequence continues at coordinate 178,122 of NZ_JAIQZB010000006.1, read as the reverse complement.
TTTCCCATCCAAATTGAGCTAATTTATCCCCAATTGGCAGAGTCTTTACCCCCATTTTTATCAAGTGGTATTCACCCCTTGGAGGAATTTCAGATTATGACTTTTTAGATACAAGTTTGTTTTCTACTAAAGAGAGAGTTTCCATTCTTATCAAAATGGTAGGATACTATATTCAGTTGGTATTTTATTGATTCCGGTTAAAGCTAATTTTGCCACTATTTATTAATAACATCGGCTTTTGCCGCAAATTTAGTACTCATTGAAACAGAGAGATGCTATAGATTTTGGAAAAACGGACATATCAAAACTGTTTCCTAAAATATTTATTCCAACCTTATTAGGATTGCTGTCTGGAGCATTAATTTATCTGGCAGACGGAATATTTCTAGGGCACGGTGTTGGTAGTGATGCACTTGCAGCTGTAAACATAGCTTCCCCACTTTTTTTGATTACTACCGGTCTGGCATTAATGTTCGGAAGTGGTGTTTCAATCGTTGTGGCAATTCATCTATCGCGTGGTAATTATAAGGCGGCCAATATCAACATTACACAGGCGTCCGTTATTTCCATTATTTTAATGGTGCTTATTACTATTCCCGTGGTTCTTTTTCCAGAGATCATTGCTTCTTGGTTTGGTAGCTCGGATAAACTGATGCCTTATGTTATTGAATATTTAGTTTATGTGTCCCCGGCATTTATGGGGAGTATGATTATTGTATTGGGAATGTTTATTATTCGAATTGATGGTGCTCCCAAATTTGCAATGGCTGCTAATGTCATCCCTTCTATTCTTAATATTATAATCAGTTACATCTTTATTTTCCATTTAGACATGGGTGTAAAAGGTGCGGCCATAGCCACGTCAATTTCTCAATGGATTGGAGGTTTTATGATTATCATTTATATGTTTTGGTTTTCAAAGACATTACATATTTATAAACTGAAATTTTCTAAAACTAGTTTACGACTTACTATTAGAAATACTAGTTATATGATAAAATTAGGTGGCTCCGCATTTATTGGAGAAACAGCGATGGCATGTACAATGATTGTAGGGAATATTATGTTTATGAGTCGTCTGCAGGAAGATGGCGTAGCGGCGTTTAGCGTTGCCTGCTATTTATTGCCCCTAATTTTTATGTTTGGTAATGCCATTGCTCAATCGTCTTTACCTATAATAAGCTACAATCATGGGCTTGGAAGTGTAAACCGGATTAAACAAACATTTCATATTTCAATAAAAATTGCAGTTGCAATTGGAGTTGCGGCTACTTTAATCGGAATATTTGCTAAAGTGGAAGTGATTAGTATTTTTATTAAACATGGTGATAAGGCGTTTGCTATTGCAGCCAGTGGATTTTCTTATTATTCTTTCAGTTTTTTCTTTCTTTTGGTAAACCTTACGTTAATCGGATATTTACAGAGTTTAGAATGCTTTAAACCTGCAACGGTTTTTACTTTTTTACGAAGCTATATTTTTGTGATACCAGCTTTTCTAATTCTTCCTTTATTTTTCGGGGACAATGGGCTCTGGTTTGCCATTCCAGTATCGGAATTTCTAACATTCTGTATGATATTTATTTGGTTTACCGTCTCGAAAAACGAAAATCAGCTGTTTAATAAATTATAAATCAGTTAGTTGGTCCCAAGAAAAAATTAATGGATAGATAAAAAAATAGCGGTTCAAGCCTAAACTTAAACCGCTATTTTACTATTTTTTAACTACTGACTTTTTTATGCCGATAGATATTCTTTTGTGTTTACAACCTCCGCATAATAAAAATTCAATCCAGCTAAGAATGCATTTTGAACATCACTTGCTTTTACTTTGCTTCCATTTATTTCAAGGTCTTTTGAGGCACAAGCGTCTCCAATGACAGTACAGTTAAAACCGCAATCTTTAGCGGCTCGAACAGTTGCATCTATACACATATTGGTCATCATTCCTGTAAATACCAATTCTGTAATGCCTTTTGACTTCAAATAGTCTAAAAGATCCGTTCCTATAAATGAATTGGGAGTATGCTTTGTAATTAACTTTTCGTAATCTTGGGGTTTCACATTGTTATGAATTTCAACTCCTTTTGTATTGGGTAAAAAAAATCCCATTTCCGGAGCTGCTGCAATATGCTGAACGTGGATAACCGGTTCATTCTCATTTCTGAATTTATTCAGTACCTGTTTTGCATTTTCACTAGCTTCAACCGGATTATGAAGTTCCATTGCTCCACCGTCAAAATAATCATTTTGAATATCGATAATAATTAATGCTTTGCTCATAATATTAAATTTTTATTTGATACAAAAGTCACGAAAAACAAAAGGCATTGGCCTACCAACCCTTTATGAAATGATACCATTTTGATAATTAGATAAGAATTCGGTCGTGGTTTTTTGTGTTTGTTGTTTAAAGAAACGCATCAAATGGTTTGGTTCTGAAAAGTTCAGTTCGTAGGCAATTCCCTGAATGCTTTTATTGGAATGTATGAGCAAATTTTTAATTTCAAACAGCAAACGTTGCTTTAATAATTCGGTAGCCGTTACATTAAATTTTTCTTTTACCGCTTTATTTAGCGTAATTCTACTTATTTGAAGAATATCTGTATAATCATTTATGCGTTGCTTTTCTTTGATATGAATTTCAAGCAGTCTCTTAAAATCGAAAGCATAATTATTGGCTGAATTTTCAATGGACAAATTGTTTTTATCAGCATATTGGCGATTTATTTTTTGCAACAAATAGTACAATAATGAGCGAATAATATGAACGCTATCTGCTCTAGTGGCTAGTAATTCTAATTTAATTTCATTGAGTTGCTCACAGTACTTTTCAAATTGATTATTATCAATTTCCATAATCAACGGAAATTCCAATTGATAGAAATATAACAACTTAAATGTAAAAAGTTTATCTGCAAAAAAGTCGTTGAGAAAATCTTCCTGAAATGCGAGCATCGTGCAATCCAGATCATTTTTATCCAAATTCCATTTCCTTTTTTGAAACGGGGAAATAAAAACCAGGGTATTTTTTTTAATGGGGATTTTTTGCTGATTTAATATGATAGAACCACTTCCGGATTTGAAAAACATAATTTCAAAAAAATCCGTGTTGAATGTTTCATCGGTGAAGTAATCTTCTCCGATTTCTTCAAACGAGAGTACATTTAACAGAAAATCAACGCCGCATTCAGTTTTATGGAATTTTATTGTTTTCAATATGTTTTGTTTCTTTAGAGTAAATAAACCGGCACAAAATTTAATCAAATCCACCTGTAAAGATACTTAAATTGTCACCATCTCTTTTCAAAAATTAGGTGGCGCTTATACTCCAACAACAAATTAATTAGTTCAAATGTCACTCACCACTTTTACTTCCACTTTGCAAAGGCTCCATTTTCAGCAAAAAAGGCTCATTACTAATTGTCCTGGACACGAGCCAAAAAGCTTAGAATATTAAAGGCTGAAAGAATAATATCGAAAAAGCTTTTTGACTCAAGTCCGCTAGGCGGTGACTAAAATTTACCGATCAGGATTTCAGAGTTTCTTTTAAATACTTCTTACATCACCTTACCTTTCGATGCAAAAAAAACAAGCTTTAAAATTAACCGGAGCCCATAAACCGCTTTGCTATTTATAGCTCCTCTATAATTTTATAGCTTGAAGATGATGTAGAAGCATCAAAAGGTAATGCGATGGCACTGGAAGAAGTAGAAAGAAATAGCGGAATAAACCAGTTCATCCTGATCTATAATATTTTTTCTTTTCGTCGCCAAAAGGAAAATGCTCAAGATGAAAAAAGTAGATGGTTTTTTCTTCTGGACTTACCTCTTAAACATCTCTTTTTTTATTGCGACCATCGGGAGCAATCAAGATTGTGCCCACAGGCACACATCTTGCATTGCATTACTATTCTTTATAAAAAAGTATCTTTTTAAAACTAATAGCATATTTGGAGTTTCTAATTTTTCAAACCAGTGTGTTTTCTTCCACGTTTACCTCTTCCATAAGCTCACTAAGCTTATCTATCATTTCAATTTCTTCTAAGGGAATGAGTTGTAAAACGTGTCGGAGCACTTCCATTACATTGTATTTCGGGTTTGGGATTTCTTGATCTGATAGACGTTCATTCTCTTCCAGTGCCACAGCAGAAACTTTAATCAAGTTAATAACCAGAAACATAAGTTCCATATGACTTTCTACCCTATATGTACCTTCGTAATATTTACCATTTCTCCCGGTTTTTGGAGTTAAGTGAACCAGGTTTTTTTCTCTAAATTCATTTAGCTTTTTCAATATCTTTTTCTTTTTCATGGTTAGAATTTATAATTAGTTCTTTCAGTTTTTCTGGATAATAGCGGTTGTCTATATCTTCTTCTAATACAGTCAGTAATTTCTTCAATTTGAACATATCATCGTGAGGCATCATTTCAATGACCACCTCCAATACCATTTTGACACTGGTATCCAGATCGTGATGACTGAGCATTTTAGAATGAAAATCTCCCTGCCCGTCTAAGGCTAAAACACAGACTTCAAGCAAAGCTGTTACCTTCAGAAGGTAGCTAGTATGGTCATCGAAAGGAATATTAGCAAGCCTTAGCGTATGACGATTATTTTTTTCTTTTTGAAGACCATCTTTGGATGCTCCAATATCCTGTAGTGTCTCAAGTTTTATTCTATTTAGATCATTACTTTTCATCCTCCTTTAATTTTAAAGTTTGTAATTGATTATGAATATCCGGAGTGAGTTGATCTAAAAATTCTGCACAATAAGCGTAAGCAGCTTTGATTTCTTGGGAGGTAAAAATATTCATACTTCGAAAGCGCAGATCGCTGGCATTGGTTTTTAGTAGTTTTTTAAATCGCTCCCGCTCAAATAAACTGACTGGAATTTTATCTTCAAGTCCGCCACAACTCTTGCACAACTTCAACAGGTATTGAATATGAAATTGCTTCGGGTGGTAATGAATAAATGCATATAATATTCCTAAACACAATTGCTCTACAACCGAACGGAGCATATAAGCAGCCACAAGCGGCTGATCGAAAAATAAAGGCATTTGTTTTAATAAACTCCCGGCAATGTTAAGGCGGTTTTCGGAGTAAGTGATGATTCCCTTAAAATCCAAATCGGGAAGATTGGCCAATTTTAGTGGGGCTAATTCTTGTGGTTTGCCATAGACCAACCAACCCGACCGGATTATCTTTGCAAAAAGGTGCTTGTGACTGTTATTAGCCTGGGATATTTGTTTGCGGCTATAGCAAAGTAACAAAAGGTTCATTTCTCCTTCGGTATGCTGATAAACTATATCTGCCAGATCAGCTGTAGAATTGGGATGATTTTCTCCAATCAGTAGTAGGTTTAACTGCCAGCGTGTTTTCAACTGATAATTTTCCTGAAAAATGTTCTCTTTAGTATTGAAATGGGACTCAAAACCAGAACAATAAATAGCTTCTAAGCTTACTTGCTTTAAAAGAATAGGCAGAACCTCGTTAATAACTTGTTGAAGAGTCTTTTGCCCCTGTACATTTTTAGTAGGATTAATTCCTATATTTGTTAATACCTTCATAATAATGGTGTTTTTTAATTTCCTGTTGAAGGTAGAAAGCAAGAAGGCCGTACCCTACCAATTGGCTTTGTAAAATACCCGCAACGGCTTGTATTTTACCGCATACTAAAAGTCTTAAAACTTTAAAATGAATCCTTATCTTTGAGATTATGACAACAACTACCAAACCCAACCATATAGGGCGAAAGATTGCCCGCATTCGCGAACTACGCGGAATGAAGCAAGAAACTCTAGCCGAAGAATTAGGCATTAGCCAACAAAGTGTTTCCAGCCTTGAAAAAAGCGAAAAAGTGGAAGATGAAACACTTAATAAAGTTTCAGAGGTTTTAAAAGTTTCTCCTGAAGCAATCCGTCATTTTAGTGAAGAAGCGGTATTCAATATTATCAATAACACCTTCAAAGATAACAGCGCAAATAATAACAATTACTTCTGTACAATAGATCCAGTTGAAAAAATAGTTGAACTTTATGAACGCCTGGTTCAGGCTGAGAAGGATAAGGTGGCTTATTTGGAGAAGCTGTTAAATAAGTAAGAAAAAGATTCTAATAATCAAATTCGGCATCCCCCATGGTTCTTGAAAAAATTTATTTCGATTCATTTAAAAGTTTAGTTAATGAAAAACTTGAAATTACTAGCAATTGTACTGGTATCGTTGGTATTAATGAGTCTGGAAAATCTAACATTCTCCAAGCAGTTAGAATCTTAAATGAAGACTTTCATTTAGAAAAAAAACATGTACCTAAAATAAGTAAAACTCTTAATCCGAAACTTAGGTTTCAGTTTTCTCCTAAAAGAGAGCAAGAAAAAAAGATTAAAGAAGATTTACAAAGTTGGTTCGACACGAATACCCTTGTTAAGAGTAATTTTGAAAGTTTAAAACTTAAGATTGAATATTCAATTGAATTGGATTTAGAGTCTGAAAATGAAGTCAGATCATTTCAAATTAGAATCCAAGATTATGACTTGAAAGATTCCGTGGTTCTAAAAAAAGAATTTTTCGATACTGAAAAAAAATTATTTGCTGAGGACAGATTTATACCTCTCGAGGAAGCTTTGGTAATTCCTAATTCCTTGATTAAAACATCTGAAAAAGATTTAGACCAGCTTAAAAAAAGTATCGAAGAATGTAAAAATAAAATTGCTCAGTATAAAAATGAGAAATTAGAATTAGAAAATCAAGATAAAGATAAAGATAGAGTTACTCTGATCCAAGAAATTGAAAAATTGGAGAATAATATTTCAAAATCAGAAAAACAATTAAATGATTTAAACAAAAAACTTGAATTTGATTTTGAGAAAATTATCGAAAAAGAAGAAAAGGAAATTATTTTCTTAGAGGAAGAAAACAATGAATTAAAAAATAATATTGAGGTTTCAGAGATTCAAAAAAATACTTTAAAAAGTAAACCTTTTCAGTCCTTGTCCACATCCGAAAAAGGATTATTAACAAAGCACACAAATAATTTAAAAACTTACCAGGAAAAATTAAGGAAGAACATCTCTAAACTAAAAGGAAAAAAAGAAAGATTAGATTTACTTAATACCCCTTATGAAGATATTTATTCTAGTGAGATTGAAAATTTAGGTTTTTATTTTTCGCAAATTTTAGAGGAAGATTTAAAAGATTTTTTACCTAAGGTTGTGTTTTGGGAGTATAGTGAAGACTTCATTTTAAAATCCCGAACAAGTTTCGATGATATTTTAAATAAAGAAAAATTAAGTCAAATTTCGAGGCCTCTATTAAATGTTTTTAGAGTTGGTTTGAAAATTGACAGTTTAAAGGAGCTTAAACATAATATTAAATTAATTCAGGAAGATGATGGAGAAAGGTCTAGAATTAATGACCAGTTGAATGAAAATTTAAATGCACATATAGATAATGTTTGGGCAGATTACGATCAAGACGTTAAAATTACCCTTGAAGAGCACCAAATACGAATTCAATTTTTTGATCCTGAGTTTAAAGGTAAAAGTTATTTCAATATGGCTGAAAAAAGCCAAGGCGCGCAAACATTTTTATCCTTCTTAATGACAGTTGGAGCTGAGGCGGCTCAAGGCGTTTTGAAAAATACAATATTATTATTGGATGAACCTGAAACACATTTGCACCCCTCCGGAGTTCGATATATGTTACAAGAGTTAATAAAAATTTCTGAAAAATCCAATATTGTTATTTATGCAACACATTCAATCTTTATGATTGATAAAGAAAATTATGATCGCCATATTTATTTAATTAAGAAGGAGGAGAAAACTTCTATAAATGTTTCTAAGAAAGATCGAATTGGGTATTTCATGCAAGAAGAAGTTTTATTTGCAGCTTTAGATTTTGATTTAGAAAACGATCTAAACACAAAAAATGTTGTCAATTTTGTTTTTGAAGGTCATGGAGACGTGATAATTTTTAAAAACTTTTACGAAACATTTTTAAAAGAATCAGAAAGACCATTTAATTTAAAAAATTCTACATTTTATCAAGGAGGTAAATGCTCTGATATAAAAAAATTCTTAATTAAAAACCCTATTAAATTAGGAACAAAATGGATATTTATTATTGATGACGATTCAGCGGCGAACGATTTAAAGAAGTTCTTGGAAGGTAAATACAAGGATTACATTAATAAAGATATTTTTGTTTATCAGTATAAAAAAGAGGGTAAGAAAGAAAGCGAACTTGAAGATCTTTTACCTCAGGACATTCTAAAATCAATTTATACAGAGACTGGTAATTGTTTAAAGCTTGAGGTAGTAGAGGATAATTTAAAAAAATACGATTTTGAAAATGATTCTTTTGCCGAAGTGAATGTTGAGATATTAAATGACTTAAATATTCCAGATAAAACTGGATTCAAAGCAGTATGGAAAAATAATCTTAATTTAGAAATTGAAAATATTTCTAGAAAGACAGATAAAAAAGATCTTATTCTAGAAACCTATCCTGAATATTCAGAATGGTTTAAGTCCGTGATTGAAGAATTAAAGCATAAAAAGAATTAAATATAAATTTTATACCTTTATAACACCAAAGACGACCAAATAATATTAGTCTTGTTGTTCTTTCTATTTTAGTGAATGATTCGGTGAATATATCCAGAATTAAAGATTTAAAGTCGGGGTTTTAAAGAGCTGAAGCAACTTGAAAAGCTTCCTGCCACCCCGACTTTTTGAATATCAAAATATCTCAAAAACCACCTAAATGAATGATTTTCAGTGCTTTTAGTAAAACTGGGAATCATTTTTTTTTGTTTGATATCAAATAAAATGTGACCTACTCGGTTACCTAATTCACTTATAGTGAATGATTCAGTGAATACGTTTTTTCTACAATTCAATAAAAAAGGGATTCTTCGCTAAGAAAAATCCCTTTTATAATTTTAATACTGTGTAATTCTCTAGTCTTTATCTTCCTCTTCGTCTTTTTCAGGAATTTCTACGATAGGTTCGTTATAATCGGCATCATCGTAGTCATCCTCATCAAAATTGGCCATTGTGTTTTCAAGTCGTGTACTTACCTTCACTAGGTAAATAGTTTCTTCAGTTTTCACTTCAACCGCTTCAACCGTTTCATTTTTTGCATTTTTAAAAGCAATAATCTGGTCGTCGTCGTATCCGTCAGGATACTTCTCAACTAAAAGTCCGAGGATTTCCGGAGTTAATTTTTTGTAGTCAACAATAATTCTTTTCATAAATAAAAGTTTATGAGGATGTAGTTAGTAGGTTTTAAAAATACTGTTTTTATATTATAAATCAAGCTTTCCTGTAATATTCGAATGCATTCCAAATTAGCTCGTTAGGTACTTTGCAATCTATCACGGTGTTGCCAATATCTTTTAGCAGTACAAAATTTATATTTCCGTGGGAATTTTTCTTGTCATATTTCATCAAATCTATGATTTGCTTTATATCTTCTTCGGTAAATTCCACCCTTTTATAAATATCCAGGATTTTACTGGTTATTTCTTTTAATTTATCTTCCGGAAAATCCTGCAACTCTTTTGAGATATAAGTAGCCAAAACCATCCCTACGGCAATAGCTTCCCCGTGCAATAAAGTAGTTTTTTCTGAATGGGTCAAAAAATATGATTCAATGGCGTGACCAAGTGTATGGCCGTAATTCAGGGTTTTGCGCAATCCATTTTCTTCAGGGTCTTCAGTTACTACCTTAGATTTTATCGCTACCGATTCTTTTATGATGTCATCAAGATCATCTAAAGTAAGCTTACTTAAATTAGTCACTTTATTCCAATAAGCCTCCCTACTAATTAAAGCATGTTTTAGGATTTCTGCCAGGCCGCTTCGCATTTCGGTTTGCGGAAGAGTGGCTAGAAATGCAGGATCAATTATCACCATTTCAGCGTGATTAATTATCCCGATCTGATTTTTTAGGTTTCCAAGGTCAACACCGGTTTTTCCGCCAACCGATGCATCTACCATGGCCAGTAAACTGGTGGGTACATTTATGTAACTGATGCCACGTTTAAAAGTTGAAGCTACAAATCCGCCAAGATCGGTTACCACGCCGCCGCCTACATTTATCATCAGGCTTTTGCGATCGGCATCCAATTCAGAAAGGGCATTCCATAAACCTGTGCAGGTTTCAAGGTTTTTATTGATCTCTCCGGCTTCAATTTCCAAAATTTCAAAATTTTCTGAAGTCCCAATTTTTTGAAGGAATATAGCAAGGCATTCACGATGCGTATTATTGTCTACTAAAATAAAGACTTTAGAAGGTTTTGATTCCTTTAAGTAGGTATTTATCTTAAGGAAACCATTTTCCTGGTAGTAAACCGGCCCTTTAGCTGCCATATTAGACATAGTTCTTGACGTTTTTAGCATTTGTGATTCGGGTTCGAAAATAAGCAGAAATATTCATAATGAAATCAAACTTCAATAATTATATTTGTGCTAATCAAGACATACCCCATGATTAATAGAAAAATTTTTAATGATACTAAAACAGCTTTTAAATTAAAATCTGATTTAGAACTGGATCGTGCTATCTTTTTGTTCAGCATGATGAAAAACAAGCAGCTGGTTGACGCCGGTTCCTGGTTGACTAAAATTTCTTTAAAACTTCACCTGCCTGTAGAAGGACTGATTAAAAAGACCATTTTTGAGCAGTTTTGTGGTGGTGTGACCGAAGATGATTGCAAGCCGCTAACCAAAGAGATGTATGCTGAAAAACTGCATGGAATCCTTGATTATTCGGTAGAAGGAAAGGAGACTGAAGAACAGTTCGATGCTGCTTTAGATAAGAAAATGAAGCTGATTAAATTTGCTGCGAAAAGTGAAGAATTACCGTTTTCTCTTTTTAAACCTACCGGAATTGGAAGGTTTGCCATTTGGGAAAAAATCACGGAACGGGTTAACCTTAGTGACGATGAAAAAGAAGAATGGGACCGTGTTAAGGAAAGAGTTGATACTCTTTGTAAATGCGCTTACGATAATAACGTAAGGTTATATGCCGATGCCGAGGAAAGCTGGATGCAACTCGCAGCCGATGAATTGATGGAGGAAATGATGAAGAAGTATAATAAGGAGAAAATCCTTATTTATAATACTTTTCAGTGCTACCGTTGGGACAGATTGGAATATGTAAAGAATCTTCACGAAAGAGCTAAAAAAGAAGGCTTTAAAATAGGAGCTAAAATTGTACGTGGTGCTTATATGGAAAAGGAAAATGCACGTGCTAAAAAATACAATTATACTACACCAATTTGTGAAAACAAAGAAGCCACCGATGTTAACTTTAACAGCGTGATGTCTTATTGTTTAGCAAATCTTAATGATATTCACTTATTTATAGGAACGCACAACGAGGTGAGTAATTACCTTGCGCTACAAAGTATGGAAGATAAAGGCTTGCCTTTAAACGACGACCGTATTTGGTTTAGCCAGTTGTATGGGATGAGTGACCATATTAGTTATAACCTGGCCAAGAAAGGATATAATTCGGCAAAATTATTGCCCTTTGGACCTGTAAGAGAAGTAGTGCCTTATTTATTAAGAAGGGCACAGGAAAATACTTCTGTAAAAGGACAAACGGGTCGTGAACTTTCTCTTTTAGAAGAAGAAAAGAAACGCCGAAAAGGGCAACCTACCAAACACGATAGGGGAGAGCATTAAAAATTAAAAAAGCTGTTTGGAGAACAAACAGCTTTTTTTATGTCTTATTCTGAAAAGAAACTAACTATAATTAATCTTCAGTTTCTTGCATAGTATGATATACATTTTGGACGTCATCATCTTCTTCCAGTCGTTCCAGTAGTTTTTCAACATCAGCGGCTTCTTCTGCCGAAAGTGGTTTGGTTACCTGTGGAATTCTTTCAAATCCTGAAGAAAGTATTTCAATTTCCCGGTTTTCTAGTTCTTTTTGGATAGCCCCAAAATATTCAAAGGGTGCGTAAATGTGAATTCCGTCTTCATCTTCAAAAACCTCTTCGGCGCCAAAATCTATAAATTCCAGCTCCAGTTCTTCCACATCTAATCCTTCAGCATTTAACCTGAAATTACAAGTATGGTCAAACATAAATTCTACCGAACCTGAAGTTCCCAGGTTTCCGTCACATTTATTAAAATGAGAGCGAACATTGGCGACGGTACGGTTGTTATTATCGGTAGCGGTTTCTACCAAGACGGCAATTCCGTGAGGGGCATAACCTTCAAATAAAACAATTTTATAATCGCCCTGACTTTTATCACTTGCCCTTTTAATGGCACGTTCAATATTGTCTTTGGGCATATTCACGCTTTTCGCGTTCTGGATAATTGCTCTTAACTTGGAATTGGTGTCAGGATCGGGACCGCCTTCTTTTACGGCCATCACGATATCTTTTCCAATACGGGTAAAGGCTTTGGCCATTGCAGACCAGCGTTTCATCTTACGCGCCTTTCTAAATTCAAATGCTCTTCCCATGTATTCTGAATAAAAAATTGAGGCAAAAATATAAAAAAGCTTCCAATTCAATTTAAAAATTGGAAGCTTTAAATTTTTTGAAATTATTTATCTTGAATTTAAGCTGAAGCCTCTACTATTTCTTCGACAGCTTTTGCTAGCTTAAAATCTTTTTCGGTCACCCCGTCGGCATCGTGGGTGGAAAGGGAGATTTCGAGTTCGTTGTAAACATTTCCCCAGTTTGGGTGATGCTGCTGGGCTTCGGCCTCAAAAGCAATACGTGTCATTACCGTAAAAGCATCTTTAAAATCTGCAAACTGAAAAGAGGTATGAATAGCATTATCTTTATAAACCCATCCTTCAAGATTCTCCAGCTTTTTATTGATTTCGTCTTCGCTTAGCTTTTTCATTGTAAAAATTTTAGTGATTAGTCCTTTAAATTTAAGCAACTAAAGCCTGAATTTTAAATCTAAATCGCTTTTAGTACAAGATTAACACCTAATTCTTTACTGAAGCCTTTGTAACCTGATTTACCGAAACCTGTAAGTTTTTGGGTAGAATATTTTCTTTAGGCAAAACGGCTAAAAACCGGTCGAAATTGGAATCGTAGATATTTTTAAATACTAGATTTTTATGTCCTAAAACTTCACAAACTTCTTCAATAAAATCTTTTTGATGAACCAAATCGCTGCTGCCTAAATGAAAAACTCCCTGTTTTTTCCGGTTGATGATATAATGAATTTGCTGGGTTACTTTTTCAATTTCGGTTACATTAATAACCACATTAGGGAAAACTTCTATGGCTTCTCCTAGATCAATAAGCGTTTTAATTTGTTTTAATCGGGGAGAATTATGCCCAAAAACCATTGGTAAACGTAAAATATTGTATTTATCGTTTGGCAGTCTTAGCAGCGCATTTTCAATCTTAATTTTAAAGCGACCGTAAATACTTTGCGATAAAGTTTTGTCGTATTCATAAGAGGGAAAATTGGTGAAAGCATCAAATACATTGGCCGATGAAACAAACAGCAATTTACATTTATGGGTAAGGATGTAATTGATAATCTCAAAATGCGTGATGATCTGCGCGTCAAAATTTCCCCGAACTGCAGAGATAATAATCGTTGGTTTTACATTTTGAAGCAGGATCTCGATATTTTCAGTTTCCATATCAAAATGATGGAACTGGTGATTTTCTTCAAAAACGCGGTTTGGAGTGTGGTAGGTGCCGTGAGTATCAAAAAAGGAGCATAGCTCTTTATATAAGGCATTGCCTATAAAGCCGCTTGCTCCTAAAATTAAGATTCGTTCCAAAAATTATCCTTTATAAAAGGGCAATTTCACCTGTACGGCCGGAATGGATTTTTTTCTAACTTTTATAAAAATCTTGTTGCCAAATTTAGCAACTTCAGAAGGCACGTAGCCTAAACCTATTCCTTTCTCCAGCGATGGTGACATTGTCCCAGAAGTTACTTCGCCAATAACCTTGCCATCTTCATCTTCAATTTCGTAACCCTTGCGTGGTATTCCGCGTTCTTCCAATTCAAAAGCGATAAGTTTTCGTTTTGGTCCTTCTTCTTTTTCCTTCTTTAATGCTTCAGAATTGATAAAGTCTTTGGTGAATTTGGTAATCCAACCCAGTTTAGCTTCAATTGGGGAAGTGGTTTCATCTATATCATTTCCGTAAAGGCAAAAGCCCATTTCCAATCTTAAAGTGTCACGTGCAGCCAAACCAATAGGCTTTATTCCGTAGTCTTTTCCGGCTTCCATAACCCGATCCCAAATTTGCTCGGCATCTTCGTTTTTGAAATAGATCTCAAATCCACCGCTACCGGTATAACCCGTAGCCGAAATAATAACTTTGTCAATTCCTGCAAATTCAGCAACTTCAAAGGTGTAGAACTTCATGTTAGAAAGATCTACATCGGTCAAAGCTTGCATTGCCTCAGCAGCTTTTGGTCCCTGAATGGCTAAAAGAGAAAATTCGTCAGACATATCTCGCATCGTAGCATCCATCGAGTTATGCTGTGCGATCCAGTTCCAGTCTTTATCTATGTTAGAAGCATTAACTACCAGCAAATATTTTTCAGAATTAATCCTGTAAATAATTAAATCGTCAACAATTCCACCGGTTTCGTTAGGCATCACGGTATATTGCGCTTTCCCGTCGACCAGCTTTGAAGCATCGTTGGTGGTAATTTTCTGGATAAGCTCCAATGCTTTATCACCGGTAATTAGAAATTCTCCCATATGGGAAACATCAAAAACACCTAATTTTTCGCGAACGTTTTGGTGTTCAATATTAACACCTTCGTAAGATACAGGCATATTATAGCCTGCAAAGGGTACCATTTTGGCATTTAATTCTTTATGTCTGGCAGCGAGGGCTACATCTTTCATTTATCTAAAATTTGCGCAAATTTATTGATTTCACTTTGAATACAATATTAAAAAGGGCTTTTTATGAAGAATCATTATATCAATAGGTCGGACTCGCAATTTCTGTAGATATTGAGCTTCAATCTTAAACTTTTATTGGCAAATTTATTTGAAATTTAAGTTTAGATTAAATTTTTAGATCGATGCTTTCAGGCATTAATTTGTAATTTTATGAATGAAAATTTCAACGAAGCCAATTATGAAAATATTATCTGCAGAACAATTAAAAGAAGCTGATGAAATTACAATTAAAACTGAAGGAATTTCCAGTACCCGCTTGATGGAGCGGGCCGCAAGCCTGGTTTTTAACGAAATTCATGCAAGGCTGGAAGGTGCAGATATCAATATTAAAATTTTCTGCGGAATAGGGAATAATGGTGGTGACGGACTCGTAGTTGCACGTTTACTTCACAAATACGGCTATAAAGTTGAAGTTTACGTGGTTAATTACAGCGATAAACGTTCTGATGATTTCCTGGTGAATTATGATCGTTATAAAAAGGAAAGCCATATCTGGCCGGAATTGATAAAACGAGAAGAAGATTTTCCTGAAATTTCCCCTGGAGATTTTGTGGTAGATGCCATTTTTGGAATCGGCCTTAACCGTCCGGCAGAAGGCTGGCTGGCAGAATTGCTTTTACATATTAATGAATCGGGAGCATTTTGCCTTGCTGTAGATATGCCTTCTGGATTATTCCCAAATAAGGTTCCGGCAAAAGATGCTGCGGTTATCAAAGCAAATTATACGCTGACTTTTCAAACTCCCAAAATTGTATTTTTTCTGCCGCAAACTATGAAGTTTTCGGGAGAAGTCCAGGTTTTAGATATTGGTTTAGATCGTGCATATCTAAAAAAAGTTAAAGCTATGGCGCAGCTCATTGGAAAACGGGAAGCCAGGCAACTTTATAAACCACGAAATAAAAATTCCCATAAAGGGGATTACGGTCACAGCCTTGTGATTGGTGGTAGTTATGGAAAGATTGGAAGTATGGTGCTTTCGGCAAAATCTACGCTTAGGGCGGGAGCAGGTTTATGTAGTGTTTTTGTGCCAAAATGTGGATACGAAATTTTACAAACCAACTTCCCGGAAGCTATGGTGATTACCGATCATGATGATAAGGAACTCACCAATATTGAAACCGATCTGGAGCCCGATGTGATCTGTTTCGGAATGGGTGCAGGTAAATCTTCCAGGACTGTAAAAGCGTTTAAAGGCCTGTTGGAGAAAACTGAAAATCCTATGCTCATAGACGCAGACGGACTAAATATGCTTTCTGAAAATAACGTACTTCTGGAAATGCTTCCGAAGAATTCTGTATTAACGCCACATCCTAAGGAATTGGAGCGACTGATAGGGAAATGGGAAGACGATTTTGAAAAGATCAATAAAATTGAAGCTTTCACGAAGAAATATAAGGTGATTTTGGTTCTAAAAGGAGCACACACCTTTGTTTTCAGCGGGAAACACACTTATATAAACAACTCCGGGAATCCCGGTATGGCCACCGCTGGAAGTGGCGATGTGCTCTCAGGAATTATTGCAGGTTTAATGTCGCAAAAATACGAACCACTTGTTGCAGCGATTTTAGGTGTTTATCTACACGGACTTTCAGGAGATATTTGCGCTGAAGAAAGAGGTTATGAAGCTTTAACTTCAGGAGATATTAGCGATAACCTGGGGAAAGCATTTTTGACTTTAATGAAAGATGAGAAGAAGGTGTAATTTGCTTTTTTTTGAATTGTTTATAGTTTTAGTTTGATAAATTCTTAAAATTTTAGGTTTAAATTTGGTTTACATCAGTAGAAATAGGATTTTTGACGCAGAAATAAAAAGGATGTTATTTAGCATTGAATCGATGAATTCTAATCTTTTTTTTGGTTAAAAATATTTTCTTTTTATATAGTAGAATAAGCCTGTAATCATTGTAATTGCAATAGATTCAAAATAACACTTTATTACCTAATATTATAATTTATGCAGCCTCATCATTATATCAGTTCAGCCATTTTAGATTTGGAAACCATTGAAGATATTTTGGTGAATAAAAAGCAATTAGCGCTAAGTGAAGAGGCTGAATGTAATATTAGAAAATCAAGAAAATACTTAAACAAAAAAATTACCGAAAGCGATACTCCAATTTATGGAATAAACACTGGTTTCGGGGCTTTATGCAATGTAAAAATTAGTCCAGGTAAATTAACCGAGCTTCAGGAAAACCTGGTAAAATCCCACGCTTGTGGTACCGGCGATAAAGTTGACAAAGAGATTGTTAAATTGATGCTTTTGCTGAAGATTCAATCTTTAAGCTACGGGAATTCGGGTATTGCGTTAGAAACCGTTTTAAGGCTTATCGATTTTTACAATCTGGGTATTTTACCTGTGGTTTATGAACAGGGTTCTTTGGGAGCTTCCGGAGATCTTGCACCTCTTGCACATTTGGCTTTGCCTTTAATAGGAGAGGGTGAAGTTTATTTTAAAGATGAAATAATTAGTGGGGAAGACTTACTGAAAAGCCAGGGTTTGGAAGCTTTAAAACTGCAGTCGAAGGAAGGTTTGGCCTTGCTAAACGGGACGCAATTTATGAGTGCACATGCAGTTTACGCTTTGCTTAAATCTTATAAATTATCTTATCTGGCCGATCTTATTGGTTCGGTTTCTATAGATGCTTTCGATTGCAATTTATCCCCTTTTGATGAGCTGGTACATCTCGCTAGACCACATAGAGGTCAGATTAAAACCGCTGAACGAATTCGCAGATTCCTGGAGGATAGTCAGATTGCGAAAAGTGAAAAGGAAAATGTACAGGATCCTTACAGTTTTAGGTGCATTCCACAGGTTCACGGAGCGAGCAAAGACACACTGAGTTTTGTAAGGAAGACCATTAAAACCGAGATCAATTCGGTTACCGATAATCCCAATATTTTTATTGAAGAAGATAAAATTATTTCCGGCGGAAACTTTCACGGGCAGCCTTTAGCTTTAGCGTTAGACTATTTAGCGATTGCTTTGGCTGAACTTGCTAATATTTCAGAAAGAAGAACTTATCAGTTGGTTTCGGGACTTCGTGGCTTACCGGCATTCCTGGTTGAAAACCCAGGTTTAAACAGCGGATTTATGATTCCGCAGTACACCGCAGCGAGTATTGTGAGTCAGAATAAACAATTGGCGGTTCCTGCTTCAGTAGATTCTATAGTTTCCTCTAACGGGCAGGAAGATCACGTGAGTATGGGAGCAAATGGCGCTACCAAACTTTTAAAGGTTGTGGAGAATTTAAATAGTGTATTGGCAATTGAGTTATTTAATGCTTCGCAAGCGATGCACTTTAGAGAGCCGGCAAAAACATCAGAAATGCTAAATTCTGTTTTAACCGAATTTAGAGAGGTAGTCCCGGTATTACATAATGATGTAACTATGGCACCCCATATAAAAGCGGCAAAATATTATTTGGAAAATTTCAATTTCAAAGAAAATATCTTCGATTAAATTTTATATTTTATCCAATTTATAGCTTGTTCCAAATTGTCGAAAACTTCAAAAGAATTTGGAGCTTTATAAAATTGGCGCTCAACTTTATGCGCATTTAATCTAATAAGCTCATTTTCACTTACCACTGCAATAGCCTTTAAATTTTCGGCCCGGGCAGATTCTCTGTAAACCATGGGATCTACAGCATATGAATTCTTGCGGAAAGAAATATAACCATAGGTTCCATCTTGAAAAACCTCTTTTCCAATAGCTAATAATTCTCGATTATTTTCTGATGTAAATAGGACACCTTCATTTAATTCGGCAATAAGGATATTTTGAAAAATGCGCACCTGCCCAAATTCCAATTCCATTTTTTCAGTAGTCATTAATGTAGGGATTAATTCTTTGCAAACTTAATATATTTCAGTCATAATATTAAAAAAAGGCTATTCGAAATGAGATTTTCAAATAGCCTCTTATAAAATTATAAATCTTTTAAAACTCTAAGATTCTGTTTCTTCTATAGCTTTATCAATTTTTATAGTTAATTCGTTTTTCTCTTCATCGAGATCCATAAAAATCTTATCACCTTCAGCTAATTTTGAAGTGATAATTTCTTCAGCAAGCGCATCTTCAATATATTTCTGAATAGCTCTATTTAAAGGTCTTGCACCATATTGTTTATCGAATCCTTTTTCAGCAATATAATCTTTGGCTTTATCACTTAGTGTTAAGTCGTAACCAAGACTTCCAATTCTGCTGAATAGTTTAACTAATTCAATATCAATAATTTTATGAATGTCTTCTCGTTCAAGACTGTTAAAGATAACTACATCATCAATCCTATTCAGGAACTCTGGTGCAAATGCTTTTTTAAGCGCGTTTTCAATAACACTTCGTGCATTTTCATCGGCTTGAGAACGCTGTGAAGCAGTACCAAATCCAACTCCCTGACCGAAATCTTTCAATTTTCTTGCTCCGATATTGGAAGTCATGATAATGATTGTATTTCTAAAATCTATCTTTCTTCCTAAGCTATCGGTTAAATATCCATCATCCAGTACCTGAAGCAACATATTGAAAACATCTGGATGCGCTTTTTCTACCTCGTCGAGAAGAATAACCGCATATGGTTTTCTGCGTACTTTTTCGGTAAGCTGGCCACCTTCTTCGTAACCCACGTACCCCGGAGGTGCTCCAACTAATCTTGAAATAGCGAATTTCTCCATATACTCACTCATATCTATTCGAATAAGTGAATCGTCGTTATCGAATAACTCCCGGGCAAGTACCTTAGCTAATTGCGTTTTACCAACCCCGGTTTGTCCTAAAAATATAAATGATCCGATGGGTTTGTTTGGATCTTTAAGTCCGGCGCGGTTTCTTTGAATGGCTTTCACCACTTTGCCAACTGCATCGTCCTGGCCAATTACTTTTCCTTTGATTTTCTTAGGAAGTTCAACCAGTTTGTTGCTTTCGGTTTGTGCAATTCTATTTACTGGTACACCGGTCATCATAGAAACAACATCGGCAACACTATCTTCATCAACAGTCTCTTTATGTTTCTTAGATTCTTCTTCCCATTTTTCCTGGGCTATTTGTAACTCTTTTTCAAGGTTTTTCTCATCGTCCCTAAGTTTTGCCGCTTCTTCATATTTCTGCTTTTTAACTACAGAATTTTTCTTTTCGCGAACTTCTTCCAGTCTGCGTTCCAGATCTAAGATCTGTTTTGGTACGTCTATGTTGGTGATATGTACACGGGCACCTGCTTCATCCAGCGCATCAATTGCTTTATCTGGAAGAAAACGATCGGTTAAATACCTGTTGGTTAAATTTACACAGGCTTCGATCGCATCATCGGTATAGGAAACATTATGGTGATCTTCGTATTTATCTTTAATATTGTTAAGAATCTCAATCGTTTCCTCTACGGTAGTAGGTTCAACAATAACCTTTTGGAATCTTCTTTCTAAAGCGCCATCTTTTTCAATGTACTGCCTGTATTCATCTAAGGTTGTAGCACCAATACATTGAATTTCCCCCCTTGCAAGAGCGGGTTTAAACATATTACTGGCATCCAGACTTCCTGTAGCGCCACCGGCACCAACAATGGTGTGAATCTCATCTATAAAAAGAATAATATCGTCATTCTTTTCAAGTTCGTTCATCACCGCTTTCATGCGTTCCTCAAACTGGCCACGATATTTGGTTCCTGCGACTAAACTGGCAAGATCCAAAGTAACTACGCGTTTGTCAAACAGTATTCTTGAAACTTTTCGTTGAATGATCCTAAGTGCTAAACCTTCAGCAATAGCCGATTTACCAACTCCGGGTTCACCGATTAGTAACGGGTTATTTTTCTTTCTTCTACTTAATATTTGCGAAACTCTTTCAATTTCTTTTTCACGACCAACCACAGGATCCAACTTATCGGCTTCAGCCATCGCGGTTAAATCCCTTCCGAAGTTATCTAAAACAGGTGTTTTAGATTTTTTGGAAGTTTTTCCCGGTCCACTGCCACCTCCGCTAAACGGATTGTCTTTAGTAGCATCATCTGTACTGCTATCGTCATCTGAAAATGATTCGGCCGTTGGGCTATCCTGGAAGTCAGTTTCGTCACTGGCAATCATATATTTAAACTGGTCTTTAACCCCGTCATAATCTATCTTAAGTTTGTTAAGTAGTTTGGTAGTGGGGTCATTCTCGTTTCTTAGAATACAAAGCAACAAGTGAGCTGTATTTATATTAGAACTTTGAAAAAGCTTAGCTTCTAAAAAAGTTGTTTTTAGTGCCCGCTCTGCCTGGCGGGTTAGGTGCAGGTTTCTTTTCTCATTAGAAACCGCAGTAGATTCGGGATTTGCAGGGCTAAGTATCTCTACTTTGCGTCTTAAATGACTTAAATCTATATCTAATGCATTTAAAATATCTATGGCTTTGCCATCTCCGTCTCGCAGCAAACCAAGCATAAGGTGTTCAGTGCCAATAAAGTCGTGGCCTAAACGTAGCGCTTCTTCTTTGCTATATGCGATTACATCTTTTACTCTAGGGGAAAAATTATCATCCATCTTTATCTTCCTTTCTCTCTGATTTATTCAGTACAAAACTTTCAAAAATTGTACCTAATCCTATGTTATTAGCTAATTGACAAAATTACTTTCAATATTCAAAGGGTAAAATAAGGAACTTATTAACGATAGCGCACTAAATATTTGTTAATAAAATTTGAGTAAACAATACGCCAAACAGGGCTTCAACATCTATAAAATATGTAAATTGGCACGTTAGATTTGAGAACTAAAATAAACTTTACAATATGGCTGAAGGAGAAAAGCTTATTCCTATAAATATTGAAGATGAAATGAAATCGGCCTACATTGATTATTCAATGTCGGTCATTGTGTCACGTGCTTTACCTGATGTTCGTGACGGCTTAAAACCGGTGCATCGCCGCGTATTGTTTGGTATGTATGAACTTGGAGTACTTTCTAATCGTTCGTATAAGAAATCTGCCAGAATTGTTGGGGAAGTATTAGGTAAGTTTCACCCTCACGGAGATTCTTCGGTTTATGATACCATGGTGAGGATGGCTCAACATTGGAGTATGCGGTATATGCTTGTAGACGGCCAGGGTAACTTTGGGTCTGTTGATGGAGATAGCCCTGCTGCAATGCGTTATACCGAGGCCAGAATGCGTAAAATGAGTGAGGATATGCTTGCTGATATCGATAAGGAAACGGTAGATACACAGTTGAATTTTGATGATTCCTTAAACGAGCCCGTAGTACTTCCAACCCGAATTCCTAACCTTTTAGTAAATGGTGCTAGTGGTATTGCGGTAGGTATGGCAACTAACATGGCGCCTCATAATATTTCTGAAGTAATAGATGGAACCGTTGCTTATATAGACAATCAGGATATTGAGATTGATGAGCTTATGGAGCATATTAAAGCTCCAGATTTTCCAACAGGAGGAATAATTTATGGTTACGACGGTGTTCGTGAAGCTTTTAAAACCGGAAGAGGACGTATTATGATGCGTGCCAAATCTTCATTAGAAGAAATTAACGGAAAAGAATTTCTTGTAGTTACTGAGATTCCTTACCAGGTGAACAAGGCAGATATGATTAAGAAAACTGCCGATCTTGTTAACGAAAAGAAAATTGAAGGAATTAGTCTTATAAGAGATGAATCTGATAGAAATGGAATGCGAATCGTTTATCAATTAAAACGAGATGCAATTCCTAATATAGTTTTAAATACGCTTTACAAGCATACCGCTTTGCAAACTTCTTTTAGTGTAAATAATATTGCACTGGTAAAAGGAAGACCGGAAATGCTTAATCTAAAAGATATTATTTATCATTTTATTGAGCACAGACACGAAGTTGTTGTAAGAAGAACTGAATATGAACTTAGAAAGGCTGAAGATCGCGCTCATATCCTTGAAGGTTTAATAATCGCTTCAGATAATATAGATGAGGTTATTGCTCTAATTCGTTCTTCCAGCAATGCCGAAGAAGCCAGAAATAAATTAATTGAACGTTTTGAATTAAGCGAGCTACAGGCAAAAGCCATTGTAGAAATGCGTTTACGTCAGCTTACCGGGTTAGAGCAGGATAAACTCCGAGCAGAGTATGACGAAATTATGAGTACCATAGAAGACCTTAAAGACATTTTGGCTCGTAAAGAACGTAGAATGCAGGTTATTAAGGACGAACTTCTTGAAATAAAAGAAAAGTACGGTGACGAAAGACGATCTACTATAGAATATGCTGGAGGGGATTTAAGTATTGAAGATATGATCCCGGACGAACGTGTGGTGATCACGATTTCTCACGCCGGTTATATTAAAAGGACTTCTTTAACCGAATATAAAACCCAGAATAGAGGAGGAGTAGGCCAGAAAGGTTCGAATACCAGAAATGAAGATTTCCTTGAATATTTATTCTCAGGAACCAACCACCAGTATATGTTGTTCTTTACTCAAAAAGGAAAATGTTTCTGGATGCGGGTTTACGAAATCCCTGAAGGCAGCAAAGCTTCAAAAGGAAGGGCGATTCAAAATCTTATCAATATAGACCCAGACGATCGCGTGAAAGCATTTATATGTACTCAAGATCTTAAAGATGAAGAGTACATTAATAAGCATTATGTGATTATGGCCACTAAAAAAGGCCAGGTGAAGAAAACTTCTTTAGAGCAATATTCCAGACCTCGAACTAACGGAATTAATGCAATTACCATTAGAGAAGACGACGAATTACTGGAAGCAAAACTAACCAATGGCGATAGCCAGGTAATGCTAGCTGTAAGAAGTGGTAAAGCCATTAGGTTTGAAGAAGGAAAAACCAGGCCAATGGGAAGAAACGCTTCAGGGGTAAGAGGTATTACCCTGGCTGACGATAAAGATGAAGTGGTAGGAATGATCTCGGTAGAAGACTTTAATTCTGATATTCTTGTAGTTTCAGAGAATGGCTACGGAAAAAGATCCAGTCTTGAAGATTACAGAATTACCAATCGTGGCGGAAAAGGTGTCAAAACAATTTCCATTACTGAAAAAACCGGAAGCCTTGTTGCGATTAAAAATGTTTCAGATGATGAAGACATTATGATCATTAATAAATCTGGGATTGTAATAAGAATGGAAGTTGCAAATCTTAGAGTTATGGGTCGTGCAACCCAGGGGGTTAGATTAATTAACCTTAAAGGAAATGATGCCATTGCAGCGGTTGCAAAAGTATTGCATGATGAAGATGATGTGGAGTTAATGGAAGACCCGGAGAAGGTTGAAGAGGCTGAAGAAAACCCGAATGGCACAACTATTGTAGACGATAGTGAAGAATAACTATAATAAAAACCAAAACAAGATGAAGACTAATATTTTTACTGTTGCGTTGTCATTATTATCGGTGGCTGCCGTGGCACAAAAAGGTGAAATTAGAGATGCAGGCGATGCCGTAGAAGATGGCAACTATGCAGAAGCCAAAACCCAATTACAAACTGCCGAATCTATGCTTTCTGAAGCTAATGATAAATGGACAGAGCGGTTCTACCTATATAAAGGTCAGGCCTATTTAGGGAATGGAGAAAATGCCTCTCTGGAAGATTTAGAAGTAGCTGTAGAAGCTTTCCAAAAAGCCCAGGAATTAGGGAATGATGATGAAGCCGTGCAGGGGTTCGATCAGGTTAGAAACGCTCTGGTTCAAAGCGCTATCAATGATCAGAATACAGAAAATTACGAGAGTGCTTCCGATAAATTGCGTTATAGCTACCAATTAAATAAGCAGGATACACTTTATCTATATTACGCTGCTGCAAACTCTTTAAATGCTCAGGATTACACTGCTGCATTAGAAGATTATAAAAAACTTAAAGAATTAGGTTTTGATGGTTCTGGTGTGGAATATCTTGCCACTAATGTAGAAACTGGTGAGGAAGAAGTAATGCCAAAAGAGCAAAGAGAATTAATGCTGAAAACTGGTGAATACGAAAATCCGCAGGATAGAAAAATTCCGTCTAAAAAAGGAGAGATCGCTAAAAACATAGCTCTAATCTATATCCAGGAAGGTGAGGATGAGAAAGCTATTGAAGCAATTAAAGATGCGAAAGCCGAAAATCCTGACAATATTGCATTATTGCAAGCTGAAGCCGATGTTTATTACCGAATGGGGAATAAAGAAAAATACAACGAGCTAATGCAGGAAATGGTTAAGAAAAACCCTAACGATCCTAATGTTTATTATAATCTTGGTGTTACCGCTGCAGAATTAGGCGATAATGAAAAAGCCATTGATTATTATAAAAAAGCGCTTGAGATTGATCCTGAAATGGTTAACGCAAGAATGAATATTGTTGTGGCTATTTTAGCAAAAGAGCGTGACCTTATAGAGCAAATGAACGAGCTTGGAATGAGTAAAGAGGACAACAAGCGTTACGAAGAACTTGAGGAAGAGCGTAAAGAGGTTTATAAAGAAGCTGTGCCTTACTTAGAAAAAATAATTGAAGCTGATCCAGATAATGTTAATGCGGTTAGAACTGCAATAAATATCTATAACCAATTAGGTGAAGAGGAAAAAGCTGCTGAACTTAAAGCAAGTTTAGAGTAAATTTATTTCTTTATATATATTATAAACCACTGGGAAACCAGTGGTTTTTTTATGTCCAAATTTTAATGATATTAAATAAGTTTATATTATAGAGACTTATAACTGAAGAATAGCCCCAGACTTTCCAATTATCTGTCTCGTGATACTGTCTAATTCAGTAGCAGATTCATTTAAACCTTTAAATAAAAAATTGCGTTCTTCAGGATTTAGTTCTTCCCATGAAGTTTCTTCCACAATACTTAGAATTTTAGCGACTGGAGATCTAACTAAATGAGACTGGATCCAGGTTATATTTTTTAATTCTTCGTTTTGCTTTTCAATTATTTGCTGGTGTTCAATTTCTTGGGTTATATCTGTAGCCACAATAATTGCCGCTTTACGATTCTTGTAGTTGATTAGTTTACTCGATAATCGAGATTTAAATGCTCAGAGGCTTGCCTCGAAATCAAGTTATATTTTCAAATAATGCTTCGTGGGCTTGCCGCGAGGTAGTTTACTGTCAATTTTTACCTGAATTTCACTTCTATTATTTATCTGACTATAGGTAATTATTGGACAGAATCTAAAATACACTCTTTACAATTTTTAAGCTTCCATTTTATAAATTTCCCTGTGTTAGATTATATATGTTATAACCAAATAAAATGAGGATGGTAAGTAAAGCAATGACAGTAGGAATAGGAATGTTTTTTACGTTTATTGGAATATGAAAAGGAGCCTTTTTATTATTTTTTCTGTTTTTATATCGAAATACTAATAAGGAAAAATTTACCATTCCAAAAACGATAAAAATAAAGATATTACTAATACTGGCTACCATTTTTAAATCTCCCAATAACCCGAAACCGATAGCCAGAATTGCTATGGCAATTATAGCATAATTAGGAGCATTTCCAATTCCGGAGATAGTTGTAAACTTTTTTAACCAGTTTACCTCGCTATCCCGGGCAATGTCATAGAGTAGGCGGGAAGTTCCCAGAATGTTACTTAAAATCGTTTTACTGGTTGCAAAAAGTGCTACAACAACCAGTGCGGTGGCACCAACTGAACCTAGTTTGGTCTCTATTACTGCGGCTAACGGCCCCTCTGATCCTGCAAGTTTTTCCCAATTTAATACACTCACAGAACTTATTGCAATTAGAACATATAAAACCAGAACGGCCAAACCACTTAAAAGAACCCCTTTAGGCATATTTTTCTCCGGGTTTTTAGTTTCCTCTGCCATTTTTACCAGATCTTCGAAACCTATATAACTAAAGAAAATTAAAGCACTACCTGCTATTATACCATTCCAACCGCCATCATTTAGTTTCGTAAGATCTGTGGAGCCAAACTCTGGAATACAAACCGCGATGACTGTCGCAAGTCCCGCAAGGGTTATTATAGTTGCGACCGAATTATAATAGGAACTGTATTTAGCACCAAAAATATTGAATAGTGCCATTAGCGAAACCACACCAATGACGATTATCCACGATGGAAATTCCCATAATCTTGAGAGGTAACCGGCAAAACTAATAGCAATAGCTGCAGCCGCTACCACTCCGGTAAATACCATAAAAATGGACATAAAAAAAGCCGGCTTTTTGCCCAGACTTTGTTTAATATATTCAAAACTACCCCCTGAATCGGGAAAACGACTAACAAATTCAGCGTAAGATAAGCCGGTTAAAAGAGCCACTGATGCCGCAATAATAAAACTTAACCACAGCATATTGCCTCCAAGAGCTGCTGCCTCCCCAATAATTGCATATATACCGGCACCTACGATACCACCAATCCCAAACATAAGTATGTCCCATAATCCCAGGGACCTTTTAAGTCTTTTTTCTCCCATAAGCACAATTTAATTTTTATGTTATGATTGGCTAAAACTTTTAACGACATCTATGAAAAAAATAACAATCTATTTAACTTTTCACCTTTATTGTAGTCTTGATTCGCCTATCACAACGGATTTTATTTTTCGTCTAAAGGTAATTCAAATAAAAAATGAGTTGAATATGTGGATTATTCTTTTTTCAGAAATATGGAATTAAAAATGCCTGTCTGTTACAGTTACACTTTTAATCAGACTCGCTCTTAAAAAAGACTTTAAATGTGATACCTTCTTTCTCTTCACTTTCGAGTTTTATTCTGCCTTCATTATCCTCAATCATTTTTTTAATACATAAAGGCCCATCCCGGTTCCAGGAATATGATTAGATAGTCAAGATTTTTTAAATATTGCGCCTTTGATGTTCCAGTGATATTCCCAATCCATTATCCTTTACACAAAGAATTGTAAAACCTTTTACTGCTTCTGTGTTGATATTTATTTCTGAAGATTTTTCTGGATCGCTAAATTTAACTGCATTATGAATAAGGTTGTAGACTACGCTTCTCAGGTTGCTCCTTGGAAAAACGATTTCTTTAACCTTTAAATCTGTGGTAATTTTAATATTTTTCTTTTTTATATCTCACTTAAGAGCGGTAATTATTTCTCGCAAATATCTTCGATGTTTAGTACTCTCCCTATGGAAGATTTTTCTTTCTCTTTTTTATATGCAAAATCTTCAACGAGAACTTCAAGGCTTTTAAAAGATTCTTTGAGCGTATTACTCCATTCCTCGAATAGATTAGAATTCTCCTGCTCAGGGACTAATGTTAATCCGTCGGCTATTAATGTAATTGTCGAAATAGGCTGCCTTATATCGTGCGCCAAAGCATACCTTAAAGTCTGGTATTCTGAATTTATTTTTTCCAGATCTCTCAAAGCCAGAGTAAAGTCTCAGAAAAATTCAAAATGAATAGAAAACTATAAACCAGTCGACTAATAATTAAGTCAATTTCGATATCGGATTTAGAGAATATTCACGAATTATATTCTCGGAAACCAACCGATTTAAAACGCAGGGAATTCCTGAAAACATAATTCAGATAGAAAGCATCATTAAAGATTGGATTGGATTAAAAATAATAATAATGAACAGAACAAAAATTTCATATTCAAAGTCGAATTATTTGAGAGCAAATCATTTATTGATTTTATAACAGCGAGATCATCATTATAAATTTTAAAACCTATAATATAGTTACCATAGGACTGGAAATACAATGCAAAATTATTCATCAACTTATATCTTTAAGAGGTTTATAGCTTAACCTTAGATGTGTAACACTTGTTACCTCCTGGAGAATCTCCTAAGCTTACTTTTACCAGGAATTATTAAATATTCCTGTGTTCTTTGGTGCACTTAAAATTGAAAATAGAATGAATAAAAAAAATAAAAAAAGTGTTATTGAATATGGGATAATAATTGTCATTTTTGGCGGGCTGTATTTCACAGGATTACATACAGAAGTATTAGGATTTCTTCAACGGGGTATACTTGCTACTGGTTTAATGGATCCAGATATTGATAAAGGTTCTGAGCTTGCTGTGAACAATGAGTATCCGGATGCAGATTTTTCTATGAATTTTATAAATTCTAACGGAGAAAAAGTTGCTATGGAAAAACTTCAGGGTAAAGTTATCTTTATGAATGTGTGGGCTACATGGTGCCCTCCCTGTATTGCCGAAATGCCAGGGATTAATAAACTTTATCAGGAGGTTGATAAAGATAAAGTAGTATTTATTATGTTATCTGTAGATCAGGAATTTAAAAAAGCCATAGATTTTAATAAAAGAAAAGGTTACGATTTTGAGATCTACAAAACCCAAGGAAATATTCCCTCAATGTATAGTTCTCAAAGCCTTCCCACTACATATGTAATTAATGCCCGTGGAGAGTTGGTGCTCACGCATACGGGAATGGGCGATTATAACACCAAGGATTTTAAAGAGTTTCTTAAAAAGCAGTATTAATTCTCAAAAAAATAAAAAGAATTTAGCCTGTTTTACCCGTTTTTTATCTCTAGAAAAAGAGAGATTTTCTCTATTAAATAAGAGGTTTTTCTGATTCCGGGTTTTTCGCATTCACTTACTATCTCCAATGTGGTGAGCCTCCTTCCGGATATTGCCCAGTTCTGTCTCCCTAAACGGAATTGGGCTTTTGATTTTCTATCCAATTATTTAAATAAGTTTTAATGAGAGAATCGGAAATAAAGTTTTTAGACCTTTAGGTGATTTTTGAAGTAGGCAAAATAATTTTAATTAAAGTAGCTAATCAATTTTATACTCAAAGTATTGACAGTTTTACTACTTTAAAACGACTAGAGAATTATTAAAAAGTTTAGTCTAAATTGAAAAATATTATGGGAAGACCTTCAACAAAACCAAAAGACCTGAGAGATGGATACTATATTGAAGTCAGGAATAAAAATCAAAAAACAGGTATCAAAATTAGAAGAGATACCAGAAAGCAATTACTACAGGCCATAGCCGAATATAAAGAAAGTAAAGAGGTTATAATTTTAGGTAAATCTGAAAATGGAAAAATGAAGATTATTCCAGATATTGAAAGTGGCTATGTAAAGTAAGCTTACAGGTCGATATTTTTTGACTATCGGCTATGGTTTTGGGATATATAGAATTTTACGGATAAGTTGGTTAATGAATATTTGGAGCATCTTAGATAAGTAGACGATAGGGGAGATACAAATTTTATAATAGAGTAAGGATAGATCTGGTTGATTTTTCTTTTTTCGGACAATGAAAGAAATAGAAAAGGATTGACTGATACGCATTGCTTTACTCTTAAATTTAAACAATTATTAAGGGTACGAAGTCAAACTGCCAATACATAATGTAGAGCATCGGCTACATAAAAATACAAAAAAAAGCTCACGATTAACTCACGATTTAGCTGTGAACTCACTATTAACTCACGATAAATTTATAGCTATTTGTTAAATTTTGAGAAACAAAAAAGGATAACTATGTGAAAATCATATAATTACCCTTAATTTGTGTTAAAATGATATCTTAAATAGTCGGGATGACAGGATTTGAACCTGCGACCCCACGCCCCCCAGGCTCAAATTTTACTTTTCATTTAGTAGTATTTATTTTCTTTTGTATTGATTATCAATACTTTATGATTTTTAAGAGTGTATCTAAATTCTTTTGTTTTACCTTTATATGGTGATTTGTTGTACGTATGTTGTACGGATTTTAAAACTTTAATCGTAGGGTTTTAAAGCATTAGTAGTATGGATTTCAGCATTTGTTGTACGGATTTAGAACATTAAAAATTCAAAAATGGCGGTTGTAAAAATAGTATTGCATAAAGTTAAACGTGCTGATGGTACTTTTCCTGTCAGCTTAAGAGTAACTAAAAACAGGAAAACAAAATATTTCAAAACTATATTTAATGTATTTCCTGAAGAATGGGATGCCAGTGCGGAATTATTCAACAAAAGGCATAAAAACCATCTTCAGGATAATAGGCTACTTTTAAAATTTAAAGAACGTGCGTTTAGGATTTATTCCGAGCTACAGCTTAAAAATGAAAGTTTTCGAATTTCTGAATTTGAAAATGCTTTTCGAGTAACCTCCAATCCTGAATCAAAGAAATTTTTTTATTTCTGGAGTGATTTAATTAAAGAATTTAACTTAGCCGGCAGAACCGGAAATGCAAGAATCCATAATGAAGCTTTTTTAGCCCTTAAAAAATTCAATTTATCGACTCGACTTGAATTCGAGGACATTTCTGTAGCCTATTTGTCAAAATTTGAAACACATTTGCGTTCACAAGGAGGAAATGATGGTGGTATCAGTTTGAGAATGCGAACAATTAGGGCTGTTTTTAATAAAGCCATTGCCCGGGATATAATTTCAGCGAACGTTTATCCTTTTAAAAATTATAAAATTTCTAAGCTTAAAAGTAAGCCTGCGAAAAGAGCTCTTGATTTTACAGAGATAATGAAAATCGTAAAGATGGATATATCAAAGCATCCACATCTTTTAAATAGTCATAAATATTTTGTTTTCAGCTTTTATACCCGTGGAATGAATTTCGCTGATCAAATTAATTTAAAATGGTCTCAAATTAATGGTGACAAAATATTTTACACCCGCTCCAAATCAAAAGGGAATTTTAATATTACTATTCTGCCACCGGTTAGGGATATTTTGAATTATTTTAAGGCAAGATCGATTGGCACAAAATATGTTTTTCCTTTACTCTTGCAAGATAACATGACCCCGCTCCAAATTGAAAACCGTAAACATAAAACGCTAAGTAATTATAATAAGGATTTAAAAGAGATCGCTTCTATCTGTAATATTGATAAAACTTTAACCAGCTATGTAGCTCGACATAGTTTTGCGAATAGCTTAAAGCAAATGGGCGTTGCCACAGATATTATAAGCGAGTCACTGGGACATCAAAACCTAACTATTACCCAGGCTTATTTGAAAGAATTGGATAGCTCAGTGTTGGATGCAGCTAGTGAATTGCTACTTTAATTCCTGAGTTATAGGCTATAATTTTTCACAAAGTATTCAATATATTTAGGAAGTTGAGTACCGAGGAAATAAGGTAGATTCATCAATAAATAAGGAGTTCCGTCCAGGGTTTTATCTTCTTCAATTTTAAAGCTACCCCCGTATATTCGTATGGTATAAGGATGGTTTGCCCTTATTGTAAATTGATGTAAGGATTTTAAAGTGCCTTTTGCTCCAGATTTTATTTCTATGGGAATCACTTTGTCTTCATAAGGATATACCAAATCAACTTCAGAAGATGCCTGGTTTTTGTCTCTTACCCAGAAATTTGGTTTTGCGTTTGTTATGGTATTCAATGAAATCAACTCCTGAGTAATTAAATGTGGAATTATAGCTCCTTTAAAAGAGTTGCTTAGATCTTCCATTCCCAACATTTTCGCCTGAATTCCAAGAGCGTGATTTATCAATCCCGTATCCAAAAACTGAAGCCTAGGTGACTTTTTTAAATTTGGTTTTACGGGATTCTCTGTATCTGTGGTAGGATAGATGAGCTGAATTATTTTAGCATCATCTAAATTTCGCATTGCCTCCCCAACTTCTCTTGACCTATAGTTAGAATTACCAAAATTCTGGAATTTAATACGTTCATCTACGTATAAATGAGCAACTTCCATGATATGTTTTATTACACGTCTTTCTGTAGCATTAGAAGTGTATTTTTCCACATCATCCCGATAAGTACCCCAAATACTTTCATAAACCTTTGGCAAGTCGGCCAAACTTTTGGTTTTTAAATCAGTTTTAACGACTTCTGGCATTCCACCAATAATTGCATATCTATGAAATAGATCCATTAGTGCCGTATATGCAAAAGGTTTAATCGGAATACTGTTTAATTGCTCAAATGCCGACTTTTGATCGACAGCTTTCAAATATTCAGCAAAATTTAGAGGATATAGATATAAGTATTCGATACGACCTACAGGAAAACTTTTCACATCTTTTATGGCAAACTCCAATAAAGAACCTGCTGCAATAACATGCAATTGCGGTCTATCTTCATAAAAATAACGTAATAATTGGATAGCTTTGGGCAATTCCTGAATTTCGTCTATAAATAAAAGGGTTGTATCAATATCCTTTGAAGCTATATCATTTGATAAGAATAATGCTTCAACAATAGTTTCTACGTTATCATATTCTTCAAACAATTTTCTATCCGCCGGCTTTTCTAAATTTAAAAATATGAAGTGTTTATATTTTTTTGCAAAATCTTTTATTAAAGTGGTTTTACCAACTTGTCTTGCCCCTCTTATCACTAAAGGCTTCCTGTTTATATTTTTCTTCCATTTATCTAAATGTGAACTAATATGTCTTTCAAAATTCATAGTTTTTCGTTACAAAATATGGGTAAATATAGTATATTATTGTAACAAAATAAGGGTTAACTATGATAAATATTGTAATAAAATAGGGGTAAATAGTAAGCTTAGTTATTAAGCTCGCTGTAATCTTTTTTAATCCTCCTATTTTAAAGACAGTCTTATGGCATTAGAAATACATAAAAACTGTAATAATAAAATGGGAACCTTGATATGAGTTGGGATTGAATAATTAAAAGATGATTCATTAAAAGCTTCTATTTTATTAAAGTTCCTGATTAAAGCCCCAATATCTTCCATAACCTGCGCCGGATCCTATGCTGTTTTTATAGTGTACGGGAAGTTAAGCGTAAAGTAAAAACAGCATTTGGGGCGCGAATTATTATTTTTTCATTACCAGTAAATTTCAACCTGTTTTCAAGATTGAAAATAGAAGATTTCCTACTTCTTTATTTATTTCCGTGATAACAAGCACTTTTAATTTAAAGTCTAAATGGATTTTTGACCGAATCGGATACGAGGAGATTTTTGCACACCCTGTGCATCTATATTTCTTTATCTTTGCGACTGTGAAAATAATCGCGGTAATATTGTCTATTTATGTTTTAGGACTCAATTTTGTAGCCTGTAGTGATAATTATTCTGCATTAAATGGTGACACGGAAATTACAGAAGTGAATTTTCAGGATCTGAATTCAGATCATTCTCACGAGCAAACGGCAGATCTATGCCCTCCTTTTTGCAGCTGCCATTGCTGTCACGTACACACCATAAATTTTAGCTCTTCAGAATTTCAACCTTTAACCTATACGATTTCTTCGGATATATTTCTTCATTTTGATAGTTTAGGAAAAGAAATTCCGGATTCCTTTCTACAACCTCCAAGAGTTTAATTCAATTTTTATAGGATAACTATATCCTTTTTTAAGGCCTTATTAACTATTTCTTTCGGGAAATAATGGTCTAAACTACTGTATCGTTTCTTCGATGCACGATCAGAAATTTCAATTGAATTAAACCTTTTTTTATGATCAATAGAATCATTTCATTTTCTATCAATAATAAATTCATTATTGGCCTGCTTACCATAGCCCTTATAGGTACTGGTATTTGGTCTATGTCTACCATAAATTTGGGATCGGTTCCAGACATCACAAATAATCAAGTTCAGGTTATCACGCAATCCCCTAATCTGGGAACAGAAGATATAGAACAATTTGTAACCTATCCAGTAGAACTTTCTATGGGAAATCTGCCAGGGGTTAAAGAAATTCGTTCCATTTCACGATTCGGTCTTTCTGTGGTTACTATTGTTTTTAAAGATGATATGGGGACTTACCTTCCCCGGCAACTCGTGCAGGAAAAACTCATTGAACTGGATGAGACTATTCCAAATAAATTCGGAAGCCCTGCTATGGGGCCAATTTCAACGGGACTGGGACAAATCTATGAGTACACTATTAAACCAAAGGAGGGATCTGAAACTGAATATTCACCCACAGAACTACGAACTATCCAGGACTGGTTGGTTAAAAGACAGTTAACCCTTTTGGAAGGAGTAGTAGAAGTAAATTCTTTTGGAGGTTCAATAAAGCAATACGAGGTAGCCATCAACCCAGAGAAGTTGAATAGTATGGGAGTGAGTATATCTGATGTATATGAAGCTCTTGCAAGAAATAACGTAAATACCGGGGGAGCTTATATAGAGAAGAATAAAATGGCCAATTTTATTCGGGGTGAAGGTTTAGTTCGTTCGCTGGACGATATCAGGAAAATTTCGATAACCACTGAAAATGGTATTCCAATTACCATCGGAGATGTAGCCGAGCAAGTACATTTTGGAAGCCAGGTTCGCTATGGTGCTTTTACCCAAGATGGTGAAGAAGCTGTTGGAGGAATAATAATGATGCTTAAAGGGGCTAATCCTAACGCGGTTATTCAAAATGTAAAAGCTCGAATGGCAGAGGTGGAAAAATCCCTTCCTGAAGGTTTGACCATAGATCCCATAATCGATCGAAGTGAATTAATAGGAAGAACTACAGATACGGTTAAAACCAATTTATTAGAGGGAGCACTGATTGTCATTTTTGCCCTGGTATTATTACTGGGTAGTTTAAGAGGGGGACTTATAACCGCTACGACCATTCCATTATCCTTACTTTTCGCTTTTATATTGATGAAGCAATTTGGTGTTTGGGCTAACCTGATGAGTCTTGGTGCAATTGACTTTGGGATTATTATTGACGGTGCAGTAATTATTATTGAAGGAACCGTGTATGAAATTCAAAAACGAATACGAGCTGGTAAAGCAAAATTCAATCAGGCCGATATGGACGAAGCTGCCTATGATGCCGGCAGTACCATGATGAATTCGGCGTTCTTTGGCCAGATTATTATTCTAATTGTTTTTGCTCCCATTCTTTTCCTAACCGGAGTTGAAGGGAAAATGTTTAAACCAATGGCTTATACTTTTGGTTTTGCGATGATTGGTGCCATTTTCTTATGCCTTACTTATGTTCCAATGATGGCTGCATTAATGATGAGACCTGTTCGGAAAAAAGACAATTGGTTTGGGAAATTTGAGCGTTGGCTGGAAAAAGTAAGTGATAAAATTATAGGCGGAATTCAGAAAGTGTATTTGCCTTTACTAAAAGGCGCATTAAGGCTTAAACTGATCGTAATAGCCTCAGCGGTTGTTTTGCTTATTGTTGCCGGTTTCCTTTTTTCCAGAATGGGAGGGGAATTTGTTCCTCAACTCGATGAGGGAGATATTGCCATGCAGGCATTAATTAGGCCGGGTAGTTCTTTGACGGAATCTATTGAAGTATCTAAAAGAATAGAGAATTTGCTTTTAGAGAATTTCCCCGAAATCAAAACCGTAACTGCCAGGATTGGGGTAGCCGATATTCCTACCGATCCTATGCCTATGGATATCGCCGATATGTACCTTATCCTGGAAAAGGATAAGGACAAATGGACTACCGCTGAAACCAAGGAGGCATTAATTGAAAAGATTAAGCTAAAACTTAATGAAAATCTGACCGGAGTCAATTTGGTGTTCACCCAGCCGGTAGAATTGCGATTTAATGAACTATTGGAAGGTGTTAGGGAAGATATTGCCGTAAAATTATACGGGGAAGACCTGGATGTGTTGTCAGAGAAAGTCCAGGAAATGGCAGCGATTATCCAAACGGTTCCGGGAGCAGGAGATGTAAGCCCAGAAAGAACATCAGGCTTGCCCCAAATGACGGTTCAGTTTAATCGCGATAAAATAGCTCAATATGGACTGGATATACAAAAAGTCAATGAATATATAAGCACAGCTTTTGCCGGGGGAACTGCCGGGGTGATTTTTGAAGGGGAAAAGCGCTTTGATTTGGTGGTAAGATTTGATGAAGCTCACCGAAGGAATATAGACGATTTACGCGGATTGTATATAGACCTTCCAGATGGAACGCAGGTTCCAATAAAAGAGGTGGCAAATATCGAGTACGTTTCAGGACCAATGCAGATTTCTCGGGATGATACCTATAGAAGAACCTATGTTGGTGTAAATGCCCGTGGAAGGGATGTAGAGTCCGTAGTCAATGATATTCAACAAAAGCTGGATGAACAATTAGAATTACCTGCAGGCTATTATATTTCCTATGGAGGAGAATTTGAAAATCTTCAAAGTGCAAAAGATAAATTAGTAATCGTTGTTCCAATAGCGCTGTTCTTAATTTTCGTTCTACTCTATTTTGCGC
The DNA here is from genome assembly GCF_020164555.1 of Salegentibacter lacus. Taxonomy (GTDB): domain Bacteria; phylum Bacteroidota; class Bacteroidia; order Flavobacteriales; family Flavobacteriaceae; genus Salegentibacter; species Salegentibacter lacus. The sequence goes on along the minus strand of NZ_JAIQZB010000006.1, from coordinate 141,144 downwards.
TAAAATCCTTTTCACAATCTATAATGATATATATGGCAATCCCACTGGCAGCCATTGGCGGTGTTTTCGCCCTTTGGCTCAGAGGAATGCCTTTTAGTATTTCAGCAGGTGTTGGCTTTATTGTTTTGTTTGGGGTAGCCGTTTTAAATGGACTAGTACTGGTGAACAGGTTTAATTCCCTGAAACAAGAAGGGGTAATCAGCATAAAAGACAGAATTTTTACAGGAACTAAAGAACGAATAAGACCAATTATGTTAACAGCAACAACAGATATTTTCGGCTTTTTACCAATGGCCTTTTCCACCTCGGCTGGTGCCGAAGTACAACAACCATTGGCCACGGTAGTAATTGGTGGTATGCTTACCGCAACACTACTTACATTAGTGGTGCTACCAGTGCTCTATACTTTGGTTGAAAGAAAGAGGGAGATGAAAGATCAAAATAGACTTAATGCTTTCAGTTCAGGATCTTTACCCACAATTTTAGTTTTAGGCTGTATCCTGGGAGGATCTTTCACTACAATGGGACAAGTTGATCCTGAGCCATCCCAGGAGGTTTTGAAGGATAGTCTGCAAGTCATAAGCCTGGAAAAAGCCCAGGAGATGGCAGTCCAAAACTATCCCCAACTAAAGGCCGCCCAACTGGCAATTGAAAAGGAGGAGGTATTGCGTAAAACAGCTTATGATTTTGGCAATACCCAAATTTTCACAGGGAAGGAAGAAGTGGGAAATGATTCTGATGGTGTTTATACCCAAATCGGGGTACAACAACAAGGGATTGATATCTTTGGAATTGTTCCCCGATTAAAACTACAGAAAGAAAGAATGGCTCTTGCAGAAAATGCATTAGATCTAACCACCATTGGAATTAAGCGTGAAGTAAGCAGGGCCTGGGCTTCGGTGTATACCAGCAAAAAGACTTATCAGGTTTATAAAAAGATGGATTCTATTTTCGAAGACATCGAAAGGGCTGCAAGAATAAGGTATGAAACTGAAGCTACTTCTAAACTGGAATATCTGGCTACCTCCAATCAGGGAAACGAGGTGAAAATTCAATTAGAGCAATCTTATAGAAACTACCTGAAAGCTTTACAACGATTAAATCTATGGTTTGTTAGCGATACGCTTTATGATGTGCCCGATTTACCAGTAGAAGCCTTGAATAAGCCCTTAAATTTTCTGGTAGAAACTCTTGAAAATCATCCAGAGCTTCAGGTTTCTGAACAAAGGGTAGCTGTTGCGGAAGCTGTTGGGAGCGAAAGAAAATCTGAATTCTTACCGAAACTCCAGGGACAGTATGCCATCCAGGAAATAAACGGTCAATCTGGTTTCTTTCAATATCAGGTAGGTATTCAAATCCCCCTATTTTTTGGACCTGAGTTAGGCCGTACACAAGAAGCAAAAATAAACCGGAAGATTGCCGAGCAGAATCTAAATCAGGATAAACTTGAATTGGAAACAGCATATAAAACAACGCGGGAAGAATTCATCAAATGGAGAAATTCCTGGAATTATTACAGAAATGAAGCGCTTCCCCTGGCCAGAGAACAACAAGCAGGTTCGGTATTTGCCTTTAAGGAGGGTGCCATTGATTATGTAAGCTTTCTGCAAAATATAAGGGATGCTATTCGTATAGAAGTAGATGCGTGGGAAGCTTACTACAAATATCTCGATAGCCGACACCAACTAGAATATTACCTTGAAAATTAAGATATTACGATGAAATACGATATGAAAATAAGAACGATAAATATATTAATTTTTGCATTCGCCCTTACACTGGTAGTTGGATGTAAAGAAAATTCTGATGCCGGAGATAATAATTCTCCGGAAACTGAAACTCCAAAAGTTGAAGAAGGAGGAATGCGCAGGCTACATCTGTCAGATCTAAAATTTAATAGTTTGGGAATAAAGTTAGATACTTTAACTAAAAATGCCCTTTCGGGAACCGTGGAGGCGAATGGGCAATTGGAAGTGCCACCACAGTACGAAGCAACTGTTACAGCAATATTAGGAGGTAATGTTACTTCCATTAAAGTTATTGAAGGAGATAAGGTTAAAAAAGGCCAAACCCTTGCGTACCTTTCTCATCCTAATTTAACGAAGATCCAATCAGACTATATTAGTGCTTATAGCCGGATGCAGTTTCTGGAAAAAGAATTTGATAGACAAAAACGCTTATATGAAGCACAAGTAGGCTCTGGAAAGACATTTCAACAAACGCAATCAGATTATCAGTCCGTAAAAGGCGAAGTCCGTGCTTTTGAATCTCAGTTGCGCCAGTTAAATTTGAATGCTTCCCGGGTTAGAAATGGAGAACTTTATGAGTATATACCGGTGGTAAGTCCTATCGATGGTTATATAGAAAAAGTTCTAGTTCAGATGGGACAATTCGTAGAACCTCAAACAAGTATGTTTTTGGTGATAGATAATGAACATGTTCATGCAGATTTAATGGTTTTCGAAAAAGATGTCCATAAAGTAAAAATAGGACAGAAAATTTCTTTTACACTGGAATCGGTACCAGGCAGTAATTTAATAGGTGAAATATATTCAGTAGGTAAGAAATTTGAACAAAATCCTAAGGCTATTCATATTCATGCTGAAATCGAAAATAAAGATGAAAAGCTGATTCCAGGAATGTATATCAAAGGTGAAATCCGAACGGGAGAAGAGGCCGTTTTGGCTTTACCCGAAGAAGCGGTTATAGAAGAAGAGGGAAATCCATACATTTTTACAGCTCAAAAAACAGATAAAAATGGTAAAACAGCATGGGAATTTAAAACTGTTGAAGTTAGAATAGGAATTACCGAAGATGGCTGGGTAGAAATTAACCTTCTTGAGCCTCTACCCAAAGGTACCTTGATTGCTTATAACAATGCTTATTATTTGATCTCAGAAATGCAAAAAAGCCAGGCCTCGCACGGACATTAAAATGAAAGTGTTCAAAGAATCTATAAAAACAAAAAAGGACTGGATGATATTTAAAGGTACTTCCACACCTAAAAAAATTATAAAATGACTGAAATAGAAAAAACTTTATTGGCTCATGAGGTTAGGCCTACGGCAATGCGTATCCTAATCTATAAGTTTATGGCCAAAAAGAATAGAGCAATAGCTCTTACCGAAATTGAAAATGCATTTGTAAAATCTGATCGTGCCACCTTATCCCGAACGATAAGAACTTTTGAAGAAAAGGGTATTGTTCACCAGATAGATGATGGAACTGGAGTACCCAAGTATGCGCTCTGTGAAACCGGTTGCAACTGTGAAGTAGAGCAAGATCTGCATATTCATTTTCATTGTAACAATTGCGATGAAACTATATGTTTAACTGACCATAAAATTCCGCATATCAATTTACCGGAAGGTTATTTGGCGGAAAATGTTAACCTGGTAGTTAAAGGAATATGCGAGAAATGTAATGCCTGATTGCGAATGTAAATAGGATCTAGTAACCAATCATTCCGAGTTGAAAAAATTATTTATTATGAAAAAAATCCAAATTAAAATTCCGGTACTCCTGCCTCAGGTAGCAAGCGAAAAAGACACATGTGTAGAAAGGCTTATTAAGGCACTGGAAGCTAAAGATGGTCTTGAAAGGGTTCATGTTGCCGATGAAGAGGCAAATGGCGCTCCTCAACTATGTTTTCACTATGATCCTGATAAAATTTCTATAGATAGGATTCAAAGCATAGCTGAACGAGCTGGGGCTGAAATCACTAAAAAGTATGGCCATTTACTTATAAAGCTTAGTGGTATTAGGCATACGCGTCACGCTCGCCAAATAGAAAACAAGCTTTTAGATATTGAAGGTGTTTTGGAAGCTTCGGTGACTGCCGCAGGAATGGTTCGGTTGGAATTTGATAAAAATGAAACTAATTTTGATTTCATCGCGAAAAAACTGGAGAAGGAAGATTTGGAGATTGAAGAAAGTTCTACCAATGAAGGTGGTTTAAATAAACCAGCTAAATCCAGTGAAAATTTAGAGCAAAAAGAAAGCAAACAGCAATTTTCAGAAAAAGATAAACACGCTAAAGACAGTGAAAGTTATGCTGGCGGGGAAGAACATGCTCATGAGCACGGAGGTATTTTGGGAAAAAATACCGAACTTATTTTTGCAATTATCTCCGGTGCACTTCTGGGTATAGGATTTGGGCTTTCCTTTGTAGAATCTATACCAGAATGGGTTAGCCTGGCTCTGTATATAGGGGCGTATTTTTTTGGAGGGTACTTTACTGCCAAGGAAGCCATCGAAACGGTTGCAAAAGGAGGTTTTGAAATCGACTTTTTAATGCTGGTTGCTGCAATTGGGGCTGCTATTTTAGGCGAATGGGCTGAAGGTGCTTTGTTGTTATTTTTGTTTAGCCTGGGACACGCGCTGGAACATTATGCAATGAACAAAGCCCGTAAATCTATAGCGGCATTATCAGATCTGGCTCCTAAAACCGCTTTATTGAAAAAAGACGGGCTAACTGAGGAAGTAGGAATAGAAAAACTAAGTATTGGAGATACGATTGTAGTTAGGCCTAATAGTAAAATCTCTGCAGATGGAGTCGTGGTCAAAGGGGAAAGCAGCGTAAATCAAGCGCCAATTACAGGGGAAAGTGTTCCCGTAGATAAAGTACCTGTAGAAGATACTGCCAAAGACTATTCAAAAGTTGATGATATAAAAGCTGAAAACCGGGTGTTCTCCGGAACCATTAATGGGAACAACACCATGGAAATAAAAGTCATTAAAGAAGCCAGGGATTCTACCTTATCCAGGTTGGTTAAACTGGTTAACGAAGCACAGACTCAAAAATCTCCAACGCAATTACTTACCGATAAATTTGAAAGGTATTTTGTGCCTTCGGTGCTTATTTTAGTAGTAACATTGCTTTTCGCCTTTTTGGTGATAGATGAACCCTTTAGCGCTAGTTTTTATAGGGCAATGGCCGTACTTGTTGCTGCCAGTCCCTGTGCATTGGCTATTTCTACGCCCAGTGCGGTATTGAGTGGAGTAGCACGGGCAGCAAAAAGTGGGGTGCTTATTAAAGGAGGCCGCCCCCTGGAAGATTTAGGAGTGATTACCGCCCTGGCTTTTGATAAAACCGGGACCTTAACCGAAGGAAAACCCAAACTTACCCAGGTTGTTCCTTTGGGAGATATCCAAGAAGAAGCTTTGCTTAAAATCGCGGTTGCAGTTGAAAATCTTAGCGAGCATCCCCTGGCGAAAGCTGTAGTTCGTGATGGTAAAAAGATGCTGGAAGGATCTGAAATACCAGAGGCTTTTAATCTGGAAGCTGTTCTGGGAAAAGGTATTAAAGCCTCATTGGAGGGTGATACAATTTATATTGGTAACCTGGATTTATACGAAGGCCTTAATGATATGAAACCTTCAGAAGAAATAGTTGAAAAAGTCCGGGACCTTGAAGGAGGTGGAAATACTACGATGCTCCTTCGGAAAAATGAGGAATATATTGGGATAATAGCCCTGATGGATACCCCACGCGAAGCTGCTAAAGCGACCCTTTCAGAATTAAAGAAAATAGGAATCAAGCGAATGATTATGCTTACGGGAGATAATCAGAAAGTTGCTGATGCTGTCGCTAAGGAAATAGGCCTTACCGATGCCTGGGGAAGCCTATTGCCCGAAGAAAAGGTGGAGGCAATTAAAAAATTAAAAGAGAAGGAATCCAAAGTGGCAATGGTTGGAGATGGAGTAAACGATGCTCCGGCAATGGCTAACAGTACAGTGGGAATCGCTATGGGAGCGGCAGGAAGTGATGTAGCTCTGGAAACAGCCGATATTGCTCTTATGGCAGATAAGTTGGAAACCCTCCCATTTGCTATTGGCCTAAGTAGAAAAGCCAAGGCTATTATTAAACAAAACCTTTGGGTAAGCCTTGGAATTGTAGCTTTGCTAATCCCTGCAACTATTTTCGGTTTTGCCAATATCGGAGTGGCCGTAGTTATTCACGAAGGTTCTACACTTTTAGTTGTTTTCAATGCTTTAAGACTATTAGCTTATAAGAAATGAAAAAAAGTACTTTCATAATCAGTCAAATGGATTGTCCTTCAGAGGAGCAGATGATCCGTATGAAATTAGAGTCTTACGATCAGATAGCATACCTGGATTTTGATATTCCAAACAGAAAACTCGAAGTATATCATTCAGACGCAGTAGAGGAAATCCACTCCTCTCTTTCAGAATTAAAACTCAATGAGAAGCTATTAGATACGGTAGAGGCTGAAACCCCGGTTATAGAAGACCAAGCTAAACAAAAGAATATTCTTTGGTGGGTGTTGGGAATTAATTTCGGTTTTTTTCTTATTGAAATGACTACCGGATGGATATCCTCTTCTATGGGGCTTATTGCAGATTCTCTCGATATGTTGGCAGATTCCATTGTTTATGCACTAAGCTTATTTGCAGTTGGAGGTGCTGTTGCAAGAAAAAAAAGAGTTGCAAAATTCAGTGGATATTTTCAAATGGGTTTGGCCGGCCTTGGATTTATAGAAATCATACGCAGGTTCTTTACTAGTAGTGAAACGCCTTTGTTTCAATGGATGATTATAGTTTCCTTTTTCGCTTTAGTCGGTAACCTAATCTCCTTATGGCTTATAAATAAGGCAAAAAGCAAGGAAGCCCACATGCAGGCCAGTGCTATATTTACCTCTAATGATATAATAGTGAACGGTGGCGTTATCCTGGCGGGTGCCCTGGTCTATTTCTTAGGTAGTAAATGGCCAGATTTGATTATAGGAGCCATTGTCTTCACTTTTGTAATGCGGGGAGCAATAAAAATTTTAAAATTGGCGAAATAAAAACCATTTTGAATAGATTAAACAAATATCATACTCTAATAATTGCAGTAGCAATTGGTCTGGGTTTACTTCTGGGGCAAATTTCAGTTATTAAAAGTTTTTCAGAATACCTAATCATCCCATTCCTAATGGTAATGCTTTTTGGTTTGTTTTTGAATATTCCCTTAAAAAACCTGCTATCCAGTTTTTCCAATCTTAAATTCATATCGGCAAATCTTATAATCAATTTTATCTGGACGCCAATCTTTGCCTACCTGCTGGGATTACTCCTTTTACAGGATCATTTGAGTTTATGGATAGGTTTTGTAATGTTAATGGTAACACCCTGCACCGACTGGTATCTGATCTTTACTGGAATTGCCAAAGGAAATACTTCATTGGCAACAGCTGTATTGCCGGTAAATCTTATTTTACAATTAATTCTTCTTCCGGTTTATCTGCTATTGTTTTTCGGGAAATCAGGTTCCCTAGATACCTCAATTTTATGGGAAAGTATTCTCTTGGTGATTCTGGTTCCATTTTTAATTGCACAGCTTATAAAATATTGGAATGCTAAAAGTAGAAAAACAGAATTGATGCAAAAGAAGGTCCACTCTTTTTTTGAATCTGCACAAATCATTTTTTTGGCTTTGGCCATCGTAGCTATGTTTGCATCGCAGGGAGAATATTTAACCAATAACCTTAGCGTACTTTATATTCTTCTGATTCCAATCCTTCTGTTCTTTCTGATTAATTTTCTGGTAGGTCGTTTTGCCAGCTTACTATTAAAATTTAATTATAAGGATTCTGCAAGCCTGAGCTTAACCACTCTTGCAAGAAACTCACCTATTGCGCTGGCTATTGCCCTGACAGCTTTCCCAAATGATCCATTAGTTTCCCTCTCATTGGTAATAGGGCCTTTGCTAGAGTTACCCATATTGGCTTTAATTTCTCAAATTTTATTAAGGATTAGAAAAGCTTATAAGTAGTTTTTAGATTGCGGTGGTAATAGTGTTTAAGCCCCATATCTACCAAAACTTGCGCCGGATCCTATGCTGTTTTTATAGTGTACGGGAAGTTAAGCGTAAAGTAAAAACAGCATAGGGCGCACCCTTTTGTTTATTAGTGAATTTTCATTTGTTTAGGGCTTTACTGGCTGTATAATCGTATTCTGACCACCTGTATTTTAAATGCAAATACCCTAATTTAAGAAATATTAATGTCATTAACTTTTTTGATTCAAGGAACCTAAGGTACACCTGCACGTATTTTGGTGTGTAGTCGCACGTCAGTTTCTGCGGAGCCGTCTACTCGATTGGGACATGGTGCTATTTATTCTTTTTGTTTTTCACTCCATTTTTAGTGTTGTCAACAACGATTTTAGACTTATTGTGAAAACATCAGAAAGGGCATAAAAATATATAACCTTTTATATCCTATCTGATTTCTCAACAAAGACTCAGGGTAGCGTTAATTCAACCAATGAATCTTTTACAAAAGACTCTTCGGGGACACCTACTACAACTGGCGGAAATTAAGATTGCAGATTATTGGAAGTTTTTTGTATTTTGGAACGATACTAAAGACAGGGTTCTTTAATTCAGTCAAATTTAAATCAGGAATTATAGTCAGCTAATGAAAGAGCTTCGTGAAATAGCATTTGGTTTCAGGGATAACCTGATAGATATCTTTCCAAAACTAATCCTTGCCTTTATTATTTTTGCCATCGGTTATTTTGTGGCGCTTCTCATTGAATGGGCGGCGCGGCGCTTGTTGATTTACTTAAACAGCCTCATCAATGACAGATTCAGGGACAAGGTTCAACATATCAACTTCGGCCCCTCTACCACATTTATCAGTAAGACTTTCTTCTGGATTATTTTTGTTTTCTTTCTTATTCTCGGTACCGAAGTACTCGGTTTATCTATGATCACCACCTGGCTTGCAAGCGTTCTGATCTATTTGCCAAGGATTTTAGCCGCCATTTTAATTGTTTTTGTAGGAATCATTGCGGGCAGGATGGTTGGAAGATTGATTACCTCGGCCACGTCCCGGGTAGCCGTTTCCTACGGCAGGATCTTCGGAAAAATAGCGCAGTACACTATTCTGATCACGTCCATCATTATTGCCGTTGATCAGATCGGAATAGATATTACTTTCCTCACCCAATTGATTAGCATCCTTTTGGCGGCTCTTGTTTTCGGCGCGGCCCTGGCATTTGGTCTGGGTGCTAAAACATCGGTCAGCAATATCCTCGCTTCTTATTACATACATAAAATGTATAAAGAGGGAGATTATGTGAAGATAAGCGATATAGAAGGCAGGATCATTAAAATAGGCACTACGGCAGTTTTTCTGGAATCGGAAACCGACAAAGTGACCATCCCTTCAAAGGAGTTTAACGAAGTAAAGTCTGTATTGATCAAAAAAGAACAGTAATGGATACGGATAAAAGGATATTGGAAGCTTTTATTCAGAACCACGGCCGGGCAGCAACGCAAATTCTCGAGGAGCTTGAGCCCGAAGAGGTGGCGAACTTGTTACAGGAAATCCCCGTTGAACTGGCAGCAAAAATACTGGAGCCGATGTATGCCTACAAGGCATCTCGTATTCTGGAACGCCTTGACCGGGCCTACGCTATCGAAATACTGGAAGCTGTAGACCTGAAAACGGCTGAATTGATAATGAGACAGATGGAGGGGTCGCTCCGCAACTCCCTGTTGGAAGGTCTGGCATCGGATTTATCAAATCCACTGCGTCTGAAACTGAAGAACCCGGAAAACACGGTAGGTGCCCTGATGGATCCCATCGTATTTAGCTTGCGGAAATCTGTCAGGGTGGGCCAGGCGCTGACCTTCTTAAAGGAGCACAGGCGGCCCGTCTCTCCTTATGTATTTGTAGTCAATCCGGACAAAACACTGTATGGCGTTGTAAACCTGCAGGACCTTTTTTTGGCCGAGGAGGAGACCCCTCTTACTGCCTTAGCAAATTGTGATGTACCAAAGCTCTACGATGATGTTCCTTTAGAAACGGTCATTAACTATGAAAGCTGGCTTTACTATTATGCCCTGCCGGTAACAGATCGCGCCGACGTGCTTGTGGGCTCATTAAAGCTGGAAACCGTTCGCCGGGGAAGTGTAAAAAGCGAAGAAGTGCTTGACAAACAAGCTATCAGGGCAGGTGCCGCCCTGGGAGAGCTATACCGTATCGGGTTAACGGGTTTTTTACGGGGCCCGGGAGAATGAAAAACCCAGTATCCTCATTGCATTTAAATTAAGCTAAAATTTTAATCATGTCACAAACTCCTTCCTCGGCTAAAGAAAAATTGATAAACGGTTTTTTTAGGCAATTTCCGGGAGATGCCGCATCCTTGCTCAATGACTTTTCTACTGAGGAGATCATTGATTATCTCAAAAGACAGGATCCCAACGATTCCAAAAAGGTGTTTGCACGCCTGAATCCCGATGTTGCCACAGAGGTCATTGATATAATGGATAATCAATTGTTTGTTCAAACTTTCACCAATATCGATGCTTATTTGGGAGCGAGATTGCTTTCCCGTTTGGATAAGCAAACAGCTGAAGCCAAATCGGATTTGTTATCCCCCACGTTGGCCCGAGAAATTAAGGAGTTGATGAGTTATCCACTGGATTCTGCGGGTCATTTGATGAACCCTATGACAACCACTTTCCATCCAGGAAATACGGTAGAGGAGGTGTTGAAGCGTCTGCGAATACTGGGAGACCGCCGAATTTCCAATATTTATGTGGTCGACCAGGAAGGCACTTTTTTGGGCGTAGCAACACTTCAAAGAATAGCCATTTCGGAGCCCCAGGTGAAATTACAGGATCTCATACAAACTCCTTTGGGTGTAATACATGCCCTGGCACCCCTGGAAGATGTGGTGGAGCTGCTGGAAGAAAAGAGGATCATTCATTTGCCGGTTATTGACATCAATAACAAGTTACTGGGCGTAATTCGAAACGGCGACTTGGTGACTGCCTCCAAAGAAGAGGCAACGGAAGACCTGCAAGCGATGTTTGGTGCGGGTAGAGAAGAACGAGCCCTTTCAAAAGTTTCCCTGGCAGTAAGGAACAGGCTACCTTGGCTGCATATCAATCTTGTTACTGCATTTATGGCTTCCCTCGTGGTGGGCCTTTTTGAAGATACAATAGCCAGAATTACGGTTCTGGCTGTTTTCTTACCGGTTGTGGCGGGGCAATCGGGCAATACGGGTTCACAAGCCCTGGCCGTTACCATGCGCGGTTTGGCGCTCAGAGAAATTAGGATAGCGCAGTGGTTCAAAGTGGCGAGAAAAGAGATTATGGTAGGATTGATTAATGGGTTTGCCGTGGCATTAACCACTTCTGTTATCGTTTATTTCTGGACTTCCTCCTTCGGCCTCTCCGTGGTCATTGGAATATCAATGGTGGTATCAATGGTGATTGCAGGGTTTTCGGGAGCGGTCATCCCGATAATTTTGAAATCTCTGGGACAGGATCCCGCTACTTCTTCTTCGATCGTGCTGACCACGGTGACTGACATCTTCGGATTTTTAAGCTTTCTGGGTTTGGCCACGGCGCTGGCAGATGTGCTTAACATTGTAGGATAATTTTTCCAGGAATTCAATAGGATAGAGAGTTTATCAAAAAACCGAGTAAGCTTCTTTTTTGTATTTTTATGTAAACCTGTTATATATACCTTAACATAATAATTAGGCTATGGATAAGCGAAACAGAATACTGGTCTTGATTGACTTTTCTGAAAATACAGACAACCTTATAGATTTTGCATTCAGTATAGCAGAGACCATCAATGCTAAGGTAGTTCTTGTGCATAAGATTCCCGGTTTGGTTCCTTCTATGGCCGATGAAGTGAGCAGGCGAGAAATTTTAAAAGAAGAGATGAATGAAGCTTCTTCGAAACTTCGTGAACTGGCAAGAGATCGTGTATATAGTGATGATTCCTTCCAGATAAGTGAGAAACCCATTCTAACTCTTCTTAGGAATTTAAAGTCACCCCAGTACTTTGATTGGGTTTTCACGGGCCTTAAAGAAGGTGGCGTACTAAAACGTTTGTTTATTGGCAGCACTACCTTATCTGTTATTGAAGAATCAGATATGTTGACAGTCACCGTACCAACAGAAACGAAGATGAACCTTCCCGAAAAACTTCTGGTAGGGGTAAACCCCAACTATCCGTTGAACCCCGAGCACTTTCATAGAGTATTAAAAGGACTGGAAAATAATGTAAAGAATCTTAAATTCTTTACTATTTTAAAAGAAGATGAAGCAGAACAGACCACAAGAGAGCATCTTTTAAAATTACAAATCGAATACAAAAGATTTGAGCCTGATATCCAGATTTATAGGGGTGATGATGCTGCTTCAACATTAAGTGATAAGATGAAACTAAGTCATAATTCTATCTTGGTTCTTCAACAGGGCTCCCGGTCCTTAACCAATATACTTTTCAGACAATTCACTATTAATGAATTGGTATACCGCGCACAAACCCCATTAATTGTGTTATCAAAAAGAACGTAAAGCCTTTAAAGTTAATAAATTATAACGCTCAAATTTAAATGAAAGCAATACTTTTTACCGCTGTTATTAAAGGTAAGAAAAATTCCACCTGATCTTTTTTAGCTTTGAGAATGGGCATGCCAGATGAATATTGAAATGTGCGAATCAAAGATCTGACTCAGATCTACCGGAGTATTTACTTTCGTATTAACTCGTTATTATGATTTTCGTCCGATAGAGAGCATATTTATTAAGACTGAATCATTATTTTATTTACTTTTAAACATTAATCATGGGTAGACCTTAAATTGGCTTCCTTCACAGATTATAAGGAGTTATCATTGTCAATTACAAAAAAAAAGCATCCTTAATCGCTTAGCTCGGCAGAGGATAAAAAAAATAAAAGTCACCTAAACTTCAAAGTGAATTTTCTACTCAATTTTCTTACCCTAATACTTCTCAGTACCTGGACTAGTTCAGGTACAAATACCGCTGACTCTATTTTTTATGGTAAAGCAATAGAGGATTATGTTCAGGCCGATTCAGATCTGCCCCAGCATTATAAAGAACAAGTAAGAAATTTAGCAGGATTATCGATAACGGCTGAACATTATTTTGTTCCCTTTGGTTTTTTTAAAACTTTTTATAATTATAGATTTAGTTTTTCAAGAAATAACTTCAGTAGTTTTAAGTTCTCTCCAAATATTAAAAAAGAACTGTCAGTACAAATATTTCCATTTCATCTCTTCTGGTAGCAGTACCTCATTCATTAAGTTCCGTACACGGAAAAAATAATATTTTTTAACATTAAATTTTTTAAAATGGATTTAAGCTCCACCCTAATTGGGTTAGGCATTTTACTGCTTTTTATCGGCCCAATAATTTTATTAATTATAAATCAAAATAGAAAAACGAATTCTCATAGAAAACAATTAATGAAGTTTGCCCAAGAGAATGACCTACGACTTTCAGTTTTTGAAATAGATCCTTCTATTTTAATTGGTTTCGATAATTCCCAAAAGAAAATAATTTATACAGAACCTAGTGAGAAGAACAAATTCCACATAATTAATTTGAAAGAGATTACCCAGGTTAAAATTCAAACTATTGATTTCCCTGAAAGGGAAGGAAAAATGAATTTTATAAGTTTAATTTTCTCGGGAAAAACCCAAACTGAAAAACAAGAGATGATTTTCTATGACGAAAATATTGATGCAGTTCCAGATTCGGAGGTTCAGTATCAGTTAGCTAAAAAATGGCATACAATCCTTCAAAATCATATTTAATCTACTTTTATTATCTTCCGGAATTCAAGTTCCGGAGGATTATATTTTGCTATTTGCAGATTCTCTATTGTCTATTGAAACTCTTTGGTTTTATTTTAATAAACTGAATTTTTGCTCCATCGACATTTTAAAACTATTTTCGAAAAAAGGCTAAAAAATGAACATTACCATTGAAAACATACTATTAATTGGTTCACTTTTGCTCTTTATTAGTATACTCGCAGGTAAAACATCGTACAAATTTGGGGTGCCAACCTTAATTTTATTTCTATCAATTGGAATGTTAGCTGGTGTTGAAGGCCTTGGTCAAATTGAATTTGAAAATGCTCAACTCGCTCAGTTTGTTGGAATTGTTGCTCTAAATTTCATTCTATTTTCTGGAGGATTAGATACAAACTGGAAGAGTATAAAACCCGTAGTATGGCAGGGAGTTGCATTATCTACCGTAGGAGTTTTTTTAACGGCCATTAGTGTAGGGGTGTTTGTTTGGTATATTACTGATTTTTCAATATACGAGGGCCTTTTATTAGGAGCCATTGTCTCTTCAACAGATGCCGCTGCAGTTTTTTCAATTCTAAGATCAAAACAAATGGCTTTGAAAACTAATTTAAGGCCAACCCTGGAATTAGAAAGTGGTAGTAATGACCCGATGGCCTATTTTCTGACAATAGCTTTCTTGGGATTAGTAGTTAATCAAAACCAGGACATCTGGAGCCTTATACCATTATTTCTCCAACAAATATTATTAGGTGCAAGTCTCGGACTTTTCTTTGGTTATGTGAGTCACCAGGTTATTAATAAAATAAACTTAGACTTTGAAGGCTTATATCCGGTTCTTGCAATAGCAATTATGTTTATAACATTTTCTGCAACCGATGTTGTAGGAGGCAACGGATTTCTGGCTATCTATTTATGTGCTGTTTATCTCGGAAATCAAAATCTAATTCACAAAAAGACAATTATTAAAATGTTTGATGGTCTAGCGTGGCTCATGCAAATCACACTCTTCTTAACATTAGGTTTACTAGTCGTTCCCTCACATATAATTCCTGTAATGGGTGTTGGAATCTTGGTTTCTGTTTTTTTAATATTTGTTGCCAGACCCCTCAGTGTTTTTATAGGTCTATCGATTTTTAAGATGAAAATGAGAAGACGCCTATATATCTCCTGGGTAGGTTTAAGAGGAGCAGTTCCCATTGTTTTTGCGACGTATCCTTTAATTGCTGGAATTGAAAAAGCAGAAATGATTTTTAATGTGGTTTTTTTCGTTTCTTTAATTTCAGTTCTTGTTCAGGGAACGACCTTATCTCTAGTAGCAAATTGGCTTCATGTGTCTTTACCCTTTAAAGTCAAGAAAAAATCACCTGTTGATGCTTTGTTATCTGAGAGTGCAAAATCCTTCCTTAAGGAAATAGATTTACCTTCTATAAGTCCATTGGTGGGAAAAAGAATTGTGGAAATTGATTTTCCAAAAGGTGCGATAATCGCTATGATTATGCGTAACGAGAAATTTTTAACTCCGTCCGGAAATACGGAATTAGAAGCAAATGACACCTTAGTTATTTTAACGGAGAATAAGGAATCAATGCAAATGATTTATAGTAAATTTGAAATCCCGACTGATTAGTAAGTATTGAATTATGGAAGGAAGTCTACAAATTTATATCCCCGCTTTAATGTTGGTAGCAATGTTAATTTTGCTATTTTGGAAATATGTACGTCAGGCAATCCCTATTCGTGTACCACATCCTAATATTGAAAAAATCACTAATTATAACCGGTTAAAAAGATTGGGTGGCTATTACTGGTTATTATTTATTGCTTTTCTTTTAATTACAATAATATATACATTAGCTCCCGAGCTATATTCATATTTACTTCCAATAGAACGTCTGAATCACCCGTTCATTAATGAAATAGGGCTGATTGTAATGAAACTGTCGCTAGTTTGGATTTTAATTGCTCAAATTCAACTAGATAGAGAACTTTATAAATATTCAAGAAACATTGACAATTTAGAAGCCATGGAATTAATTCATTTTTCTGAAAAGACTTTACTGTCAGGTATTCTTCTTCTATTTCTCGGTTTTTTAATTACAATCACCAGTATTACTGGTATATTTTTAGTCCTTATTAGTTTTGTTTTATATTTTAAAAATTTTCGTTTCGGTCATTCGAACTGATCCCTGAAAAATCAGTGAAATTTGGATCTCTGAGTTATAGGGTAACATCAATTAAGATTTCCCTATAGGCAGTTAACAATTTAGATTTTGAAACAAATCCTTTATAGCATTGCCCTTCTACCACAGGTAAATTCCAGGCACCTGTCTCTTCGAACTTTTTCATTATTTGATGCATTCCATCTGTTTCGAAATTAATTACCTGAGGAGCTTCCTGCATTATTTCGCTTACTTTTAATTTATCATAAAGCTCTTGCTCGAACATGATGGGCCGTAAATCGTCCAATAGTAAAATTCCTTTTAGGTCACCTTCCTGATCTACAACAGGAAAAATGCTTCGTTGTGATTTCACCACTCCTTCCCGAATTATTTCACCTAAAGTCATTTCAATTTTAAGTGGAATAAAATCTGTTTCTAATACCTGGCTAATATCTAATAAGGTAAGTACCGCCTGATCCTTATTGTGAGTAAGTAAATTTCCTCGAGAAGCCAAATCCAGTGTATAGACGGAGTGGGCTTGAAACTGACTAGTCACCATATATGAAATCGCTGCAGTTATCATTAGAGGAATGAATAATTCATAACCACGGGTTACTTCGGCTATAAGGAATATTGCCGTTAATGGGGCGTGCATGATGCCTGCCACTAGCCCTGCCATTCCTACCAACGTAAAGTTGCTTACAGAAATTTCATTTTTAAGCAATCCTAAATTATTAATTATTAAAGCAAAACAGTGTCCCATGGCGCTGCCCATAAATAAAACGGGAGCAAAAATACCACCTACTCCACCAGCACCAAATGTTAAGGATGTTGCTACTACCTTGAATATGGCTAGCCCGGCTAAAAGAGCAATTACTACCCAAATGTTTTGCAAATACTCACTAAAGATATTATTAGTACCAAGAGCAGTGAGATAATTCTCCTGGAGAAGGTTGTTTATTACATCATAACCCTCTCCATATAGGGGTGGGATAAAGAAGGTAAGAATTCCCAATCCAAAACCTCCAATTAATAAACGTCTCCATTTAGATTTAAACTTCTTAAAGAATTTAGCAAACCTAAAATAGATTTTGGTAAAGTATATAGAACATAACGAAGAAAGTATACCAAGAAGAATATAGAAAGGAACTTCAGAAATATCGAATTCTTCAGAAAGGGTGAAATGTAGCATTACGTCAGAGCCATAAAAAAAATAGGTGGTTAAAATAGCTGATATCGAAGCCAATAATAGCGGTATCATTGACACTAAAGTAAGATCAAGACTAAAGATTTCTATAGCGAAAATTATAGCGGCTATTGGAGCCTGGAATAAAGATGACATTGTTCCAGCTGCAGCACAGCCAATTAAGAGTGTTCTTGAAGCCTGGTTCATTTTCAGGGTTCTAGAAAGGTTAGAACTTAAAGAAGCACCGGTTACTACTGCAGGTGCTTCTAATCCAACCGAACCTCCAAAACCAGCCGTTATCGGTGCTGTAATTAAGGAAGCATAGGTTTGAAATTTTGACATTATACCTTTTAGTCTCGAAATTGCAAATAGGGTAGTCGGTATGCCAGCACCAACCTCTTTTCTATAAATCCATCTTATGATTATTAGTACCACTGATAATCCTATTACTGGAAATATAAAATAAAATGCATTGTGGTAATTTGAAATCAATTCTCCTTCTAAAACAGCCTGAATCCAGTGAGTAAGGTTTTTGATTATCACAGCCACTACACCGGCGATAAAACCGACTATTGAACTGATAATCATTAAGAATTGGTGAGGGGTGAGTTTTGTGTTTTTCCAGTCCAGAAATTTTTGCAATGAAAAGAAGGATTTAAACTTCATGTTCTTGGACAGTTATAAATTAATTTTTAATGAATATAAGTTTTTTTCAGGAACCACTTATGGTCTATGTAGTTTTTGCTACCTTTTTAGGCTGTTGCACTAAAATAATATTTTTAATTTTTATGGAAAGTAGTGAAAGTGTTTATCGTACAATGGAACTAATATTAAGAAAAATTGATTCTAGTGGGAGTTATGCGCTTCAGGATCTTTCCCCTAATGAAGAAAAAGCCGTTGCTTTACTTTTACAGTTTCGAGCAGTATTACAAGCGACTCGTATGACTCCAAACTTAATTTTTCCTGGAGAAAATTTTAGTGAAATGGTAGAGTTGGGTCCTAAAAAATATATCCATCTCGCAGAGAAATTGAGGCCCAGGGGGATGCCAAAGAAATGGAAAGTTTTAAATACGAATCTCCTAATATCTGGCGCTGTTGGAGCAGCAATAGGAGGAGCTATTGCGGGTACACTCTCTTGGATTCTTAATTGTGGATAATTAATCCGGTTATTAGATAATTTAATAGGTATTGGATATACTTATGCAAAAAATAAATATTAAATCCTCAATTTTTATAACTCCTTCAAAAGTTCTATTGCCGCATTTCACCAATTAATTTAAAAAAATTGTCCTGATTACTGGAAAGTTTTGCCGCAAATTTCAACAGGTTTACTGAGGGTTTCAGGGTATTTGCCGCAAATTTACTGGTTTTTGCGACCAGGGCATTTGTCATGACAAATCCTGGTTTTCGACATCCACTCTTGCCTGAAACTTCCCTATTGCACTTGCAATTGCTTTAACTGCTTTTCCAAAGGATCCATTAATTTCCCTCGCACTTGTGACAGGGCCATTGTTGGAACTACTTATATTGGCTTTGGTGTCGCAGGTATTACTGAAAATAGGAAGAATTTCCCGATAAAAATTATCACGTAATTTCTTTTTGAGGCTTTTATTAAGCACTTGTTGGATCTCATCGATATCTTATTCTCGCAGCTATTTGTCAATTTTATTCAGGAACCTGATAACATAATATATTAGTTTATTTCTGTTGAATCAAATTGAAAGTTACTTTTGGCAATAAAGGCAGGGAATTTTAGCTTCACAGTATTATATTCTAAAGAAAGGATTCCATCCTTTTTGGTCACCATATTTCCGCTTGCTGTTATAAGAGCATCAAAAGCGGCAATCTCCCATTCATGGATTGGCTTTAAATGAGGATAATAATCGTATTTTCCTTCTGCAATTCCGGATAATTTGAGCGGACTTTGATCCACCACTTCCTTTAAGGACCCTTCCTGATAGGCTTTGAAATTTTCCAGGAATCTTTCGGTTTTTTTATTCATCTGGTTTTTACTTTTTAAAATTTTTAAAAAGAAACCTTCAATTGGCTTTCTAATTACATTTTGCTCTTGCAACAATATGTTTACATCTTCATCTTTTCCGAAAGAGAAATTTTTAATTTTGTACGGTTTATTGTCAGTTGCTATAAACATAACTTTATCGGCGGGAGCAAAGATAATTCCCAGAACAGGGCGTTTGTGGCTAATTTTAGCAATAGAAATTGCAAAATCATCTTTTCCCTCTTTCAAGCTTTTTTTTCCTAATAAGGGAGAAACTAACCAGAATTCTTCCCAGTCCTTTCGGATGTCAATTTCAGGATTATCAAATTTAGATACTAATGGAAGTCCGGTTTGGGATTGGAGATTTTTTAAAACTTCATAACTTTCTGTTTCACATCTTTGAATAAAAGATCTGTTACCCGTATGGGCATCACGGTATCTTAGAATCTCTTTACCGGCACGTTCAATTAATCTTACCGATTGTTCAAGGTCTGTCATCTACATTTTTTAAGAACGGTTTTTCACTTACTTTCAATGTAAGAAAATCACTAATAGTACCAAGTATTAACTTATAATAATATATCATCTGTATCACTTGAATAAGAGCCTAACAAACTTTTGCCTATATGGGATAGGTGTTATTGAATTTTATTTTTCATTGTGGTTAAAGGATTAATGGGGGCGCCCCAGATATAGCAGTTGAATCTAACGATTTAAGCGCAGGTTAAAAGATTTTAATCATATTAGGGGTTGATTTATTCACATAGAAATAACCAACTTTAAAATAAATCATTATTTTTTTAACCTTAAATTGACAAACCTACAATTAATCAATTATAAGACAGTATGAATTTGGTTTAACCCTTCTTTTAGCATATTTTTGCCCCCGTTATGAATGAAACACAAACTTTATACTTTATTAAAGTTACTCCCCCCTAATTATCCGGGCATCTAAGCCTATCCATTCGGATCAACGCATTCATTTATTTTTTTCTATCATTTTCCTTTTTTCCTATTATGGAATTTTTTTTCAACACATATATAATTACTTTTTTAAAAGCGACTTTCCGACCGGAAAATCTACTATGTAACCAGCCATTGGTTTTTGTTACTCCACCATAGTTATTCCCAAATAATTCCTGATTTCACACTGTAACTTAAAAAATACTTCTTTGAAACATATTTAGATCTGTTAGCATGGTAAATTCTAAAAAAGTCGTAAACGATTTATTAGAGAAAGCGGACATCACCATAAATGGTGCAAACACATTTGACTTACAGGTTAGGGATGATAAATTCTACTCTCTTTTCCTTAATAAAGGTTCTTTAGGGCTTGCCGAAGGTTTTTCTAAAGAATACTGGTATTGCAAAGATCTTACTGGCTTATTTCACAGGCTCTTTTTAAATAAGGAAGTCCAATCTTATTTTGCTGAAAATTTCAACATGAAATTAAAGGTTCTAAAAAATAAGTATCCTGAAGACTTTGAAAATAAAAGATATCATTCTGTCACACAAAAAAACCTGCTCACCTCGGTTCTCGGAAATAACCTAAACACTTCCTCGGGATATTGGCAGGAGGTTTATTCTTCTAAGGAGTCACAAGAGCAAAAATTCGATCTCATTTGCAAGAAATTAAAAATTTCTTCCGGGGATAAAATTTTGGACATAACACCTGGCTGGGGAGGTTTTACTTCCTATGCAGCTTCTAAATATCATGTTGAAGTAGTCGCGCTGAATCCTTCAAACAAACAATCAAAATATATTGGTCAAACCTGCAATTCACTAAATGTTCGCGTTGAAAAAAAGGATTTTTTCGCGGTATTTGAGAAATATGATAAAATAGTTGGTTGGGACCTCTTTGATAATACTGTTAATGCTGATTTTTCAAAGGTTCAGTTTAAAATAGACCAAATTTTAAAGGAAGATGGAATCAGTTTATTAAA
This sequence comes from Salegentibacter lacus, assembly GCF_020164555.1. Lineage (GTDB taxonomy): Bacteria > Bacteroidota > Bacteroidia > Flavobacteriales > Flavobacteriaceae > Salegentibacter > Salegentibacter lacus. The sequence continues at coordinate 120,258 of NZ_JAIQZB010000006.1, read as the reverse complement.
TATTATAACAGGTGATAATAACGGAACTGATCCCTGGCTTAATAAGCATATTTTCCCTTCCTCCATCCTTCCATCATTTGTGCAAAAAAGCAGGTTGATTCCCACAGTTTTAAAATTAGAGGATCTTCAAAGTTTTGGATTACAATATGATACTACCGTGGTAAACTGGCTTTTAAATTTTCGAAATGAGAGCGATGAATTAAAAGTTGAATTTCCTCAAGACAGTCTTTTGTTATGGGAATATTATTTATCCTGCCTTGCTGCTTCATTACGAACGAAACGAATTGAATTATTTGAAATAGTACTTACAAAACTGTCTTATCCATTTACCTATGAATCGGTAAGGTTCTATCAAAATCAAACCTATGGAAAGTAAGCAAAAGAAAGGTCTTATAGTAGAAGCAATTTTCAAAGAGATCGAAGAATGTGATCGAATGCTGGCTTCCTATGAAACAAGGAAAGATCCACTGTTACATAAAATTGAAAATTGGGGCAGGATTACTGCCAAAGAAATTGAACGAAAAAAGCATATGGAATTTATGAAGTTTAACTTAAATAACCATCTTCAAGAGCTTGTCAGGCTTCTTGATTTGGTAATGCAAAACAAAAAAATTAGATGTGAAAATTGCAATAACGTGATCTCATACCGGAGACTAATATCATCTCCTACAAACCGTAAATGTATTAATTGTTCTTTACAACCTATCCCATTAAAAATAAATAATTCAAAAACCAATCAATTATAACAAATGAAGAAATATTTAAATTTATTCGATTTCAGTCAAAAGGTTGACTATAAAACAGAAATACTCGCTGGTCTAACTGTAGCCCTGGCTTTAATACCTGAGGCCGTAGCGTTCTCTTTAATCGCCGGTCTTTCACCTTTGACAGGATTGTATGCCGCTTTTGTTGTAGGCCTGGTTACTGCAATTCTGGGAGGCAGACCAGGAATGATATCCGGAGCTACCGGAGCCGTAGCTGTAGTAATTGTAGCCCTGGCTATTAGTCATGGGCCCGAATATGTTTTCGCCACTGTAGTTCTTGCTGGAATTATCCAGGTTGCGGCAGGTCTACTGCGTCTGGGAAAACTGATGCGTTTGGTGCCACACCCTGTAATTTTTGGATTTGTGAATGGACTCGCCGTCATTATTTTTATGTCTCAATTAAACCAGTTTAAAGTAGAAAATGCTGCCGGTGATCTGGTTTGGATGCAGGGTGCGCAATTATTTTTAATGCTAGGATTAGTATTGATTACTATGTTAATTATCTGGGGACTTCCAAAACTTACTAAAGCTATTCCCGCAACTCTTGTAGCTGTTTTAGTAACCTTTGGAATTGTGTTGGCTTTTGGAATTGAAACCAAAACTGTTGGGGATATCGCCTCTATTCAAGGTGGTTTTCCACCATTTCACATACCCATGGTACCCTTGACTCTGGATACCTTCTTACTCATTTTACCGTATGCCGCAATTATGGCTGGGGTAGGATTAATCGAGAGTCTATTAACCCTTAATATTATTGATGAAATAACAGAAACTCGCGGTAGGGGAAATAAGGAATGTGTGGCACAGGGTAGTGCTAACATTCTATCAGGTTTTTTTAGTGGAATGGGTGGTTGTGCAATGCTTGGCCAAAGCCTTATTAATGTTTCTTCCGGGGCGAGGGCGAGATTATCAGGGATTACAGCTGCAGTTATGCTCTTAATTTTTGTAATGTTCGGTGCAGGTTTAATTGAAAAAGTACCTATGGCTGCTTTAACCGGGTTAATGATAATGGTAGCTATAGGAACCTTTGAATGGGCCAGTTTAAAAACCCTAAACAAAATGCCTAAATCAGATATTTTGGTAATGGTTTTAGTTACGGTGGTAACCATCGTACTTCATAACCTCGCATTAGCTGTACTAGTAGGTGTTATTATTGCTGCACTGGTATTCGCCTGGGACAATGCAAAAAGAATCAGGGCTCGAAAAAGAATCGATGAAGAAGGTGTTAAACATTATGAAATATATGGTCCTTTATTTTTTGGGTCTGTGCAGGCTTTTAGTGACAAATTTGATGTTCTGAATGATCCTGAAGAAGTAGTAATTGATTTTTCTGAAAGTAGGGTTGTAGATATGTCCGGCATAGAAGCTTTAAATAAATTAACGGAGCGCTATAAAAAACAGGGTAAAAAATTACACCTGAAATACTTAAGCGGAGATTGCAGGAGATTATTAAGTAATGCTGATGCAATTATTGAAGTGAATATCATTGAAGATCCGGATTATAAAGTAGCAACTGATAAAATCTAGTCTATGAAATAAGCCAAAAAGACAATTGAGACACTATTGGCAAAAACACCAATTAAGATCAATGGGAAGAATTCCTTTGATCCCCAAATTCGCAATCCATCTTTCTACGATCGTATCCGGAAAGATGGATCTCTGGGGTTTGGAGAAGTTACTTGGAAGGATGGTGGAATTGTGAGGACCTTGATGACTTCTTTTATATGATATTTAAGTCCAATCTGGAATATGAATTTAAGAAAAGCTTCAAACTGTTCCGGATGATAATCGATTATGAAAAAAGAAGAATTAATAGAAAAAATATTTGAGGAAATAGCTAAAGAAGAAAAAGTGCTTAAACTTTATCAGTCTTTTCCAGAGGCTCTGCCGCGAGAAAAGGATATGAATATAAGCATTGCAAATAAACAAGAATCTAATGTGAACCGTCTGGCAATCAAAAAAACAGAAAAAAGGAATAGAAAAACTATTTAACCTTCTGGAGAAATTAAATAAGGCTAAGATGGGAACCTGTAAAAAATGCGGTAAGGAAATTCTGATGAGCAAGGTGAATATTTCCAATGCTTCTTTATGCATGGAATGCGTTAAAAATTAAAATAATGGAACAGGAAAATTTAGAAAAAAAGCGATTAAAACAAACCCTGACTAAAATAGATATTGCCATTACTAAGATTACAAAAAGATTAAACAAACAGGGGCGGGATATTAAGGACGCCAATGAGCATATGCAAGAGCATAAGAGGGATATGGACCATCTCGAAAAAAATGCCGTTAGAGAGTCGGTTTCCAATATGGCAATGTTGGGGCGGGCATCCCTGGATAAAAAGAAACGTTTGCTACGTTTAAAAAATGTCACGTATTTCGGGCGATTGGATTTTAAAGAAGATAAAAAAGCCGCAAAAGATGAAATTTATGTAGGGGTGCATAATTTCAAAGATGAGGAGACCAATAAAAATTTGGTCTATGATTGGCGTGCGCCCATTTCCAGTATGTTCTACGATTATGAACCTGGTCCTTCCTCCTACATAACCCAGGAAAAGGTAGTGGATGGCCTAATGTCTTTAAAAAGACAATTTAGGATAAGAAACGGGGAAATGGAATATATGCTGGATAATGATATTGCCATACAGGATGAGGTACTTCAAAAGGAATTAAAGCAAGCTTCTTCCAGTAAAATGAAAAATATTGTTGCTACCATTCAGCGGGAACAAAATGCTATTATCCGTAATGAAGAGGCCCAAAACTTAATTATCCAGGGAGTTGCCGGATCGGGTAAAACTTCTATCGCACTACACCGGATTGCTTTTCTTTTGTATAAATTTAAAGATGATATTTCCTCTGAAGATATTTTAATTATCTCCCCTAATAAGGTTTTTGCAAGCTACATTTCTAATGTTCTACCTGAGTTAGGTGAAGAAACCGTAGAAGAGATCAGCCTTGAAGAAATCGCAGACCGGCTTTTTGATTATCAAATTAAATTTCAAAGCTTTTTTGAGCAGGTTTCGGAGTTATTAGAGCGTACCAATGAGAAATTAATTGAACGCATCGAGTTTAAATCATCGCAGGAAATCCTGAAAAGGATGGATGAATACCTGGTTCATTTAGAAAACAATGCTTTCCAACCTCAGGATATTTTCATCAATAAAAACCCGGTTCCCGCCTGGTTTATCGAAGAGAAATTTAAACAGTTTCACCGCCTGCCTATTCTTAAAAGATTTAATGAAGTGGTTCGTGAAATTGTAAATAACACCTTTATGTATTATAAATACGAGGTGAAAGGTAAAGAGCGTACAGAACTTCACTCCACTATTAGAAAAATGTTTCCTTCTACCAATCTTAGGATGCTTTACAAGGGCTTTTACGAATGGATGGAGCGTAAAGATTTGCTGAAAATGCGCAAAGGAGCGACCTATGAATATAGTGATGTTTACCCACTACTTTATTTAAAAATGAAATTAGAAGGCCTTCCTGCCTTTAGCCAAGTAAAACATTTGGTAATTGATGAAATGCAGGATTATTCCCCGGTTCAATATAAAGTACTTTCTAAATTATTCAGTTGTAAGAAAACCATCCTGGGAGACATCAACCAATCTGTAAATCCTTTCAGTTCCTCAGATCTTAAGACCATACAATCCATATTTCCGGATTCTACGGCAATGACCATGCTTAAAAGTTATAGATCTACGTATGAGATTACCCAATTTTCTAAAAGAATAAGTGATAGGATTGAGGTTGAAGCCCTAAAGCGTCACGGAAGCGAACCCGGGGTACATAGCTTTAATACTAAAGAAAAGGAATTGAGCTACATAAAAGAGCTTATTGAAAGGTTTAAAAATAAAGATCATAATTCCCTGGGGATCATTTGTAAGACACAAAAGGAGGTTAACAAACTTTACGAGGAGCTAAAAGAAGAATTCCAGGTAAGCTTGCTGGATGGAAAGAGTGTTGCATTTGGAAGCGGTGTGGTGATTACCACAGCCCATTTAGCTAAAGGTCTTGAATTTGATATGGTAATTGTGCCTAATTGTACCGAGAAAAATTACAAAACCGAACCGGATCGTCAAATGCTTTATGTGGCCTGTACCAGGGCAATGCACCGTCTTGAAATAACAAGTGTAAACAAACCATCACAATTTTTAAAAATTAAGCAATGATTTGTCCTTTGTGTCAGAACTTATTAAATAACGAAAAGGATTCGGAATATTACGAATGTGATACCTGTAAGGCTTTGGTGAAGAGAAAGGAATTGTGGCCGGATAGCATTTATGAAAAATCAAGATATCTGGAACATAATAATGATGTTACCGATGAACGCTATCAAAAATTTACGTCCCCAATTACCAATTATATACTCAAAAATTTTAGTCCCTTAGATATAGGGCTTGATTTTGGCTCAGGAACTGGTCCGGTAATTTCCAGTATGTTGGAACAGCATAATTATATCGTTAAAAAGTATGATCCTTACTTTGCTAATTATCCAGACCTTCTGGAAGAAAAGTACGAATATATTTTTGCTTGCGAAGTAGTGGAACATTTTTACAATCCCAGAGCTGAATTTTTGAAATTAAAATCATTATTAAAGCCTGAAGGGGCTTTAATCCTTATGACGTTACTCTATAATGATGACCTTGATTTTAAAAATTGGCGCTATAGAATGGATCCCACCCACGTTTTTATTTACCAAAAAGAAACTTTTCAGTTTATAAAGGAAAATATAGGGTTCAGTAAATTAGATATTGATGAGAGGTTGATTGTTCTGGAGTAATAAAATAAATTTTAGATCTGAATGAAGTTAGATGATGAAATTAAGAGAAGAAGAACCTTTGGAATTATATCCCATCCCGATGCTGGAAAAACTACCTTGACAGAGAAACTACTGTTATTTGGAGGAGCTATTCAGGAAGCGGGTGCGGTTAAATCCAATAAAGTAAAGAAGGGGGCTACCAGTGATTTTATGGAAATCGAAAGACAACGAGGGATTTCTGTAGCCACTTCTGTTTTAGGATTTGAATACAAGGATATAAAGATTAATATTTTAGATACCCCAGGGCATAAAGATTTTGCGGAAGATACTTATAGGACGTTAACGGCGGTTGATAGTGTAATTGTTGTTATAGACGTAGCAAAAGGAGTCGAACAACAAACTGAAAAGTTAGTGGAGGTATGCCAGATGCGCAATATTCCCATCATAGTCTTTATAAATAAACTAGACAGGGAAGGAAAAGATGCCGTTGAGCTATTGGATGAGATTGAAATTAAACTGGGATTGAAAGTAACTCCTTTGAGTTTTCCAATTGGTATTGGGTATGATTTTAAAGGCATATATAATATATGGGAGCAAAATATCAATCTTTTTACCGGCGATCCCAAAAAAGATATTGAGGAAACCATAGAAATACACGATTTAAACTCTTCGGTATTAAAAAAAATCATCGGAGCAACAACAGCTGATACCTTCAAAGAAGAACTTGATTTAGTGCAAGGGGTATACCCGGACTTTAATTATGAATTGTACAGGTCGGGGAAATTACATCCGGTTTTTTTCGGATCGGCCTTGCATAATTTCGGGGTAAGGGAATTACTGGATTGTTTTGTGAAGATAGCCCCTCCTCCGGAAGCTAAGACGTCTTCGACTCGCGAGATTAAAGCCAATGAAGAGAATTTTTCAGGATTTGTTTTTAAAATTCACGCCAATATGGATCCAAAACATAGAGATCGTTTGGCGTTTATAAAAGTTGTTTCTGGTACCTTTAAAAGAAACTCCCCTTACCTACACGTAAGAAAATCCAAACAAATGAAATTTTCTAGTCCCAATGCATTCTTTGCGGAGAAAAAAGAAATTGTAGACATTTCCTATCCGGGTGATATTGTAGGGGTACACGATACTGGTAATCTAAAAATTGGGGATACCCTTACAGAAGGAGAAGAAATTTTATTTAAAGGAATCCCGAGTTTTTCCCCGCAGCATTTTAAATACATCAATAATGCTGACCCCATGAAAACTAAACAACTGGAAAAGGGTATAAAGCAATTAACCGATGAAGGAGTTGCTCAGTTATTCGTGCTTGAAATCAATGGACGTAAGGTTATCGGTACGGTGGGAGCCCTGCAGTTTGAAGTGATCCAATATCGTTTGGAACACGAGTATGGGGCGAAGTGTACTTACGAAGACCTTAAGGTATACAAATCTTGTTGGATAGACCCAGGCAATGATAATTCAGAAAACTTTAAAGAATTTAAAAGACTTAAAAGAAAATATTTGGCACGAGATAAGGAGAATCAGTTGGTATTCTTTGCAGATTCAGCATTCACTTTAGAAATGGCAATTAAAACCTATCCGGAGATCAATTTCCAGGAAATTTCCGAATTTTAAAAATCAAAATATAGCATATGAAAAATATAATTGAGGGAGAAAAGAAATTTGAGTCCAGCAGATCTATTAAGAATAAGGCCCTAAGGATAAATTTGAATAAGAATATCTATGGCACTTTCGCTGAAATTGGTGCCGGGCAGGAAACTGTAAGGAATTTTTTTAGGGCTGGTGGTGCATCCGGCACTATTGCTAAAACCATCAGCGCTTACGATAAGGATTTTAGCGATGCAATCTATGGCCTGGAACCACAAGGCAGATATGTTACCGAGGCTCGATTAAAAGATATGCTTAACTTTGAAACCAAACTGATTGAAGAAAGAATTTCTAGGGATAAACATCCAAAAAAATTATTCTTCAGCTATGCCAATACTGTAGCTACAATAGATTTCGCAAAAAAATATAAAGGTCATGGTTGGTTAGGAATAAAATTTCAAACCCAGCCAGAAACTGAATACAATCAAATTTTAATTCACATTCAGTTTCACGAAAATAATGCGGCCCAGCAGCAAATCACACTAGGACTTTTAGGGGTCAATTTAATCTACGGTTCCTATTATTACCACGATAATCCAAAGAAATTATTAAAAAGTCTTTACGACCATATTGACACCGATAAAATTGAAATAGACGCCATAAATTTTCACGGACCTTCCTTTAAGAATGTAGATAACCGGTTAATGAGCCTTGAACTGCTTAGAAATGGAATAACAGAAGCTGTAATGTTTGGGGCCGATGGTAATAATGTTTTACCTGCCAGTATACTTTATAAAAAAAATATTCTCACTTTAAGAGGTAGTTTTAGACCGGTAACCAGGGTGAATATGAATATGTATGAAGAATCTTTAAAGCTGTTTCTTCAAGAGAAAAAAGTGGAAGAAGAGGATACTGTAGTTATTTTTGAAATAACCCTGAACAACCTCAAGTCTGAAGGCGATATCAACGAAAAAGACTTTCTGGATAGGGCCCAGTTATTATGCTCCCTTGGGCATACCGTTATGATCTCAAATTTCCAGGAGTATTATAAAGTTGTAGAATATTTCTCCCAGCACACCAAAAAACAAATGGGACTTACTATGGGCGTTAATACGCTAACAGATATTTTTAACCCTGAATATTATAAGAATTTGAGTGGCGGAATTTTGGAAGCTTTCGGTAAGTTATTTTTTAAAAATTTAAAAATTTATCTCTATCCTTTAAAAGAAAATGAGGAAATACTGAACAGTGAAAATATTAATATTCCTGAAGGAATGAAAGAGCTCTACCAATATTTTAAAGACAATAAGCGGGTTGTTGATATAAAGAATTATGAACCTGAAATCCTTGATATCCATTCCAGAAAAGTACACGAAATGATCAAAGAAGGAGAAAAAGGCTGGGAATCCATGCTTCCTGAAAGAACCGCTAAACAGATACAGGAAGAGCAATTATTCCAAACCACTTAAATAAAGATTTTTAAGCATAGAAAAGGCCGGCATCTAATTATGCGGGCCTTTTCTATTTTACTGAAACAATATTAACTCTGTTTTCTCCAAAATTTTTCAGTAAGATTCCTCTCCAGGTTAACTACCTCAAGCTTAATATCTTTGTATTTAGCGGTTTCCTTAAATTCATCAATGATCTCATAAATATCGTGATGTACAAATTTTGCATCTGTTCCATCTATTATCAAGTGAGATTTTTTAGGAAGGTGATCTAAATAAAGCATAATATCAGCTTTATTTAAGAAAGTAGTTTCCTGTGCGAGTTTTAAAGTTCTGGTTCCATCTTTTTCTTCAACTTTTTCCTGGGTTACGTATGCATTTTTATAGTTATCACGTAGAATAAAGAATACCGCAATAGCTCCCCCCACCAGGATACCGGTAATTAGATCGGTAAACATTACCACTAAAATGGTAATAATAAAAGGAAGAAATTGCTTTTTTCCTTGCTTGTATACCGATTTGTAAATTGGGATACTGGTTAACTTATAACCTACTACAAATAGTACTGCCGATAAAGCAGCTAATGGAATTAAATTAAGTAGCATAGGAATAGAGGCCACACACACAAACATTATTATACCGTGAGTAATAGTTGCAGTTTTTGTTCTACCACCAGAGCTAACGTTGGCAGTTGTTCTTACAATTACCGCTGTAATTGGTAAACCACCTATAAAGCCTGCTACAATATTACCAATACCCTGTGCTTTTAATTCACGGTTAGTAGAGGTTCTTCTTTTATAAGGATCTAATTTATCACCGGCCTCTGTACTCAATAGCGACTCTAAACTGGCAATAAAAGTAATAGCAAGTGCAATGCCTATAACTTCAGGATTATTTATCACAGTAAAATCAGGGAACTGGAAAAAGCCAAAAAAATCACCAAACGAATCCGCTACTGGAAGTGTAACCAAGTGAGAGGGTTCTAAAGCAAAGCTAGGAATAGATGATTTGAATAATTCGTTTAATAAAATACTCACAACAACTGCGGCTAGTGCAGCAGGAAAAAACTTAAAGAACTTAAATTTCTTGAACAGGGGGTTATCCCATCCTATTAAAATAATTAATGAAACTATAGTAATTGTGGTTGCACCATAACTAATTTCATTAAAGACCTTCATTATTCCAGAAAATGTATTGGTGCCATCATTATTTTTAAAAGTTTCTATTCCTTCAAAAACGTGGTCTACGCCAAACGCGTGGGGAATTTGTTTTAAAATAAGTACTAATCCGATAGATGCTAAAATACCTTTAATCATAGCATTTGGAAAGAAATATGCTACCGTACCTGCCTTTAAAAAACCAAGAATAATCTGGAATACACCAGATAAAATTACGGCAACCAAAACAGCTTCGAAACTACCCAAAGTTTGAATGGCGGTAAATATAACAAGAGCCACACTGGCAGCAGGACCACTAACATTGATACTTGAATTACTAAAAAACCCTACAACAATACCTCCCACAATACCTGCAATAATACCTGAGAACAAAGGTGCTCCAGAAGCAAGTGAGATACCTAGACATAAGGGTAAAGCAATTAGAAAAACCACCAGACCGGCAGAAATATCGGTCACAAAATGTTTTTTCATAAACTCAAAATTCTCTTTCATAAGCTTAAAAATTTTTAAGCCGCGAAAATAGTATATTTAATAGGTTTAACGTTAATAAAACATTAAAGAGTTTGGAAAATACGCATCTTTTCTATTGGTAAACGGAATACAAAAATGCCCTTAGTTGGAAATCAAGAAAGCTAGTATAGCTGTGAATATGAAAAAAATATAAACCCAGTAAATTTTAGGTAATGATTTTGTGTATTTCATAATAAATAGACTTTAAATTATGATAAATATAATAAAAATGAAAAATATCGCAAAATGTATTTTATAATTTAATCGCTCTGTTAATACTTTTAATCATAATTGAGGTTCAATTCTCAACAAGATAATGTGCTAATTGGATTCATTAAGTCCTATAGCCCCAATATCTACCATAATTGGCGCCGGATCCTATGCTGTTTTTATAGCGTACGGGAAGTTAAGTGTTAAGTAAAAACAGCATAGGGGCGCCACCTACTTCTGTTTTTACCAAACCAGTAAATTTGAACCTGTTATCAGGGCCTTTAAGCCCATTTACTGGAATATCCACTCATTATCCACTGATCTAAAAAATTTCTATTATTTTTTACTAATTTTTTGCCGCAAATTTCAACGGGTTTACTGAGGGTTTCAGGGCATTTGACGCAAATTTCACGGAATTTTAACCATAACCATTTGTCATTACAAACCCTGGTATCCACTCTCTAGCCACTTGCAGTATGCCTCGTGGATTTCCGGGTATGCTGTAAAATAATCTTCGTATGACTTATTCTGTGATTCCATAATCATTTGGTAGACTTCAAAATTCTCTTCTACATTTTTTTTATCGGTGTAACCAAAATACCCCACAGATCCCAAAGCAAGAATCCCAAATATTCCTAAAAGGATCAGCAGATAATTGGGTATGATCCTGGCGTGTTTTAATTTTTTATCTATCTCCTTCAGGGTTTCATCTGTTTTTTCTTTTTCCGCTTGCTGCTTTAGCAGGAATGTGTTCAAATTCTTTTCCAATGCTTCCGTGCTAATGGGGATGCTCATCTTAACTAATTGTTCCGAAAGCTTTTGAAGCTCCAGCACAGCAGTTTTGAAATCCTCCATTTCATCGGCCATTAGTTCCATAATTTCATCTAGTTTTTTCATAACTCAACTGTTTAATATCCATATCCTATTCCGGTATCCCTTATAATTTTTACTGCTCCTTTTACAAGCTCTTTGGCTATTTTGGTAGACAGGTTACTGCTTAGCTGCACCGTCTTATTTAAGACCTGCAGGTTTTTTGGTGCTTCCATTCCTCTTGTTAAACTTCTGTTCTGCGAGATCGCGGGAATTAACCTATTGCCGCTCATCGACCGGTCTACTTCACTTGCTTTAAGATTCACTCCTTTGTATTCCACCCGACACCCCTGTAGTTGATTGGCTTTATTGATGGTGGGAATAACCTCCACCCTCTGGGCTTTCATTTTGCTTATATATTCATCCAGGGATTTTGGCCTCGACTGAAGTACACGGTCATGTATATTTTTGATTTCCTGTCGCAGGCCCTTTAACTCATTAAGTCTTTCCTGCTGTACTTCCCGAACCCGGGTAAGCCCTAATTCTTTTGCAACATTATCGGCAGCGATCTGGCTTCGTTTTCCGATAAAGCTGTCATTGTAGGCTTTGCCATCAAAGCCAATCCTGTTGGTATAAATATGAACGTGGGTATGCGCTTTATCTCTATGAACAAATCCAATGGATTGATTGTTTTGCAGATTCATCTCCTTTAAAAACTTTTTAGCGAGGACTTCCAGTTCCTTTTTGCTTAGATCCTTACCGTCTTCAATCGTTGGGCTTACGATAAAACTTAAGGTATTATTGGTACATCGCAGGTTTTGCGACTGGATAATCCTAAACTCTTCGGCTATCTCCGCGGGAGTATCTCCGGCCACGTGTTCTCTTAAGACGACTTCAGCCTCTTTCTCCTGGTTCCAGCCATAGGATATGGAAACCCTGGTGCCGGATACGGCGTGTCCCTTCCCTATCATTTTTTAAAGTTCTTTAAGTGTGTTCTGATTTCTTTCGCTAGGTCTTCCACGGCGCTAGCCAGCTTTGGATCCCGCTTTTTAAACATATTTCCAATGCGGGTAAAATTGTTCTTGTATTGTACCAGCATCTTGTAAGTCTCTAATTGGTCCGGAGTGATCCGTTCTACAATATTTTTATCAAAGGCCGTAGCTCGGATATATTCTGAAAGGGAAATTCCTGCCCTGGCCGCTCTTCTTTGGAGTAGCTTTTTCTCGTAGATCGAGCATCGAACCTGGATGTATTCCCTTTTCATTTTTTTTCTTTTTTTAATCTTTGCAACCACCGGGCGCAAAGCAAGATTGTCATTACAATGACACATCTTGCTTTTCCCTTTCAACTGAATTCTCCGATAGGCATTTACCAGTTACCCACACATCATTATTTTAAAGTCAAGAATTTTTCAGCTTTCAATTTTTCATTCAGATCTACATAGTCAGTGTAGGAATTGCTACAATCGGTTATATTATCAAACTGGTTTAAAAGCGAACCGGCTGCTTTTTTACCTGCCGGGTCATTATCCAGATAGATGAGGACCTTTTCATATTTAGGGATGAACATTTTAATCCTTTCCAAAAAAGCCAGGGAATTTAAAATGATGCAGTCTGAGTTTTGCACTAAGTCTTCATCAATCGTTGCCAGGGAAAGAAAATCAAACATCCCTTCCGTGATGATTAGCTGTTTGGATCCTCTTTCAAAAAAAGAAAAGGTCTTTGGGCTACTGGAGGTTTTAAAGTATTTATTTCTAAGTTCCCAGCCTCTTTTATAATTTTCAAGGCCAAGTGCAAAAAAGCGTTTTCCTTTACAGCGGTACCAAACCTGTCTGCAGTATTTTTTACCAATCTCATAAGGTATGTTACGTGAGTTCAGGTAATCAATTAATGCTTTCAGGTGAATAATTTGAACGTCCAGTATACTAATTTCTGGTTCCTTAGTAAGATGTTCAATATTTGGCGGGCTAAAAGAAAGAGATCCCATTTCGTTCTTTAAAAATTCCAGGGTTTCCCTTACTGACCAGGATTTTATAAGCATAATTAGATCTATGGTATTCCCTCCTATTCCCAATCCGAAGTCAAACCATAAGTTTTTAATTAAAGAGACGCTAAAAGAGGCTTGGGTTTCTGACCGCAGGGGACTCTGAAACCAAGCTTCTTTTTCCGTTGTCCTGGTGGGAAAGTGCCCTAATTTTGCAAGCGTTTTTACGATGCAAATATTACGGGCACTTTTACACGATAAGTTATTTAAGTCCATTTTTTAATTTTTAAGTTACCTATTTACCCAGCCCAGTAAAACCAGGGGTTTTAATTCATTTTTTGCTGTTTTTCCTATCTACCCTATCTACCCAAAAAGGTAATTGTGGTAGATAGTTTTAAATTCTATTTACCCAGTGAAACCCCCTTTGTTAACAGCCCTTTCCAAGGTTTGGGTAATTAGGGTAAATAGATTTTATAAAACTTCTAAAGGAGAGGCCTTGAACCGCTGTTTGACCAGGTAGCCATATCTTCCATTTTGGGTTGATTTTATCCTTTCAAAGTTCAGAGCCCTCATTGCTCTACCCATATTGTAAATATTCAGTCTCGGATTAATACAATTGAGCTGTAACACTACATCTGATGCCGTTTTAAAGTCGGCTGGATCTAAGCTCTTGAGATAGTACTTACAGAGCAGCTCTTCTTCCATACTGGCTTCCCGATAAGTCTTGTTCCTTTCTTCATTTGCAATGATATCCTCCAGGGTCAGTTCCGGGTTAAATTGTTCATCCACATAGGCCAGGTAATAAGCCTGAGCCCATACTTTATCTATATCAACTACCCTGGAGTAAGCAAAATCAATTTTACCATTTAGCTCAAAACATAGCCAACGCACTGAACCGGTTTCATCATTAAGAAAGGTTGCCCTGTTTGTCGATCCTATAAAACTGCAGGTCCTTCGCAGGTTGGAGTTTTTGCGATCATAAGGCAGCCTTTCATTGATCATCGTTTTAGAGAAATAAGCTTTAAGCGCATTTATTTCCTTTCTGGCCAGCACAGATAATTCATCTAAATTGATGATGAAATTCCTGGTAAGTTGAATCCTGGCGTCTTTATCCGTAGTCATATCTTCAGCAAAATACTTTGATAAAGCCGGTGGACAGAGAAATCTACACCAGGTAGATTTTCCAGAATTTTGTTCTGAATGCACTAAAACCAAACATTGCTTATTGAAGTAATTTTCATCCAATGCACCCTTAACTGTTCTTACCAGCCATTTCCTAAAATGATAAAGAAACTGCTCAGGTTCTTTAGCCGGAAGGTATGAAGCGAGTGTTCTTATATGATCTCCACCCACCCATTTTGGAAGCTTATCAAAGTATTCCGCAATCGGGTTAAATCTGGGGATCAGGTTCGACCGTAAATAGATGTCCAGTTTACCCGGATTGATCTCTATGTTCGATTTCGCTAATTCTATAAGTAGAGAATTCACTTCAAAATCTTCCCAGATATTTGACTCCTTAATCCGTATCTGAAACTCGTGGGAGATTTCGTTAAACCTGATATCATATTTATCAGAAACATACTCATCCACGGCGTCGTAGATCGTTTTTTTCTTCTGCTCAGAAACCTGATAAAGTTTGGATTCAAATTTCTTCATAACCCAAAGCTTTAAAACCTTCTATTCCTGAAAGTATATTATAGAGTATCGGAACTTCATTGATATTCCAAGAAATAATAGGCGTCACTACCATTGTATAGTAATTAATGCCCACCTGGATAAAGGTTAGCTTTTTCATCATAAAATTTTTAAAGGATGAGTAAAAGGCAAGTGCCTATTTCCGGTTTTTTATCAGGCTCTTATTGAACTGATCCTCAAGGAAAGTATCGGACAAGTCCGGTTCTCCCAGGAGCCAGGCATCGATCTTTTCCTTATCGAAAAACTTCTGACGAATGTTAGGATTATTCCCCATCGGGATAAGCTTCAAATGCGTAAGCTTGTAGATCTTACTTTTGGAGAGTCCGGTATATAGTGCCAGATCTTCCACGTTCATTACTTTTTTGGTGTGAGAAAGAAGAACTTTAATATCCTCCAATAAACCCACTACTTGTTCCTGCTCATTCATAACTATATGGTTAAAATTAAAAATGAGTAAAAGGCCTTTTACGATTTTGTACAGGACAAACTTAGGAAAGTAAATACCTATAAATCAATAGGATAATTCAAATAAAAAGGGGATTATGCTATAATTATTCTTTATTAAGCATCTGTCGGATGAATTTCCGTTGGTTTCGGGAATTAATTTTTTCCTGGTCGTTTTTCCAGGCGGAAAAACTGGTTTTTAAAGTGTTTTCTTTAAGCGGTTCGTTGTTCATCAAAAAGGAATCCATCAGCAATTGAAAAAAGTCACGTTTCCGTTCTCCGGAAAAATCCTGAATGCCACCAACTAATAGTTCATCGAACAAAACAAAAAGAATTCGGTGGTTGGCAGAGTCCCCGCTTTTATTACCAACGGTAAAATTGATCTTTTGTTGAACACGTCTTCCTTTAAGCAATCTAAAGAACTGCTCTTTTGAGTCTTTATTGAGATTGATGTATTCAAACCTTATCCGAAATTTATTAATAGGTTCCAACTTAAAATTATGCCGGTCGGTCTCCACGTGTTTATTTGATTCATAGAATATGGCCAGCCAAATCAAAACTACCGCCAGTACTATAAGAAGAATTAGAAAATAGACATAACCATCTATTATGGGTTTTACACCAAAAATCAAACTGAAACTTAAAACAAACAGGATAAAAAAAGCAAGGATAAAAAGAATTAAGTTGGAGGCATTTCCCTCTATTTTATCTTCAATGAAATCATTTATTCCAGACCTTAATCTAGCCAGTGCTTTTCCAGATTCAAGGATAAACTTTTCCATAATTAATAGCGCTATAGTCTATTAAATATAGTTAAAAGAAAAATAATCATCCATTCCCGGGAAGGTTCAAATTAATTTTAAGAGGGAATTTTTATTTCAATAAAATCTTGTATAGGATTTTGCATTAAAAAGAAGACTTGAAAAATTGTTGTACGTATGTTGTACGGATAGAAAATAAAAAGGCTTCCGATTTCTCGGAAGCCCCGTATTCATTGGTCGGGATGACAGGATTTGAACCTGCGACCCCACGCCCCCCAGGCGTATACGCTACCAGACTGCGCCACATCCCGATTAATAATTTAGCTCATTTCAATTTTTTCAAAATTCTTTATGAAAAAGACTTCCTGAATTTAGTGACTTGTTTTGAGCAAAGACCATAAGTCATCTATTGAATTCAAGCCACAAATTAAAGTGCTTATTTACTATTATCAAAGCGAAAAGTCCATTTTTTAAAAACTTAAGTAACACATTATTTTAAGTGTCTGATAGTCAGATTTCAGTTTTCTTGAATTCTTATATTTTAAAAAGCCATTTTCTAAGCTTCAGTAATTTATTATCTTCATTCTAAATCAAAAAAGGAGGTTGTTTAAAAAGCAAAATTCGCTTGTTAAACGACCTCCTGTATGTTAATTAGACAATTTTCTATTGAATATTACGCTGAATTTTTTCTATCGCGTTTTGTATAGATTTATCGGGTTCTATAATATTATTGCTTCCCCAAAATTGTAAATCGGTGAAACCCGAAATATCATCGGCCATTACTACTCTTTTATCAAGAAAGTTATCACCTTTTTTTATTCTATCTTCAGTTCGAGGTTGCCAGTTTGTAACGGCCATCTCAGAATCTACCTGATACCTGGAATTAAATAATTTTTTCCTCCAGTTCACTACAAAAAGAAGTTTCGCATTAGAATAACCAAAATACCATTTTCCATCCTGCTGATGATAATCTATGTCATACTTTACTTCAATAGGGTAAACTTTGGTACCTCCCGGTTTTTTATTTACAAACATATTGGTGGCTGCACGTCTGTTATCTACATTTATATTCAATTTTGCTCTTACCAGACTCTGAGTTTCTGCATCTATAAACAGCGTCCCGAAAAACCAGGGCATATCTTTATTCATATCTTCAAAACTCACCACATATAAGTATCGGTTATCGATTTGAGTTGGTTCTTCAAAACTAAACTCATAATTATCAAGGTCACGCTCATAAAAAAGATAATCGGGATATTTCATCACATCTATAAAAAGTGTATTAAAAGGACCACCACGCAATTTTAAGGCAAGGGTATCTAAACGTTCATAATCGGCTGTTTTTCGAGCTTTAACAAGTTCTATATCTTCTTCGCCAAAATCACTGTATGGTTTTTTATGAATTTTCACTACAGCTTCACTTAAAGAAACATTTCTATTTCCTTTACTGATACTTTCTCTGTAAAAAGCGGTCATTTGGGTAGGGTCGTCAATGTAATTCGCTCCTCTGTTATCCAGCATTGTGCGTACTAAACGGCGGGCATCCCCGGCTTCATATACTTTAACTTCTGAAAGTTCTTCAACCACAGGATCCAGGTAAATAATTGTACCTTGAGGTTTAAAATAACTAAGGGGTAAGTTTTTACTCTGGTAGCCCAGATAAGAAATATTTACCGTAGCAGGACTCGTTCCTGATGGTACTTTAAGCGAAAATTTTCCTTCGGAATTCGTAACCGTTGATATATTGGTTTCATTTACCGACAAATGGGCGTTTACGATCACATCCTCGTTATTAGAGTTGATCACTTCACCTTTATATTCTACATAATCCTGATCAGAATCTTGCAAAAATGGCAAAGCTTGTAGGGGAGTATAGCAAATTAGCATACCCACTAAAAAAAGCATTAGGGATTTTAAATTTTTCACAGCTATAAGTTTTTGATATTCATTCTAATATACGAAATTTTAAAGGAATTTAATAACGTAATTTCAATTGAGCACTATATTATTCACTTAAGATGAAGAAGGTTTATAAATACACTAAAAATGACTAATTTCGAAGAGAAACGCAATTGACTTAAGTTTTCCAAAAGTATGGGGCACCATCATCATAAGAATTCTTCAGGGAAAAATCTCAAACTTGTTTTTTTCCTAAACCTCGGATTTACCATTCTTGAATTTATCGGCGGGATTTATGTAAATAGTATTGCTATTATCTCAGATGCAATTCACGATCTTGGCGATAGTCTTTCTCTGGGAACTTCCTGGTACCTGGATCATAAATCCCAACAAAAAAGCGACTCAAAATTCTCTTTTGGATATCGAAGATTTTCTCTGCTAGGAGCTTTACTTAATAGCTTGATACTTATTGCAGGTTCGGTTTATGTAATTTATGAAGCGGTGGGAAGACTTATGGCTCCTGAACATTCTGATGCCGAAGGAATGATGATCTTTGCGTTTATCGGGGTAGCGGTTAATGGGTTTGCCGCCTGGAAATTAAGCAGTGGTAAAACTTTAAATGAAAAAGTGATTTCCTGGCATCTTATGGAAGATGTTCTGGGATGGGCCTCAATTCTCGTGGTAGCAATTATTTTGCAATTTAAAGATATTCATTATCTGGATCCAGCCTTATCTTTGGTTATCACACTCTATATTTTATGGAATGTTTTTAAAAGATTAAAAGAAACACTATTTATTTTCCTTCAGGGAACACCTGGCGATATCAATCTGGAGGAAGTAAAACAACAAATTGAAGATATCCCCGGGGTGGCTTCATCACATCACATACATATCTGGTCGCAGGAGGGAGAGCATCACGTATTTACCGCCCACGTAAAACTGGAAAATATTAATAATTTTGATGAATATCTAAATCGTAAATCTGAAGTATTGAATGCTTTGAAAGCATATAATTTTGAACACTTTACCATCCAATTTGAGTTAGATTCTGAATCCTGCCGGTTGGAGTAATTATAGTTCTCATTTTATGTTTACAACCCGCAACCCGCAACCCACACTCAGCAACTCCAAACCCGTAGCCTTATTTCACCACCAAACTACTATATCCCTGCCCATTCCGTGTAAGTTGAATTTGGGTGCCAATTCGTTCCTTTAACGAAGCTACGTGACTAATTATTCCAATGGTCTTTCCAGATTCTGCCTGAAGTTTTTCCAGGGTATCCAGCGTCTGGTCTAAAGTTTCTGGGTCTAAAGTTCCAAAACCTTCATCGATAAAAAGACTGTTTATTTCTACGTTTCTGGAGGCCAGGTCAGATAATGCCAGGGCGAGTGATAAACTTAAAAGGAAGGTTTCACCACCCGAAAGCGTTTTAACCGATCGTCTTTGCCCGCCCATATCTTCATCTATTGCTACCAATCCGTCGTCTTCTCCATCCATCGCTTTATCGATTTTATAGCGTTCGCTTAAATCTTTTAACCTGATATTCGAGAGATAGATGAGCTGGGATAAAGTGAGATCTTGCGCAAAATCGTTGAATTTCTTGCCTTGTCTATCGCCAATTAGTGTATTTAATAGCCGCCAGCGTTTGCAAGCTTTTTCCTTTTCTGAAATTTGATTTTCAAGGCTTTTTAATCGGGAAAGGTATTCAGTATTGTTGCCCAGTTTTCTTCTCAATTCTTCACAAGTTGATTTCGTTGAGTTACAATTATCTTGTTTCTGTTTTTGTTCGGCAGTTAAGTCCTCAATAGAACGCTCACTTTCATTTTCTTTAAACTGTTCTAATTGTTTATTAAGGGTAGAAATGCCAGTCTCCACAATGCTTTTTTGTTTTAGAAAATTATCTTTTTGCTTTTTTAAATCAAAAAATTTATTTCCCGGCAAAAGTGACTGATATGCATTTTCAATACTTTCAAATTCTTTTTCTAAAACCTGCTTTTGCAGTTTTTCCTCTAACTCATTAAAAATCTTCGATTTCTGCTGAAACTGTTCTTTTTGATCCTTTTCGTACTCCTGAAGATATTTTTTTTCTTGAAGCAATGAATTCCAATTATCCATTAATCGCTGATTATCCTCACCAATATTTTTTCCTGAATATTGCTCCTGAAGTTGATGCTGCAGTGATTTCCCTCGCTGAAGTATTTTCTCTAACTCTTCTAAAATGGGTAATCCGGTTGCAATTAATTTTAATTGTTGATTTATAGCTTCAAAGCTTTCTAAACTCTCAATTTCAATTTTTAACGAAGAAATTTGAGTGTCCCAATTTATAGTTTCTAGCTCGTCAAATTCAGGATATCTTTTCTTGAAATCCTCTTCATTTTTGTTAATCACAGCCTCAATTTCACCTGATTGTTTTTTAGCCTTTTGCAATGACTCTTCCAAATGTAATAATTTGGATTGGGCTTGGGTGAGCTTTGAATTATGCTCATCTATTTCTGAAGTTTTTACTGCAATTTTCACTGCTAGATCGTCTTCAAAATGGGGGAGATGTTCAGAATAAGGATGCTCTTTAGATCCACAAAGCGGACAGGCTTCCCCGGTTTTAAGTGATTTCCTAAGGTCTTCTAATTGCGCGGTTTTTAGCTGATTTTCCTTTTTTAGCTGAAGGATTTCTAAATCCTTTTTCAGGGAAATAAGCAGATTTTTTTCTTCTTGAATAATCTTTGGAAGGTTTTTCAATTCCGGTTGAAGGGACTCAATTTCTTTTTTGAGATCTGAGTGTTTCTGCTTTTGTTCAAGATTTTTTTCTGAAAACTTCTGGGCGTCACGACTTTTATCCAATTCGGTTTTTAGCCTGTTTTTTTCCGTAGTAATATTTTCTAAATCCACTGCTTTTAACTCAATCTCCAGCTGTTGCTTTTGTTCAGTTTTTTCAGTTTTAAGGTTCTGTAGGATTTCTTTTCCAACTTTTAAATCATTCTCCGAAAATTCAAGGTTTAATTCTCTAATTTCGGTTTTAAATAATTGGAGCTTACTTTTATAATCGCGTCCCAACGAAGTTTTTTCTTCCTGAAGCTTCCTTATTTTCTCCGTAAATTCATTCAGTTTTTCCTTTAGGTTTTCTGCGGAAACTTCCTCGTGAATAAAACTTTTTACCTGTAGAATAAAGTTGCTTGTGTTTTCTTTATTCAACTCAATTTTTTCTGAAGTTTTATTCAGGTTAACTTTTAAACCTCCTAATTCCTGTTGATAGCGTTTCCAGGTTTGCAATTCTTCAACAATTGGTTGTAGCTTTTCGTGTTGCTTTAGGCTATTGCCATATTCATTTTCAAATTCTTTTAGCTGCTCCTTCAGTTTTAATTCTTCTGTCTCTAAACCGCTTATTTCCTTTTCCTGTTTTTTAATGGTCTGCTTTAATTCCAGTTGTTTTTCAATCAACTTTAAATCCTTCTGCAAGTTTTCAGTTTGGGCAGTTTTTTCCTTTAAATCCTTATTGAAAGTTTCCAGGTCATCTTCAGAAAGTAAATAGGAGCTAATCAATTTTATCTCGTCTTGCTGCTTTTCAATTTCAGAAGTTTCAGTTTTAAAACGTTCAAAAGCCATAATCCCGAGTTGGCGGTAAATCCCGGTGCCGGTAATCTTTTCCAGCAATTCACCACGTTCCTCTTTTTTGGCTGAAAGGAATTTTGCAAAATCGCCCTGTGCTAATAAAACCGATTTAATAAACTGGTCGTAATTTAACCCGATAAGATCTTCGTTTTTCGCCGGAACCTCAGATTTTTTAAGGTCCAACAGCGAGTTATCCTGAAGGTTGGCAATTTCCATATTATAATCGTTCAGGTTTCCATTTCGGTTCACCTCAATACTCCAGGAAGATGTGAAACGCCCAGCATTGGTTTGGTAAGTCACTTTCGCGTAAGCTTCTTTCTGGTTTCGGGTAAGAATGGCGCCTTTTTCCCTGATCTCCTTTTTACTGATTTTCCCCAATCGCGGCACCTGATTAAAAAGTGCTAGGGAGATCACATCCAGAATACTACTTTTTCCGCTCCCCGTAGGCCCGGTTATCGCAAAAAGTGTATTTCCCGAAAAAGGGGAAGCTTCAAAATCTATATAGTTTTCGCCTTTTAGGGAATTGATATTTTTAAAAGCTATGCTTAGGATTTTCATTATTTAAGCTCGTTTTGATTGGTGCACTTCTTCAAGGATTTCATTAAAAGCGCTTAATAATTCCTGGCGGGTATCTTCATCTTCTTCCTGTCGGTCTATTAATTTCTGAAAAACATCTAAAGGCTGAAGGTCTTCCAGCTGTTGTTTTTTCTCATAAAGTTCACCACTACCACTAATTTTATTTTCAAAAGTGGCGCGGTGTTTTACGATCTCATAGCCTTCCACCTTAAAATTATCTACTAATTGATCCAGTTCATATATTTTATTGGAGTCAAAATTTTCTTCTTTCAATTCAATTTCAATTAAAGAAGCGAGTCCGGAACAAGGTTCTAGTTCTAGCAGTTTTTGCCGAAGACTTTCCAGGTCACCTGTGATCTTTAACAATTTTCTAAAAACAGGAATTTCAATATTCTGTGGTTCCCAACCGATTGCTGTATCCAGGAGTAGAATACGGTTTTTATTGGTTCGTTCGCTAAATGAAAGCGGAATGGGCGATCCACTGTAAAAAGTAGGCGTGGCCGCGTTCACTCTTTGGGGTTTATGAATATGTCCTAGCGCGATATAATTGAAATAATCGCCAAATTGAAGCGCATTAAAAGCTGCCTGGTTCCCAATTTGAATATCGCGCTCGCTTTCCGAAGTTTCGGCTCCTGCAGCAAATAAATGCCCCATAGCGATGGCAGGGACTCCTTGATATTGAGTTTTACAAATTTCAGCGGTATCTAAAAATGTTTGCTGAATCCCTTTCCGTAAGGCTTCCAGTCGGTCTTCATAAGAATTTCCCTGGCTGGCTGTTCTCAAATCGGCATCGCGTAAATAGGGGAGGGCAGCGATGAGCAGTTCGGTTTTATTTTCTTTATTTTTGATAGGAATAATACATTCTGAAATTTCATCTGGCAAACCGCCAATAATATGAATATCCAGTTCACGTAAAACTTCTTGCGGCGCGTTTAGCATCGCAGGCGAATCGTGATTTCCACCGGTAAGAACGATCTTGCAATCCAAACGCTTCAGCTTCATCAAAGCTTTAAAATATTGTTGCCTGGCTTCTGAAGAAGGATTGGCAAGATCAAAAACATCGCCCGAAACCAGTAAAACTTCCACTTTATTTTCGGCAATACAATCGCAAAGCCAATCTGTAAAAAGATCAAAATCTGGGTGCAGGCTATGTTTATGCAGCTTTTTACCAATATGCCAGTCGGCGGTATGCAGGATTTTCATAGGAATAGGTTAAGGATTTATGCAGGTGTGAAAGCCCGAAAATAATAAAAATTGCCCGTTTAAAATATTCCAATTAATGCTGAAACTTATTAATTTTATATCATTAACTACCCTGTGAGGTTTTTTAACCACTTAGGTATAGATTATAATTTTTTTAGCTGAAATTCTCTTTTCAAAATTTTTTAAAATGTCATTTAATCAATACGAGCCTTTTGAAGAAAAATTAAACGTGATTTCGCACGCTTTTGGTTTTGCCTTAAGTATACTCGGTCTTGTTTTATTGATATTAAGAGCCAACGAACTTGGCGAAACGGTACACCTGGTGAGCTTTAGTATTTTTGGTGCGAGTATGATTCTGTTGTATGCGGCTTCTACTTTATATCACTCTGCCACGAATAAAAACTGGCGGTACAGGCTAAATATTCTGGATCACGCTTCAATTTATGTGCTTATTGCCGGTAGCTATACGCCCTTTGCGCTGGTGACTTTAGAAGGCTGGGTGGGATGGATCATCTTTGGTGTAGTTTGGGGCTGTGCCCTTACCGGTATTATCCTTAAACTTTTCTATATTGGCAAATATCAAACCCTGTCTACCGTAATGTATGTAGTGATGGGCTGGATTATTGTTTTCGCTATTAAGCCTCTTTACGATAACTTAAGTTCAGAAGGTTTGTGGTGGCTGTTTGCCGGCGGAATTTCTTACACGATTGGAGCTGTGTTATTTAGTTTGGATAAGCTTAAGTTTAACCACGCCATCTTTCATATTTTCGTGCTTTTTGGTACATTTTGCCATTACCTTTCTATTTATTTTTATGTATTACCGGGATAGACTTTCGGCTAAAAATGCTCCACATTCCCATTTTAAATACTAATTTTAGTTTTTGAAAAAATTGTATTTTCAGAATTTATAAATAGCTCAGCAATATGCTACAAGAATTAAAGGAAGCCTACGGATTTATTTTTGAAGACGAACTAATTGAAGAAATTAACCGCGTTGGTAAGCTTCAGGTTGTTGGAGCCGGAGAAAAAATTATTGAGATTGGGGATTATGTAAAAATGATGCCTTTATTAGTTGAAGGAGCTATTAAGATCATGCGGGAGGACAAGGATGGAGATGAACTTCTCTTGTATTTCCTGGAGCGAGGCGATACCTGTGCAATGACGCTTTCTTGTTGTCTGGGCCAAACCAAAAGTGAAATCAGGGCCATTGCTGAACGCGATACAAAGTTGATTATGATTCCCATAGAAAAAATGGAAGAGTGGACCTCAAAGTATAAATCCTGGCGTGATTTTGTTTTTGAAAGTTATCACGCTCGTCTTTCAGAAATGTTGGACACCATTGATACCATTGCCTTTATGAATATGGATCAGCGTTTAATGAAATATCTTCAGGATAAAGCGAAGATAAATCAGAGTGAAGTAATTGCAGTTACCCATCAACAAATAGCTTACGATTTACATACTTCACGGGTTGTGATTTCTAGGTTGTTGAAAAAACTTGAACTGGACGAAAGGATAAAACTTCAACGAAATAGCATAGAAGTCTTAGAACTTTAAACCTGTGTAACCCTTGTTACTGTAAAACACCCATATTGCAGGTACTTTTGCGCCATAATAAAATTTAGATATGGAAATACTTGAAATACTGGGTTACTTTGGAGCATTAGTAATTGGCGTGGTCTTAGGCCTTATAGGTGGCGGCGGTTCAATATTAACGGTTCCAGTATTGGTTTATTTACTTGCAATTAATCCCGTAACTGCCACAGCATATTCTCTTTTTGTGGTAGGAGCTTCTGCTCTAGTGGGCGCGTTTAAAAATATGCAGAAAAAACTGGTAGATTTTAGAACGGCTATCGTGTTTTCCATTCCTGCTTTTATTGCTGTTTATTCCACAAGAAAGTGGATGGTTCCTGCAATTCCAGAATCTCTTTTTAGTATTGGAGATTTTGAAATCACGAAGAACATTGGAATAATGTTGTTTTTTGCCATTATTATGGTATTGGCCTCAATTTCTATGATTCGCGATAATGGTAAGGAAAAATTAGAAAATGTTGAAATAACTTATAATTATCCCCTAATTATTATTGAAGGGATTGTGGTTGGAGTACTTACCGGAATCGTTGGTGCCGGTGGCGGATTTCTAATTATTCCTGCCTTAGTGCTTTTGGCTAAACTTCCAATGAAAAAAGCCGTGGCGACGTCATTGTTAATTATTGCCATTAAATCGCTGATAGGTTTTATTGGAGATATTCAAAATATGGAAATTAACTGGCTGTTCTTGGCAATTTTCTCCGGACTTGCCATGGTGGGAATGTTTATAGGAATTTATCTCAATAAATTTATAGATGGGAAAAAACTGAAAAAAGGTTTTGGCTGGTTTGTGCTAATAATGGGTGTTTATATTATTTGGGCTGAAATTTCGTAAATTCAGGGAATAGAAAACTGATGCGATGCCATTTAAAAACTACTTTTTTGTCGGGATGCAATTTGTGCTTTTTATAGCCTGGGTAATTGATATTAAAGCTTTAGAATTTAACCGGTTGGAATTGTTTCAGCCGGTTTTTTTAATTTTAAGTGGTATTGGTTTTTTTATAATTATAATTTCAATACTTCAACTCAATACTAATCTCTCTCCTTTTCCGAAGCCAAAGAAAAATGCAACGTTAATTACAACCGGATTATTTAAATATGTTAGACACCCTATTTATTCCGGAGTTATAATTTTTTTATTTTTTCTATCCCTGTATTTCGCGTCCGGCTTTAAGATAGGAATTACGGTTTTATTGCTAATTTTATTCTGGTTTAAATCAGAATACGAAGAAGAACAATTATGCTTAAAGTATTCAAAATATCGTGATTACCGGCAGGACACGGGAAGATTTTTCCCTAAATTTATTCGTTGAAAATTATATTGATTAGTCTTTTTGAAATGGCTTGAAATCAATAAACTAAGACTTAATGGAGAATTTAGATTACGCCCGCCTACAAATGGCTTTTACCTTAGGCTTTCATATCATTTTTGCCTGTATTGGTATGGTAATGCCCTTTTTTATGGTGGTTTCACACCATAAATGGCTAAAAACAAGAAATCCGATATATAAAAGATTGACCATGGCCTGGTTAAAGGGAGTGGCAATCTTTTTTGTTACCGGGGCTGTTTCGGGAACCGCGCTTTCTTTTGAACTGGGAATGCTCTGGCCAGAATTTATGAAACACGCCGGTCCCATTATAGGAATGCCGTTTTCTCTGGAAGGTGCCGCATTTTTCGTTGAAGCCATCGCTCTTGGTTTTTACCTTTATGGTTGGGACAAACTGCCAGAAAAATTTCACTGGTTTACCGGAATTATTATCGGAGTTTCCGGGGTTGCTTCAGGAATTCTTGTTGTCTCGGCTAACGGCTGGATGAATGCGCCATCCGGCTTCGAATATATTAATGGCGAATTTACTAATATAGATCCTGTTGCGGCATTTTTAAATCCGGCCTGGTTTACCCAGGCACTGCATATGACTTTGGCTGCTTTTGTTGCAACCAGTTTTGGAGTGGCAGGAATTCACGCTTTTCAGATTTTTCGCAAAAGAAATGTAGAATTACATACCAAAGCTTTTAAAATCGCGATTGTTTTTGGGGCCGTTGCAGCCTTTCTACAACCTATAAGTGGCGATCTTTCAGCAAAAGACGTGGCAGAGCGTCAACCGGTGAAACTCGCCGCTATGGAAGCACATTATGAAACTCAAAAAGGAGCTCCGCTTTACATAGGCGGAATTGTAGATGAAGAAAATCGAACTATTTCACATAAAATTGAAATTCCAAAAGCTTTATCATTTCTTGCTTTTGGTGATTTTGATGCCGAAGTAAAGGGACTAAACGATTTTCCTGATGATGAACTGCCACCCGTGGCAATTGTACATTATGCGTTCCAGACTATGATTGGCATAGGTACCTTGCTGATGTTTGCAGGATTGATTTATTTTATCAGTTTAAGAAAGAAAAACTGGCTTCAAAATAAATATTACTGGTTATTGTTTATTGTAGTTGCGCCGCTTGGTTTTATCGCTATTGAAGCTGGTTGGATAGTGACCGAAGTTGGAAGACAACCCTGGATTATTCACCAAATTATGAGAACTGAAGATGCTGTAACCCCAATGCCGGGTATGAAATATAGCTTCTTCTATTACCTTTTTCTCTATACCGTTTTGGCCATAACGGTAACTTGGTTGATGAACCGACAAATTAAATCCTTAAATCAGGAACCTGAGGATGAGGATAAGACCACTTAAAGTTTTTTTGATCGTGACTAGCCGTGTAATATTAAGCCCACTGGTGGGAATAAAACCAAAGATTAATTATGCTTTATATCGTTCTGTTTTTTCTATTGTTTTCGCTTCTATTGTATGTGCTTCTGGGGGGCGCCGATTTTGGTGCCGGGATCGTTGAGTTGTTTTCTTCGGCCAGAAATAAAGAACATACCCGCGATACAATTTATCGGGTAATGGGACCAATATGGGAAGCTAACCATATCTGGTTAATAATTATGCTGGTTATTCTATGGGTGGCTTTTCCGGCTTATTTTAATCTAATGATTATTTACCTGCATATTCCTTTAAGCCTGGTGCTACTAGGAATTACTTTGCGTGGTGTAGCTTTTGTTTTTCGACATTACGATGCGGTTTTAGATAAATCTCAGTTTTGGTATAACTGGCTTTTTAGAATTGGAAGTTTTGTGACCCCAATTTTCCTGGGAATGTCTTTCGGAGCATTAATTGGTGGAGAAATAATTATTACCGAAGATTATGAGACTTTCGGTTTTTACGACCTTTTTATGCAGCATTGGCTGAATATTTTCGCCTTACTTGTAGGTTTATTTTATGCCGCACTTTGTGCCTTTTTAGCTTCAACGTTTTTAATTGGGGAAGCTGACGGAAAAGCCAGAAAGCATTACGCTAAGAATTCAGCATTTTTCACGTTAGTATTGGTAGTGCTAGGCGTTATTCTTATCAGTTATGGATATTTCACCGGGATTAAATTTGCTGAAGATTTTATTCAAAATCCGGTTTCACTAGCCTGCGTGGGCTTATCGGGAATCTTATTATTTCCGCTTTGGAAATTTATTAAAAAGGAATATAGAGTTGCGAGTAGGTATTTAGCGGGTTTTCAGGTTGTTTTAATACTTTTCGCCGCCCTTTACGCTCATTTTCCTTATATTATCATTACTGCAGAAGAAGAAATTAGTCTGCTAAATAATATTGCTCCTGAATCTACCATAAGCAATTTAGCGATTATGTTACTAATTGGCGGATTTGTAATTTTACCTGGTCTTTTTCATTTAATGAAATCTTTCAATATGATTAAAGTGCTGGAAAAACCGGAAAAAGATTAATTATGAAAGAAACAAAATCACATTGGGAAGAGGTTTACCAAAAGAAATCTTATGAAGATGCAAGTTGGTACCAGGAGAAACCCGAAACCTCTTTGCAGCTTATAAAAGATTTGGATTTACCTCAATGTTCTAAAATTATAGACGTTGGAGGAGGAGATTCAAATCTAGTAGACTATTTATTAAAAGAGGGATATCGGGATATTTCTGTTTTTGATATTTCTAAAAAAGCAATCGAAAAAGCAAAAAATCGTCTAAAGGATGATGCTCAAAAGGTAAACTGGATAGTTGCTGATGCTACAGAATTTGAAGTAACTCAAGTTTATCATCTCTGGCACGATCGTGCTGCTTTTCATTTTTTAACCGAAGAACACCAAATTGAAAATTATATACGAAACTTAGAAAATTCAGTAGCTTCAGGCGGATTTATAATTTTAGCGACCTTTTCAAAAAACGGTCCCGAAAAATGCAGCGGAAGAACAATTAAACAATATTCAAAAGAAGATCTTCAGGAATTATTACAAAATAAATTTGAGCTTTTAAGCTCAGAAAATATAGATCATAAAACCCCAACCGGGGCTATTCAAAATTTCACTTTTTGTTGTTTTAGAAAAAAATAAAAGCTTATGAAAGATTTTTGGAACGAGCGATATGCTGAAAAAGATTATGTGTACGGTAAAGCCCCGAACAAATATTTTAAGAATAAAATTGGTGAAATAGCGCCGGGAAAAATCCTGTTTCCAGCTGAAGGGGAGGGACGGAATGCTGTTTATGCTTCTTCTAAAGACTGGGAAGTTTCCGCTTTCGATATTAGTGAAAAAGGAAAAGAGAAAGCCTTAAAACTTTCTGAAGAAGAAGGCGTCAAAATTGATTATAAAGTAGGGAGATTGCCTGAGTTGGGTTATAAAAAGGAGCAATTTGATGTTATAGCTTTAATCTTTGCCCATTTTTCTCCAGAGGATAAACAAAACTATATTGAAGAATTTAAAAGTTTATTAAAGCCTGATGGAGTTGTTATCTTTGAAGCTTTTAGCAAAGAACAAATAGATATTCAAAAAGAAAATCCTCAGTCGGGTGGACCTAAGAACGCTGAAATGTTGTTTTCCAAAGAAGAATTACAAACTATTTTTGGCGGTTATAAATTTGAAGAATTTGAAGACAGAATAACGGAGCTTTCAGAAGGTAAATATCACCAGGGAAAAGCTGCTGTAATTCGGTTTGTGGCTAAAAAGCCAATAATTTAAAAATAAACCTCACAGGTCTCAAGCTATAAAGCTATCGGAGACTTGTGAGGTTTATTTATTTATTGAAATTTATAATCGGTTCCGGGAACTGTTGAAAACGATTTTTCGCCTAAATATTCGCAATAAGCGCGTCCATCCAGTTTAGGGGACACAGGCGAATTTTTTTGCAAATATTCTTCTACCAGTTCGTGAATGGTATAATCTTTTACCTCAACATCTTTTACATTTGGCATTCGGCAAAGGTTATCTATCGGGTCGCCTGGTCTCACGCAGGCTGAAATGGTATAATATTCATCATCCTGCATCTCTTCACCTTTCACAGTAACCGATTGTATTCGTTTACCTTTTTCATTTTGAGAATTAAAATTGACTTTCATTCCTGAAAATCTTACCAGCCAGCCACCAAAGCGTTCTTTTGAATTTTGGGCAAATGCATTATGCATTTCATTTTCCAACCAGTCTTTGATCTGCTTTCCACTGGCTTTTCCCGTTTTTACTTTTTCATTTACCGGTAATAAGTTCCATAAATTAGCCCGGGTGATAGGAGCCGGTTTTCCGTTTTCGGGAACTATAGGATTTCCAAATCGAAATCCGTTAGAGATGGAGATATCTGCGCCGGTTTTCCAGCGTGCAGCATCGGTAATCATATTATCCATTGGGTTTTCTACGGTTAAGTAGCGGTAAAGTGGAGTTTCAGTATAACCAATTACGGTTTCCAAATGTTCTTTGTAAGGAGCTTTAGCCTTCTTAACCAACTCGGCGATTTCAGGATCGGCTGGATATTTTTTAGGATCCACATCCATCAATTCATATTCCTGGTCTACAATTTCGCCATCTTTAAAATAAAGATCTAATTTCCCAACGAAGGAACCAAAAGCTCCGGGTTCGGTAACTTTGGCGTATTTACCTTCAATAGGCTCCCGAACCCGTTCGTGGGTATCGTTTCCAAAAATATAATCTACATCCTTTGCTATTGGGTTGTTTGCAAGTTCTACCTGCTTAAAAATCCCGAAATGTGTTACGAGAAACAACGCATCAACTTTTTCTTCGTTTTTTACTTTCTGGATCAATTCTTCCACACCATCGTCCAGTCCGCTAAAAGCAATTCCTTCGCTAAAGATCGGGTTTTGCCGCACAGGAACATCGGGATCGTTAATACCTATAAATCCGAGTTTTACACCCTCGATTTCTTTGATCCAGTAAGGAGGGAAAAGCTCTTTTTTATTATCATTATGAAACATATTCTGAACAATTACAGGTGTTTCAAAAGCCTGTAAAACATCCATCATCACCTGTTTGCCGTAAACCACTTCCCAGTTTCCGGGTACAATAAGATCATAATCCATATTTTTAATGATGTCGGGGAAAATTTTCCCTTCAGACAACGCGGCATAACCGCTTCCCTGGATTAGATCGCCTCCATCCAAAATCACCGTATTCGGGTTTTTTGCCCGTTCTTCCTTAAATAAGGTTTGAATATGCGCCAGGCCCCCACGTTCTTTAAAAACTATTTCTTCATTTTCCCAGAATAATTCGGGGTGAGAGTCCAGTTGCCCGTGAATATCGGCAGTTTGTAAAATGGTGATTTTAGTTGATTTATTAGCATCTTTACTTAATGAATCCTCTTTGCTTGATTCTTTACAAGAGGTGAGACCTGCACTTACCAGGACGGTTAACATCCCAAGAACTGCTTTTAAATTAAATTTCATATTTATTATTTTATAATTCAAGACTGTAATAGTTTTTATTTTTTTGTAGTTCAATAGCATGAGTAAATGCGTGATCTACGACCTTAATATATGGATGAAGATCTGTGGAATTAATTTTTAGCTTAGCCAGGGAAAGTTTACAAACCATTATTTGTACACCTGTAGCCTTAGCTTTATTTACATACTTATCCATTTCTTTTATGTTAGTAAGCCCTTTAATATTGAGTCCATACAAGACTATCTGGAAGTCGCCAAATTTCTCACCGTCTTCCTCTTTCAAAGAATTAGCGGTAAGGATAATTGGTTCCATTTGAGGGATCTTTGTTGTTAATACTATGTAATTATTCTTATGATCTCCAGCTGCCATTTGAGCATTCATTGAAAAACCTAAGGTTAAGAACACTAGTAATATTCCTGTTAATTTTTTCATTTCTCTTTTTTTAAAGCTCTATACTGAAATATCCTTTTTTCTGAAGTTGAAAATTGTATAGAATACCATTTTCTACGATTTCTATTTCTGAAGGAATTTCATCGGGATTTACTTCGAATTTATTCAGGGAAAATCCGCAGGCTTTTATTGCAACTCCGGCCTTTTTAGCCCTTTCGGTGAATTTTTTCATTTCCTCTTTATCGGTTAAACCTTTCACGGTTTGACCACAAACGATAATTTGGAAATCACCAAAATGATGTCCGTCTTCTTTTTTCAATTCTTCCGCAGTAATTAAAATAGGTTGTAATTGCGGAATTTTCTTGGTTAAAACCACGTAGTTATTCTTTTCTGTATCGTGATTTTGTGCTTGCGTATTTACTGAAAACAGCATTATAAAAGCTGTGAAAATTAGAATTATCTTTTTCATTTTTTGAATTTTTGTGACTGAAACAGTCGGTTATATTTTTGTTATTTGTTGATCTTTAAAATCATTTAGTATAAAAAACAGGAGTCCGCCTGAAATCGCAACATTTTTAAATAGGGGGCCTAATGTGGTTATTTGTCCAACCTGTATGGTTAGAGTAATAGGTATTAAAACCGCCAGTAAAATTATTGATGACCAGCGTGTTTTGTAGCCTATAAGCAAACTGGAGCCCGCTAGAAGCATAACAATGCCTGATATTATTACCATAAATTCGGGATGCCCAAAGAAGTAAGCAATTCCTTTAAAATTAGCCTGATCTATTCTTTGCACCGTTTTATCTACATTGAGTAAATGATGTAAACTGGCCACGAGAAATATCCCGCTGAGCATCACTCTAAAGACTTGTATAGAGCGACGACTTACTAAAATTTTTGTATTCATGTTAATTTAAGATTAGTGAAAAATCATATTTATCCAGATTTGGATCCGGAATTTGATTCGATTATGCCACTAATAACTTCGGAGGTGGGTAATTTTTAGAAAAATAGGTGGAAATAACAGAAGGATTTAAGTAACTGAAATCCTGAAAATTATTTATTTGTTCAACTTCGGACAAGTTAATTTTTGGAATGTAGAATGGGGCATTACACAATGCCTCAGAATTAATAACGAGTACCGAAGATTTCTGTGAAAGATTTACCGTATCTACAGATTTCTTAATTTTTTTCTTACATAACGTATTTACTAATGCAATTTCATCGGTACCTAAAATGCTGTTGAGCACCTTTGTGTCCAGCAGCAGGAATTTTCCGAAGAAAACCAAGGTAAGAAAAATCGCTATGTAAGTATTTAATTTCATTTAATTTTCAAATATAAAGCAAACAAGTGAAGCGTTTTGTGACTAATGTTACACACATAATTGAAGGCTAAGTAACCCTTGTTACAGTAGTAGCTCCAGAATTAAAAGACTTTTGCATTCCAAATCTAATAATCTTTTATTTTGAAGAATATAAAGTTAACCCCTCTGGTTTTTGCTTTTTTCCTGAGCTTTTATTTGAATGCACAACACAAAACATCTTTAAAAGAGGAAGACCCTCAATTGAAGGATATTTTTATCAATGCCCATTTTCATGGCCACTTTCGTAATTATTTTATGAATACCATTAACCGGGGCGATTTACAAAATTATTATACTAATGCAACCGGCGGTGCAGTGGGATTCACAACGGGAAATTTTAAAGGTTTTGAGATTGGGGTAAAGGGAATTTTTACTTTTAAGACTTTTGGCAGTGATCTGGGAATAGAAGACGCAGTCACGGGTAAAAATGCAAAGTGGGAATATGAACTTTATGATGTGATAAACAAAGGAAATTTCAATGATCTTGATAGGTTAGAGGAACTATTTATTCGCTATCGTTTTGGGAATTCTTATTTAAGTTATGGAAAATTGGAAACTGAATTTACTCCGCTTTTAAACCATAGCGACGGCCGAATGAAACCCTTTGCCCATCGTGGTGCCTGGGCACACTTAAATTTCGGTATAAAACATCAGGTTAATTTAGGTTGGCTTGATGGAGCTTCGCCTCGTTCAACTACCGAGTGGTTCTCTATGGAAGAAACAATAGGACTTTTCTATAACGGATTTCAGCCTAATGGAGAAATGGCTGAATATCATGAATCCTATCCTTCTTCTGGAATTGGGATTATAAATTATAATTTTAAAAGCGAGAATTTTGAGCTGAAATTTTATGATTTTTATCTGGATAAAGTGATGAATACGATTTGGGCAGAAGCCGGCTATGACCTGGCAGATTTTAAATTTGGAATTCAATATGTATATCAAAATCCTTTTTCTTATTCAGAAGACCTGGATTTCTTAAAGCGATATGTTCAACCCGATGAAAATGGACAGGTTTTAAGTTCACAGCTTAATTGGGAGAATGCCGGTTTAAATTTAACGTTTGCCTATACCCACGCTTTTGATTCGGGCCGATTTTTATTTCCGAAGGAACTAGGGCGGGATCAATTTTTTACTTCAATTCCAAGATCGCGCCTGGAAGGTTTGGGAAATATAGATGTTTTTACAATTAAGGCTCAATATCACTTACCAAAGCCCGATTTTCATATTGGGATGGAGATGCAACAATTGCAAGGCCCGGAAACCGGTAAGTTTAAATTTAATAAATATAATGTAGATGAATCTTTTCAGGTAAATAGTCATTTAAGTTATTATGCCAGTGGATTTCTCGAAGGCCTGAGTTTTGATATTTTATGGATTTATAGAAAAAATCAAAACCACACCGATGCTCAAAGCATTTTTAATAAGAGTAATTTTAACCAGTTGAATTTTGTGACGAACTTTAACTTTTAAATTTCAAAGCTTACCGAATGGAAAATATAAAATTAGGATTAAAAGAAAACTGGAAGCAATTTAGTTTGCTGGTTCTGGTGAATGCTTTTGTTGGTGGGATGGTAGGTCTGGAACGTAGTATCTTACCCGAAATTGCCGAGAAAGAATTTGGCATAGCGGCAACTAGCGCTATTTTATCGTTTATCGTGGTTTTTGGAGTGGTAAAAGCAATCTCCAATTATTACGCGGGTGCTCTTGCTAATAAATTTGGAAGAAAAAACCTTCTGGTGTTAGGATGGATTTTTGCCATTCCTATTCCGTTTATCCTAATTTATGCCGAAAACTGGAACTGGATTATTGTTGCCAATGTTTTGCTGGGAATTAACCAGGGATTGGCCTGGAGTAGTACCGTGGTTATGAAGATTGATCTTGTAGGTGAAAAGCAGCGTGGTTTTGCCATGGGATTAAACGAATTTGCCGGGTATTTTGCGGTAGCTGTAGTGGCATTTTTAACTGGTTGGATCGCTTCAGAATATGGTTTAAGGCCTTATCCGTTTTATATTGGGATTGTATTAATGTTATTGGGATTACTTTTCAGTATTTTCTTTGTAAAAGACACCAGACATCACGTAGCTAAAGAAGAAGGCAGCAGCGGGATGTCTCGATTAAAGAATATTTTTTGGGATACTACCTGGAAAGATAAAAACCTTGGTTCTGTAAGTCAGGCAGGTTTAATCAATAATCTTAATGACGGGATGGCCTGGGGATTATTTCCAATCTTACTTTCCGGAAAAGGTTTTAATCTTGAACAAATAGGAATTGTTACAGCGCTTTATCCCGCAGTTTGGGGCATAGGGCAATTGTTTACCGGTAGGATGGCCGATATTTTTAGTAAGAAAGATATGCTGTTTATCGGGATGCTCTTACAAGCAATAGTTTTGGTGATTTTGGTTTGGGCCGAAACAATGACACATTTTGTGATACTTTCTTCTTTACTCGGCTGGGGAACCGCAATGGTATACCCAACTTTTCTGGCAACTATTGCCGATTATACCCATCCACAAGACCGGGCAAAAAGTATCGGTGTTTTCAGACTTTGGCGAGATTTAGGTTATGCGATAGGAGCAGTGCTAACTGGAGTAATTGCCGATTTGGTAAGTATTGAGGCCGCGATTATGTTAATTGGTATTCTTACTTTAATTTCAGCAGCTATTATTTTTATTAGAATGGATTATAGAGATAATAAAACCCGGAAATTATTGAAATTTAAGAGTTAATTTCCACCTCATTTGAATTTTAAAGTGAACTAGTACAGGATTTATTTCTGAAAGAACTATTGATAATAATGAATTTTACATATAATAATAAGCTTGCAATTTGAGCTTTGATCATAACTTGTAAAAAAGCCACGAATTCACAAATAAAAAGTATTCCTGAATTCGTGGCTTAATATTTTATGCAGGAACTTCTGCTTTCTCTTCGATTAGTTTTTCTTTTTTTAAATCTGACCAGAATTCTCCCGAAATTTTTTCTTCCAGGGCTTTTATATTTTCACGAACCTGTTCGGGTTTACTTGCACCGGCCAGGACCGTTCCTGCCGTTTTGGGTGCTAAAGAAAATTGAAGCGAAGCTGCTACAAGGTTTACATTATGCTTTTTAGCAATTTCAAGGATCTTTTTATATCGATCTGAAATATCATTTGGCATTTCCCCGGCATAATTATAACGTTTTTGTCCGGCAAGCAAGCCTGCATTAAAAGGTGCCGCATTTATTAAAGTGGCTTCACTTTTTTCTATTGCTGGTAATAAACGCTCCAGAGATTCTTTATGATGAACCAAAGAATATTGAATAGCAGAAAGAAAAACATCTGGTTTTGCGACTTCTAAAGTTTTTAGAATGGGATCAATGGTATTTACACCTAGTCCCCAGGCTTTGATCAAACCTTCTTCTTTCATTTTTTCAAGTTCTGGCATTGCGCCTTTTTTCGCAACTTCAAAATGGTCTTCCCAGGTTGTGCCTTCTTCGTATTCATCGTTATGATCTGGGGAGAGGTCGTGGATAAAAGCATAATCTATACTTTCTACGCCTAAGCGCTGCAAGCTATCTTCTACAGAACGCCTTACAGAATCAGCAGAATAATCATATATATAATCAAATGGTGATGGGTTTTTCCACATTACTTCAGGGACATTTTTAGTAGCTTTTAAAACTCGACCAACTTTAGTGGAAAGCACATAATCTTCTCGTTTTTTATTATGCAGAAAATGTCCAAAACGCCTTTCGCTCAAACCCAAACCATACCAGGGCGAAGTATCGTAATATCTTACTCCGGCTTCCCAGGCGGCTTCCAATGTCTTTTCGGCTTCATCATCGCTTAATTCATTAAATCCATTACCGATGGCAACTCCGCCTAATCCAAACGTATGTTGTAACTTAAACTGACTCATTTAATTATAATTTTATAGTTGATTTTTTTGAAATTTTCAGCAATAAAAATAAATAGAAAAGGCTAAAATATTCGGCATTTAACAAAGACTAACATTATAATGGTTACCTATGTTAAGAACCTCAAAATTTAATAAGTTACGGAGGTTTTGTCTACTGTAACAAAAGTTACTGCCCTTAGTGTAGGATTATTATATTTTTGCATTGTAAAACTTAATAAATCGGTTGGAAAAGTACTTAAACATAATTGCCGATTCTTTTACCGGGTATTTTAATTACCTG
This sequence comes from Salegentibacter lacus, assembly GCF_020164555.1. Taxonomy (GTDB): domain Bacteria; phylum Bacteroidota; class Bacteroidia; order Flavobacteriales; family Flavobacteriaceae; genus Salegentibacter; species Salegentibacter lacus. The sequence goes on along the minus strand of NZ_JAIQZB010000006.1, from coordinate 82,547 downwards.
GTTAACGAAATTAGCAATCCTTCCTGGACCAATTATTTCTATTGGTTAATTGGATTGTCGCTTTTAGTTTGGGTGCTGGAAATATTAATCCCCTGGAGAAAAGATCAAAAGATTTTTCGAAAGGATTTTTGGCTGGATACGTTCTATATTTTATTTAATTTTTTCCTGTTTTCGCTGGTTGGTTATAATGCGATCTCGAACGTTGCCGTGGAATTGTTTAACGATTTCCTTGGCCTATTCGGAATTACCAATATTGTGGCCATAGAAGTACAAAACTTCCCGATTTGGGTACAATTGCTAATAATGTTCATTATAGCCGATTTTATACAATGGAATGTTCACCGGCAGTTGCACAAACAGCCGTGGCTTTGGGAGTTTCACAAAGTGCACCACAGCGCTAAGGAAATGGGCTTTGCCGCACAGTTTAGGTTTCATTTTATGGAAACCATTATTTATAAAACCGTGCAGTATATTCCGCTGGCAATGATTGGCTTTGGAATTCAGGAATTTTTTGTGGTGCATATGTTTGCAGTTTTCATTGGGCATTTAAATCACGCGAATGTGGGCTGGAATTATGGTGTTTTCGGATATCTGTTGAATAATCCTAAAATGCATATCTGGCATCACTCCAAAGCCCTTCCGGAAGACAGACCTTATGGAATGAATTTCGGCTTAAGCTTGAGTATTTGGGATTACTTGTTTGGGACAGCATATATTCCTCAGGAAGGAAAAGATATAGAATTAGGTTTTGAAGGAGATGAAGAATTTCCGCAAGATTTTAAAAATCAAATGGTATTTCCATTTAAAAAAAATAATACACAGAAATCAGTTTATAATTTAAAAAAGACAGAAAATGAAAATAAAACAGTTTAAAGACGAACCACTTGCGCATTATTCTTACGCGCTGATAAGCAATGGAGAAATGGCTTTGGTAGATCCAAGCCGTAATCCTATGCAATACTATAAATTTGCCGAAGAGAACAATGCAAAGATCGTGGCGGTTTTTGAAACTCACCCTCACGCCGATTTTGTGAGTGGGCATTTGCAGATTCAGAAGGAAACCGGTGCAACAATTTATATTAGTGAAAAAGTTGGCGTAGAATATTCGCACACACCTTTTGATGAAGGAGATGAAGTGAAAATTGGAAACGCAAGTATAAAGCCATTACACACTCCCGGCCATTCGCCAGATAGTTTAACTTTTATTGCTGAAGAAAACGGCGAAACCGTTATGTTTAGTGGAGATACGCTTTTTATTGGAAATGTTGGGAGACCAGATTTACGCGAAAAAGCTGGTAATATGAAAGCAAAGCGTGTAGAATTGGCTAAACAAATGTACAACACAATGCAAACCAAATTTAACGATTTGCCAGATGATACATTAATTTACCCTGCTCACGGTGCAGGTTCGCTTTGCGGGAAAAATATGAGTGACGCTTCTTCCAGTACATTAGGAAATGAGCGCCAGGGAAACTGGGCTTTTAAAGACCAAACTGAAGAAGAGTTTTTAGAAGAAATCCTAAAGGATCAACCCTTTATTCCTTCATATTTTGGATTTAATGTGGAAATAAACCGAAAAGGTGCTTTAAATGTTCAAAAGGCAAAATATGAAGTTCCGGTTAAACTTTATGTAGATTCCTTAGAAGAAGAAGGAACAACCGTTGTAGATACTCGTGATGGCAATGTTTACAAAAAAGGACATTTGCCAAACAGTATTAATATAATGGCAAGATCGGAAGGCGATAAGTATGAAACCTGGTTAGGCGCTATTATTGAGCCGGAAGAGGAATTTTACCTTGTTGTTGAAAGCGTAGATCAAATTGACGATTTGCTAGAAAGAACTGCTAAAATCGGTTATGAAAAGCAAATGAAAGGAGTAGTGACTTTATCTGAAAAAGTTTCAAAATCATCAGATGATTTTAAACTGGAAGATTTTAAATCTAATAAGGATAATTATACCATCGTAGATATAAGAAATGAAAGCGAGATTGAAGAAGGTAAGATCTTTGATGATGCCAAAGCAATTCCTTTGAATGAGCTTAGAGATCGTGCAGATGAATTACCAGAGGATAAACCCTTCATGGTACACTGTGCCGGTGGATATCGCTCAGCTGCAGGAAGCAGTATTCTTGAAAACAAATTTAAGAATGCCAAAGTTTTTGACCTAAGTGAAGCGATTAAAGAGTTTTCATAATTTCATAACAACAATTATTACAAGCCCTGTAGATATTTGAATCTGCAGGGCTTTTTTTATATTTTATTGTAAATTCAATTGTCCTCATCTAAGCCTGAATCTTGAAAACTCATAAGTAATTGCTCCAAACTTTTTCTATATTTACAACATAAGCTTCAAATTAGATTTGAAAACTACGAAATATGGAAAAAAAATATAAGGTTAAAGTAAATGATGTATTTGAATTTGAATTTACCAGAGACCAGATTACGGCTTTAGATACACAAGAAATTACCGATAAGCATTATCACTTGTTACAGGAAAATCGCAGTTTTAAGGCTGAGGTTTTTACCGAAAATTTTCTTCAACGTCAGTACGACATCAAGATCAATTCTAACACTTACAAAGTAGCAATTTCCAACGAGCTGGATTTGCTCATTGAAGAGATGGGACTTTCCCTGGGAACAGCTCAAATGATCAACGATATCAAAGCACCAATGCCAGGGCTTATCCTGGAAGTAAACGTAGTAGAAGGTGCTGAAGTAAAAGAAGGCGATTATTTACTGGTTTTGGAAGCGATGAAAATGGAAAACACGCTAACCGCACCCAGAGACGGAGTGGTGAAGTCCATTACCGTAAAAAATGGGCAAACAGTGGAAAAGAACCAGTTGTTAATTGAAATGGAATAATTCAGTGAACAGGTTGCAGTTATTAGTGGAACAAAATTTATAAAAAATAATGAAGAAAATATTAGTAGCCAATAGGGGAGAGATTGCGTTACGGGTAATGAAAACCGTTCAGAAAATGGGGATCAAGACCGTTGCAGTGTTTTCTAAGGCCGATAGAAATGCGCCCCACGTAAAGTTTGCCGATGAGGCGGTTTGCATAGGGGAAGCGCCTTCCAACGAATCGTATCTTAAAGGCGATAGAATTATTGAAGTAGCTAAAGAACTCGGTGTAGACGGGATACATCCCGGTTACGGATTTTTAAGTGAAAATGCCGATTTTGCCGAAAATGTAGAGAAGAACGGGATTACCTGGATTGGTCCCGGTTCTAAAGCCATTAAAATTATGGGAAGCAAACTTGCTGCGAAAGATGCGGTGAAGGATTACGATATCCCAATGGTCCCCGGAATTGACGAAGCGGTTACCGATCCCGAAAAGGCGAAAAAAATTGCTAAAGAGATCGGTTTTCCTATTTTAATAAAAGCTTCTGCTGGTGGCGGTGGTAAAGGAATGCGTATTGTTGAAAAAGAAAAAGACCTGGAAGACCAGATGAAGCGCGCAATTAGCGAAGCTGAATCGGCTTTTGGCGATGGTTCGGTTTTTATTGAGAAGTATGTTTCTTCTCCAAGGCATATAGAAATTCAGGTTTTAGCTGATTCCCACGGAAATTATATTCATCTTTTTGAACGGGAATGTAGCGTGCAGCGTAGGCATCAAAAGGTGGTGGAAGAAGCACCATCTGTAGTGCTGGATTCAAAACTGCGAAAACAAATGGGTAAGGCCGCGGTAAAAGTGGCAAAAGCTTGCGATTATGTTGGTGCCGGCACCGTGGAGTTTCTTTTCGATGAAAACCAAAATTTTTACTTTCTGGAAATGAATACCCGTTTGCAGGTGGAGCATCCAGTAACCGAATACATTACAGGAATAGACCTAGTAGAACAGCAAATAAGGATTGCCCGTGGCGAAAAATTGAAATTGCTTCAGGAAGATCTAACTATAAAAGGACACGCAGTAGAACTTCGGGTTTATGCCGAAGACCCAATGGATAATTTTATGCCAAGTGTTGGAACACTGGAAAAATACAGTATTCCGAAGGGTGATAATATACGGGTAGATAACGGGTTTGAAGAAGGGATGGAAGTTCCTATTTATTACGACCCGATGCTGGCAAAATTGATTACTTATGGAAAAACCCGTGAGGAAGCGATTCAATTAATGCTAAAAGCCATAGAGCAATATGAAGTTGAGGGCGTGATGACTACGCTTCCGTTTGGAAAATTTGTTTTTGAGCACGAAGCCTTTAGAAGCGGAAATTTCGATACGCATTTTGTAAAGAATTACTATTCCGCCGAGAAACTTGAAGCTGAAATTGAAGAAGAGGCAAAACTAGCTGCCCTGGTGGCTTTAAGACAATACCTTAAGGACAGGAAACAATTGCGCATTCCGCAAAATTAATGTTCGAATCGTTTAAGTTAAAGTTAAAAAAATATTGATGAGTCAGAATATAGAAAAATTGGAGGATAAGATTAAACAGGCGCACCTTGGTGGTGGTGAAAAGCGTATTGCCAAACAACACGCCCAAAAGAAACTTACCGCCCGTGAACGCGTAGATTATTTGCTGGACGAAGGTTCTTTTGAAGAAATAGGGATTTTGGTAACCCACAGGACCACTGGTTTTGGAATGGAAGATCAAAAAATCTATGGCGACGGGGTGGTTACAGGTTACGGAACTATAAACGGAAAACTGGTCTATGTCTTTGCGCAGGATTTTACTGTTTTTGGTGGTTCGCTTTCAGAAACCCATGCCGAGAAGATTTGTAAAGTAATGGATCTTGCCGTAAAAGTTGGTGCGCCAATGATTGGGCTTAACGATTCAGGTGGAGCAAGAATTCAGGAAGGTGTAAAATCTTTAGGTGGTTATGCCGATATTTTTCATAGAAATGTAAAAGCTTCCGGAGTAATTCCGCAGATTTCAGCGATTATGGGCCCTTGTGCAGGTGGTGCGGTTTATTCCCCCGCAATGACAGATTTTACGCTAATGGTCCAGGATACCAGTTATATGTTCGTGACGGGGCCTAACGTGGTGAAAACGGTAACTAACGAGGAAGTAACTTCAGAAGAATTGGGTGGTGCTTCAACCCACGCTACGAAATCTGGGGTTACGCATATCACTTCTTTCAACGATATCGCCTGTCTTGAAGATATTAAAAAGCTGGTGAGCTATATGCCTCAGAACAATAAAAAAGCGCCGGAGAAACTTCCTTATGAGTTGGGCGACGAAATTAGAAAGGACCTTGATAGCATAGTTCCCGATAGTTCCAATAAACCTTATGACATGCACGAGGTGATTACCGGAATTATAGATGAAGATTCATTTTTTGAAATTCATAAAGATTATGCCGATAATATAATCGTTGGTTTCGCGCGTTTGGGCGGAAGAAGTGTTGGGATTGTTGCCAACCAGCCAATGAGCCTTGCCGGCGTTTTAGATGTAGATTCTTCTAAAAAAGCGGCACGATTTACACGTTTTTGTGATTGTTTTAATATTCCTTTGCTCGTTTTGGTAGATGTCCCTGGATTTTTACCTGGAACCGATCAGGAATGGAATGGAATTATTCTAAATGGTGCAAAATTGTTGTACGCGCTTAGCGAAGCCACGGTTCCAAAAGTGACCGTAATTACCCGAAAAGCCTATGGCGGTGCTTATGATGTGATGAATTCAAAACACATTGGCGCAGATCTTAATTTTGCCTGGCCAACTGCCGAAATTGCGGTGATGGGAGCTAAAGGTGCCAGTGAAATTATTTTTAGAAGGGAAATTCAGGAAGCTGAGGATAGCGAAGCGAAACTAGCCGAAAAAGAAGCTGAATATGCTGAAACTTTTGCTAATCCTTTTGAGGCCGCACAACGCGGATTTATTGATGAGGTGATTATGCCATGGGAAACAAGAAGAAAATTGTTGAAAGGCTTTAGTATGCTGGAAAATAAAAAAGTGCTTAGACCCAAGCGAAAGCACGGAAATATTCCTTTATAGAATATCTTGTTTTTAATCATATTTAAAATGCTAAACCTAAAAAAATAATGAGCGTGTCTGAGACTACTAGATCAAATATAAAATTCGAAAGAAAAAAGTTAGAACTGGAATTTGAAACTTCCAGAAAGATTCGTGAAGACGGCATATTACTGAACCAGGTTTATGATGAAACTACACTACCGGAATGGGAGTAAAATTCAAAAAGATTGTATGTGTAGATCATACTAAATTAGAAGACTGGGCTATTGAAGAACTCCAGCAGTACAGTGAAGCTGAGGTTGAGGTTTTTAAAGACAGTCCAGATTCAGAAAAGGAACTTATAGCACGAATTGGGGACGCAGAAGCTGTTATAGTTTCATGGAAGACCCAAATTCCAAAAAGTGTTATTGAAAAATGTAGTCATCTTAAATACATCGGAATGGCTTGCAGCCTGTATGATGATGAATCGGCAAACGTAGCGGTAGATTTCGCCAGGGACCGGGGAATTACCGTCAAAGGGATTTTTGATTATGGAGATCCCGGGGTTATAGAATTTATAGTTTCTGAATTGATTCGGTTACTGCATGGTTTTGGTGAACACCAATGGCGAAAAATGCCGGTAGAACTTACCGATAAAAAGATTGGAATTATTGGTTTGGGCACCACTGGGCAAATGTTAGCAGAAGCATTGTTACCACTTGGAGCCGATCTTTACTATTTCAGTAGAAGTAAAAAGAATAATTGGGAAGCTAAAGGACTTCAATATTTATCTTTAGAAGAATTGTTGAAAACCACTGAAATAATCTCACTTCACCTTCCTAAGAATACAAAATTATTGGGAGAAGAGGAATTTAAAACTTTTGGTACAGGAAAAATTTTAATCAATACCTCTCTTGGGCTTCCTTTTGAAGAAAAAGCCTTTGTAAGCTGGATAAAGTCTGAAGGCAACTTTGCAATTTTTGATGGTGATGGTGGGGCTTCGCTTTCCAAAGAAACAAAAGAATTAAATCGGGTAATTTCTCATAAAAAAAGCGCCGGTTGGAGTGCCGAAACCCAAAGACGTTTATCTGAAAAAGTGCTGGAGAATTTAAAATCATATTTCAATTAGCTAAAGAGAATTCTGAAAATAAGTAAGTCACCCTGAACCTGCCTATCCGTTCAGGCGGGTTTATTTCAGGTTCTAAAAAGATTACAATCTCTTTAGTTCTATAAATACTAACTTTCTCTGAAATTATTGTCACCTGTAACAATTGTTACTGTCTTCCTTCGTAAATTCCTTTTAATTTGCAGCTTATTAAAAAAATGAAATATGGAATGGATTTTTGAACCCTGGCCCTGGTATGTATCGGGTCCGCTTATAGCAATAATAATGTTTTTGCTCATCTTTATCGGTAAAGGTTTTGGAATGTCTTCAAACCTTAGAACGATGTGCACAATGTGTGGCGCAGATTCTAAAGCCGATTTCTTCGATTTTGATTGGAAGTCTCAGCGCTGGAATCTAATTGTGGTTGCAGGAGCTATTATTGGCGGTTTTATAGGCGCTAATTTGCTGAGCAATGACCTTTCTGTAGCTATAAATCCTGATACGGTGAGTATTCTGGAAGATTTAGGTTTTAGTAGTGCGGGTGAAGCTTACCTGCCCACCGAATTATTTACCTGGGAAGCAGTTGGCGGAATTAAAGCGCTTATCATTCTATTGGTTGGTGGAATCTTAATTGGTTTTGGCGCACGTTATGCCGGTGGTTGTACTTCCGGGCACGCAATTTCTGGACTTAGTAACTTGCAATTACCTTCTTTAATCGCCGTTATCGGATTTTTTATCGGTGGATTGGTGATGGTACATTTATTATTTCCACTAATATTTTAAATTGAATTTATGAGAAGTATAGGATATTTATTGATAGGTATATTTTTTGGAATTGTAATGTTCAAGTCTGAAGCTGCTTCGTGGTTCAGGATTTATGAAATGTTCCAGTTTCAGTCGTTTCATATGTATGGAATTATTGGTTCTGCTTTGTTTTTAGGAGTTATTGGCGTTCAAATTATAAAGCGTAAAAACCTGAAATCTTTTTATGGAGAACGGATTTCATTTATTCCGAAGGAGAAAAGTTTTAGCCGGTATATGTACGGCGGAATTATCTTTGGATTAGGTTGGGCACTTGCAGGCGCTTGCCCGGGACCAATTTTCACCTTAATTGGCGCAGGATTTTTGCCGATTTTAATTGTGTTTCTTGGATCGCTTTTGGGAACTTTCTTTTATGGATTGCTTCGGAAGAAACTTCCACATTAAGAGTACTTTATTAAATTTTAGAAGGGGAAACGGGATTATTTTTTTTCCGAAGAAATATAGAAATAGGGAAGTGAGATATGGTATTTTACTACGATAAGCCGAATTGAAATTACAATTAGCGAGGTGGTGAGGTAAATAATATCCTGTTTTACGCCAAGGTCGTGCATAATTACAAAAACGAGTCCGCCAAAAATACAGGCGGTGGCATAAATTTCTTTTCTAAAGATTACAGGAATTTCGTTACAAAGGATATCACGAATCACACCTCCAAAGGTACCCGTCATGGCGCCAAGAGCAACACAAATTATGGGATCAAGACTGTTTCTAATACCAATTTCAACACCGGTAATGGTAAAAACCCCTAAGCCGATAGTATCAAAAAGGAAGAGTGATTTTTTAAGGTAATTGATTTTGTTTCTAAAAATGATAGCAAGAATGGTAACGCCGCCAATTAAGTAAATATAAATAGTGTTTTCCATCCAGGTGACTGGCGTATTTCCAATTAAAGTATCACGTAAAGTGCCGCCACCAATGGCCGTAACGAACCCGATAATGAAAATACCAAAGAGATCCAGACGCCGGTCCATAGCTGCCAATGCTCCCGAAATAGCGAAAGCTATAGTTCCCAGGATATCTAGTATGTTAAATAAGGTAAGTTCCATTTAGGGAACAAAGGTATAGTTAAATTATGGAAGCCGTTAATTTTTATATTCTGAATGAAATCTATACATTCAAATTATTACTGAATAACAAATTAACCCGATGGTAGGCACAATTGAAAATCGGGCAAATGTATTCGTTTTCGGGAAAGGTCTAAAAGCATTAAAATCTCGATTATCGAGTAAAACTTAATAAGATTAACCTAAGTTTATATTGAAAGTTATTACTTTTGTAAATAAGAAAAACAAGATAAAATGAGCGATAAAATTGAAAGGATAAAAACTTTAATCATAGGATCTGGACCGGCGGGATATACCGCGGCTATTTACGCAGCAAGGGCAGATCTTAAACCTGTTATGTACACCGGAATGGAACCCGGGGGACAGTTAACCACAACAACCGAAGTGGATAACTTTCCCGGTTATGCCGATGGCGTAGATGGACCAAAAATGATGATGGATCTTCAAAAACAAGCCGAACGTTTTGGTACCGAAGTAAGAATTGGGATGGTGACTGAGGTTGAGTTTAGTGATAAACACGGCGGAATTCATAAAGCCTGTGTAGATAATTCTACTTGGGTTGAAGCCCAAGCAATTATTATTTCTACCGGTGCTACCGCAAAATACCTAGGCCTGCCAAGTGAACAACGTTTACGTGGTGGTGGGGTTTCGGCCTGTGCCGTTTGTGACGGATTTTTCTATAAAGGTCAGAATGTAGCGATAGTTGGAGGTGGAGATACCGCTGCTGAAGAGGCTACATATTTAGCTAATATTTGCAGTAAGGTAACCATGTTGGTAAGAGGTGACCAGATGCGTGCTTCTAAAGCGATGCAACATCGAGTGAACAACACTAAAAATATAGATGTTCGATATAACACTGAAGTTGACGAAGTAATTGGTGAGCAGGTGGTAGAAGGGCTTAGAATGCTAAATAAAGAAACCGGGGAGAAGGAGCAAATCGAGATCACCGGATTGTTTATAGCTATTGGGCATAAACCAAATACCGATATCTTTAAAAGTAAATTAACAATGGACGATACCGGGTATTTAATTACTGAAGGAAAGTCTACTAAAACCAATATTCCGGGAGTTTTTGCTTCTGGTGATGTACAGGATAAGATTTACCGTCAGGCAGTAACCGCAGCTGGAACCGGTTGTATGGCAGCTTTGGATGCTGAACGTTACTTAGCCGTAGTGGAAAGCGAAGAAGGAGAAGAAGTGAAAACCACAAAGAAGGTGGAAGCTTAGTTTTTCTGAAATTATTATAATTCAAACCTCACAGGTTTTCAAAACCTGTGAGGTTTTTGTTTTATAGAAAAAAAATATAAAAGAAACTCAAAAAACCTAATCAGATTAGATCCTGAAACAAGTTCAGGATGACGATAAGTTAGTCATTGCTATTATAAGCTAATATTCCAATCCAATTTGATTTCTAACTTTATCCAGCAAATCAATTAATTGCAGGCTTTTTTCAAAAGTCATTTCGGTGCTTTCGGTTTTGCCTTCATGTAGCATTTTTTGAACATGTTCGGCTTCAAAATTATAGCCGTTAGAGTTCACATCAAATTCTTTAATTTCTTCGTTTTCGCGAGTTTGTATGGTTAGGCTTGAAGGTTCGTGAAATCTTGTATTAAGGGTGATTGTTGCTTTTTCAAATTGAATAACCGCAGTGGTGGGAGTTTGCTTTACAATAGAACTTCCCAGTTCGGCTTCTACGCCGTCTTTATATTCAAAAATCATATCGCAATCCTCATCAATCCCGGTGGCATGAAAACTGGCTTTTGCTTTAATTTTTTCCGGAATTCCCAATGCACTCATTGCCATAAAAATAGGGTAGATGCCTATATCCAGTAAGCTGCCGCCACCCAGGTTTTTATTATAAAGTCGTTTATCCAAATCTACCGGTGCGGGAAATCCAAAATCGGCTTTTAAGTTTTTGATCTTACCGTATTTTCCAGATTTAATTTGCTGCATCACAAACTTAAAATGCGGTAGAAACTGCGTCCACATGGCTTCCATAAGGAAAACATTTTCCTTTTTGGCTTTTGCAATCATTTCTTCTACCTGTTCTTTGGTCATTGCAAAAGGCTTTTCACACAAAACTGCTTTTTTATGCTCAAGACAAAGTAAGGTTTGCTGATGATGAAAAACATGTGGGGTAGCGATATAAACCACGTCTAATTCTTCATCTTTTAGCATCGCTTCGTAACTCGAAAATAATTTAGTGGCGTTATGCTCTTTTGCAAAAGTTTCAGCTTTGGTTTTTGATCTACTGGCTACGGCGTAAATTTCGGCGCCTTCAACATCTTTTAATCCGGTTGCGAATTTTCCGGCTATTTTTCCGAGGCCAAGAATACCCCATTTTATATTTTTCATCTTATACAGAATTTATCTTCGACATTAATTTTTATTACCAAATGCCCAAACGCCTGGATGGAACGGGGCAGGTTAGGTTACGAGCTCTTTTTAATTTTGTGTTCCGGGGTTTTGATAAATAATTCCAGGATTAAAGCGATACCCATCACTAATAAACAGCCTACCAGATTGAGCCATAAATAGGGCATCACATCAAATTTAAAAAGAATTATAACTATAATTTGGGTAATTATAGCGGCCACAAAAACCGAATTACTGTTTACAATTTTAATAAAGAATGCCAGTAAAAATATTCCCAAAACATTTCCGTAGAAAATAGAACCGATAATATTTACCAACTGAATAAGATTATCGAACAAATTAGCAAAACTTGCAAATGCAATGGCTATTGCGCCCCAAAGTAGCGTAAACCATTTTGAAGCTCTTACATAATGCTCATCAGACATTTCAGTTTTTCGGCTTCGTTTATATAGATCTATGGAAGTGGTGGAGGACAACGCATTTAATTCGGAAGCGGTAGAAGACATTGCTGCCGATAGGATTACCGCCAATAATAAGCCAATTAATCCTCGTGGTAGATTATTCAGAATAAAATGAATAAATACGTAATCTTTATCGTTGCTCTCGGCGTCTTTGTCTGAGGCGTCTATTAATTTCCTTGCTTTTTGCCTGGTTTCATTTTCAGAAGCATTTAAAGTGGCCAGGTTTTCACGATAAGTTGAATTATTTTCGGGGGTAAAGTTATTGTTTTCGGCAAATTGTAAATGCAGGTTTTGTTTTTCCTGCTGTATCTCATCGTGCTCCAGCATTAAATCTTGATACTGATTTCCGTAATCGGAATTCAAAACGGTTTCAGTCGCAGCCGGATTAAAATTTAAAGGAGCGTTGTTAAACTGGTAGAATACAAAAACCAATACACCTACGAGCAAAATAAAGAACTGTAACGGCACTTTTAGCATACCGTTCATAATCATTCCCATTCTACTTTCGTTAACCGATCTTCCGCTTAAATAACGCTGCACCTGACTTTGGTCTGTTCCAAAATAAGAAAGTGCCAAAAAGCTCCCGCCAATAATTCCGCTCCAAAAAGTATAACGGTTTTCAAAATCGAAAGAGAAATCCAGAATATCCATTTTACCACTGGCGCCGGCTATTTCGAGAGCATTAGTGAAATTGATATTTTCGGGTAAATAGCTTAAAATAATAAAGAATGCCGCAAACATTCCGGTAAGGATCACGGCCATTTGCTGTTTGTGAGTAACGCTAACAGCCCTTGTTCCACCGGCAACCGTGTAAATGATAACTAAAGAACCAATAAGAATCGTTAATCCCGAGAGGTTCCAGCCCAAAACTGCCGAAAGGATAATGGCGGGTGCAAAAATGGTTAATCCCGCTGCAAGACCGCGCTGAATTAGAAATAGAACCGCAGTTAAAGTTCTCGTCTTTCTATCAAACCTGGATTCTAAATATTCGTAGGCAGTATAAACATTCAACCTTTTATAAATAGGAATAAAAAACATACAAACCACTACCATTGCCAGGGGCAGCCCAAAATAGAATTGTACAAAACCCATCCCGTCGTGAAAAGCCTGGCCCGGGGTAGAAAGAAAAGTAATAGCACTGGCCTGTGTTGCCATTGTTGAAAGTCCGATTGTCCACCACCGGGTTTCGTTGCCACCGCGAATGTAATCTTCGGCACCTTGTTTCTTTCTGGTTTTATAAATGCCGTAAATTACTATAAAAGCGAGTGTGCCAAAGAGAACAATCCAGTCTATTAATTGCATATTAGGTGAATTGAGTCATTATAAAATAAAAAAGAACTATGTAGGCTGCGTTGGCCAATAGAACGAATGTATACGATTTCTTCCAGGTAAATTTTTCGGGTTTTTCCATTATTTTCCTATTGAAATCATATTTGCGAAAAGCCTGTATGCACCAGGTACGCCGGCAGGGAATTGTCTAAAAAAGCTTAAGCCGGTGTAAATAAAATAACCTTCTCCATATTTTGCAACCATTAAACTTCCATTCTTGGGAGTTTCATTTTTATCGTTCATAGAAAGAATTGGCGTAAATTCTTCACTCCAGTAACCCGGGAAATAGAGTCCGCGTTCCTGCACCCAATTCTCGAAATCGTTTTTGGTGATTTTGTTAGGAGAATTTAGAATGGGATGATCTTTAGCTAAAAACCGGACTTCAGCCGTTTCATCGGTAACTCTTTCGCGAGACAATTCCAGCGGAAAGGGAGAAATATTTTCAGTTATCAAGCCGCGATTGGTGTTGTATTGTACAATAAGATTACCACCATTTTTTACATAATCAAAAAGGGCTTGTTGTTTATATTTTAAAGCTTCCACAGTGTTTAATGCACGTATTCCCAGTACCACTGCATCATATTTTTGGAGCGAAGCCTGTGAAATTGAAGCTACATTTAATTTATTCACACGATAACCTATTTGCTCCAGGCTTTCAGGAACAACATCGCCAGCCCCTTCAATATAACCAATCAATTCTCCTTTTTTCTCGATTTCCAATCGCGCAACCTTTAATTTTGAAAGAACTACCAGGTTTTGCTTAGGAATGTGTTTATAGTCTATATTAACGAGTTTTTCTGAAAATTCCTTTCCGTTTAGAGTTGCTGTGGGAATTATATAAGTTTCATCTTGATCTTTTGGAGGAGTAACTTCAAAAGAAACTGTTATGGAACTTCCTTTTTGCTGAAGTTGGAATTTGTGATTTTCCGGTTTGATTTCCCAAGCTTTTCCTGCTGAAAGACTAATTTCCCCATGAATATTCGCTTTACCTGAAGTAATTTTTAGAGAAACCTTTTTTGTTTCTTCATTTTCAAAGATCATTACATCGTTTTCAAAAGTGAGGGAAACTTCAGGAATAATCTCAAACGGCTGATAGGTTTCTCCAAAAACCGCATCGTTATATTTATATACGATAGGTTTTTCAAAGCTCAGGGAAACATCATTAAAATCAAGATGAAAAACTGCCTTGGTAAGGGTAGGTGTTTCCGGGAGGCCTATTAATTCCTGATCTTTTACGATGTACATCCCATTTTTAGATTCTTCTTTTAACCAATAAGGAGTAGTGTAAGGCGTGGTTTTTGGAACTTTTAAAGGGATTTCATTTTGCCAGTCCTCGTTGTTCTCCAGCTTTATATTTGGCTTAATTTTAGAATTATTCGGACTTAATTCAACCGAACTTAAAGTTACCAGGAAATCACTGCGGTTAATGGCCTCCAGGTTTACAGAAACGCTATCCTGTGCAGTAGCAGATGCCTGCGCCGCTGCTGCTTCTAAAAACAAACCGGCGCTGGCATAAATAATGTCTTTAATCTCTTTAGTTTTTAATTCGCGCCAATGTTCATTGGGTAATTCCTGTATTAATTTATAAGCTTCCAGTAATTTTGGCAGGCTCGCTGCGGGATCTGTAAAACTGTAATTTTCTTCAACCTCATTAAGAATTTTACCAATTTCAGTGCCACCTTCTAATTTGTCCCAGGAAGTATCAATGCCTTCAAAAACATCTTGCGAGCGGATGGTATCGCCTTTAATCGGTTCTAAATATTCCATTTGCCGACCGCGGGAACCAGTACTGCCAAAACCCTGGGATTGGTGCTGACTTCGGCTTAAAGAGGAAATTTCAGGATTTGAAAGTCCGATGAGTGGAAAATACACTCCGGTATCAAAACTTATAAATCGGTCTTTGCTGGCTTCTTCAAAAGCGTCTTGACCACCATAAAACCAGGGCGAAGTATTAAAATAAGCCCGTTTTGTTTGATGTGTTTCGGTAAAATCTAATTGATCGGGAAATTTATTGGGATTAGCAGCAGCATCAAATGCTTCCATACTTAAAAGGGCAGAGGAAGTATGATGACCGTGAGTGCTGCCGGGAGTACGGTGGTCAAACCGATTTATAATTACATCAGGTTTAAAATTTCTAATTACCCACACCACATCGCTTAGCACTTTTTCTTTATCCCATATTTCCAGTGTTTCTTCGGGAGTTTTGGAGTAACCAAAATCGTTGGCGCGGGTAAAAAATTGCTCGCCACCGTCTATACGCCTTGCGGCTAATAATTCCTGGGTTCTAATAAGTCCCAGTTGCGCTCTTAATTCGGGACCGATAAGGTTTTGGCCACCATCGCCACGGGTTAGTGAGAGGTAAGCTGTTCTGGCATTTTTTTCGTTAGAAAAATAAGAGATCAATCGGGTATTCTCATCGTCGGGATGGGCACCAATATATAATACAGAACCGAGGAAATTCAATTTTTTTATTTCCTGGAATATTTCAGAAGCATTTAATTTTTCGGGTTCCTGTGCGTGTAAATTCAACAGGAAAAAACAGAAAAGTAAACTAAATAGTTTGCGCATAAATTTCAAGGCGATTAAGTAAGAAAACCAAATATAAAAACTTTAGTCGCCTGAAGATAGAAAATTAATTGCTTTAACTCGAAAATCGAGATTTAAATGCTCCGGGACTTATCTCGAAATTAAAATACTCCTATTAATGCTTCAATGGGTGCTGTGCGATAATTTCACTTAAAGGCTACTTTTATCCTCATCCAAGTAAACATCTTTTGCAATAAGGGAAACCGCTTTTTGTAGAATTAAGTTATTAGGATATGTAATTAATTCTCCTTCTAAAGTCCTGAGGTGTAAATGAAAAGCTTTTATATCTTCAATAATAGCTTCAATAGGCATATCCTTATCGTGGATCTTTATTTTGTCGCCAATTTTATATGGAAATGAAAAGAAAAGAATTACTCCCGAAGTAATATTGCTAAGAATAGACCAAATAGCAAAAAGCGCAACTCCAAGCACAGCAAAAACCGAGGAAAATATTAGGGAAAGTTCAGTGACACCTATTCCCCAGGCAATAGCTAAAAGAAAAACAGCAATAAACAAAATAAGGATATTGATATACTGAAACATCAGCCGTGTTCTGGTAAAGTCTATCTCACTGCGTTTACCAACCCGATGCGCCGCTTTTTTTAGCAAAAACTGAACAATTAATAATAAAAATACAGTAACTACCGTATAGGTGATTTCAGTTCTATATTGGGTGAAAATTTCATACATTTTTGTGCAGTATTTTTATATAAAGGTAATTTTTAAAAGCTATTATCAAATAAAAGATATCGACTTATTTAAAATTTTTATCTGTTGTTTTATATTGATGTTATGCTTTAGTTATTAATACTTAAATTATTTTAAATCAGATTATTAAAAATTAAATTGATGATAGATCAATAAGCTCGTTGTAAACCAAATGAGTGGGAAGACCAACTACATTAAAATAACTGCCTTCCAGATTGGTAATTCCAATAAGTCCAATCCATTCCTGGATGGCATAACCTCCGGCCTTGTCAAATGGTTTAAAGTTATCTACATAATAATCGATCTCTCCGGAAGTAAGTTCTTTAAAAGTTACCTTGGTCTCGCAGTTTACCGTTGACTGATGATTTTGAGTAGTAAAACAAACCGAAGTAAAAACACTATGGGTTTTGCCCGAGAGTGATTTCAGCATTTCTTTGGCTTCCAAGGCTGTTTCAGGTTTGCCCATTGCTTTTTCTTCATTATAAACAATGGTATCGCTGGTAATTAAAATTTGATCCTGCTTTAATTCTTTCTGAAAAGCTTCGGCTTTTAATTGTGCCAGAAAATCGGTTATTTCTTCTTTTTTCAGATAATCCGGGCAAATTTCCTTAACCGGTCTAACATCGGCTTTAAAAGGGATATCCAGGTCTTTAAAGAATTGATGACGTCTGGGTGAGCCGGAAGCAAGAATTATTTCTTTGTTTTTCAAGAGGTCTTTCAGCATAACTGTATTTTTTGAGCTTCTATGGAGCTGTTAGTTGAAATTATAAAATGTATCGAATTTCACTATTTCAATTTAAGTGAGCAGAAACTGATAAAATCCGATAGAGATAAGTCCGAAAAATAAAATAATTTTCAGCATTAAACTCAAGTGCGAATAGTCTTTTTTCTTTTTTGCTTCCCAAATTCGAACCTGGAAATAGAGTAGTGGAGCAAGAATAAAAATCAAGGTGTAAATTACCAGAAAGCTATTCTCAAACAGGTAATTGTAACTATAATAAACAATTGCAGCTATCGGTAAAATACCAATCCCAAAAATGATCTTGTTAGTACGACTATGACCAAGAATAATGGGTAGCGTTTGTATTCCGGCATTGTAATCTCCTTTTACATCTTCCTGATCTTTCACCATTTCCCGTAATAAATTTACCAAAAAGGCGAAAATTGCATAATCGAGTAAAATTGAAAATAAGAGAGACTGAATTTGTTTATTTTGAGCATTAATTGCGGGAAAAAGATCGAAAATTGATGGTAAGAGCACCACAAAGCCTACAAGTAAACTGATTAAAATATTCCCGAGTACAGGAATTTGCTTTAAGTAACTGGCATACAAATACAATAATGCCGAAGAAAAAATAAAAATTGCAACAAAACCCGGTTTTCCGAGTAAATTGGCCAAATAAAAACCAATTCCCACTCCGATAATATTCAGGATAATAAATAAATTATTCGCTTTTTTCTCTGAAATTTTATTACCTAAAATCAGCTTCTCAGGTTTGTTTATTTTATCGGCCTGCACATCGTAAATATCATTAATCACATATCCTGAAGCCGCGATACAAAGCGTGGCGAGGATAAGCAAAGCATAGCCAAAAGTGCTGAGCATAATAGCAGCGCCAAATTTCTCAAAAAATGAAAATTTAATCAGGATTAAGGTGAGCGCTATAAAAATAAGGTTGGGCCACCTTATTAGTTTTAGATATGCTATCATATTTATAATTATTCAGAAACAAATTTTAATCCTACAATGGAAATAATTAAGGTGCTTAAAAAAAAGATACGCCAGAAATGCGCTGGTTCCTTAAAAACAAAAATTCCCAGGAGTACAGTGCCTACAGCACCAATTCCCGTCCAAACTGCATAAGCCGTACCTATTGGCAGAGTTTGGGTGGCTTTGTAAAGCAAGAGCATACTTATAGTGAGGGAAAATAAGAAACCAACAAACCAAAGGTTAGAACTGCTACCGGAAGTCACTTTCATTTTTCCCAAACAAAAAGCGAATCCTACTTCAAAAAGTCCGGCGAGAATAAGTATTATCCAGTTCATTTATTCTTTATCAATCCATTTTCCCTGCACTTTCATTACCTGCTCAATCACGTCGCGAACACAACCTTTACCGCCTTTTCTATGCGAAACATATTTTGATAGCTCTTTTACTTCGGCAACAGCGTCTTGCGGGCAACAAGGTAAACCAACTAGTTTCATTGGGTAATAATCGGGAATATCGTCTCCCATATAGAGAACGTCTTCGGCGTTTATTTCATATATATCGAAGAATTCATCCATTTGTTCTACTTTATCGTGAATACCCAGATAAATATCGGTAATTCCAAGATCTCTAAGCCTTTTACGAACGCCTTCGTTTTTTCCGCCGGAAATTATACAAACAGTATAACCGGCATTTTTTGCTGCTTTAAGCGCATACCCATCTTTTATGTTCATTGTTCGTAAGAGAGCGCCTTCGGAGCTAATTTGTATACTACCATCGGTCAAAACGCCGTCGACATCAAATACAAAAGTGTTGATCTGGTTTAGGTATTCTTTATAATTTTTTTCCATGGAAATCCTGAATAGATTGAGTTAAAAGGCTGTAAATATCTTTATAATTAGTTGACAAAAGTGCTAAATGTGCTTCGATTGTTTGTTGGTCATTTCTTAAAGCCGGGCCGGTTTGTGCATTCTGTGGTGATAAACTTTCAATTTTTGAAGCCGTTTCCTTTATAAGTGGCTTTAAAATGCTGAAATCTACCTTGTGTTTTTCACAAATTTCAGCTCCGATATTATATAGATGATTACTGAAATTATTCACAAAAACCGCAGCCAGGTGTAAAGCTTTGCGTTGTTCAGAATTAATCACGCGAACATCTTCTGTGATTTCTGAAGCCAGATTTTTTATTTTTTCTAGATTTTTAGCTGAATTTGCTTCGATGCAAACCGGAATTTTAGCAAAACTTACCGATTTGTTTTTTGAAAAAGTTTGCAGCGGATAAAACACCCCGAAATTATCCAACCGTTCCAGAGCATTTATACTTACCGCACCCGAAGTATGTAAAACAATACCCGGAAGATCATTTAAATTATCGGCAATTTCAGAAATCACATCATCTTTTAAAGCGAGTAAATAGAAATCGGCAGGTTTTAAGTCGCTTATATTAATTGTGGTATCGGTGAATTCTTCAAAATACTTCAAGCTTTCTTCCCGATGATTATATACCTGGATTACCCTGGTATTTTCCGCTTCAGAAAACGCCTTGAAAAGGTGGAAAGCTACATTCCCGGCACCTAAAATTACCACTTCTTTCATTCGGCTAAATTATTAAAAATAATCAGGCAATAAAATTAACATTCGTGTAGGAGAATGTCTCAGTTTTTAAGGTATGAAACCGTTAAAATTCCTTAAATTTGCAGCCGTAAAAAGAGTTACTTCATGCAGGATAAAATAGCCTCTGTCATATTTTCTACACGTATAATGGCAGTCTTATTTGTGGTTTTTTCAATAGCCATGGCGTTCGGGACATTTATAGAAAGTTGGTATAGTATTGAAACCGCGAGAGTGTTAATTTATAACGCCTGGTGGTTTGAAGCCATTATGGTGTTTTTTGTAATCAATTTCGCCGGAAATATTAAACGTTACAATCTTCATAAGCGCGAAAAATGGTCTTCACTTTTAATCCATTTATCGTTTGTTTTAATTTTAGTGGGTGCGTTTATTACCCGGTATATTAGTTACGAAGGGGTGATGCCTATTACTGAAGGTGAAACTACCAATATCATGCTTTCAGAAAAGACCTATTTCACAGCCTTTATAGACGGTGAAATTGATGGCGAACCTCGCCGAAGGGTTTTAGAAGAACCAGTACTTTTTGCTCCGGAAACCGAGAATGATTACGTACTGAATACCGATTATAACGGGCAGCCGGTTACTATTGAAGCTACCAACTTTATTTATGGTGCTAAAGAAGAATTAGTACCTGCTGAAGATGGAGAAAATCATCTTAAACTCGTTGAAGCTGGAGGCGGTGGGCGTCACGATCATTATTTAAAGGAAGGAGAAGTTCAAAATATTCATAATGTTTTATTTGCGCTGAATGAACCTACAGAGGGTGCGATTAATATTAATTATGACGAAGAAAGTGGGAAATATACTATAAACTCTCCATTTGAGGGAGATTATATGCGAATGGCCGACCAGGAGAAAGGAAATTTGCTTAAAGATTCTACACAGAACCTGATGCTGCGTTCTCTTTATAATATAGGTACGATGCAATTTGTAATTCCTGAGCCGGTAGTTAAAGGAAAATACGATATTATAAGAACACCAGAAAAAACCGATGGACAAAGCGATGCACTAACTGTAAAGGTTTCTTCTCAAGGAGAATCTGAAACAGTAACCATAATGGGAGGGCAGGGAATACCCAGCGAACCACAAAAAGTAGAACTTGCCGGACTTGAATTTTATTTAAACTATGGAAGTAAAGAGATAGAATTGCCTTTTGCCATAAAACTCAACGATTTTATTGCCGATAGATATCCCGGGACTGAAAATAGTTATTCCTCTTTTAAAAGTAAGGTGGAAATTGTGGAAGAAGGAAAAGAGAATTTTCCTTATGAAATTTATATGAACCATGTATTAGATCACAAAGGTTTTAGGTTTTTCCAGGCTAGTTTTATGCCAGATGAAAGCGGTACAGTACTTTCTGTAAATCACGATTTCTGGGGAACTTGGGTCACTTATATAGGTTACTTTCTGCTCTATTTAGGCTTGATGCTCATTTTATTTGATAAAGGCTCGCGGTTTGGAAACCTTAAGGATATGCTGGAGAAAGTAAAAGAAAAAAAGAAAAAGTTATCTACGGTACTTATTTTCTTTATGGCTGCAGGTTCTATGTTTGCCCAAATGCCGGACGATGAGCACGAACACGCTGAATCGGCTAAAAGGGAAGTAGATTCCATTATTAAAAGCAACGCCATAAGCGAAGAACACGCAGCTAAATTTGGCCGGTTGGTAATTCAGGATGCCGGCGGAAGAATGAAGCCCGCTAATACCTATTCTTCAGAATTGCTTCGGAAATTAAGTAAATCTGATTCTTACGAAGGTTTAAGTTCAGATCAGGTTTTAGTTTCTTTGACTCAAAACCCGATGATTTGGTATAATGTGCCAATTATATATGTTGAGAAACATAATGACAGTTTGCATAATCTTCTTGGCGTAGAACAAGGGAAAAAATACCTCACATTAAGTAGTTTCTTTGACGATATGGGGAATTATAAACTTGCTCCTCTTTTGGAAGAGGCCTACCAGGCAGCTGTTCCCAATAAATTTCAGAAGGATTTTATAAATACCGATAAAAAGGTGAATTTATTATACCGTGCGCTTCAGGGTAAGATTCTAAGAATTTTCCCAATTCCGGAGCAAGAAAATAATAAATGGGTTTCTTATCCTGAATTAGAGGACGAAGCAGGTGCTTTCAAAGGAATGGATTCGGTGTACACTAAACAGATCCTTCCGTTGTATATGACGTCACTTTCTGACGCAACCGAGACCGGAGATTACTCGAAAGCCAACCAGTTTCTTGAAAGTATAAAAGGATTTCAGAAGAAATTCGGGTCAGAAGTATTGCCTTCCAAAGATAAAATTAACGCAGAGATCACTTATAACAAATACGATATTTTCAGGAACCTGTTTTGGATGTACATGGTAGCCGGCCTCTTTATGCTGGTTATTGTAATTGTGAAGATTTTTAAAGAAAATACTATCATTAACTGGCTGGTTAAAATTAGTGCCGGAGTAATAATAGTCCTTTTTGTTTTACATACTTTAGGTTTAATTGCCAGGTGGTATATTTCTGGCCACGCGCCGTGGAGTGATGCCTATGAGTCTATGATATATGTTGCCTGGGCTACGATGTTCTTTGGGTTGGCTTTTGGAAGAAAAAGTACTTTAACCATTGCCTCTACTGCTTTTGTAACTTCAATGATTTTAATGATCGCGCACTGGAACTGGATGGATCCATCAATCGCAAACCTACAGCCAGTATTAGATTCGTATTGGTTAATGATACACGTTTCTGTAATTGTTGGAAGTTATGGTCCATTTACCCTCGGAATGATCCTGGGAGCTGTGGCATTACTTTTAATGATTTTTACTACGGAAAAAAATAAAAAGAAGATGGATCTCAATATTAAAGAGATCACCATTATTACTGAAATGGCTTTAACTGTTGGTTTGGTAATGTTAACTATTGGAAACTTCCTTGGAGGCCAATGGGCTAATGAAAGCTGGGGACGCTACTGGGGCTGGGATCCTAAAGAAACCTGGGCTTTAATTAGTATTATGGTTTATGCCTTTGTGATACATATGCGACTGGTTCCTGGATTACGTAGCAGATGGTTCTTTAACTTAATGGCTGTAGTCTCTTTTGCAAGTATTATGATGACCTACTTTGGAGTAAACTTCTATTTAGCTGGTTTACATTCTTATGCTAGCGGAGATAAAGTAATTACTCCAACATTTATTTATTACGCCATTGCTGTAGTAGCCGTGCTGGGAGCAGTTTCTTACTGGAGATTCCAGAAATTTTATGCGAAGAAAAGCAAGAAGAAAATAGAGAAATAAGTTATTGAATTAAAAGAAAAAGGGCTGTTTAAAAATATTTCGTTTTCGTCAAGCTGAACCTGGTTTAGCTTCTAATTGTTTGCTTAACAACTTAGATACTGAAACAAGTTCAGGATGACGATTTCAAAACTTCTCAAACAGCCCTTTTTAATTCTTAGAAATATTAAAACTACTTAATATTCCCCACCATATCTTTAGGTTGAACCCACTCATCAAATTGTTCTTCAGTGAGGTGGCCTAATTCAACGGCAGCTTCTTTCAGTGTAGTTCCGTCTTCGTGTGCTTTATTCGCAATTTCAGCAGCTTTGTAGTAGCCAATCTTGGTATTTAAAGCAGTAACCAGCATCAGGGAATTATTTAAATGTTCCTTGATTCTCGGGGTATTTGCTTCAATTCCGCGAGCGCAGTTAACATCAAAGGATACACAGGCATCACCAATAAGTTCGGCGCTTTGTAATAAGTTAGCTGCCATAACCGGTTTAAAAACGTTCAATTCAAATTGCCCCTGCATTCCACCAACTCCAATTGCTACATCATTACCCATTACCTGTGCGCAAACCATAGTTAAAGCTTCACATTGCGTAGGATTTACTTTGCCGGGCATAATAGAAGATCCAGGCTCGTTTGCAGGAATATTGATCTCACCAATCCCACTTCGTGGTCCAGAAGAAAGCATTCTAATATCATTCCCTATTTTATTTAAGGAAACCGCTAATTGTTTTAAGGCTCCGTGGGTTTCAACAAACGCATCGTGTGCAGCGAGCGCTTCAAATTTATTTCCTGCGGAAATAAAAGGTAATTCAGTGAATTTTGCGATGAATTCTGATACTCGTTTTGAATATCCTTTTGGCGTATTTAATCCGGTTCCTACTGCGGTCCCACCAAGTGCTAATTCGGCTAAATGCGGAAGCGTATTTTCAAGGGCATTAATCCCGTGGTCAAGTTGAGAAACATAGCCACTAAATTCCTGCCCGAGCGTTAGGGGAGTGGCATCCATAAAATGCGTACGTCCAATTTTCACCACTTCTTTAAATTCTTCAGACTTTTTCTTTAAAGTATCACGAAGTTGTCTCACGCCCGGAAGTGTCACTTTTATGATTTTTTGATATGCCGCGATATGCATTCCTGTAGGAAAGGTGTCGTTAGATGATTGTGATTTATTTACATCGTCATTCGCCTGAAGTGTTTTATCGCCTTCACCTAAGGTTTTACCTGCAAGTTGATGTGCACGGTTAGCAATAACTTCGTTTACATTCATATTGCTTTGGGTACCGCTTCCGGTTTGCCAAATTACCAATGGAAATTGGTCGTCGTGTTTGCCTTCAAGAATTTCATCACAAACCTGGGCAATATAATCTCTTTTATCTACTGGCAAAACACCTAATTCACAATTAGTATAAGCCGCAGCCTTTTTAAGGTAGGCAAAACCGTAAACTATTTCCAGCGGCATGCTTCCGGCAGGTCCAATTTTAAAGTTATTGCGGGAACGTTCGGTTTGAGCACCCCAGAGTTTATCAGCCGACACCTTTACATCTCCAATTGTATCTTTCTCTATTCTATAATCCATAAAGTTTATTATTAGTTGTGACACAAATTTACAAGTTAGCGGCTTTTTAAAAGTATAAATACGAAGAATTTAGCCGATAATTTTTCTGATTTTACTCAGTGAGTTATGAATTTCTTAAAATTAAATTGTGATAAGCCATCAAAGCTTAGTATATTTGACCAGATCAAAAAATTTTGATATTATGTTCGAATTCGATCAATACCTCGGTTTTCTGGCTTTCCTGGTTATTATTACCATGGGATTCTGGCTTATGATTTTCCTAATGGCTATTTTACCCTATTGGATAGGCGGTTCGGTCGCTGAACTGCTTAAAGAAAAGAAAGAAGCAAGAAAAAAGGCCAAACAAGAAAAAGCATAAAAAATGGGACATTTATTGTCCCTTTTTTTATGCTTTATTTTCAAGAAATATAATAAAAAACCGGCTTGAATAAAGCCGGTTTTGTTTGTTAATTATTATCCTTCAAATCCCTCATCAAAGTCCTGATTAGTATCATTACGACGTTGTTCTCGCTTCTGCTGATTAAATCTATAGATGAAAGATACATTTACAGATTGCCCCTGTCTCCATTGGAATTCACTCTCCTGGCTAAAGAATTCTGTAGTGGTAGAACTATTTCTTTTTCTTCCGTTAAAAATATCCCTAACGTTTAAAGAAAGTGTAGCTCTCTCATTTAGAATCTCCTTACTAAAAGCAAGATCTACATTTAAAATTCCTTCTTGCGTTCCCTGAATTTCGTCTGAAGGTCCGCGATAAAACAAGTTGGTTTGCCAGTCTATCTTCCATGGTAAAGTAACTTTTGAGCTGAATCTACCAAACCAGCTTGAGTTATCCTGGCTATAATCTGTTCCGTTAAATTCACCGTCCAGTTTAAAACGGAATACATTTACACTTCCGTTAAGTCTTAACCACTCTGCCGGGTTATAAAGGAAACCTAATTCTCCACCCATCCTGTCGTTAGTAGCCAGGTTAAACGGAATACTTCTAATTACTTCTATTTGTTGGCCAGAAGGTCCGCTAATAAAAACTTCCTCCTGAACTCTTTGAAAAGCATCGGTTTCTCTCTGGAAGTAAACTGAAGAGGTTAAGGTGAATTTTTCCCATTTCTTTAAGTACCCAAGATCGAAAGCATTAGAAAATGCAGGATTTAAGTTTGGATTTCCCTGAAAAATATTGTTACGGCTACTTCTGGAAGGGAAAGGATTTATATACCAACCTCTTGGTCTGTTTATTCTTCGGTTATAACCTAGGGTAATATTTTCCTCTTCGCCTAATTCATAAATAAGGTTTACAGTAGGAAACAAACCAAGATAATTATTGTCAAAATCTGTATCTACTGCAAAAGAAAATTCTTCCTGTAATTCCTCTTCAGTCAATTCTGAATCAATCTCACCTTTTAAATTTGTATTCTCTAGTCTTAATCCTAAAAGGAAACTAAAACTTCCAAATTTAGTACCGTATTGGGTGTAAAGAGCCTGAACATTTTCTGAATAATCAAAAATATTTGTTTGGGTTTCATTTAGTACAAACTCCCCAAGGCTGTTTTCCTGAAAAAGTTTGTAATCTGTGATCTCATTTTCGAAATTCCCACGATAGCCTGCTTCAAACTGAGATTCCTCTCCAATTGGTAGTACGTAATCTGCCTGAATCAAATATTCCTTTTGATCTTCGTCTGTAAGTGTAGATTCTGAAGGAATGTTAATTTCACCAATTTCTGTATTATTATATACAGTAAATTCATTAATAGAAGCATCCTGACTCTCTGTATCATTCTCAAATTGAAAATCTGCAGTAAGCTTGTGCCCTTTGTTATCGAATTTTTTTACATAATTAAGAGAGAATTGAATACTCTCGTCTTCTTCATTTTCAATTTCTCTCCTGTTAGTACCTAAAAGCTCGGTGTCTCCCATTAGGTAATCATTCATATTATTGGTCACATCACGATCATCACCAGTTCTATAGAATATAGCTCCTGTAATAGAAGACATATCAGATAAATAATATTCCATCCCAACATTGGTATTGAAACCGCGGTTGATCCTGTCATAATCCCTGTCCTCTATATTTCTGTCATACATCAGGTTATCTAAAATAACGTCTTCCCGTGGTTCAAAATAACGGGTGTCAAAAAAACCGTAGCCAGGTGATTCAGAATATCTGTAACCGGTAGTGGTGAAAAGATTGTATTTATCGGTTCGATAATTTAGATTGGTAGAAATGCTTCCGTTTTCAGGAATACCACCATTTACAGTAACGGATCCGTTAAACCCAAGAGTTTCCTTTTTTCTAAGAATAATATTAATAATTCCGGCAGTCCCTTCGGCATCATATCTGGCAGAAGGAGAAGTAATCACTTCTACACGTTCTATAGCCTCAGCAGGTAATTGACTTAAAACATCGGTATTCCCAAAACCGGCCATTGCTGAAGGTTTGCCGTTAATAAGGATTCTTACGTTATCGTTCCCTCTTAAACTTATACCCCCTTCAATATCTACCGAAATGGATGGTACATTATTTAGGGCATCGCTCACGGTACCTCCGGCGGTGGTAAGATCTTTACCAATATTATATATTTTTTTGTCCAGCCTAATGTCAACCTGTGTGGTCTCGGCTCTTACTACAACTTCGTCTAAGTTATCTGAGCTAATACCAAGTTCTATAGTTTCCAGGTTTAAATCTGAATTAACCTGGCGATTATTAAACCGCTTGGTTTCGTAAGAAATAAATTCAACGATTATATTATATGTTCCAGGATCTACTTCAATATTAAAAACACCATTGGAATTGGTGACACCGCCATTAACATTTTGCGGGTCGTTTACATCTACAATAGAAATAGTAGCATATTCTAATGGAACATTGAGTTCATTATCAATTACTTTTCCTGAAATCTCATAAGATTGTGCATAACTGCTGAAACTAAAAAAAAGAAAAAACGCTACACTGAGCGTACTTAACATTTTGGTGGTCATAGAAATTTTTTATTCTTTGACCCCGATTTTAAAGGATGGTTTAATATGAATTCGGTTAAAATGGCGTTAAAACCGACTTTTAAATGTTAAAAAGAGCTCTGTCTCCTGGCCACCAGTACCTAAGACTTCCGACTAATTTTCTTATTTAATTCAAGATATTTTTGAAATTGTCTTTCGGTCATTAACTTTTGCAGCTTTTTATGTTCTGCTTTTTGAATTCCTTTTAGCTTAAAGATTATTTCATCTTCAGATAAGGCTGTGGTATTAAGGATTTCGTTTTTCTTAAGCGTGTATTCTATGATTAGATCTTCCAGTTTACCGGTTTGCTCAAAGTCCAGTTCTAATTCTTTTTTCCATGTATAGGCGAGTTCCCTCGCAATTTCAAGTAGTTCTTCCCTACTTTTTCTATGCAGGTAAAATTGTGAAAAAACAAATCCCGCCACTAAAAATCCGGCGGCACCAATTATAGCTATTTTATGTTGAGTTTTCATTTTATTATTGGTTTGGTTTACCAGAACATTTAATGCAATAAATCTTCAATTTTAGATTCCGGGCGGCCAACTACTGCCGTATCTTTGGTTTCTACAATAGGGCGTTCAATTAATTTTGGATTTTTTACCATAACAGTAATCAGTTCCTTATCGCTAAGATCTTTATCTTTGTATTCTTCTTTCCAGATCTTTTCGTTAGTTCTAATTAACTGTATTGGATAAAAACTTAATTTATCAAGAATTTGTTTTAATTCCGATTCAGAAAGTGGCTTTTTTAAATATTCCCTAACCTGGTATTCTTTCCCGGAATTTTTAACTAAATCTAATCCTTCCCTCGATTTTTTACATCTTGCATTGTGGTAAACAGTAATCATTATTATTGGTTTTGGCTACTTTAAAATAAACAATAAATTCTAAATCTAAAATATATCGGCATAAACTTATCAATCTTCCTGCCGTTGTCCCATCATCATTAAAAAAGCTTTTAGGAACATATCTATATCTCCATTCATTACGGCATCTACATTTCCGGTTTCTTCTGCAGTTCGAACATCTTTAACCAGTTTGTAAGGATGCATTACATAATTCCTGATTTGTGACCCCCATTCAATCTTCATCTTAGAATCTTCAATCTCCCGGCGCTGCGCTTGTTGCTTCTGAAGTTCAATTTCATACAATTGGCTTTTTAATAGCTGCATTGCCTTGGTTTTATTTTCCAGCTGGGAGCGTGTTTCAGAATTCTCAACAACAATCCCGGTAGGGGCGTGGCGCAACCTAACTGCGGTTTCTACCTTATTTACATTTTGCCCACCAGCTCCCGAGGAACGCATGGTTTCCCAGGAAATTTCAGAAGGATTTATATCAATTTCTATAGAATCATCGGCCAACGGATAAACATAAACCGAAGCAAACGAGGTATGCCTTTTCGCGTTACTGTCAAAAGGGGAAATTCGTACCAATCTGTGTACACCATTTTCACCTTTTAACCAGCCAAAAGCAAATTCGCCTTCAATTTCAAGCGTTACCGTTTTAATACCGGCAACATCTCCTGCCTGATAATTCAGCTCCTTTATTTTGAACTTGCGCTTTTCGGCCCACATAAGATACATCCGCATAAGCATTTCTGCCCAATCGCAACTTTCGGTACCGCCGGCGCCAGCCGTAATTTGTAATACCGCACTTAATTTGTCGCCTTCTTCAGAAAGCATATTCTTAAACTCAAGGTCTTCTATAAGGTCTACAGCTTGCTTATTTTTTTCTTCCACATCTTCCTGCGTAGCTTCGTCTTCCTTATAAAATTCATACAGAACCTCTAAATCTTCCATCAGGGTTTGTCCTTTTTCAAATTCGTCTACCCATTGTTTTTCAGCATTGAGATCACGCATTATTGCCTCAGCTTTTTTAGGATCGTCCCAAAAATCTGGAGCAAAGGTTTTTTCTTCCTGATTGGAGATTTCTATTTTTTTGGCATCAATGTCAAAGATACCTCCTTAACGCACCAAGGCGCTCTCTGAGATCTTTGATCTGCTCAGTTGTGATCATATACTAAATTTTATAAGGTAAAAATAGAATTTAAGACTGCGACGGGAAAGTATTTAACGATATTTTTATAGTTTTAGACATCCTATAAAACCACGTAAATGAAGCAATTCTTACTTATTTTGCTGTTAGTCAGTTTCTCAGTTCCGGGAACGGCTCAATTTCTTTCAGAAAAAGAAAATCTCCAGGAATATGAAGGCTTTTTCAATTTCCATTATAATGAAGACGAAGATGAAATTTACCTGGAAGTAGATATGCTTGATTCGGAATTTCTATATGTTCACGCCCTAACCAGCGGGCTCGGTTCTAACGATATTGGTTTAGATCGTGGACAGTTGGGAAATGAAGCTGTGGTAAAATTTGAGAAGGCCGGGAATAAGTTATTGCTGGTGCAACCAAATCAAAAATACAGGGCTGAAACAGAAAATGAGTTGGAAAGAAGAAGCGTAGAACAGGCTTTCGCGAAATCGGTGATCTATGGGTTTGAAATAAAGGAAGAAAAAGATTCGGTTTACGTTATAGATTTTACTCCATTTTTAATGGAAGATGCGCACGATGTTGCCGGCCGACTTAAAAAAGGGGAGTACGGAACTTACAAACTCGATAAATCTAAAAGCGCTCTTTCTTTAGAGCGCACCAAAGCTTTTCCTGAAAATGTAGAATTTGAAGCACTGCTTACTTTTGAAGGTGAACCCAAAGGCAGAACAATACAAAGTGTGGCGCCAAATGCTAAAAATCTTAGTGTAATTCAGCATCATTCTTTTGTGAAATTACCTGACGATAATTATGAAAAGCGACTGTTTGATCCCCGTAGCGGTGCTATTTCTATTTCCTATTTAGATTATTCTACACCGGTTTATGAACCTATAGAAAAGAAATTTGCTATTCGCCACCGCTTAAAAAAGAAAAATCCAGAAGCGGAAATTAGCGAAGCCGAAGAACCTATTATTTATTATCTGGACCCGGGAACTCCCGAGCCGGTAAAATCGGCTTTGCTGGAAGGAGCACGCTGGTGGAACGAAGCTTATGAAGAAATTGGTTACAAAGACGCTTTTCAGGTAAAAATGTTACCAGAGGATGCCGATCCTTTAGATACGCGTTATAATATGATTCAGTGGGTTCATCGTTCCACCAGAGGTTGGAGTTATGGTGCCAGCGTGGTAGATCCCAGAACCGGTGAAATTATAAAAGGACACGTTAGTTTGGGAAGTTTGAGAATCCGCCAGGATTTTATGATCGCCCAGGCTTTACTAAATAAACCTTTTGCTGAAAATGATGAAAATCACGAAAAAATGATGGAAATGGCGGTAGCTCGAATTCGGCAGCTTTCTGCCCATGAAGTTGGCCATACCATAGGTTTTGCTCATAATTTTGCGGCAAGTGTAAACGATAATGCTTCGGTAATGGATTATCCGCATCCGCAATTCAGTTTGGAAAATGACGAAATTAGTATTGATAATGCTTACGATACCGGAATTGGCGAGTGGGATAAAGTCACCGTAAAATATTCTTATGCTGATATTCCTGAGAATACTTCAGAGCGGGAATTTCTAAACTCGGTTTTAGAAGAAGCGCAGAGAGCGGGTCATCAGTTTATCTCAGATGCTGATGCCCGAGCTCAAGGTGGTGCTCACATAAACGCGCATTTATGGGATAATGGTGAAAGTGCCATTGAAGAGCTGGAAAAAATCTTAAAAATCAGGAAAAAGGGAATCGAGAATTTTTCTGAAGATAATATTAGGACCAACGAGCCCTATTCGGTTCTGGAAGATGTTTTTGTGCCTTTATACTTTTTACATCGTTACCAGGTTGAAGCCGCAGTGAAAATCATCGGCGGACTCGATTATAATTATGCGGTAAAAGGAGGAAAAGATAAGCTTTGGGAAAGCGCTGATTCAAAAATGCAGGAAAATGCGCTAAACTCAATTTTAAAAACCTTAGATGCAGAATTAATTGCAATTCCGAAGGAAAAACTGGAATTATTTCCTCCGCGAGCTTTTGGTTATAATCGCAGCCGGGAATCTTTTAAAAGCAATACCGGCGTAGCATTTGATGCGCTGGGCGCTCCTGTAACTTCAGCGAATTTATCACTTTCCTTATTATTGCATCCGGAAAGAATGGCGAGATTGGTTCAGCAAAAATCTTTAAATAATAAACAGTTGGGGCCGGAAGAAGTTCTGGAGAAATTAATTAGCGAAACCATAAAAAAGCCTCACAGTGATGAATATTTAAATGAAGTGCAACAAGCGATAAATTACCAGGTTTTGCTACAATTAATAAAACTTGCTGAAAATGAATCGGCTACTGCAAAAGTAAAAGCGCTTGCCAATGTTCAAATTGATAAACTAAAAGATTGGTTAAGCGATAAAGATGGGGCATTGCATCAACAAATGTTTAGAGAAATTGAAAACTACAGGGAAAATCCCGATGAATATAAAACCAAATTAAATATTACTAAAATCCCTGATGGAAGCCCTATTGGGAGTTTTAGATGTGAAGGGATAGATTTAATTAAATAAAGAGATTTCCGTCTTCACGGAAATGACCAAAAAACAAATAAAAGATTTCCGCCGCAGTTTATCCCTTTTTTTCGGGACGGAAATGATAAATGAAATTTATGAAAGAAATAGACTTAAGAAGTGATACGGTAACACGCCCTACCAGCGGAATGTTGAAAGCTATAATGGGCGCTGAAGTTGGCGACGATGTTTACAAAGAAGACCCTACGGTAAATGCTTTGGAAGAAAAACTGGCAAAAATGTTCGGGAAGGATGAGGCCCTGTTTTTTCCTACCGGGAGTATGGCCAACCAGGCAGCTATAAAGTTACACACACAACCAGCTGAACAGTTAATTTGCGATAAATGGGCGCACGTTTTTAATTACGAAGGCGGTGGTGCTTCTTTTAACAGCGGGGTTTCCTGCAAGCTGGTAGATGGCGACCGTGGAATGATTACCGCGGCCCAGGTTGAAGAAAATATTAATCCGCCGGACTTTTATCATAGTCCGTTAACGAGTTTGGTTTGTTTAGAAAACACCACTAATAAAGGTGGTGGCGCTTGTTACGATTTGAAAGAAATCAAGAAAATTAGAAAAGTTTGCAATACCCATAATCTAGGTTTGCATCTAGATGGCGCTCGATTATTTAACGCGCTGGTGGCTAAAAATGAAGATCCTAAAGATTACGGGAAATTGTTTGATACAATTTCGGTTTGCCTTTCTAAAGGATTGGGAATTCCAATGGGATCGGTGCTTATTGGTGATAAGGAACTTATGAAAAACGCCATAAGAGTTCGAAAAGTTTTAGGCGGCGGAATGCGGCAAGTAGGTTTTATGGCTGCTGCCGGAATTTACGCCCTGGATAACCATGTAGAACGTTTAACCGAAGATCATAAAAGAGCTTCAGACATTGCAGAAACCCTGGATGCTGCAAGCTATGTAGGTGAGGTAGAGCCCGTGGAAACCAATATCGTTATTTTCTACCTGAAAAATGCTTCAGATGAAGCTGCATTTATGAAAAACTTACAAAAGGAAAATATCAGGATAAGCAATATGGGGCAGGGAAAATTAAGAATTGTTACCCATTTGGATTATTCCGAAGAAATGCACCAAAAATTCTTAAAAGTACTTAAGGAGACTAAATTATAGTCCATTAGAAAAGTTTAACCTAAGCTTACAATGCTTTTAATATATCCCGGTAGCTTATTTTTATAATTTGCAATAACCCAAAAAATTGTAATTATGAAAAATGTTTTGCCAAGAAAAGAAGTGCCAAGATTAAGAGTAAAAACCACCAGCGGTATGCAATGGGATTTACGCGAGCAAAAGCCGGAGAACTTTACCATGGTTATATTTTATCGCGGCTTGCACTGCCCGGTTTGCAAATCGTATTTAGAGGAATTAAATAAAAAAATTGAAAAATTCCAGGATAAAGGTGTGAATGTTATTTGCATAAGCGCGAATAACAAGGCTTTGGCCGAGAAAACAGTAAAAGAATGGGATGTAGATAATCTTACTATAGGCTATGATTTTAATCCTGAAGATGCCAGGAAATGGGATTTATATATTTCTGAAGGAATTAAAGATGAACCCGAAGTGTTCTTTGAACCCGGCTTATTCCTGATAAAATCTGATAATACCTTATACGCGGCTTCTATTCAAACGATGCCTTTTGCCAGGCCAAAATTTGATGAGTTGCTAAAAGCTATAGATTTTGTTTTGGATAAAGATTATCCTGCAAGGGGAGAAGCTTAAAAAATAGAGACCTCACAGGTTTTTAAAGCCTGTGAGGTTTTAATCTTCAAAATAAAAATTTACTTTAATTGGTCTAAACCGGGAATATCAGGCATACCATCTTTAGCGACAGCAGCGAGTTCAGCTTCGTGAATGTCCGATGCTTTGCTAATTGCCTTGTTTAAAGTTAAAACCAGGTAATCTTCCAACTGTTCTTTATCCTGCATCAATTCATCTGCAACGCTAATATTCTTAATTTCACGTGTAGCGCTAATGGTTACTTTTAGAAGTCCGTCACTGGATTTTTCTTCTATAGTTACCGTTTTTAGGCGTTCTTTAGTTTCTTCAACTTTTTGTTGGGTTTCCTTGATTTTATTCATCATACCCATCATATCTCCAAACATAGTCTCTTTTTTTTAAATTTAACAAACACAAATTTACTAATTACAGGTTTAATCCTGTTAATATGAAGCGACTAATTATGTATTTAGTTGGGAAGCCTTACATTTGCAAGCGCTTAAAAATAATGCAGATTTGAAAAAAGA
This sequence comes from Salegentibacter lacus, assembly GCF_020164555.1. Taxonomy (GTDB): domain Bacteria; phylum Bacteroidota; class Bacteroidia; order Flavobacteriales; family Flavobacteriaceae; genus Salegentibacter; species Salegentibacter lacus. Next base: position 48,246 of record NZ_JAIQZB010000006.1, on the reverse strand, counting down.
AATTTTACCGCCAAAAGCTAAGAAAATCCCTAAAACCCTGGAGTTTCACGGAGACGTCAGAATAGATAATTATTATTGGATGAACAACCGTGATAATCCGGAGGTGATTGACTATTTAAACCAGGAGAATGAGTATAACCAAAAAATGACCGCGCATACCAAAGATTTTCAACAGCGGTTATTTGAGGAAATGAAAGGTCGAATTAAAGAAGATGATGAGTCAGTTCCCTATAAATTGAGTGGTTACTGGTATTTGACCCGTTTTGAAACCGGAAAGGATTACCCAATTTATTCCCGAAAAAAGGGGGAACTAGCAGCTTCCGAAGAATTGCTTTTTGATGTAAATGAAATGGCCGAAGGCTTTGAATACTATAGCCTTGGAGGTTTAAATGTTAGCCCAGACAATAAAATGGTTGCTTTTGGGGTAGACACCTTAAGCCGAAGAAAATATACCATTCAGATTAAAGATTTACAAACCGGCGAAATTTATACTGATAAAATAGAAAATGCAACCGGGGGTTCTACTTGGGCGGCAGATAATAAAACGCTTTTCTACACAAAGAAAGACGAGCAAACGCTACGTTCTTATAGGATTTACAAGCATATTTTAGGAACAGACTCTGCCGAAGACGAATTGGTTTTTGAAGAGGAAGACGAAACATTTAATACCTATGTTTATAAATCGAAGTCAAAAGAATATATAATAATAGGAAGTCACAGCACTTTAACTACAGAATATCGAATTTTAAAAGCCGATGATCCTTCGGGTGAATTTAAGGTTTTTCAACCCAGGGAGCGTGGGTTGGAGTATAGCATCGCGCATTACGAAGGTGATTTTTATGTGATGACCAATAAAGATAAAGCGACTAATTTCAGGTTGATGAAAACCCCTGTTGAAAAAACAACCCAGGAAAACTGGGTAGATGTAATTCCACACCGGGAGGATTACTTGCTAGAAGATGTAGATATCTTTAAAAAATATCTTGTAATTAGCGAGCGTCACAATGGCTTAAACAAGATAAAGGTAATACGCTGGGATAATTCAGAAGAATTTTACATTCCTTTTGATAATGAAACCTATACCGCATTTACTTCTATTAACCCTTCTTTTGATACAGAGATCTTGAGGTTTACCTATAATTCTATGACCACGCCAACATCGGTAGTAGATTTTAATATGGCTACTCGCGAAAAGACGGTTCTAAAAGAACAGGAGGTTTTAGGTAAAGAATTTGATAAAAATAATTACCTCTCAGAAAGAATTTGGGCCACGGCAAAAGACGGTATTAAAATTCCCGTTAGCCTGGTGTATAAAAAGGGAACTAAACTAGATGGAAATAGCCCGTTATTACAGTACGCTTATGGTTCATACGGTTCTACCATAGATCCTTATTTTTCTACAGTAAGACTTAGTTTATTAGATCGAGGTTTTATCTATGCCATTGCACATATTCGCGGCGGAGAATATCTTGGACGAAACTGGTATGAAGATGGAAAACTTTTCAATAAAATGAACACCTTTACCGATTATATAGATGTTTCAGAATATTTAATTCAGGAAAAATATACTTCCGCAAAGCATCTTTACGCGATGGGTGGTTCAGCCGGTGGCTTGCTCATGGGAGCGGTAATTAATATGGCGCCGCAATTATACAACGGCGTGATATCGGCAGTTCCTTTTGTAGATGTAGTGACAACGATGTTAGATGATAGCATTCCGCTAACCACCGGTGAATATGATGAATGGGGAAATCCGAATAATAAGGATTATTATGAATATATGATGCAATATTCGCCCTATGATAATGTAGTTGCGCAAGATCACCCTAACTTGCTGGTAACAACCGGCTTGCACGATTCCCAGGTTCAATATTGGGAGCCGGCTAAATGGGTTGCCAAATTAAGGGAATTAAAAACCGATACTAATTTATTATTATTCCATACTAATATGGACGCTGGGCACGGCGGGGCTTCAGGACGTTTTGAAGCTTTAAAAGAAGTAGCAGAGGAATATGCGTTTTTGCTGGATTTAGAAGGAATTGACCACTAATTAAAAAATTTGCCTTAAATTTGGGGGATTTTACACTCCTTAAAAGAGTGAAATAGTTAACCAAAATTTTTGTAAAGAACTTCGATTTATGAAAGAAGATTTGCAAGTATATGATAATGTATTGCAACTTATTGGCAATACACCTTTGATACAACTTAACAAAATAACCCAGGGATTTAAAGGAGAATTCTTCGCTAAAGTAGAAGCCTTTAATCCGGGACACTCCGCTAAAGACCGCATTGCACTTTATATTATTGAAGAAGCCGAAAGAAAAGGTATTCTTAAACCCGGCAGTACAATTATAGAAACTACTTCTGGTAATACCGGTTTTAGTATTGCTATGGTGAGTGTTATTAAGGGTTACGAATGTATTCTTGCAGTTAGTTCCAAAGCTTCCAACGATAAGATTGATATGCTAAAAACAATGGGCGCCAAAGTTTATGTTTGCCCGGCCCACGTTTCGGCAGATGATCCCAGATCTTATTACCAGGTAGCTAAAAGGTTGCATTCAGAAACTAAAGGTTCGGTTTATATCAATCAATATTTTAATGATTTAAATATAGACGCTCATTTTATTTCTACCGGTCCTGAAATATGGAAACAAACCGAAGGAGAAATAACCCACCTTGTTGCCTGTAGTGGAACCGGTGGAACAATTTCTGGAACAGCAAGATATCTGAAGCAGCAAAATCCAGAAATTAAAGTTATTGGAATTGATGCTTATGGTTCTGTATTAAAGAAATATCACGAAACAAAAGAATTTGATTCTGGAGAGATTTATCCGTACAGAATTGAAGGCCTAGGGAAAAATCTTATTCCATCAGCAACAGATTTTGAAATTATTGACCGTTTTATTAAGGTTAGTGATGAAGATAGTGCGCACACCGCGAGAGAACTTGCGAAAACCGAAGGTTTATTTGTAGGTTATACTAGTGGTGCGGCAACCCAGGGTTTAAAACAACTTGCTGAAGAAGGAGAGTTTGATGAGAACAGTAAAGTTGTTGTAATTTTCCCGGATCACGGTTCAAGATATATGGGAAAAGTCTTTAGTGATGACTGGATGGAAGAACAGGGCTTTTTTGATACTAAAAATGAAATTGAGGCACAGCCTATAGAATTTATAAAATAAGAAGTATTTTGAAATTGATTCAGAAATAAAAAATACAAAAGCATCCCCGGCAGGATGCTTTTCTTTTATTCGAATTTTAAGAAAAAAATAACTTTGTGCAATTGAGCCAATTTTAAGTATTTTTGCGGCTCGACTAAAAAAAGATCGATGAGGGATTTATTTGATAAAATATATAAAGACAAAGGACCATTAGGAAAATGGGCAGAGCAGGCAGAAGGGTATTTTGTATTTCCTAAACTTGAAGGGCCAATTTCTAACCGAATGAAATTTAGAGGGAAAGAAGTGGTGACCTGGAGTATTAACGACTACCTGGGGCTTGCCAATCATCCCGAAGTAAGAAAAGTAGATACTGAAGCCGCAGCAGAATATGGCTCGGCGTATCCAATGGGTGCAAGAATGATGAGTGGCCACACTCACCTTCACGAAAAACTTGAAGACGAGCTTGCTTCTTTTGTTCATAAACAATCGGCTTACCTTCTTAATTTTGGTTACCAGGGAATGGTTTCTACCATAGATGCATTGGTTTCTAAGGCAGATGTTATTGTTTATGATGTAGATGCCCACGCTTGTATAATCGATGGTGTGCGTTTACATTTAGGTCAGCGTTTTACTTATAAACACAATGATCTTGAAAGTATAGAGAAAAACCTGCAACGCGCTACTAAAATTGCAGAACAAACCGGAGGAGGGATTTTGTTGATTTCTGAAGGTGTTTTTGGAATGCGTGGAGAACAGGGAAGATTAAAAGAGATTGTAGAGCTGAAACAAAAATATAATTTCAGGCTTTTTGTAGATGATGCCCACGGATTTGGAACACTTGGTAAAACAGGAGCTGGAGCAGGTGAGGAGCAAGGTATTCAGGATGATATTGATGTTTATTTCGCAACTTTCGCGAAATCATTGGCCAGTACTGGTGCATTTATCGCTGCTGATAAGGAAATTATAGATTATTTGAAATATAATTTACGTTCACAAATGTTCGCCAAATCATTGCAAATGCAATTGGTTGTCGGAGCATTAAAGCGTTTGGAAATGCTCAGAACAATGCCAGAGCTTAAAGAAAAGCTTTGGGAAAATGTGAACGCACTTCAAAACGGGCTTAAAGAAAATGGTTTTGATATTGGAACTACCCAAAGTTGTGTAACTCCTGTTTACTTAAAAGGAAGTATTCCGGAAGCCATGGCTTTGGTAAAGGATCTTAGGGAAAACCACGGAGTTTTCTGTTCTATAGTAGTTTATCCGGTAATTCCAAAGGGACTTATTTTATTAAGAATGATTCCTACCGCTTCGCATACCATTCAGGATATCGAAGAAACCCTGGTTGCTTTTTCAGCAATTAGAGAGCGTTTAGAAAACGGAACTTATAAAAGACTATCAGCTTCTGTTTCTGCTGCAATGGCGAGTAAAGAATAAACGCAGATTAATTAAAGTTTAAAAAAGCCGTTTAAAAACTGGTCTTTCACACGTCAATCTGAACTTGTTTCAGAATCTAGTTTCAATTAAATTTAGAAGCTGAAATAAATTCAACTTGACGGATGTTAGAAAGAAGAACTTTTAAACGGCTTTTCTATTTCTAAAATTCAGAAAAATCAGGTTTAAGATTATTCTATTCACCTGAACCAGTTCCCTCATCGCTTTCTTTATAAAATCCGGTTTCTTCTAATTCTTTGTCACGTTTATTTCGATCTCCTTCATAGGTATCTTCTATATATTCATCTTCCTCGTGAAAATCGAACCGATAAGAAACTCCTGCGGCTACCTGCCATCGCGATGGAGTATCTTTAAAATTAACCAGTCCCGAAATATCCACTTGAAAATCTTTTGATAACAAATAAGCAGCTCCGCCACGCAAGAGCTCATCGGCATATAGATCACTTATATAGGTCTGGAATTCCCCAAAAACAGCTAATTTAGGTGATATAGCGTGGGTAAGAGTGAACACGCCGCCGTAGGACGGATATTCTTCTGTGAATTTATCGGCGATAAAATTCATAACCAAAACCCAGCGTCCCCAATTATGTTGCGTAATTACAGCAGCTTTCGGACTTATTATCGATTCGCCTTCAAACATATAAGGGTTCTCCCACCAACTAAAATTAGCACCCGCATAAACAGAAATTGCAGGAATCAAACCGCGTAAATCTATACGCTGATTGGCATCCCAACTATAAAGATTGACTTTTCTTTCTTTGATACTTATATGGGGATCAAAAATTAAAAATTTCGCACCAATGGTGTTTGTATTGAAGTTACTTATTCTAAATTCATCGCTACCATTTCCTACAGGAACAGAAGTAACCTGATCTTGAAAAGAACCAAAGAAATTCAGTTCCAGGATTTCAGTTAAAAAACCATAACGAAAACCATAACTCGCTCCCAAAATATCGGTTTCACTATTAAAGAATTTATGATTATTGTTTCCCATATAACCTCCCGCTTCCAGTTGCAACACATTTTTACCTACAGCAAAAGCACCTTGAGATTCTCCCGGGCGGTTGGAGTTTATAGTTTCAGTGTATTGCGCATTTACGCTAAATATACCGAAGAAAATAAAAGCGATACCTACTTTTAAATAGTGCATAATAGATTGGTTTGTTACTTTCAAAGATAGCAGATTTATTATTTTTTTAGGAGCCCAAAGCTTCTATTCTCAAGGCTTATTTTTATTTTTGCATAAAGTCCTGAAAATGTTAGAAGCTTCTTTTTCCGATGTATTACAAACGATTCTAGTCATTCTATTAGTATATTTTGCTTTTAAATTACTAATTAAATGGTTTGGTCCTCTTATTCTTAAATATTTCCTACGGAAAATGGGGAAACGTTTTGAACAGCAATTCAGGCAACAACAAAATCCGACCTCTCAGAAAAAAGAAGGTAAAGTAAGTATTGACAAAAAGCCGAAAGGCGGCAGGAAATCTAATAAAAACGTTGGGGAATATATAGATTACGAGGAAATTGATTAATTTCGGGATCAATTTTTTATATTGAAAAGGGAAGAAGCTGCCCATTCAATTTAATCTGAAAATGATCTAAAAAATTCCAGATGGCCAATCTTAAAAAGTTTCTACCGCATCTTCTCGTTTTGGTAGGCTTCGTAATAGTTTCTTTATTTTATTTTAGTCCCGTTCTTGAAGGAAAAAAGATTTTCCAAAGCGATATCGTTCAGTATATCGGAATGGCCAAAGAGCAAAATGATTTTCGGGATCAAACAGGGGAAGAACCCTATTGGACCGATTCTGCTTTTGGAGGAATGCCAACTTTTCAATTAGGTGCTTATTATCCGCATAACTACGTAAAAAAACTTGATTCTGTACTTCGGTTTTTACCAAGACCTGCAGATTACTTATTTCTCTATTTTATTGGATTTTACATCTTATTGCTCTGTTTAAAGCTCGACTTTAGATTAGCTTTTTTAGGTGCGCTGGCCTTCGGGTTTTCTACTTATCTCATTATTATTCTGGGCGTCGGTCATAATGCCAAAGCGCATGCGATTGCTTATATGCCTATGGTTTTAGGCGGAATTATCCTCACTTTTAGACAAAAATATCTTTGGGGATTTTTGCTGTTATCACTGGCTATGGCGCTGCAAATTGGCGCAAACCATTTCCAGATGACGTATTATCTTCTGCTCTTGGTGATCGTACTGGGGATTGCTTATTTAGTTGATGCTTATCGCAAAAATTTGCTTCCTAAGTTTTTCAAAGCTTTAGGAGTTATGGTGGTGGCTGTTGTATTAGCAATAGGGGCTAATGCTACCAATTTACTCGCTACACAGGAATATACTGCTCATAGTACCCGTGGCGATACCGGATTAACCATTTCGCCCGATGGTTCAGACAAACCTGCGGCCGGATTAACATTCAATTATATTACAGAATACAGCTACGGAATACTGGAATCTCTGAACCTTTTTGCTCCCAGGTTTATGGGCGGCTCAAATGCCGAAGATATTGGGGAAGATTCAGAAATATATGATGCACTTATCAAACTCGGTGCTTCTCCAGCCCAGGCGGCAAATTTCACCGAAAATGCACCTACTTATTGGGGCGATCAACCTTATGTTGGTGCTCCGGCCTATATTGGAGCTACGGTTCTATTTCTCTTTATTTTCGCGCTTTACCTGGTTCGAGGCAGATTAAAATGGTGGATTGTTGGTGGAAGCGTTTTAGCTCTACTACTTTCATGGGGTAAAAACTTCGGATTCTTTACCGAATTTTTTATCGATTATGTTCCACTTTACAATAAGTTTAGGGCGGTTTCTTCCATACAGGTAATTATAGAATTATGTGTTCCGGTTTTAGCAGTTTTCGGACTTTATAGATTATTCGATCCTAAGATTCAGAAAGAAGCAAAAGTTCACGCTTTAAAATGGTCTGGGATCATCGTAGGAGGAATTGGCGTTGCTTTGCTGCTTTTCCGTTCAGTATTATTCGATTTTAGCGGGGCTGGAGATTCAACTTTAATTCAGCAAATGGGTGCTGATTTCGTGAGAGCTTTAAAAGAGGATAGAAAATCACTTTATACCGAAGATCTTATACGTTCGCTTATTTTTTCAGCGTTAACAGCGGCCGCACTTTGGTTGTATATAGAAAAGAAAATTACACAAAACTGGTTGGTACCCGTTTTGGCACTTCTAATTTTGGTCGATTTAATTCCTGTTGATAAACGATACGTAAACGACGATGATTTTGTAAATGCCAGCCAGATGGATCGCCCATTTCAGCCCAACGCGGCCGATCAACAGATTTTGCAGGACGATGGGCATTACAGGGTATTTGATGTTTCCGGAAGTCCTTTTAATACCGGAAGAACTTCCTATTTTCATAATGCCATAGGCGGTTATCACGCTGCTAAACCCGGCCGAATGCAGGACTTATACGATTTCTATATTTCGCAAAATAATATGGAAATTCTAAATATGTTGAATGCGAAATATTTTATAGTTCCTTCTGAAAGTGGCCAACCACAAGCCCAGCAAAATCCAAATGCCTTAGGAAATGCCTGGTTTGTAGATGATATTATGTGGGTTGAATCTGCCAACGAGGAAATATTGAATTTAAAAGAAGTTGATCTTCAAAATACAGCGGTAATTAATTCGGAATTTAAGAATGAAGTTTCTGAAGAATTGAATACCGATGGAAATGCTGAAATTACCTTAGAGAGTTATAAGCCTAATGAGTTGGTTTATAAGATCAATGCTTCAGCGCCGCAGCTTGCAGTGTTTTCTGAAATGTATTATCAACCGGGCTGGCAGGCTTATTTAGACGGGAAAGAAGTAGATCACGTTCGCGCAAATTATGTGTTGCGAGCTATGAATATTCCGGCAGGCGAACATACCGTAACCTTTAGATTTGAACCCGAAGTGGTAAATACCGGGAGCAGTATTGCCCTGGCAAGTTCTATTATTTTAGTGTTAATTATTTTAGGCGGATTTTATTACAAATCCCGTAAGAGGGAATAAATTCTTAAATGGAGAAGGTACTCATCATAACTTATTACTGGCCTCCGGCTGGAGGTCCCGGCGTGCAGCGCTGGCTTAAGTTTGTGAAGTACCTACGCGATTTTGAAATTGAACCAGTAGTTTATATTCCCGAAAATCCTAATTATCCCATGCTGGATAAATCTTTTGTGAATGAAATTCCGCAGGGAATTACTATTCTGAAGAAACCTATTTTTGAGCCATATCAATTAGCCGGGATATTTGCTAAAAATCAAACCAAAACCATTAGTAAAGGAATTATTGCTGCTGAAAAAAATCAGTCGCTTTTACAGAAAAGCCTGCTTTTTATTCGTGGTAATTTATTTATCCCAGATGCCCGAAAATTCTGGATTAAACCTTCGGTTAAATTCCTGAAAAAGTACCTGGAAGAAGAAGACATTAAAAAAATCGTTACAACCGGCCCGCCACATAGTTTACACCTCATTGGTTTAAAATTAAAGCAGGAACTCGACTTAAAGTGGATAGCCGATTTTAGGGATCCCTGGACACAAATTGGGTATCATAAGAAATTGAAGCTTACCAAAAACAGTAAGCAAAAACACGAAAACCTGGAGTGGGAAGTTTTAAATTCAGCCGATCAAATTATCACTACCAGTTTTACCACAAAAAATGAATTTTCAGAAAAAACCATTAAACCCATAAACGTAATCACTAACGGATTTGATGGGATTGAAAATTCAGGGGAAAACATTGAATTAGATGATAAATTCAGCATTTCTCATATTGGATCTTTACTTTCCGAAAGAAATCCGAAAAATTTATGGTTGGCCATAGCAGAACTTGTAAAGGAAAATTCAAATTTCTCTGAAGATCTTGAACTAAAATTGGCAGGAACAGTTAGTGAAGAAGTCATAAAATCAATCAAATTGGTTGGGTTAGGGGAGAAGCTTCAGTTACCCGGATATGTAAGTCATACGCAGGCAATCGCGCTTCAGCAAAAAAGCAGGTTGTTATTATTGATTGAAATTGACAGCGAAGAAACCCGTGGAATTATTCCGGGGAAATTATTCGAATATTTAAGTGCAAAAAGGCCAATTTTAGCCATAGGGCCCGAGAAATGGGATATTCATCAAATCCTGGAGGAAACCGGTTCAGGAGAATATTTTCAATATTCAGAAAAAGACCGCCTTAAAAGCCTAATTTCGGGGCACTACGAGGCTTATAAAAATGGAGACAGTAATTTTCTAAAGGGAGATATTCAGAAATATCATAGAAAAAATCTGACCCAAAAACTGGCCAATTTAATAAAGAGCGTTTAGAATTATGGGTATAATAATCAAACAATCTTTCAAAAACTTAATTACTACCTATTTTGGTTTTGCGATTGGCGCGATTAATACTTTGTTTCTTTTCACATATTTCCTCGAGCCCGAATATTACGGATTGGTTACTTTTTTACTTTCGGCTGCAAGTTTGCTCTGGCCTTTTATGGGATTTGGAGTTCACAGCACATTAATAAAGTTCTTTACTTTTTACAAAACCAAAGAAGAAAAAGATAAGCTGCTAAATTTGGTGTTGTTTCTACCCATAATAGTTTCACTGATCCTGGGAATATTCGTGGCTTTTGGTTATTCATTTCTAATCAACTATTTCACCCAGGGAAACGGATTGGTTCGTCCATATATTTGGCTAATTTTTCTAATCGCTTTTGCAACCGCTTATTTTGAAATTTTTTTCGCGTGGTCTAAGCTTTATTATAAAAGTGTATTCGGAAATTTTATGAAAGAGGTTTTTCATAGGTTTTGTATTAGTTTATTATTGCTGGCGGTTTATTTTAACTGGATCACGGTTCACCAATTTATCTATTGTATAGCCGGTGTTTTTATACTTCGACTTATCGCGATGAAGATCTATGCGTTTTCTCTTTATTTACCTCGCTTAGATTTTAAGTTTCCGGACAATTTATCTCCGGTTCTAAAATATACCTCGTTAATTCTTATTGCAGGATCTGTAGCTACTGCTTTATTAGATCTTGATAAAGTGATGATAGAATATTTTATGCCCATAGAAAACGTAGCCATCTACGGAATTGCAATTTATATCGCTACGGTTATTTCGGTGCCACAAAAGGCAATGCACCAAATTACAAACCCAATGACGGCTGAATTTCTAAATACCAAAAACAAGAAAAGCCTGGAGGAGCTATATAAAAAGAGTTCTTTGAATTTATTGATTGTAAGTCTGCTGATTTTTATTCTGATTCTTACCAATGTTAAACAGCTTTATGAACTCATTCCTGATGAATATGAATTAAGCATTCTGGTGGTTTTATTGATCTCGCTGGTGAAGCTTTATGATAATCTTCTGGGGAATAACAACAGTATTCTTTTTAATTCAGATTACTACCGTATTGTTTTATTTATTGGCGTTTTACTTGTTATAGTAGCATTTATTTTAAACCTGGTATTTATTCCCCGCTTCGGGATAGAGGGAGCAGCAATTGCTAGCTTTATCGCGTTTTTCATCTATAATTCTTCTAAAATCTGGCTGGTAAATAAAAAGTTCGACTTTCTTCCGTTTACTTCTAAAACCTGGTTGGTTCTTTTTACAGGACTAATTCTTTCATTTGGTTTTTACTTCTGGGATTTCAGCTTTCATCCTATTTTAAATATTGCGCTTAAATCTATTTTAATAGGAATAAGCTATATTGGTTTAGCTTACTTCCTGAAATTTTCTTCAGAAGTAAATAGTATAATTAATAAGACTTTAGGTCTAAAAACCTCCTAAAAACGGGAAACCCCCGAAACACTTTCGTGTCTCAAGGGGTTTCCAACTAACCAACCAAAAAATTAAATTATGAATTCTTTATTATCTATTATTCACATTTCGTGCCGAACTTCTTCCTCGTGAAGAAGAATTTGAGGTTCTACCCGAAGATCTTGTATTTGTACTACTTTTTACTGCTCTCGTATTATTACTTCTACTACTCCTACTTGTTGCCTGAGTCCTTCTTTGGGTGGGAGCAGTTCTGGCTTTACTTGTCTGTCTCGCAGAAGTATTTTTTACAGTTCTACTATTTCTTGCAGTAGAGTTTACTTTCGTGTCAGAAGATCTACTGCTTCTCACAGCGGTGTTCCTGGTATTTGCTGTTGTTGTTCTAGCCTCAGTTCTTGTACGACTGCTTCTGGCTTTTACAGCATCATTGTTATTTACTCTTCGCGATGATCTTACTACATTTCCACGAGAATTAGTGCTGCTATTTCTTTCAGAGCTAAGAGTTCTACTTCTATTTTGAGTAGCTTTAGATCTTTGAGAGTTGGCATTGCTCCTCACATTATTTGTGTTAGAAGCCACACGACCTTCATCTCCTCTAATATCTTTTATATCGCGTCTTCCGGAAGTTCTTCTTCCTTTATTATAAGACACCGCTGTTTGATTAGGCCTGTAAAAATTTTGATTTACGTTATTAGAATAATGATTGTTATAATAATTTACGTGTTGCACATATGTAACCCGGTTTGGCTGATAATAGGCCCTGTAAGGCTGTCCAAAAACAATGCTTACTCCACTTCTGGGTCTTGAATAATACTGGTGCCAAGGCCTGTAAACATATCTATTATTATAATGGTTTATATAACCGGTGTAATTGGTAATTCGGTTAAAACGGTTATAATGGATATGTAAACCTCCAACTCTGGCAATACGACCACGACGGTTATAATCTATAAAAACATCACCAGCACGAATAATTCTTCCATAGTAATCATAAAAAACCGGAACACTTTCAATTTGAATTACCGCTCCATAATCGTCATATTGTACGTAAGCATCGTAATTATGCCCTGAGTTATAACTGATATTCATATTTGGAGTGGAAAAATTTACAACATTTGTTCTTCTAAATTCCGGGTTGTAATAGAAGTCAAACTCCCCGTTAGGATAAACGGCAAACTCAACACCATTTTCAACAAAAATAAAAGCATCGTTGTAGGCTCTAGGGACAGCTTCAAAAGCTGCTGAAGCCGATATGCCAATAAATAAAAAGCTGATTAAAAAGGCGATATTTTTCATAGTTTGCGTTTTAGGTGATATTATGATGATTCTCATTAGAATCAATACATAAAATACAAACCGCGTGCCAAAAATATAAAACCTCTAAAAAAGCTTGTTTTTAGAGGTTTTATATTAAAAATCGAATAATTCCATAGAAAATATTCAATAGAAATGAAATTTCGCGTGTATTTTTTCAGAAAGAATAGTAGCTATAATTTTTCTTTGAGATACTTTGCGGTAAAAGATTTTTTTGATTTAATAATTTCTTCCGGAGTGCCGTTTGCAACAATATTTCCGCCGTTCACTCCGCCTCCAGGGCCAATATCAATAATATAATCGGCACATTTTACCAAATCCATATTGTGTTCTATCACCACCACGCTATGTCCTTTTTCAATAAGCGCATTAAAGGATTTTAGCAACTTTTTTATATCGTGAAAATGAAGTCCGGTTGTAGGTTCATCAAAAATAAACAAAGCTTTTTCTTTGGTAGTGCCTTTTACCAGGAACGAAGCCAGTTTTATTCGCTGCGCTTCCCCACCCGAAAGGGTAGAGGAGCTTTGCCCTAATTGCACGTAGCCTAAACCTACATCCTGTAAAGGTTTTAGTTTTCTAACGATCTTATCAAGCTTATTTTCTGCAAAAAAGTTTGTCGCATCGTCTATGGTCATGTTCAGGACATCGTCAATATTCTTTCCGGCAAACTGAACTTCCAACACATCTTTTTGAAAACGCTTTCCATTACAGGCTTCACATTCTAGGTGAACATCGGCCATAAACTGCATTTCTATAGTTACTTCGCCTTCACCTTTACAAACTTCGCAACGCCCACCTTCAACATTAAACGAGAAATGCTTTGGTTTAAAACCTCGAATATTCGATAATTTTTGATCAGAAAACAGGTTTCTTATATCATCGTAAGCTTTTATATAAGTTACAGGATTGGAACGCGAAGATCTACCAATAGGATTTTGATTTATATATTCTACACTACCTAAATTCTTAAAATCACCTTCTATATCGGTATATTGCCCGGCTTTTTCTCCATAACCTCCAATTTTCTTCTGAACTGCAGGATAAAGTATTTTCTTAACCAGAGTACTTTTTCCACTTCCGGAAACCCCGGTAATTGCAGTAAAAGTTCTAAGTGGAATTGTAACATCTAAATTCTGAAGGTTATTTTCCCGTGCTCCCAAAATCCTGATTTCTCCCGAAGCCTTTCTGCGTTCTTTTGGAACCGGAATTTCTTCCTTGCCATTTAAATATTGTGCGGTAAGGGAATTCGATTTTAAAATTTGCTTTAGCGTTCCGGTTGCTACAACTTCACCTCCGTGCGTTCCTGCTTCTGGGCCAATATCAATAATTTCATCGGCGGCATTCATAATATCTTCATCGTGTTCCACAACAATTACGGTATTCCCGATATCCCGAAGATTTTTAAGTACGCCAATTAAACGCTCTGTGTCGCGTGGATGCAAACCAATAGATGGTTCGTCTAAAATATACATAGAACCCACCAGACTGCTTCCAAGGGAAGTTGCGAGGTTAATTCGTTGTGACTCACCACCGGACAAGGTGTTTGACTTTCTATTTAAAGTGAGATAATCTAAACCAACTTCCGATAAAAATTTGAGTCGGTTGTTGATTTCTGTTAAAAGACGTTTTGCAATTTGTTGATCATATTCATTTAATTTTAAATCAGCGAAAAATTCCCGCACTTTATCTAAAGGTTTTCCAACCAGATCGGTAATGCTATGGCCATCAACTTTTACATATTCTGCTTCGGGGCGTAACCTCTTGCCTTTACAAGTCGTGCAGCGTGTTTTTCCGCGGTAGCGAGAAAGCATCACTCTATTCTGAATTTTATATGCTTTACTTTCTAAAAACTGGAAGAAATCGTTTAAGCCTTCAAAATATTCATTTCCATTCCAAACCAAATCTTTTTGCTCATCGGTGAGTTGAAACCAGGGCTTATGAATAGGAAAATCGAACTTATGCGAATTATTCACCAATTGATCGCGGTACCAGCTCATACTATCTCCACGCCAGGGAAAAACCGCGTTTTCATAAATTGAAAGTCCGGTATTAGGGATTACGAGATCTTCGTCAATTCCAATCACATCACCGTAGCCTTCACATTTAGGGCATGCGCCATAAGGGTTATTAAAACTGAACAAATGCACATTTGGTTCCAGGAAACTAATTCCATCTAAGTCAAACTTGTTGCTGAAATGCCTCTTTTTGCCCGATTTTAAATTTTCGATATATAGTTCGCCTTTTCCTTCAAAAAAGGCGGCATCAGTAGCATCGGCCAGTCGGTTATAAAAATCTTCTTCATCTTTGGTGATAATTCTATCTACCACCAATAAAGTATCTTTCGCTTTAATCTTTTCAAGATCGGCTTCGTCTATCCTAAGAACTTCATCTTTTACTTTAATCCGGCTGTAACCTTGTTGCGCCAGCACCTTTATTTTTTCTGAAAGTGTCCTGCCTTCTTCAACATGAATTGGGGCCAGCAATAATAACTTTTCACGTTCTTCAAAAGATTTTACGTGATCTATAACATCGGCTACGCGATCGCGTTTTACTTCGTTACCTGAAACAGGGGAGTAGGTTCTTCCAATTCGAGCAAAAAGCAGTTTGAAATAATCGTAAATTTCAGTAGAAGTTCCCACGGTAGACCGCGGATTAGTAGAATTCACTTTTTGCTCAATGGCAATAGCTGGAGCAATTCCCTTAATATAATCAACTTTCGGCTTATTCAATCGGCCTAAAAACTGCCGGGCATAGGATGAAAGGCTTTCCACATAGCGCCGCTGACCTTCAGCATAAAGTGTATCAAATGCTAAACTGGACTTTCCGGAACCCGAAAGGCCGGTAATTACCACCAACTTGTTTCTTGGGATAACTACATTTATATTTTTAAGATTGTGCAGTTTTGCACCTTTTATAATTATATTCTCCTTGGGATTTACCTCGGCAACATCAATATTCATGCTCATTTTTCTAGTTCAGGAATGCAAAGGTACTCAATAAGCTGCAGTGTAAAAAGCCCTAAAAATCCTATTGTAATGTTAAAAAATTAAATTTTTGTTTGCAATTGTCAAATTTATCTTGCTATATTTGGTCATTCATTTTTATTAAAAATACACCTGCCTATCGCATAAAGTTACTTTTAGAATCTAAATAACCTAATCTCGGGAACCCCAACCCTCCTGAACAAAAGTAACTGATATGAATAACGTTGAAATCACTGACGCCGTTCTTGTGCGTGAATACATGCAAGGAAACGAGAATGCACTAAGCAAGCTAATTAACAGGCACCAACACCGAATTTACAGTTTTATTTTCTCTAAGGTTTATGATCGTGATGTATCTGAAGATATTTTTCAGGATACCTTTATTAAAGTGATCAATACCCTTAAGCGTGGGAAATATAACGAAGAAGGTAAATTTCTTCCCTGGGTGATGCGTATCGCACACAATCTGGTGATAGACCATTTTAGAAGAAATAAACGTATGCCTAAATTCGATAATAGTGGAGACTTTAATATTTTTTCGGTTTTGAGTGATTCTGATTTGAACATAGAAACTCAAATTATTAAAGATCAGATTGAGAATGATGTTAAGGAGCTTATTAAAGAGTTGCCGGAAGATCAGTTAGAAGTTCTTACCATGAGAATCTACAAAGATATGAGTTTCAAGGAAATTTCTGAACGTACCGGGGTAAGTATTAATACTGCTTTGGGAAGAATGCGCTACGCATTGATAAATCTTCGTAAAATTATAGAAAAGCATAATTTGGTTTTAACAAATTAATCTATAATATTCCTCAAAAGATTGCGTTAGAATAAGAAACCAACGCAAAAAATTATCTAATGAGGAAACTTTACACTAAAAAACTATCTAAAAAAGATCAGTTGAAAGATTTACAACCCGGAAAAGAGACTGTACAGTTTCTTTTAAATTATTCAAAAGCTTTAAGAGTGGTTGATTGCCGTGGAATTAAATTCGGTACCATTCTTAATTAGTATTTATCAAAGAGGCTGTCTGAAAATTAATTAAGATCGTCATCCTGAATTTATTTCAGGATCTAATATATTAATATTCAAAACACGTTAGAAGCTGAAACAAGTTCAGCTTGACGAAAACAGATCTTTTCAGACAGCCCTTTTTTTTAATGAATGATTATTACTTTTTCTTTTTATAGTATTCGCTAATTACTGTTTTTCTTCCAATTTCTTTGGTGATGATATCTTTTTCAAGGTTCCATCCTCTTGCAGGCGAATATTGTCGGCCGTACCAAATAATCTGTAAATGAAGTTTATTCCAAAGATCTTTTGGGAATAAGCGTTTCGCGTCCTTTTCTGTTTGAGTAACATTTTTACCATTACTTAGATTCCAGCGATACATTAAGCGGTGAATATGCGTATCTACCGGAAACGCAGGCACATTAAAGGCCTGTGCCATCACTACACTCGCGGTTTTATGTCCAACCGCTGGTAATGCTTCCAGTGCTTCAAAACTAGCAGGAACTTCACCTTTATATTTCTCAAGTAAGATTTCAGATAAACCGTGAATTCCTTTAGATTTCATAGGAGAAAGGCCAACCGGTTTAATTATTTCCCTAATTTCTTCTATGGATAGTTTTACCATAGCTTTCGGGTTATCGGCTATTTCAAAGAGTTTAGGGGTGATCTGGTTAACTTTTACATCGGTACTTTGGGCTGAAAGCAAAACGGCAATCAATAAGGTATAAGGATCTTTATGGTCTAAAGGAATGGGGATTTCAGGATAAATATCATTTAAGGTATCAATTACGAACTGTACCTTTTCTTGTTTGGTCATATTGTTTAAATTTACTCAATAAGTGAGATTAAGAATTTCGACCTTAATGTCGAAATATTAAAATTAAATTTTTTATACCTTCAGTTAAAGCCTGGAGGTTAATTATTGCAAAAATAAGAATTATGACAACATTAGAAGCGGGCGACAAGGCCCCGGAATTTTCAGTAGAAGATCAGGACGGAAATACAGTAAAATTATCAGATTTTAAAGGAAAAAAACTGGTTTTGTTTTTTTACCCAAAAGCCAGTACGCCGGGTTGCACGGCTGAAGCCTGTAACCTTAGGGATAACTGGGAACGTTTTCAGGAAAAAGGATATGCTATTTTAGGCGTAAGTGCAGATACACAAAAAAAGCAAAGTAATTTTAAAAATAAATACGAATTTCCATTTCCACTATTAGCCGATGAAGATAAAGAGGTAATCCAGGCTTATGGAGTTTGGGGTCCTAAGAAATTTATGGGAAAAGAGTATGAAGGGATTCACAGAACTACTTTTATTATCGATGAAGATGGTAAAATTGAAGAAGTGATCAAAAAGGTGAAAACCAAAGAGCATACTGATCAAATCCTTTCGGAATAGAACAGAATTTTAATATTAAAAGAGTTTGTCTGTTGGCTAAAACCCAGGCAAACTCTTTTGTTTTTATCAATTTAATCCTTTAAAATTGCTTTTTGAATGGTAGCTGTACTGTCGCAATTTTCAATTTGAAGCTCAAGGATTGCTGAATTTACTTCGCTTGTAACCAGGTAAGTATTGCAGGGGTTTTTATCGGTATTGCTGCGGCTAAAATCTACATCGCCATCTTCCAGGCTTTGGGAAACTAAAGCGGTATCCAATTTATTATTCTCAAAATAACTAAATGCTTCTGGAGAAAATTTGCGCTCTTTTATCCTGATATTCTTTAAAACACGGGCTTCAGGAGAATAATCGCAGGAAGTCTTTTTTCCACTTAAAAAGAAAAATAAAAGTACAATTCCAAAGAACAAGCCCACGGAGAAATATCCAATTCTATGAATTAGTTTCATTTATATAATTTTGAGGAAGCGATTTGGCTAAATTGATCTAAAAAATGAGCAAATTAATGTCCCGATAAGAAAGATCAAACCAATCGGCTATAGATTTGTTAGTTAAAATTCCGTGGTAAAAGTACAAACCATTTCGCAAACCTTTATCAAATCTTAACGTGTTTTCGAGCCCGCCTTCTTCTGCGATGTGTAAAAGATAAGGCGTGAAAATGTTACTGATTGAAAGTGAGGAAGAACGCGCGTATCGAGACGGAATATTTGGAACACAATAATGTAAAACATTGTGTTTGGTAAAAATAGGTTTATCGTGCGTTGTGATTTCGCTGGTTTCTATACAACCGCCCATATCTATACTTACATCTATAATAACCGCGCCGCGTTTCATACTGGTCACCATATCTTCGGTAATAAGCACCGGGGATCGGTTTTTACCGCGAACAGCACCAATTAAAACATCACAACGCTTAATCGCTTTAGCGAGATTTTTGGGCTGAATGGTAGATGTATAAAATGTTTGATTAAGATTGGTTTGAATATTTCTAAGTCTGGTTAATGAGCTATCAAAAACCTTAATACTGGCACCCAGGCCTAATGAAGCCCTGGCGGCAAACTCGCCAACCGTACCTGCGCCAAGAATTACAACCTCAACGGGTGGGACGCCGCTAATATTTCCAAACATTAAACCATTTCCGTTTATGTTATTGCTCATAATTTCTGAAGCAATTAAAACAGAAGCAGTTCCTGCAATTTCACTCAGCGCTCTAACAATGGGATAACTCCCGTCATCGTCTCTGATAAATTCGAAACCAAGCGCGGTAATCCTTTTAGTAGCTAATTTCTGAAAATATTCCTTGCACTGGGTTTTTAGTTGAAGCGCAGAAATTAAAATTGTTTGCGGATTTATTAAATCCAGTTCTTCGATAGAAGGTGGTTCAATCTTAAGGATGGTAGGGCAGGAGAAGACTTTTTTTGTGTCTTTGGTGATTTCGGCACCGGCATTAGAATAATCTTTATCGCTAAAACGAGCCCATTTACCGGCCCCGGACTCTATCATTACTCGATGGCCGTGCGCGGTAATCGCTGCAACGGCGTCTGGACTAAGACAAATACGTTTTTCCTGGTAAGAGGTTTCCTTGGGAATGCCAATAAATAACTGTCCCTTGTTTTTGTAAATTTCCAGGGTTTCTTCCTGCGGAATTAATTGCTCTTTGGTAAAAGGCGAAACCTGTTTGCCCATAGTTGACTGCTAAAACTTTAGAATATGGAAATTACGACTATTTTTAAAAATAACATTAATTAAAGTCGGGTGTAGTATTCTTCCTGCGTTGGTTCCCAATACTCTTCTTCTTCCTGGAAAGATTTTACTTCCCTTCGGTCGGTTTCAGAAATTGGGGAAAAGACAGAAACATCGGTTTCATCGATTTCACTAAGATCTATACCGTAAACCCTATCGAAAATTTTAATCCTAATAAGGTAAACAATTGAGAGTACTACAATGAAGAAAGGAGCAAGATAAATTAACTGATTTGTATCCAATGGATCAACTCTTAAATAGACATCTTGGTAAATACTGATAACCAATTGATAGGTGTACATTGAAATTGGGATCAATATTGCATGGTACCACCAATGTTTACAGGTAAAAAACCAAATAAATAATAAAAAAAGAGGAACTATTTTGCCTAAATAAGTCCAGGCAGCCGTCATTACATTTTCATAGTAAAGACTCTCATATATAAAAAAAGAATTTTCCCAAACTTTGCCGTTTGGGAAAATTTCATATAAATAAAATAAATAAGGTGAAAATGCTATTGATAAAGCAATAAGACTACCCAGCAGCAGGAATTTTGATTGTTGATCTGTCGACAGCTTGTTCTTTAATTTGGTCATTATTAGTATCGTTATCTGAAGTTGAAGTTACAAAAAAACTTGCTCCGAAAATTGCTACTGAGAAAAGTACTGCTTTAAGTTTCATAATAATATAGTTTAGATTGTTATTTCGTTTTGTTTACTGAAGCAAACCTATAGAATTATAAAACACTAAAAATTAATACATTAATCGTACTTTTGCGCCTTTTTTTAAGCAAAAAAATAGCTTATTTTTAAAAGTTTTTACTTTACACTGCTAAAAATTTATTGGTTAAAAATATGAAATTATTCTTTATTTTTAAGTTTAACTTTAAATCGTTTACTGAAACCTTTAAAATCGCTAACACAGCGTTTAAAAATGAAAAAGCAATGTTTTTAGATTTTATTAACACAACTTTAACATTCTTGTATTTTCGTTTTCCGTCGAAATTTCAATTTTTTGAAAATTTTCCTCCAGGAAATCCTGTATTTTTTGTGGCCATTCTATTAAAATCCATCCAGGAGAATTAAAATATTCTTCAATTCCTATATCCAGAGCTTCATTTGGGTCTTCCAGTCTGTAAAAGTCAAAATGATAAATTGGTTCCCGGGGAGTATGATATTCATTAACCAATGAAAATGTTGGGCTTGAAACTTTATCTTCGCTACCTAAAGCTTTAACTAAAGCTTTTATAAGCGTGGTTTTGCCAGCGCCCATCTCACCATAAAATAATAAGACATTACTTTTAGCGTGCTTAATTATGTATTGCACAGCCTCGTCAATTTGGGCTAAATTGTAGGTAATAGACATTAATAAAATAGATTTTTGGCATAACAAAGATAGGGAATAAATTAATATCCCCTATATTTTGCTAGAAATCAGGGATTAATCCCCTATTTCGGATTCATAACTACAAATGGAATGATCATCTCTTCTAAAGAAACTCCGCCGTGTTGATAGGTGTTTCTGTAATAACTTACATAATGATTGTAATTATTAGGATAAGCAAAGAAAAGGTCTCCTTTGGCAAAAATAAAGGAGCTACTCATATTAATACTAGGTAAATAAATGCTCTTTGGATTTGTAGCTGCCAGCACATCTTTTTCTTCGTAAGTAAGACTTTTTCCTGTTTTATATCTAAGATTTAAACTGGTGTTTTTATCTCCAATAACTTTTGAAGGATTTTTAGCGTTGATAGTTCCGTGGTCTGTGGTAAGGATCAATTTAAATCCGAGTTGACGGGCTTGCTGAATAATATCCAGCAACGGCGAATTCTTAAACCAGCTGTAGGTTAGTGATCGATAGGACTTATCGTTGGATGCTAATTCCTTAATTACTTCCATCTCTGTTTTGGAATGGGAGAGCATATCTACAAAATTGTAAACTACAACCGTAAGATCGTTACCTTTCTGTGTTTTGAAGTTTTCCGCCAGCTTTCTTCCGGCCTTTAAACTCGTGATTTTATGATACTCGTGTTTAAAGCTTTTACCCAGTCTTTTTAATTGCTCATTTAAAAATTCTGATTCATGATTATTTTTTCCACCTTCCTCTGTATCATTTTTCCAGTATTGTGGAAATAATTTTTCCATTTCACTAGGCATCAAGCCAGAAAACATAGCATTACGTGCATATTGCGTTGCAGTAGGTAAAATACTGTAATACGGTTCTTCCTTTTCCTTCTTATAATAATTAGAAATTATAGGTTCTAAAGCTTTCCACTGGTCGTACCTTAAATTATCTACCACTACAAGTAGTGTAGGTTGTTCCTTGATTATTTCCGGAACAACTTTTTCCTTAAAAATAGTATGGGACATAATCGGCGCCTCGGCACCTTTTTCAAACCAGGAAGGATAATTTTTGTCTATAAATTTACAAAACTGGGTATTGGCTTCATTCTTCTGAGACTCCAGGATTTCGAACATTCCGCTGTCTTCCAGACCTTCGAGTTGAAGTTCCCAGTAAATTAATTTTTGATAAAGTTCTGCCCATTCTTCGAAAGTATTTACCTGGCTCAAATCCATGGCGATCTTCCTGAATTCCTGCTGGTAATTTGAAGTTGTTTTTTCAGAAATAAGTCGGGAGTGATCAAGGTTCTTTTTAATACTGAGTAGAATCTGGTTCGGATTTACCGGTTTTATTAAATAATCGGCTATTTTAGATCCAATGGCTTCTTCCATGATATATTCTTCCTCACTTTTGGTGATCATAACAACAGGAAGATTTTCTCTTTTCTCTTTCATCTCGGCAAGAGTTTCCAGGCCGGTAAGTCCCGGCATATTTTCATCAAGGAAAACTATATCAAAACTCTCTTCTTCAATCTGTTCTAAAGCTTCGGTTCCGCTTTGGCTTGTAACAACTTCATAATCCTTAGACTCCAGAAACAAAATATGCGGTTTCAGTAAATCTATTTCATCATCTACCCAAAGTATTTTTATCTTATTCATATCTTATATTTTTACTCATTAAAATGAGATTTGATTCGTCTATGTTGTTTAGACTTTAATAGTCGCTTTTTAATTAATGGTTTCTTTCTGAGTTATTGGGAAATCCCTGTTTTTTATAACTTAATTATTGCTTTTTAAACTTCCCAAGTCTATATATGTATCTTTGTTCTAAATTAATACGTTACAAAGCTTGATTTCAACTAATAAACTCAAAATATTAAACGATCCAATTTACGGATTTATTACCATCCCGAGTGAGCGAATCTTCAGTATTATTGAGCATCCTTACTTTCAACGGCTGCGTAGAATTTCGCAAATGGGAATGTCATATCTGGTTTATCCCGGTGCGCATCATACCCGTTTTCATCACGCGATAGGTTGTGTGCATTTAATGCAGAAAGCAGTGCAGATACTTCGGCATAAAGGGGTTATGATTTCTGAAGCCGAAGAAGAGGCCTTGCAAATTGCCATTTTATTACACGATATTGGCCACGGACCTTTCTCTCACGCGATGGAACATAGTATTGTAGAAGGCGTTGATCACGAAAGTATTTCTTTGCTTTTTATGGAAGAAATGAACCGTGACTTTAACCAAAGTTTAACGCTGGCACTTCAAATTTTTCGCGGAACCTATAACCGAAGATTTTTAAATCAGTTAATCTCGAGTCAACTGGATATGGATAGGCTTGATTATTTAAAACGCGATAGTTTTTATACCGGTGCCGCTGAAGGAAACATTAACAGTGAACGTCTAATCACGATGTTGAATGTGGTTGATGATGATTTGGTTATTGAGGAAAAAGGGATCTATTCAGTAGAAAAATTTCTAGTAGCCAGAAGGTTAATGTACTGGCAGGTTTACTTGCATAAAACCAGTCTTGTTGCCGAACAACTTTTAATCAGGGTTTTAAAACGCGCTAAAGAACTTGTTGAAAAAGGAGAGAAATTAAATGCGAGTAAGGCACTTTCTTATTTTCTATACAATAAAATAGGTCCGGAGAATTTTTCTTCGGAAACCTTATCCATTTTTGCTCGCTTAGACGATTATGATATTATTTCGGCAATGAAAGAATGGCAGGATCACGACGATTTTGTGCTGAGTAATTTATGCAATATGATTATAAACCGGGAGCTGTTAAAAGTAAAGATTAAGAAGAAAAAACCTTCTATAGAAAAACTTGAAAAACGCCGAAAAGCACTTCAGGAGAAAGAAAATATTTCAGCAAAAGAAGCCGATTATTTTGTTTTTAGTGGTGAAGTTACCAATACTGCTTATAAAAGTGAAAACAATAATATAAATATCTTACATAAGAACGGAAAGATTAGTGATGTAGCCAAAGCATCAGACCAGTTGAATTTAAAAGCACTTTCAAAAACCGTGGTTAAGTATTATATGTGCTACCCGAAGGCCAAACATTAACGCTTTTTTTTTACTTTTGCCAGAATGAAATTTACAGCAGCACAAATAGCAGAGATTCTCGACGGAAAAATTGAGGGCGATCCCGAGGTCGAAGTATCTGAATTAGCTAAAATTGAAGAAGGAGGAGAAGGTTCTCTTACCTTTTTAAGCAATCCAAAATATACTTCTTACATATATACTACCCAGGCTTCTATAACCATTGTAAATGGTGATTTTAAAGCTGAAGAACCAATAACAACTACCTTAATAAAGGTTAAGGATGCTTACAAAGCATTTTCTAAGTTACTGGAATATTATAACCAAATAAAATTAAACAAGCAGGGAATTGAACAACCCAGTTTTGTTTCAGATTCAGCAAAATTTGGAGAAAATCTTTATTTAGGTGCATTCGCATATATTGGTGATAACGTAAAAATTGGCGATAATGTAAAAATTTATCCTAATGTGTACATCGGGGATAATGTGAAAATCGGGAACGATGTAATAATTTTTCCAGGGGTAAAAGTGTATTCAGAAACAGTTATTGGTAGTACTTGTGTATTACATAGCGGAGCAATAGTTGGCGCTGATGGTTTTGGTTTTAGTCCTGATGAAAACGGAAAATATACCAAAGTTCCCCAAATTGGGAATGTAATTATAGAAGATAATGTAGATATTGGGGCCGGTACAACAATAGATCGTGCTACTTTAGGTTCTACTATTATAAGAGAAGGAGTGAAACTTGATAACCAGATACAGATTGCCCATAATGTTGAAATTGGATCTAATACTGCCATCGCCGCACAAACCGGAATTGCAGGATCTACCAAAATTGGTAAGAACTGTCTAATTGGTGGGCAGGCTGGAATAGCAGGACACTTGCAGATAGGAGATCGAGTAAAAATTCAGGCTCAGTCGGGTATCGGTCGAAATGTGAAAGATGATGAAATACTGCAGGGTTCTCCCGCATTTGGTTATGGAGATTTTGCTAAATCTTATGTTCACTTTAAAAACTTACCTAAAACCATAGATACATTAAACCAATTAGAAAAAAAGATTAATAATGGCTTATAAACAGGCGAAACAACATACTATAGATCGGGAGATTTCTCTTGAAGGGGTTGGACTTCATACCGGTCAAAAAGTTAAAATGACTTTTAAACCTGCTTCAGAAAATACCGGTTATGTTTTTAAAAGGATAGATCTGGAAGGAGAACCGGAAATTGAAGCAGATGTTAGTTATGTGGTAAATACTCAAAGAGGAACTAATCTTGAGAAAAAAGGGGTTAAAATTCAAACTTCCGAACACGTACTTGCCGCTTGTGTGGGTATGGATATAGATAATATTTTAATTGAATTAAATGCATCAGAACCTCCAATTATGGATGGTTCTTCAAAATTTTTCGTTGAAGCTCTGGAAAAAGCCGGAGTAGTTGCTCAGGAAGCTGAGCGTGAAGAATTTATTGTAGAGGAAGTGATCACTTACCACGACGATGAAAGCGGAAGCGAAATAATTGTTATGCCAGCAGAAGAATACCAGGTAACCACTATGGTAGACTTTGAAACTAAAGTTTTGGGTACGCAAAACGCCACCATTTCACACCTGTCGGAGTTTAAAGATGAAATTGCGAATGCAAGAACTTTCAGCTTTTTACATGAGCTTGAATCTTTATTGGATCACGGATTAATTAAAGGAGGTGATCTCAACAATGCTATTGTTTATGTAGATAAAGAGATCAACGAAGAAACCTTTAAAAAACTTCGCATTGCCTTTAATCGCGATGATATTTCGGTAAAGCAAAACGGAATTCTGGATAATTTAACGTTACATTATCCTAACGAAGCCGCGCGTCATAAACTTTTAGATGTTGTAGGAGATTTAGCATTAGTAGGAACTCGAATTCGCGGAAAAGTAATCGCGAACAAACCGGGACATTATGTAAATACCCAGTTTGCCAAAAAATTAGCTAAAATAATTAAAGCTGAAAAGAGAAATAACGTTCCGAAGATAGATTATGATCAAAAGCCGTTGATGGATGTGACAGACATTATGGATATTTTGCCTCATAGATCGCCATTTCTCCTTGTTGACAAGATTTATAGCTGTACAGATACCTGCGTTATTGGTTTGAAGAACGTAACGATGAATGAGCCATTCTTCGTGGGACATTTCCCGGGGAAACCAGTAATGCCTGGTGTACTTCAGGTGGAGGCTATGGCCCAAACAGGTGGAATACTTGCTTTAAAATCTGTGCCCGATCCCGAAAACTATCTTACTTATTTTATGAAAATAGATAATGTGAGATTTAAACAACAGGTAGTACCTGGAGATACTTTAATATTCAAATTAGAATTACTTGCGCCTATTAGACGTGGCATTTGCCAAATGCAGGGCTACGCTTATGTAAATGGAAAACTGGCTACCGAAGCCGTACTTATGGCGCAAATTGTAAAATCAAAATAAAAAATATGAACCAGCCTTTAGCTTACGTACATCCGGGAGCCAAAATTGCTAAAAACGTAGTGATAGAACCTTTTACCACTATCCATAACAATGTAGTAATTGGCGAAGGAACCTGGATAGGATCTAACGTAACTATAATGGAAGGTGCCCGAATTGGAAAGAATTGCAGTATTTTTCCGGGAGCCGTTATTTCTGCTATTCCGCAGGATAAAAAGTTTGATGATGAAGATACCATTACGGTTATTGGAGATAATACTACAATTAGGGAATGTGTAACCATTAATCGTGGTACCACAGACCGAATGAAAACGGTAATAGGTAAAAATTGTTGGATTATGGCTTATTGCCATATTGCACACGATTGTATTGTTGGAGATAATTGTATCTTTTCCAACAATAGTACACTTGCCGGTCATATAAATGTTGGTGATTACGTTATTCTTGCTGGAATGGCAGCTATCCAGCAGTTCTGTAGTATAGGAAGGCACGCTTTTGTTACCGGGGGATCTTTGGTAAGAAAAGATGTTCCACCGTTTGTAAAAGCGGGACGAGAACCCTTATCTTATGTTGGTATTAATTCTATTGGTTTACGCCGAAGAGGGTTTACTACCGATAAAATTCGGGAGATACAGGATATTTACAGAATTTTATATCAGAAAAACTATAATAATTCTCAGGCTGTTGCAATTATTGAAGCTGAAATGCAGGCAACCGCTGAAAGAGACGAAATTTTGGAATTCATTAAAAACTCACAGCGAGGTATCATGAAAGGATACTTTAGCTCTAATTAAAACGAAATAATGGCTAGTACAAGTGATATTAGAAACGGACTATGTATTCGTTACAACCACGATATTTATAAGATAACTGAATTTTTACACGTAAAGCCAGGAAAAGGGCCTGCTTTTGTTAGAACAAAGCTTAAAAGTGTAACCACCGGAAAAGTTATTGAAAATACTTTTTCTGCCGGGCATAAGATAGAAGATGTTCGTGTAGAAACTCATAAGTTTCAGTATTTGTATAATGATGGCGAATTCTATCATTTTATGAATGTTGAAGATTATACCCAAATTCGTTTGGTTGAAAGTGTTTTAGATCAACCAAAACTTTTAAAAGAAGGTGAAGTGGTTACCGTAATTATCAATACTGAAGATAATGCGCCGCTTTCCGTAGAAATGCCTGCGAGTGTTGTTTTAGAAGTAACCCACACTGAACCCGGACTTAAAGGAAACACCGCAACAAATGCGACTAAACCGGCAACGGTTGAAACGGGAGCTGAAGTAAATGTTCCGTTATTTATCAATGAAGGTGATAAAGTTAGAATTGAAACCGAAAAAGGTACTTATAAAGAAAGAATTAAAGAATAATTTTTTCAAGAATAGTGGATTGAAAGATTTTTAAGATCGTCATTCTGAATTTATTTCAGGATCTAGCCTCTATGAAAATTAATATTCATGTTAGAAGCTGAAACAAGTTCAGCTTGACGAAAATAAGATCGGTCAGTAAACTTCTTACTAATTTAAATCTATGAAATTTCCACAAGAACATACGCTGCAACAAATTGCCACTATTATTGATGCTCAATATATTGGAGATGCTAATTTTCCGGTGTTGGGAATGAACGAGATTCACGTGGTGACACCCGGCGATATTGTTTTTGTAGATCATCCAAAATATTACGACAAAGCTTTAAATTCTGCCGCCACTGTAATTTTAATCAATAAGAAAGTGGATTGTCCAGAAGGGAAAGCTTTGCTAATTTCAGAAGATCCATTTTCAGATTTTAATAAACTTACTCAATATTTTAAGCCTTTTAAAAAAGCAGAAAAATCTATTTCAGATTCAGCTCAAATAGGTGAAGGCACACATATTCAGCCCAATACTTTTATCGGCAATAATGTGAAAATTGGTAGTAATTGTCTTATCCATTCTAATGTGAGTATCTACGATAATGCGGTGATTGGAAATAATGTAATAATTCATTCCGGAACTGTTCTAGGAGGTGATGCTTTTTATTATAAAACCAGGCCGGAAGGTTTTGATAAATTAAGATCTGGTGGACGTGTAGTTATAGAAGACAATGTAGAAATTGGTGCGAACTGCACAATAGATAAAGGTGTGACCGGAGACACTACCATTAAAGAAGGTACTAAACTGGATAATTTAATCCAGGTTGGTCACGATAGTGTAATTGGAAGAAAATGTCTTATCGCGAGCCAGGTAGGAATTGCCGGTGCGGTAACTATTGAAGACGAAGTAACCGTTTGGGGCCAGGTTGGAATGCGAAGTGGAATAACTGTCGAAAAAGGCGGTGTACTTATGGGAAAAGCCGGAATTACGAAATCTACCAAAGCTAATAAAATTTATACCGGAAATCCGGCAATGGAAGCTAGGGCCAAATTAAAAGAATTGGCACTCTTAAGGCAATTACCTAAATTGCTGGACAAATTAAAATAAAATACTATGGGCTTAAGAAGTAAAGATATTGTTGAGAAATTTTATACTTCCTTATTTAATGGGGAAAAAGATATATTAGACAATTATTTGCATCCCAATGTAGCTCTTACCTGGTATGGTACAACCGGACTTAAAAAGTTAGATTTTAATGAAATCCTATCTTTAAGGGATGATATGGCCAAAAACTACGAATCGCTTAAAGCCGAAGTTGAAAAAACCGTAGAAGAAGGGCATCAAATTGCTATTCAATTTACTTATCACGTAAAAACCATAGAAAACCCCGATGAGGAAATGCCTCTTGCGCATTTTATGGCCATTTGGGAATTAAAAGACGACAAACTCTTTAAGGGCGTGCAAATCTCACAACTTGGTGAAGAGATAGACGAAAGTCCCTGGTCTTAAATCTTAACTATATTCTTAAAATGGTTTTAAAGCTAAAACTTTAGTTCAATTTTAAGACATAAGCCCTAATAAACCAATCAAAAACTTTAGGTTTTATATTTAAAAACCTACTTTTGTAATCGCAAAAATCAAAAAATTTATGAGCGTTTTAGTCAATAAAAATTCAAAAATAATAGTTCAGGGATTTACCGGTAGCGAAGGTACATTTCACGCTGAACAAATGATAGAATACGGAACCAACGTTGTTGGAGGTGTAACTCCGGGTAAAGGAGGTCAAAAACACCTTAACAAACCGGTTTTCAATACAGTTTCTGATGCTGTTGAAAAAACGGGAGCAGATGTTTCTATAATCTTTGTGCCGCCAGCTTTCGCTGCTGATGCAATTATGGAAGCTGCCGATGCAGGAATTAAAGTGATTATTACAATTACAGAAGGTATTCCTGTGGCCGATATGGTAAAAGCTTACGATTATATTCAAGATAAGGATTGCCGTTTGGTAGGTCCTAACTGTCCGGGGGTAATTACTCCGGGAGAAGCAAAAGTTGGTATTATGCCAGGTTTTGTTTTCAAAAAAGGAAAAGTAGGAATTGTATCTAAATCAGGTACATTAACTTATGAAGCTGCCGATCAGGTTGTAAAACAAGGTCTTGGAATTACTACTGCTATTGGAATTGGTGGAGATCCAATTATTGGAACTACAACAAAAGAAGCTGTAGAATTACTGATGAATGATGAAGAAACCGAGTGTATCGTAATGATTGGTGAAATCGGTGGTCAGTTAGAAGCAGATGCTGCTACCTGGATTAAAGAAAACGGAAACAGAAAACCGGTTGTAGGTTTTATCGCAGGGGAAACTGCACCAGCAGGACGTACAATGGGTCACGCCGGAGCAATTGTTGGCGGAAGCGAAGATACTGCGCAAGCCAAAAAAGCTATTCTTAAAGAAAATGGAATTCACGTTGTTGATTCTCCAGCAGAAATTGGCAAAAAAGTAGCCGAGGTTATGAAAGGCTAATTGTGAAAATCTAAATAAAAATGTAACGTTTTAAGTTCGCTGATGTCTAACATTAGCGAACTTTTTGTTTTTTAACCAATTTTTATTTAGTATGAAGAAAATTTATTTACCATTATTTGCCTTTTTATTCGTTTTGGCTTCGGCTTGTAATAACGATAAAAAGGAAGAAAAAGCTTCCGAAAATCACACAGATGAGGCAGGCTTTAATTATGTAACCTACGCTAACGACCCAACAGGTTTACGTCTTTACACCTTAGACAACGGACTCAAGGTTTACCTTAGTAAAAATGAGGAAGAGCCCAAAATTCAAACCCTTATTGCGGTTAGAGCCGGTTCTACTTACGATCCCGCAGATAATACCGGTCTTGCGCATTATTTAGAGCATATGGTATTTAAAGGGACCAGCGAAATCGGAACTCAGGACTGGGAAAAAGAGCAGGTTCTTTTAGAAGAGATCTCAAATCTTTACGAAGAACATAAAAGTTCTACAGATCTGGAAGAGAAGAAAAGGATTTATCGTAAAATAGATTCAGTTTCTCAGGAAGCCTCTAAATTATCTATCGCTAACGAATATGATAAAATGGTAAGTTCTCTTGGTTCTGAAGGTACAAACGCATTTACCTCCAGTGAAGAAACTGTATATGTGAACAAAATTCCATCTAATGAGCTTGATCGCTGGTTAACGGTGGAAAGTGAACGTTTTAGCGAGTTGGTTTTGAGATTATTCCATACAGAACTGGAAGCGGTTTATGAAGAATTTAATCGAGGTCAGGATAGCGACGGGCGCAAGCAGTATCAGGCGGTTTTAGAAGGTCTTTTCCCAAATCATCCTTATGGTACCCAAACCACCATTGGAGAATCAGAACATTTAAAGAACCCTTCAATGGAGGCTATACACGATTACTTCAATACGTATTATGTACCTAATAATATGGCGGTAATTTTATCTGGAGATTTAGATTTTGATTCCACTATTCAAAAAGTAAATGATGCCTTTGGAAGTTATGAGCAAAAAGAAGTAAACCATCCTTCTTTTCCTGAAGCTGAACCAATTGCAGCTCCCATAGAAAAAGAAGTTTTCGGGCCAACTTCAGAATCTGTTTATTTAGCCTACAGAACCAATGGTGTTGGTAGTGAAGATCAGAAGAAAGTAGTTTTAATAGACTATATTCTAGCAAATTCACAAGCCGGTTTAATAGATTTAAATCTTAATCAGCAGCAAAAAGTACAACGGGCATCATCTTTCACCAATTTTGATAAAGATTATGGTTTTCACCTGCTTTATGGAATGCCAAAGGCAGACCAGTCTTTAGAAGAAGTGAAGGATTTATTGATTGGAGAAGTTGAAAAAATAAAAAGTGGAGACTTTGAAGACTGGCTTATAGAGGCAGTTATAAACGACCTTAAACTATCTCAAATTCGTCAGTACGAAAACGCTTCGGCAGTAGCTTATGCCCATTTAGATGCATTTATTAATTTTCAGGAGTGGGAAGAAAACTTAAACTTCCTGGATGAACTTGCTACTATTTCAAAGCAAGAACTGGTAGATTTTGCCAATGCTCATTATAAGGATAATTACGTAGCCGTTTACAAGCGAAAGGGAGAAGACCCAAATATTGCTAAAGTAGAAAATCCAGGAATTACTCCTATTCAGTTAAACAGAGATGAAGAATCAGATTTTATAGCTGAATTTAATAAAACGGAATCTCCTGAATTAAAACCACAATTTGTAGATTACAAAGAAGCAATTAAAGAATCTGAAACTGAAAGTGGACTTCCGGTTTCCTATATTTTAAATGAAACTAACGATCTCTTCAATCTTTACTTCATTTTTGATATGGGGCAGGATAATGATAAGGAGCTAGCACTGGCAGCCGGTTATCTTGACTATTTGGGAACCGACAAATATTCTCCGGAAGAAGTTAAACAGGAATTCTATAAACTTGGGATTAATTATTTTGTTAATTCAGGAACCGATAGAACCTATGTTGGCTTAAGCGGATTAAAAGAAAATTTGCCTGAAGGCATGAAACTTTTAAATCATCTTTGGGAGAACGCAACTGTAAATGAAGAAGCTTATGACAAATATGTAGATCAAATTCTTAAAGGGCGCCAGGATGGTAAAACCCAAAAAGGCAATATTCTTTTTAATGGTTTGATGAATTACGGTAAATATGGCGAGGATTCTCGCTTAAGAAACATTTATACCGCTTCAGAACTTCAGGAAAAAAATCCGGAGGATCTGGTTCAAAAGCTAAAAGATATGCGCAATTATAAGCAGCGTATTTTTTACTACGGAAAAGATGTAGAAAACGCTGTCGCAGCTTTAGATGAAAATTACAAAGTTCAGAGTGATCTAAAGGATTACCCTGAAGCAAAAACTTATACTGAAAAAGAAACCGGTGGCAATGTTTACTTTGTAGATTATGATATGGTGCAAAGTGAGATGTTGTTTTTAGCCAAAGGAGAGGATTTTGATGCCGAAAAAATGGCAGCAACTTCATTGTTCAACACTTATTTTGGTAGCGGACTTTCTTCTATAGTTTTTCAGGAAATTAGAGAATCTAAATCCCTGGCATATTCTGCTTATTCCAGTTATCAGACGGCATCAGAGGTTAATAAACCAAATTATGTGATGGCCTATATTGGTACCCAGGCTAATAAAATGCCACAGGCTGTAGATGCCATGATGGAGTTAATGACCAATATGCCTGAAGCTGAAGAACAATTTCAAGCAGCTAAAGAAGCCGCACTTAAAAAGATTGCAGCCGAGCGTATTACTAAAACCTCAATTTTCTGGAGCTATGAGTCTTTAAAGAAAAGAGGCCTGGATAAGGATATGCGTAAGGAGATGTATGAAACCATTCAGGGTATGAGCCTGGCAGATCTTAAAACTTTCTTTAATGAGAATATCAAAGGCCAGAATTATAATGTATTAGTGATTGGTGACAAAGAAGAAGTAAATATGAATGCCTTAGCCAAACTTGGAGAAGTTCAGGAAATGGATATTGATTTCTTATTCAATTATGAGAAAGAAGTGCCTGTTGAGGTGGAAATGTAATCGAAACAGATAAGTAAAAACCTCCTGAGATTTCAGGAGGTTTTTTTATACCCTAAGTTTAGTATTATTATATTTGATTTATATTAAAAAATAAGCCAAAAAATGAAATTATTAGAAGGAAAGAATGCCATAATAACCGGTGGTAGCCGCGGAATAGGAAAAGGAATAGCCCAGGTTTTTGCTGAACACGGTGCTAATGTAGCTTTTACCTATAATTCTTCTGCGGAATCTGCAAATGCATTAGCCGATGAATTAAGCAAACTAGGAGTAAAAGCAAAAGCTTACCAATCTAACGCAGCCAGTTTTAAAGAAGCAGAACAATTAATAAAAGACGTAGCTGCAGATTTTGGAGATATAGACATTGTGGTTAATAATGCAGGGATCACTAAAGACAATCTATTAATGCGAATGAGCGAAGAAGATTTTGATAAGGTTATTGAAGTAAACCTGAAGTCTATTTTTAACATGACCAAAGCGGTTCAGCGTACAATGCTGAAGCAACGCAAAGGAAGCATTATCAATATGAGTTCGGTAGTTGGAGTTACCGGAAACGCAGGGCAGGCCAACTACGCAGCTTCAAAAGCCGGAATTATTGGTTTTTCTAAATCTATGGCGCAGGAACTTGGTTCCAGAAATATTAGAACCAACGTGATCGCTCCAGGATTTATAGAAACCGAAATGACTGAAAAACTAGACGAGAAAGTTGTGGATGGCTGGAGACAGGCAATTCCTCTGAAACGTGGTGGAGCTCCAGAAGATATAGCTAACGCTTGCGTTTTCCTTGGAAGTGACCTTAGTTCTTATATCACTGGACAAGTACTTCACGTTGACGGCGGAATGCATACCTAGATAAGTTAGTAGTTAAGAGTTAATTGTTATTAGAACTTTTAACTTTTAACCAATAACGATTAACTATCTTAACTTTAATGGATCTATCAACAATTTTATTTATCGCCCTGGCTGCAATTTTCGCGCTGGGGTTTGCTTTTTTTCAATACCTCCATAAAAATAAGAACAAGAGGAGGGAGACTTATGTTTTCTTTGCTTTACGCTTTCTTTCTGTTTTTATATTGCTTTTAGTGCTCATCAATCCTAAAATTACCTCTACAACATACGAACTCGAAAAACCTAATTTAATCCTGGCTGTAGACGATTCTGAATCTATTGCGCATCTGGAGCAGGAAGATACAGTAAGAGGACTTCTCGAAAAGTTAAAATCTAATGAAGCTCTACAGGAGCGGTTTGAATTGGTTCAATATAATTTCGGAAATAAATTACTAAATTCAAATGCTCCGCAATTCCAGGCATCCCAAACCAATATTTATGCTGCTCTGGAATCGGTTAAGGATATTTCCAGAAAGAAATCAACGGCCTTAGTGCTTATTTCTGACGGAAATCAAAGTAGGGGAAGGGATTTTCGATATTTCAAGCCGGGAAATAACCAGGAAATTTATCCCTTGGTCGTTGGCGATACCACGCAATATTTAGATTTAGAATTATCGCAATTAAATGTAAACACTTATGCATTTTTAAATAATCGCTTTCCGGTGGAAGCTTTTATTTCTTATTCCGGAGAAGAAGAGGTGACTTCAGAATTTGTAATAAGATCTGGGGGAAATGTCATTTTTTCTGAAGAAATTACTCTGAATTCAGAAAGTAACTCTACAGTGATTCGAGCTGAACTTCCGGCTTCAAGGCTTGGAGTTTTATCATATGAAGCTGAAATAATTCCATTAGAAATTGAAAAGAATAAAGCGAATAACGAAAAAAAGTTTACGGTAGAAGTAATCGATGAGCGTAGTAAAATTTTGCTAATAAGTGCGATTCCACATCCGGATATTGGAACCTTTAAAAAGTCGATAGAAACTAATAGACAACGGCAAATTGATATAAAATATCTTAAGGACGATTTATCAAATTTAAAAGATTATCAATTAATAATATTATATCAGCCAACTTCAGGTTTTGCTTCTGTTTTTGAAAATCTGGCCGAAAATGATCAAAACTATCTGCTGGTTTCAGGAACTCAGACCGATTGGAATTTCCTTAATAGAATTCAAGATTTTGTACAGAAAGATTTTACCAATCAGACGCAGGAAATTTTCGCGGTAAAAAACCCTAATTTCAATCAATTTCAATTTGAGGAAGTAGGTTTTTCTGAATTTCCTCCGTTGGAAGATAAATTTGGTAAAATTAGCGTTGAAAGCAATAATTTAGAAAGTATTTACTTTCAAAAAATTGAAAATGTAGAAACCTCAGAGCCTTTAATAGCGATACAGGGTAGCGGGCAAAATAAAAATGCTTTTATTTTTGGAGAAAATATCTGGAGATGGCGTTCTGCAAGCTTCCTGGAAAATAAATCTTTCGAGAAATTCGATAATTTCTTTGGGAAACTTATTCAGAATTTGGCATCGGCAAAGAAACGCGAACGGTTAACCTTAGATTATAAGTCATTTTATTATGAAAATGAATCTGTGAAACTTACCGCTAATTTCTTTGATCAAAATTATCAATTTGATTCCAATGCTAATTTGAATATTTCAGTAGAAGATTCGTTAAAAAGTATTGAGTCCCAATTTATTTTAAAGAATAATGCCTACGAAGTTGATTTAGGAAGTTTAGATCCAGGGACTTATAATTTTCAAATTACCGAAGCCGGAACCCAGCTTTCTCGTTCTGGAAGCTTCGAAGTTATAGCATATAATATTGAACAAAAATTTATTTCGGCTAACAAAAATGCCATGGACGCTTTAGCCAAAAATTCAGAAACTGAAGTTTATTACCAAAATCAAATTCAGGAGTTAATAAATGGTCTTCTAAGTACCGATAAATACAAACCTGTTCAAAAAAGCCAGCAAAAAAACGTACCTTTGATAAACTGGTACTACCTTCTATTTCTGCTTGTTTCAATACTTGCCGCAGAATGGTTTTTCAGAAAATACAAAGGATTAATTTAAATACAATTATTTATGGAAAGATTACCCAAGCTCGCAATTCCTATTCTTATAGGAGTCGTAATTTTAATAATTTTTGTCGCTAAATCTACTGTTACCATTGGTTCCGGCCAGGCTGGCGTTCTTTATAAAACTTTTGATGATGGTGTAGTTACTGATGAGCCGCCTTTAAATGAAGGCTTTCATTTTGTAGCTCCCTGGAACAAAGTTTTTGTATATGAAGTGAGACAGCAATCTCTGGAAGAAAAAATGCAGGTTTTAAGTTCTAACGGACTTCAAATTGATATTGATGCTTCTACCTGGTTTCAGCCTTCTTATGAGAAACTGGGAAGCTTACATAGCGAAAAGGGTGAAGAATATATAAGTCGTTTACTGCAACCCGCAGTAAGGTCAGCTGCAAGATCGGTTGTAGGAAGATATAACCCGGAACAATTATATTCCAGTAAAAGGGAAGCAATTCAAAAAGAAATTTTAGAAGAAACTCAAATTTTACTTCAAGACCAATATGTTCAGGTTAATGAGGTTTTGGTAAGAGATGTTTCATTACCTCCAAACATTAAAGATGCAATTGAGCGAAAATTACGCCAGGAGCAGGAATCTTTGGAATATGAGTTTAGGTTGACTAAAGCTACTCAGGAAGCCGAACGCCAGCGTATTGATGCCGAAGGTAAGGCTCGTGCAAACGAGATTTTGAATGCTTCCTTAACTCCTAACATTTTAAAGGAAAAAGGAATTCAGGCTACTGTAGAACTTGCTAAATCCAATAATTCCAAAACGGTTGTTATAGGTTCAGGAGAAGGCGGATTGCCCTTAATTTTAGGTGGTGCAAATTAAAATATAGAAAATGAAATCTATTTTCTTAAATATTGCAAGGCTTTCTATTTTTATAGGAAGCCTTGCTCTTTCTGCACAAACCAGTTCTGTAAATAATTCGGGGACACTTGAAACAGCTGCTCCCAAAGAAATTGGAATGTCTTCAGAAAGGATACAGAAGATTGAAGTAATGCTGAAATCGGCAATCGAAGAAAACCAAATTCCCGGAGCGGTAGCTTTAATAGTTCGCGACGGCAAAATTGTTTTTCACGAAGCCTTTGGAGATGCAAATGCGTCAGGTAAAGAGCTTGAAAAAGATGCAATTTTTAGGTTGGCTTCTCAAACAAAAGCGATTACTGCAACTGCCGTGATGATGCTCTGGGAGGAAGGGAAATTTCGTTTAGACGATCCTATTTCAAAGTATATTCCTGAATTTAAAGATCCCCAAATTTTAGCGACTTTTCGGGAACAGGACAGTACCTATGATGCGGCTCCTACCAAAAATGAAATCACTATCAGGCAGTTGTTAACGCATACATCTGGTCTTGGCTATGGAATGATAGATGGTGATGAACGTATTAAAAAGATTTATGCCAAGGCAGGTATCACCGAACTGTTTACAACCAAGGATGTAACTATTGAAGAAAGTGTTAAAAAATTAGCGGTTTTACCATTGCATCACGAACCCGGCGAAAAATTCACCTATAGCTTAGGTTTGGATGTTCTTGGTTATTTCGTTGAAGTAATTTCAGGACAGGATTTTGACGATTTTTTAAATGAAAGAATTTTCGACCCGCTGCAAATGGATGATACCCGGTTTTATCAACCTGAGGCTAATAAAAATCGCCTGGTTGCTGTTCAGTATAAAAAGAATGAAAATTGGGAAGATTTGCAAACCACTTTTTATGATCCCGATTACCCGATAAAGGGCGAAGGAACTTTTTTCTCCGGCGGAGCGGGACTTTCGGGAACTGCAGTAGATTATGCAAAATTTCTGCAAATGTATCTAAATGGTGGTGAATATAATGGAGAGCGCTTACTAAGCCGAAAAACGGTAAATATTATTATGGGAAACCATACCGGTGAAAAATTCAATTTTCCCAATCAATACCATGGGCTCGCTTTTGGAGTAGTTAGTGAAACGGGAGAGATTTCTGGAGGCCAGGGTAGTGCCGGCACCTTTGATTGGGGTGGTTATTTCAATACACAGTATTTTGCCGACTCGGAAGAGCAAATAATTGGTATTCTGTTGAAACAAACTCAGGGTAATACCGGGGATGAAACCGCCTGGAAATTCAGGCAAATGCTTTTTAGCGCAATAGATGATTAATTAATCAGCCTATTAGC
Source organism: Salegentibacter lacus (assembly GCF_020164555.1). GTDB lineage: Bacteria > Bacteroidota > Bacteroidia > Flavobacteriales > Flavobacteriaceae > Salegentibacter > Salegentibacter lacus. Next base: position 9,497 of record NZ_JAIQZB010000006.1, on the reverse strand, counting down.
CTACGTATAGTTCTATTAATAAAAATATGCTTTGTAAGTAGGTCAAAATCTATCTAATCTCGATTATCGAGTAAAACAATTCATAAAAAACCAGAAAGCTGTTTTGCAGTTTAAAATTTATATTTAGATTTGTAATCACAATGAAGAACTCTCAATTACATCACCATCATATTTACTACTGCGCTCAGGCGAGGTAAATTTGGTGTGTTGTAATTTTCAGCATATTTAAAACCCGTTTGAGCTATTCAAACGGGTTTTTTGTTTTAGATAACCACCAAACTTCAATTAAAAGTTTTGAAGTTTAATAGAAAAATTAAAAAATGAGTCAGGAAAAATTAAGAATTGCTATTCAAAAATCGGGTCGGTTAAACGAAGATTCGCTTAAAATATTAAAAGACGCAGGAATTTCTATAGACAACGGAAAAGAGCAGCTTAAAGCTTCTTCCCGTAACTTTCCACTGGAAGTTATGTATTTGCGAAATGGAGATATCCCACAATATTTAAGAGATGGAGTTGTGGATGTTGCCATTATTGGAGAGAACGTTTTAATCGAAAAAGGGAATGATATTATCCAGGGGGAAAAACTAGGCTTTTCAAAATGCCGTGTTTCTCTTGCTGTTCCAAAATCAATGAAGTATTCAGGAATTAACGATCTGGATGGTAAAAAAATTGCGACTTCCTATCCGAATACGGTAAATGATTTTCTTGAAAAGAAAGGCATAAGCGCCGAACTGCACATTATTAATGGTTCCGTTGAAATCGCTCCAAATATTGGCTTGGCCGATGGTATTTGCGATATTGTTTCCAGCGGAAGCACCCTATTCAAAAACGGGTTGAAGGAAGTAGAAGTAATGCTGAAAAGTGAAGCGGTGCTCGCTATTTCTCCTAAGATCTCTGACGACCGTAAAGTGATTTTAGAGAAATTGCAGTTCAGGATTAAATCTGTTCTAAACGCACGAACTTCAAAATACATTCTCTTAAACGCGCCAAACGAAAACCTGGATAATATTATTAAATTGCTTCCGGGAATGCGCAGTCCAACGGTTTTACCACTTGCTGAAGATGGTTGGAGTTCCATCCATACAGTAATTAATGAAGAGCGTTTCTGGGAAGTAATAGACGAATTAAAGGAAAACGGTGCCGAAGGAATTTTAGTAGCACCAATTGAAAAAATGGTACTTTAAAATGAAAAAGTTTTACAATCCCGACAGATCAGAATGGGCTGAAATTTTAAAAAGACCCACACAAACCGTAGAAGATATCGAAGAAACGGTAAACCAGGTTTTTGCTGAAGTAAAAGTGAAAGGCAATGATGCCGTTTCAAAATACACCGAACTTTTTGACGGGATCAATCTGGAAGAAACCCGTGTTTCTAAGGAAGAAGTAAGTTCGGCTGAAGCACAAATTTCTGACGATTTAAAGCAGGCTATCCAACTGGCCAAAGCTAATATCGAAAAGTTCCATGCTGCTCAAAAAACTGGGAAAATAGAGGTAGAAACTACTAATGGCGTACAGTGCTGGCAGGAAAAAAGACCGATTCAGAAAGTCGGTTTATATATTCCCGGTGGGAGCGCTCCTTTATTTTCAACCATTTTAATGTTAGCTGCTCCGGCAAATATTGCAGGCTGCGAAGAGATTGTGCTTTGTACACCGCCTGACAAAGAAGGCAATGTGCACCCGGCAATTCTTTACACCGCTGCTTTATGCGGAGTAACCAAAATCTTTAAAATTGGTGGAATTCAGGCGATTGCCGCTATGACTTTCGGGACTGAAAATGTTCCAAAAGTGTATAAGATTTTTGGCCCCGGAAATCAATTTGTAACTGTTGCCAAACAACTGGCTACCCGTCACAATGTTGCTATAGATATGCCTGCTGGACCTTCAGAGTTATTGGTTTTCGCAGATGCTACCGCAAATACCGCCTTTGTAGCATCTGATTTATTAAGCCAGGCCGAACACGGTGCCGATAGTCAGGTTATTTTAGTATCTAACTCTAAAGAGCTTATAGATAGCGTAGAGAAAGAGGTGGAGAATCAATTAAAAGATCTGCCCCGCAAAAGTATTGCTGAAAAGGCTATCGCTCATTCTAGATTAATCTATGTTGAAAAGAAAGAAGATGCGCTGGAACTGATCAATGAATACGGCCCTGAGCACTTTATTGTTTGTGCTGAGGATGAAACTTTTTATACTGAAGGGATTCAGAATGCAGGTTCCGTGTTTATTGGAAACTACACTCCTGAAAGCGCCGGAGATTATGCATCGGGCACCAATCATACCTTGCCTACAAACGGCTATGCAAAACAGTACAGTGGGGTAAACCTGGATAGTTTTATGAAGAGCATGACTTTTCAGAAAATATCAGAGAATGGAATTCGTGAAATTGGCCCGGCCATAGAATTAATGGCTGAAGCCGAAGGTTTGGAAGCGCATAAAAATGCGGTGACCTTACGTTTAAAAGAATTAAAGTAATACTAAAAATATCGTCATTCTGAATTTATTTCAGAATCTAATATGTTCTAACAGTCTATATCTTAGACCCTGAAACAAGTTCAGGGTGACGCAAAAGATAATCTGAATGCCTCAAGAGAAAAATGAAAGAATTCAATATAAATAACCTGGTAAGGCCAAACGTGGCCGGTTTAAAACCTTATTCTTCCGCCAGGGACGAATACCAGTCTACCGGTTCAGAAATGGTTTTCCTTGATGCAAACGAAAATCCGTTTCAAACCGATGTTAACCGCTATCCAGACCCACAACAGCGCAATCTCAAGGCTGAATTAGCAAAGATAAAAAGTGTATCTACCGAAAATATTTTACTCGGTAATGGTAGCGATGAAGTTCTGGATTTATTGTTCAGGGCGTTTTGTGAACCGGGGATAGACAATGTTATTACTTTACCGCCAACTTACGGAATGTACAAAGTGCTGGCTAACATCAATAATATTGAAAACAGGGAGGTTCTGCTTAATTCAGATTTCGAACCTAAGGTTGAAGAAATTCTTAATTCGGTAGATCAAAATACAAAAATAATTTTTCTCTGTTCTCCGAATAATCCAACCGGGAATTCTTTTTCCGAAGAAAATATTTCAGAGATTCTTAAAAAATTTAACGGATTAGTGATTATTGATGAAGCTTATATTGACTTCTCAGCAAAAGATAGTTGGTTAAACAAATTGGAAGATTACCAGAATCTGGTAATAACTCAAACGCTTTCCAAAGCCTATGGAATGGCGGGAATACGTTTAGGGATTTGTTATGCTTCCGGAGAAATAATCGAGATTCTAAACAAAATCAAGCCACCATATAACGTTAACGAATTAACCCAGTCACGAGCTTTAAACCGTGTACTGGATGTCCAAAGAGTAAATTCTGAAATATCTGATTTACTGAATGAAAGAGATATTTTAAGTGAAGCTTTGGTTCAAGTTGGGTTTATAGAAAAAATATATCCTTCAGACGCTAATTTCATTTTGCTAAAAGTAGATAATGCCAATAAACGTTATGAGCAGTTAATTCAAAAAGGTATTGTAATTAGAAACCGAACCACGCAACCGCTTTGTGAAAATACATTGAGGTTTACAGTTGGCACTGGAGAAGAGAATAGAAAGTTAATAGAAGCTTTAAAAAATATAGAATAAGGATTTCCGCCTTCGCGGAAATGACAAGATAGATTATGAGAAAAGTATTATTTATAGATCGTGATGGGACTTTAATTCACGAGCCGGAAGATTATCAGGTAGACAGTATCGAGAAACTGGAATTTTATCCGGAAGCTTTGTATTACCTAAAAAAAATCGCAGCAGAACTGGATTTTGAGTTGGTAATGGTCACTAATCAGGATGGCTTAGGGACTGAAGCTTATCCGGAAGAAAAGTTCTGGCCTATTCAAAATTTTATCATCCAAACCTTTAAAAATGAAGGTGTGGAATTTAGCGAGATTTTGATGGATCGCACATTCGCCAAAGATAATTCCCGAACTCGAAAACCCAATACCGGACTTTTAGAGGAAAAGTACCTGAATAATGAAAAGGAGTACGATCTAAAGAATTCTTTTATGATCGGGGACCGACTTACAGACATTGAGTTTGCTTATAATTTTGGAGGAAAAGGTATTTTTATCGATACTCACGAAAATCTGGCGACTGATGAAGTGCAGAACGATCAGGAAAAAGTAAAAGAAACCATTGCCCTAAAAACGGGTAGCTGGAAGAAGATTTATGAATTTTTGAAATTAAACGATAGAACTGCAGAAATAGGTCGAAAAACCAATGAGACTGATATTTTTATCCAATTGAATTTAGACGGCACCGGGAAGTCAGAAATAAGCACAGGAATTGCGTTCTTTGACCATATGCTGGATCAAATTGCGCGTCATGGACAAATGGACCTTACAGTGAGTGTTAAAGGTGATTTGGAAGTGGATGAGCATCATACTATAGAAGATACTGCAATCGCCCTGGGAGAAGTGTTTAGTAAAGCATTAGGGAACAAATTGGGAATAGAACGCTACGGTTTTTGTTTGCCAATGGACGATTGCCTGTCACAGGTGGCCATAGATTTTGGTGGAAGAAACTGGATTGTTTGGGAAACTGAATTTAAACGCGAAATGGTTGGGAAAATGCCTACCGAAATGTTCTACCATTTCTTTAAGTCCTTCACCGATGGAGCTAAAGCAAACCTAAACGTAAAAGCTGAAGGCCAGAACGAGCATCATAAAATCGAAGCGATTTTTAAAGCTTTTGCGAAAGCTATTAAAATGGCGGTAAAACGCGATGCAGAAAAAATGATTTTGCCATCAACGAAAGGAATGTTATAAATAAGAATTCAGAAGAATCTTTCTTTTGAATCCCAATACCAAAGAAATTGAAAATAGTAATAATTGATTACGGTGCCGGAAATATTCAAAGCATAAAGTTCGCGATTAAACGTCTTGGTTATGAGGCGATTTTAAGCAGCGATGCTGAAGAGATCAAGTCGGCAGATAAAGTGATTTTCCCCGGAGTAGGAGAGGCGAGTAGTGCGATGAAGATGCTAAAATCAACCGGCCTGGATAAAGTTATTCCAACTTTAAAACAACCGGTTTTGGGAATTTGCCTGGGGATGCAATTGATGTGTACCTATTGCGAGGAGGGCGATACTGAAGGACTTGGAATTTTTCATGCTAACGTGGTGAAATTCGATAATAAATTAAAAGTTCCGCAAATTGGCTGGAACCGGATTTATGATTTAAAATCAGAATTATTTAACGGGATTTCAGAGCAGGAATTCGTGTATTTGGTGCATAGTTTTTACGTAAAAGAATGTGAGGAAACCATTGCTTCAACGAAGTATGGAGTGGAGTATACTTCGGCAATTCAGAAAGATAATTTTTACGGTGTCCAGTTTCACCCTGAAAAGAGCAGTGATGCAGGGGAAAAAATACTTGAGAATTTTTTAAAAATATAAGCCCCCCAACCCCCAAGGGAGAGTAAGCCTTGAAGAAAATTTTATTCGTGTATTCGTGGCAAAAATAAAAACAACCTAACTTTCAAAATTAAAAAATGAGAATTATACCCGCTATAGATATAATTGAAGGTAAATGCGTAAGACTTTCCAAAGGTGATTATAATACCAAGAAAATTTACAATGAGCATCCGCTGGAAGTGGCTAAGAATTTTGAGGCGCACGGTATTCAGTATTTGCATTTGGTAGATTTGGATGGCGCGAAGTCGAAACATATTGTAAATCATAAGATCCTTGAAGAAATTGCTTCAAAGACCAACTTAAAAGTTGATTTTGGAGGCGGACTTAAAACCGATAAAGATCTAAAAATTGCTTTTGAATGCGGCGCTCATCAAATTACTGGTGGAAGTATCGCGGTGAAAGACCCCGAAACTTTTAAAAGCTGGATTCAGAAATTTGGTTCAGATAAAATAATTCTGGGTGCTGATGCGAATAACGAAAAGATCGCGGTTAGCGGCTGGCAGGAAGAATCTACCAAAGAATTAATTCCTTTTATTCAGGAATATCAGCAGGAAGGTGTAAAATATGTAATTTGCACCGATATCTCTAAAGACGGGATGCTGGAAGGTCCGTCGTTTAAACTTTATCAGCGAATTTTAGAGGAAACATCTTCAGATGATAAAGAGTTGAGTTTAATCGCCTCTGGAGGGATTTCAGAATTTAGCGAGTTGCCAAAACTGGCTGAACTTGGTTGCGAGGGTACTATAATTGGGAAAGCGATTTATGAAGGCCGTATTGAGCTAAAAGAACTGGAAAAATTTATAATTGAAAGAGGTTAGTATTCATGTTTCTAACTTTTTACTTCTAACTTAAAAAAATGCTTACAAAACGAATTATACCCTGCCTGGATATCAAAGACGGTAGAACCGTAAAGGGCGTAAATTTTATAGATTTACGAGATGCTGGTGATCCTGTAGAACTGGCTAAGATCTATGCTAAGTCTGGTGCAGATGAACTGGTTTTCCTTGATATTTCAGCAACGGAGGAAAAACGAAAAACCCTTGCTAATTTAGTAAGAAGGGTGGCTGAAAAAGTAAATATTCCGTTTACTGTTGGCGGCGGTATTTCTTCGGTGGAAGACGTGGATATTTTACTGAAAAATGGGGCTGATAAGGTTTCGATAAATTCTTCAGCAGTAAAAAATCCTGGCTTGATCAATGAGCTTGCAGCTAAATTTGGCAGTCAGTGTATTACGGTCGCAATTGATGCCAAGCAGATAAACGGCGAATGGATGGTTCATTTGGTTGGCGGAAAAGTGCCTACTGATATCAATTTATTTCAATGGGCTAAAGAAGTTGAAGAACGTGGTGCCGGAGAAATTCTATTTACTTCTATGAATAATGATGGCACCAAAGCTGGTTTTGCCAATGAAGCATTAGCGGTTTTATCTTCAGAATTGAATATTCCTATAATCGCTTCAGGCGGTGCCGGGAATATGCAGCATTTTTGCGATACCTTTATTGAAGGAAAGGCCGATGCCGCACTTGCAGCCAGTGTTTTTCATTTTAAGGAAATCGAGATTAAAGATTTAAAGGAAGAGCTTCGCAGGAATGGGGTGGAAGTTAGACTTTAAGATTCAAGAAAAGAAAAAAGAGAATAGTTTAGAGAGATCTTTATTCTTTGCTCTTTCATCTCTATTCTATTTCAACAAAAATATTAGATCCTGAAATAAATTCAGGATGACATGCAATACCTCAGAGCAAGCTCACGAGGCATTTATTGGGAACATTGTTTAATTTTCGAGCCAAGCCTCGGAGTAATTAATCTCGATTATCGAGTAAAAAAATAATTATGAATATAGATTTTAATAAAAATAACGACGGTTTAGTGCCCGCGATAATTCAGGATGCATCGACTAAGAATGTGCTGATGTTGGGTTATATGAATGAAGAGGCTTTTTTGAAAACCAATGAAACCAAAAAAGTGACATTTTTCAGTCGGACCAAGAAGCGCTTATGGACCAAAGGCGAAGAAAGCGGTAATTTTCTTCATTTGGTGAGCATTAAAAATGATTGTGATAATGATACGCTGTTAATTTCGGTAGATCCTGAAGGACCAACTTGTCACAAAGGTACCGATACCTGCTGGGCTGAAGAGAATGAACCGAATTTTGGTTTTTTTTCAAAGCTGGAAGGTATTATTGCGAAACGAAAAAGAATGAGTGAGGTGGAGCCTGAACTTCGGGAAGATAAAAACTCTTATGTCGTTTCACTTTTTGATGCCGGAATGAATAAAATCGCCCAGAAAGTAGGCGAGGAGGCGGTGGAAACGGTTATCGAAGCTAAAGATGATAACGCGGAATTGTTTCTAAATGAAAGCGCCGATTTACTTTTTCATTACCTCATTTTACTAAGAGCTAAAGGATATTCTTTAAAAGATATTACCGAAGTTCTGGAAAAAAGGCATTAAAAAAAGCCGACTTAAAACATTAATATGACAGTCGGCTCTTTTTGATTTTTTATCAAATTATATGCTTTCAGCGGCAAAAATGGCCACAGCATGATCGTTTTCCACAGAGCTTCCGGAAACTCCTACGGCACCAATAATTTCTCCGCTTTTATTTTTTAAGGGAACTCCGCCGGGAAAGGTTATAAGTCCGTTGTTGGAATGCTCAATATTAAAAAGTGGTCGTCAGCTTGAGATAACTTTCGCCTGCAGCAATAACTTTTTGTGTCTGTCCTAACCTAAGATTGATAATCTGAGGTTTTTATTTGTCCTAAATTATAGCTTGTAAAAAGGAATACAATGATTTTAAGAGGATTATAACTAAAACTTAATCCTTGTTCCTAACGTAAATTAGTTTGAATTTACTGTTTTGATTAGTACGTGATTCAATTTCAAATTTATCTATGGAATGAATCATTGGGGTTAGCTTTTGAAATCCGTAATTACGGGAATCAAAATTGGGTTGTTTTTTCTGAAGTAAACTTCCCACATCACCAAGGAACGCCCAGCCATCTTCATCGGCAACATCTGAAATTGTTTGAGAGATAAGTCTTACAACTTTTGGAGTGATTTTATCTACGTTTTTCTTTTTAGTACTTTTTCCGCCTTTTTCAGTGCTTTGGTCGCTATCTTTATCTGTATTCTTTAGAATTTCAATATAAATAAATCGATCGCAGGCAACTATAAAAGGTTCAGGGGTTTTCTTTTCCCCAATACCTATTACATTTTTTCCTGCTTCGCGAAGTCTGGTGGCTAATCTTGTGAAATCACTATCGCTGGAAACCAGGCAGAAACCGTCTACCTTATCTGAATATAAAATATCCATGGCATCGATGATCATCGCAGAATCTGTAGCGTTTTTTCCTTGCGTATAGCCATATTGCTGAATGGGATTAATAGCGTTTTCGAGTAAAACATTTTTCCATTTTACTAAATGGGGTTTTGTCCAGTCGCCATAAATCCGTTTAACAGTTGGATTGCCATATTTGGCAATTTCTTCCATCATTTCTTTTATATAGGCCGATGGGATATTATCGCCATCAATTAGCACCGCAAGGTTCGTATCCATAAGTTTTTAAATTTATCTGGTAAAGATACTTTTTTTGCATAAAAGAGGCTGTCTGAAAAGGCAGCCTTTTTTGTTGTATTATTTTCTGGTTTTTAGTATTTTCATGTAATGAAAGCCAAAGCAGTATTTAAGACCTATGACCAGTCGCAGTTAAGTCTTTTACCTCCCAGTTATGATGATCTGGTCCCTGCCCATCATCCCATTAGGATCGTCAATACGATTATTGATCAAATCGACATCGCTGACCTGGAGCGAAGTTATAAAGGAGGAGGTACTTCCAGTTACCATCCCCGGATGTTGCTCAAGGTGACCATCTATGCATACCTGCGCAATATGTATTCCTCTCGAAAAATTGAGCAGGCCCTTCAGGAGAACATTCATTTTATGTGGCTCAGCGGTCAAAGTAAACCCGATCATAATACCATCAATGATTTTAGGGGCAAACGCTTAAAAGGGAAGTTTAAAAATATCTTCAACCAGG
>NZ_JAIQZB010000059.1 GCF_020164555.1 Salegentibacter lacus | reverse complement strand
CGTATCCGGCCCACCAACCACATCCTCTAACTTAGCATAATTTTATTTATCGGGTCCCCTCGGATAAACTTGATCTAAGCTTGCTTTAATTTCTTGTAGTTCTGAGGGTAGAGATTCCGGATGTCTTTATGGTTGATAGACATGATATTCTCCAGGGTATATTTGAGCCACTCATATGGGTTTACCTCGTGCTTTTTGCAGATGGCAAAGAAGGAATAGATTCCTGCGGCTCTTTCTGCCGCTGAATGAGAACCCGCAAACAGGTAATTTTTTCTACCCAGGGCCAATGGCCTGATGGCATTTTCCACTAAATTATTATCGATCTCCAGAATACCATCAAAAAGATAGGCGCTAAGCTGATCCCAACGATCCATGGAATACTTGAAGGCTTTTCCGATAGGACTCTTGGGAAGGATCAGTTGATGTTTCATCTGATCGAACATCCATTTTCCAAATTCATTGATAACAGGCAGTGCTTTTTCCAGGCGAAGGGATTTACGCTGCTCCGGGCTTAAGTTTTGTTCTCGTGCCTGGGCTTCCACTGCGTAGAGTTTCTGAATAAAGCTTAAGGCTTTTTCAGCGCGATCCCTGTCATTATCCTTTGCTTTGTCAAATTCCCTTCTAGCGTGGGCCCAGCAGTTCAGGTGGGTAACCCCTTCACGTTTGCCGATTTTATCATACGCGGCATACCCATCACTTTGAAGGTAGCCTTTAAAGCCGGCCAATATATGATCGGCAGCCTCACGGCTGCGCCCGGGCTGATAATCAAAGAGTACGGTGCCATCTATGG
>NZ_JAIQZB010000058.1 GCF_020164555.1 Salegentibacter lacus | reverse complement strand
ATCTGCATAACCACTAATTTGCGTATCGCCCACCCACTCTCTAGTTCGGTTTCTTCGATTCCAAACCCCTGTTTTTTCAACAATCGGAACAGCTGCTCGATATACCATCGTGCGGAATAAAATTCGACTATTCTCAGGGCCTGATCATAATTCGTGATTTTGTGGGTGGTCAACAACTTCCAATGAACTGGTTTTGAAGAAGTGCCTTTTTCTCTTACAGATATGCAGTATACCTTAACGTGATCCGGTCCATTACCTTTCTTAAGGTATTTTGGTCGTACCAGGTCTGATTCCCCAAAACGCAATTCTATTTGTGCAATTCGTTTAAATTGCTTTTTTCGGTTATCCGTAGGTATTTCAATTTGATAAGTACCTGCAATGGGTTGGGACCCTATATCATTATATAGGTTGCCATTTTTGGTTTTTCGGTTGGCCCTCGATCTGATAAGTAAATGAAATTTTTCATTCGGGATTCTCACAAATTGCTCAAAAATATCTCCTTCGCGGTCTTCGATAAAAGTAACACTATTCGCATTTTCTAGTGTTTCTTTACTTTTTAAGGCAACTTCTATCCATTTATAGGACTCCTTTTCTTCTATATTTTGTTTTTTGTAATTCCTTTGATGTTTATCCGGCCTATCTTCAGGGCGATGGAATACTTTTATGTGTGAAAAGCCTAATGGGGAAAAAGTAGCAGCATCCATTACAAGTCCTGGGTGAACTTTAAAACAATTACCGCTTTGCCCTTTATCGGATTGACCTAGGCCGCTGTTTTCTTTTAACCTGCCTTTATGCTTCCCAAGATTAACCTCACAAGTATCCTGAATGCAAAGTAAGTCTCTTCCAAATGATAAGCTTTTTGTTCGAGAAGAGGCCTCTTTCAC
>NZ_JAIQZB010000057.1 GCF_020164555.1 Salegentibacter lacus | reverse complement strand
TGCGGGAATTATCCACGATATTATTGGCCTGCGAGGGACGAATAGGACATTTAAACCTCAAACATTTTCCAAAACGCAGCACCTTGTCCGATGCTAATAAGAATCGTAGTAGCGAAGTCTTTGCAAGTATCTACTATGCCTTATTTAAAACATATCGTTCATTTTTATCGGACAGCAGTCCGCTGTCTTTACCCGTAAAGCACTTAAAGATCGTGGATTCCACTACCATAAGCTTATTCAGTGATATTTTAAAAGGAGTTGGTCGTAACCCCATCGATGGAAAGAAGAAGGGCGGTATCAAAATGCATACGATGATTAACGCATTGGAGGACGTCCCCTGTCTTGTCCGTTTTAGCAGTGCCGCAACCCACGACCATACCTTTTTAAAGGAACTGAATCTAGAAAAAGGTTCTTTTGTTGTCTTTGATAAAGCATACAACGACTATCTACAATATCTTCAATGGACCGAGAATGACATCTATTTTGTCACTAGGCAAAAAGATAATGCCATCTACAAGAGTATAGCGGAATTTGACCTGTCCGATACCACAAGTGATGCCGTGTTGAAGGATGAACGGATCAGCCTCCATAAAAAAGAAACAAGCATCGAGCTAAGGCGCATTGCTTATTGGGACAGTGAAAAAGAAAAGGTGTTTGAGTTCATTACCAATCATTTCGAATTAGAGCCAGATAAAATAGCTTCCATCTACAAACACAGGTGGCAGATAGAGACCATGTTCAAAAGGCTCAAACAGAATTTTCCTCTAAAGTATTTTCTTGGAGACAATCAAAACGCCATTGAAATCCAGATCTGGTGCGGGCTCATCATACAGCTGCTTATGCTTGTGATACAACGAAAAACAAAAAGAAAATGGGCATATTCCAATATGGTATCGATGATACGATTTCATCTGATGACTTATATCGACCTTTTTAAGTTTCTTGAAGATCCAAACAAAAAATGGAAGGAGCTGACCACGAAACCACCAGATAAACAATTAACCCTATTTTGAAGCACACCCCCC
>NZ_JAIQZB010000056.1 GCF_020164555.1 Salegentibacter lacus | reverse complement strand
ATAATAGCTATTGACTAGCTTACGCATTTCTGTGGCAATTGAAGATCGGGTCATTTTGATTATATTTAGACCGCTAAATTATAATCTAGAAAGGTTTCTGAAAAGATGCACTTAGACGGATGCATACGGCATCTTCGTCTGAAAAAGAAACGAAATGTAGTTTATGATCTCCTTCTTCTACAAAATGAATTTCAAACTCTCTCCGAAAGAATCATTTACCTTACTACTTGAACTAGCGTTCGCAAATAACACTCCTTCCCAATTGGCCGAAGTTTCATCTTCGCTATATGCACCATCTTCATAAGCGAAAACCACAATAGTTTCAGACTCTGTAGTACCAAAATTACTTACTGTACCAGTAATTGTTCCAGCTTCAAGACTATTTACAGCTTATACTATGCGCCAATTAACTATCATTTACAAATTGATATTCTCCTGCCGAATTAGTAATGATCGATTTTCTAAGATCGAAATCTAGAATAATTTCGTTATCATCATTCTCATGATTTTCCAATGACACAATAAGTCACATTGATAACATTAAAATTCCTGTTTTGAATAAATACTTCAAATTCATAAGTGTTTAATTTTTGTTGCATTACACAACAGTTAGTAATTTGATTTGGTTCAGCGCATATTGCGCAAGTAATTATTCTTTATAAAAACTGTTTTTTTATGCCCTATTAACGGATAGAAATAGGACTATTATTTAAGAATTGTGATTTACAAAAGTTTAAAAATTCTTAAGAAATTTTAAAGCGATTCCGTTTTTTATAATGTAGATAGATTATAATTACTTGGAAGAAAAGATTAAAAGTTCAGACATAAAAAGAGGCCGTCTAAAAAGTATTTAGATGGCCTTTTTTATTGATAAAAGTTTTTGTGAGAAGAAGCGCTTCTTCTTTTGTAGATATTCTTAATGATAAAAAAGGCAAGGAAGCCCCCTTCCTATGCTATACTGAATTTTCTTAAGTTGTGGGCCATAGCTATTAATCCTATTTCAGTAGTTACTTTCTGCATTCCCCGAAGCATAAATCGTTTAAAACCCATGTTTTGCTT
>NZ_JAIQZB010000055.1 GCF_020164555.1 Salegentibacter lacus | reverse complement strand
CTTCGGCAATAGATTTTTCGATAGGACGTGTGGGCAGTGGTGCGATTACTACCCCTAGCTGGTCTTTTCTGGCATATTTAGGCCGAATGGTACGCCTTTTAACCAAGCTGGCCGGGGTATACTCGAGGGTTTCACTAACTTCCTGGCCAATCTTTTTCAGCGTGCTTACATCTTCCTCTGGTTCAAGAATGACTTCTCGCACCGGAAGGTGTTCCGGCAAGCTACCACGGCCCGGGTGTTTTTGTTTTTCCCGGGTATAGGTGATCGTTTCTTTAGGGCTAGCTATTTGCCCTGTTTTATCTGAATCTTCAGAAAAAAGTGACAGTTGCTGCTCAAGGATCTCAGGAATAAAACGTTCAGATTTAAAGCCTTGAATCAGTTTATAGAGTTGCCCGAGTTGCACCTCCAAAGCGGAGATCTTCTCCTTAAAGGCTTCATTGGACTGGCGAAGTTGCTCGTTTTCTCTTTGTAGCTCCTGATGCGTCATCGGGTAGCTAAAATACTACCCTTGTTAAAAATATACCAGTATTTAACCGGCTTTTTTATAGCGTTTTCTTCGGGTAATATTAGTGATGGCTACCCCATCGATAAGCATCACCAGTTGGGTGTAATCCAACTGGAGTCCTCCCACGGATTCATCGTAATCGGGCAATTCAAAGGTGCCACGCTCCAGTCGCTTGTAGTATAACACAAAGCCTCCGGACTGCCAATGCAGCAGCTTGACCTTATTGCGAGCTTTATTGATAAAAATATAGACCGAACCATCCTGAGGACTATGGCCTAACTCTCCAAGTACCAAACCACATAATCCGTCAAAACTCTTACGCATATCGGTACCAGGAAGATATAACTGATAATTCAGGGAACTGCTTAAGGCAAACATTACAGGGGAATTTCAATTTCTACGCCATTACCCAAGCGGATGTGCATACTCCTGGAGGATGTTGGGGTGGTAGAAGGGTCGGCTGACAATGAAACAAAATTGCTTTTTGCGGGTTTTGTAACTTGCTCCCTGGGAAACTTCTGGATCCAATAGGACAGCTTGCCTTTGCTGATTCCATGGGCACGTGCAAAAGCTGATTGGTTTTGATCTGATTCATAAAAGCTGGTGACCAGCTTACGCATTTCTGTGGCAATTGAAGATCGGGTCATTTTTGATTATATTTAGACCGCTAAAATATGACCTACATGGTTCTCAGTAAAGATGCACTTAGACGGACGCATAC
>NZ_JAIQZB010000054.1 GCF_020164555.1 Salegentibacter lacus | reverse complement strand
CTCAGGAACAGGTATGAAAACACTATACTTATATCGGTTAACTCGTGGTTCATTATATTTACCAATAAAATTACGTCAAAATCCTACGCTAGGTAATTTTTTTTATCACAGGTCTCAGGATGACGATCTATAGAAAAACCGACTTAAATTCAACCTTTGGGGGTTAGGGGGCTTTTCGTACTTTTGCACTCCAAAATAAACCGAAGTGGCAAAAATAGGAAATATAGATGTAGGAGACTTCCCGTTGCTTTTAGCACCGATGGAAGATGTGAGCGACCCGCCATTCCGTGCGCTTTGTAAAGAGCATGGCGCAGATGTGGTTTACACTGAATTTATCTCTTCAGAAGGGCTTATTCGCGATGCAGCGAAAAGCACCATGAAACTTGATATTTACGAAAAAGAACGCCCGGTGGGCATCCAGATTTTTGGAGCTAACCTGGAATCTATGCTACAATCGGTAGAAATTGTAGAGAAATCTGGCCCCGATATTATTGATATTAATTTTGGGTGCCCCGTTAAAAAAGTGGTTTCTAAAGGCGCCGGGGCAGGTATTCTAAAAGATATAGATCTCATGGTTTCGCTTACCGAAGCCATGGTAAAACATACCAATTTACCCGTAACCGTAAAAACTCGTTTGGGTTGGGATAACGATTCTATTAAAATCGTTGAGGTTGCAGAAAGACTTCAGGATGTTGGCTGTAAGGCTATTTCTATTCACGGAAGAACTCGTGTTCAAATGTATAAAGGCGAAGCTAACTGGGCGCCAATTGCCGAGGTAAAGAACAATCCGCGGATGCATATTCCTGTTTTTGGAAACGGCGATGTAGATACGCCCGAAAGAGCGGTAGAAATGCGTGATAAATTCGGACTTGACGGTGCGATGATTGGTCGCGCCAGTATTGGTTATCCCTGGTTTTTTAGAGAAGTAAAACATTACTTTGAAACCGGTGAACATTTACCGCCTCCAACAATGATGGAGCGCTTAGATGCTGCAAGACGTCACCTGCAAATGGCGATTGACTGGAAAGGGGAGAAGCTGGGTGTTTTTGAAACCCGAAGACATTATACCAATTATTTTAAAGGAATTCCCCACTTCAAAGAATACCGAATGAAAATGGTAACCAGCGACGATGCTGTAGATGTTTTTGCGGCATTTGATGAGGTTGAGCGAGATTTTTCAGATTTT
Source organism: Salegentibacter lacus (assembly GCF_020164555.1). GTDB lineage: Bacteria > Bacteroidota > Bacteroidia > Flavobacteriales > Flavobacteriaceae > Salegentibacter > Salegentibacter lacus. Next base: position 204 of record NZ_JAIQZB010000054.1, on the reverse strand, counting down.
CAGTTTGCTTAGGTGCTTTTAAAATCAGCCACGAATTCACTAATTTTTCCTTCACAAAAATAAAGCACCTCCCCTTATTTTCAAGCTACCGTGTGTACACAAATGTACTATTTTAGGAGTATGAATATAACTGAAGATACTCATGGGTTTTTCCCGAACTATTCGGGATATCTGTCTGACCCTCGTTTAGAACGAAGATGTCAG
>NZ_JAIQZB010000053.1 GCF_020164555.1 Salegentibacter lacus | reverse complement strand
AAATCGAGTAGGAAGATAGGGATTAATTCCCTATCTGTCCTCTCACACCACTCAGCGTACGGATCCGTACTGAGCGGTTCCCTAATTTACGTTCTAACTTTAAGATAATAATCCAGCAGAAAAGGGTAGCCAGCCTGTCTCAGTCTGTGCGTGGTAATGGTCCTTGTGAGGATAAAGCTGTTGGCGATATGCCAGTGACTTCTCCTCGTGTTGGCATATTCCCACGCTTTCCACTTGTTCAGGCCAAGCTTGATAAGCATCTTTCCTTTCGTGCGAATGCGTTTCCATTGTTTCCAGATACACATCCTTAGACGTCGACGATACCAGCGATCTATGTTTCTCAGCAGGCTTTTTATATCTGCCATTTTAAAGTAGTTCACCCAGCCTCTAACGTAGTGGTTGAGTGTTTCCTTTCTCTGGTCTTCACCCCATCCATTGTTCCTTGATGTAAGCTGTTTTAACCGCTGTTTCATTTTTCGGATACTTGTTGGATGGGCTCGGAGTCTACCTTTTCCGCGACTTCGGTAGAAGGTATGTCCAAGGAATTTGACCTTAGAGACGTGAGAAACATTTGTTTTCTCTCTATTCACTTTCAAGAATAACTTATCCTCGATAAAAGGAATAATATTCCTTAGCGTTCGCTCCGCACTTCTCCTACTCTTACAGAGTATGAGACTGTCGTCCGCATAGCGGACGAAGCGGTGCCCCCTTCTTTGGAGCTCCTTGTCCAACTCATTTAACATTACATTGCTCATCAGTGGACTTAGTGGTCCTCCCTGAGGAACCCCCAGCTTTGTTTCTTCAAACTTATTTCCGATCATTACTCCAGCCCTAAGATACTTGTGAATGAGCGAGATTACCCGCCCATCCTTTATCGTTCTTGATAAGATCTCCACAAGTTTACTGTGGCTTACCTTGTCGAAGAACTCTTGCAGGTCCATATCGACAGCATAGATGTAGCCATCGCTGATATAATCCCTGCATTTCTTAAGTGCCTGATGAGTATTTCTACCGGGTCTAAAGCCGTAGCTGTGGGTAGAGAATTGATCCTCGTAAATAGGAGAGAGTACCTGAGTAATAGCTTGTTGGATTACCTTGTCTACCACTGTGGGCAAACCTAGTAAGCGCTTTCGGCCATTCTCTTTGGGTATTGTTACTCGTCGTGCTGGTTTGGGACGATATTTTCCGTCCCTTATGGATTGTAATAGCTCATCCCTGTTTTCTACAAGATAGTCCTGTAAGGAGTCGATTTCCATCTTGTCTACTCCTCCCTTTCCTTTGTTGCTCCGAACCCTTTTGTAAGCCCGGTTCAGGTTGGAAGGAGACAGGATCTGTTCTAATAATCCATCTTCTAAAGTAGTAACATCAGTAAGGTTGTTTTCAGTTATCCTCATAAAGGTCTGCCCTGCTGCATAGCTGTCGGGTTCCGCCCTATCCTTTTGCAGCCAGGTATCTTTCGATATTTTCTGCATTCTTCCCTTCATAAGGTAACA
>NZ_JAIQZB010000052.1 GCF_020164555.1 Salegentibacter lacus | reverse complement strand
AGAGCTTGCTCTTTTGCTGACGACCGGCGCACGGGTGCGTAACGCGTATACAACCTACCTTTTAGCGGGGAATAGCCCAGGGAAACTTGGATTAATGCCCCATAGTATGGAGGTCTCACCTGAGATCATCATTAAACATTTATGGCTATTAGATGGGTATGCGTCCTATTAGTTTGTTGGTAAGGTAACGGCTTACCAAGGCATCGATAGGTAGGGGTCCTGAGAGGGAGATCCCCCACACTGGTACTGAGACACGGACCAGACTCCTACGGGAGGCAGCAGTGAGGAATATTGGACAATGGGCGAGAGCCTGATCCAGCCATGCCGCGTGCAGGAAGACTGCCCTATGGGTTGTAAACTGCTTTTACAGAGGAAGAACCACTCCCACGTGTGGGAGTTTGACGGTACTCTGCGAATAAGGATCGGCTAACTCCGTGCCAGCAGCCGCGGTAATACGGAGGATCCAAGCGTTATCCGGAATCATTGGGTTTAAAGGGTCCGTAGGCGGGCAGTTAAGTCAGTGGTGAAAGTCTTCCGCTCAACGGGAGAACTGCCATTGATACTGATTGTCTTGAGTTATTATGAAGTGGTTAGAATGAGTAGTGTAGCGGTGAAATGCATAGATATTACTCAGAATACCGATTGCGAAGGCAGATCACTAATAATATACTGACGCTGATGGACGAAAGCGTAGGTAGCGAACAGGATTAGATACCCTGGTAGTCTACGCCGTAAACGATGGTTACTAGCTGTTCGGCCCGATTAAGGGCTGAGTGGTTAAGCGAAAGTGATAAGTAACCCACCTGGGGAGTACGTTCGCAAGAATGAAACTCAAAGGAATTGACGGGGGCCCGCACAAGCGGTGGAGCATGTGGTTTAATTCGATGATACGCGAGGAACCTTACCAGGGCTTAAATGTAGTCTGACAGGAGTGGAAACACTTTTTTCTTCGGACAGATTACAAGGTGCTGCATGGTTGTCGTCAGCTCGTGCCGTGAGGTGTCAGGTTAAGTCCTATAACGAGCGCAACCCCTGTGGTTAGTTGCCAGCGAGTAATGTCGGGAACTCTAGCCAGACTGCCGGTGCAAACCGCGAGGAAGGTGGGGATGACGTCAAATCATCACGGCCCTTACGTCCTGGGCCACACACGTGCTACAATGGTAGGGACAGAGAGCAGCCACTGGGCGACCAGGAGCGAATCTATAAACCCTATCACAGTTCGGATCGCAGTCTGCAACTCGACTGCGTGAAGCTGGAATCGCTAGTAATCGGATATCAGCCATGATCCGGTGAATACGTTCCCGGGCCTTGTACACACCGCCCGTCAAGCCATGGAAGCCGGGGGTACCTGAAGTCGGTCACCGCAAGGAGCCGCCTAGGGTAAAACTGGTAACTGGGGCTAAGTCGTAACAAGGTAGCCGTACCGGAAGGTGCGGCTGGAACACCTCCTTTCTAGAGCAATGTTTAGCTGATTTATCAGTGATAACAAAGCGCAAGAATCAAAGGGAAGTTCTTAAAGATTCTGATTTGGTCTTGATTCTAA
>NZ_JAIQZB010000051.1 GCF_020164555.1 Salegentibacter lacus | reverse complement strand
ATCTATGGGACAATGATGTACCCAATAATAACCTTGATGTGTTTTTCCTTTTTTAGCTGGATCCATCACCTTTATGGGTGTCTCATCACTTTGGAGGTAACCTTTGGAGCGAATATCCTCTAGCAGGTGCTGATAAAGGATATCGATGATTTTAAGGCTTTGCCTGGTCCAGCCTTCCAGGGTGGAAGATGCTATAGGGATCTCTGCTCGTTTAAAGCGTTGGAGCTGCCGGTAAAGCGGAAGGTGATCCTGGTACTTATCGACTAAAATCGAAGCCAGGAGTCCGGATCCCGGGATTCCTTTTTCAATCACCCGCTCAGGAAGTTCCGCAATGATCACTCGCTCTTTGTTTTTAGGAGCATACTTATAGCGGATGTAGCGTTTGATATAATATTTAGCAGGCTCATATTCCAGTTCATCGGTCACTTCCTTGCCGATACAAACCATATCGGTAATATCTTCCTCAGGAAAGATCTCGATCTCTTCTACTGGAAGATGCTCCGGAAGGGCCACTCTTCCTTTGTGGGCGGAAGTTCTTTTGCGACGCTGGTCGCTGAGCTTTTCTTTTAACTCGGATTCTTGTGCTGCTGCCTTTTGGGGTTCCATTTCAAAGGGAAGGCTCATCTGGTTTTTATCCCCTTCGAAGCGTTCTCTTTTTTGACCAAAGGCCAGGCGTTTGTAATACTCCACCTGGAATTTCAGGTCAGCAATCTTATGCTGTGCTTTTTCAACTTCTTGTTCCCTTTTAGAAACATTTTTTTCAGCTTTTTCCCTCTTTTTCGTCTCCTTCTTCAGGAGTGCCAAAAGCTGATCTTTAGTAAGGTTTTCTAAGGGTTCTTGCATAGGTTAAAGATACAAAAACAGACCTATTAAACCTACCGTGAACCCCTGTTTTTACTGATAAAATGCCATTATTTTCTAGTGAGAATAGCGCAGTTTCTGAACACTTTTTTCAACCTTAATACCCTCTATCATCAGTACCAATTGCGGCCAGGTAAAACTGGTCTGATCTTCTTTAATTGCAGGCGGAGTGAAGCTTCCCCGCTCCAGTCGTTTGTAGTATAAAACAAAGCCGCCCCGCTCCCAGTGGAGCAGCTTGAGATGGGTGCGATTCCGGTTAAGAAAAACGAACACATCACCGCTGGTAGGCTCCCGGTTTAGCTCATTTTTCACCAGTCCGCTCAGGCCATTAAATGATTTTCTCATATCACAAGACTTACGATAAAAGTGATAATTATGGGAGGAACCTAAGGAGAACATTAATACAGCTTGACTAACCGGGCAATAAGTCCCAGGTCCGCAGCATTCATTTGGAGTTTGACACCGTTGGGATAAATAAGTTCCAGCTCACCCGATGACGAGTTTAATCCCTTAGTTACTTCTACAAATCCACCGGGCTGATCTTCATCTTTCTTCTTGCGGATCCAGTAACAAAAGGTGGAAGGACTGATTCCTTTTCCTTGGCTAAAGGCTTTTGCCGAAAGGCCGCTATTACGATATTCATTAACTAAAGTGTACATTTCTTCCTGTTTGCTCATAATAAATATTATTTTAGAGCAGCAAAGCTATCGGTAGAAAGTCAGCTAATCAAGATGCAGTTGGTGGGGTGGATAC
>NZ_JAIQZB010000050.1 GCF_020164555.1 Salegentibacter lacus | reverse complement strand
TATGGCCAATACACTTGATCCAATGGACTTAAAACAAATTATTTCCTTACATCTCGATGGATTTAGCAACCGTAAAATAGGTGCCACCCTTGGGATCTCCCGCAATACGGTAAATACTTATATGCGGTTGTTCAAGGCCAGCGGCTCTTCTCCTAAAGAATTATTGCACCTTGATAATGCTAGCTTAGAGAAGCTTTTTCCTTCCCATACTACTATTGACAACCCCCGTTACGAGGAACTCATGTTATATTTTGAGGGGGTCAATAAAGCCCGGAACCACCCAGGTTTTACTTTTTTATACCATTATCAGGAATATGTAGGGCAGGCCAAAGATCCATACGGCTACACCCAGTTTATGGAACACTACCGGCGCAAATATGCCAAGGTTAAAGGTTCGATGAAACTTGAACACGATCCTGGGAATGAAGTTTTTATTGATTATGCCGGCAAAAAGCTTCAAATTATTGATAAGGAAACCGGGGAACTGGTCCCGGTAGAAGTATTTGTAGCCATCCTTCCCAATAGCCAGTATACTTACGTGGAAGCCTGTAAAAGCCAAAAACGAGAGGACCTGATTACCTGTTGCTGTAATGCCCTGCACTTTTATGGAGGCGTCCCTAAAGCAATTGTCTCCGACAATCTAAAATCAGCGGTTACCCGTGCCAGCAGGTATGAGGCTGACATCAACAGGAGTTTTAAAGACTTCGCACGGCATTACGACTGTGTGATCAATCCTGCCCGGGGCTATGCCCCACAGGATAAAGCTTTGGTGGAGAATGCCGTAAACCTTGCCTACCAACGGATCTATTATCCCCTTCGGGAGATGAGCTTCTTCTCTTTGGAAGATCTGAACCGGGAGATAAAACGCCTGTTGGAGCGGTACAATAACCTGTTGTTCTCCCGCAAAGAAGCCAGTCGCAGGGAACTCTTCCAATCCGTGGAACGGGAATACCTAAAGCCCTTGCCAGAGACAGTCTATGAACTGAAAGGTTACCGAAGGGCAAAGGTTCAGAAAATAGGCTATGTATACTTCTCCCCGGATAAAAGCTATTACAGCGCACCCTATCGTTACATAGGAAAAGAAACCACCATCCATTATACCAGTTCTGTGGTTGAAGTATATTATTATCATCAGCGGATCGCCCTGCACCAGCGCAACCCATCAAAAGGCAGTTATAATACCAACAAAGATCATTTAAGCAGTACCCATAAATACTATAGCGATTGGAGCCCTGAATTTTTTAAAAAGAAAGCGGCCATACATGGCAAGCACGTGCTGGGCTGTATCGAGAAAATAATCACCGCGGTAGACTATCCGGAAATAGGATACAAACGAGCTATGGGGGTCATCCAGCTCCATAAATCCTATGGCTCCCAGCGATTGGATGATGCCTGTAAAAGAGCTTTGCAAGCAGACGCGGTTACTTACCTGCGCATTAAGAATATCCTGAAAAACAACCTGGACAAAAGCTCCCTGTTTTACCAGGACCTCGAAGAAGATAAACCACACATCCCGGAACACGATAACTTGCGGGGTGCTTCTGCATATAAATAATAAACCTTTTAAATCTAATGAATATGAACAACAATCAGACTATTGAAAAACTAAAACAAATGCGCTTGGGGGCTATGGCCCAATTGCACCTGCAGCACATAAAGGACAATCGTATAGAGAACATCACTGCTGATGAATACCTGGCTCTGCTGATCGATCACCAATGGGAAGACCGGCAGAACCGGAAGATAGAGCGGCTCTTAAAACAGGCCGGCTTTAAACAAGAGGCGAACCTGGCCGATGTGAATTACACCCAGCAACGCAACCTGGACAAGAACATGTTTACCCGTCTGGGAACACTGGATTTTATCACCAGAAAGGAGAATATTATCCTTACCGGGGCGTCCGGGGTTGGCAAAAGTTACCTGGCCCAGGCTTTAGGGCATCAGGGTTGTATGATGGAATACAAAACCATTTACACCAATACTGCACGCCTTTTTAAGAAATTAAAACTTAGTAAAGTGGATGGCACCTATCTTAAGGAACTAGGGAAACTAATTAAAGCAGATTTACTGATCCTGGATGACTTTGGCCTGCAGAGTTTTGATAACCACGCCAGGGAAACCCTTATGGATATCATCGATGACCGGTACAACAAAGCCTCCACAATTATATCTTCACAAATACCCGTATCGGCCTGGTATGATATAATTGGAGAAGGAACTATAGCAGACGCTATTCTGGACAGGATCGTGAACTCCTCACATCGGATCGACCTCAAAGGTTATGACAACAATATGGTTATG
>NZ_JAIQZB010000005.1 GCF_020164555.1 Salegentibacter lacus | reverse complement strand
ACCCTTTTCTGCTGGATTATTATCTTAAAGTTAGAACGTAAATTAGGGAACCGCTCAGTACGGATCCGTACGCTGAGTGGTGTGAGAGGACAGATAGGGAATTAATCCCTATCTTCCTACTCGATTTAGGGTGGCCTAATTAAAATATGCTAAGTGATAAAGATTCAAGCAAAAAAAGAGGTGCTAATAATTTACTTACCAGCACCTCTTCTTAAAAAATAAACTTGCTTTAGTCTACTTCAGTATAAGACTGCATTGTTTTAATTTTTCCATCTTCATCATATTCAATTTCCATCATTTTCATACTTCTTAAGTATGTTTTTCCTTCTGAAAGCGAACTATCGTGGTAGAATAAGTACCATTTTCCTTCATACTCAACTATAGAGTGGTGGTTTGTCCACCCTACAACCGGTTCTAGAATTACTCCCTGATAAGTAAAAGGACCATAAGGGCTGTCGCCGATGGCGTAAGCAATGTTATGGGTGTCTCCGGTAGAATAAGAGAAATAGTATTTACCATTGTATTTATGTACCCAGGCGGCTTCAAAGAATCTACGGTCATTATCACCTGTTGTAATCGGTTCTCCGTTTTCATCTAATATTTCAACATCTTTTGGTTCTTCAGCAAAACTTAATAAATCATCGCTCATTTTAGCGATTTTAGGTCTAAGTGCCGGTTCATCATCAGCTGGATATTCGTCCTCTTCGGCAAATTCGCCGGTTTGCCAACGTTGCAACTGGCCTCCCCAAATTCCACCAAAATACATATAATATTCACCATCGGTATCTTTGTAAACCGCAGGATCTATACTGTAACTACCTTCAATTGGTTCTTCTTCAGGATTAAATGGACCTTCTGGATTATCAGCCGTAGCAACTCCAATTCTAAAAATATCGTCCTTATCCTTAGCAGGGAAGAATAAGTAGTATTTTCCGTCTTTTTCGGCAGCATCAGGAGCCCACATTTGGCGTTTTGCCCAGGCTACGTCTTCAACGCTTAAAACTTCCCCGTGATCGGTTACTTCGCCGTTAGGATCTTCCATAGAATAAACATGGTAATCTTTCATGTTAAAATGATTTCCGTCGTCCATTTCAGGTTCTCCAGAATCCCAATCGTGTGATGGATAAATATATATTTTATCTTTAAACACATGAGCCGAAGGGTCTGCAGTATAATGATCGGTAATTAGTGGTTCTGAGTGATATCTAATAGTGTCTTGTTGGGCTATAGAATCTTCAGCTACTTCGTCTTTTTCCTCCTGTTTGTTGTTGTCCTTACACCCAAAGGCGATAAGGGCCGGTAATAAAATTGGAAGGCTTTGTTTTAATTTCATTTTAAAGTTGGTTTTAATGTTTTGGGTAAAAATATAAAAAAATCAATCGTATTCGTAAGTTAATTTGGATAATATCCCCTGTAAAATAGTTTTTTAAACAAAAATAGACCTGTTAAAAAAGCTAATTTAACACAAACGGTTGCGTTAATTAATTAAACCCTTACCTTTATTAATCATTCAATAAATCTTTCTGTAACGGTGATTTTCCAACAAATTAAATTTGAAATTTTCATATTGTTATTATTAATTGGTGGTGGCAATTTTGTTCAAGGTCAAAATACCAGTGCCGAACCAAGGGAAAGAATACTACTAAATGAGGATTGGAAATTTTTTAAATATGATTCTGCAGCTGAAGTTGATAGCTTAATCTACGATGTGCGGCCTCAATTTGAAGATGATGAAGACGGAAAAGATGCTGATGCTAAGCCTACGGAAGCTGAAGAAATTACCGGTGAAGCAAAAGTTTTAAAACCCTGGATATTACCTACAGGTAATAAATTTTTAAAGGATGGTGAAGATAAACATTCCAGACCCAGGGGAGAACCTTTCCCTGATTTTCCATTTATCCAGCCCGATTATAATGATGGCGATTGGGAGTCTATAGACTTGCCGCACGACTGGGCTATAAAAGGGCCTTTTTTTGAAGGAGAGGATGCAGAAGTAGGAGGTGGAATGGGACGCTTGCCAAGCCCCGGTGTAGGCTGGTACCGAAAAAGCATCGAAATTTCAGAAGCCGATCTTAAAAAACAGATTTTCTTGGAAATAGATGGTGCTATGTCTTACGCTATGGTTTGGCTAAACGGAAAAATCGTAGGTGGATGGCCGTATGGTTATGCTTCCTGGCAGGTAGATTTAACGACGTATTTGAAGAGCGGTGAAAACCAGTTGGCTATTCGAGTAGATAATCCACCGGCTTCTTCACGCTGGTATCCCGGTGGAGGAATATATCAAAATGTTTGGTTGACCAAAAAGAACCCTATTAACATAGCCAAATGGGGAACTTTCGTTACGGGTGAAAATATTACTGAAAATTCAGCAGGTATTAATTTAAATCTTTTTATTGATAATGTTTCTAATAATGATGCTGAAATATCAGTTGAAAATAAATTATACGAGTTGAATGAAAATGGGGGAAGAAAGAATGCTATTACTGCTGAATTTGATGAGGTGAAATTAAACCTGAATGCTAATTCTACTGAAATTTTAAAAGATAAAATAAACATTCAGAACCCAAAACTATGGGGACCACCTCCCAGCCAGAAGCCTTCTATATAAAGGGTGTTAATCTACATCATGACCTGGGTGCTTTGGGGGCAGCTTTTAATATTGAAGCAGCCCGGCGTCAATTAAAAATTCTAAAGGAAATGGGTGTAAATGCTATAAGAATGGCTCACAATCCTCCGGCTTCAGAATTCCTTGAATTAACGGATGAAATGGGATTCCTGGTAGTTCATGAAATTTTTGATTCTGACTAACGTCAAATTAGTTGATTTGTATTAAGGTTGGTAAAAACCCCAGATCTTCTGGTTTGAGTTCCAATTTAGCTATATTTTTCTTTAGCCTTGCCACCATCTTTAATTTCCGCTTTTGGTCAAGGAACAAATACTCTGTTGGTGGAAGATATGGAACTTTTTTCACCATCATGTTCCAAACTATTACCGCAAGTTTTCGGGCTGTGGCTGAGACTGCTGCAGTTCTACCTTTTCTGTAGGCTACCCTTTTAAAAAAATTAGACAAATGGGTGTCTTTTAGATTTCCTATGGAATTTGCTGCTTGCCTGAAGGCTATTTTTAGCCGGTTACTTCCTTTTGGTATTCTATGGCTCAAGATTTTCCCTCCAGATATTTTATTGTTTGGTGCTAGTCTTAACCAGGAAGTAAAGTGTTTGGCAGATTCAAATTTCTTAAACCCTTCTGGTCCTATCTCGCTCATAATGGATACTACTGTAGCGTGACTTAAGCCTTCTATGGTAAATAAATCGACACCTTCAAAATACTGATAGGCTATCTGGTTAAGGTTTTTAATTTTAGGAGCATTCTTATTGATCCTCTTGTATGGTTTTTCAGTAGTTTTCAAAGCTCTTTTGGCTGGGAACTTTTTGAGCTCTGCATTGATAAAATTTTCCATCTGCTTATCACACTCATCAATCTTCTTTTGGAGGAACAGGTAAGTCTCGTATTCTTGCTTTAAACCAAATAGATAATCTTCTCTATTATTACCATGCAATGCCTTGGCTATTTCTTCTTCTGACTTTCTACAGTTGTAATGCCGGTGCTTTGCAAGTTTTTCGGGGTCTAGGTTCCCTTTACAGATATCGCCTACAATCGCAAGTCCTGTAAGGCCGCAAATGTCATTAACCACTACATCCAATCGGAAATTCAAAAACTTGAGGAACTTCTGCATTTTCTGAGTGGTGCAAGCTGCCTGCTCTACCCAGTTCCCACGCTGTCTGCAATAGGTGCGAAGCTTCTCTGTAGTTTCATCTGGAAGGAAACTCCCAGAGAGAAGCCCTAGGGTATGCAGCTGCTGGATCCACCGGCAATCCTTTACGTCCGTCTTTTTCCCTTTAGCGTGTTTGGTAAATTTTCCATTGACCAGGACAACTTCAAAACCTTGTTTAACAAGCTCCCCAAACAGGTTTTGCCAGTAATCACCTGTAGATTCCATTGCCACAGTTGTAATTCCTTTTGATTTTAACCATACTCCAAGTGCGGTAAGTTCTTCGGCATACACACCAAATTCCTTTACATCTCCAGGCAATTGCCCCACGGCCACGTAATGTGAGCGACTGCCAACATCAATCCCCGCTGCATTGGGATTAATGATTTCCATAGAAAGTTTTTTTCGTCCCATAATTGAATATTTTAGAAAAAGACCCTAAGGAAATGTATCTTTGATTTGAACAATATTCTGAACGGGCTCTCCAAAAAGGGGCACCACTGAAATTATCAACAAGCTCCTGAACCACTTCAGGGGCTTTTTTACATTTCGACCAGAATGTTTCTCGGGCTTTGTTTCAAGCGCCAATTTAAAAAGCGGCCACACATAGGGTCACCAATAAATTTAATACAGAAAGCTGATATTTTGCTCCACGTTAGCCGAAGAAATTAATGGAGTTTCTTCATGTGGGGAATGTTTGGGAACGAAAGAAAACACCGCTTGATTTTCACCTAATTTTTCCGGACTGGTACGAGCAGGATTTAAGGGCTTTTATAAGAAGGGACAGGAACCATCCCTCCATCATTTTATGGAGTTACGGGAATGAAGTTGGGGAACAATATACCGGGGAAGAGGGAGCTAAACTATCCAGTCTTTTAAATGAAATAGTTAAAGAAGAAGATACTACCCGTCCAACAACGGTATCAATGAATTTTGCCAAACCGGATATGCCATTTGCCCAAGTTCCAGATGTAATTAATTTGAATTATCAGGGTGAAGGTATAAGAAATACACCTGCGCACGCTCATTTAGATGGAATTAGAACTGAACCTTTATATGCTGAATTTCATAAAGGATTACCCGATAAATTAATTCTTAGCAGCGAAAATGCTGCAGCTTTAAGTACTCGGGGTGAATTTCTCTTTCCCGTTCATGAAGACATAAGTTATCTGGTTACCGACAGTCTTGGAGGTGATTCTGAAAATAAATATGTAAGTGATTATGGTATCTATGCAGTAGAATTTGATTCATCGCCGGATAAGGTTTTTAAGGCTAAAGATAAAATCCGTTTGTTGGTGGAGGATTTGTATAGAGCGGATGGGATTATTTGGGTGAGCCCAGCCCATATTATCTGGCGCGAAGTTCCTATTTTGGAATAATCGATCTTGCCGGATTTAAGAAAAGCAGGTTTTATCAATATCAGGCCAGATGGAGACCTGATTTAAAAAAGGCTCATATTATTCCTCATTGGAATTGGAAAAATAGAATTGGAAAAAATGTACCTGTACACGTTTTTTCTTCGGCCGATGAAGCTGAGCTATTTTTAAATGGAAACTCCTTAGGCCGACGGGAAAAAGGGGAATTTGAATATAGGTTCAGGTGGGACGAAGTAGAGTACCTGCTTGGTAAATTGGAAGTGGTAACTTATAAAAATGGCAAAGAATGGGCGGAAGATTCGGTGGTAACTACAGGGGATCCTGAGAAAATAGAATTGATTTCCGATAGAGAAGCAATAAAGACTAATGTAAAGAACCTCGCCTTTGTAACTGTAAATATAATTGATAGCAAAGGGAGATTGGTTCCAACTGCTGATAGTAAACTGGAATTTGAATTGTCTGGACCGGGGGAAATAGTAGCCACCGACAACGGAAATCCTGCAGATCTTGCATCGTTTATAAGTAAAGAAAGAAAAGCTTTAAATGGGAAAGCTCTGGTGATAATCAAGGCTAAAAAGGATGCAAAGGATAAGGATAAACTTTCACTTAAGGTAAGTTCTCAAAATCTCGACTCAGGCAAATTGATTTTAGAAGTCCATAGAATGCCTTAGTGGACTAAGTTAAATATCAATAGTATTAGGAATGCACTCTAACGGGTGCATTTTTACTTTTTTAAGATTTTCTAGCCTTTAAAAATAACAAGAATAGAATAATTACCGCTAACAACTATTCATTTTGCAATTAAAAATCAATCGTATTCGTTAAAAATATACATTTTAAAATATTGATTTTCAAGATTTTATATTTTAATATTATGATTTTTTAAATAAATTTAAAGATTTTTTAACGCAAACGATTGCGCAAAACATGATTTCTTGTATATTTATCATTGTAGAAAATTTACAACCTGTTTTTTAAAAATTAAGTAAACTAACACTCAAATGATTAAATATTCGAAAAGATGAAAGAAACGTTATTAAATTATTGTTTAAGTATGAAGCATTTTCTGTTAATACCTGTTTTCTTGTTGATTACAGGTTCAATCTATGCTCAGGAAATATCAGTTTCAGGAACTGTTACTGATGAAACAGGTCCCGTTCCAGGGGTTACTGTAGTTCTCGAGGGAACAAATAAAGGTGTTACAACTGATTTTGATGGAGTTTACCAAATTAGTAACGTACCTCCAAATGGAAATCTGGTGTTTTCCTATATAGGATACCTCACGGAAACAGTCAGTATTCAAGGTCGTACCGATATTGACGTAGTTTTGGAAACAGACTTGGAATCTCTTAATGAAGTGGTCGTTCTGGGTTATGGTACACAAAGTAGGGAATCGGTAACAGGTTCAGTCGTTTCGGTAAAAGGAGAGGAGTTGAATGAAGTGAAGACAGCAAACTTCCAGGAAGCCCTTATAGGTCGTGCAGCTGGTGTTAATATCCAAACAACTAGCACCAGGCCTGGAGCCTCACCACAAGTTCGTATTCGTGGTGCTCGTTCGCTCTCAGGAAATAATGATCCTTTAGTCGTGCTTAATGGTATTCCTTTTGCTGGGGGTTTAAGTGATATTAATTCGAATGACATTGAAAGTCTTGATATACTTAAAGATGCTTCTGCAACAGCAATTTATGGCTCCAGAGGTGCAAATGGTGTTATTCTTATAACTACGAAATCAGGAAAAGAGGGACAAGAAGCAACATTTTCTTATAACACGTACTATGCAACAAAGGAGGTTTTTGCTAAGTACCCTATGATGAATGGACCTCAGCTAACACAATTGCGAGCTGACGTTGCAGCTAATAATGATGGAGTTCCAATTTATGATTTGGCAGGAGATGAAGACCCTGCAAATAATACTGATTGGCAAAGCCTATTATATGCTCCAGGCCTTCAAACTACCCATGATTTTAGTGTGAGGGGTGGTTCGGAATCAGGTTCATATAATGTTGGAATGGGATACTTTAAAGAAACTTCTGTTGTACCCGATGATTCTTTTGAGAGGATTACATTAAGAGCTCAGGTTGATCAGGAAGTTGGTTCCTTATTCAGTTTTGGCTTAAATTCGGTAATGAACTTCAATAAAACAAGTAGTGTCGTTGGTGTATTTGGTGCACTGGCTGCATCACCTCTTTTAAGTCCTTATGGTGAAGATGGAAATTTCGTAACACCCGTTCGACTTCAAACTCAATCTGATGATCTTTGGATTCCTACCAGGTATGAGATAGAGCGAATTGGGGATGGCAGAAAAAACCAGCAATTAGATTATGGTTCTTATAATAACTTGTATGCTCAGGTTAGAATACCCTGGGTTGAGGGATTGAAATTTCGAATTAATGGCGGTTTAAATTTCCGTGCCAGTAGAGATGGGGATTTTACAGGTCAGGGAGTATTCAGCTTTAATCCCAACAATCCTTCATCTGCAAGTTACAACAGTTCTAATACAAGAGATTACGTTGTTGAGAACCAATTACTTTTTGACAGAACTTTCGCTGATAAACATAAGGTAAATTTCGTAGGATTATTCTCAGCTCAGCATACCGAATATGATGACGTAGGCTTAACCGTTCGAAATATCCCCGACGAACAATCCTTATGGTACAATTTAGATTCAGCTCTTACAGAAGATATCCTAGGTTTTGGAACCAATTATTCAGCTACCGGATTACTGTCTTATATGGGGAGGGTTATGTATCAATATGATGATCGTTACCTCTTTACTGCTACAGTACGTTCTGATGGTTCATCTCGTTTAGCACCCGGTAAAAAATGGGTTACTTATCCTGCAGTTTCCGCCGGGTGGAATATTGCCAATGAAGCCTTTATGGAAAATGTTGATGCTGTTAATGTTTTGAAATTTCGTGCGGGTTACGGGCAAACCTCTAACCAGGCAATAGCCCCTTTTTCTACACAAGGAAGGTTAGCTCAAAGAAATTATAACTTTGGTAGTAACTTTGCTACGGGTTATTTTGTGAACCAGTTACCTAATCCTAATTTAGGCTGGGAGTTTTCAGAAACTTACAATTATGGAGTGGATTTCAGGTTATTTAACCATCGCTTATCCGGCTCTGTAGAATATTATATTACTAATACTAATGATGTATTATATGGTTTGGGACTTCCCGCAACATCTGGTGTAGGCAGTGTAACCAGTAATATTGGAGAAACACAAAATAAAGGTTACGAAATCACCCTTAATGGTACTATTATAGATAATCCAGATGGTTTTACCTGGGATGCTGGTTTAAATCTTTATTCTAATAGAAATGAAATTGTTTCTTTAGCTTCTGGAGAGACTAGAAATGAAGGACAGCTTTGGTTTGTTGGTTCACCCATTAACGTAATCTATGATTACGAAAAAGTTGGACTTTGGAATGAATCAGACCCAGATTTTCAATACCTGGATACTTACGAGCCAGGTGGTAACGCCGGAATGGTAAGAGTGAGATACACCGGAGAATTTAATGATGACGGATCACCGGTTAGAGCGATCAATCCTGATGATAGAGTTATACAGGATCCTACACCCAATTTTCAAGGTGGTTTTAATACGCGTTTAGCTTATAAAAATTTTGATTTAAATATGGTTGGAACCTTCCAAAACGGGGGACTTGTTTATAGTACACTATATGGATCTGCAGGTTACTTAAATTTACTAACCGGAAGACAAAATAATGTTGATGTGGATTATTGGACACCTACAAATACAGATGCCAGATTTCCTGCACCTGGAGGAATACAAAGTGGCGATAATCAAAAATATGGAAGTACTTTAGGTTTGTTTGACGCCTCCTATGTGAAAATTAGGTCCATAACCTTAGGATATAATTTTAACCAGGACTTCATTGGGGATATTGGAATAAAAAATTTACGTATTTATGCTTCTGCGCAGAATCCGTTTGTATTCTTTTCACCTTTTCATGATGAATCTGGCTTAGATCCAGAGATTACCAACTCTTCGCAAGGAGATCGGAATTCTGCTATAGGAGATCTCGGAAATGTTTCCGCAGGTATTCCTACGATAGGAGCAAATGTGCCCTCAACACGAAATTATCTGTTAGGATTAAACCTTACATTTTAAAATATGAAAATTATGAAAAACATTAAATCTAAAATGAGACTATTTGCGATGCTGTCAATGGTATTGCTCATAGGTTTTGCATCTTGTTCAGAAGATATACTACAAGAGAAACCAAGGAGTGTTTTTACTCCAGATTTTTTCACAACTGAAATAGGTGTCCAGGGTGGAATAACCTTTTTATACGAAAATATGAGGTACTTATACGGTCATGCCTATTATTATAGTGCTTTGGAAACCGGGACCGATGAATATACCTTTGCCCAAAGTGCTGATAATAACTTTATAACTCCGGATTTATCGGGTCAGGGTGCTCCTATCCAATCAGATACATATGTAACCGGTATTGCCTGGAATACTGCCTTTCCTGCTATTAATACAGCCAATGGAATTATCGAAAATGCTGAGGCGGTTGGAGTTAATGAATCTCTAGTTGCGGAAGCCAGATTTTTCCGTGCTTTTAACTATTTCATATTAGTTCAACAATATGGTGGTATGCCATTGGATTTAGGTTCAGGAGAATTAGCATTTAATAATTCTGCAGTTAGAACCTCAGTACGTAATACGGTACCTGAAGTATACACTAAGGCCATATTTCCAGATTTAATTACAGCCGTTGAAAATCTTCCTGTGAATCCTAGATTAACTGGAACCGTTACGCAAAATGTAGCCAGGTTGAAATTAGCGAAAGCCTATTTAACTTATGCATGGTGGTTAGAGAATCCAAATAATATTCCTACGTATCCAGAAACGCCCAGAACAGATCCTGATGGACATGATGCACAATGGTATTTCCAGCAAGCTTATGATCTAGCTGTTGAAGGAATTGAAAGTCCAGGGCCTTATGCTTTACAGGAATATTATTATGATGTACACCTGGGATCCAATGATCGCAATAGCGAATGGATGTTATATGCAGATCGAACAGAAGAAAGCCAACTTTATAATGGAGCAGATTTAGGATGGAGTGGGACTGATGGTAGTGCCAATACAGCCGTTTGGATGGTTACACCTAACTATACCACAATAAGTGTTGATGGTGTTGCAGCGGTGCAACGTGAAGCAGCTCAAAGCTATGGTAGACCCTGGACTCGTATGGCTCCCCCAGTCGAAGTGCTTACAGAGACTTTTGATAATAAAGATATGGATTCTCGTTATGATGGTACATTTGTAACTAGTTATAGAGGGAACTGGGATAAAGGTGGCGTTGAAGCACCAACTATAACAGCTGCCAATGGTATGGAAATAGCACCCGGTGATGCTGTTATTTCATTCTTAGATGAATATAACCCGAACGTAGCTTATGTAGACGGGGCTAGTATTGGAGGTGGAGAGCTTCCTGGTAGATCTGATTATGTTATAAACCCAAATGAAATCAACAGAAGATTTTATCCAGGTTTATGGAAGCTGGGAACTTATCGTACCGATAGTCAAGGTGGTTTGGGACAACCAAACGGGGCATTAACCCGTCCTTTCCCGATAGCTAAGTATTCTGAATTTTACTTTATAGCTGCCGAAGCCGCAGTAAAAGGTGCATCTGGAAGTTATTCTGCTTACGATTTAATAAATGTTATTCGTGCTCGTGCTGGAAATTGGCGTTTTGATAATGGTGAACAGGAAGTAAGAATTGAGGATTTTAGTGATGAATTGGTAGCTGCAACCCCAACTGATATTGATATATACTATATTTTAGCAGAACGTTCACGAGAATATTTTGGTGAGCAGATAAGATGGTATGACTTGGTGCGTACCCAAAAATGGGCTGAACTTGCTGGCACTTATACTATTGCAGGAAATGCCGCTACAGACCATGATCCAGAACAATTTACCAGAACTATTGAAGATTTTCATTACTTAAGGCCAATTCCTCAAAACCAGTTAGACGACTTGGATATGACTGAAGCTGAAAAGGATGCATATCAAAATCCTGGATATTAATATATAGTGTTTGATGTAATATAAATTTTTAAATACGAATTTTACTTCTTGAATTAGTCAAAGTAATTCGGTTTTATGAAAAGGTTGTCTTGAAATATTAGACAGCCTTTTTATTTATATATTCGGCTTAAATAGCGCCAGAAAAGTAACTTTGAATACAACTAACTTACTTTAACAATTAGCCTGCTTAATTTAAATGAAAGTACTT
Organism: Salegentibacter lacus; assembly: GCF_020164555.1. Classification (GTDB taxonomy): domain Bacteria; phylum Bacteroidota; class Bacteroidia; order Flavobacteriales; family Flavobacteriaceae; genus Salegentibacter; species Salegentibacter lacus. The sequence goes on along the minus strand of NZ_JAIQZB010000005.1, from coordinate 213,230 downwards.
GGCATTTCTGCATATTATCATGATTCGGCTGCTGCCATTATTTTTAATGGAAAAGTTTTATACGCTGCTCAGGAAGAACGCTTTACCAGAATAAAAAACGACGCTTCTTTTCCTGAAGAAGCCATTAAATTTTGCCTCAATGAATCTGGATTTAGTCTATCCGATATCGATGCTATTGCATTTTACGATAAGCCTTTTTTGAAATTTGAAAGACTTTTAGAAACCTATTATGCTTTTGCGCCAAGAGGTTTTAAATCATTTGTTAAAGCTATGCCTGTTTGGCTAAAAGAAAAACTTTTTATTAAACAGATTATAAGGAAAAGATTAAAGCAAATAAATAAAGACTTTAAATTTTCAAAAATTGACATAGTTTTTCCGGAGCATCATTTATCTCATATAGCCAGTGCATTCTATACTTCCCCTTTTAAAAAAAGTGCTTTTATAACAGTTGATGGCGTTGGTGAATGGGCTACCACCTCTTATGGAGTTGCTTGTGGTGAAGATGGAATAGAAATATTAGGAGAATTACAATTTCCAGACTCAATAGGTTTATTTTATTCTTCATTTACTTATTTCCTGGGATTTGAAGTGAATAGGGGCGAATATAAAATGATGGGACTTGCTCCTTACAGTAATAAGCAATCTGATCGAGTAGCACAATTTATTGGCATTATAGAAGAGGAATTAATTGATATCAAAAAAGATGGCTCAATTAAGTTGAGTAGAGATTATTTTGAATTTCCCGTTGGATTAAGGATGGTGAATCCAAAAAAATGGGAAAGATTATTTGGATTTAAAAAGAGGGAACCAAATGAAAAACTAACACAAATACATGCCGATTTAGCATTCGCGGCACAAAAAGTTTTAGAGCAAGTGTTAATTAGGATGATAAAACACGTTAAGCAGCAAACAAATGCCGATTATTTATGTATGGCAGGAGGTGTAGCTCTTAATTGCGTTGCTAATTCTGTTTTATATCACCAGAAAATCTTTAAGGATATTTATATCCAACCAGCCCCAGGAGATGCCGGCGGTGCATTAGGAGCTGCGTTGATAACTAATTACCTTAAGTCAGATTTGACATTTAATGGTTTGAATAAACCTTTTAATAATTATTTGGGTCCTATTTTTTCGAATTTCGAAATTGAAAAGATGCTGAGAAAAAATAAATGCAATTTTCATTACTTTGAATCATCAGAAGATTTAATGAATAAAACCGCCAATTACCTCGCTGAAAAAAAAGTAGTTGGTTGGTTTCATGGAAGGACGGAATTTGGTCCAAGAGCATTAGGTAATAGAAGTATTTTGGCAGATGCAACTGATGGAGGTATGCAGTCTAAGCTCAATTTAAAAATTAAATTTAGAGAAAGTTTCAGACCCTTTGCCCCGGCAGTGTGTGAAGAGGATTATGGCACTTATTTTAAGCAAGGAAAACAATCTTATTATATGTTGTTTACTAATGAGCTTAAACAATCACTGGTAAATGAATTACCAAATAATTTTGATGAGCTTAGTCTTGAAGAAAAACAAAATTTTATTAAATCCACACTCCCTGCAATTACCCACGTAGATTTTTCTGCCAGGGTGCAAGTTGTGAAAAAAAGTACGAATGCAAAGTTTTGGAATTTAATACAAGCTTATAAAAAAGTTTCTGGAAATGGTGTGATAATTAATACAAGTTTCAACGTTAAAGATGAACCCATAGTTAATACTCCAGAAAATGCCTATTTTTGTTTTATGAACTCAGGGATGGATATCTTGGTGATAGAGAATTATTTAATTGTAAAGTAGATGGAGTTTATAAAAGAATTTTTCCTTTTTTTAAAGGAACGCAAAAAGTGGTGGTTGGTACCATTGATTTTAATTTTTGGGATTTTAGGAGGTTTAATATTTCTTACAAATGGGTCTGCTTTAGCGCCTTTTATTTATAGCTTATTTTAATGAAGAAAGAAAAAGCCTTTGAAACCATAATTGTTTTAGCGTTAGCTGCGCTAATTTGTTTTTTGTTTTATCAAAAGATATGGCTCATTTATTTATCAGTAGCATTGCTGGTAATTCCAATAATTTCAGTTAAAGTCACCTTGATTATAGCCCAAATTTGGTTTGGTTTTTCTAATTATTTGGCTCTGGTAATGAACTATGTTCTAATGTTCATTTGCTTTTATCTTTTTTTAGTTCCGTTATCTTTTCTGCAAAGGTTATTTGGGGGAAATCAAATTTTAAAAAAACAAGAGGGTGATTCATATTTTCATAAAAGGAATCATTTATTTACCAGTGAGGATATTAATAAACCCTGGTAACTGCTCTTATTTTAGTTTATCCCCTTTTTCAAAATAAAATTTGGCATAATCTACCTTATCCATCTCCATACACATATTCCCGGCCATTTCGTATACCTTTGACTGTTCAGGAAATTCAGAAATTAAGGATTGTGCCACTCGAAGAGCATTTTCAAAATCACCTTCATTCTTATAAGTATGATAGGCCTCCCTCATTACATCTTCCCATTTTTCTCTACCAGAGTAAAGGTTGATTGCTTTTCTCTCTTCGTAAGTGGGATTTTGAATGGAATGATACAGTCTTACCGGATTCCTTCCAGACATTTCTAAATCATAGGGCCAGGATTGTTTTAGATCATCTACAATAAACTTTCCTTTAAGAGAATCTATGCGAGTTATAGGGATGTCCTGGAATGCCTTATCATAAGGAATAAAATTTTCCCATCTGCCTATAAATTGTAGTTGCTTTATCTTGTTATAAAAAGCATCAGCTATGATGAAATTACCTTTTACATTGGGATGCACATGCTCTGTCATCAGTTCATTATCGATAAATCCACTTTGGGATTTAGCCCTAAACAATTTCTTTGTATCAACCAGATGCACATTTTCATTCTTTGATAATTCGATAATGGCTCCATTTATTTTTTCCGGAGCTCGAAACCTAAGTAAATCTAATTCTTTAGCAATATGGAAGTACTTTTTTGCAGAATCCTTTTGCTTATTAATATAAAATTGCCCCAATTTGTAAGCGGCTTTGGCATTATGCTCAGCAATTTTAGAAGTTATCGTTTTATCTTTCTCTAAAGCCTCTTTAAATTCATCTTCGGCCAAATCATCACTTATAAATGGGGGAATATCTTTCTCGTTTGATACGAGCGTTGATAAAATTACAGGAATATCTTTGCCTTGATATTTCGATATGATTTTTTCAAAATTGCTTTTAAATTGATTTATACCAGCATGATAAATTTCTGAGTTATAAGGGATCTGCTGTTCCCTGGCCATCACCTCCATCAGTGTTGTTTCTCCAACTTTATAACCAGTATCATCTACAGATTCAAAAATCTGGGAGTAGGCATTTTCTAATAATTGAAAGAAACGTAAGTTTTTTAACTTTAAATAGCCCCTTACAAGAAATGGATGATTACCTGTAAAAACAGTTGATCCTGCACCTAATGCTCCATAATATTCATTGTGTCCCGCATATATTATTACAAGGTCTGGATTTTGTTCAATTATTCTATCCGTCAAATCCCATAGTGTATAGGAATTAACAGCGGTAATTCCAGTATTTATTACTTCTATATTTTTCTCAGGAAAAGTTCGTGATAGTCTATGTTTTAGCAACCTGGGAAAGGAACCATTTCTATAAAAAGGAAAACCTACTATTGTGGATGCTCCCTGAACAACAATTCTAAATGTATTATCAGTTTTATTCTTTAAGAACAAATCTGATTGATTATCGGAACGAAATCCTGTATTCTTAAAATATTTTTTAGATATGTCGGAATCCATTACATAATATTCCGTAGTATTTTCAGAAATAACTTTATTAAAAAGTTCATAATTTTCACCGTATCCAAAAAGTCTAAGTATTATCTCTACCACCAGAATTAAAAACAATGGGAGACCAATAGCGATTAGCTTAAATACTGTTTTTTTTTTCAAAAGCATTCAGTTATTGTCGATTTAAACCATAAAATTTCAACCAAGATAATAAATCGAAAGCGATATAATTAGAGTTTCTACTTATTTAGAATATTTAAATTGATTCCTAATCTGAATATGTTTTTCCTTGATTTAATGTTTTCTATAGCATAATTTATAATTTCATCACCATCACTGTAATCGTAATTATCTGGCCCCAGGAAGAAGTTCGCCATTTTCATATCATTCTCTGCAGTAATACTATTGTATTTCCGTTCCAAAACCTTTTTGAAATCAGTGTTATTTGTATTATTAGAAGTTAGTTTTGAGGCAGAAACAATATTGCCAATTGGGAAACTTGTTGAATTCTTAAGTAATGCTGAAGCATTATAAGTTAATGGGTAATCATCATCTCCGGTATCTGGTATATCTTCTCCGCATCCCTCCTTCGGTATGTCCGCCAACAATAGGATCGGTTACACTATCATCATCACTACTGCAGGCTATGAATAAAACACATCGTAAAAATTGGAAATAATACGAAATTATAACAATTGAGGAAGAGATGTTTAAGGAATTCCGTAGTGCTGTAGTTTTTTCTGAAATATCCCTTCTTTTTAGGCATCTTCAGCCATACCTTTAATTTTTTTCCTATTTTTAAAAGCTCTTTATTAAAGAATCGATAAAAGCAAATCCCTACATGCTTTATATTAATATCAAACCCCCAAATCTGCCTTGAGAGAATTTAGCGATAATAGCGGAAACTTCAATGCCAATTTACAATATCGGTATCTTAATTACTATCAGGAACAGGAGGGCAGTGGAGGTGAATAGCCCGCAGAAGTCTAATTTTAGAAAAAAACATTATGAAAGTTAAAATATGGTCAGATGTAAGATGTCCGTTTTGTTACATAGGAAAGAAAAAATTTGAAGCCGCTCTGGCAAAATTTCCGCAGAATAATCAGGTAGAAATAGACTGGAAAAGTTACCAACTTGATCCAAATCTTAAGACAGATCCAAATTTAAGCACGCTGGAGTATTTCGTTAAAGCAAAAGGTGTAAGCGAAGCTCAGGCAAAAGAAATGTTTAGCAGCGCAACCAATATGGCTGCTGAAGTTGGGTTGAAGTTTAACCTGGAAACTTCGGTGACGGCCAACTCATTTATGGCGCACAGGCTTATTCAATTGGCTAAATCAAAAGCTCTTGGAAATGAAATTGAAGAAGCGCTGTTTAAGGCTCATTTTGAAGAATCAAAAAATATAGATGATTCTGAAGTTTTACAGGAAATCGGGACGTCGGTTGGAATGAAAGCCGATGAAGTAAAAAATACGCTGGAATCTGATGCTTTTTCTTATGAAGTGAAACAAGATGAAATGGAGGCACGAAATATAGGGGTAAGAGGGGTTCCCTTTTTTGTTGTAGATGATAAATATGCTATTTCGGGAGCGCAGCCCTTAGAGGCCTTTTTACAAGCCATGGAAAAAGCATGGGATGAATTTAAACCGAAGAAAGATGAGTTAAAGGTTTCAGAAGGCGATTCCTGCTCAATTGATGGTAATTGTGATTAAAAAATAAGTTATATAAAAAGCTCTATTGTCTTGCTTTCAAAAAAATAAAAATTTAGTATCTGAATAATTAAAGCTTATAACGAAATATTTTAGAAGCATTTAATTTTTTCCTATTTTAGTTTCTTAAACTACCACAACATGAAGAATATTTTAGTAGCCGTAGACCATAAAAAAGATGCCGAAATACTTATCTCTCACTCGGTTAAAATTGCAAAGCTCAATAATGCCAAGATCTGGATAATTCATGTTACCGAAGCAGATCCTGATGATTTTCTTGCCAGGGAAGCCGGACCTCAATATGTGTATGACAAAAGAGCTGAAGAGCGAAAGGTAGAAAAAGCTACCATAGAAAAATGGGCCGATGATGTGGCTAAAGAGCATAATATAGTAGTTGAAGGTCGTTTAATTGAAGGTTCAGGAATTAAATCTATCAAAAAATTAGTCGATGAGTGTAATATTGATTTGGTAGTTGCAGGGCATAAAAAAAGAAATTTAGTTTATGGTCTGTTTACTTCCAATAAGAAAAAAGATCTTATAGATGAACTTAAAATTCCATTACTGGCGGTTCCGCTTGGGTAAATAGTTAACAATAAAAAGCCAAAATATCTTTAAATGTCAAAGCTAAGTTTAAGTGTTTGGCGAAGTGTTTTGTCCTTTCCCGTTTTCAATCGAGTTCCTTCTATTTGGGGGTTTCAACCGCCTTATTAGTAACTTCATTCCTTTTAAAACTGTGATATTTTTTGCTTTATCTGCACTCTATTTTTAACTTTAAATTAATTAGCAGGGATTTCCCCTATACCAAAAATGTATTTATAGTCTTAAATTAATGTTGAACTTTTTTGGACAAAAATATATAGAAGAATATGGTATGAAATTACCTTTAAAAAATTCTGAGGCTAATCATTTTTTGAAGGATTAAAGCTTCAAAGCAAATTTCGTTTCAGATTTATACCATTACTTATTTATAGCGAATTTATCCAAAGGTTCTATGTCTAACCTTAATTTTTGTGCTATGAATCCTTTTTATATTTTTATCGAGAATTATAAAACAGCCACGTCCGGTTTCCATTTTCTGGCCAAACTCTTTATTTTATTGATACTCGCGTGGATCGTAATTGCGGCTATCTTTGCAGTGTTGGGAACCTTAAATTTGATATTTTAGTGTCAAATAATCTTTTAAATTCTGGCATTCCGGCTTAGTTATGTGCAGGCATGACAAAGCTGAATATCGTTTCTTTGTCTGAAGATTTTACATTTATATTTCCCTGGTGAGCTCTGGCAATTTCGGAAGCTATATAAAGCCCAAGCCCTAAACCTTGTTTAGCTTCTTCACCCTCAATACGATAAAAAGGTTCAAATAATTTCTCTCTTACTTTCTTTGGGATTTTTGCCCCCTTATTGGTAATTTCCAATTTAAATTCCCCGTTAACACAAACAGCCTCAAGTTCTATAGGATTATCCAGAGAGCCGTGGGTTACAGCATTTCCCAAGAGATTAGAACATAACTGTGCAATTCTATCAGGATCACAGTTAACAGGATTTTTAATTCTAATATTTGTAGAGAAATCTCTATTGGGAGATATGGTTTTAATTTCGTTGATTACCTGCTCCAGAATATTTTCTAGCTTTCCAAAATCCTTTGTTTTATTTAATTTGATACCTTCCCCTAATCGACCACGAGCAAAATCCAGAAGATTATCTATTAAATTTTCCATTCTAATGCTGGTAGATTTAATGAGCGCGGCATTGCGTTTTACAATATCTTCCTTGCTAAATTTCATAAGAATTTCAGCACTCATTCTGGTGGTGGCAATAGGATTCTTAAGGTCGTGCCCTAAGATTGCTATAAATTGCTCGCGCAATTCGGCTATATGTTGCTCTTCGTCAAGCTCTGTTATCGCCTTTTCTTTCTCTTCAATCGCTTCAAGATGAAAACTTATTAGATCAGCATAAAGTTGAAACATTCCTCTAACTTCTTCGTTATCAACGTTGGCTGCCTTTTTATCTATAGCGCAAAGCGTTCCGAAGAAACTTCCATCCTTTTTATAAAGCGGTATCGAGATATAACTGCCAAACCCGTACATAGCCGGGGTAGGATGTTTAGCATAAGTTTCACTGGTTGCTACATTATCAATATAAATTGGTTCTTCTTCTCGGCGTACCTGCTCACAAAGTGTAGTTTCTACTTCCAGTTCATCCCCCTGGTTTTAAGCCAAATGAAATTTCATCCTTACTGGCGCAGGTGATCCATTTGTCTTCAGTAACGCGTGCAATCGCTGCGAAGCCCATTCCCGTATTAAGGCAAACTATGTCTAATAGCTGAGAGACGATCGGGATTTTATTAATGTTTGCAACGTCAGCTTTATAATTTTTATGCGTAGTGGAAGTCTTAATAGGTATAAATTTTTGAGTGTAAAAAGCTTATAAAATTAGTAAATATTTTTGATTCCTAAAAAGGTTACAAGTCAGCCCTGGGGCTTTATATCAAATTTCTACCTGCTCATTATCAAAAAAATGTAGTCTGGATCATTACTGATTATTTTACCTGTATTGCTATTTAACTTTAGGATATAATTAAATACAAGCTTGTACCTAAACCGTTTATAAATCCTAAAATTTAATTGTTATGAAAACATTAGTCGTTATTTTGATGCTTGTGAGCTTTAGCTTTAGTAGCTACGCTCAGAGAATTACTGAACTGGAAGAAACTAAGATTGCTTATTCTCCAATTGTTCTGACTGAAACCGATAATCCAGATGAATATCGCTATAAAGTGAACGATGGTTTTGCTGCCGAATTCACTGAGAACCCATTGGCTTTTATGGAATCTTATTTTGATATTTCTAACTTTATTGAAGAAGTAAAAGATAAGGATTATAATTCTTACCTGGTGCGTTTCTCAACTGATAAAGGCTTTCTTGAAGCCAATTATTCAAAAGATGGAGAATTAAACCGAACCAGGCAGCTATTTAAAGATGTTGCTTTGCCTCGTGCGGTAAGAGACCAATTATGGAGACAAACCGAAGGCTGGAGTATGGTGAAGAATAGTTATAAAGCCAAAGGAAAGAGGAATCTGGTAGACAAAGAGCTTTACCGAATTAAAGTTGTAAAAAACAATAAATCGAAAATTATTAAAATTGATCCTAAAAATATCGGGGAAGAGCGGTTTGCGGGAATGTAGTTTCCATAGATTCTAAAATTAATGTCTGTAAGGGGTAAGCTAGGGCTTCAAAACTTTTACAGGCATTTTTTATATGCTTAAAGCAAATAAAGATGTATTTACTTCAAAAATTTAACCGTTCACTGCAAAATTAAGGGTATTCATATTATTCAGTTTATTTGTTTTCAGTCACTTAGAATTAAAAAATATATACAACAAGAAAAAATAGTTTTAAATTCACATGGGTAAATATCTAATATTAGCATTATGAAAGCACTTGTTGTAGACGACGAAGAATTGGCGAGGCGAAGAGTGCTCAACCTGCTGGGTGAAGTTAACGAAATTGAAGTTTTAGGAGAATGTTCAAATGGGAAATCGGCTATTGCGCAGATTAATAACCTCAAACCCGATTTGGTTTTTCTTGATATTAGTATGAAAGATATGAATGGTTTTGAAGTTTTGCAGAAGCTTAATGTGAACCCAAAACCAGTGGTTGTCTTTGTAACTGCTTATGATAATTACGCCACAAAAGCTTTTGATGTAGATGCCTTTGATTTTCTACTGAAACCATTTAGGGACGAACGTTTTTTTAAAACCATAAAAAAGGTACTAAATATATCGCATCATGAAGCTCAGGGTAATTTTGAAAGACGCCTAAAGGCTTTATTTGACGTTTACAATAATGACCAGGAAACCTCAAATCTCCCGTTAAAACTGCCGGTAAGGCAGGGAAATAAAACTATTTTGTTAAAACCTGTAGATATTTATTATATCTGTGCTTCGGGATATTATGCTGAAATTTTTACTGAAAATAAAAAATATGTGTTGCGGGATTCATTAAGCAACCTGGGTGATTTTTTTAAGAACCACTCTTTTTTCAGAATTCATCGTTCGGCCATCATCAATCTTGATCATATCAAGGAAATTGTTCATTCAGACTTTTCTGAAGTAGACGTTAGAATGAAAGACAATAAATTATTGCGCATCAGTAAATCCAATAAAAAAGAATTGTTTGATAAACTCGGTATATAAACCTAAACGATGACTCTTTCAGCCTTAAAGAATAAATATATAGATGTAAAGCTTATTTTGCTTTTAGCCGCTTTTTATACACTATTCAATCTAGTATACATTGCCAAACTTGCTTACATGCGGGCATATATGTTTCAGGAAATTATGGAGTCCTGGCATGATATTATTTTTCACAACCTCCTTATAGACTGGATTATCGTAGTAACTTATATGACCCTCGTAGCCATAAGTACTAAACGCTTACTGAATAAGAATTATTCCTGGACCAGGATCTTTTTACTGCATACTATATTTTCAATTTTAATAGGATTTGTAATTCGTTTTGTTTTCGATCTACACGGAATTTTGCTGGGCCGTATGACTTTTGCCGATTACAGCTTAAAGGCCAGCCTGGACCGCATGATATATGTAATAGACCTCAACTTTCTCATCTATTTTGCGATGATTTTCATCATCTATACTTATTATTATTTGAAGCAGGTAAAAGAGGCTGAAAAACAAAAAACACAGTTGGAATCTCAACTTGTCAACACCCGTATGAAAATGCTATCTTCTCAACTTCAGCCACATTTTTTATTTAATACGCTTAATTCCATATCGGCTTTAGTAGAAATGGATGCTAAAAAAGCCCAGGATACTATTGCTGATTTAAGTGACCTGCTTCGGGAGATTTTATATAGTGGTGAGAATTATAAAGTGAGTTTGCGAAAGGAATTACGAATGATGGATTATTATTTAAATATTCTTACGCTCAGATTTTCAGATCATTTGGTGATTGAAAAGCAAATAGATGAAAGCCTTTTAGATCGTTTGGTGCCCTCTTTAATTTTACAACCCATTATAGAGAATTCGGTGAAACACGGTTATTCCTATCATAATATTCACCTTAAAATTGAAATTAATATTTTCAGGGAGAAAAACTACCTTGTGCTTAATATCTATAATAATGGCAAACCGCTTACTGAAAAGCAAGAAGCTTTATTAAATAAAGGTGTTGGAATTTCTAATATTCGGGATCGCTTATTTACACTTTATGGAGAAAAAGCTCGATTTAAGATTCGTAATAAAGAAGTAGGTGTCGAAACCCTAATAAAAATTCCTTTTTCTAAGACCTAATTATAAACTTAGACGTTCCCCGTTTTTACTGGCAGATTCATAGATCTTTTCAAGAATGATAATATCCTTTAAACCATCTTCTCCCGGAACCATAACTTGTTTATCCTGAATAATTGCCAGGGCGTCATCATCCATTTGCACTGCCTGCTGGTTTTTTCCAAATGGTGGCAAAATAGTTCCATCGCTAGCCTTACCTTTCACACCGGAATAAGACTGAAAAGGCCTTAAGTAATACCATCCGTTTTCACAATCGGTTTCAAGGTTATTCATACTCTCGCCAAAACTGGTTTTGCAATCGGCAGTGATTCCGTTAGGGAATTCAAGATTAAAAACCGTGGTTTCATCGACTTCATCAAAAATTTTAGGCCTATTAATAATATGTTTCGCACTCACCGAAATTGGTTCTAATCCGGTAGTATATCTGGCTGCATTTAACGGGTAAACTCCCATATCATACATTGCACCGCCACCCATTTCTTTTTCCAGTTTCCAGGGATTCATTGGGTCTCCATAATAACCTGCTTCCGCTTTTAAGCTTTTCATTTTACCAAAAGGTTTGGTATCAGCCCATTTCATAAGCGTTTGTGTGTTCTTTTCGTGTTGCATTCTATAGCCAATAGAAAGCTTCACTCCATTTTTATTACAGGCTTCAATTATTTGCCGGCATTCTTCTGATGTTTTTGCCATGGGTTTTTCACACCAAACGTGTTTACCGGTATTCGCGGCTTTAATAGCATATTGGGCGTGTAATCCCGTTGGTAAAACAATATAGATCACATCGATCTCGTCGTTATTTGCAATACCATCCATATTTTCATAATTATACACATTTTGATCTTTAATACCGTATCTCTTTTGCCAAACAGGGATTTTTTCTGGGCTTCCGGTTACGATTCCCTTTAGTTCACAATAATCTGTTTCCTGAAGTGCCGGTGCGAGTTGCCCTGTGCTGTAATTTCCTAACCCTACCAGGGCCACACCCAATTTTTCTTTATTCTTCGGAATCAAAAAGTTGGGAATTGGAAGCGTAGTGGCGGCAACAAATAACCCCGACTTTTTAATGAATGTCCTGCGATCTTGCATAATTATGTTTTTGGCTGAACCCAAAAGTTACTCAAGCTTTCTTAAATTTAGCAGCCAAATTTCATATTTAACTATTTTTTAAAAGCTGATTACTAGTGCTTAGCCCGAATTTCCTTAACTTAAAAAGGAAACTAAAACCTGATTAATTATGAAAAAAATACTCTTTTTAACCGGAGATTTTGCTGAAGATTACGAAACAATGGTTCCTTTCCAGATGTTAGATATGTTGGGATATACAGTGCATACTGTTTGCCCGGGAAAGAAGAAAGGCGACAAGATAAAAACCGCCATTCACGATTTTGAAGGAGACCAGACTTACACCGAAAAACCCGGGCATTTGTTTGAGCTCAATTATTCTTTTGAAGAGGTATTTCCAGACGATTATGACGGATTCGTTATGGCCGGAGGCCGAGCGCCAGAATATCTTAGATTGAACAAAAAAGTAATTGAAATCACTAAACATTTCTTTGAGAAAGATAAGCCGGTGGCTTCTATTTGTCACGCGATTCAAATTCTTACGGTTGCGAAAGTTTTACAAGGAAGAACCCTTACGGCTTATCCAACCATAGGTCCTGAAATAGAACTGGTAGGAGGGACGTATAAAGAGGTAGAACCTACTGAAGCGGTAGTTGATGGTAATTTGGTAACTTCACCGGCCTGGCCCGGACACGCTGCTTTTATTAGGGAATTTGTAAAACTACTTGGTGCAAAAATTGAGATTTAAGATAAAGCTATAACCACCCCTTTTTTCAGTAAAGCTGAATTCATTGAAGCTGCATAAGAAGTTATTAAATCGTCATTCTCAATTCAATTCAAAATCAGAGATGTGGATAATCAAAACTTGTTAGAAGCTGAAACTAGTTTCAGCTTGACGAGATGAGACTTTTTATGCAGCGTTCAGCTTTAATCGATCAATCTTCATAATCTTTAATTTTTGTTTCAATAAATTGTTGGATTTCCTTACCCGTAGTTTTAAAATTGAACCAATGGATATCTGTGTCTTTTCTAAACCAGGTAAGTTGTCTTTTTGCGAATCTTCGGGTGTTTTTCTTGATTTCTGATACGGCTGTTTCCAGGGAATCTTTCCCTTCCAAAAATCTGAAAAGCTCTTTATAGCCCACCGTATTTAGGGCATTGAGCTGTCGTTTGGAAAAAAGGTTTTCAGCTTCTTCCAGTAATCCTTCTTTCATCATTAAATCTACACGGCGATTGATGCGTTCATAAATTATTTCGCGATCTGCGTCTAAACCAATATTTACAGGAATAAAATTACGCTGTTTTTTAGGCTGATTTAAATAAGAAGAATAAGGTTTTTCGGAAACAATAGCGACCTCCAGGGCACGAATCACACGCTGCGGATTTTCAACATCCGCAATTTTATAATATTCAGGATCCAGTTTTTTTAATTGTTCCTGTAGAGGAGCAATGCCCTCTTTTTCAAACTTCTTGTTGAGATCTTGTCTAGTTTCTGAAGGAACTTCAGGAAAATAATCCAGCCCGTGCAAGATACTTTTGGTATATAGGCCACTGCCGCCAACCATTATCGCAAAATTATTATTTTGGAAAAGTTCTTCTAATTTCTGAATAGCTTCAGTTTCAAAATCGCCAACATTATAAGAATCTTCAATAGAAATATGCTGTATAAAATGGTGTTTAGCCACCTGTAATTCTTCTGCTGAAGGAACGGCAGTACCAATGCTCATTTCTTTATAAAATTGCCGGGAATCTGCAGAAATTATTTCAGTATTAAACTTTTTGGCAAGTTTAATGGCCAGAGAAGTTTTACCAATAGCAGTAGGGCCAATTACATTTAAAAGATAATTATTCTTCATTCAATTTTTTTCCACAGTTATGGCAAAATTCGGCATCATCTAAATGCTTGGTTTCATTACAATGCGGGCAGGCTTGCGTATTGTCTGGAATCTTCTTTTTTTGAGCCCGGGTAATTTCAGAAGTAACGATTCCGGTTGGGACCGCAATAATTCCATAACCTACAATCATAATAAAAGATGCGATAAACCTACCAAGGGGAGTGACCGGATGTATATCACCAAAACCAACTGTGGTAAGGGTTACAATAGCCCAATAAATACTAAGGGGAATATTATCAAAACCTCCTTTTTCGCCTTCTACCAAATGCATCAGCGTTCCCATAATCACACAAATAATAAGCACGGCAAAGAGAAAAACAATAATTTTAGGCCTACTATTACGTAATGCTAGTAAAAGTCGGTTAGATTCCCCGATATAGCGCGTAATCTTTAAAATTCTAAATACTCTGAGTAATCTTAACGCCCTTACCGCAAAGAGTAAATTATGGCCCCCAAGAATAAGGGAGAGATAGGTTGGGAGGGTGGAGAGTAGATCCACAATCCCATAAAAACTAAAAATATAATTTTTAGGTCTTTTAATTGCTATTACCCTTAAGATATATTCAATGGTGAAGATTACGGTGATAATCCATTCGGCAATATAAAAATGCCAGTAATATTTTACATTCAAGGAGCTAACACTTTCCAACATTACCAGGACAATGCTTATCGCAATAACTATAAGTAAGGCAACATCAAAAAATTTACCTGCCGGGGTATCGGCCTCATAAATGACTTCATGAATCTTCGCCTTCCAGCCTGGTTTCGGTTGTGTTCTCGCCAAAAATAAGTGTTTTAAGAATTATTCAAATTTAAATAAATTACTGTAGCTTCTAATTAATTTGAAACTTATTTGGTTAGCGGGTCTAACTGAACAATTTTTAAACGGGAATTTTGGCGTAAATAACTTTGAATAATATGCTGTGCATCCCGGTCGTTTTTCATAGGAGTTATGATAGACCTAATAATTTCTATGTTGTTAATCTGGTGGTTTAAATTAAAATAACCATATCCTTTGAATTCACCATCTTCAACGAGTAATGCGCTTTTTTCGTCTATATCCCGACCCCGGTCTATAACCAGCATATGTTGATTTTTATAGGAATGTTGATCTATTAATGCCCTTACCCTTTCGTTGTAAGATTCAGCTGATTCTTCCCTTATGCAGGCACCATTGCATTCTTTTATAGTGTAGTTAAAGCAATTTCCTTTGCCATTCTCAAGATTGCAAAGTTTTTGGCAGAGTTCGTATTTTTCGATCCACATCTCCAAAACATTTCTAGCTCGTTTTAGAGAAGAAAAAGTGGTAATACTTTGTTTTTTTCCGGCACGCCCAATTTTTAAATTAATATAGCCGTTTTCATCGGTAGAGTGGTAGAGTGCGTGGCTAAAAATATTCTTTTTTAAAGCCTTGTTGTATTTCGGTTTGTTGTGTTTTATTTCCTGGTTTTCCTTTAAGAGGGCAGCGAGTTCATTTCCCGTAGCTTCAAAACTAACCGAGCTAACTTCTTTTTGCATTTCGCGGGCTTTACGTTGCTCGTTAGTAAAATGCTGGGTTACCCGTTTTTTTATATTCCTGCTTTTCCCAATGTAAATAATTTCACCTTCCTCGTTATGAAAATAATATACACCGGTAATTCCCGGTAAATCTTCCAGAATATAAACCAGACGAGTATCTAACTGGCGTTTAGGTTCTAATTTTACGGCATCTTTTAAGATATTTTTTTCAACATCTTTGGCAAGTAGCATTTTAAAAAGTTTTACCGTAGCCTGTGCGTCGCCACTGGCACGATGCCTGTCACTTAGCGGAATTCCCAGTGCTCTAACCAGTTTTCCCAAACTATAAGATGCCTGCCCGGGAATAAGTTTTTTAGATAGTTCTACTGTACAAAGCGATCTTCTTTCAAAATCGAATCCTAGTCTTTTGAATTCGGTGCGAAGAATTCGATAATCAAATTTTGCATTGTGCGCTACCAAAACGCAATCTGCAGTAATTTCTACAACGCGCCTGGCCACTTCGTAAAATTTAGGTGCATTACGAAGCATGTCGTTATTAATACCTGTAAGGTTTACTACAAAGGGCTGAATAGGTTTTTCAGGGTTTACAAGGCTTATAAACTGGTCTACTACTTTTAGGCCATCAAATTTATAAATTGCAATTTCGGTTATTCCTTCTTCGTTATATTTACCACCGGTGGTCTCTATGTCTACTACTGCGTACAAAAAATGCTCTTACTTCTTTAATTAATTTCTTTCTCCAAAAATTTCGCTTCCTATGCGTACCATATTACTACCGCAATCTACAGCGATCTTGTAATCTCCGCTCATTCCCATAGAAAGGATACTCATATTTGAATATTCTTTTTTAAAATCTTCAAAAACCGATTTTAAGTGTTCAAATTCTTTTTTTACCTGCGCTTCATCATCGGTAAAAGTGGCCATTCCCATTAGGCCTTTTACCTTTACGTGATCTAACTTTTTAAATTCTTCTGAATCTAATATTTCTTTAGCTTTTTCAGCTGAAATTCCAAATTTGCTATCTTCTTCCGCAATTTTAATTTGCAACAGGCAATCTATAGAACGCACATTTTTGTTGGCTTCTTTATTGATTTCTTTCAATAATTTTAAACTATCCACCGCGTGAATCAGGGAAACGTACGGCGCCATGTATTTTACCTTGTTTCTCTGCACGTGACCAACCATATGCCATTCAATATCTTTGGGAAGTTTCTCCCATTTCTCTGTCATTTCCTGGATCTTATTCTCACCAAATTGTCTCTGCCCGGTTTCATAAGCTTCAAAAAGATCTTCTACAGGTTTGGTTTTGGAAATAGCAATTAGGTTAACGTCTTCAGGTAGTTCTTCTTTAAACCTTTTAATATTTTCTGAAATGTCCATGCAATCAATTTTTATTTGGTTTCAAACTCGTAGATGGTTAGGCCGTTTAAAAGTTTAGGCTCAATATATGTGCTTTTTGGTGGCATCGTTAAACCTTCATCGGCTGTTGCTTTAATTTCCTCAATACTTAATGGAAGCATCCCAAAGCCGACTGCAAATTCACCTTTATCTATACGGGTTTTGAGTTCGATTAGATCATTTTTACCGTGAATATAAGAAATACGCTTGTCATTTCTAAGGTCTTCAATTCCCAAAATTGGCTGAAGCACTTTTTTATAAAGAATATAAGGATCTAATTTAGTCAAAGAATCCCCAAATTCATAGTTTGTTTTTCGCAAATAAAGGGAATAAAATTCCCCATCCAAATACATGTTGAAATGATGTTTTTGCAGCGGCTTATAAACTTCCATCCCGTGATTTTCAATTCTGAAATATTCATCCAGTTGGATAAGAAATTCCTCTTTGGTATGTCCATTTAAATTGGTAATCAGCCTGCTGAATTCGTGAATTTTAAGGTTACTCTCTGAGATAAGGTAACTCATAAAAAAATTATAAGGTTCTTTTCCCGTATGCTTAGGATTGGCCTCTCGTTCTTCCTGAGCTAACAAATAGGAAGAAGCGCAACGGTGATGACCATCTGCGATATATAAATGCGGCATCTGGTCAAATTCTTCCTTAATTTGCTTTAATAAATCTTCCTCATCAATCTTCCATAGGTAATGAATTTCCCGGTTTGCAGTGGCAAATTCATATTCGGCCCGGGTTTGCATTACCCGATCAATAACGTCGTTTATTTTAGAATTATCGGGATAGGTGAGGAGCACAGGTTCAGTATTAAAGCCCACCACTTTTAGGTAATCTTTGAACATTGTCTCGCGGCGGGCAATCGTATCTTCGTGCTTTTTAATGAGATTATTTTCGTAATCTTCGGCACTGGCAGCGGCTATAATACCGCAGCAATTAGTTTCGCGACTTACTATTTTATAAAGATAGTAGGCCGGCTCTTCATCTTTTATAAACGAATTTTCTTCCTTAAATTCCAGGTAGCGATTTTTAACCATCTGGAAGCGTTGCCCACCGGTAATCTCGTGTTGAAATTTATAACCCGGATTCAAAATATGTAAAAATGAATACGGGTTATATTGTAATATCGCCCTTATTTCGGCTTCAGTATAGTCTTCAAAAGACTTTGTAGCTACAAGTCCGGCTTTGGCTCGTTGTGGCCTTACAGCTCTAAATGGAAGTATTTTTGTCAAATCTAATTCTACCTTTTATTTAGCTGAATTGAGCAGAAACCTTTTCGGCTTTTTTGCTTTCAGAATAATCATAAAAGCCTTCACCCGATTTTATTCCAAGTTTTCCTGCCATCACCATATTGGTTAATAACGGACAAGGGGCGTATTTTGGATTTTTGAAACCTTCATACATCACTTCCAGAATAGAATGACAAACATCCAGCCCTATAAAATCGGCCAATTGAAGCGGTCCCATAGGGTGCGCCATACCTAGTTTCATAACGGTATCAATTTCTTTTACTCCGGCTACGCCGTTGTAATAAGTTTCAATCGCCTCGTTAATCATAGGCATTAGAATTCGGTTGGCTACAAAACCGGGGTAATCGTTAGCTTCAACCGGAACTTTATTTAGTTTTTCTGAAAGCTCCATGATCGTTGAGGTAACCTTATCGCTGGTACTGTAACCTCGAATAATCTCTACCAGTTTCATAATTGGCACCGGATTCATAAAATGCATTCCAATCACCCGCTCCGGATTGGAAACCACAGAAGCGATTTTTGTAATAGAAATTGAAGACGTATTACTCGCCAGTATTGTGTTAGCCGAACAATTCTCGTCCAGTTGCTTAAAGATTTTCAGTTTTAAATCTTCATTTTCGGTAGCGGCTTCAACCACAAGATCAATTCCTTCAACTCCTTTAGGGATATCGTTAAAAGTCGTGATGTTATTAAGGGTCGCTTCCTTATCTGACTCACTAATCTTTTCTTTGGAAACCATTCGGTCTAAATTTCCCGAAATAGTTTTCATTCCTTTATCCAGGCTTTCTTCTGAAATATCGATCAGGTTTACTTTGTATCCAAATTGAGCGAAAGTATGGGCGATCCCGTTGCCCATTGTTCCTGCTCCTATAACTGCTATATTCTTCATTGTGTGTGGTTTTATATGAGATTAAGTTCAAAATCATGCTGAAACTTAATCGTAATTAATTCATAAAATTACTTACTCAAGTATCGAGATATAAATGATCCGAAGTTTGTTTACTGCGATTTAGTTTTACTAAAACTTGCAATAACTCCATTAGCAATGCGTAAAGCTTCAGCGCCTTGTTCCAGCGTCACAATTGGAGTGGTATTATTGTTTATGGCATCGGCAAACGTTTCTAACTCATCTAAAATGGCGTTGTTTGGCGCAACATCAGGATTGTCAAAATAGATTTGCTTTTTCACTCCTTCAGCATTTTGCAAAACCATGGCGTAATCATCTGGAGTTTCGGGAGCATCCTTCATTTTTACTACCTCACATTTTTTCTCTAAAAAATCTACAGAAATATAGGCATCTCGCTGAAAAAACCTTGATTTACGCATGTTTTTCATTGAAATTCTGCTGGCGGTAAGGTTTGCCACGCATCCGTTTTCAAATTCGATCCGGGCGTTGGCAATATCTGGCGTATCACTGATTACTGAAACCCCGCTGGCGTTAATATTTTTCACCTTAGATTTTACTACGCTAAGTACAGCATCTATATCATGAATCATTAAATCAAGTACGACAGGAACATCAGTTCCGCGCGGATTGAATTCTGCAAGACGGTGAGCTTCAATAAACATAGGATTTTCTATTCTGGAAGCCACGGCCCTAAATGCAGGATTAAAACGCTCTACGTGTCCTACCTGGCCTTTTACGTCGTGCTTTTCTGCTAAAGCGATAAGTTCTTCGGCTTCTGCAAAAGTGTTGGTAATAGGCTTTTCTATAAAAAGATGTTTTCCTTCGGTAATAGTTTTTTTAGCGACTTCAAAGTGAGAAAGGGTAGGCGTAACAACATCTACAACATCTACTGCGGCGATAAGCTCGTCTATGGAATCAAATTTTTTATAACCGAATTCAGTAGCTACTTTTTCGGCATTTTCTGAACTGGCATCGTAGAAACCTACGAGTTCATACTTTTTAGACTGATTAAGTAATTTGAGATGGATCTTTCCTAAGTGTCCTGCACCCAGCACGCCGACTTTCAACATATTATTTAGCATTTTTCACAAAAATAGCATTTTGATTGCAAATAGTTTAGCAATAAAGCGGAGAATCTCCCCTGATTTCGCTTGGCATCTTTGACTTCTAATGAGTATTTTTGCAATCTAAACGGGGAGAAAGTGATTGAAGATAACTATAGACATAAAGGGAAAAGACAGCAATTGGTAAAAACCGTAAAGAAAAAGGGAATCACCGATAAAGCAGTTTTAGATGCAATTGGGAAAATTCCGAGGCATTTATTTATGGATAGTAGTTTTGAAGATCACGCTTACCAGGATAAGGCTTTCCCTATCGCGGCAGACCAAACAATTTCCCAACCTTATACGGTGGCTTTTCAAACTGAAAAACTGGAAATTGAAAAAGGTGATAAAGTTTTGGAAATAGGAACCGGAAGCGGGTACCAAACTGCCGTTCTTTGCGAACTTGGCGCAAAAGTCTATAGTATTGAACGCCAACGCGAACTTTATAAAAAGACAAAAGCCTTTTTAAATAAAATAGGCTACCGCCCTAAACATCTAAGTTTCGGTGATGGTTACAAAGGAATGCCAGATTATGCTCCTTTTGATAAAATAATTGTGACTGCCGGTGCGCCTTTTGTGCCTAACGACCTTTTAGGCCAATTAAAGGTTGGCGGTAAAATGGTAATTCCTGTGGGCGACGATGTACAAACAATGACCCTTTTTATAAGAAAATCTCCTAAAGAATTTGATAAAACCGAATTTGGACAATTCCGGTTTGTGCCTTTGTTGGGGGATAAAAATTAAAAAAGCTGATTTAACTTTTCATCTTATTAGGTCCTGAAACAAGTTCAGTATGACGTAATAAAAAAAGCCGGTTTAAAAATGTTTTTTAAACCGGCTTTTCTATTTGAGGAATAAGTTTATTTCTTCTTCTGTTGATTCTTTTGCTGTTCTGCCTGCTCCATCATTTCCTGCATTTTCCTGGTGAACTTGTTTTGTTTTTTAGGCTTTTTCTTGTTCTCCTGGATCTTTGCATGAATTTTATCTTCATCAATAATCACATATTTAATCACTAACATAATTCCGATAGTAATCAGGTTAGAGGTGAAGTAGTATAATGAAAGTCCACTCGCATAGTTGTTGAAGAAAAACAACATCATAATTGGAGACAGGTACATAATAAATTTCATATTAGGCATTCCCGGCTGCTGGGCTTGCTGCATACTTTGCCCCGTGGTCATCATCATATAAATAAAGATGGCGATAGATGCTAAGATTGGAAATAAACTCACGTGATCTCCATAAAAGGGGATATGAAACGGTAGTTCTGCGATTGTATCATAACTCGATAAGTCGTCTGCCCATAAGAATCCTTTTTGCCTTAACTGGAAAGCACTTGGGAAGAACTGGAAAAGTGCATAGAAAACCGGAATTTGCATCAAGGCAGGCAAACAACCACTCATTGGGCTGGCTCCCGCTTTGCTATACAGTTTCATAGTTTCCTGCTGCTTTTTCATCGCGTTATCCTTATACTTTTCATTAAGCTCATTAATTTCAGGTCTTAAAACCTTCATTTTAGCTTGTGAGAGATAAGATTTATAAGTAACCGGAGAAAGCACGATTCTTACTACAATAGTCATTACAATAATCGCAATACCGTAGCTAGGTAAAACTCCGCTTAAAAATGAGAAAAATGGTATAAATACATACTGGTTAATCCAGCCGAAAATTCCCCATCCTAATGGTACAACTTCATCCAGATTACGATCATAATCGTTTAAGATCTTATAATCTGTTGGGCCGTAATACCAGTTCATATTATAATTAAGCTCCCCACCATTTAATTCTAATGGCAATTTTGCAGCAAAATTTTTGGTGAAAACTGTATCTATTTCTTCATCCTCCACCAGGTTTTCTGATGTGAATTTTCCTCTTTCAAAAGGATTGTCAGTTAGTAGGATAGAGGTGAAGAAGTGTTGTTTAAATGCTACATAAGTAATGTTTTCATCTTCCTGTTCTTCAAAATCACCACTTCCTAAATAATCATCGTCACCTTCATCATATTCATAAATAAGTTCAGTGTAACGATTTTCATAGGAAATACTTTTCGCGTGGCGATAACCTTTTAACTGCCAGTCTAAATTAATATCCCTGGAACTGTTGAGTACATCGTTTAGACCCTGAGATCTTATGCTGAAATCCAGCATATATTCGCCTGGTTTCAGTACATAACGATATTCAAGGAATTCGTTTTCTGAAACTTTCAACTTCATAGAGATAATCTGATTATCTCCACTTTGGGTTACTTCAGGTTCAAAATAAAGGTTTTCGGTGTCTAAGGTTCTACCATCGGTGGTAGTAAAATTAATATTGAAAGAAGCATTTCCGTCTTTAATTAAATAAACCGGAATAGAATCGAAGGTCTTGAAATTTGTTAACCTTGCTTCTGAAATATAACCACCTTTATTATCAATTTTAAGTTCTAAAACATCGTTAGAAATTGTGGTTGTATTTTCTGTAGCTGATGGAAGACTAGCTGAATAACCAAAAGCACCTAAACGCTCACGAGCCTGGGCAAGAGCAGTAGAATCTGCTCCTGGAGTTTGTGTTTCCTGTTGTTGTGGAGGCTGGTTAGTATCGGTATTTCCGGGAACTTCAACCTGTTCTGTTTCCTGTTGTGGTTCTATTGTTTCTTCAGAGCCGCTGTTGGTGTACAACATCCAAAGTAAAATTCCACCAATAAGTATGAATCCAATTAAGGACTGAACATCAAATTTCTTTTCTTCCATGCTTTTCTAAACTATAACTTGCTTTTGGTCAATAAGTCGGCCACTTTTATTTTTGTGCCAGACTGGCATTTTTTCTTTTTTTCGAAAAATCGTAGGCAGCCTTAATAAAGGCTATAAAAACCGGATGCGGAGTCGCAACGGTACTTTTATATTCCGGGTGATATTGAACTCCCACAAACCAGGGATGCTCTTTTAACTCTATAACTTCTACCAGGCCGGTTTCAGGATTTATACCCGTACTTAGCATTCCTGCTTTTTCCAGTTCTTTCTTGTATTTGTTGTTATATTCGTAACGATGGCGATGTCTTTCTTTAATCTCGGTTTTGCCGTAAGCTTTTTGGATTTTAGAATCTTCGGTAAGTTTACAATCCCAGGCACCAAGTCGCATCGTTCCGCCCTTATGAGTTACCTCTTTTTGCTCCTCCATAAGATCTATAACCGGATGTTTGGTTTTAGGATCCATTTCGGTAGAATTGGCAGTTTTTAACTTTAATACGTTCCTGGCAAACTCAATTACTGCCATTTGCATTCCCAGGCAAATACCTAAAAATGGTAAGTTATGTTGACGTGCATATTTAACCGCGTCAATTTTTCCTTCTACACCACGTTCGCCAAATCCAGGCGCAACCAAAACTCCGTCTAAATTTGCGAATTTATGATCTATGGTATTTTCATTTATAAATTCAGAATGAATGCTTTCTACATTCACCTTAACTTCATTTTCTGCACCCGCGTGAATAAATGCTTCAAGAATTGATTTATAAGAATCCTGTAATTCAACATATTTTCCAATTAAACCAATGGTAATTTCAGCTTTTGGATTTTTATGCCGATCTAAAAACTGGTTCCATCGGTCCAAATTTGGCGTAGTTTCATCAGGAAGGTGTAACTTTTTCAACGTTACAGTATCCAGACCTTCCTTCAGCATTAAATTTGGAACATCGTAAATGGTAGCTGCATCTATACTCTGAATTACAGCTTCCTGCCTAACGTTACAGAAAATAGCCAGTTTACGGCGGATATCATCTGATAGTTCGTGCTCGGTTCTACAAACCAGGATATCGGCTTTAAGTCCGCTTTCCATCAAAGTTTTGACACTGTGCTGGGTTGGTTTTGTTTTTAATTCACCGGCAGCAGCAAGATAGGGCACAAGTGTAAGATGAATAATTAAAGCATTTTCATCGCCTAATTCCCATTTTAATTGTCTAACTGCTTCTATATACGGTAAGGATTCAATATCGCCTACAGTTCCGCCAATTTCAGTAATTACAATATCGTAATCCCCATTTTGGCCAAGAATCTGGATGCGATCCTTAATTTCATTAGTTATATGCGGAACCACCTGAACGGTTTTCCCTAAAAATTCTCCACGACGTTCTTTTTCAATAACACTTTGGTAGATACGGCCGGTAGTTACATTATTTGCCTGGGACGTATTTACATTTAAAAAACGCTCGTAATGGCCAAGGTCAAGATCGGTTTCAGCACCATCTTCGGTAACATAGCATTCGCCGTGTTCGTAAGGATTTAAAGTGCCGGGATCTACGTTAATGTAGGGGTCGAGTTTCTGAATAGTGGTTCTAAATCCACGCGCTTGTAATAATTTTGCCAGTGAAGCCGCTATAATCCCTTTTCCGAGGGAAGAAGAAACGCCGCCGGTGACAAAAATATACTTGGTTTCGGCCATCTTAAGAAGTGTTTGTTGCGTTGTTTGATTCAGGGCGCTAAATTACAAAGAAGAATAGAAAAGCCGTTAATTTTAAACCTAATATTTTTAAAGTTAAAACCACCATTTAAACTGCGGAAAACTCAAGGTTTTGGAAACTTTCTTCTTATATCTCTAAGCAATTGTTCCATCCCGTTAAGTTTAAGTTCAAAGACCTCGCTCATTTGCTGGCCGAGTTTGCCTTCGGGGAAGCCCTTTTGGCGATACCAGACCAAATAATATTCGGGAATATCGCTTAAATAATAGCCTTTGTATTTTCCAAAATGCATTTTAGCGTGGGCAAGTTCTAAAAGTGCTTTATGATTTGGTTTTAAGCTCATTTGCTCAATAATTGAGATTAAATGTTAGTAGATTAATCTCTTAAAATTAAAAATGTTATTTTATGAACGCCTTGGGAATTTTCTTCTATTTAGTTTACGATTGTTGCAAAAGCGGTTTGAGCTGGGCGAATTTACTTTTATTCAGTGGTTTTTCTACATATTCTATAACTGAAGAATATTCCTTCGCTTTTTTTCGGTCTATAGCACTGGTGCTAGAGGTAAGTATAATAATTCTATGTTGATGTCCCTTAGCTTTTAAATAATCCAGGAATTCGAAGCCATTCATTTCTGGCATATTAAGGTCTAAAAAAATGAGGGTGTCTTGTTTATTTTCCAAATAGGCTAAAGCTTTTTCGGGATTGGTGAAATCTAAAACATCTTTATTATAACCTTCAATTTCCAATAGTTTTCGGGTTATAAAATTGGCTATGGGCTGGTCGTCTACAAGAATAATGGTGCTCATAACTCTTTTGCTTTTAATTGATTTAACTCGGTGGTGGCCATTTCAATAACTTCTCGCAAAACCTGATCCATTTCTTCTGAAGACTGTTTAAGTTTTGGCAGCAGATCTTCTCTACAGGTTTTGTCGTCAAAAACTTCAAAAAGCTGAACAATTCCCTGAATCCTGGATAATGGCTCCCTTACATTATGTGCGTTTAATGCTGAAATATGCAATAATTTTTCATTTTTTTCAACCACCTCTTTGGTTCGATCGGCAATGGTTTGCTTTTGATTTTCAACGATCTGGTTGATTTTCTTATTCTGGTTTTTAATAACGTCTAATGCTTGTAACAACGACTGATTTTTATGAAAGACCTCTTCTTTCAGGTAAATTTCCTGAAATTTTGCCTGGAAACTATCGCTTATCAATTTCAGTATTTCAATATCTCCAACATCAAAAGCCTTGTTTTCATCGGCTACGAGGGAAACGGTGAAATCTACATCCATTTTTTTAAAAGTCCAGCACCATAATGCCGGAGATTCTAAAATGTTAGCAGTGATTTTTTCGTTTAGCTCAGAAGGAATATTTTCGGTTCGAACAGGAATATTATCATCCAGAATTTTTACTTCGTACGGCAGTAGATTTTCTCGCTGAATAAGTTCAAAGTGTCCCTTTGAATTACATTGGCAATAAACCAAATAAGAATCTGCCTGATTTACGCTTATTCTGAAAAGATGAAAATTCAGTAGGTATTTTAAAAAACGCACTGAAACCTGCGAAACTTCTTCCAGACTTTTACAACGGTTTAGGTTGTTGCTAAATTTAGAAAAAGTTTCGTAAGTGATTCTGTAAACCCGGGAGGTTCTATCTTGTAGGGATTCCATTAAAATGAAATTATTCCGGAGTTTCCAGTAATTCGTTGTCTATTTTAATTCCAGAAACATCAGCTATGGTATTTAGCATATTCACTAAATCGGCCTGAGCCATTAATTCCTGGACTTCCCTTGGGGAAAATCCTGCTTTTTCCAATTCCTGAAAATCTTCATCTGAAACTTCGTTATGATTGAGTGCGGCATTAGTAACGATTTTTACGGCAATTCTAAAACTTGCCGGCATAGAAGGAGAATCTATATTTTCTGTCGCCTTAAAACCTTCTTCTTCCGAGATCATCGCACTCATACTATCGGCGAAAATTCCGTGAGCATGAGAGCAGTAATTGCAACCACGTTGCTTGGATACATTATAAATAATGAGTTGTTTAAGCACATTTGGTACTTCACCTTCCATTAAAGTGTTCTTTAGTTTGCTCCAGTTACCTTTTAACAAAGTAGCGTTATTTCCCTGGCATTTAAACCAATTTAAAACAAATGGGAGTTGAAGGGTTTTCTTGGTGTCGTCGTAAATTTCCTGTACTTCAGGAGAGGCTTCTTCGTAAGAAACCATAGGGTAGCGTGAGGTCAAATTCATTTAATTTTGTAATAAGATTTGGGTTTATAAAGATTGCACAAAATAAGTTAATAATTTGCCACTGCCTAAAAAAAAGTTAGTCGCATTGTTCTTAATTTAATAGATATCTCAATTTTTAAAAATTCACTTAACAAATTTGAAAAGTATATTTTTGTGGTAGAATTTTTAAAATGAAGTACCAGTACCAAATAAGATTAACTCCTGAAGAAGCTGCAAATCAGCAAAAACTTATGAAAGCAGTCTCCAGTCACGGCGGTATTGCTTCGAAGGATATTAATTACGTAAAAGTCTTAAAGCGCTCGATTGATGCCAGGCAGAAAGCAATAAAAATTAATTTAAAGGTTGATGTTTATGTAAATGAAGATTTTACCGAAGAAAAGATATTCCTCCCAGATTATCAGGATGTAAATAATAAAGAGGAAGTCGTAATTGTGGGAGCTGGTCCTGCTGGTTTATTTGCCGCATTGCGTTGTATTGAATTGGGATTTAAACCGATTATCATTGAACGCGGAAAAGACGTAAGAACGCGCCGTCGGGATCTAAAAGCGCTAAACATTGAACATATTGTTGATGAAGATTCCAATTATTGTTTTGGAGAAGGTGGCGCCGGAACTTACAGTGATGGTAAACTATATACACGATCTAAAAAGCGTGGCGATGTAGATCGAATTCTGAAATTACTTGTAGGTTTTGGCGCTACGCCTGAAATTATGGTAGATGCGCACCCGCATATTGGAACAAACAAGCTACCGGCAATTATTGCAGATATACGCGAACGTATTATCGCCTGCGGAGGAGAAGTTCTTTTTGAAACCAGGCTAACCGATATTCTTATTGAGAATAATGAAGTTTCAGGAATTAAAACTCTAAAAGGTGAAACTATTAAAGCGAAGAAAATCATCCTGGCTACAGGACATTCAGCTCGTGATATTTTTGAACTTCTGCATAGAAAAAATATAAAGATTGAAGCGAAAGCTTTTGCGCTTGGGGTTAGGGTAGAACACCCGCAGGAACTTATAGATCAAATCCAGTATAAATGTGATTCCAGGGGAGAATTTCTTCCGCCTTCGCCTTATAGTATTGTTAAGCAAATAGGAGGAAGAGGAATGTATTCATTTTGCATGTGCCCCGGCGGAATTATCGCTCCCTGTGCCACGGCTCCCGGGGAAGTAGTTACCAATGGCTGGTCTCCCAGCAAACGCGATCAACCTACAGCCAATTCAGGAATTGTGGTGGAGTTAAGGCTTCCAGATTTTAAAGATTCAGAAAAGAATCCGCTGGCGGCTATGGAATTCCAGAAGCAAATAGAACAAAAAGCCTGGTTGGAAGGTGGCAGTACACAAAAAGTTCCAGCGCAGCGTTTGGTAGATTTCACCCAGGGGAAAGTTTCTTCAAACCTGCCGGTAACTTCATACAAACCCGGAGTTACTTCGGCTGATTTAGGAAAAGTTTTCCCTAATTTTATTCATAAAACTTTGCAAGAAGGATTCAAAGAATTCAATAAAAGCATGCGCGGCTTTTTAACGAACGAAGCCGTGGTTCACGCTCCCGAATCCCGCACTTCATCACCGGTTAGAATTCCACGAGATCCTTATAGTTTTGAACACGTGCAGATAAAAGGACTTTATCCCTGCGGGGAAGGCGCCGGTTATGCCGGAGGTATTATTTCAGCAGCTATAGACGGCGAAAGATGTGCAGAAAAATGCGTGGAAAGCCTACAGAGTTCTTAGCCTGTTATAAAGGTTAAAATATTGATAATTGTTAAGACATTAATAGTGTTGATTTTGGTTTTTTTTATCTTCATTTTTTGAAAATAACCACCAATAAATATCAGTATTATGGCCATAATAGGTTCAATTTTAAAAAAATTAATAGATTTTAGGGATTCTGTTGTTTCTGAACCCGAAGCACAGGAAGCGCAACAGGAAGTATTAAAAAAACTGCTTAAAAAAGCAAAGGATACTCAGTTTGGGAAGCACTATGATTTTGAGGCAATTTTAAAGGCTGATGATATTTCAAAAATGTTTGCTGAAAAAATCCCTTATTTCGATTATAACAAAATTAATGATGAATGGTGGTATAAAATGCACGAAGGTGAAGAAGATGTAACCTGGCCTGGAAAACCTCCCTATTTCGCGCTAAGTTCTGGTACTACCGGTAAATCGAGTAAGCGTATTCCGGTAACTGAAGATATGGTAGATGCCATTAGACAAACCGGAATTGACCAGGTAGGCGCTTTAAGTAATTTTGATCTTCCTAACGATTTCTTTGAAAAAGAAATCATGATGTTAGGTAGCTCTACCGATCTTCAGAAGGAGGGCGACCACGAAGAGGGAGAAATTAGCGGAATATCTGCCAGCAAAATCCCTTTCTGGTTTAAAGGTTATTATAAACCCGGTGATGAGATCTCAAAGATTCCAGAATGGGACGATAGGGTGCAACGCATCGCAGAAAATGCAAAAAACTGGGATATTGGCGCCTTAAGCGGGATCCCTTCCTGGTTAGAACTTATGATGAAAAAGGTGATTGAATATCATAAAGTTGATAATATTCACGAGATCTGGCCAAATCTACAAGTTTATACTTCTGGAGGTGTGGCTTTTGAACCTTACGAAAAAAGTTTTAATGCACTTTTAAAACACCCAATTACCATAATTGATACCTATCTGGCTTCAGAAGGATTTATAGCTTACCAACAAAGACCGGGAACGCATTCTATGAAGCTTGCCCTAAACAATGGAATCTATTTTGAATTTGTTCCATTCGAGGCTGAATACATAAACCAAGACGGTTCTATAACTAATGATGCTCCTGTAATTTCAATTTCTGAAGTAAAAGAAGAGGAAGATTATATTCTTTTAATTAGTACAGTTTCAGGCGCGTGGAGATACTTAATTGGTGACACCATTAAATTTACCGATGTAGTCCGTCACGAAATTAAAATAACCGGAAGAACCAAATTCTTCTTAAACGTTGTTGGATCTCAACTTTCAGTAAATAAGATGAATGATGCGGTGCAGGAGCTTGAAGATAAATTTGACATTAAAATTCCAGAATTTACTCTTGCAGCCGTGAGAATTGATGGAGAATTCCATCACCACTGGTATTTAGGAACTGAAGGTGAAACCTCAGAAGAAGACCTTACCGAAGCTTTAGATGAATCTCTCAAAAATGCCAATAAGAATTACAAAGTAGCACGTTCCAAAGCCTTAAAAGGAGTTAAGGTAACCAAAGTGCATCCTGATATTTTTCCAGAATGGAGCGCCGCTAACAAGAAAAAAGGCGGACAGGTGAAAATGGAAAAAGTAATGGACGAAGAGAAATTTGCGAAATGGGAGAAATTCGTTAAAGAGCAGCAAACTTAATCGTCGTCCTTGTCTATTTCATCAATTAACGCCATAATTTCTTCTTGTGAGAGATAAAGTTTTTTGATTCGGGCTTTGTAGGAATCTGCAAGATGCGTGTGATTCAATATAAAATCTTTAGTCGCAATAATATATTTTCCAAGTCCGTGGTTTACCGCATAAGCATCTGCAGCTCTTTCTGCTTCCTGTATGTATCTTTTTGAAGTAAGGTATTTAATGCCAAACCAAACCATATTTAATGCACTGCGCTCACGGTAATCCATAATGTGCCCCAGTTCGTGACCAATCCAGCCTATTAATACTTCGGAAGGTACATTCTTAACGTCAAAGACTTCATCTTCAATTTTTATATGCTCGCTTATCATAACAAAGTAAGACCGATTCTTTTTGTTCTTTAGCAAACCGGCAACTTTTGGCTGTGCCTGCATAAAAGATTTCTGAATCTTCTTTTTGAATTTGAATTCAATAGGCGTGTCTTTTAATTCGGGGTAGTGGGAAAGTGCCACATAGGTTTCCCTCCAAATTTCATCTGGGACTATTTTATTTTCAAACTTTAAGCTGTCTTTTTGTTTCATTGTTTTTTGGGCATAGAGGGTGCCATAATTCCATTGACTAATTAGAATTATGGCTATTAATATAAGGTATGTTTTAGGAGTGAATTTCAAAAGCAATTATTAATGGTGTCTTGCTAAAAATATAGCATAGTTGCAGTTTAAACCAAAAATCAAGTTATAAAATAAACATAAAAAAAGGCCTTCCTAGGTGGAGGCCTTTTTTTATAAAATTTCTAAAGCGTAATTAGAAATTATCCTTGCATTAACTGCTGTAATCTCTGTTGTAGTTCAGTATCGGTTTGTAGTGCCATTGCGATTTTCTCGTAACGTGCAACATCAAGACCTTCTTCTGAAATAGCACTTTCCATTTCTTTCTGAAATTCGCCTTGCATGCCTTCAATCTCTGCAACAACCTCGGCGTGCTTAGTTTTTTCTTCTTCAGTTACGTCAACTTCAGCATTTGGATCTAAAGAAGCCTGGTGAATTTCGTTAAAACGCTGAATATCAAACCCGCTATCTTCTACCTTCTTCGCCATCTCCTGTTGCGCCTGTTGGTTTACCATTCTAATCTTTTGATAGGCATCAGCAAAATTAGAAAGCTCCTCGTCACTAACATCTACCTCTACAGTTTGTTGCTGTTGCTGTGGAAGCTGTTGAGTTTGGGCAACTACACCTGCTGTTCCTAAAGCAAAAGCAAATAATAAACCTGCAATTTTCTTTGATTTAATCATAATCTTTGTTTAAAGTTTTTAATGGGGCACAATCTAAAAATATCATATTGTGACACAAAAAATATTGATAATTAATTTCTTTTTTTTAGAGAGATTTAACTCAAAGGAATAGCCATGTTAAAATTCATTTTCTAAAACTTTTATTTTTTCCTTTTGTTTTTCAATTCTTCTACGATTAAAATCTAAATTGTGATACACACTAACTCTTGGAATATGCCTGTGTTCAAAACTATAAGGTCCGTCTTTGTACCTAAATGTCCACATATATCCTACTTGAAATTGAATATTTTCATTTAAGATATAACCTAGCCCAAGAAACATCCTGTTATCCTCCAAATAGTCGTAGGTAATAGATTTCCCGGCCTGTACAAATACTTCTTCATAAAATGAAAGAAACAATGTATTGTTGATTAGCTTGTAATTATTAAGAGGGTAGTAAGCGGTTAATTTGTACCGAAATCTATGGGTTAATTTAAAAGGAGATTCCTCTACATAATCCCTTTTCCACCGTTGCTCGAACCTAAATTGATGATTAATCTTTAATCTTTCAAATGGTTGTACTAATACAATTTGTTGCCAGAGCCTATACTGTGGCACTATATTATCCTGGTTGGCTAAATCCTGCTCCGGGGCCCAATAAAATGGAGTTACGATACCTGCTGTAAGTTCTACTTTAGGATTTATTAAATAGGTAAGACCAAACCTGAGATAGATTTGAGCCATATCGTTCACAAAATTATTTCTACGTCTAAAATGATATTCCCCATAATAGAATAGCTTTTCGTTAAGTCGATATTTGGTATATAATCCTGTCCAAAGCCCGGTGGTATGGGTAAATTCTTTTTCGTAATTATTATCTAAAACAGAAGGTTCATTTTCTTCCTGTGCTAATGAAGAAAATGTGATAAAACATAGAACGAATAGCGTAAATATATTCTTCATTACAGGCTTCTAAGTAGTTCTAATTTCTCATTAAAAGAGTCGGTTCTACGTAATTTTCTCTCCAGGCTTTTTGTATTCTTATCTTCCATAAAAATCAATCTGTCCTGCATTCGTAGAATCGCATTAAACTTTTTTAAGACTTCTTCGGGATCACGATGTGCTGCCCGGGCCTGATCTTTTAAACCTTCAATAATGGTGTTATTAATTTCGTTGTATAAAGTTTTCTTTTTTCTCACAGGAACCTGGTCGCTGTAGGTAAAGGGATCAAAAGTATATTCAGTATAAAGGGTGTCTATCCTACCTTCTAATTTTGTGATGCGTTCCCCGGTTTCCCAAATTGTTTCTAAAAGTTGTAATTGCCTTAAAATAGAATTTCCACGCTCTATTTGTACGACATCATCTTCAGGCTCTTCCAGGAAACTATTAACTAACTGTGGTAAGCTGTCCCGATAAAAATTACTCTTGGTTTGTTTTACGATTTCATCAAGAGATTTATCACCAAGTTTGTTACTGTAAAGTTCGTCTAAGTTTTTACGGGTGCGAGAAACTTCGTTATTCAGACGCCCAATTTCCTTATCCAGCCTTAAATCTTCTATAGCAGAAGTTAGATTTAAAATTAAACTATCTGCCAGTTCATTTCTTTTTTTAAAATTCTCTGTTACATACAGTAAAAAATTATCAGATTGTTCTTCACTGCTGTAATCATAAATAATTCTTTCTCCCTGAACATTAAGGGTGTCTTTAGCTAATAATTCTTTTGCGTAGTTTACTAATAAACCTTTACGATTGTAAAAAGGCAACTGATCTTTATAAAGAATATCGTTCCAGGGTTTTATGTATTCATTTAATGAATCCTGTTTTTGTTTCCACATTAGTGCTTTTTGTATAGCATTGTTTTCAACCAGGTTTAAGTTTTCAATTTCCAGGCTGGTTATACTGTCTATATTCTTTCGATATTTATTTTCAATTTCCTTCCATTTCTCTAGGGCATTTTCTTCTTCAGAATTAAGTGGATAGAAGGCTCTATTGGCGCCTAAGGGAAGTTGTTCCAGGGGATCTATTTGTGGGTCGTATTTAAAAATAGCTTTGAAAATATTTTGAATAAGCTTTTCCCCTTTTTTCTGAGCCTGAATATATTTTGAAGTACGAGGATAGCCATCACTAAAAGTTAAGCTTAAAGGACGGTTTACAAGTTCAACATCGGTTTGTTTGTTGGCTAGTGCAGCTTGTAGCCCGTCACTCAGCGGATATTCTATTTCTTCTATTTTTCGTCCATTTTCATTACGTTGTAGACTTAATAGAATCCCTCTGTCGTAAGTGCGAATTTCCTGAAAGTCTTCGGTGAAATAATTAAATTCCCAGATGCCATCCATTAATCCATTTATCATATTGCCAATTACTGAAATACTATCATTCTCCCGGTTTGCAATTATATAATCGAACCTACCCGTCATTTTTTCATTTTGAAATTGGGTTTTGAGATATTCCAGCGTTTTCACCCGGTTTCCATCTACATATAATATAGTTTCCATAAGAAGATCTCCCGAAGGATAGCCATTGCTGTAAGATAATTCCATGATCTCATCTTCAGTAACGATATCGTAATCTAACTCTACATCAGAAATTTCATTGATTTTTACAATGTGGTGTTTAACCTCATAACTCCAGTCATCGACTTTTTGATTATTTGCATATTTTCCTTCCCATAGATTATAGGTGGCAGAAGTTTCAGCCAGGCTGTCTTTATTCTCCCTTAGGAAAGTGAATTCACCATCTTTAATTCTCTTGTCTTCACTGGCTAGTTTGTAAGTAAACTGAGCTTTACCCGTAATCCCGGGAATGGGTTGGTAAATACTGTCGTAGGAATAATTTTGGCCAAATACACTGGCACAAATAAGATTAACTAGAAAGAGTAGGAGTATAGATCTCTTCATATTTCTGACTGTTTTTTGATGGAATTTTTTTCTTCCAGCCAGAATTATTCAACTTTTGCGCCAACTGCGGCCAACCTTAGAAAGTTCTAAATTTTTATATGATTCTCATTTTCGATGAAATTTGTAAAAAATAAAAACTCATCAAATAGCTTATAAACAGTAATTTATCACCTTGCTGGATTTGCTCTCTTTTAAGAAAATGAGATTTAAAAAATAGATGAGTTTTAAATTGGATTCGAATAAATGGGAATTAAGCTACAAAAGTGTTGCTATATTCCACACATCTTAAAAGCCACGAGCAGAAATTACTTCTAACTGAATAGGTTCTCCAATATCCTTTTCTAGTTTTTCTTTAATTTCCCTAAGTTCATCTCCTCCAAGATTTTCCGGCCCAACAAGTGTAAGGGAAACACGCAAAGGATCTCCAAATCTTACCTTTACGTCTCTAATAACCAATTCGTTGATGGTAGAACCTTCTAACTCCCGGGTAATACTGGCTTCTTTTTTAATTCGATTAAAAGAGAGAGAAAGAGGCACCATGACCATTCCAATTAAAATTAAGGTGTAAACCAAACCGAGTTTTGCACGTTTAAAAGGCGCAAAACCGAGGATAAGAAACGTAATTCCGGCAAACATGATAATTCCGGCAAGGTTGGTTAAATACAGTAAAAAGGCTCCCGAAAATACCTGCCAGTCCCACCAGCCAATTCCAATTCCGGCAACGGCCAATGGTGGCACCAGGGCAACCGCAATGGCAACTCCCGCGAGACTTTTTGCGATTCCTTCTTTGGCGTGGGCATAAGCCGCGGCCACACCAGATGCTACTGCAATTCCCATATCTAAAAGAGTGGGAGATAGGCGCGCATCAATTTCAGAAGTGATCAGTTTTATGGGGATAATTAGACTAACTCCGGCTGAGAACATTAAGGAAACACCTGTACCAATGAGAATGGTAATAATCCCCCTCTTAAGCATATTGGTATCGTAACGCACCATACCCATAGCAAAAGAAACGATAGGAGAAATAATAGGCGCCAGAATCATAGCTCCAATAATTACTGGAGAAGAATCTGCGAAAAGTCCGAAAGTGGCAATGAGTGTTGAAAGGATCATCATCACCACATACATGGAACTGGTTTTAGAATTTTCCCGCAATACTTTAAATAATTCCTGAAATTCCTCGGTAGTAGCCCTGGGAAGAATAGGTAGCTTACGTTTGGTTAATTCTCTGCGCTTTTCGCCTATGGGTAGAGTTTCTGTTTTGTTGCTCTTTTTTAAATTAGCTTCTTCTTTTTCTGTGCAATACTTACTGGCTTGTGCGAGGTAAAGAGATTCGGGTTCTACTCTAAGCGATATTTCCTTAGCTTGTTCTTTTTCTCCATCTATCGTAAATTCTATTTCAGAAGAATTTTTGATGTTTAGGTTGGCTATTTTTATTCTTCCAATAAAAGAGGGAGTTTTATCTAATTGTTTTCCGCCTGGAAGTAAGCTGCGCAATAAAAACCATATTAATTGTAATAAATTGGTAGGCGAAATAATAAGTGCAGTAAACATTCCGTCGTTCAAAGAGCTATCTGAGACTAGCCTTCTAGCAACAACAGAGCTTAGTGCATGTTCTACTACAATTATCCCCAGGGCCGAAGTATGAATTATTTTTTCATCTTCTGAACTTATTTCATACGAGTGATGAGAAAGAGAAGATAGATGCCTGATATTTTTGAAGAAAGAATAAACTTCCCGAACGAAATTGTTATTCTGATGATCTTCAGTGAAAATAAAAACGTTTCCTATATTAACCGATTGGAATATAGGAATATCATTACAATAGAGCATATCCAGCTTATGCGCTTCCTTATTCTCAAGAATTTCTTCTAATACTTCCTCAGGATCATTGGCAATTCCCAAACCCTTTGTAGTATAAGTGTTTTCGGGGTGTGGAAGAATACCAACTTTCTGGTTCTTTTTTGCAGCTCTCGGTAAAAATTCCCTTAAAAACTCATCGCTTAAATAAGTAACTATAATATCATCCTCTCCAGCTTCGAATTCGGTGTGGGGATAATCTATGGTTTGTTTTTCGGTATTTTCTAATAGCGGAAAAATGTCTTCTTCCACTTTTTCCCTATCATCAGGATGATGTAAAATATACAGCATAGTCAGTTATTGCGATTGCAAGACCAAGATAAGGCTTTTTGAAATCGGTACTAAATGTTTAACCCGAGTTTTGGAGTTTACCTACAATATTTGCAGATTTTAGTCTTCTTCTTTTAAGTATTTATCCAGGCATTCCCTAATTTGCCTGTAACCTTTTATTTTCTTTTTTAATAAATCCGTGGCCTTCATCTTCAAAAACAATATATTCTACCGGTACATCATTTTCTTTTAAAGCTGCTGCAATTTCATCAGATTCTACCTGGAGCACCCTGGGATCGTTAGCGCCTTGTAAAACCATTACAGGATTTAACCTGGTCAGCGTGAAAAGCGGTGATTTATTATAAAGTGCGATGGAATCTTTTACCGGGTCACCCATTTCCTCATAAAGCGCCTCACGGAAAGCTTCCCAGTAAGTCAATAGTATAATCTTCTGGTTGTCGGGTGTTCTGGGTAAATACCGGAAAGCTCAGGAAAGCCATTAGGTAAAGGAAATATTTCATGATTATTAATTTTTTTGGTTTTATGATCTGATAATCAGAAATTTAATCAAACTAAATTTACGTAAATTTTAGATATTTATTTAAGCTAATTCTTAATTTGCAAAAAAGTGGGGTTTAATTACTATTTTGAAGAAAAAATCATCATTATGAAAAATAACAGTCTACCAACAATTATTTTATTTGCAGCTACTTCGCCTAATAGTGCTTTTAATTTCAGAAAAGATCACGATACTATTAGGGTGAAAAATTTAAAGACTTCGGTAGATTTCTACGGAAATATCCTGGGCTTGGAGCAAATATCTAATGGCGGACTTGGAGACCACATAAAATGGTTTCAGCTAAATAATAGGGTGCAATTGCACTTGGTTGAAAGCGAGGAAGTGGTTGAAAAGAATAAAGGCGTGCATACCGCTTTTAATACCGATAAATTATCTGAATTTATGGAATTTTTGCAGTCTAAAAATATTCCTTTTGAAAACTGGAATGGAGAAAAAGATACTATAACCAACCGTCCCGACGGGATCAAGCAAATTTATTTTCAGGATCCCGATGGGTATTGGATTGAGGTAAACGACAGTAAAATTTAACCTTTTACTGCGTATTCTTCTTTAAGCAAGCCTAATTCTTCAATGGTTTTTAAGACTCCATTTTCGTTATTATCGAAAGTGGTTAGGTATTTACTTGCTTTAATAATTTCGGGATGCGCATTTTTCATCGCGTAGCTGTATTTCGCGTTTTGCATCATTTCCAGGTCGTTGAGGTAATCGCCAAAAACAAGAGTTTCATCGGAAGTAATATTTAATTCTTCCTGTATGCCGCTTATGGCATTTCCTTTATTTGCACTTATAGATGTAATATCTATAAATACATTGGCCGCTATCGCTACTTTATAATCATTTGCATGTTCTTCAAAATGCGGGTAAGTATGCTCTTCAACACCATTAAAGTTACAGAAAGTAACTTTTAAAATCGTATCGTCTACTTTAGTAAGATCGTCAACTTTTTCAATTCTCTTGTAAAATTTATTGATTTCGTTAAAAAAGCTATCGTCTTTACTTTCTATATATGCTGAATTTTTTCCACACAACACTAAATGAGTTTCGGAAAGTTCCCTGCCCTTTCTTACAAAATCCATCGCGGCAGTTTTATCTAAAGGATTTACGTACAAATCTTTTCCTTTATGCACCACGTGGGTACCATTTTCGGCAAAAAACATCATTCGATCTTTAATTCGGTCAAATTTGCTCTCTAGATTGTAAAACTGACGGCCACTGGCCACAGCGAACATAATTCCTTTATTGTTTAATAATTCTTCTATTTCCCAAAAGTCTGGGTGAATCTCGTGCTGGTCGTTCAACAAAGTTCCGTCCATATCGGTAACAATCAATTTTATCATAGCGCAAATTTAAGCGGCAAATATAAAAGATTAGTAAGCGGCAGTAGTTAAGAAAAGATCAAATGTGCTTTTAGCAGTATAAATTTTTGTGATCCATATGTTTGACAACCAAAATTCTGCGCTTTCAGAAATTATTTTTATTTAAAATAATTATAAATAAGCTTTTGAAAATTGAAATTGCTTTATACATTTGCCCGGTATTTAAAATCAATCTAAATAAAAACAAACACTAATGAAGCTTTCAAAGAACCTCATTATCCTATTTCTTTTTGCTATTCAGTTTAGTTTTGCTCAAAGCACCGGGGCAATAAAAGGTAGTGTAGTAAATAGCGAGGCAAATGCATTGTCTAATGTAAATATAGAAGTTAAAGGTCTTCAAATTGGGGATGAAACCAATAACCGGGGAGAATTTAGTTTAAAAAATATTCCAGAGGGAAATTATACCATCCAGGTTTCTTATGTAGGATATGAAACCCAAAATCTAAAGGTTAATGTACAGCCAGGTACAACCACAAATATTCCTTCTATTATTTTAATAGGGAAGCAAGAGCAACTGGGTACTGTTGTATTGAGGGGAAATGGAAACGGAAATAGATTCACCCGAAATACCAGTGTAAGTGTAGCTAAAATGCCACTTAAAAAGATAGAGAATCCGCAGGTTTATAATAATATCACGTCCGAACTTTTAAAGGAGCAAGTGGTTACAAATTTTGACGATGCCGTTAAAAATGCTTCGGGACTTACCAAACTTTGGGAATCTACAGGGCGTGGCAATGATGGTGCAGGATATTTTTCTCTTAGAGGTTTTCCCGTGCAACCAACTTTAGTTAACGGTTTACCGGCTCTAACTAACGGAAGCCCGGATCCTGCCAATATGGAAAATATTGAAGTGATTAAAGGACCCTCGGGAACTTTATATGGTAGTAGCCTGGTTTCTTATGGCGGACTAATAAATATTACTACCAAAAAACCCTATAATTACTTTGGTGGAAATATTTCTTATACCCTAGGAAGCTTCGGACTTAACCGTGTGTCTGCCGATGTGAACACTCCGCTTGATGAAACCGGCGACGTTGCTTTAAGGATAAATACTGCGTATCATACCGAAAATAGCTTCCAGGATGCAGGTTTTAATAAGTCTCTGTTTGTAGCGCCTTCGTTAAGTTATAAGGTAAATGATAAACTTTCATTCTTTGTAAACACTGAGTTTTATGATTCTGAAAGTACTAATCCTTTAATGCTATTTGTAGATAGGGGAGCACCACTTACAGCTACTAACCTGGAAGAATTGGGCTATAACCATGAGAATTCTTACACCAGCAATGACCTTACTGTAGAAAACCCAACCTTTAGTTTACAGGCACAAATGAATTATGAACTTTCAGACCAATGGACTTCACAAACAGCGGTTTCAACTGGTTCGGCTAAAGCTTTGGGAAATTATTCATATTTATATGAAACAACCCGCTTTAAGCAGGGTAGGGAAGAAGTACCGGGAGAAGTAACTAATCTTAATGAAGGACTTATTTTTACTCGCTATATAAGCAATCAAAATTCTACAACTTTAAGTACTGATATTCAACAGAATTTCATTGGAGATTTTGAAATTGCAGGAATGCGTAACCGTATCGTAGTTGGCCTGGATTACTTTAATAGAAGAGTGATAGACAATAATACGGGTTATGTTAAAAATGGTGATGTCTATATTGGGAATGCAAGTTTGCAAAATGTAAACGAAAGTGTTTTTGGAATTTACGAGCCGGCAAATTATATTACAGATAATGATAGCGGAATTCTTAGTAAAGAAGCCACGGCCGGTTTATTAGAAAATGTAAACCGAAATAACAATATTGCTGAAGAAGATATTTATAGCGCGTATATTTCTAACGTTCTTAACTTCACTCCGCAGCTTGCTTTAATGACCAGCTTAAGATTAGACCAGTTTGAGACTGAAACCAATAGCCAGACTGCACTATCTCCAAAATTTGGAGTGGTTTATCAGCCGGTTTTAGATAAAGTAGCACTTTTCGCAAATTATATGGATGGTTTTAGTAATGTTGGGCCAACACAGGTAGCCAACCTTGAAACCGGGGAAACCAGAACTCTGGTTTTTGATCCGGAAAGAGCAAAGCAATTTGAAGTTGGAACTAAATTTAATTTGCTGAATAACCACCTTTCAGCTACTTTAAGTTATTACGATATTCAGGTTTCTAATATAGTAATGCAGGATGCTGAAAATCCTTTTAATCTTGTGCAGGATGGCGAACAATATAGCCGTGGATTTGAAGCCAGTATTACCGCAAGCCCTTTTGAAGGTTTAAATTTAATTGCCGGGTTTAGTCATAATGATAGCGAATTAACCGAATCTGATCAAACTGATTTTCTTGGAAGAAGACCGGAGTCAGCGGGTCCTGAAACTTTAGCTAACTTCTGGGCAAGCTATCGTTTCGCACAAGGAAATCTTGAAGGTTTCGGACTTGGTTTTGGTGGAAATTATGCCAGTGAGAATATGATCTTTAATCGCCAAACCGCAGGAGTTTTCACGCTACCATCGTATACTATTCTAAACGCCTCTTTGTTTTATAATGTAGATAAATTTGGGATTAATTTGAAGTTAAATAATCTTACAAATGAAGAATACTATACCGGTTGGTCTACAATAAATCCGCAAAGACCAAGAAACTTTGCAGCAAGCTTAACTTATAATTTTTAATTAAATAGAATTTCTTTGGTCACCACTAAAATTGTTTTGAGTTTTGGTGGTGACTTTTTTCTCGATAATCGAGATTAAATGCTCGGAAGCCTGCTTCGAAAATCAAATTATATTTTCCAATTAATAATGGTTCTTGAGCTTGTTCCCAAGTAGTTTTCTATGAAGAATAAAAAAGCAAAAAATAAAAGCTCTAAGAAGTTTATTGCTAAACTTCATTTATGGCTGGGACTTGGTTCCGGTCTTATTGTTTTTATAGTGGCTGTTACTGGTTGCATCTTTGTTTTTCACGATGAAATTAAAGATATCACCAGGGATTACCGAAAAGTAACTCCTGAAGCTTCAGCATATGTTGCACCTTCCAGTCTTCAAAATAGAACTAAAAGTCTTTACCCTGAAGCCCAACCGGGAATGGTAGTTTACCAGGGCAGGGATAGGTCTGCTTTTGTGTATACACTAATAGACGAAGTGCCGCATCATATTTATTTTAATCCTTATTCTGCTGAATTTCTTCAGAAAGAAAATCTTGAAAATGACTTTTTTCTTATCGTGGAAGATTTGCATATGCATCTCTGGCTTCCGGAGAAAATAGGAAAACAGGTGGTTGGGATCTCCACGCTCATTTTTGTTTTTATGCTTATTTCAGGAATAATACTCTGGTGGCCAAAAAAACAAAAAAACCTTAATAAAAAACTTCAAATTAAATGGAATGCAAAGTGGCGGCGCGTTAATTATGACTGGCATAGCGTAACCGGATTGTATATTTCATTAATTGCCTTGTTTGTTGCCATTACAGGACTTAGTTTTTCTTATGAATGGATGAATCACGGCCTGTATGATCTGGCAAACTTTTGGCAGGAAAAGCCGAAAGATGAATTGAATATTCAGTTTGAAGAGGCCGAATATTCTGAAAATGCTATGGATATTGCTTTAGCTAGAACCTTAAAACTAAAGCCTGAAGATGAAATGTTCTTTGTTTGGGAGCAGGGTGGAAGCGCGCCAATAACCACGGGTTCCTATCCTGATGCGCTGGATTATGACCATCAGTCAAATTTCTATTTTCATCCTAAAACCGGGGCATTACTAGAAGATCACGAGTACTCCAGCAAAAGTGCCGGGATGAAATTACAGGAAATGACGTATGGTTTACACACCGGGCAATATTTTGGGATTACCGGTAAGATTATCGCTTTTTTTGCCAGCCTGTTTGTGGCCGCACTACCCGTTACTGGTTTTCTTATTTGGTACGGTAGAAGAAACAAAAAACAAGCAGCTATTAAAAAATAGAACAAACTTTTATTAAGAATTAAATTGGTAATTCTAGCTAAAAATAATATTCTATAAGTAGTATAAAAAAATATAAACCTGATTCAGATGGCTTAAAAGGAGATGGTTACTCCAAAGTTAACATCATGAAATAAATTATCAATAGGCACTATTGGTGATGAATCATAGATATTTTGATATAGAAATCTTAATCCTAAATATTGTGTAAAATTGTAGGTTAGTTCAAAACTACTTGCCAGCCTATAATTTTTGAATGGCGAAGAATAGGTAGGTTGGTAATAGCCGCTAATATCCAGATCGAATAAATCACCGAGATTTTGTTTTAAACTTATATAAGAATTACCTCGTACCTTATTTACTTCAATGGGAGATAAGTTTAGCGGCAAGAGCTTATCTTTTACACCGGAGTAGTCCCAACGCTCAAATTCGTATAAACTACCAATACCAAAAAACAAAGCAGTCTGTTCTTTTACAATGGCTCGCCATCTTAAGTTTAAGCCAGCTGCATATTTTCTATCCAGTCCTCTTACTTCATTCCAATGCATCTGGTAAAAAGGTTCCAATGCTATCTTTTTGCTTTGCAGATTCATATATTCTAAATATAAAAAACCACCACTCATTAGGCTTTTATCACCAAAAAAGCTGTATTCAATTTTATTGGCGATAGTAAAGGCATGATTTTTTATTCGAATTGAAATATCTGCCGTATTTTCTATTTCAAGAAATTCTTCCTTTAAATTTCTAAATCTAAAACTTGGCGTGAAGTTCCCTTTTACAATTTGTGCTGTATCTATTACTACATTAAAATTCTCTGTATGCAATACCTGGGAAAATAATTTTTGCTGTGAGCCAATAGCACAAACAAAGAATAGAAAAGTAAATAGCTTTTTTTTCATTTTTTGGAATTAATAAAAAAGCAGGATTAAACATTTTAAGTTGAAGCCTGCTTATAATTTTAAGCGAATAAGGATTTTAATTTATCAAATCCCTCTTTAAAAGAATCTGAAGCAGATGAGAAAGCCTGTTTTACTTCTTCCCATTTCTCTTCAGATGCATTTTCTAAATCTTCATATTTAGCTTCCAGGTCAATTTTTTTGGCTTCCAGGTCTCGCAGCGTTTCATCATATTCCGCTTTTGCATCTTCCTTTGCAGCTTCTCTTTTAGCTTTTAATTCGTTAATTTTAGCAGAAACCTCATCTATTGATTGTTTTGCTTTTGCTTTAAATTCTTCTTGATTCATTTGTTTAATATTTGTGTTTTATTTCCTACTCTTACAGCTTTTCGGATGACGCTTTATTAAAATTTTGCTAATTTTTTTCAGGAACTAATAGGGTAGCTCTTGTAATTTCG
Organism: Salegentibacter lacus; assembly: GCF_020164555.1. Classification (GTDB taxonomy): domain Bacteria; phylum Bacteroidota; class Bacteroidia; order Flavobacteriales; family Flavobacteriaceae; genus Salegentibacter; species Salegentibacter lacus. The sequence continues at coordinate 169,685 of NZ_JAIQZB010000005.1, read as the reverse complement.
GTCCCAGATGGAAGGCAATTTCCTTCTTCATTTTCTGCGGTAATAAAAACTTCTACCGGTTGGTAAGGAAATGAAGCTTTATAATTAGATTTTTCAGCATTTTCCTGGGTAAAGTGACCTGCGTTTCTAACCACCCCGGCCTCTGAAACTGCCCATATAACATATAATTTTTTTGGAGGTTCTAATCTTTCTGGTGCAGCAAGGTTATTAGCTTCTATTGTAACTTCGTAGTTTGATTCTCCTTGTTTTTTAATTTCTGCAGAAATATCTGCGGCAGGAGCAACTTTAGAAACAGGAAACTTAATAGTTTCTGAACAGGAAGTCATTGTAGCCAGAATAAAAACGATTGATAGCAATTTTATAAATTTCATATTAGTTATATTTTAGTTGACGATAATGGTTCTACTTGATTTTATTAGTTTTATTTAATTAAATATTGGTTTTTTCTAGTTGTTATCTTCTTTCTGTATGTTGAGATGCAAAGAATTTGAAGCATCATAATTTTTTAATTCAAGAATGGAGGCAGGTAAACTAAAACCTTGTGAAACCAGTGCTGCGATTACGTTATTCATCACCTGGGAGCGAATGCTATGATGTACCGATCGTTTTGAAGTGCTAAAGGTGTCTACCCAAAATTTTACATTTATATTTATAGTGTTTGTAGCCAATTCACTAATAATAATCGCTGGTTTTTTGTTTCCTAGCAAAACTCCATCTACCTTATTTACTGTTTCTAGGATGTTTTTAATGGCCTCTGTAGGATTATTTTCGTAGGCGATACCCAGTGTGAACTCATAGCGTAGAAATCCGTCTAAAGTATAATTAAACAACGGATTTTTTAGAATGATAGAATTTGGTAGAAAGACATCTTTCCCATCGGGAGTTTTAATAAGAGTTTCTCTAATGTTAATATCCTTCACAAAGCCTTCAATACTATTTACTTCAATTAAATCGTCTAACCTAAAGGGACTTTTAAAAGCCAGGATAATTCCTGCAAGAAAATTTTCTCCAATATCTTTTAGAGCAAAACCTATTACAAAAGTTAAAAGACCTGCTCCTGCTAATACCTTATTCGTAAAATCATCTAAGCCCAGTAGGTATAGGGTTATTAAAATGATAATGGACTTAAGTGTAAATCCGGTAATTTGAGAAATAAAAGTAGCGGTAATATGGTTGGGTGATTTTTTTATTAAACGCAGTCTTATTTTTCGCTTTATAAAATTGGCGATAAAAAAACCAACAATTAAAAATAAAATGGTGAAGGCCAGGTTAAGATAGTTTAACCTAAAATATTCTAAAATATTATTGTAAAAATCACTTGTCTTTTCCAAATTATTCAGTTTTTGATTTAAAGACTCTCCAGCTTATACCTGTACTCACAAAATAGTCGGTTACATTTTGATTATCTCCAAACCCGGCAAAAAGATCTACAGAAACGTTGTTGTTAATTAGGTAACCTAATCCTGTATCGAACCTGGTTTGGTAGACCGATTGGTTTACCTGGCCATAATTTTCTATAAATCCACTAAGCTGTTTGTAGATGGGAAAACCAAAATTAATTACATATTTTCCGGTTGGTTTGGGATCATTGCCGCTATAAGATAAAATCCAGTTTGTGGCTAGGCTCATATTTTTTGGCAAACCCCAATTGGCCACAAAAACCATAGCCGGTGCTAAATACTCACTTCCAAAATCATCAGATATATTAGGTAATTTTAATCGCATCTGGAATGCTGTAGCAGGAAGCCATTCTTTTTGATCATTTATATTTACCCGAAACCCTAAATGTAAATTACTTAATCCTTCCAGGCTCCTGGTGTTATTATTAAGCTCAAATTCCTGGTATTTATAGTCAATAACCGCACTAAGTTCTACTCTTTCTAAAATACCATACCTAATAACGTTATTAGAAATAAAACCTTCGGGTAAATTTGCTTCTGAAGTGCCAAAATAGTCAAGCCCCTGTTGAAATTGCAGCACATTAGAACCTACGGTAAACGCGCCAATAGACTGGCCGGGCCTTCCGGTTCTAATAGTTTCATTAAATTGTCCAAAACAATAAGTTGATAGTATAAGTAATAGAAAAGTAGTTAAGTTTTTCATTGATTAGTTTGAGATGTGATTTTGATCATCGAGTTCTATATGTCTTGAATTTTATCCCGAACTTGTTTTGTTCAATTTAGGGTTTTTAATTTTCCTCCTAAATCTACATAAAATGTTATTTCAACCCTGCGTTCGCTGTTTACAATTTTATTTGAAGCAAAGGTGTCGGCAAAATTTTGCAGAAATATTTTATTTAAAGGTAAAAATTCGGCTACGGTATCTTTAATGTAATCCAGTCGGGAATTAGTGATCTTTTTATTCACTATAGTATTTCCGGAAACATCTGTATAGCCCGAAAGTATTGCTTTTTCAATCGATTCGTTTTGTGCTATTTCCCTGATCCTTCCCATAATATTGTTGCTGGGTGTTGTCTTACCCATATCATAATATGCTGTTATTAGTACCGAATCAAGTTCCCTGGCTTGTAACGCCGGTACCTGAACAGTTTTATAAACCGTATCTGTTTTTTGAATTGTGTCCGGTACAGAGTTTAACTTTCTACGCAGTTGCCTAATGGTATCGTTTTTAATATTAAGCTCTTTATATATCGCTTCTAAATTGGTGTTTTCTCCAGAGGGTACTAAAATTTCCTTTACCTCATGAACAGTGTCTGTTAGTTGTGGCCTTTTCTCATCTAATATGAGTTGCTTTTGTAATTGCCGGATTATCTCATCTTTCTCCCTAAGTTCCTGATAAAGAAATTCTTTATCCCCAGCTTGAATTTCGTCTTCCTGAATTCTTATAGTTTCTTCAAGAAGGTAGATACTATCCTGTTTTTGCTGCAAATTTTGAAGCGATTGCAGTTTATCTTTTCGCTGCTTTAAACTGTCTGTTTTTGTTTTATAGACAGCATCTCTATCATTTTTTAGCTGCTCTCTTAATTGAGATATGGTGTCCTTTTTATTCCTAAGACTATCTAGAACCTCGAGATGGTTTAATTTTAGTTTGATAAAGCTACTATCTGTATCATTAACAGGATATTGCTGTAGCATACGAATTTCTAAATGCAATAACTGCAAAGAATCAGACATATCGCCAAGTCGTTCTCTAACTTGCTTTAGATATTGATTTTCTGCAGGAAGATTAGATAAAATCGACTTCCGGGATAAGTTTACCAGGGAATCTATTTCAACTTTAGATATTGAAATTTCTTTATTCTCTAAAATGCTGTCGCTTAATTTATTGCCATTGGGTTGTGCTGCCATAATTGGCGCGTAATCCTTATCTACATATAAACCGGCATAATTTATTTTCTGAACATTGCAAGCGGTAATTGTTGCAGCAATTAGAATTATTAAACCAATTACTTTTATTTTTTTATTCCTAACCATAAATCAAGTTCTAAGGCTAATCCAGCCGTTGGTAAAATAGATAAATTATTAAAGTCTTGTGTTCCTTTCTCTCCAATTATTAATACTCCTGCATTAAAGCGAGCCACTTTAAAAAATCTGAAACCAAGCCCTGTGTACAACGGTAAGTCTATTCCTGGGGTTACATATTCTGTTCCTTCAGCATCTACAACAGGTTCCAATAAAACTCCTGCAGAAAAACCAAAAGAATCTAATACACGAGATTTTGTTGCCAGTCTACTCTTATTATTAAAAGGAATGGTTAAGCCAATTCCTGGGGTAAAGTCTACATTTTCTGCTGAAGTGTTATTGATATCTACCGTTTTACTCCAGGCATACATACCAAAGTTTATAGGCAGGGTAAAAGCTTCCTTATCGGTTTTAACAGATTTAATATTAACTTGTTTGTGATGTTGTACAAGTTCGCTATTAAAGAAAGGGGCAAGTTCAGAGCTAATTAATGCCACCAGGTGATCTACCTTTTTTGCAATAAGTTGGTTTGTAAGCTCATTTTTTTCATCTCTATTAGATTGTTTGAAAAGCCTGTTAAATTTGAAGTCACTTTGTTTCTTTAATTCCTGAAGCACTAAAGAGGATGGTGCTTCTATTGGAATTAAGCTTTTTGATTCCTGGTATTTTAAGGATTCATGAATTAGATCTTCTAATTCATTAAAAACATTTTTAGGTTTATTTACAACCACATTTTTGCCGTCAAAATAAATATTGTTCATTAGGAGGAAGCGTATGCGATTCTCTAAATTACTTAGTAGTTTATTTTTTTGTGCCCGGTTTAAAAGCTTATAAGTAATAATTTCGAAATCATATTTTGTATTAGATTTTAAGACGGGAGGAATAACAATATTAAAAGTTTCTGAGGTATTGCTTTCAATCCTGTTCCATACATAAGAATCTAAAATATAATCTTTGTCTTCATAAAAGATATTAACCTTAACCAGTTCAATATCTTTCCCGGTTTCGCCTACTATTGTTAGGCTTTCATCAAAGGGGACTTTTGGATTATTGTAAAATGTTCCAGATTCAAAATCAATCTTCACACTTCTTTCCTGGCTAACAGAGGCGGTAAAGCTTAAGACAGTTAATATAGTAGATAGTAGTAATTTATTCATATTTTTAATCAATTGTAGAGTTGCATTTTAAAAATGCTTCATTAATAAAATTTAGTTGTTCGGTTTTTTAAATGATAAAAACGGCTTATTTACATTTAAAGCTGGGTATTATTATTTCTGTCAGTAGCTAATCTTTTTAAGATGGAAAAAAGTAAACCGCCAGATACAGCTCCCAGTATATAAAGTAGAATACTAAGAAATGATAAAGGTAATTCCAGGTGCCAACTTAAAAAAGCTAGATTCACCGTTTCAAGATTTTGAAAAGCAAAAATTATAGCTGCTGCTATCAGGAGTATTAATAAAATGGATTTTACGAAACGCATATTAAAAAATTAATGTGAATACCTTGTTATGCAGGTTTAAATACTTTTTAAAATTGAGAGTTGGGGGAGAATTAATAATAAAATATTTCTGATGGTGTAAAAATACAACAGATTAGATGCTATTTAATTATTTAAGTAAAATTTCATCTAATTAAGACCTAAAAACAACTATTCAAGAGTTTTTATACTTGCTGGGCGTAGTTCCAAATCGCTCTTTAAACCTGGTGCTGAACATTGAAGTACTCTTATACCCACAAGAATATGCAATTTCTTTTACACTTAATTCCCCCTTATCCAGTAAGGCTTTAGCTTTATTTAATCTTTCTGTTCTCATAATTTGGGTAAAAGTCTTACCGTACAATTGTTTAAACCCGGTTTTAAGTTTTGTGCTGTTTGTACCTATTGAACGCGAAATTAAAGATAGGGTAAGTTTATTATCAAGGTTTTCATGAATATAATCTTTAGCTTTTTTAATAATAATGATATCGTGTTTTCTTAAAACTTTTGGATTATAACCCTCGTTTTTTTCCTGCTTAAATTGCTCAGTTTGGAGCCATAATAATTCCAGGGCTTTAGATTCTAGAAAAAAACGTTTAACGATACCTTCTTTTTTGGTTTTAATTATTTTTTCAATAGTATCAGCAATATTCAGCGTATAAAGGCTATGGTAAATAATATGGCTATCCATTTTTTTATTCATCAATACATCCCCAATATCCTGTGGAAGACTAAAAATATCTGATTTAAAATCTATTGAAAAGCTTTTGGTCTCTACTTGTAAAAACAGGATTTCTACATCTTTTTGGGCTGGAAAAGTAAAAATTTGGTCCTGTTGATCTTTGGCGGCTACCATGCAAGAATAATTATCTGTGAGCCTATAGCGTATGCTTGCAGAAACGGTATGTATTAATTCTCCTTTTTTGACAAAGAAAAACCTCAGGTAATTGTTGTTATCCTCTTCGAACTCAAACTTAAGTAGCGAATTAATATCTCCCTTTAAAATATTGAAATTAAATCCCTTATCAAATTCAAAACTTTTAAGAGATAAAACTCCAGCAGGTTTCGTAAAATAACTAAAGTACTCGAAATCGTCTTTGGAAAATTCTGTTTTTAAGGTTTGGTTTAAAGCCTGGTGAATTCCTTCAGCATTATTACGTTTTATTTTAATTTTCATCTTGTCTTTTGCCTAAAATAAAATCGCATCTACGATGGCACCAACAAGGGCGATAAAAACGGCAAGCCACAGCGAAGGAAGAAAACCTTTTGTTTTAAAATCTGAACTTAACTGGTCGGCTATTTCAATAATGATGGCATAGGCAATAACCCTGATTATAAATCCTAATCCCAGGAAATAAAAAATTCCGAAGGTTGCTACATTTAGTAATAACGTTAGAACCCAACTTAATAAGAAACTGAGTAAGCCAATAATAAGTGCTACAATAATAGCCGTTTTGAAGCCCTCGAGTTTCACTTTAGGCATCATATTGGCTGCGGCGAGTAAAACCAGACCATCTATAACGATATGCACTATCCACTGAAGCATAATTTTTTTGGATTTATGGTTAGGTTACTTAAAGATAGAAAAAAATTGCTAAAAACTTGAGCAATTTTAATCAGGCTGTTTTTCCAGTGTGGTAGGTTGCTGGTTAATTATAAGCTCCCAAATAGCTTTAAAATTAGCCAATTGTTCCCGGCGTTTAATTGTTTCAGAAGAAGTATATGCTACAGGAGCAGCTTCTAAACCTTTATATTCAGCATCCAGGTTTTTAGCAATATAAAGACTTCTGGGTAAATGAAATTTCTGAGTAATTACGATAGCGTCTTCAATTTCAAATACAGCTTTAGCTCTAAACATACTGTCATACGTATCAAACCCGGAATGATCTAAAATAATATCTTCAGGAGGGACACCTTTTCTTTCCAGATGATTCTTTATCGAATTTACTTCGTCATAATCATCGGTTCTATGATCACCGCTTATTAGAAAATTTTCAATTTTATTTTGTTTGTAAAGTTGGTAGGCAGTTTCTACACGATCCTCGAGAATAGGCGATAATTTTCCGTCTGAATGTACGCTCGCTCCCAGAATTATTCCTGTTTTAGCTGAAGGAATTTCTGAAATTTCAGAATAAATAAGATTAGATGTTTCTTTTAGGATATAAGCTTCTAACCCAAATATAATGAGGATACTTAAAATAACGAAAAGTGAAAAAGCAAGGATTAGTTTTTTAAAAAACTTCATAAACTGCGCCGATTATAACACGAAGATAAAGAATAATAGTTTACCTATATGTTTAATTTATTGTGGATGGTTTAGGCATTAAACCTTATTGTTTACCTTTGAAAATCTTAAAATAAGAATTGAAAAATGAGCAATATTAAAGCTTTACAATGGCGTTATGCTACCAAAAAGTTCGATCCAAATAAAATACTTTCTGAAGAGAAAATAGACATTCTTAAAGAAGCTTTTAACCTCACCGCAACTTCCTATGGTTTGCAACCTTTAAAAATGGTGGTGGTGCGCAATAAGGATCTTCAGGAAAAGCTGAAATCTGCCTCCTGGGAGCAACAACAATTAAATACTGCTTCTCATGTTCTGGTGATTTGTATTGAGAAGAAAGTAGACAAACATTTTATTGAGCAATATTTTAAAAGGGTAAAACATATCAGGGAAACTCCAGATGAGATTTTAGATCCTTTTAAAAACTCTTTGGTAGATAGTTTTGAATCTAAAGCAGAAGAGGAAGTGCACTCCTGGGCTATAAATCAAGCTTATTTAACCTTAGGTACGCTTTTAACCGTTTGTGCTACCGAAGAAATAGATGCCTGCCCAATGGAAGGTTTTGAGCCCGATAAGTATGACGAACTTCTAGATTTAGAGGTACATAATTTAAAATCGGTGTTGGCCTTGCCCGTTGGTTATCGCGCAGAAGACGATATGTTTTCTGAATTTAAAAAGGTACGAAGACCGCTTGGTGATGTAATTATTGAAATGAATTAATAATTTACGTAGCGGGTAATTTCAAGCTCATAACCAATCATCCCCACACGTTTAGTTTGTTGAGTGTTAGAAAGCAACTTGATTTTATGAATTTCCAGGTCGTGTAAAATCTGGGCCCCAATACCAAAATCTTTATTGTCCATATTAATTGGCGGAGCTTTTACTTCGCCTTTTTTCTGGCGTTCTTTTAGCTCAGCAAGGCGGGCCAGTAAGTTTAAAGACTGTATAGCAGGGTTTATAAAAACAATAGCCCCACGGCCTTCATCATTAATAGCCCTAAACATGCTATCCAATTTCTTATCAGCATCATTGGTAAGCGTTCCCAGGATGTCATTATTTACCAAAGTAGAGTTTACGCGAACCAGAATTTCTTCATCATTTTTCCAGCTTCCTTTGGTAAGCGCCAGATGAACCTGGCCATTTGTAGTTTGACGATATGCTCTTAATCTAAATTTTCCAAAACGGGTTTCAAGATCAAAATCTTCTTTTTTCTCGATTAAAGAATCGTGCTGCATTCTATAAGCTACCAAAGCTTCAATTGAAACAATTTTAAGATCAAATTTTTCGGCAACTTCCATTAGTTGTGGAAGCCTGGCCATAGAACCATCCTCATTCATAATCTCCACAATAACTCCTGCAGGCTCAAAACCGGCAAGTCTTGCAAAATCTATGGCAGCTTCGGTATGTCCGGTTCTTCTTAGAACACCGCCTTCTTTGGCTTTAAGCGGAAAAATATGCCCTGGACGGTTTAGGTCTATTGGTTTTGTTTCGGGATCTATAAGCGACTGAATAGTTTTAGCCCGGTCTGATGCTGAAATTCCCGTAGTAACACCTTTACCGCGCAAATCTACAGAGATGGTAAAACCGGTTTCCATAGGATCGGTATTGTTACTCACCATCATTTCCAGTTTCAGGTTTTTACAACGTTCTTCTGTAATTGGTGCGCAAATGAGTCCGCGGCCGTGAGTAGCCATAAAATTGATCATTTCCGGAGTCACCTTTTCTGCGGCTGCAACAAAATCTCCTTCATTCTCCCTGTCTTCATCATCTACCACAATAATAACCTTGCCTTCACGAATATCGTCTATCGCTTCGTGGATGCTGTGAAGTTTAAAGGGAGTTTCGGTAGTGGTTTCCTGAGCCATGTTGTGTGTTATTTTGGGCTGCAAAGATATTTAATCTATTTTTCTTTTCGGCTTAATTATACCAGCTTTTTTAAGGCCTTTCCGTATAGGTTCGGTAATAGTATCAAAAGCAAAAAGACCCTGATCGGTAGTGGCCCGGTAAGTAAGATAAATTCCCAATGGCAGCATAATTAAAGTGGAAAGCCAGGTAGCCCAAAACGGACTAATACTGCCATCTTCTGCACTATTTTTAGCGAAAATGCCTATAAAGTGATAAGTTAGGAAAAGTAGAACAGCAACAACCATAGGTAATCCCATTCCTCCTTTTCTTATTATGGCGCCTAAAGGTGCACCTACAAAGAACAAAATAATACAGGCCGCAGCCAAAACATATTTTTCGTGAAGGGCTATTTCGAATTTATTAAGTTGTTTGGTAGAATTTTTTAATTCAGATCTTTTAATATTTAGATGTGAAAGCGCCCCGTTTACAGATCCTAATGACAGATTAACAATTTGAATCGCCTGGTAAGTATCGTATTCTTCAAGAATAGTATTCTCAATCTCTTTTACGGAATCTGAAGGATTAAGATTAATCTCTATATTGTCAAAATCTGTACGGCGGTATAAATTTTCACTCAGACTTTCTTTCTTTTCATTATGGGCTATAGAAAATGAATCTAAACTTTGCTTAAGTTCAGAAATATTAAGCATTCCCTGGGTATTGCTGTAACTTTCATCTTCCAGGTCTACATTATTAAAATCGGAAAGATCCAGATTTATCGTGTATTCTTCAAAATAACTCTTGGCAAAAGGTTTATTTCTTCTTTTAGAATAATCTGTAGGTTGAATTTCGTCGTAATAATTACCATCTTTCAAGATTAGTGAAAGTACTTCAGAATCTGTACTACCCATTAATTCGCCTTCTTTGGCTTTCATTACTGTAAAGTTTCCGCTGCGAGCCGTTTTTTTATGAATAATAACATCCGTAAGATATTGGCCGTTATCACCGCTTTTGTCTTCAACTTTAATATTTATGGTTCCCAGATCGTTAAAAACACCTTCGGTAATGGCCATTGCCGGTTTTAACTTAGCAATATTTTTCCTGAGATTTATCGATTTATATTCAGCGGCAGGGATTACATTGTTGGCAAAAAAGAATGCGGTAACGCTCACTAATAAGATGAAAAAAGTTAGGCTACGCATTGCCCTTTGAAGTGAAATCCCGGAAGATTTCATTGCTGCAAACTCATAATTTTCGGCAAAATTACCAAAAGTCATTATGGAAGTAAGCAGGATGGTAAGCGGTAAAACCAGTGGCACCAGTTTGGGAGAAAAATAGAGAAGGAATTTAAAAATTATCTCGGTATCCAAATCTTTCCCGGCCAGTTCACCTATGTACAACCAAATGGTTTGAAGTACAAAGATGAACATTAGGATGATAAAAACTGTAAAAAACGTTTTTAGGTAACTGGTGAGTATGTACCGGTCTAATATTTTCAATTTAGTCTAATCTATTGATGTAAAAATCTTCGTAACGATCTTCTTCAAAAGTAAAAAGGTTTTGCGCGAGTTCCTGATCGGTTTTAAAGCTTTTTACGGTAATAGTTATTTTGGTGTTGTTATTCTGGGTTTGGATAAGGTTATAAATATGCTTGGTTTGGCTGTCTATCCCAAGTAGAATATTTTTAACTTCGGCATTGCTGTCTTTGGGTGTTAACTTTACATATTGAATTTTGCGACCATTTAAATTTTGAGCGGCATCCATTTCATAATTATAGCCTTCTTCATAGAAAGTGAACATTTTAGAAGGAGTAATATTATTCTCTTCCTCTTCAACATAGGTAGAAATATTTATCTCTTCATCTTCGGGAATTATGGTATAGATTTTCTTCCCATCAAACATTTGGGTTGTCCCCATTAAGTTTAGTACATATTTTTCACCTTTAATGCTTACATCACCACGAGTTTCCTGGTTTACGTTGGCGGCATTGTTTTGCAAGGTGTACTTAAAATCTATCACCATATTGTTGTAACCTTTAACCTTTGAAGAAACTTCGTTTAGAAGGCTCCCTGCTTTTGTGGAATTCTGCGCTTGCAAACTTATGGTGAAAATAGCGAGCGTAATAAAAATTAAATTTTTCATCTTAGTAATTAGGTGTTATTCTTCATTTAATAATTGATCTAAGGCTGCAAGATCGGTCACTAAAACCTGTCGGGCTTTACTACCTTCAAAAGGTCCTACAATACCGGCTGCTTCTAATTGATCTATGATTCTACCGGCGCGATTGTAACCCAATTTTAGTTTACGTTGCAGCAAAGAAGCCGAGCCTTGTTGAGCGGTAACGATCACCTCGGCAGCTTCTCTAAAGAGTTTATCTCTTTCGCTAATATCTATATCAACACCTGTGCCACTATCATCTGCTTCGTAAGCAGGAAGTTGGTGGGCTTCTGGATAAGCTTTTTGCGAACCAATAAATTCGGTGATTTTATCCACTTCCGGCGTATCTACGAAAGCACATTGTAAACGTCTTAACTCATTTCCCTGCGTAAATAGCATATCTCCACGCCCAATTAGCTGATCTGCCCCCTGGCCATCTAAAATGGTCCTGGAATCTATCTTTGAAGTCACCCTAAAGGCGATCCTGGCAGGGAAGTTGGCTTTTATAATTCCGGTAATCACGTTTACCGATGGTCTTTGTGTAGCAATAATTAAATGAATTCCAATCGCTCGGGCCAGCTGCGCTAAACGGGCAATTGGGGTTTCTACTTCTTTTCCGGCAGTCATAATTAAATCGGCAAATTCGTCTACTACCAGAACGATGTAGGGAAGGAATTTATGACCGTTTTCCGGATTTAATTTTCTTGCTTTAAATTTAACGTTGTATTCCTTAATATTACGAACCATCGCATCTTTAAGCAGCTCGTAACGATTATCCATTTCAATACATAAAGAATTTAGGGTATTGATAACTTTAGTATTATCGGTAATAATTGCGTCTCCGGAATCCGGAAGTTTAGCTAGGTAATGTCTTTCAATTTTATTGAAAAGCGTAAGTTCTACTTTTTTAGGATCTACCAGCACAAATTTTACTTCTGCAGGATGTTTGCTGTAGAGTAGGGAAGTAAGAATGGCATTTAATCCAACCGATTTACCCTGTCCTGTAGCCCCCGCCATAAGCATATGCGGCATTTTTGCCAGGTCTACCACAAAAGTTTCGTTAGAAATAGTTTTCCCAAGTGCCATTGGTAATTCCATTTCGGCATTCTGGAATTTAGGCGAAGCAATTACCGAACGCATAGAAACAATAGTTGCGTTTTTATTCGGAACTTCAATACCTATAGTACCTTTTCCAGGAATTGGAGCAATTATACGAATTCCCAATGCTGAAAGGGAAAGCGCAATATCGTCTTCCAGGTTTTTAATTTTTGAAATCCTTATTCCGGCCTCGGGTACAATCTCGTATAGCGTTACCGTGGGACCTACGGTTGCTTTAATTTGTGCAATTTCAATTTTATAATTTTTAAGCGTATCTACAATACGGTTTTTATGCCCTTCAAGCTCTTCCTGGTCTACCGTAATACCGCCACCATATTCCTGGAGCAGGTCCAGGGTTGGAAATTTATAATTGCTTAATTCTAAAGTGGGATCAAATTCACCAAAATCCTTAACGATTTTATTGCTTATTTTATCTTCATCCAGCTCTTCTTCATGCGCTGTTTCTACTTCCATCTCGACCTCTTCGGGCTCAGCCGACTTTGGTTTTGGAGTAGGAGTAGGTTTTTCTTCTTTTGGGGGAGTGGTATCCAGTTTTATTTCTGCTGAAGATTTTTGAGCGGGTTTTTCAGTTTTTGGGATTGATTTTTCTTTCCAGTCTGTTTCTTCCTCTGTAGCTGAAAGCTCTTCTTTATTCGATTGAAATTCCTTGTTGAGACTGTCTTTTTTAGATTTCAGAAAGCTTCCAATTAATTCTGGTGTAATCTTCAATCTTAGAGTGAGATAGGCAATAAACAGAAACAACATCAACAAGATCGTTCCGAAAAAACCTAAATAATCCTGAAGAAAATCGTTCATTTCAAACCCGATCCTGCCACCAAGAAGCGGATTTTCTGCAGCGAAAAATCCGAAGAAAATAGCAAGCCAAAGCATAATTAAAATTCCCCAAAACCAGGATTCCCTAAGTTTTGTAGATTTTACGCCAAGAAAAAGATGAAAACCGGTGTAGCTTACTAAAATTGAAAAGATAAAAGCGGCAACGCCAAAACCCTGGTACATAAAAAAGTCGCTAACTGCAGCACCAAATTTACTTAGCCAGTTTTTGGTTTCTATTTCCCGGTTTGAGAATTCACCAAGTGTGCTTTGATCTACCTGCCAGTTGAATAGAAATGAAATGAATGCTACGCTTAAAGCAAGGCCAAATAACATTAAAAAACTGCCTAAAACTACCTTTTGTTGCCGGTTAAGTTTGAAGGAAAATTTAGTCGACTTTTTCCCGGTGCTTGTTTTAGTCCTGGTTTTCTTTTTGGCCATAGATGATAAGTAGGATTTTGAGCAAAAATACAAATTAGCCCCGTCTAAAATAAAGAAAATTGCTTTCAGTTTAGCGGGTGCTGTTTTGTATGCTTAAACGTTCAAATCTAAGCAATTATTTTTTGAGAAGTAAAGCTTAAAATGCCTCAGAATTTAAAAGCCTTAGGTTGTGAAAGCTAAACCAGGAATTATTTTAAAAAATATAAGGAAAGTAAATAAACGCACCGATTATTACTGCAATTAAGGCCGCAATAAATACAGCGCCGGCAGCAATATCCTTAATATGCCCAATCTTGCTATGAAAATCTGGATGCACGAAATCTGCCATTGCTTCTATTCCTGAATTTAGACCTTCAGCAGTCATTACAAGGCCTATCGCTAAAAACTGAAACATCCATTCGGATTTGGTAATATCAAAGAAATAACCGGCAATACACATAATTATGGCAAGCACAAATTGCACCTGTATGCTTTGCTCATGTTTTAATAACAACCAGGCACCTTTAATGGCATAGCCGCCTCCTCTAATTCTTTTTCCGAGGAAACTATCCCGCATTATAACAGGGTTTTAAGTGCAGCAAGATAATCTGGTTCTTCACCAATCTCCGGAACTTGTTGGCTATGAATAACGTTTCCGTTTTCATCTAATACAATTACAACCCTGGAAAGCAAAGCCTCAAAAGGACCGTCCATAATTTCCAGTCCGTAATCTTTGCCGAAGTTTCGATCTCTAAAATCTGAGAGGTTAATTATATTTTCTAAACCTTCATCATTTACAAAACGCTTTTGTGCAAATGGTAAATCCCGGGAAATACAAAGTACAACGGTATTCTCAAGTTCAGTAGCACGTTCGTTAAATTTTCTTACCGAAGTTGCACAAACCCCTGTATCAATGCTTGGGAAAATATTTAGGATCACGCGCTTGCCTTTAAAATCATTTAAAGTTGCGGTGCTAAGATCTGATTTAATAAGTGCGAAATGTGGTGCTTTCTCGCCTTTTTCAGGAAGGCTGCCATAGGTGTTAATTTTTTCACCTTTTAAAGTTATCTGCGACATGGATGTTTATTATAAGATTGGATTGCTAAATTTAGAACATCTCTTTTAGGGATTTACTAAAATTATCATAAAAACAAAGGGCTGCCTTAATATAAGACAGCCCTTTTTAAATTATATTCAAAACGCGATTCCTAACGGTCTATAGAACCAACTACTTTTTGCATAAAGTTGTTGCAGGCATCTTTTTCTGGAGTTCCTCCATCTATTGAATGCTTAACTTCTACAGCGCCACATAAGTTCGAAATCAATTCACCTATCACATCCATTTCCTCGTCTTTAACTGAACGGTGTTCAGTATAGCTTTCGAGTACTTCTATGGTATGCTCCAGTTTTTGAACTTCGTTCTCTCGAGCTAAATGTTTAATTACTGGTAACTTCATTTACTAGGTCTTTTAGAGGTTCAAATTTGTTGGTTTGTACCTGGTTTACGAGACTTCCGTTTTTGAATGTGGCAAAAGTTGGTAAGTTATCAACTTTAGCCAGTTTTCGTGATTCCGGATATTTTTCGGCATCTACCAATAAGAACGTAGCGTTCTCATTTTCTGAAGCCAATTTCTTGAATTTAGGCTTCATCAATCGGCAGTTACCACACCATCCGGCCATATACTGTACCACAACGGTTTCGTTATCTGAAACTATCTCGTTTAAATTATCCTGTTCTAATTCTTTTATCATAACAATTTCTTTCCCTTTTTTCTTAGTTTAAGCTTAGGTAAGAAGCAACTCCGTCTCTATCGGCGTTCATTGCATCTTTACCTTCTTCCCAGTTTGCAGGACAAACCTCACCTTTTTCCTGTACGTGAGTGTAAGCGTCTACAAGTCTTAAGAATTCTGCTACGTTTCTACCAAGTGGCATATCGTTAACTCCTTCGTGGAAGATTTTTCCATCTTCGTCAATAAGGTAAGTTGCACGGTAAGTAACGTTATCTCCTTCTAAAGTAACATCTCCGGTTTCTTCGTCATAGGACTCTCCGGTGATATCTAAAATTCCAAGACGGGAACTTAGGTTTCTGTTAGAATCTGCAAGGATTGGGTATTTAACGCCTTCAATCCCTCCATTATCTTTTGGAGTACTTAGCCAGGCGAAATGCACTTCTGGAGTATCACAAGAAGCTCCAACTACCATTACATTTCGTTTTTCAAATTCTTCTGCTGCTTTTTGGAAAGCGTGTAATTCTGTGGGGCAAACAAAGGTGAAATCTTTAGGGTACCAAAACAACAATACTTTTTTCTTGTTCTTTTGTGCTTCTTCCAAAATATTTAGTTGAAAGGTATCACCCATTTCATCCATTGCATTTACGCTTAAATTTGGAAATTTTTTTCCTACTAATGACATATTAATTCTGTTTTTTATTGGTTTAACTTTCGTTGTAATTCTTGTGCAAATTTAAGGAAAGTTTACCCTTGTAAAAATTATTGAAATTTTAAAATACTATGCGATAATAGGTTTTTCTTATCGTTGAAACAATAAGAAATAGATAAGTCTTATTTAACAATTATTTTCCAGTATATACGGTGCTTTTAAGCCGTTTGCGTTTTGGTAGATTCACTTAATTCCTGGATTTTTATACTGAAAGCAGCAAAAAGCAAGGTCATAAATGGGCTTAGATAATTGAAGAAAGCATAACCTGCATAACTAAGTGTAGGAACGCCTAATACTCCACTATGATATGCCCCGCAGGTATTCCACGGAACTAATACCGAAGTTACCGTACCAGAATCTTCCAGTGTTCTACTCAAATTTTCTGGAGCCAGGCCTTTATCCCGATAAGCTTTAGCAAACATTTTTCCCGGAACTACAATGGCCAAATATTGATCGGAAGCGGTTGCATTTAAAGCAAGACAGCTAAAAACCGTACTGGCAAATAAACCAAAGGTTGTATGAAATAGGTTTAATAAGGCTTTACTAATTCGCGCAAGTGCTCCAATAGCTTCCATAATTCCACCAAAAACCATCGCACAAATAATTAACCAAATGGTCCCCAGCATTCCTGCCATTCCTCCCGCAGAAAATAAATCGTTTAAATTTTCATTATCTGTTTCTACAGCGGTTTCCACAGTAATGGCTTGCATAACGCCGCGGTAGCCACTAATAAAATTGAGGTCATTGGTTCCTGCAATTTGCGCTACAATACCTGGTTGAAAGAATAACGCAGCGGCCGCACCAAGCAAGGTTCCCAACAATAGAGCAATTAGTGGGGAAGTCTTTTTTATAATCAAGACGATTACAATTATTGGAACTAAAAATAACCAGGGGGATATTCTGAATGAATTTTCTATGGAAGCAAGTATAGCTGAAGTATCGGTAGTCCCGGAAGTATCTAAATTCAGTCCTATAATTACGAAAATAATAAGCGTTATTGTAATTGTAGGAACCGTGGTAAGCGTCATATACCGAATGTGAGTGAAAAGATCGGTTCCCGCCATTGCAGGTGCAAGGTTGGTAGTATCGCTTAAAGGCGATAATTTATCACCAAAATAGGCTCCAGAAAGAATTGCCCCTGCGGTCATTCCTATCGAAATTCCTAAAGCTTCAGCAATTCCTATTAATGCAATACCAACAGTTGCAGAAGTAGTCCAGCTACTTCCGGTTGCTACTGAAATTACAGCACAAATAACTACACAGGCAGCAAGAAAGATCGTAGGATTCAAGATTTGTAATCCGTAGTAGATCATGGTGGGGATAATTCCAGAAATAAGCCAGGTTCCTGCCAGAGCACCTACCATTAATAAAATAAGAATCGCACCGGCAGTACTTTGAATGTTTCCGGCAACTTCATCGATCATTTTATCGTATTCCACATTATGGAAATACCCAACTATAGCCGCTACAGCACCGCCGAGTAATAATACAAACTGATTGGAACCACTTAAGGAATCGTCTCCAAAAACAAAAACATTAAAAGCAAGCATTGCGATAAGTGCAAAAACAGGAATTAATGCAGGCCAAATACCAAGTTCTTTATTAGTAGGAATTTGTTCAGTTTGGGACGGGTTTTGGTTTTCCATTAAGCCTTGAAGTATATATATAAAACCTTATTAAAAAGGTTTTCGGTTGAATTTATTTTAATCAAATTTTTCTATTCGCCTGTAATTTTACGATTTTACAGGAAAATGAGCAAGTTTTCTATATAACTATAAATTGATTAAAATTTGTATCCAACTCCAAATTGTACTCCAAAGGTGGTAAGTTTTTGATGAAAATTTTTCTCTTCAAACGGAATTACCGCGTATCTTCTAAAATTAGGATTTAGGTAGATATTGAAGTTATTAAAAGTATATTGGGCGCCTAATCCAAAACCGACTCCAATTCCCGCCTGTGGATCTACAGATTCACTTTCTGAACCTTGAAAGTCCATAACCGGACCTCCATTTACAAAGAAATAATCTAAAAAAGTATAATTGGCATAAATAGGAATAGAGGTGGTTTGTAATTCTTCCGAGCGTGTAGTTTGTTCCGGCATTGGGGCCGAAGTTATCATCACATCTCCGCGCCAGTAGTTAAGTCCGGTTTCCAGGGCTAAATTATCTGTTATTCCAAGTAAATAGCGAAATCCAAATTCATAAGAATTTTCAATCTCAGTACTGCCACCGCCAGCAATTTCATCACTTCTTAGTAAATCACTATTGGTAAATCCGTAATAAAGTCGCACTTCATTTTGGGTTTGCGAAAAAGCACTAAGGCTGAAAAATGTAAAGAATAGCGGGAGTAGTATTTTTTTCAAAATTGAATGAATTTAAAAATTTTTATTACGCCATCGGTTGTCAACGACGTTTATTATTTGCAAACTAGTATTGGTCGATTTATAAAAGATAGTAATTCTTCGGTATAATATTTATTGCACGTAAATCACTTGTTATCTCCTGCAGCGTACCTAATTCTGGAAATTTAGTTAATAAATTAAGAATACCCTGAAATCTACTTCGAAAATTTTTAGCGGGAGTATCTCTAAGTGTTGTTGTATTCGTTTAAGAATTATCACATAATTATCGAGAGCCTTGGAGACCACTTAATTTCTAATTTCATCCGAGCTTTTTCGGTATTTGTTCCATAGCCTTATCCTTACTCATTAATTTATCAGGATTTTCAATATCTTTTAAACTTTGATAGGTTTCTTTTTTCTCTTCAGCATTAAGAAGGTTTAGTAGCTCTCCTTCTTCTGAATTATTATTATCCATAATGGTGTAAATTTGCTATAGATATAGAAAAACGCTGTTTTTAGACTTTTTTACCAATTCAATTATTTTTTTCTTCACGTTCAAATCCATAGCTAAAAATTTTAATAAATATAAGAAATACAAAAAAAAGCCCTTACAGCTTTAAAGTTTTCTGTAAGGGCTATAAAGAGTTTATATGAATTTTTATTCTAAACCATTTCTTTGCTTAAAATTTCAACTTCCTTCATACAGGATTTCATCATTTTATAAGTCCGTTCTATATCATTATCCAATCCAATAGAAAAACGAATTAAGCCATTGCTTAAGCCCATTTCTTCCTGCTCTTCAATTGGAATTTCTGAAGAAGTAGAACTACCGGGAGCACTAAATAATGTTTTATAGAAGCCCAGACTTACCGCCAGATAGCCCAGGTTTTTCTCCTGCATCAATTCCATTAATGCATTGGCTTTATCAAGACTGCCTACATCAACGGTCAACAAACCACCAAAACCGTAATCTTCATTCATCATCTTCTTAAAGATATCGTGGCCGGGATGATTTTTTAATCCGGGATAAACCGTTCTCAAGCCGTCTTCCTGGAATTTTTCAGCTAAAAACATTGCATTATGGCTGTGCTGTTTTATCCTGATGTGAAGCGTCCTCAAATTCTTTAAAACCGAAGCCGCCCGCATACTATCCATCGTTGGTCCAAGTAACATATTGGCGCCATCGTTAACGCTGCGAAGTGCGTTAATGAAATCCTGACTTCCACAGGTAACACCGCCAACGGTATCGCTGCTGCCGTTAATGAACTTGGTTAGGCTATGAATTACAACATTTGCACCCAATTCTTTCGGATTAATAGAAAGCGGGGAGAACGTATTATCTACCACAAAAGTGAGCTGGTGTTTTTTTGCGATTTTGGCTAAAGCTTCAATATCGGCAACTTCTAAAAGCGGATTGCTCACCGACTCGCAATAAAGCACTTTTGTGTTTTTTGTGATCGCTGCTTCAACGCTTTCAAGATTAGTAATATCTACAAAGGAAGTTTTGATATTGAACTTCGGTATAAAATTTTTCATAAATGCATAGGTCCCGCCGTAAACGGTGCGGCTGGAAACAATATGATCGCCGGCCTGGCATAACTGAAGCAGGGTAGAGGTGATAGCGCCCATTCCGCTGGCAGCTACATTGGCGGTTTCGGTGCCTTCCATTGCTGCAAGGGCTTCGCCCAAATATAAATTTGAAGGAGAAGAATGTCTCGAATAAAGGTAGCAACCTTCTGAATTTCCTTCAAAAGTATCGAACATGGTTTTTGCTGAAAGAAATGTATAAGTAGAGGAATCGGATATGGAAGGATTAACGCCTCCAAATTCGCCAAAATATTGAAGGTCCTGGATGCTATCTGCGGGTTTGTATTTCATTGAATTTGATTTTATAGGTTAATCTCAAAATTAAGCTCTATATGAATAAAAATCAACTAAAAAATATAATTTCAGTAAATAAAACTATATAAATTAGATGCTATAGAATTATAATCAATAATTGTTTAGATTTGAAGTTAAGCATAGAATATTTTTCATTATGAAATTAGATCAAAAAGACCTTCAGATTTTAAAACATCTTCAGGAGGACAGCAAAATGACCAACAAGGAGATCTCTAGTAAAATGCAGCTTTCTGTAACGGCTGTTTTTGAAAGAGTTAAGCGCCTTGAACGAGAAGGGGTTATTTCGAAATATGTAGCTTTGGTTTCCCCTGATAAAGTGGAAAAAAGTTTTATGGTTTTTTGCCAGATTAAACTCATTCAACATTCCCGGTCTTATTTAACCAAATTTGAAGCTGAAGCCGCAAAGCTTTCTGAGGTTTTAGAATGTTATCACGTAAGCGGTGAATACGATTATATATTAAAAGTGTTGGTGAAAGATATGGCAGCTTACCGTGAATTTATGGTTACCAAGCTCACCAATTTAGATCATATTGGAAGCACCCAAAGTACTTTTATAATTAGTCCTGTGAAAAGCACTACAGCGGTTCCTCTTTAAAACTTTTGTAGGCACAACAGGTTTCAGTATAGTAGGAATAATCCTACTTATCGTAGTTTCAGAAGTCTGAGATCATCTTTTTTTTTAAAATTTTAACTTCCCAATTCCTGGAGGTGTTTCAATATTTTAAAATCTAATTTTTGATTCAAAGAAATATGGATTGTAAATAATTGAATATTAAAGAAATAAAAGCATTTAAAAATAGAACTTTGGTTTAGGTTTTATACTAATTATCCCGCTCTTCAAACCCATTTAATAAGCCGTAAACAGCCTTTCTTGCTGATTTTCAGTAAAAAAGCTTTCCGGAATAAGAAAATAATATTGTATATTAACAAGCAGCGAAACGAGGTGTGGCCTGCTCATTTATCTCTACACAGCTTTTACTAACTTTTAGATTAACCATTCAACTGAACAATCAGATATTTATGACTGAAGAAAAAACTAAATCTCAGCAACTCCTTGATAGGAGAAAAAACATTGTCGCCAACGGGGTTGGCGTTTTTAATACAGCCACGGTTAAAGAGGCTAAAGGAGCAATAATAACAGATGTAGATGGAAAGGAACATATAGATTTTGCAGGTGGGATTGGTGTTGTAAATGCAGGCCATTGTCCCGAACCTGTAGTGAAAGCTATCCAGGAACAGGCTGAAAAGTATCTTCATACCAGTTTTAATGTAGTGACTTATGAGCCTTACATTCAGCTCTGTGAAGAACTTGCTGAAATTCTTCCGCACGGGGGGAAAACGAAAGCGATGCTTATTAGCACCGGAGCAGAAGCCGTAGAGAATGCCATTAAAATTGCACGCCAGGCCACAAAAAGACCTGCTGTAATTTGTTATACAGAAGCATATCATGGGCGAACATTAATGGGGATGAGCCTAACCAGTAAGGTAAATTACAAATTTTCTTCAGGGCCTTTTGCTCCTGAAGTTTACCGAATTCCTTTTCCAAATTTTTACAAATATCACGGCACCCAGAATATGGAGGAATTTGTAGAAACAGAGCTAAAAAGGCTTAGGGAAAGTGCCCATAGTATGGTTGATATAAATAGCGTTGCAGCTATAATTGTTGAGCCAATTCAGGGAGAAGGAGGTTTTAATCCAATTCCTCAAAAATACCTGGAAGGACTTCGCTCCTTTTGCGATGAACATGGTGTTTTGTTAATTTTTGATGAGATTCAAAGCGGTTTTTGCCGTACAGGGCATTGGGCCAGCTGGCAACATTATGGAGTACAACCTGATATTAGCACTTATGCAAAATCTATGGGCTCCGGGCTTCCAATTGCTGCGGTACTTGGTAGAGCTGAAATTATGGATGCTGCAGAACCGGGCACTATTGGCGGCACCTATATTGGTAGCCCTGTTTGTTGTGCTGCAGCTTTGGCTACTATCCAGTTAATGAAGGATGAAAACCTTAATGAGAGAGCAATTTATATAGGTAAGCTCATCAGAGACCGGATGGAAATTTTCAGGAAAGAATGTCCTGAAATTGGGGATATAAGAGGATTAGGTGCTATGATAGGAATAGAATTCATAAAGGATAACGATCCCGGCAACCCACATACAGAACTCTGCGCTAACATCGTAAAAGGATGTGCAAAGGAAGGTTTAATTCTAATAAGCGCCGGTACCTTTAAAAACGTAATAAGAATATTATGTCCACTTGTAATTACCGATGAACAACTAAATAGAGCTCTGGATATTCTGGAAAATCAAATAAGAAAACATACTTAAATTTTATCGGGTAGGTTGAAGTTCATTTTTTAAAGAACATTGAATGAAATCCTCCGCATAATTTTAGTGTAGATATTAATTAATGAGATTACTAATTGGTGGGCACTAGCAAAATAGAAGAAATCCATTAGAAGCATCCGGGGGAAATATTTTCTACGGATAATAATAAAAAAATTAAATATGAATCCATTTGCAATTGCAGGAATACAGATGAAGGTTTCCGCCGTCGCCTCGAATGTCGAGATGATGAAGCTGAAACTTGATATTACCATGAGTCTTTACCCCTGGGTAGATATGGTGGTTTTTAGTGAGTTATGCGGCTACGGCCCATTAACCCATAATGCGCAGGAAATTCCGGGAGAATTTGAAAGGGAGATGCAGGCTATGGCCAAAAAACATGGAGTTTGGTTATTACCGGGTTCCATCTTCGAGAAAAGCGAAGGTAAAATCTATAACACTGCAACGGTAATTAATCCTGAAGGGGAAATTGTTACACGTTACAGAAAAATGTTCCCTTTCTATCCTTATGAAGTAGGGGTTACTCCGGGTTCAGATTTTTGCGTTTTTGATGTGCCGGGAGTTGCAAAATTCGGGCTATCTGTTTGTTATGATATGTGGTTTCCTGAAACAGTGCGTACGCTCGCGGTAATGGGAGCTGAGGTTATTTTGCACCCAACTATGACAGGAACTATAGACAGGGATATTGAATTGTCTATTGTAAGGGCTATGGCCGCGGTAAATCAGTGTTACTTCTTTGATGTAAACGGACTCGAATCCGGGGGTAATGGAAGGTCGCTCGTTTGTGGACCCGATGGTCGTGTGATTTATCAGGCCGAAGGAAATGAAGAGATTTTTCCCCTGGAACTTAACATCAGTCGTGTTAGAAGAAGTCGGGAACTTGGAGTTTTACGCTTGGGCCAGCCCTTAAAAAGTTTTAGAGATCATATTGGTCAATTTAATATTTATCAACACGGAGCGCAGCTGCCTTATCTTAATTCACTCGGTCCACTTATAAAGCCTACGAGGTTGGATAACCTGGCAGAATTAAAAATGAAAGAACATGAATATGAACCACCAGCAAACCCTACAGGTTATAAAGGATTTGGCGCATAATTAAAAAACAAGGACTATGGGAGGAACAACACAAAAGAAGAAAAAGGATAAACAGGAAGAACAACCTGTAAAGGACTTTATAAGCTGGTTTGAAATTCCTGCAATTAATTTCCAACAAGCGGTAGATTTTTATAACCGCATTTTTAATATTGATATGGAAACCCAATTTGACGGGAATTATGCGATGGCTTTTTTCCCTGCAGAAAAGGGTATTGGAGGGGCGATTGTTACGGGACCAAATTCTATACCCGGGATTATAGGCCCCCTGCTTTATCTTAATGCAGGAAAAGACCTAAACCGTATTTTAAATAGAGTAGAAGCAGCCGGAGGAAGAATTGTGATGACCAAAACCCTGATTAATCCTGAATCGGGACATTTTGCCATATTTATTGATTCTGAAGGAAACAAGCTTGCTTTACACTCAAAAGATTAATTATGCCAGAGAAAAAAATAGACAGTGCACATTATTATAATATCGCTCAACTTAGAGTGGAATCCTGGAATACTTTAAAAAGTGAGTCTACAAAACTTCATTCTACTCCTCGTGGGTCAGAAGATGAAAAGGCACATAAAAAAAATCTTCGGCAGCTTTTAAAAGATCTCGAGGGTGTAGAATGCTTCTTTGCATTTCCAGGTTTATCCTGTATCGACTCACTGCGTGAAATGTTAGAAAGACAGGAACATACCGCTCTCTCACATAAAATAGCAGAGATCACAAAGAACCTGGTAAGTGACAGGTATAGAAGCAATCCCGATTTTTTGGAAGATGAAGATCCGGGAACTGATCTTAGCGATAAAGGAGAATATACCGAAGTAGCTAAGAAGAATTATTTTGAAGTCATGTTTGTAGAAGATATTTCTCAGGCAGAAGAAAATAAACTTCGGCATGACCTTAAAGAAATGCGTCTGTCTAACGAGCAGTTTGCCTATGGAATTGTAGTACAACGTTCTTTTGAAGATGCTTTAATTGCCCTTCAGTTTAATTTTAATATTCAGGCGGTTGTAATTCGCTATGCGCCTCCCTATCATTCAAAAAAGATTACTCCTGCAATAAAACCTTTTATTCAGAATATATTGAAATTGAATTATGGTTCTAAATCGCCTACTGAATTAGGGCCGATTTTAGGAACCATGGTAAAAAAATTCAGGCCAGAACTGGATACCTATTATGTAACCGATACGGCTTTAAGTAATTTAAAGGACAGTACCTTAAAAACCTTCAGAAGAATTTTTTACCGAACTGAAGATTTACAGGAGTTACACCTTACAGTAATTCGGGGAATAAGCGAGCGTTATGAAACTCCATTTTTTTCAGCTTTAAAAGATTATAGTAAAAAACCTACCGGAATTTTCCATGCGATGCCAATTTCCCGGGGTAATTCAGTTTTTAAATCCAGATGGATCAACGATTTTGGAAATTTTTACGGCCGAAATATGTTTCTGGCAGAAACATCTTCTACCACCGGCGGTTTAGATTCCTTATTGCAACCAACCGGCTCACTTAAAAAAGCACAACAAAAAGCCAGTGAAGCCTACGGCTCAAGAAATACCTATTTTGTAACCAACGGTACTTCTACCGCCAATAAGATTGTAGTGCAGGCATTGGTGAAACCTGGAGATGTGATTTTAATTGACAGGGACTGCCATAAATCGCATCATTACGGACTTGTATTGGCAGGAGCTTATCCGGTTTATCTCGATTCTTATCCAATTGAAGAATATTCAATGTATGGCGCGGTGCCGCTGGAGCAGATAAAGGAAAAACTTCTTCAATTAAAAAAGGCAGGAAGATTAAACCTTGTAAAAATGCTTTTGTTAACCAATTGCACTTTTGACGGACTGGTTTATAATGTTGAAAAAGTAATGCAGGAAATACTGGCCATTAAGCCAGATATGATCTTTCTATGGGATGAAGCCTGGTTTGCATTTGCCGGTTTTACATATAATTACAAGCAACGTACTGGAATGTTTGTTGCTCAGAAATTATGTGATAAATACCAAAGTGAAAGTTACCGTAAAGAATACAACGCTCATATTAAAGGGCTTAAAAAGAATGAAATTCCAAGCCTGCCAAATCCAGATGAGGTACGCATAAGGGTATATTCTACCCAAAGTACGCATAAAACCCTTAGTAGTTTCCGCCAGGGTTCTATGATACATATATGGGACGAGGATTTTCGTAAAAAAAGCGAGAATACCTTCATGGAAGCTTATATGACGCATACTTCAACTTCTCCTAATTACCAGATGCTTGCTTCCCTTGACGTTGGAAGAAGGCAGGTTCAATTTGAAGGTTATGAGTTAGTAGAAAAAAGTGTGGAATTGGCAATGGTTTTAAGGGCTAAGGTCAATGATCATCCTAAATTGAAGAAATATTTTGATGTGCTAACTATAAGCGATTTTATCCCGGAGCAGTACCGCAAATCGGGCATAAAGGAATATTATAATTCAAAGGAAGGTTGGAACAGGATGGAAACCGCCTGGGAGCAGGATGAATTTGTTTTAGACCCTACCAAAATCACCTTGCATATAGGAAGAACCGGAGTAGATGGTGATACCTTTAAGAACAGGTATCTAATGGATAAATTTAATATTCAAATAAATAAAACCTCCAGAAATACGGTTTTGTTTATGACGAATATTGGGACCACGAGGGGAAGTGTCACCTATTTAACCAATGCATTATTAAAGATAGCCGATGAGTTAGATCAGGAATTCAAGACTCTTAGCCAGAAAGAGGGGAATAACCGTAAGGATCGCATTAAATCTTTAACCGAAGATTTTCCGCCATTGCCAGATTTTAGTTATTTCCACCATTCATTTCAGGCTGTTCCCGGGGTTCCTGGGGGTAATATAAGAGAGGCATTTTTCCTCGCTTACAACGAAGAAAATTATGAATATATGCCGCTGCTGGAGTGTTTGCCCGCTATGGAGGAAAATAGGATCCTGGTAGCTTCATCTTTTATAATCCCTTATCCGCCGGGATTTCCGGTACTTGTTCCCGGCCAGGTAGTAAGTAAAGAAATTATAAGATTTCTTACTGCATTAGATGTATCTGAAATTCACGGGTACCGGGCAGATCTCGGTCTAAGAATTTTTAAGGACAATGTGCTGAACCGTCAAAAGACAGTGAGTTCTATGGGCTCTATGGGAAACAACGCGAAGAAAAAGATCACTAACTTAAAAAATTAAAATTATGGAATCTAAAAAACCAAAAGCCTCCAATAAAAAAGGAGCAACTAATAAAAAGAAAACTACACCTAAAAAAGAACCGGTATCCCCGGAACGTAGTGCTAAAAAAGATAGCAAATTAAAAGTTACAGAAGAAAAGCCTTTAAAAGGGAAGAAATCTGTGCCTTCAGATTCTACAGCGCAGCAGGGAAAAGCTCCTGCTTCTTCAGCTAATAAAAAGAAAAAAGCTACTACAGATTCTGCTGCTAAAAAGGCAAAAACTATTAAAAGTAAAAAAGCGGTTGGACCTAAGCAGGTAAAAGATAAAAAATTAGCTACGAATGCCCCCAGACAATACAAAAGCAAGAATGCGCTGAATGGAGTTTCAGATATTAGAAGGTCTTTCCATAAGAACGAGGAGCCTTTATATTTTATAAGTGCCACAAACTTCAATCTTTTAGGTGCTGATGAGTGGATCAAAGGATTCAAATTTATTTGCCATATCGAATGTTTTGACGGCCTTCATCCTAATGTGTTTTCTCCTAAAACCGAAATTCCTCACGATGATTTTGAAGGTATAGAAGATATAAACAATTATCTATTACAGCATCCTGAAGTTCAGGATTACCTAAAAACAAGATCTGTAGACGGAAGGGCTGGTAAAGCCATGTTCCTTATGTTTAATGAGAAAACCGAAGAGCTTGCAGAGAAACTTGGCTTAGAAATTATGTTTCCAAAAGCTGAAATGCGAACTTTTCTGGATAATAAGGTAAATACCAACCGGATCGCAGAGAAAGCAGGAGTTGCCTGCGTACCTTATGTACTTACAAAGATTGATAATTTTGAGCATTTGAGAGAGGTTTCAAAGCATCTAGGAAACGAGTTGGTTATCCAAACCCCTTTTGGTGACTCTGGCCATACTACTTTCTTTATTTCGAATGAAGAGGAATATCAAAAACATGCTGAAGAAATAGAAAAGGAAGACGAAGTTAAAGTGATGAAGCGTATTCGTTGCCGAGGTTCTGCTATAGAAGCTTGTGTAACCAGACACGGTACCATCGTTGCTCCGCTAATGACAGAATTGGTAGGTTTTAAAGAACTTACTCCTTATGAAGGTGGATGGTGTGGAAACGAAATCTACCCTAATGCGTTTACTCCTGAGCTAAGAGATAAAGCAATAGAATATACCCAGTTATTTGGAAATCAATTACGGGAAGAAGGTTATAAAGGATATTTTGAACTTGATTTCCTAATAGACCAGGACAATGGAGAGATTTATTTAGGGGAATTAAACCCGCGAGTTACGGGAGCTAGCTCCATAACCAATCATGCTGTTTTTGCGCTTGCAGATGCACCATTATTCGTTTTCCATATTTTGGAATGGATGGATATTGATTATGATCTTGATATTGACGCTATAAATGATCGTTGGGCCCGCCAGGAAAATATTGATGGATGGAGCCAGCTAATCGTTAAACATACAGAAGACACTATAGAATATATCACTCATGCACCAAAATCGGGTATTTATAGAATGTATGATACAGGCCATATTCAGTTCGACAGGATGGATACCCACCGTAGGGCGGTAGAAAATGAAAATGAAGCTTTTTTCTTACGTATTAGTCGTAAAGGGGACTACCTCTACGAAGGTGCAGATATGGGAATTTTGGTTAGTCGTGGCCGTATGATGACCGACGATTTTCAGCTGAATAACAGGGCGAAGCATTGGATTAAAGCTATTCGTGGACAGTATGCCTCTGAAATGGTTGAGGATAAGAAAAAGCCAAAATTATCCGGAACTTTAACTAAATAAAATGCTGGCTTATTGAAGGTTCAAAAGGAATTAAAACTACTTTGCCGAACCTAAAAAGTACAAGTAGTTATTTAAACCCCATATCTATGCAGTTACATTTTAATGCTATTTCTGAACCCGGAAAACCGGGTTCTAAATGGCAAAAATTATATAATACTCACTGGCCCGCTTATAAAAGCTGGCTTAATTCAAAAGGAACAACCAATTACCCAGATCTTAAAACTTCGCAGGAAGCACTTAAAAAGTATATGCCAGAGATGTGGCCTACTTATCAGCGCTTATGCAAACTTGCAAAAGGAGATAAGGTAGCGGCACGATTCTTAACAGGCTTTCAGCCTCCTGCTTATATAAGTGGTTGCTCACAGGCGGTTACTACGGGAGAGGAAATTCAGTTGGTTAGAAATTACGATTTCCATCCAGATTTAATGGAAGGAACCCAATTGCTAACTTCCTGGAATAATAAAAAAGTAATCGTAACCAGCGATTGCCTTATTGGCGCAGTAGATGGTATGAATGAAGATGGCCTGGCCATTTCGCTTACCTTCGGAGGTCGAAAGGAGGTAGGAGTAGGTTTTGGTATTCCGTTTATTTTGCGTTATGTTTTAGAATTTTGTAGTGATGTTGATGAAGCTGTTGCAGCTTTAATCAGGATTCCTTCACATATGTCTTATAACGTAACCGTAGTAGACAAAACCGGGAAATTTAAGACCGTACAACTGGCACCAGATAAAGCACCAGTGATTACTGATGCTTCTTTTTCAACGAATCACCAGGGAACTGTAGACTGGCCGGAAAATGCAGCGTTTAATAAAACGATGGAACGATCTTCTTTTCTGAATAAAATGTTGTCAGAGAAAGGAGTGGATTCCACTCAGGTAGCCAATGCCTTTCTTAAGGCACCGCTTTATAATACTAAATTCAAGGAAGGTTTCGGAACTTTATTCACCTCGGTTTACCACCCGCTAGATGGAAAAGTAGTACTTCGCTGGCCTGAAGCTTCGGTGCAACAAACTTTCGAAAACTTTAAGGAAGTTTATAAGTTAATAAATTACGAACCAGCTCAGGTTGCAACTGAATGGTGGAACCAGCCAGCTGCGGAAATTGCTCAAACGGTAGAAGATCCATTTGAAGAGCAATACGCCGAAAATGTAGATTGGCAGGAAACTGTAACCGAAATTATGGTGAATGCTATGGCTCAGGCCCATCCTTCAACAAATGAGAAGGAGCTTGAAAAATTAAGAGGCAAAATTATTAATAATGGAGAAGTCTCCTGGCAGGCAGTCGCCGGTTTCTGGAGTAAAATGGGAACAGGATATGCCGATTCCTGGAGGAGTTAATTTTTATTTATTGAGTTTAAATATATTCCTATAGAACCTGGTGTTATAAATAATGGATTTTGCTATTATTCATAACACCAGGTTTTTTTAGTTAGTTCCTTATTTTCATTTCTAATTCATGTCAGTCCTAATAAAAAATAAAACACAATGGAATTTTATAGCACAAACCCCTATAACGGAGAACAGGTTGGAAAGTATACTGCGCAAACAGCAGAAGAAACTACAAAGGTTTTAGACCTTTCAGGAGAAGCATTTAAGGATTGGAGCAAGACACTTCTTTCTTCAAGAACCGAACTTTTAAAGAAAGCCGCACAGGTTTTAAGGGATAATGTTGAAGAGTATGCACAAATGATTACTCAGGAAATGGGGAAACCAATTTCTGAATCCAGGGCTGAGGTTAATAAATGCGCCTGGGTTTGTGATTATTATACTGAAAATGCTGCAGAATTTCTCGCTCCTGAAGAGATAAAAACAGATGCCACTCATAGCTATGTTAGGCACGATCCCATAGGAAGTGTATTCGCTATTATGCCCTGGAATTTTCCATTCTGGCAGGTTTTTAGGTTTGCCGCACCAACACTTACCGCTGGAAATACCGGAATTTTAAAACACGCACCAAATGTTTTTGGCTGTGCTAAAAAGATTGAAGAGGTTTTTACAAAAGCTGGATATCCAAAAGGAGTTTTTCAGAATTTAATTGTACATCACGATCAAACCGAAATGATTATCGCTCACGATGCAGTTCAAGCGGTTACCTTAACCGGAAGTGAAGCTGCAGGATCGGCAGTGGCGCAACTTTCGGGAAAATATATAAAAAAGAGTTTACTCGAGTTAGGCGGTAATAATTCTTTTATTGTTTGGGAAGATGCCGATATAGATCGCGCTGTTAAAACAGCAGTTTCTGCAAGGATGTTAAACTGCGGACAAAGCTGTATCGCCGCGAAACGTTTTATTCTAGTGGAAGGAATTTACGATGAGTTTGTTTCTAAATTCAAGGCTGCAGTAAGTGAGTTAAAGGCAGGAGATATTATGGACGATACTACCCAGGTTGGTCCGCTTGCCAGAAAAGATCTCGCAGATCAACTTCAAAGTCAGGTAAAAAGATCTTTGGAACAGGGAGCTGAATTGTTACTTGGTGGGGAACAGGATCATTGTTTCCATCAGCCTACCTTACTTGGAAATGTAAAACCGGGAATGGCCGCTTTCGATGAAGAAACATTTGGACCACTCGCAGCGATTATTAAAGTAAAAAGCATAGAAGAAGCTTTTGAACTTTCAGAGAAATCAAAGTTTGGACTGGGAACTACGGTTTTTACAAAGGATATTGAAAAAGCTATGCAAATGGCTGATAAGGTTAGAGATGGCGCCTATTTTGTTAATGAGCTGGTAAAATCTGATCCCCGACTTCCCTTTGGTGGAACCAAGCGATCTGGCTATGGCCGCGAGTTAGCTAAAGAAGGAATGATGGAGTTTGTTAATAAGAAAACAGTTTATGTTAAAGCCTAAATCATAATTTTATGAGCATTGGTCATTGCCCCGAATAGTTGTACTTTTGTGTTCACTTTGTTAAAAAATCAACATAAAAAATAGAATTATGAGTAAATATGATGTTGCAGTTATAGGTTCTGGCCCGGGAGGATATGTGGCCGCTATACGCTGCGCGCAACTGGGAATGAAAACTGCTATCATAGAAAAATATTCAACTCTGGGTGGAACCTGCCTAAATGTAGGTTGTATTCCAAGTAAAGCTCTACTGGATTCTTCTCACCATTACCACGATGCTGTAGAACATTTTGAAGAACATGGGATAGATATACCGGGTGAGGTAAAAGTAAACCTTAAAAAAATGATGGAACGTAAATCTTCGGTTGTGAGCCAGACTTGCGACGGGGTGAAGTTCCTGATGGATAAAAATAAGATTGATGTTTTTGAAGGTGTTGGATCTTTTAAGGATAAAACCCACATCAATATTGAGAAAAACGATGGTAAAACTGAAACCATCGAGGCTGCGAAAACAATTATCGCTACAGGTTCAAAACCGGCCAACCTTCCGTTTATCGAGCTGGATAAAGAACGAATAATTACTTCTACTGAAGCTTTAAAATTAAAGGAAATTCCTAAGCATATGGTCGTAATTGGCGGTGGTGTAATTGGCCTGGAATTAGGTCAGGTTTACCGTCGTTTGGGAGCTGAGGTTACTGTTGTTGAATTTTTAGACCGAATTATTCCTACAATGGATGCTGCACTTTCAAAAGAACTTCAAAAAGTACTTAAGAAGCAGGGTGTAAAATTCCATACTTCTACCAAAGTGAAATCAGTAGAGCGTAAAGATGATGAGATCATTATAAAAGCTGACGATAAAAAGGATAAAGAAATTGAAATAAAAGCAGATTACTGCCTTGTTTCAGTAGGACGTAAACCTTTTACCGATGGTTTAAATGCTGATGCTGCCGGAGTAAAAGTTGATGATAAAGGTAGAATTGAGGTAAACGAACATCTGCAAACCAATACAGATAACATTTATGCTATTGGTGATGTGGTAAAAGGTGCGATGCTGGCTCATAAAGCCGAAGAAGAGGGAACTTTTGTTGCTGAAACAATTGCCGGACAAAAACCACATATTGATTATAACCTGATTCCGGGTGTGGTTTATACCTGGCCTGAAGTTGCTTCTGTAGGTAAAACCGAAGAACAACTTAAGGAAGATGGCGTTAAATATAAAGAAGGTAAATTCCCTATGCGTGCTCTTGGACGTTCCAGAGCAAGTGGAGATACAGACGGATTTGTAAAAATCCTTGCCGATGAAAAAACCGATGAGGTTTTAGGTGTACATATGATTGGTGCCCGTACTGCCGATCTTATTGCTGAAGCTGTGACCGCAATGGAATACAGAGCATCTGCTGAAGATATCGCTAGAATGAGTCATGCTCACCCAACTTATGCTGAAGCCGTTAAGGAAGCCGCCCTGGCCGCTACCGATAACCGTGCGCTTCACGTATAGACAATTTTAAGAAAGTTTTATATAAAAAAGTGGCTGTTTGATTAACTCAAACAGCCATTTTCTATTTTATAGCCTGAAGTTTAAACTGGCGCTGGTATTATTAATCACCACTTTCGCCTAGAAAGAACAGTCCTGCTGAACTTGATTCAGCATCTAACTTTCAGCTAAACTTAGACCCTGAAACCAGTTATGAATAACGATTTAGGAATAATAAATAATAAAGGTGATTCTACTTTCAAATTATAATAACTAGGTAGTTATCTAAACCTCTAATTTCTTTAACTCTTTGTAGTTTTTATTCAATCGGCGTAACAAAATCCCATAAACAACCCGGTAGAATAACCATATAATTCCGAGGAAAACTGCTAACCCACCTAAAATTATTCCAGCAAACATTAGCCATTGTAGCGGCGTAAAACTGTATTTTTCTACATCCTCTACCACAGTGGTACTTGCGTGATAATTCATAAAAAAATAGGTGTAAATAACTGTAATTAGTGCTGTTGAAATTAAAACGTAACCTATATAATATTTTACCGTTTTTCTGGTGCGTAAGATATTCTTCATCAATTTTGCTACATTATCAGTAGAAGATATTCTTCGATAATTTTTATAAAAACAAAAAATAAAGAAAAAAGTTATTGCATAATTAATGACATAAGTTATTACCGTAAATTCTTTAAGATGAATCCGTTCCATCTCTGCCCAGTATTCATGATCGGCCATAAAAATATTAATGAGTGCCCAAAATAGAAACTCAAGAATACTAATTACAAAAATCCATTTTACAATTGAAGATGAGCGCTTCCACAGCATCTTGTAAATTTCATTATAGGAAAGTTGAGGAATATTACCTTCCCGTTTTTTCCAATCCTTTTTTAATAAATCCAGTCCATCCATTATTCTCTACGGATTTAAAATGTTTTTTAACTTCGTTTTCACCCTGTTCATCTTCACTCGTGCATTTACTTCAGTAATACCAAGGGTTTCAGAAATATCCCTGTAATTTTTATCTTCGAGGTATAAGAAAACAAGGGCCTTTTCAATATCATTTAATTCTTGAATTGCAGAATACATCACTTTTAATTGCTGCTCGGTTTCATCGTCATATTCCTCCGCCTTTATCTTAAAATCTACCGTATCAAAATCCTGCGTTTTTATACTTCTTTTTTTCTTTCGGTATAACGTGATGGCAGTATTTAGGGCAACCCTGTACATCCAGGTGCTAAATTTTGCTTCACCCCTAAACTTGGGGTAAGCTTTCCAGAGCTGAATGGTAATTTCCTGAAAAAGATCATTATGCGAATCTTGATTATTCGTATATATACGGCAAATTTTATGCGCAATATTCTGGTGTTTCTCCAGGTTTTTTACAAACTGATGTTCTAATTCCTTATCCACATTAATTGGTTAGCTCTTATATGTAGTATAAGAGGCTGCAATGTTACAAAAAAGTATAAAGTATAGTTAATGCAGCCATATTTTTTCAGCCAAAGCAGGAGAAAACTTAAATTTGGGTGACTACCTCCATAAAAGAAGGTATTTTAAATCTCGATTATCGAGGAAAACAAACCTTTATGAATATTCCAAGAACAAATTTACCGAGAGTCGTTATTATTGGTGGCGGCTTTGCTGGAATGGCAATGGTACGTAAACTAATAGGCGAAGATGTGCAAACTGTGATTTTAGATCGTCACAATTATCATACTTTTCAGCCTTTACTTTACCAGGTTTCTACCTCTGGTTTAGAGCCAGATTCTATTGCTTATCCTATGCGCAAGATTACGCGAAATAGTAAGAAATGTATTTTTAGGATGGCCGAGGTTAAATCTATTAATACTGAAAAAAGCTATATAGAAACTACTATTGGGGATTTGATTTACGATTACCTGGTGATTGCTACCGGTTCTAAAACCAATTTCTTCGGAAATAAAAGTATTGAGAAGAACGGGATGTGGATGAAAACCGTTCCGCAGGCATTGAATATTCGAAGTCTAATTCTCGAAAATTTAGAACAGGCTGTAATTACTGATGATCCAGAACTAAGAAAAGCACTGCTGAACTTTGTTTTGGTAGGAGCAGGCCCAACCGGAGTAGAACTTAGTGGTGCAATTGCTGAATTGAAGAACCATATTGTGCCCAACGATTATCCTGATATAAATCCAACTGAGATGAATATTCATCTCCTGGAAGGCCTGGATAGGGTTTTACCGCCAATGAGTGAAAAAGCATCCAGAAAAGCCCACGAATTTCTTGAAGAACTTGGAGTGAAAGTTCACCTGAATACAATGGTAGAAGAATATGATGGGCATTTAGTAACAACCAATACAGATCTTACCTTAAAAACTGAAACTTTTATCTGGGCCGCTGGAGTAACTGGGGCACCGGTAAAAGGCTTAAGTGCTGAAGCTTTAGTAGAAAAAGCAAACAGGTATGAGGTGAACGCTTTTAATCAAATTAATGGTTATGATAATGTTTTCGCCATTGGTGATATCGCCTTAATGCAAACCAAAGATTACCCGAAAGGTCATCCTATGGTTGCCCAGCCGGCAATTCAGCAGGGGAAACATTTGGCAAAAAATATTATGAATATCGTTGAAGGTAAAAAACTTGAACCTTTTAAATATAAAGATAAAGGAACTATGGCCACGGTTGGAAGAAACCGTGCGGTTGTAGATCTAGAACAGGGCTCGTTTAGTGGATTTTTCGCCTGGTTCATCTGGATGTTCGTACACCTTTGGTTCCTTATTGGCTTTAGAAACCGTTTAGTGACTTTCTTTAACTGGCTTTATAATTACTGGAATTACGATAAGGCCGCCCGACTGATAATCAGACCGTTTAAAGGTTATGAAAATCAAATGAAAGTAGATAAAGAAGAGATATAAATAAAAATGCAGTTAAGTGAAATTTTCGCTTAACTGCATTTTAGTATTCAAATTTTCATTTCCAGTATTATCTCATTTTCTTTATTTCCTTGTTATAATCTTCGGCAAGGCTGGTCTTTTGGTTATCGGTTAGGGCTTTTCCGGCCATTTGAAAAACTTCCTGCTCTTCTTCATCTAAATGATGAATTACCTTATGCTCAAGCTCTTTTGCGATTTTCAGCCAGTTAGAAGCGTCCATTTCTGTATCTTCCAATTGCTCAATAAGCTCATCCATCTCGTGATGTTCGGCCACACTGTGCCTGGCTTTTTCCTGTGTAAGGTCTTTCTTGATTAGAGGGATATAAAAGTGCCTTTCTTCAGCATCAGCGTGAATCTTTAATTCGTGTTTTAACTGCTCAAAGATCTTTTTTCTTTCTTCGGTATCGCCTTGGGTTTCTACCAACTTGGCTACAAGATGGCGTTGTATTTCGTGTTCCTGGCGTAATGCTTCAAAAATATTCATAATTTAGGGTGTTGGTTAAGGTTCTAAATTATTGATTTTTATGTTAAGGAAAATTTAAACCCGAGTTTTCCCTATAGTTTAAACCGGTTCTAAAGAACAAAAACAGTTCAGTTTAGATTTTCTACAATTCAGAAATTTTAATTAGTAAAGAAAATGACTTTCTCGCATCTTAGCCTTGTAAATAGAAATCGATGAAATTCTTTCTCAAAGTTCTAAAAATCAGTATCACGATTACCCTGGTGATCTTTTTTCTGGAAATTCTCTTCAGTGGATTTAATTTTGAAGAATTGCTGGAGCTGGAAACCTGGCTTCTTTATTTTTCCTACAGTTTTATTCTCACCTATTTAAACGCCAGTTATTTCTGGTGGTTTGGAGCAAAGATAACCTGGGAAAATGCCAACATAAAAAAAGTGCTTTTGGGGGCTTTTGGTTCAGTAATTTTAACATTAATAGGATACTTTATTTGTCGGTTACTGCATCACGTAGTTTATGAAGGGGTTGCATTTCAGGAATTTTTTGGCAATGAGAGGATGTCATTTTATCTTTTTCCATTGCTTTTTACGACCATTATTTCCTTGTTTTTTCATCTTATTTATTTTTACAAGGCTTTACAGGAAAAGAAAGTAAAAGAACAAAAGATAATCGCCGGTACGGCTTCGGCAAAATTTGATGCCCTTAAAAATCAATTAGATCCTCATTTTTTATTCAATAGTTTAAATGTTTTAAGTGCGTTAATCGATGAAAATCCGGAGCAGGCTCAGAAGTTTACAAGCGCGCTTTCCAAAGTTTACCGCTATGTTTTGGAACAGAAAAATAAAGAACTGGTGGACCTTGAAGAAGAATTAAAATTCGCTAAAACCTATATGGATTTGCTGAAGATGCGTTTTGAAGATGCTATTGTGTTTAATTTTCCTTCGGTATTAAAAAATCCGGAAGCCAAGGTTGTTCCACTTTCGCTTCAATTGCTATTGGAAAATACCATAAAACACAATACGGTAAATTCTGAAAATCCTTTAGAGATTAGCATTATAGAAGAAGATAGAAATTTGGTGGTGAAAAATAATCTTCAGCCCAAAGCGATTCTAAAGCGGGGAAGTGGAGTTGGGCTTTCTAATATTAAGCAACGTTATCATTTGCTTACCGATAGGAAGATAGAAATCGATAATTCTCATAATGTATTTATTGTAAAACTTCCTTTATTAACTAAAATTGTAAAAATGGAAAAGCAAGCACCGGTTTATGCCAAAGAGGACGCTTATTTACGGGCAAAGAAGCAAGTAAAAGCAGAGCGCGAATTCTATGGAAATTTAACTTCCTACCTGATTGTAATTCCTGTTCTGGGATTGTTTAATTACTTGACCTATAGCGGATTTATATGGGTTGTTTTCCCGGCAATTGGTTGGGGAATAGGCGTGTTTTTTCACGGTCTGTCAGTTTTTAACTATAACCTTTTACTCGGTAAAAATTGGGAAGAGCGAAAAATTAAGGAATTAATGCAAAAAGATAAAATCAACTAATTATGGAAACTTCAGAAGATAAATATTTAAAAGCCCGGGAGCGGGTTAAAGAATTGCGGGAATTCTACAATCATTTATTCTCCTATATTTTGGTGAATTTATTTCTAGCGGGAATCAATTACTATACGAATCAATGGGTATATCCCTGGTTTTTATGGGTTGTAGGAGGTTGGGGAATCGGTTTGGCCTTCGACGCTTTAAAAGCTTTTAGATTGAACCCTATGTTCGATAAGCGATGGGAAGAACGCAAGATTCAGGAGTATATGGAAAAAGAAGAAAAACAGCGTTGGGAATAATGGAAATAGTTATTGTTGAAGACGAGAAACCTGCTGCCCGACGTTTGGAAAGAATGCTGAAAAAGCTCGATTTAGAGGTTAATACGATGTTACATTCAGTAAATGAAGGTGTTGCCTGGTTTAAAGAAAATCCAGAACCGGATCTTGTTTTCCTTGATATTCAACTTAGTGACGGAATTTCTTTTGAAATTTTTGAAAAGGTGAAAATTAGCAGCGCCGTTATTTTTACCACTGCTTATGATGAATATGCTTTAAAAGCTTTTAAACTGAATAGTGTTGATTATTTACTGAAGCCTATAGATGAAGAAGAGCTGACCAATGCAGTGCGTAAATTCAGGGAAAATTATCTAAAAAATAACTCCCAGATAGATTTTAATGTA
The DNA here is from genome assembly GCF_020164555.1 of Salegentibacter lacus. GTDB lineage: Bacteria > Bacteroidota > Bacteroidia > Flavobacteriales > Flavobacteriaceae > Salegentibacter > Salegentibacter lacus. The sequence goes on along the minus strand of NZ_JAIQZB010000005.1, from coordinate 131,122 downwards.
TTTAGAAAGATGTTGGAGACCGAAAGCAAACCAGATTACAAAACCCGGTTTACCATTCAAGTAGGTCAACATTTAAAGATTATCGCTACCAATGAAATTTGCTGTTTTTATTCTGAAAATAAAGCTTCTTATCTCACTACAACGACCGGAAGAAATTACCCGGTAGATATCTCCCTTGAAAACTTAGAAAATGAGTTGGATCCTGAAAAATTCTTCAGAATCAATCGCAAATCCATTGTAAATATTGACTGTATAGAAGATATTATTAGCTATACCAATAGCCGTTTAGAAGTGAAACTAAATGCTTTTACTGAATTTCAGCTTATTGTGAGTCGTGAAAGGGTTAAGGATTTTAAACGCTGGATTTCTTAAGCTTAAAATGTTAAAAAAGAAGATATTAAAACCTTCACTCCAATTTCTCCGTAAATATTGATGAAAAACGGGAATCTCAAAATAACTTGTTTTTGTTAGCCCCCTGGTTTTCTGAATTTTATTTTTTTGGTTGGTTATGTGAAGGTTTGCCGTATAGAAATATGGCGAGCCTTCATTTTTTTTAACCAATGTTTGAGATTAAAACAACTTAAGAACTCCTGTTTGTTTTCCAGATTTTATAGTAAGGATAATCTAAGGTGCGGCTACCGTACCTAAAACATATAATTGTTCCATTGTTGGGGTTTCACTACCACCTTCGGGTTCTAAAGTAATCCCGAAAGCCTCAGACTGGTTTGGATTTTCAAGACTGAAAACCTTATTACCGTCAGCTTCAAAATCATCCAACAATCCTATGCTGGTTGGTGTAAGTGGTTGCATAGTAAGTGACCAAACCTGGTATACTTTTCCGCGCGGCGGTTGGGGTAAATCTTTAGCGTCTATATAAGCAGTGTTTTCCTGCGTATTCCAGTAAACGGAGGCAAATGCCTCAGGAGCTACATTCTGGCCTCTTAAAGGCACTCGCTCTACGTTTCTATCTCTAATTACCGCAAGCAGTTCTTCAGCTTTTTCAGCATTTTCACGTGCGTTGGCAATTTGTTCTTCCATTTGAGCATTTCTGGCTCGTTCGGCACTTAATTCGTCTCTTAGATCGTTGGTTCGATTAAAGAAAACGAAAAGTCCTATAAGTAATAATAAACTTGCTGCCCAACCTGAATAAGTGATCCAGTTAATAGATCTAACAGGAGTTGTTACCGGCGTAGGTGCCTTTGAAGATTTAGCTAATTTCTCTTTAATTGAGAAAATTAAATGTTCAGCATTGTTTGGGGCCGCTGCAGAAGATAGAGTAAGTAAAGCTTTTTCAATTTCTTCAACCTCGGTTTTAACTTCGGGATACTCTTTTAGTACACGACTAACTTCGCGACTTTCTTTTTCAGAAAGTGCGCCATAAACATACAGTTCAAGAATTCCAGACGATATGTACTTTTGAATATCCATTACTTAACTACCATTGCTCTTAATTTATCTATACAAACCCGATTTCGGGTTTTAACGGTTCCCAGCGGCATATCTAATTCTTCTGAAGTTTCTTTTTGTGTGTAGCCTTTAAAAAATAGATAATCAATTAACTTTTTACAAACCGGCTTTAAGGCGTCTATGTACTTTTTAAGTCCAATTGTATCTACTGCTTCAGAGAAATTAGTCTTTGCCTCTAATATATCTACGAAGTTATCTGTCTTAAGGTTTTGTTGATCGTTTTTAAAATCTTTAGATCTTATTTTATCTATGGAAGTATTACGTGCAATATTAAGAATCCAGGTGAAAAAACGGCCTTTATCTGAGTTATAACTAGGGGCTTTATCCCAGATTTTTAAAAATACATCCTGAAGAACTTCCTCGGCAATACTTTCATCTCTAATTATACTGTAAATAATCCCGTAGGTACTTTCTGAATATAAGTGGTAAATACGTTCAAAAGCACGTTCATTGCCATTTTGAAGTTCTAGAATTAAGGCGTCTTGTTGCATAAAATAATAGTGGCTTACTCAGTGATTTACCTGGGGAAAAGTCTTAAAGTCTCACTTATAGTGAGTAAATGTAGAAAAAAGTATTTCCCGAAAAAAATAAAAAGCGGCAATTAGCCGCTTTTTATTAAAACTTATGTAAAAGAAATTACATTTCTATTATACCACATCCAACTCTTGTGCCTGCAGCTCCAGATGGTTGCGAAGTGAAGTCGTCTACTCCGTCGTGCACTATAATGGCTTTTCCAACGATGTTCTTATTATCGTCGTCACAACCTATACACCATTCATCGGTAGTCATACTAACAGTTCCTTCTCCATTAGCATCAACTTCAAAGTTTCCAATATCACCTTTATGGTAACCTTCAGCATCACCCCATTTACCATGCTTTTCGTTGGTTGGATTCCAGTGGCCACCTGCAGAAGTTCCATCTTCAGCAGAGCAATCTGCTTTCTGGTGAATATGGATCGCGTGCTGACCTTCAGCTAAACCTGTAATTGTAGCTTCCATAGTAACTTCGCCATCTTCTTGAGTAAAAGTTACTTCGCCACCTAATTCGCTTCCACTTTTAGGCTCTAGAGGAACAGTAATTTCTTTAACCTCTTCCTCATCCTGCTGTGCTTCCATCTCAGAATTCATTTCTGTCTCGGCAGCATTTTCAGTATCGTTTTCTTTTTTGTCGTTTTTACAACCTATTATAAATAATGAGGCGCAAAATACTAGTGATAAACTTATTCGTTTCATAATCTGGATTGGTTTTTAGATTTAACATTACTAAATTAATCGTATCCCGTTGTATAGCCAAAGATTTAAGGATAGGTTAACAAACACCGGGTTTCAGTCTAGATTAATTTGGTTTTTATGTTTGTTGCTGAAGTTAAACTTTTATGAACAGGGCAACGGTCTGCAATTTCTAGCAATCGTTTTTTCTGTTTTTCATCCAAATCGCCATAAAGTTTAATTTCTCTTTTAAAAGTATCTATTTTTGAAGCTTTCTCTTCACATTTTTCGCAATCTGCCTGATGTTCGCGAGAATAATAAACGTGTGTTTCCACATCTTCTAAAGGCCATTTTTTTCGCTTAGCATACATTTGAAGCGTCATAGAAGTACAGGAAGCCAAACCGGAAGATAAGAGCTGATATGGAGTAGGTCCGTAGTCTTTTCCACCGGCTTTTATGGGTTCATCGGCCAAGAAGCTATGGTTTCCGGCTTTCATTTTTGTAGTAAAAGCATCTTCTTTCTCTAATCCCGCCACAACATCTGCATCAGATTCCGGAATTTCTTTCTTCGGAATTTCCAAATATCGTGCAGCCCAGGTAGCAATTACATTACCGGCGTAAGTAGCGTCACCTTTGGCAGCAAGTAGATGCGCTGCTCCGTCAAGGGAGATAAAACTCTTAGGGTGCCTTGCCGCTACATATAATTCTTCAGCATTTTTAATGCTCACTATATTATCCTGTGGTGAGTGCATAATCAGAAGTGATTTTTTAAGATCGGCGAGGTAAGGTTTTAACTTATGTTTTTCAATGTCGTCAAGAAATTGCTTTTTGATCTTAAAAGGTCGTCCCCCGATATTTACCTGAGCTTCTCCGTTTTTCTCAATTTCCTCAACATTATTTTGTATTAAATGTTGAACGTGTGCAGTAGTAGAAGGTGCCGCTATTGTTGTAATCGCTTTAACCGATTTCAATTCTTTGGCCGCAAATAAAACTGCAGCTCCACCCAGTGAATGTCCTATTATTAAGCTGGGAGCTTTATACTCCTCTTCCAAATAGGTAGCCGCCGCAATAAGATCCTGGATATTTCCGGAGAAATTACTGTCTGAAAACTCTCCCTCACTCTCTCCCAATCCCGTAAAATCGAAACGTAAAACCCCATAACCGTTTCGCGCCAAGGTGCGACTAATATTTTTAGCAGCAAAGAAATTTTTATTGCAGGTAAAGCAATGAGCAAAAAGCACAAAATTATGAGGTTCCTGATTAAAAGGGAGTTCTAAATAACCAGATAGATCATCGCCATTCTTATTTTTAAAGTTTACTTTTTCGGTTCTCATAGCTTAGTTTTTATTCAAGGTACAAATTGTTTGGCAACACCTAAAACAAAAAAGCTGATTGCAAATTCAATATAAGTGCTATGAATTTCAATCAGCTTTTAAATCAAAAGAGACTCTGGATTATTCCAGTTCTTTAATTTTAATATTTCTAAACCAAACTTTATCACTGTGGTCCTGGAGGGCAATGTGGCCTTCCCGGTTTTTCCCGAAATCTTCCCAATCTTTAAACTTTGAGTTTTCTACCAGTTTACTCCATTCTTCCCCGTGAACGGCAAACTCATTGATCAAAGTTCCGTTTAGACGAACCGAACCTTTATTGGTTTCGTGGTTAATTCTTATTACCGTCTGGTTCCATTCTCCTGCGTTCTTAGTTTTATCTTCGCTTGGCGGCATCATATCGTAAAGGGCACCTGCCTGTCTAACTTCACCATTCTTTGCATCTGGGTGTAAATCATTATCCAGGATCTGGATTTCCGGTCCGGTTAAATAAGGTTCAGAGAACTCTTCACTTTCCTGGACACCCCACATAATTCCGCTATTTCCTCCTTCTGAAATTTTCCATTCCAGGGAAAGTTCAAAATTAGTGTAGGTTTTTTCAGAAATAAGGTTTTCAGAACTTTCGCGTTCTCCTTCGGCAGGAATAAAAGCAAGCACACCATCTTCTACCTGCCACTGGTCTGAAATAGAATCGGCGTTAAAAGCTTTCCAGCCTTCAAGGCTCTGCCCATTAAATAATTCGGTCCAGTTATCATCATTGCTAGCCATTGCAGTAGTGTCATTGGCTGCATCAGCTTCATATGCCTCTTTTGTTTCCTGTTGTTCCTTATCAGATTTACATGCTGTGGCCATAATTGCAGCCGTTGCTAAAATTAAACTTGTTTTTTTCATTCTATATATTTAATTAAGTCCTAAGATTCTTTTTAATTTTTGTTCGTCAATTTCGCTTCCGGCAAAATCATCAAATTTCTTTTGGGTAGCTTCAATAATATGATTTTGAATAAACGGGGCTCCTTCGCGAGCGCCCTGTTCGGGCGATTTGATGCAGCATTCCCATTCAAGAACCGCCCAAACATCACATCCATATTCGGTTAATTTAGAAAATATGGTTTTAAAATCTACCTGGCCGTCCCCGGGATGTCTATATCTTCCCGCACGATCTATCCAGTCGCCATAACCACCAAAAGAGCCTTTTTTCCCGGTGGGATTAAACTCGGCATCTTTTACGTGGAACATTTTAATAAATTCGTGATAATGATCTATGTAAGAAATATAATCTAATTGCTGCAATACAAAATGGCTGGGATCATACAATAAATTTACTCGTTTGTGATTATTTGTCGCTTCCAGGAAACGTTCAAAAGTTACTCCGTCGTGAAGATCTTCTCCAGGGTGAACTTCGTAGCAAACATCTACGCCCTGTTCATCAAATTCATTTAAAATAGGAGTCCAGCGTTTTGCAAGTTCTTTAAACCCCATTTCTACAAGGCCTTGCGGTCTTTGTGGCCAGGGATGCGCAGTGTGCCAGAGTAGAGATCCGCTAAAAGTCCCGTGAACATCCAAACCAAAATGCCTGCTGGCACGGGCTGCGCTTTTCATTTGCTCAACTGCCCATTGGGTTCTGGCTTTGGGATTGCCTTTAACTTCTTTGGGTGCGAAATTATCGAACATTGTATCGTAAGCAGAATGAACTGCAACAAGTTGCCCCTGTAAATGGGTGCAGAGCTCGGTGATTTCCAGTCCGTACGATTCTACTCTTCCTTTAATTTCGTCGCAATAATCTTTACTTTCCCCTGCCTTTTTTAAATCGATTAAAGCCGATTCCCAGGTTGGGATCTGTATTCCTTTATATCCTAAATCTGCAGCCCATTCGCACAAACCATCCAAACTATTGAATGGCTTTTCGGAATCCATAAATTGCGCTAAATAAACCGCAGGTCCTTTTACTGTTTTCATAATGTTACTATTTTATGCGTCCAACTTTACCCAAGCATTTCCTTTGGCATGAGAGTTTACTACTTTTTCGATAAAGTTCATTCCGCGAATTCCATCCTTCATTGTAGGAAATTCGGCTGGGTGGTATTTTTCTCCATTAATTGCCCTTGCAACTCCTTTATAAATGTTTCCCATAGAATCGAAGATACCTTCGGGATGTCCCGGAGGCAGTTTGGTACCGTCTAAAGAAAGCGCTGAATTGTATTCGTGCCCGGGTTTTAAAACCTTCATTGGTTGCCCGTCTTCCAGTTTGTAGAGGTAATTCGGGTTTTCCTGTTCCCATTTTAGGCCGGCTTTTGTTCCGTAAATCTTTACAGCAAAATTATTTTCTTCTCCCGTAGCGATCTGGCTGGATCTAAGCACTCCTTTTACAAATTCTGAAAAACGAAGTAGCACAGTTCCATCTACATCCATTTTATTATCTGAATAAACATAGTTTAGATCGGCTAAAAGTTCTTTTACCTCAAGGCCTGTAACATACTCTATCATATCAAAAGCGTGTGTACCAATATCACCAATACAGCAGCTGATACCTCCTTTTTCAGGATCAAGGCGCCAAATACTGTTTCTTTCATCTTTATCGTGAATAATTGAATTTATCCATCCCTGGTAATATTGCACGTCTACCTTTTGAATTTTGCCAATCTCGCCTGCAGCGATCATTTCTTTCATCTGGCGAATCATTGGGTAACCTGTATAAGTGTATGTTACCGCAAAAATGGTTTTAGATTTTATGAGCGTGTCTTCAAGTATCTTAGCTTCCTCGTAAGTGGTAGTCATTGGTTTTTCACAAATCACATGATAACCGTTTTCCAAAAGCTGCTTTGCCATTGGAAAATGCAAAAAGTTAGGTGTAAGAATTGAAACAGCTTTTATACGGTCTTCTTCCGGCAATTTTGCTTCTTCAGCTATTAAATGATCCAGGTCTTTATAAACCCTATCGGTTCCAATTCCCAACTCCTGTGCAAACTTTTTACTTTCTTCCAGGTCAGGATTAAAAACTCCACCTACAAATTCAAATTTATCATACATAGAAGAGGCTACGCGGTGTAGAACCCCAATAAGGGAATCGCCACCGCCACCTAGTACTCCTAATTTTATTTTTTTACCCATATTTTATTTCTTTTTGGTTTGTTATATTTCAATATCCTTTTTCGCTATATCTTCATTTTTGAAGAAAATAGCAAATAATATCATTACAACAAAGGCAAACCCCGCCGGAACTATCCAAATCTGTTCCCAGTCGTGAGTGCCATCTGCATTTAAATAAAGATCGCTAATCTGTCCTGCTACCCAGAAACCAATTAGCATCCCTACGCCGTAAGTTGCCAGGGTAATTAAACCCTGTGCTGCACTTTTAATTTTTGGTCCCGCTTTAGAATCGGTATAGATCTGTCCGGATACAAAGAAAAAGTCGTAACAAATTCCGTGGAGTGCTATACCTATAATTAGCATATAAACCAATTCTCCCGCATTCCCATATGCGAAAAGCAGGTAACGCAATACCCAGGCGAGCATACCCGCCAGCAAGGTTATTTTAAAGCCGAATTTCTTAAAAAAGAAAGGCAGTAATAAAAGGAATAATGCTTCGGAAATCTGCCCGATAGACATCATAAAAGTAGGATCTTCCATGCCTACTTCAGAAAGAAAAGGATTGGCGTTTTGGTAATAAAAAGCCAGTGGAATACAAATTAATACCGATGAAATAAAGAACATTAAAAAGTTTCTCCCTTTTAGAAGGGCTAAAGCTTCCAGTCCTAAAATATCAGATAAAGTTACTTTTTCACCTTTGCTGCTTGGTGGTGTTTTAGGTAATGTAAAACTGAATAATCCTAGAACAGCAGAAGCAATTGCTGCCATTAAGAAAGTGTATCTAAGCATTCCTTCTTCTCGCGCCATCGCAGAATCCCAGCCAAAAACCAGGCTTATTACAACTCCCGAAACTATCCAGCCTATGGTTCCAAAAACCCTGATGCTGGAAAATTGTTTAGATGGATCGGTCATTTGGTAAAAGGAAATGGAATTTACCAGAGCCAATGTTGGCATATAAAGGATCATATATCCCAAAACAAAAGGATAAAAATTAGTGAAATCTTCCGACTGAAACATCATATAAAGCAAAATCGCACCGGCAATATGAAGAAATCCTAAAATGCGTTCGGCATTAAAAAAGCGGTCGGCGATTAGGCCAATAATAAAGGGAGCTATAATGGCTCCCCAAGATTGTGTAGAAAAGGCCATCCCGGTTTGTGCACCGGTAGCACTTAAATTCTGTCCTAAAAATGTTCCTAAAGTTACAAACCATCCTCCCCAAATAAAGAATTCGAGGAACATCATGGTTGATAGTTGAAATCTGGTTAAACTTTTCATTATTTTCTGTCGCTTCTCTTAGTTATTGTTGCTGTTTAATTTGCTTCCAACTTCTATTAAAAGTTCTTTAGTGGCTTCAATACCTTCTTCTGGCGATAAATTTTCGCCTTCATATTCTACGCCAACAAAACCGGTGTAACCTGCATCCTGTACTATTTTCAGAATTCGTTCATAATCAAGCGTGGTTTCTTCGCCCTCCTCATTAAAATCATAAGATTTTGCGCTTACAGCTTTGGCATAAGGCATCATTTCTTCTATGCCCTGGTATTTTGGATACTCTTCAACACACTTTGCTTCCCAACGTTCGCCACCTTCTCTTTTGAGGCAAAAATTACCGAAATCGGGGAGGGTTCCAGCATTTTCCATATTCACTCCTTCAATAACTTCTACCAAAAGTTCTGCGTTAGAAGAAAGGTAACCGTGGTTTTCAACCAAGACATTTATATTTTTTTCAGCAGCATATTTGCTAAGTGCTTTTAAACCTTTTGTAGCTGAATCTTTCCATTCTTCCGGTTCTTCACTTCCAAAAAGGTTTACACGTATAGAATGAGCTCCGAGGAAACTGGCGGCATCTACCCATTTTTTATGATTTTCAACGGCTTCTTCACGTTCAGCTTTGTCAGGGCTGGCTAACTCGCCTTCCCCATCTACCATAATCAAAACGTTTTCTACGTTGAATTCTTCACTTTTAGTTTTTAAAGTATCCAAAACCTTTTGCATTGCTTCTTCGGGATTTTCGGCTTCGTTTATTTGCTGCGAATAGAAAGCACTAACATATTCAATACCTTCAAAGCCCATTTCGCTTGCTTTTTCAGCAAAATCCATAGGATCTAACTCACCGGCAAAAATAGGTTCATTAAGAGACCATTGGGCCAGGGAAAGTTTAAAGAATGGTTCAGCATTTTCTTCGGTTTGAGCTTCAGAGGTTTTAGCATTTTCATTTTCCGACTTTTGGTCTTTGCAGGAATAAATTCCGAAGGATAAAAAAAGGACTAATAAATAGGAGGAAATTTTCGTTGGTGTAATTTTCATAGAATGGGATTAATAGTTACTAGTATGTGATTTTACTGATATTTTGGAATCTTAAAAGTATACTTTTTTTTAAAGAAGTAAAATTATAACCTTAAATTTATATATTTGGAGGGATTCGATTAACTAAATTATTAATTAACTACAAGACAGTGAGCAATTATTATGAAAATGACACTTACGATGCAATAGTCGTAGGTACAGGAATTAGCGGTGGTTGGGCCGCGAAGGAGCTTAGTGAAAAAGGATTTAAAACCCTGGTTCTTGAACGGGGGCGTATGGTAAAGCATATTGAAGATTATCCTACAATGAACGATGATCCCTGGGATTATAAGTTTAAAGGACAATTGACAAGGGAAGAAGAAAAACGCCAGCAAAAGCAATCCCGTACCGGTTATACTACCAATAAAGCGAGTGCACATTGGTTTGTAGATGATATTAAACACCCTTACAATGAAACCAAAAGATTTGACTGGATGCGTGGTTACCACGTAGGCGGTAGATCTATTATGTGGGGACGTCATAGCTACCGCTTGAGTGATTTGGACTTTGCTGCCAATAAAAATGACGGTCACGGAGTAGATTGGCCAATTCGATATAAAGATATTGCACCCTGGTATGATTATGTAGAATCTTATATAGGTGTTAGCGGTGAAAATCTTGGCCTTAGCCAATTACCCGATGGTAAATTCCTCCCGCAAATGCCGCTTAATTGTGTTGAAGACCACCTTAAAAAAAGTATGGCCGAAAGCTTTACAGATGGTCGTGTTTTAACCGCTGGAAGGGTGGCTCACCTCACGGGGGATAAAGAATTTGAAGGCCGTTCTAACTGCCAGTATAGAAACCGTTGTATTAGAGGTTGTCCTTACGGAGCTTACTTTAGCAGTAACTCCTCTACTTTACCAGCAGCCGAGAAGACTGGAAATATGACTTTGAGACCCAATTCTGTGGTAAACCAGGTTATTTACGATCCTGAAACCAAACTGGCTACAGGCGTAAAAGTTATAGATGCTGAAACTAAAGAGGAAATAGAATTTAAAGCCAATGTGATTTTCCTTTGTGCTTCTGCAATTGCTTCTACAAGTATCCTAATGCAATCAAAATCTGATAGGTTTGAAGATGGCATGGGGAACGATAGTGGAGAACTTGGACATAATGTAATGGACCACCATTTTCGTGCTGGAGCTTCTGCTAAATACGATGGTTTTGAAGATCAATATTATAAAGGAAGAAAACCTAACGGAATTTACTTACCCCGTTTTAGAAATATAAAAGGAAGCGATGATCTAGGTTTTATCCGTGGTTATGGTTACCAGGGTGGTGCTGGTCGTGGAGACTGGAGTGAAACAATAGCTGAAGCTTCTTATGGAAAAGAATTGAAAGAAGCAATTGTTAAGCCCGGAGGCTGGACTATGGGACTTATGGGCTTTGGTGAAACTTTACCTTATCACGAAAACAAAATGACCCTTGATTATGATAAAACCGATGAGTGGGGTTTACCAACTGTAACTTTTGATGCCGAGTTCAAAGAAAATGAACTGAAAATGAGAAAAGATATGGTAGAACAAGCGGTTGCAATGTTAGAGAAGGGTGGCTTTAAAGATATTCAGCCTTATGATTATTTAGGAGCTCCCGGACTTGGAATTCACGAAATGGGAACTGCCCGTATGGGAAGAGATCCAGAAACTTCGGTATTAAACGGAAATAATCAGGTACACGCTGTTCCCAATGTATATGTTACTGATGGTTCTTTTATGACCTCTGCAGGTTGCCAGAACCCGTCTTTAACTTATATGGCTATGACGGCAAGAGCTGCAGACCATGCTTCTAAGAATTTTAAAAAATCTAACGCTTAAAAAAAAGGATTATGAATAGAAGACAGGCATTAAGAAACATAGGACTTGGAGCGGGAGCTATTATTGTAGGTCCCACTACTTTAAACCTTTTACAAAGCTGTAAAAACGATCCTACCTATAATTGGGAGCCAACTTTTTTAAGTGCTTCTAATGGTTTTGCATTAAAGCAGATTTTAGAAGTTATTCTACCTAAAACCGATACTCCCGGAGCGGAAGAGTTAAATATTGCTGAATTCATAGATTCTTATATGGAACAAGTAGCTCACGAAAATAGACAGGAGAATTTCAAACAGTCTGCTGATGCGTTTTCCAGAGCTTTTAAAAATGAATTTGGTAAAGAAGAAGGCGAAGGTAGTTTAGAGGAATATGAGCAAATTGTAGCGAAATATCTTAAAGCCACACCTGCAGAAAGAGATGAAATCGCTAAAAGAAATACAGCAACCCAGGATCCACAGGATAGAGATCAAAAAATAACTTTAGACCCAGATGCCGGTTCCTTAGCTTATTTACAGGAGGTACGTGATATGGGAATATGGGCTTACAAAACCAGTGAAGAAATTGGTGAAGAAGTCATGTGGTACGATCCAATTCCTGGAGAATATATTCCTTGTGGTCCCGTAGACGAATTGGGTGGCGGTAAAGCAATGTCCCTTTAGTTTTTATTCTTAAAACAAGTTAATTTCAATACTTCGCTTTAACTGAAAAACCTCACAGAATTTAAACTGCGAGGTTTTTTTATTTTAGGTTAGTCCTTAAAATAAGGTTTAGTCCTAAAGTTTTACTCTGCTAAAGGCAGGTATATTTCAGCTTCCCATTGAGATTCGTCTCCACCTAGTTGAGGGTTATTCTGAAAAACTTCCAGGATATTCTCAGTCTTGACTTCAATATTATGTTTTTCGGCATAATTTATCAGATGCAACCAGGCATTATGTGAAAACATATAATTGCCGTGGAAGCTTGCTTTCAAAGCTTTTTCTGAAGGAATTTCTTTAATTTCAATTAATAAATCCTTCGGATAGGTTTTCATTTCGGCAATAGGAAAACAAAAACTGAAATTTATATTTTCAGCTTTTTTATCCCAGGAATTGATGAGTATTCTAGGTCTTCCAAGGGTCTCTAAATCATTATTCAGGATATAATTAGAAAGGATATCTATGGTTTTCATCATCTCGAAAGCTTTTTGATCTACCTTACTATCAGTAGTAATGCAGGCACAGGTATTTTTTGGGGAACTTGTTTTACCTTCAATTTTCACTTTATATAATTCGAGATATGTAGTAAGAGCGTCTTTAAAATATACGATCTCATCTCTCATTTTCTTTTGAAAATCATTTTGGCCTATTAGCAATAAAAATCGATCTTTAAGCGAATTATTTTGATTGGTTACACTGAGTTTTACTTTAGTGATAGAATCATTCTTAGGTTCAATATTCCAATTGAGATCATAGAACTCTGCTCCTAATTGTGCATCCTGAATTACCTGGGAAAAATTAGATTTGATTTCTGAATTATTAATCTGCATTTTATCGAAAACAGGAGAGTCAATCAGGTAAACTATTTCACTGGGTAGTGCTTTAGTTTCAAATGTTATAGCGTAATCATTATTCTTTATTACAAAATACCAAAGCAAAAAGAGCACAGGTATGCCACAAAGAAGCAATAGCCAGATTTTTTTTGACATTAATTAGTAGGTGAGGGGTTGCAGGTTAAGGTTTTCTACTACGTGAGTCCCGAGATTGCGACCCTGAACAATGCCATTTTCTATTGCCGATCGGTAATGAATTCCGCCATACAATCTACTTATAGCGGCTTCATTGGCTGCCTGGGCAAAGGAATCAAAAGATCTTACAGGTAAGCCATATTTTACTTCGGTGTCATCCCTAAAGTTAAAATCTTCTCCAAAAATTCTGGTGAGTACTATAGAAGCTGCTCCGGAGACAACAGAGTGTCCGCTGGAATATTCCGGAAATGGAGGTGTTTGTAGCACTGGTTTCCAGTTTTCATCTACATATTTATTAATAAGCGTTTCAGGTCTTACCAAATTACTACTGTATTTTTCATCCCAGCAACTTATAAATCCATCGGCAAGCGCAATAGCAGTTGCGGTATATGCATAAGAGCTTTGAGCGAAATCCAAAGCTGCTTTCTTAGAAGCAATTTTGCAAATCCCCATCCAGTGGCCACCGGGAGTGATCTTTTTGGTAGCAAACATAAGATGGCCTCGTTGGGTAGAAACATAAGGGTTGCAATCCCAGAATTGGGCTATTTTAATCTCTTCAGATTCATCTCCTTTTTTCTCCATTTCATTCTTTATCTCGTAAACTTCAATAAGCTCATCATAAAACGCCGTTCCTTTTTCCAAGGAAAATTCTGGATGTGGTGCCGGTTTAAATTGAGAAGCAGAATCAAGAGTAAAGGGTCTTATTTTTGGCCAGTGGGGCTCAATGCCATCCATATAAGAGGGTGGGGTTGGTTGCCAACGCCCCGGATCGTCGCTATACACCGAATATTTGGGCATAGTACGGGTTTCTTTATAGTTATCTTCATCTATCCATTTAGAAAGATGTTGTGCCACGGCTAAGCCATAATCTTTGGAGCTTTTGAATTCCTCTTCATTTGTTTTTTTCCAATCGGTGTAGAGACTATCACGGTAAGAGGTAAGCAAGTCTTCAGAAAATATTAATTTCTTTCCAATCTCCATTTTGGCAACTAATGCTGCAAGCTTAAAGTTAATATTGGCGGTGGAATCTGCTTTCGGAATTGCTTGTAATTCTTCGAATTTTGAAGTAAAATCTATGAGGTCTTTATTTTCCTGCCTCATTATCTGATAAGCGGCCAGGTTAGAATAGGCGTAAATCCGGCTGGCTACCGGCGGCGAAAAAATATCGTGCACCATAATATCAGTAATTTTGTCTACAGTATGATGATAATTTTCAGCTGAAACCACAATAGATTTTTCTTCTTTGGAACAAGAAGCTAAAACCAGTGTGCTTATAAAAAAATAAAGGTATTTTTTCATTTAATTATTCAATTTGTAAAATTCTGGTTTGCCATTGTTTATGCCTACCATAAGATAATCAATTCCCTTGAAAGTTACAATATCAAGGCTTCTCACGCTTTTCTGAGTGAGATTCAGGCCAAGTTCAACGCCTTCAAGGATTTTACCATTCTGTGTGATAATATTTCCCGCAAGGGCATCAAACCTTCCATGATATGGTGTTACTCCAAAATAATTTCCGGCAACCAATACTTCTTCCAGAGTATCCTTATTAAAATCTGCTTTTAAAAATGCCAAAATTGGTGTAACCTGCAATGCATTTTCAAAGTGCTCAAAAATAAACTTTCCATCCTTATTTAGCAAATATCCTGAAGCCATTGTATGCACTTTCAGTAATTTAGCTTCTTCCAGGACTTCCTTTTCGAAAATATCTTCTATGGTTTTTCCTGCGAAATCTTTATACTCCGGAAATTTCTTTCGCAGATAGGAAAGTTGTCCTACGAGTTCATCGAGACCATTTGCCGGATAATATTGTTCGTTTTTAGCATAAGTTATAATTGTTTCTGTGCTTCCGTTTTTATCGAAATCTGAATAATACATTTTTAGCGGAAATTCTGCTGAAGCCGGAAATTTAGTGTTCAAGCCCCAGTTTCCGAGTAAATAATCCATTCTTCCGTCGTTATTTATATCAAAAGGAATAATGCTTTGCCAAAGCCCGTTTAGCTTTTTGTCCAGTATATTTCTTGAAACATTCTCTAAAGTTCCGTTATTATTTCTAAAGAATTGCGGAGACATCCATTCTCCAACCACGATCAAATCTTCAAGGCCATCTTCGTCAAAATCGGTCCAGACCGCATCGGTTACCATTCCCACCTTTTCAATTTCAGAATTTTTCCGGATTCTGAATTCTCCATTTTCATTAATGAGTAAATAGGAGGAAGGGAGTTTCCCAAAATCGTTGGAAACCGCGGCGCCTCCAACAAAAATATCCAGATCGCCATCGCCGTCAAGATCGCCTAATTTTACGACCGAAGTATTTTCAAAGTATTTTGGTAATTCTTTAGCTTTTAATTCCCCATTTTCAAGAGCATATAATTTATCCAGTAATGCATCAGCCTCACCATAAAATTCACCACCGCCGGAAGTGACTAAAAGTTCATTTTTATTATCCCGGTTTAAATCGGCAATGACGGCTGAAGTATTTTCGGTTTTTTCATCTTTTTCCAACAGCTCAAAATACTGCTTTTTAAAAGTATTTTCCTGTTGAAAGTATATTTCTGCCGGTTCAAATTTTGAATTTCCGAAGTAGATATCATCTAACCCATTCCCGTTTAGATCTCCCACAACAACCGCAGGCCCACGGTCTGAAATTTGATAAGGTATCAGTTTTTGTCTGTCAAAATCGGTATACCTGTTTTCGCGGTGATTAAAAGTAATTCCGGGTAGAGAATCGATTTTCTCAAACCAGGGTTTTGGTGAAGGATAAAGTTTTTTGTAATCAATACTATCGCCGTTTTGGTTTGGAATTATTACTAAATGCTGATTTAAATCCAGTTTTTCCTGTTTTTGATAGGTATTATCTGGCCAGATGATCAACAGGGAATCTAATTTTTCTTTCTTCGGAAACCCAAAATGGATAATAGGCTCTGAAGAAGACTGAAAGCCTCTCGAGTTATAAAGCTGGCGAGTTTGCATTTTTCCATCCTGCCAGGCAATTGCTTTGGTACCAATTCCAAAGGTATTTTCAGTTTTCAGTTTAAAGGATAATTTTAAATAAGCTGAAGTAGAATCAGATTGATTTACATAAATACTCGCATTTGCATCAATATTGTTACTCACAATATCCAAATCACCGTCGTGGTCCAGATCGGCATAAGCTATTCCTGTAGAGATCACAGAATCGCGCGCCATCCATTTACCGGATTGATCTTTAAAATTGAGGCTGTCAGAACCTTTAAAAACATAATTATGGACCTTTCCAGAAGGCATCATATCTAAAGCTTCATTATCTACAAGACGGGTATTATTTATTTTTTTCTGAATCTGTTTACTGGAAACGTATTTTATATAATCTAGATCATTGGGACGTTTGGGAATGCCGGTGGCTATAAACAGGTCCTGAAAGCCATCCTGGTCAAAATCTGCAAATAAAGGAGCCCAGCTCCAATCGGTGGCGGCCACACCACTCAAAAGCCCGGTTTCCTGAAAATATTCTCCCTGTTTATTTATTTGAAGCATATTTCTGGCATACTGGTAGTGATAGCCCAATTCTTCGGTTTTTAGTTTATCTAAATCCCGGGGATCGTCGCTTACAGAGGCTTTTAAAACCTTTTCATCCTGGGGAAGCATATCCAACGTGAGAATATCTATAAAACCGTCGTTATTAACATCGGCAGCATCATTTCCCATAGAAAACCGACTTACGTGGCCAAATTTTGATTTTAGGGTTTCGGTAAAAGTGCCGTCTCCATTGTTTAGATAATAATAATCATCTTCGTGAAAATCATTACTAACATAGATATCGGTAAATCCATCATTATTAAAATCAGCGGTTGCGAGGCCAAGGCCGTAGCCATTAGCACCTCCGTAAATGCCGGCTTCCTGGCTTACATCAACAAACTTCCCGTTATCATTTCTTAAAAGTTTATCCCCACTTTCGGCGATACGTTTATTTCGAATATTGGCTGGGCCGTAGGTGTTCACCGTGTGTACGGCGTGATTTAGAAGGTACATATCTAAATCGCCGTCATTATCAAAATCAAAAAAAGCGGCCGTGGAAGAATAGTTCTGAAAATCAAGTCCGAATTCTTCAGCTTTTTCAGTAAAAGTACCATCGCCATTGTTGACGAACAATTCGTTTTTTCCGTTTAAACCGTTAATTCCCGAAACGGCGCAAACGTAAATATCTAGAAAACCATCCCCGTTAACATCGGCCATGACCACCCCAGTATTCCAGTCAGACAATCCTGAAACCCCTGCCTTTTCGGTAATATCCTCAAACTGTAGGTTCCCTTTGTTGAGAAAAAGTTTGTTCTTAACCTGGTTACCGGTGAGGTAAATATCGGGTAAGCCATCGTTATTAATATCTCCAACTGCAACGCCGCCACCATTATAGAAATACAAATAATCTAAAATATTTAAGGCATTGGTTTCGGTAAGATCATTGCTAAAATATAGACCCGTAGTTTCTGCCGGAAGGTTTTCCAAGAGAAAATCTTCTGAAGATTTTTCTTTTTCACACGAGGCGAGAAAGATGAATAAAAATATCAGGCTAAAGTGCTTTCTCATCAAACTTAAAGATTTTTGGTTCCTGATTATTTATGGCTACGAGAATAAAGATTTCACCATTTTTATTCAAAATTTTCCTGATGTGCTTTACTTCACCTTCTACAGTAAATCCAGTCTTTTTATTGGATATAATTTCCATAACCCCATTTTCACTCACCTTTAAAAGAAGGCCTTTACTGGCATCTAAACGGCCAAATTGCGGTTTCAAATCGAAATCATTTCCTGCAAGTAAAAAATATTTACTTCCATCTTTCGTAATTAAATGCTCGATCGCGTGAATACTGGATAATTGAGCCTCGGTGGGTAATTCTTTAAATTTATAATTTCCCTTAGAATCACTTAAAGCTATCAGGCTTTTAAAAGTTGTTATTTCTTTTACGATTGAATTTTCAACAATTTCCGTCGGAAAAAGTTCATCGATAGACTTTGTAGCATATTCTGAAAATTTTAGATTCTGCTTTTTAATTGCTGAAATTTGCCCGGCCAGTTCTCTTCTTAAATGTATTGGGACATCCCTGCCGTTTATATTCCGGGTGAAAATTTGTTCTATTGTGCCGTTATTATCAAAATCGTTTATGTAGACCTTAACCGGATTTTCGGCTGAAGTTTGATAAAATGAATTGGTGCCTCGATTTCCTAATATGAAATCCGGATTTTCATTAGCATTTATATCTAAAACTGAAAGGCTTGTCCAGGCCCCGGAAATTTCTTCGAGCTTAGTATCTATTAACTTAAAAGAATCCCCATTGTTTTGAAGGATTTTAGGCGCCATCCAGTCCCCGCTGAGTATGAGGTCTTTAATGCCGTCACTATTGGTGTCCTCCCAGGAAGCATCAGTAACCATCCCCAGATCGTTGAGAATATAAGCTTTAGCATCGGTTAAATCTTTAAAATTTCCTTTTCCATCATTTTCTAATAATTGATGCTTTGGATTAATACCGAAAATTCCAGGGACACTTCTGCTTCCTATAAACAAATCTATATCGCCATCATTATCAAAATCATAAGGTGCGATCACAGCAGTATTATTCCCGGTATTCGGTAAGCTCAAATTTGAGAGTTTGAAATTACCATTTCCCTGATTTAAGTAAATTCTACTGCGAAAAACTTCCTTATCTACATTTGCCTCATTCCCTCCAGAACCCACGATAAGATCTGGTTTGTTGTCCCCATTAACGTCCGCAAAAACAGCGTAAGTATCTTCAAAACTTGCATCTGCAATAAAAATATCAAGCTTTTTATCGGTGAATTTTCCTGAATTGTTTTGCAGGTAAAGCACACCGGATTGGCCTTTTGCGCCGCCTAAATAGAAATCCTCATTTCCGTCCCCATTAACATCGCCCACAGCTAATGCCGGACCTTCACGAGATAACATCTTCGAGATTAAACCTTCGTAATCGTAATCTATATAATTATTCTCTTTATGTGCTTGAAGGTTCATCTTTACTTCAGAAAAAACAGGTTGAATTTTTTTCTGTTGAGGATTATACGTTGAATTTGCTTCAGCTTGACTTAGTTCTAAAGTGGTATTAATCCCTGGATTCTCAACAAGCTGCGTAGTTCTATCCGGCCAGATAATTCGAAGCGAATCTATTTTCTCAGTTTTTCCGAGGCCGAAAGTAAGGCTGTAGTCTATGGAAGACTGAAATCCACGGCTAGGAATTAATTCTTGAGAAAGCACTTGATTATTGAGATAGAGTAGGGCCTTACTACCTATAGCAAAAGTGTTTTTCCCCTTTCCTCGCAAGTTTAATTTTAGGTAGTTATTGCCTAATTTTTCTGATGATCTATTTTTATAAATAAATACTTCCTGATTCACGTTGTTGACTACAAGGTCGAGATCGCCATCGTTGTCCAGATCGGCGTAGGCTGAGCCGTTGGAGAAACTGGGTTCATTTAAACCCCAATCCTGGGTTTTATTATCAAAAGTTAAATCGGCATTATTTTGAAATGCATAATTAGAAATAGGATTGCTGGGCATCTCATTTAAAATGGAATCAAATTCTTTTTTCTGACCGGTAATCACCATTTCCTGAAGAATATCGTTAGCAAAGAAATCCATAAAATCCTGGTTGGTAAGATCGTGGTAAATGCCGTTGCTTACATAGATATCCTTAAAACCGTCATTATCCATATCAAAAATGAGTGCCCCCCAACTCCAGTCAGTTTGGGCAACGTTACTATGAAATGCAATTTCCTGAAAACCGTTGTTCCCGGTGTTAAGCTGCAGGGTGTTTTGCATAAATTGATGATAGAAATCTCTGCTTTCTTTGAGTTTGTAGATATCAAAACGCTCAAAATCTGAAGTTTCTTTAAGGCGTTTGTCACTTTCGGGCAGCATATCGGTAACAAAAATCTCTGGGCGGGCGTCGTTATTTATATCGGCCATATCTGCTCCCATTGAAGAAAGACTTAAATGGGAAACCCTGTTTTTAATATCTTCAGTAAAAGTACCATCACCATTATTGATATATAGATAATCGCGTTCATAAAAATCGTTGGAAATATAGAGATCGGGGAGTTGATCGTTATTCACGTCACCAACGGTAACTCCAAGTCCGAAGCCAATTAGGCTTCCATAGATTCCTGCTTCTTCGCTCACATCGGTGAATTTTCCGTTGTCGTTACGCAGTAATTTATCGCCTCCACCTTTAAAAATTTCTGGCAAATCCCAGTCTTCACTTCTAAGATCTCGTTTGTTATCGAAACCAAGGCTGGAAACCGGAATAAAACTATTGTTGAGAATGTAAACATCGAGGTCACCATCGCCATCATAATCAAAAAAAGCAGCGTGGGTGGTAAATCCGTTTTCGTCTAAATTATAAGAGGCGGCGTCTTCTGTAAACGTAAGATCTCCATTATTGATAAAAAGTTCATTTTTACGATCTGAACCTTCAATATTTCCAGCATTACTAACATAAATATCTAAAAGTCCGTCGTGATTAATATCTACAAAGCTCACGCCTGTACTCCAGTTCTTGGTTCCCGCCGTCCCCGAACTTTCTGTAATATCTTCAAACTTAAAATCACCTTTATTTAGATAGAGTTTATTTTTCCCGAGGTTAGAAGTTAAATAGATATCGGGTAGGCCATCGTTATTGATATCACCAATACCGACACCGGCACCATTGTAAAAATTTCTGTACCTAAAGATGTTGAATTCTTTAGTATTGGTAATTGTGTTTTCAAAATTAATTCCTGTTTCACTGGAGGACATTTTGAAGAATAATGCATCTTTATTTTCATTCTCTTCTTTTACTTCATTTTCCTGCTTATCGTTAGCGCATGAGTTGAAAAAAAGAATAACAAGAATCAAGCTTAAAGCCGGTAGGGTTGAGAAATGTTGATTGAATTTTATCAAGGAAAAAAGAGGTTTTGATATTGGGTTATTCTGAAAGCAATTTAAGCAAATTTTAAGAAGAGTTTAGAAGTATAAAAAAGAAAAAGAGACTAAAATGCATTGCATTTTTAGTCTCTTTTTTAAAAACTAATTTAGGTGATTAATAACCTTCGTTTTGTTCTAAATTAGGGTTAGAAGTAATTGCAATAGATGGGATTGGGAAAAGGTTAACAAACTCACCTTTTGCCTCTTTAAATTCCCAGGCGGAGTTAAATTGACCGAATCGAATTAGATCCTGTCTTCTCCACATTTCATTATACAATTCTCTACCTCTTTCATCTAGCATATCCTGCTCGGTTAATGAACCTAAAGTAGAAGCCTGTCTTAGCTCTCTTAATTCATTAACCAATTCTAATGCTGACGCGTCAGAATTTCCACCTCGCATAATTGCCTCAGCTTTCATAAGGTGAGCATCGGCATATCTAAATAAAATAAAGTGACCTGTATAGGCGCCGTTTGAAGGATGATATTTTAAAACCCTTACTCCGGTTCTTTCATTATTACCTAATAGACCAGGCATTTCTTTAGTATAGAATAAAGGATTTCCTCCGCGATCCAAAGTTTCAGAACCATCAAGTTCATGTTGTTGGCCAAATAAGAATCCAAGTCCAATATCAGAACCATCTACGAATCCGTCATCATCGTCATCTTTTCTGCCTGCAAAATAACCTTCAGTTGCAGAAGTTGTTGTTCCTTCCAAAGGCACGTAACCTCTTCTTTCTTCCTGATTTGCGCCAAGGTGATTGTTATCTGCATCTCCTTCAAAAAGATCATAAAATTCAGATAGGGTAGCGAATCCATTCCATCCACCTCCGGTATTGTCAGGAGTAGTTTGGTTATAATGAAGTCCGTTCCAGATTTTAGAACCCACACCAGTTTCGGTAAAAAATACAGTTTCAGTATCTACTGCGGGTGTGAAAAGTTCAAAGAAACCACTTTGTAAACCAAAACCTTCATCGGCAATTGCATCTACGTGATTTATTACCTGATTCATATCTTCAGCAGCAGCGGTACCTGTACCCATATAAACGTGTTTGTTTATATACATTTTGGCCAATAGATAATGAGCGGCAGCTTTAGAAGCAAATTTAGCATCAGCACCTGGACCTGTACTTGGTAGATCTGGCATAGCTTCAGTTAAATCCTGCAAAATAAAATCGAAAGCTTCAGGTCTTGTCATAACACGAGGATTTACTGATGGTCCTTCATCTACTTCTCTAAAAGGAACCTGGCCATATAAATCCATTACCCAATACATGCTAAATGCACGCAGAAATTTTGCTTCTGCCAGTTGCTGAGGGTTAGCATTACTTTCTGGAGCAATAATTTCAGATAAATTAAATACGTTCCTGTTATTATTGTTCCAGGTATTAAGTACAAATTGGTGGTTTGCATCCCAGGTATGCTGGTGCAAAGTTCTCCAAAGCCCGTTATCACCCCAGTCAGTTCCTCTAGTAGGTACTAGCATTTCATCAGAAGTAACCTCTTGTAAAGCATATAGGTTTTCCTGGGTATCCAGTTGGCCTCGCAAATTGTTATAGTTATTCACCAGGGCAGAAGCAACATCGCCTACCCCCGAAAATCCTTCTCCCGTGTCTTCACGGAAGATAGAATCTGTTTCCTCGAGTTCCAGGTCTGTACAAGCTGAGATTCCCAGCAGTACTCCAAGAACAATCGTGGGCTTTATTAAATTAATTTTCATAATAATTTTTTTATTTAGAATGATACATTTACACCTAAGGTCACTGTTCGTGCTCTTGGATAAGTTGTGTATTCAATACCTGCGGTAGGAATACCATTTAAAGACTTATCAGTATTCACTTCAGGATCTAAACCAGTATAATCTGTGATAAGAAATAAATTTTGACCAGTTAAACTCAATCTTAATGAATTAAGGAAACTATCATCATTTATATCAAAATTATATCCTAAAGTTGCATTTTGCAGTCTTAGGAAATCTCCCTTTTCAAGAAAACGTGTAGAAACATCTGGAGCATTATTAGCTGCTTCTCCGTTTCCAATAACGTTTCTGGTCACGTTTGATCCTGAATTAAGAGCACCAGCTGTGAAGAAAGCGTTTTCAGTATTGTTATACACATAGAAGCCAAACTGACCTGTTAAGAAGGTAGAAAGGTCCCAGTTCTTATATTCAACTCTGGTAGAAATACCAAGGTTGGTTGTAGGTAAGGCACTTTTTCCAGTAAAGGTTTGAACATCACCATTGGGATAAATGGTTTGACCATTTTCATCAAATCCACCGAATTCACGTAAGTAGTAAGAGAATAAAGGATGTCCTCCTGCTAGGAGCTGAGCATAGGCATTGGTTAAGCCCTGGCCGTTAATTCCTCCGGTTTGAACGCTACCAGTGAAATCTTCAACCATGTTATCGTTATACGAGAAATTAAAACCTACATTCCAGTAAAACTCTTCTTGTCTAAACAAGTCGTAATCAAGACTAAACTCAACACCTTTATTAACTACTTTGGCATCAAGATTTTCCCAAACAAAATCTTGTGCTGCAGGTTGTGCAGAGAAGGTTTGGAAAAGAAGATCGGTAGTTTCTTTATAATACACGTCTATAGATCCACTTAAACGGTCTTCCATAAATCCAAAATCAAGACCTATGTTAGTTTGTGAAGTAGTCTCCCACTGAAGATCTTCATTTCTAAAAGTCACCTGACCAGTTCCAGGAATATTTACAATTCCGTTGTCACCTACTCCTACACCTCCAAATCTTTCACGAGAAGTATAAAGGTTGTATGGAATTTCCTGGTTACCGGTTACCCCGTAACCTAATCTAAGCTTTAAAGTTGAGAAGGTATCGGGTATAAAGTCTTCTTCGGCCATTTGCCATGCGAAAGCACCAGATGGGAAGAAACCATATTTATTGTTTCCGCCAAACCTGGTAGAACCATCTGCTCTTAAAGTTGCTGTGAATAAATATTTATCAGCAACACTATAATTTAATCTTCCAAAGAAAGACTGGAGTTCATCAACAGTGTAAAAAGTATCTCCCGCAAGAGCATTTACATTTACACCTAAAGGAGCAGCAGGTCTGTCTGTAGCGATTTCTGGGAATAATCTGTTTACGAAAAGACCTGTATTGTCTAATCCATATTGCTGATAAGAGCCCTGTATTGAATTTTCGACCGCTTCTCTACTGCTTTGTAAGTCATTAATTATGGCGTCCATACCCATATCCTGGAACCCCCAACCACTTACATTGGTACCTCTTTGGTCAAATTCCTGATAAGAATAACCAACCAAAGCATCAAACTTAGAGTTTTCAAATTCTTTATCGTAATTCAAAGTAAACTCCAGAAGTTTATTGGTGCTTTCAATCTCGTTTATTTGAGATCTACCGTTTCCGGGAACAGCGCTTTGAATACCCTGGATATCTCCGGAAATTGCAAAACCACGATAAGATTCAGCTTTGTCATAACCTACATTTACCTTAGCTGATAAATTTTCCAATACAGAATACTCGGCAGATAGGTTTAATATAAACCTGTCGGTTTCAGTTTGATCCTGAGTAAATCTTAATAAAGAAGTAGGAACAATTTGACCGGTAAAATCTTCTGGATCAGGGTCTGGATTTGAAGATAATGTTGGATTGGCTCTATAAGCTGCACCAAGTAAATCACCCTGGAAACCCGCATTGTTAGAAATTGGAGCTCTCTGGTCGTTAACTCTTGAGATAGCAGTTTGTAATCCCAGTTTTAATTTATCATCAAATAAACGATGATTGATATTTAACCTTCCGGAAAGTCTTTCCATTTCAGAATTTTCTATAATCCCCATCAGGTCAGAATATCCTAATGAAACTCTATAATTTCCCTGGTTATAAGAATCAGAATAAGAAAGGTTATGCTCTTGTGTAAAAGCAGTTCTTGTAATTTCATCCTGCCAGTCTGTATCACTACCAAAATCAGCAGCTTCTCGATCTCCTCCAATACCAGCGTAGGCATCAAGAAACTCTTCGCGACCAAGCAAATCATATCTATTTGCTGGTGTAGCAACTCCAAAGTTTGTACTATAATCTAAACGGCTTTGCATTCCTCTACCAGATTTGGTGGTAATAATAACCACTCCATTAGCACCACGAGAACCATAGATCGCAGTGGCAGAAGCATCTTTTAAAACACTCATGCTCTCAATATCCTGTGGGTTAAGAAAGTTAAGCGGGTTTTTAGGAGAGCTATCTCCAAAACCGGCGTTAGAACCACCGGCGGCTACGTTATCACCTGATAACGGCACTCCGTCTACTACAAACAAAGGATCATTTCCACCTCGTACAGAAGTTGTACCCCTTATTCTGATATTAACTCCGGCCCCAGGTTCACCACTAGTTGTAGTCACCTGTAGACCTGCAGTTCTACCCTGAATTAGTTCTTCTGGAGAAGCAACAACTCCACGGTTAAAATCTTCCGCAGAAACAGTTGCTACGGCACCCGTTGCATCCCGTTTTTGTACATTTCCATAACCAATAACTACAACCTCACTCAACGCAGCGGCATCCTCTGCCATTGTTGCATTAATTGTCGTTCTTCCGTTTACCGGAATTTCTTGTTGGGAATAGCCTACAAAGCTAAATACCAATACGCCATCAGAGGGAACATTGTCTAACGAATAATTTCCGTCAAAATCTGTTACCGTACCATTAGAGGTACCTTGAACAAAAATGTTCACTCCCGGTAAGGGCATTTCCCCATCGCTTACTGTTCCTGATACTGTTTCCTGTGCCTGGGTGAATCCGAAGCTGAAAATAGTAAATAGAAACAGACCGATTTTGAGTAATCTTTGTTTCATAAAATTAATTTTACAGTTGATTAATTAAACCATTAAGTTGAATATCTAAATTAGTGAAAATTTATGCTAAATATTAATATAGCTATAAACTCAAACGTTTGCGTATTTTCGAATATGAGGTAATTTAAGGCAAAATTTAGAATTAATAATTGATTATTTTTAAAATAATAAATCCTTAATACGATGTAAATAACTGATAAACAATATGATAAAAAATAAATGTATTTTTGACGTCTAATAATATTAGTATTTTGCCATTTTTGTTGATAAAATTTTAATATTTGCCTATTAATACGTCATTATTGGTAGTTTTTTGGGGGAAATTTTGACAGAAATTTCTTCTTTTTCTCCAATATATTCTCCATCGATTTGAAAAGCGACCGGTTTTTTGCAAAAAACCCGCGCATTTTTAACCGGAATAATTTCTACAAACTCTGGGTTTACCTCGGTCTCGTTCCTCAATGTTTTTAGAATTTCCAGGATATCAAAATTTTTGAATAAGAGGATCTCAAAAACACCATCATCTACTTTACCTTTTGGGTTTACATTGGCACCTGTACCGTATTTTTCAGCGTTGGCAAATGCAAGGAGAATTCCTTTTTTTGTAAAACTTTTATTTTCCAGTTGAATTTCAAATTCAAAAGGATATTTGCTCTCCCAAAGGGTGGGTATAGATTGAAGTAAATAACCCATTTTTCCCCTAATTTTTGAATGTTCGTAGTTTTTAATTAATTCTGCATTTAAACCAAGATCACTAATGTGTAAGCAGAGTTCTCCATTAATTTCCAGCATATCCATTTCCTTATGCTTATCGCCCAGTGCTATCTTTATTTGTTCATCTATATTATTTGGGATACCTAAATTAAGAATAAGCCCGTTGGCCGAACCTGCAGGAAAGATTGCTATAGGAATTGAAAAGTCTTTTATGGCTTCGGCTACCTGTTTAATGGTGCCATCCCCGCCGGCAATAAAAATCCTGTCAAAATTATTCTCACTCACGAGTTTTTTAATTTTATCCTGGTCATTTTCACCCGTTGTTCGGTAGGTTTTTAGCAGGGCATTAATCTTTAAAAGCTCATGTTCAACTCTTTGAATTATACTTTCTTTGTTAATATTTCCTGAAATAGGATTAACAATAAATAGCACCTTTTTTATTTCTTTCATATAGCTTCTAAAATCTGCTTAAATTTAATTATTTTGGAATAAGAAAAATTCAATAAAAATCTAAAATTTTGAAGTTAGACCTAAAACTTTATCGTGGTTATGTAAATAATCAGGAGCTTGTTGTATATGGACATTTATTTAAATCCTGGGCGCCAGATAAGTATAGGCTGGATAGAAAGGGAATTAAACATGCGGTAGCTATTATTCATATGTTTCGAATTAGCCCATTAAAAAACCGGGAAATCACCCTTAAGTTTCAAAATACCAAGGTTACAACCAAAACTTTGGATGATGGTTATTTTAGGTTTTCGATTCCTTTTTCCGAGGAATTAAAAAGTGGCTGGCACGAATATGAAGTCAGTTGTAATATCAAAGATTTTGGGATGATAGAGAAGGGGGAATTATTAAAACCGCATCCATCTAAATACGGGATAATTTCAGATATAGACGATACTTTTCTTATTTCTCATAGTAATAGCTTTTTTAAAAAGCTATATGTAATGCTTTCAAAAAACATCAACAAACGTAAGATCTTTGATGATGTGGTAGATCATTATAAAGAGTTAAGCCGGGCAGGGCAGGATTCAGATAAAGCTTCAAATTCCTTCTTCTATGTTTCCAGCAGTGAGTGGAATTTATATGAATTTATAAACGAATTTGCCAAGATGCACGAATTACCAAAAGCGGTAATTAAACTTAAAAAAATTAAAACGGGAATTTCAGACTTTCTTTCTACCGGCCGCGGAAGCCACGATCATAAATTCGAAAAAATAAAGGATATTATTTCATTCTATCCCCACATTCCTTATGTCCTTTTAGGAGACGATTCTCAAAAAGATGCCGATATTTATGAGCGTATTTGTAAAATCTTTCCAATGAGTGTAAAAGCGATTTATATAAGGCAAACAGGAAAAAAGCAGAAACCCGAAATTGCCAAAATTCTTAAAAACATAGAAAGTCTTGGGGTTAGCATTTGTTACTTTCAGCATAGTAATAAGGCCATAAAACATTCCCGGGAAGAGGGGATTATTTAATATTTTTGAACCTTATATTTGCTGAAATTTCACCCTTCCGGCAATATTAATAATCGCCGAATTTTAAGTCGAAAATTTATTTAATCTTAAATTCCATTCTTTGAACGTACAGGACTATATACAATCCAGGGCGCAGTTGCCCGCCAAAAGCATACAAAATACCATCGCTTTATTAGAAGCCGATGCTACAATTCCATTTATTTCCAGATATCGAAAGGAAGCTACGGGGAATTTAGATGAAGTTGCAGTAGAAAAAATTGCACTGCTTCTTAATTCTTTTAATGAGTTGGAAAAGCGAAAACTGGCGGTACTTAAAGCAATAAAAACGCAAAATGAGCTAACGGAAATTTTAGCTGAAAAAATTAAGAAAGCCACCACTTTAACTGAAGTTGAGGATCTTTATTTACCATTTAAAAAGAAAAGAAAGACCAAAGCTGATACTGCCCGGGAAGTAGGTTTAGAACCGCTTGCTAAAATTTTAATGGCACAAAATACGCCGAATATTGATCAGTCGGTAAAACAATTCCTTTCTCATAAGGTAAAAACCAAAGAAGAAGCTTTTACCGGAGCGGGCCATATTATTGCGGAATGGATTAATGAAAATACCTATGTAAGAAATTCCCTTAGAAGATTATATGCGAGAAAAGCGCAACTAACCACTAAATGGATAAAAACAGAAGAAGAGCATCCGGAAGCTTCAAAATTTACCCAGTTTGAAAAATGGGAAGAACCGCTTAAAAGAATTCCTTCGCATAGATTTTTAGCTATTCACCGTGCCGAAAAACTAGGAATAATCAAGCTGAAAATTGAAGTAGATAAATCTGAGGCTTTAAACTTAATTGAGAAAACAATAATTAAAAATCCGGGTTTTTCCGGTGTGAAATATCTGAAAGAAGCGATCGAAGATGCTTTTAAGCGATTGCTGAAAAAATCTTTCGCAACCGAATTCTCAAATGAAGCAAAGGAAAAAGCTGATGAGGATGCGATAGCGGTATTTGCTTCAAACCTGGAGCAATTGCTCATGGAAGCTCCTTTGGGAAGCAAACGTATTCTTGCATTGGATCCTGGCTTTAAATCGGGTTGTAAACTGGTTTGTTTAGATGAGCAGGGAAATTTATTACACAACGAAGCCATTTTCCCACACCCACCGCAGAAGAAAACAGATGCAGCTTCAGCTAAAATTAAAAGCCTTGTAAATGCCTATAAAATTGAAGCAATTGCGATAGGGAATGGCACCGCTGCCAGGGAAACCGAGCAGTTTATTAAAAATGTGTATTTACCGAAAGAAGTATCGGTTTTTACGGTGAATGAAGCCGGAGCTTCGGTGTATTCAGCTTCTAAGATTGCCAGGGACGAATTTCCTAATTATGATGTAACGGTTCGCGGAGCGGTTTCTATTGGTAGAAGGTTAAGCGATCCGCTGGCAGAACTGGTGAAAATAGATCCGAAATCAATAGGAGTGGGGCAGTACCAACACGAAGTAGATCAAACTAAATTAAAGGAAAAGTTGGATGTGGTGGTGATGCGCTGTGTAAATAAAATCGGGGTGAACCTAAATACTGCTAGTAAGGAATTGCTGTCTTATGTTTCGGGAATTGGCCCTGGACTGGCACAAAATATTCTGGATTATAGAAAGGAAAATAAAAGATTTGCAAGCCGAAAAGAATTACTAAAAGTGCCTCGCCTGGGAGAAAAAGCCTTTGAACAGTCTGCCGGATTCCTAAGAATTAGAAATGCTAAAAATCCCTTAGATAATTCTGCGGTTCATCCTGAAAGTTACTTTGTGGTAGAAAAAATGGCGAAAAACAATACTTTAAAACCCGAGGAACTAATTGGAAATACGGAAGTTCTTGAAAAAATAAAACCTGAAGATTATATTTCAGGAAACCTCGGTCTACCAAGTTTAAAGGATATTTTAGAGGAATTGAAAAAACCGGGTGCAGATCCCCGGGCAAAGAAAAAACCATTTAGTTTTGATCCTTCAGTAAAAAGCATCGGAGATCTAAAACCAGGTATGAAACTTCCCGGAATTGTAAATAACATCACCAATTTTGGTTGTTTTGTAGATATAGGGATTAAAGAAAGCGGCCTTATCCACATTTCTAAACTTGCTAATGAATTTATTAGTGATGTAAATTCTGTAGTAAAATTAAATCAGGAACTGGAAGTAACTGTGCTTTCAGTAGATGAAGAAAAAAAGCGGGTCCAACTTTCTTTAATAGATTAATCATTTAATAGGTCTTTAAGACGATCCCAGGCTTTATCGTGAGCTTCTTTATTTGCTTCTTCTGCATCGGGTTGGTGACCGCTGCGCATAAAAGCGTGGCCGGCTCCTTCGTAAATTTCATATTTGTAAGTTTTCCCGGTTTCTTCCATCATTTTTGCGCTGGCTTCAATCGTAGAATTCACTCTATTGTCATCCCCACCATAATAACCATAAACAGGGGCAGAAATATTAGCGATGGCTTCAGCATCTTCAGGACCTGTTCCGTAAAAGACGTGGGCAGAAGAGATTTCATCATTATTAGTAGCATACCTGAAAGTTTGCGAACCACCCCAGCAGAAGCCAACTACGGCAACCTCTCCCGAAGAAGCTGAATCTTCTTTAATGTAATTAAAAGCCGCATCAAGATCGGCAGTAACCTGGCCGGGATCTAAGGCGTAAATGGCGTCCCTGGCAGCATCGGAATTTTCAAAATCGGTAGTGCGGCGTTTTCCCTGTGTATTTGAAATCAAATCTGGTGCGATCACCAAATAACCCGCTTCGGCTAATTTATCGGCAAACAATCTCGCCCAGTCATTTAAACCACGATTTTCGTGAATTACGATCATAGATTTTGTAGCCTCACTAGATTCAGGATAGGCTACAAATGCCTGAAAATCCCTGTCACCGTGTGATAAAGTAACCCATTCGTGATGTCTTGGAGAATCAGAAAGTTCTTCGGCTTCAGTTTTTTGAGTCATTGTAGTATCGGACTTAACTTTGCCCTCTTCTATATTTTGGTCTTTTTTATCGTTTTTATTTCCGCAGGAAATAAGGCAAAACGTAAAGAAAAAAATGGCTAGTACGTGGTTAAAATATTTCATAGTTATAAAAATTTAATTGAAGATTCTTTCAATTTTCTAACGGAAGACTCCGGAAGGAAAAACCACTACACTTTCGTGGCCATCTTTCCCAACGGCTGCAACACCAAAAAAGAAGTTATCTATAACAATTCCGTCAAGGGTGAAGTCATTAACATCACCTACAAAGCGAGAGTATTGCCATTGTGCCTCAGTAGTTTCTCTCCAGTAAATTTTATAACCGGCAATATCGCCTTCCACTTTATCCCATCTTAATTTAGCTGAAGGCTCTACAATTCCTCCAATTTCAACATTTTTAGGTGCCGGTGGCGCCCAGGCCAGGCTGGCCATATTTATTGCATTTACAGCAGTAAGTTTTTTTGCATAATTGAAATTTACACCTTCTACTACATCACCATACTCAATACCATTTTCGGTCCTGATATCCTGATGCTGGCGGTTATAATTTTCGTGTGCTTCCATAATCCTGATTCCTGCGAAACCAAGATCATTAAACGGCCGATGGTGACCACCGCGACCAAAACGGTCTAAACGATAGATCATCATCGGGTTCATTTCCGGCATATAGGTTTCGGTAGTATTATGGACATAACGGGCCAGCTGACGAGAAATCCCATCTACTTCTCCGCCATAAAACCGGCGCATAGTTCTTTCTCTTTCAGTTTCATTTGGAGGAACGGGTTCCGAAAATATTCTAAAGGTGCGGTTGTCTATCACTCCATCAACACCCTCAATATTCCCAATCATATCGTTGTTTAAAACCCCAATGATCTCCCAGTTATTTTCTTTAGCATATTCTGCAAGTCCTTTACCACCAAACAATCCCTGTTCCTCACCGGAAAGTCCAACGTACACAACACTGCTTTCAAATTGGTAGTTCGATAGAACCCTTGCGGCTTCTATGGCACCGGCCATTCCGCTGGCATTATCGTTAGCTCCGGGAGCATCGGTTTCAAAATCCATAGTATTACTGGCGCGGGAATCTATATCGCCGCTCATAATAATGTAACGATTTGGATATTTGGTGCCTTTTTGAACGGCAACAACATTCACCACCCAGGCATCGTGTGGAATGCGTTCGCCATCTTCTGTGGTTACAAAATCTTTCTGATAAAAAACATCAAGACAATTATCGCAGTTGTCAGATATATTGTCGAATTCAGATTTTATCCACCTTCTGGCTGCGCCAATTCCGCGAGTATCAGATACTGTGTCGCTAAAAGTGTTCCTGGTACCAAAACCGGCAAGCTTTCTAATATCGCTCTCGATCCTATCTGCTGAAACGCTATCAATAATTTCGTAGATACGCTGGTCTGTTTGGGCATTTGTTTGTTGAAAAATTAATCCTGAAAAAAGGAGTAGGGCAAGAGTGTGTATATTCTTAATCATATAAATGTATGGTTTAAGCTTCTAAAATACCCAAACTTTACGTGATATCACAATTTAATAAGGTATTGGTAAATTGTAAAACAAAAAATCCCGGCTATTTGGCCGGGACTCTAAATCACATTCTAATAAATTAGAATTTAGCTTGCTTTCATATCATGAATTTCAGCTTTTGCTTCATTTGCTTTTTGTTCAGCTTTTGAAAGGCTAGCTTTAGTTTTATTCTTTAATGCATCAACTTTATGGCTTAAAGAGTCAGAAAATTCGTTGAATTTTCCTTTTGTTCCTTGTATAGCTTCGTTGCTTGAATCTGAGATCGCCTTTCTAGTATCTGCACCTTTTTTAGGAGCAAATAATAATCCTAATGCCGCTCCTGCAGCTGCTCCTGATATTAATCCTAATAACATTTTTCCTGATTTCATCGATCTAAGTTTTTGAGTTTTGGTTCGTAATATTGTTCGATGTAAAATTAGATCATAATCAGTCAGATACCATATTTTGCAAGTTAAGTTATGCATAAACTTTGTTAGAAAATGTCAAGAATTTTAACACTTTCACGCCTTATGAATAATCAGCGAACTTTTTGAGTATATCTCTTACTTTAGAAGTGTCTTCTACGTAGTAACGTGCACTGGTTTTTTTCATTCCAACTTTAATCGTGAAGGAATCTTCCGGAAGCTCTTCAAACATATATTCATCGGTCCAATCGTCCCCAATAGCGAAAATAAAATCGTAATTTTTACCTACCAGTTTCTTATTAGATGCCTTTCCTTTATTTACGCCGCTACTTTTTATTTCCAATACTTTATTTCCTTCTAAAACGCTAAGTCCGCGGTTAGAGATCAATTCTTTTAAAACATTAGAAAGCTCGTTAGCTCTTATTTCTCCAAGTTCCGGATCGGCCTTTCTATAATGCCAGGCCAGGGAATAGTTCTTGTCTTCTATAAACGTACCGGGAGTTCTATCTACGAAGGTTTCAATTACAGGGCGCACCGCGCTCATCCAGTCGTTATTTACATTTTCTGAAAGTTCCCATTCACTATTTTTCTGGCGCATCCAAACCCCGTGTTCAGAAATAAGTTCCACAGGAATTTGCTTCCACCAGGTACCGAGCGTGTCTTTATCCCTGCCGCTAATCAACACTACATCTGTATTCTCAGACTGATTTAATTTATGAACCAGATCTATTAATTCCTGGTCTGGTTTTGCTTTTTCGGGTTTATCTGTAAAGTTTACAAGCGTGCCGTCGTAGTCCAGGAACAGAATCCTGTTCTTCGCATTTTTAAATTTGTCCAGAATATCATCTGAAACCTTGGAAGAAACCCTGGTCGCTTTAAAAGCATCACGACCCTGGCTGGTATCTTTTAATGCTTGCATAAAATCGTTAGCCCATTTTTCGACACTGTAGCGCTTTAATCTTTTTTGAAGTGTTTTGTTTCGTTGTTGTTGCTCTTCTTCTGGCATTTCTATGGCCTGGATCAATGCTTCTGAGATTTGCTCGAAATTATTCGGGTTGATAATTAAAGCTTCATTCATTTCGTGTGCTGCTCCGGCCATTTCACTTAAAATAAGTACTCCGGTTTGATTTATTCTGGTTGCTACGAATTCTTTGGCAACCAGGTTCATCCCGTCCCTAATTGGTGTTAGCAAGGCGATATCGCAACTTGTATAAAGGTCAATTAGGTTTTCAAAAGGCATAGAGCGGTAAAAATACCAGATAGGCGTCCAGCTTACGGTAGAGAACTTACCGTTTATTCTTCCTACCAATTCATCTATTTCCCTTTTTAATCGTTGATACTGCGGAACGTTAGATCTTGATGGTACGGCAAGCATCACCAATCTTACTTTTTCAATAAATTCTGGATGGTTATCAAGAAAATATTCAAAAGCACGAATTCGGTTGGCGATTCCTTTAGTATAATCTAAACGGTCTATGCTTAATATAAGTTTCGCTTCAGGCGTTTCATTCGAATGGTGATCAAGCCTGCGCTGTAATTCGGTACGCTGTTCTTCGGTATTTTTAAAATGATTTTGAGCGGCATCTTCAAACTTAGTGTAATCTATTCCCATTGGGAAAGAATCTACTTTTACAATTCGCTCCGGAAGGGTGATTTCATTAAAATTCACCTGGTGACGTAAAATACGACTCACAGAACTTAAAAAGTGTCTTTCATAATCGTATGTGTGGAAACCAATTAGATCGGCTCCAAGCACTCCTTTTAAAACTTCATCACGCCAGGGTAGGGTTCTAAAAACTTCGTAAGATGGAAAAGGTATGTGATTAAAGAAACCAATAATTGCTTCTGGTTGTTGTTCCCTAATCATATTTGGAACTAAAAGCAGCTGATAATCGTGCACCCAAATATGATCTCCATCTTCATAATGTTTCAGGACTTCATCGGCATATTTTTTATTTACACTTTTATAGGTTTCCCAGTGATCTTTATCGGCTTCGGTATATTCCATAAAATAATGGAAAAGCGGCCAGATAGTACGATTACTGAATCCATAATAAAATCCTTCAATTTCTTCTTCGCTAAGATTTACAGCAACACAATCTTCTTTTCGGGCCTTTTCTTTAACATCTTCCAAAAGATTTTCAGGAATTTCCTCTTCGGTAAGTCCGCTCCAACCAATCCAGATACTATCACCATCCTTATGGAATGATTTTAAGCCAGTTGCGAGCCCGCCTACACTTGGTGTGACTTCCAGATTATTGTTTTCTAAGCTAATTTGTAATGGTAAACGGTTGGAAATTATTATTGTCTTACTCATAATTATATGTGAATGCTGTTGTTGCGAAATTGATTTTTATTAAATTTCCGAAAATCATTTTACACGACAAGCCTTTTTAAAGAATTTTAAGAGTATATGGATAATTTAGATTACGGAATTATAGGGAATTGCAAGAGTGCTGCGTTAATTTCAAAAACAGGTTCGCTGGAATGGTGTTGCTTGCCAAATTTTAATTCGGCAGCTGTTTTTGCAAAACTTCTGGATGAAAAACGCGGAGGAAGTTTTGAATTTATTTTAGACGATTCCTATAAAATTACCCAGGAATATCTTTGGGAAACCAATATTTTAAATACCCTGTTTGATGATGGTGAAAATTCATTCCAGGTTATAGATTTTATGCCACGGTACGAACGGGAAGATAGTACGTACTACGCTCCGCCAGATGTAATTAGATTTATAAGATTAATTAGTGGGAAGCCTAAATTTAAGGTGAAATACGATCCTCGTTTAGATTTTGCAAGGGAAAAAACATATAGTGAACATAAAGGGAATTACATAAAGAGTTTTACAAACGAAGGTAAATACGATTCGCTTTTTCTCTACTCCAGTTTAGACCTAAATGACGTTTTAGAGCAAAATGAAATTGAATTAACCGGAAACGCATATTTTCTGCTCGGTTATCACGAAAAGCTCATTACTCAATCTTTAGATCGTTCTTATTTAAAATTTCAACGTACCAAGACGTATTGGATGAATTGGAGCGCGAAAACTACCCGTTATACCCATTATGAAAAGGAAATAATGCGTAGCGCCCTGGTTTTAAAATGTCTTAGTTACAAGAAATCGGGCGCAGTTTTAGCAGCGGCAACCACCTCTTTGCCTGAAACTATTGGAGAAGAACGTAACTGGGATTATCGTTTTTGCTGGATTCGCGATGCTTCTATGGTAATTAAAGTAATGGCAGGGCTTGGCCATATAAAATCTGCTAAAGATTTTCTTCAATTTATTATTGATATAATCCCTGATAAAGATGAGAAAATCCAGATTATGTACGGTATTAATGGTGAAAAAGAACTCACCGAGCATATTTTAGACCATTTATCAGGGTATAAAGGTTCCCATCCCGTGAGAACCGGAAATGCCGCGTATATCCAAAAGCAAAACGATATCTATGGAATTTTGATGGAGGTGATCTATCAGCAATTCAATCAGTTTGAAACTTCTTTGGAAAATTCTGAAGAACTTTGGACAGTAGTGCGCGGAATTGTAAAAATCGTAGAAGAAAACTGGCAAAAACCAGATAAGGGAATTTGGGAATTGCGTACTGAAGATCGACATTTTGTATTTTCAAAGCTCTTATGTTGGGTAGCCATAGACCGTGCAATAAAGATTGGTGAAGTTTTGAGAATGGGTATTAATGATACGCACTGGAAATCTTTACGTGCCGAAATTTATAACGATATCTATAAAAATGGCTGGAACGAAGAAGTTCAGGCTTATACCCAGTATTACGGTTCTAAAGATTTAGACGCTTCAACTTTATTAATGGAGCAATATGGATTTATTGAGGCTAAAGATCCGAGGTTTGTGAGCACCGTTCAGGCAACTGAAAGAGAATTGTGCAAAGACGGATTAATGTATCGTTATAAGAATAAGGATGATTTTGGTGAACCAACTTCTTCTTTTACTATTTGTACGTTTTGGTTAATCGATAGTCTTTTCAAAATAGGGGAGAAGAAGAAGGCAAAACAAATGTTCGACCAGCTGCTTTCTTACAGCAATCACTTAGGCTTGTTTAGCGAGGATATAGATTTTGAAACCAAAAGATTGCTGGGTAATTTCCCGCAGGCTTATTCTCATTTAGCGTTAATAGAAACCGCAGCTAATTTTAGTTTAGGAACAACCTCTGAAGAGACCTGGCTTAGCGAGTTTTAAACTTTAGGTTGCTTATCATCTTCCTTATTGATTACTACGCGACTTTTAGGGAGACTCTCCGGATAATTCTCTTTGAGAAAGTCTATGAGTTTCTCCCTAATAAATACGCGTAAATCAAATGCTGTAGGGGAATCTTTAGCACTTACCAAAATCCTTATTTCCATAGACCGGTCGGTAGCATCTGTCACCTGGACTACTTTGGCCTGTTTATCCCAAAGAGGCGTGATTTCAAGCAACCTATCCAGTTCTTCCCTAATTTTATCTACCGGTACAGTATAATCGGTATAGAGAAATACGGTGCCCAAAAGGTCGGAAGAGTTTTTAGTCCAGTTTTGAAAAGGGGTTTCTATAAAATAGGTAGAAGGCACTACCAGCCTTCTTTTGTCCCATATTTTTATCACTACATAAGTGAGCGTAATTTCCTCAATCCAACCCCATTCGCCTTCCACGATCACTGCATCCTGTAATCTTATGGGTTGTGTAAAAGCAATTTGAATTCCCGCCAATAAAGTTCCAATAGCTTTTTGTGCTGAAAACCCTATAATAATCCCCGCAATTCCAGCAGAAGTTAAAACACTAACTCCAACAGCACGTATGCTTTCAAAACTCATTAATGCAATTCCTATAGCCAAAATCACAATGATGAAAATGATAATATTTTCCAGAATATTGAACTGAGTGTAAATTTTTCTAGCCTTTAAATTATCAGAAGTATTTACGTCATACCGCTTCAACATTCGGTTTTTAAGGATTTTTAGTGTGAGAATAATTAGCCAGGTGACACTAAGAATTATTCCTAGGGTACTAATTGGTTGAAGAATTTCGTAAGTGTATTCAAACTGAAAGATTTTGCTTAGCAATGCAACTTTCAGAATTAAAGCAGCAAGAAAAATTAATAATGGAATCCAAACTCTTTGTGCAAAATTTACCGGTAAGATGTTTTTTGGATCTTTTCCTATTTTCTTAAGTATATAAAAAGCGATGAAGAAACATACTAGAAGGATAATTATACCAACGAGAATATATCTTAACATTAAAGGGTCTGAGGTCATAAACAATTTATTTATCTGGCTTTTGCGAATTTTCGGCCTTAAAGTGAGGTTCTTTCAGTTCTACTCTTGATCGAGTGAGGTAGATACCTTCTTCAAGCTCCTTAATGTAGGCGACCATTTGCTCCCTTAATTTACAATGAAGCTCCCAAGCAATAACGCCGGTACGGGCACTACAAATAGCCCTTAATTTCAAGGATTTTTCGGTCATTTCTGTAACCTGCAGCATTGGTGGATGTTCCTCATCCCATTCTTCAGAATTTTCAAGCAATTCTTTAAATTTCCCCCTCAGTTTATCTACATCTACTCTATAATCTACATAAAGTTCAATTTCATTTATAGAATGAGGACTCGTGATAGAAAGATTCTCAAAAGTTTCAGAAATCACAGTTTTTAAAGGGACAATTAGCCTTCTAAGATCCCAGGTTCTTACAATCATATAAGTAAAGCGAATATCTTCAACATAACCCCAACGATCATCAATAATAACCGTATCGCCAATTCTCGCAGGTTTTGTTAGTGCAATCTGGACTCCTGCAATGATGTTACCCAAAGTGCTTTGGGCAGCTATACCTAAAATTATGGTAGCCAGACCTGCGGAAGCCAACATGGAAACCCCTAATTTTTCTAAAGATCTGAATTGAGAAAAGATAATTGATGTACCTACAATCACAACGGTAAATGTTAAGATTCTTCTTGCAACCGATAAATATGTGAAAAGCTGCCGGGATTCTTGGCTGTTTTCTGAAGTAACATCACCAATCTTATTCTCTGCAACATAGCGCATAGAAAAATCCAGAATGCGCATAAAAAACCAAGTTCCTGAAGCAATAACAATTGCCAGTAAGAGCGCATAAACTGTACTTGAAAAAGCACCTGAATAAGAAATGAGATTGTTAAGCGAGATATAGAAAAATAAAACTCCAGTAGCCATAGCTGCAGGAACGCCCAATCTCTTAGATAGCGCTAAAATAATTGGCTTGTCAAATGATTTAGCAATTTTCCTGATTAACAGAATTACCACTCTTCCCAGTAGGTAGGAAACGATTAATAGCAAAATAGTTAAGACTGGTTTCCACAGTGGTACAGTGCCAATTTTCGCTTGGGACCAGGTGGGCATATGCCGGTCTAAAAATGTTGGGCCGTAAATTTGATAAAGCTCTTCGGTATTTTCGACGGTGTTTGCAGAGATTAACCAAAAAGCTCCATAATCTCGATATTTTACTCGTTGTAGTCTAAAAATTATATCCCGGTCATCTATACGTGTTTCGCCAAAAACCACGCTTCTTCTAGGCTCTCCTGCTACCGCCTGATTGGTGGTGGTTCTAATATCTACCTGCCCATCGGGTCTGTCCGGTAAACCGTGCCAATCTATTGCTACTCGTTGATCCATCACGAAATAAAGTTTTTGAGCCATATCAATTGCCTCTTTCTCGGTTATAGAGTTGGGCATTAGGTTGAGGTTTAAAGCATAGGCAGCATCTTTAAAATTTTTATTTCTGCAACTAATTACAAAATGCTCCAAAGTAGCTTGCGGAGTTTGTAAATTAAATTTATTTGGCGGGAACCCTAATGGATTATTTAATCTGGTTAATGAATAATAAGCTTTATTATAATCTTCCAAACTATTAGGCAGATAGCTAGATTGAGTAGTATCAGTTATTTTTTCTGCGGAAGGCAGCTCATCTTCAGTGCTTGTAGAATCTTGCTGATATGCAAAAACTGAAACTTGTATCATAAAGACACTTAAAGAGCTAAACAATAGCAATCTCATTTGGTTGTTCATACCTAATTATTGAAGTCTTTTCTAAAATTTTTGATTGGAATAACTTTAAAATTAAGGAATAAAAAAAGACCGTCTAAATTTGACGGCCTTTTTACGATAGATTTATCAGAAATTTTAGAAACAATACTTATTTTCTGAAGTCAGTTTTTCAGCAATCGTGTTTC
This sequence comes from Salegentibacter lacus, assembly GCF_020164555.1. Classification (GTDB taxonomy): domain Bacteria; phylum Bacteroidota; class Bacteroidia; order Flavobacteriales; family Flavobacteriaceae; genus Salegentibacter; species Salegentibacter lacus. The sequence continues at coordinate 91,032 of NZ_JAIQZB010000005.1, read as the reverse complement.
TTAACTCCACCACATTTGGCATTCTGTCATATTTGGTGAAACGCTTAAGTCCCATAAGCATCATACGTTGTTCGTCACCTTCAGCAAAAGAAGCGATTCCCTCTTTGGCTTTTTGGTTTACGGTATCTACGGCGTGGTATAAATATAACTTAGCCATAGCGATTTGCTCTTTTTGAGCATCTTCACCAAAACGTTTTACATTCTTTTCAGCTCTTAATATCGCAGATTCGGCCATATAGGCTTCAATAAGAATATCTGAAGCAGCCAATAGCAATTGCTGGTGCTCTTCCAGGTCCTGACCAAATTTTTGAACTGCGCTTCCTGCTACCATCAAGAAAACTTTTTTCAGTTTCTTAATCATATCCTTTTCTTCAGCGAATAATTCGTTGAAATCTGGCTTGTCCATAGAAGGGATTCCGGTAAGTTCTTCGCCCACAGCCTGTGCGGGCCCTAAAAGATCTACGTGACCTTTCATCGCCTTCTTTATCAACATTCCAACGGCTAACATTCGGTTAATCTCGTTGGTACCTTCGTAAATTCTGGCAATTCTGGCATCTCTCCATGCAGATTCCATAGGGGTATCTGCTGAAAAGCCCATACCACCTAATACCTGAATACCTTCATCACTACAATTCTGAACATCCTCAGAGCAGGCAACTTTAAGAATAGAGCATTCTATTGCATATTCTTCAAAAGTCTTTAATTCTGCATCAGAATGTGACTCTCCTGCTTCCTGACGAAGGTTAATTCTGTCTTCAATATTCTTTGCTGCACGGTAACTTGCTGCTTCCCCAACCCAGGCTGAGGTAGCCATTTCTGCAAGTTTCAATTTAATTGCACCAAACTTTGCAATTGGCGTTTTAAACTGAACCCGATCATTCGCGTATTTCACGGCAACATCGGTCACTCTTCGCTGGGCTTCCAGAGAAGCTGCGGCAAGTTTAATTCGTCCAACGTTTAAAGCATTCATCGCGATTTTGAAACCATTTCCTCTTTCTGAAAGCATATTTTCAGCAGGTATCACGGTATCATTAAAAAATACCTGTCGGGTAGAGGAAGCGTGGATTCCCAGTTTCTTTTCTTCTTCCCCAAAGGTGATACCATTAGGGTTTTCCTTATCGTATTCTACGATGAACCCGGTAATATTTTTATCGTCCTCAATACGTGCAAAAACGATAAAAACGCTAGCAAATCCCGCATTGGAGATCCACATCTTTTGTCCGTTTATTTTGTAACTTTTTCCGTCTTCGGTAAGCTCAGCTTTTGTTTTTCCTGAATTGGCATCACTTCCGGCTCCCGGTTCGGTAAGGCAATAAGCGCCGAACCACTCTCCCGTAGCTAATTTCGGAACATACTTTTTGCGTTGTTCTTCATTTCCATAAAGCAGGATTGGCAAAGTTCCAATTCCCGTATGCGCTCCAAAGGCGGTAGCGATAGAACCTGTCGCCCCCGAAATATAATCACAAACCAGCATTGTAGAAACGAAGCCCATTCCGAGTCCGTCATATTTTTCTGGTACGGCAACTCCTAAAAAGCCAAGTTCCCCGGCTTTGCCCATTACTTCTTCGGTAAGTGCATAATTTTTCTTTTCAAATTCTTCCTTTTTCGGCCAGATTTCACGATCTACAAATTCCTTAACCGAATCACGCATCATTTTTTGCTCCTCCGTAAAATCTTCCGGAGTAAATATATCTTCTGCCTTGGTTTCCTTTACCAGGAATTGCCCACCGCGGAGGAGTTTATCTTCTTTAATTGAATTTTCCATTATTTATAATGTTGGTTTATTTTTTCTTTTTTAATAAGAATCAGGAAAAAAGACTCAAGATTCAAAACTTTTCTAATCCATCTATAAATCCTGATATCATTTTCTGTAATTCCTGAATCTTAATTTCACTATTTTTAAATTTTTCTTCAGAAATATATTTTTCTGAATAGGCTATTATTAATTGTGTTTCCCATTCAAAAGCCGAGCCGAGACTATTTTCAAGATATTGTATAAAATGTCTATCGGTTCTTTTACTAGTTCCTTCAGCTATATTAGAAGGAATGGAAACCGCACATCTTATTAATTGCGATACAAGATTAAACTTTTCAAAATCAGGAAAATTTCTTACCATTTTATAAGTTTCTCTAGTAAGAAACATTCCTTCTTTCCAAATTTTCAACTTTTTAAAATTGTGCCGTTGCATTTTTTGTGTCTTGTCTCTTGATTCTTAACTCTTGAATCTAACTAAGGAACTCATAAACGCCGGCCGCTCCCTGTCCGGTTCCTACGCACATGGTTACCATGGCATATTTGTCTTTAAGGTTGCGTTTGCGCATTTCATCAAAGATCTGCACAGAAAGTTTTGCTCCTGTACAACCCAGTGGGTGGCCCATAGAAATAGCACCCCCATTAGGATTTAAGGTTTCCGGATTTAATCCGAGTTCTCTGATTACTGCTAAAGATTGAGAAGCAAATGCTTCATTCAATTCAATAAGCTGCATGTCGTCTTGTTTCAATCCGGCTTGTTTTAAAGCTTTCGGAATTGCGTGAACCGGTCCGATTCCCATAATTCGTGGATCTACACCAACGGGTGCATAACTCACCATTCTGGCGATTGGTTCCAGATTAAATTCCTTTACCATTTCTTCACTCATTACCATTACAAAAGCAGCACCATCACTCATTTGTGACGAATTACCAGCAGTCACACTTCCGCCTTCGGCAAAAACAGTTCTTAATTTCCCTAAAACTTCTTTAGAAGTATCGGCACGTGGACCCTCATCTTTGTTTACGGTATAAGTTTTAGTCTGTTTTTTCCCGTCTTTTCCAACAAAAGTTTCCTCTACATCTATCGGCACAATCTGATCCTGAAAACGATCTTCTTCCTGAGCTTTCAACGCTTTTTGATGGGAATTAAAGGCAAATTCATCCTGGTCTTCCCGGGAAACCTTGTATTTCTCGGCTACTGCTTCAGCGGTAAGTCCCATTCCCCAGTAATAATCTTCGTTGCCTTCTTTAGCGGCGTTGTAATTAGGAACTGGTTTGTAACCACCCATTGGGATGTAACTCATACTTTCTGCTCCACCGGCGATAATACAGTCGGCCATTCCACTTTGGATTTTAGCCGAAGCAATCGCGATGGTTTCGAGGCCGGAAGCGCAATAACGGTTAACCGTCATCCCTGGGACCTTATCGGTGTCTAAACTCATTAATGAAATTAAACGCCCAACGTTTAAACCTTGTTCGGCTTCAGGCATTGCGTTTCCTACAATTACATCATCGATCCTGGTTTTATCAAAATCCGGTAATTGTTTCATCATATATTCTATGGTTTCTGCCGCCAAATCATCGGGCCGCTTAAACCTGAACACACCACGGGGAGCTTTCCCCACGGCTGTTCTGTATGCTTTTACTATGTATGCTGTCTTCTTCATTGTATATTGTATTTTGTATAATGTATATTGAAATTATCTAGTTATAATGTTGATTGTAATTTGATAATCATATTCTGAATATGATGAATTTCATTTTCAAGAATTTTAAAATCATCTGAATTCATAAAATTTAGATTTTTTGCAATTATCAACTGCGTTTCTAATTCGAATGCCGATCCAAGAGATATTCCTAAAAAGTTAGCAAAATCTTTATCGGTTTTTCTGCCGCAACCTTCTGCTATGTTTGAAGGAATTGAAACTGCAGATCTTCTAATCTGAGATGTCAACCCATAAAGCTCTTCTTTTGGAAACTCCTGACTTTTTTTATAAGTCTCAGTGACCAAATCGATAGCTTTCTGCCAAACTTTTAACTCCTTGAAGTAATTCATAATATCTATAGATTACAGTATACAATCTACATTATGCACTATACTATTTAGTTACGAAGCGGTTTCCCTTTCTTCAACATATGCTGAAGTCTTTCCAGGGTTTTGCGTTCTCCTGTTAGCGAAAGGAAAGCTTCTCTTTCCAGATCTAACAAGTATTGTTCGCTTACCATTTGTGGTTCAGAAAGATCACCACCGGCCATTACATAAGCCAGTTTGTTGGCGATTTTCTTATCGTGATCGCTAATGTATTTCCCGGCGTTCATTTGGTCGGTTCCTACTAAGAAAGCTCCCAAAGCTTGTTTACCAAGGACTTTGATATCGGTACGGTGAATTGGTTTTGTATAACCATTTTCAGCCATTAATAAAGCGTGTTTCTTTGCGATAGTCAATTGGCGTTCCTGGTTCACCACTACGATATCTTTTCCTTTCTGAAGAATATTCAAATCGAATGCCTCGTGGGCTGAAGTAGAAACTTTTGCCATCCCTATGGTTAGGAAATGTTCTCTCAGACGGTTCAGTTCCACATCATCTTTTTCATAAGTATCTGCAGCGCGAACGGTCATTTCTTTAGAACCTCCACCGCCGGGAATTACCCCAACGCCAAATTCAACTAAACCAATATATGTTTCGGCTGCTGCTACAACCATATCAGCGTGAAGTGAAAGTTCACATCCACCTCCAAGTGTCATAGATTGTGGCGCGGCTACTGTTGGAATAGAGGAGTAGCGCATACGCATCATAGTATCCTGGAAATATTTAATCGCCATATTCAGCTCTTCATATTCCTGCTCTACGGCCATCATAAAGATCATCCCAATGTTTGCGCCAACAGAAAAGTTTTTTCCGTTATTGGCAACCACTAATCCCTGGTAATCTTTTTCGGCCATATCTATGGCTTTATTGATTCCGTCAAGCACATCACCACCAATCGCGTTCATTTTGCTTCGGAATTCGACATTAAGGATTCCGTCACCAAGATCTTCAACTACAACGCCGCTGTTGCTGAAAACTTCTTTTGATTCGCGAATGTTATCTAAAATGATAAATGCATCCTGGCCAGGAATTTTGGTGTAATCTTTTTTCTGGATATCGTAATAATAGGTGTTTCCTTCTTTTACGGTATAAAAAGAATCTTTACCATTTTCCAACATCTCGTTCACCCAGGCCGCCGGTTCTTTACCTTCGGCTTTCATCATCTCAACACCTTTCTTCACTCCAAGAGCATCCCACATTTGGAATGGGCCGTGTTCCCAACCAAATCCGGCTTTTACACCATCATCGATTTTATAAAGTTCGTCTGAAATTTCAGGAATTCGGTTAGAAACATAAGCGAATAATGCTGCAAAGTTCTTACGGTAGAATTTACCGGCTTTTCCTTTATCACCTACTAAAACTTCATAGCGGTCTTCAAGTTTATCTATAGTTTTGGTTTGTTCCAGTACATCGAATTTCGCGCTTTTTCTATCGCGATATTCCATTTTATCTAAGTCTAAAGACTTGATTTCGCTAGAGCCATCTTCTTTTTTTACTTTTTTATAAAAACCAGTGTTATTGGTTTTGCTACCCAGCCATTCGTTATCCATCATTGTCTGGATAAAATCTGGTAAAGCAAAAAGGTCTTTCGCTTCATCGTTTGGAACACCTTTATGAAGCCCGTTGGCCACGTGAACCAGAGTATCTAAACCAACCACATCTACCGTACGGAATGTTGCCGATTTCTGGCGGCCAATTACCGGGCCGGTAAGTTTATCTACTTCCTCAATAGTCATATCCATATCTTTTACCATATGGAAAAGGCTCATAATACTGAAAATACCAATTCGGTTACCAATAAATGCCGGAGTATCCTTCGCAACTACTGATTTTTTTCCGAGGAATTTTTCGCCGTATTCGTTAAGGAATTCGAGAACTTCAGGCTTGGTATCCGGTCCCGGGATTATTTCGAATAATTTCAGGTAACGCGGTGGGTTAAAAAAGTGAGTTCCGCAGAAATGCTGCTGAAAATCTTCACTTCTTCCTTCGTTCATTTGCTGAATAGGAATTCCCGAAGTATTAGAAGTAATTAGCGTACCTTTTTTACGGTATTTTTCAAGGTTTTCAAAAACCTGTTGTTTGATATCCAGGCGTTCTACAACTACCTCGATAATCCAATCTACTTCAGAAACTTTAGAAATATCGTCTTCCATATTTCCGGTTTCTATGCGATCGGCAAAATCTTTATGATAAATAGGGGAGGGCTTCGATTTTAAAGCCGACTGTAAAGATTCGTTTACCAGGCGGTCCCTTACTTGTTTATCTTCTAAAGTGAGACCTTTTTTCTTTTCTTTCTCGTTGAGTTCCCGCGGGACGATATCCAGCAAGAGAACTTCTACGCCAATGTTGGCGAAGTGGCAGGCAATCCCGCTTCCCATAATTCCGGAGCCGATTACTGCTACTTTATTAATTCTTCTCTTCATAATTTTATCTGGTTTTACTATAAGGTTTTCGATTATTATTGAAACCATACAGGTTTCGAAACCTGTGAGGTCTATTCTATTTTAATTTCTTCTTTATAAATTTTCTTTTCAGAAATAAGGCTTAAAATTGTATTTGCTACTTCTATAAAGGTTTTTAGGTCTTCTTCTGAAACATTTTCTTTCACAGCTTCATCAAATCGCAAGACCACTTTTTTGGAATATTCTCGCATTTCCTGCCCAAAATCGGTTAAATAGATAAGCACACTACGCCCATCTTTTGGGTTTTTCTTTCTAATTATAAGGCCTTTATCTTCCATAGTTTTAAGAATTCGGGAGAGGCTGGTGGCTTCCATTCCCATTTTAGGGCCAAGCGAGGTTGAAGGGGTTCCGTTTTCGGGGTCTATGCTTAAAAGCGCAAAACCTGTAGACATTGTACTTCCGGCTTTCCCGGCCTCCTCATTATACATTTTAGAAACCGCCATCCAGGTGGCACGTAAAACATAATCTATTGTCTTTTCCTTCATTTTTGAATGTTGATTCTCAAAGTTAAGAAAAATATATTATGCACGCATAGTAAAATTGAATAAATAATCAGGACATTCTATTATTTGAGTAAGTTTATGAGAAATGCATAAAAAAACCCTTCGCTGGGAAGGGTTTTAACTTAAGTTTTAAAAAATATGTAATTATGAAGGTCTGTATATTTTCTCGTATAATTTCTTATAACGATCTTTAATATTTCTACGCTTTAATTTCATCGTAGGAGTGAGGTGCCCTTCTTCAATTCCCCAAACTTCTGGGGTGAGTTCAACAACTTTTATACGTTCCCATTTCCCAAACTTCTCATTATAAAAATCTACTTCCTCCTGAATACGTTCTTTAACCTGGGTGTTTTCGGCAATAGCCTTTTCAGAGCCATCTCCAATATCAATATTTTTACGTTTAGCCCATTCTTCGACAAACTCGAAATTTGGCTGAATAAGCGCTGCGGGCATTTTCTCGCCGTCACCAATTACCATTATTTGCTCTATAAAACGGGATTGTTTCATCGTATTCTCAAGGATTTGTGGAGCTACATATTTCCCGCCGGAAGTTTTAAACATTTCCTTTTTACGATCGGTAATTTTAAGGAAACCGTCTTTATCCAATTCACCTATATCACCGGTATGGAAAAATTGATCTCCGTTTAGAACTTCTTCGGTTTTTTGCGGTTCTTTATAATAACCCAGCATTACGTTTGGTCCTTTTGCAAGAATTTCTCCATCTTCGGCTATTTTTACCGTTACGTTATCTATTGGTCTACCGACTGTTCCAATTCTGAAACCTCCATCTCGCTGGTCGTTCACCGCAATTACGGGTGAAGTCTCTGTTAATCCGTAACCTTCCATCACAGGGATGTCGGCTGCGGCAAAAACACGGGCTAAACGCGGTTGAAGTGCCGCAGATCCAGAAACGATTAACTCAATATTACCACCTAAACCTTCTTTCCATTTAGAGAAGATAAGTTTCCTTGCAATTTTAAGTCGGGTTTCGTACCACCAGCCATTTGCGCCGTATGGTTCATACTCCAAACCGAGTTCTACGGCCCAGAAGAATAATTTTTGCTTAACACCCCCAACGGTAGAACCTTTGGCAATAATCTTATCGTAAACTTTCTCTAAAAGTCTTGGAACGGCGGTAATTACGTGTGGTTTTACTTCTTTAAGGTTATCGCTAATTTTATCTATAGATTCAGCAAAATGAATGGAAACTGAGTAGTACTGATATAAATAAAGAATCATTCTTTCAAAAACGTGGCAAACCGGTAAAAAGCTAAGCGCTACATACGTTCCTCTTTCAAAGGGAACGCGCTTAGAGCTATCTATTACATTACTCACCAGGTTGTTGTGAGATAGCATAACACCTTTTGGTCTTCCGGTAGTTCCCGAAGTATATATTAAAGTTGCAAGATCGTCTGGCGTAACAGCTTTCTTTAATTGTTCAACTTCATCCTGATTACTTTTATCATCTCCAAGTTCCAAAACCTCAGTCCAGTTTTTTGAACCTTCTATTTCATCAAAAGTATAAACCTCTTTAAGTTTGGTATCTTGTTTAATGGAATTTAGCTTGTCCAGTACTTCTTTATCTGATACAAAGCAAAAAACCGCCTCACTGTGATCTAGAACATATTGATAATCATCTTCAGAAATTGTAGGATAAATAGGTACGGTTTGCGCACCGGTTTGCAAAACCCCAATATCCATTACATTCCATTCAGTACGGTTACTGGTAGAAATTATAGCAATTTTATCGTTAGGTTTTATACCCAATCGCAATAATCCACGGCTTATTGCATTGGCCTGATCAATATATTCCTGGGTGGAAATTGCTTTCCACTCTCCGTTATATTTAGTGACTAAAGCCTTATCTAAAGCGTGTTTTTCCAGTTGAAAATAAGGAAAGTCAAAAAGTCTTGTTGGTTTATCCATTAGGGTGTAGCATTATTATATACATTGCAAAATAGCAAATTTGTAGCCTATTTCAAATCGAAATATTAAAATATACATAGATATATTAACAAGAATATAAAATTATTAATGAAAACAGCTATTTAGAGTATGGACAAACTGCAGTGAAAAGGTGATTTATTGAGTTGATAATCATTGCATTAAAATAAAAAAACGCCCGAGAATAAAAATTCATCGGGCGTTTTAAATAATTTTAAAGAAAAATTTATTTTTCCTCCAGCCACTTTCTGGCATTTACGAAAGCTTCGAGCCACGGGCTTACTTTATCTTCTTTTCTATCTTTTGGATAATATGCCCAGTTCCAGGGGAACGTAGAACGTTCTAAATGCGGCATCATTACCAAATGTCTTCCGGAATCATCGGTTAACATCGCGGTGTTGTGATTGGAGCCGTTAGGATTAGCCGGATATTTATCATAACCGTATTCCCCAACAATATTATAATGCTCTTTCTTATAAGGAAAACTAAATTTCCCTTCTCCGTGCGCAGCCCAAATCCCAAGTTTACTTCCAGAAAGAGTAGAAAGCATTACCGACTTGTTTTCCATAATTTCTACGGAAGTAAAAGTACACTCAAACTTATGCGAGGCATTATGAAGCATTTTTGGTTTCTTTTCGTGGTCTGGATTTATTAATCCTAATTCTACAAAAAGCTGACAACCGTTACATACACCAAGAGATAAGGTGTCTTCTCTTTTAAAGAAATTATCCAGGGCAGTTTTGGCCTTTTCATTATATAAAAATGCACCGGCCCAACCTTTGGCACTTCCCAAAACGTCTGAATTTGAGAATCCACCAACCGCGGCGATAAACTTAATGTCTTCCAGCGTTTCCCTTCCCGAAATCAAATCGGTCATGTGTACGTCTTTTACATCAAATCCAGCTAAGTGCATTGCACGAGCCATTTCACGTTCAGAATTGGAACCTTTTTCACGAATAATCGCAGCTTTAATAGGTTTTCCTGGCTTTTCCATTAAGTTAGACTGAAATGGAAGTTGACCGGTAAATCCATAAGGAAATTTAAATTCCAGCGGCTGATTCTTATAATTGTTAAACCGTTCGGTAGCTTTATCTACACCGCTTTGCTTCTGGTCTAAAAGGAATGAAGTTTTATACCAAACATCCCGCAATTCAAGAATATTGAAATTCAGGTTTTCTGATCCGTTTTTGATTTGTAGCTCGTTTCCTTCAGTTACTTTTCCAATTTTAAAGAATTCAACTTTATTATCGGTAAGCACTTTTTCAGCGGTATCGTCTTTTGCCTGGAAAACAATTCCGCAGTTTTCATTAAAAAGTAATTTTACGCTGTCTTTTTCATTTAATGCTGATAGATCTAATTCTGCACTTAGATTGGTATCGGCAAAACACATTTCCAAAAGAGTAGTAATTAAACCACCTGAAGCCACATCGTGCCCGGCCAGGATCAAATCCTGTTTAATTAAGCCCTGAATATTATAAAAAGCATCGGCAAATTTCTTATCGTCTTTTATAGTTGGCACTTCTTTCCCAACTTTATTCAGAATTTGCGCAAAAGAAGATCCGCCAAGTTTAAACTTGTCTTGAGATAAATTGATATAATAAATTTCGCCGCCATTTTTCTGAAAAACAGGTTCTACAACTTTCGTTATATCGTCGCAATGTCCGGCTGCTGAAATAATCACCGTTCCGGGTGAAAGTACTTCATCGTCTTTATAACGCTGTTTCATGGAAAGCGAATCTTTTCCGGTAGGAACATTTATTCCCAAGGAAATGGCGAAATCTGATACAGTCTGCACGGCTTCGTAAAGCCTGGCATCTTCGCCCTCATTATTACAAGGCCACATCCAGTTTGCTGAAAGCGAAATAGATTTTAAGCCTTTTTCCAGCGGTGCCCATACGATATTTGAAAGCGCTTCACCAATTGAATTTTTAGAACCAGCAACAGGATCTACCAAAGCGGAAACTGGAGAGTGACCGATGGAAGTTGCCACACCTTCTTTCCCGTTATAATCCAGCGCCATTACGCCGCAATTGTTTAGAGGAAGCTGCAATGGCCCGGCGGTTTGTTGTTTTGCAACGCGTCCGGTAACACAGCGATCTACCTTGTTGGTTAACCAATCTTTACAAGCCACTGCTTCTAACTGAAGCACCTGGGTTAAATAATCTTTTATATTTTCTGAAGAATAAACTACATCGTCATAAACTCGCTTTATTGATGTGTCTTTCATTATGGTTTTTGGCGAACTGCCAAACATATCTGAAAGCTCCAGATCCATTGGTTTTTGACCGGATTTTGAACCTTCAAAAGTAAACCTGTGATCACCGGTGACATCACCAACCTGGTAAATAGGAGAGCGCTCACGTTCTGAGACCCTCTTTAAGATTTCATAATTCTCACCGCCAATAACAAGTCCCATGCGTTCCTGGGATTCGTTCCCAATGATCTCTTTTGCGGAAAGGGTTGGATCACCTACCGGAAGTTTATCTAAATCTATTCTGCCGCCGGTTTCTTCAACGAGTTCGCTAAGGCAGTTTAAATGCCCGCCCGCACCGTGATCGTGAATAGAAACTATAGGGTTCTCTTCGCTTTCTACCATTCCGCGTACTGCGTTAGAGGCACGCTTTTGCATCTCGGGGTTGGCTCTTTGTATGGCATTTAATTCTAAACCACTACCTAATTCGCCAGTATCTGCAGAAGAAACCGCGGCACCACCCATTCCAATTCGGTAATTTTCACCTCCAAGGATAACAATTTTATCGCCTTTCTTCGGAATATCTTTTTGTGCCTGGCTGGCTTTTCCGTAACCAATTCCGCCAGCAAGCATAATTACTTTATCGTAACCCAAACTTCTTTGATGCTCGGAATGCTCAAAAGTTAGTACCGATCCGGAAATTAAAGGTTGCCCAAATTTATTTCCAAAATCTGAAGCGCCGTTAGAAGCTTTTATCAAAATATCCATCGGGGTTTGGTATAACCAATCACGTTCTTTCATTCCGTTTTCCCATTTTCGGTCTTTATCGAGTCGGGAATAGGAAGTCATATAAACTGCGGTTCCTGCTAATGGCAAAGAGCCTTTTCCTCCGGCAAGTCGGTCACGGATTTCACCACCACTTCCGGTTGCTGCACCATTAAAAGGTTCTACCGTAGTAGGGAAATTATGGGTCTCGGCTTTTATGGAAATAACCGAATCAAAATCTTTGTTTTCGTAAAATTCAGGAACATCGGGGCGTTTTGGTGCAAATTGCTGTACTCGCGGCCCGTTTATAAAAGCAACATTATCTTTATAGGCAGAAACAATTTCGTTAGGATTTTCTTCGGAAGTTTTCCTGATTAACTTAAAAAGTGAACTCGGTTTTTCCTCTCCATCTATTACAAAAGTGCCATTAAAAATTTTGTGACGGCAATGTTCAGAATTCACCTGTGAGAATCCAAAAACTTCAGAATCTGTAAGTTTTCGTCCTAGTTTCTCAGCTAAGCCTTGTAAATAAGCAACTTCCTCTACATTAAGCGCTAAACCTTCCTGGCGGTTATAGGCTTCAATATCGTCAATTTCAATGATAGGTTCAGGATTGATATGAATATCAAAAATATCCTGATCCAGACCTTCGTATTTCTGGGAAAGCATTGGGTCAAAATCGTGGTAATTTCTGTCTATTCGCAAAAATTCCTCAATCCTGATTATTCCCTTAACACCCATATTTTCAGTAATTTCTACCGCGTTGGTACTCCAGGGCGTGATCATTGCGGCACGGGGACCAACAAAAAAATCTGCCAGAGCAGATTTATCGATTTGTTGTGTATTCCCAAAAAGCCAGTTTAATTTTGTGATGTCTTGCGCCGTAAGGTTGGTATGCGTTTCTACCGCAAAAACCTTAGTGGTTTGGTCTCCAAAGAAAAGGATCATTCTATGTTGTTTTGTGTTGTTCGCGAAAACACAAATTTAGGTTTTTCAGGAGAATAATTTAGATAGTTGTGAAAGAAAATATTAGCTAACTAACGACTAAATTTTGATATAATGCTATACTTTAATAACTACCTAACCCATCTATAGTATTCATTTCGAGAAAATCCCAGTCATCTGGATTGTATTCCAGTGATGGCTCGGTTATAGAGTGCTTTCTTCTTAACGTTTGGTCTTTGGCAAAATCTTCGTCGTTATCAAAATGCCCAATAACATCTATTAATTCCCCGTTTTTGAAAAGTCCTACTGGATCATTACCGTTAAAATCTAATGGAGCCCCGGTTTTTAATTGATTAGATCTTGAAATGATTTCAGAAATAGGAGCCGATTCATTCCCTATTACAAAAGTTTCATTGTGCGCTAAGTTGCCTTCCAGTATAACTTCACCCATCCAGTCGCCTGCACCGTTAGATTGTTTTCTAATTGAATAAGCTCCAGCTTCAAGGTCAATACTTTCTCCGGTAAGATTTACAATTTCCAGCGCTTTATTAAATGAAGTACCTTCTACATATTCAGAAAAGAAAATTTCAGTCGAAAAATTATTTTCCTCCGCCAGTTCTTCAGGAATTACAGTATCGTCTTCAGAACAGGAATAGAGAAGTACTAATAGGAATAAAAAGCAGTAATTTTTCATCGAGAATCAATTTCAGGGAAAATAACAGGAATTCCCCTGAAATTGAATCATTCAAAAAATTTGGGGAGAAACCCTTAAGGTTTTTTCTCCAAAAGTGCCATATAAAACCCGTCAAAACCGGTTTCAGAAGAAAGTATCTTCTGGTCCCTAAGCAGTCTGAATTTTTTTCCTTCTTCAGTATTCTTCAGGAAATTTTCTACTTGCTTTTCATTTTCAGAAGGTAAAACCGAACAGGTCGCGTAAACCATTTTTCCGCCAGGTTTAACGATACGGGAATAGGTTTCGATAATTTCGGCCTGGGTTTTTATAAGGTTGTCTATAAATTCCGGTTGTAGTTTCCATTTAGCATCGGGGTTTCTACTTAAAACTCCGAGTCCGCTACAAGGGGAATCTATCAATACGCGATCTGCAGTTCCATACAGTTTTTTGATCACTTTTGTAGTATCAATCGCACGCGGATCTATATTATGTGCGCCGGCGCGTTTGGCACGGCGTTTCAATTCTTTAAGTTTATTCCCGTAAATATCAGTCGCTATAATCTGACCTTTATTTTCCATTAAAGCGGCAAGGTGAAGTGTTTTACCACCGGCACCGGCGCAGGTATCTACCACGCGCATGCCAGGTTCTACTTCCAAAAATTCTGCAACTAACTGTGAAGACGCATCCTGAACTTCAAAGAAACCATCTTTAAAGGCCTGGGTTCTAAAAACGTTGCCACGTTCTTCCAGTTTTAAAGCGTCTTTATAACCTTTTATTGGTTCAGAAATTATTTCTTCGTCTTTAAGAACGCTGCGTAAATTATCTTTGGTAGTTTTTAAGGTGTTAGCTCTAAGGATAACAGGTGCCTGCGTATTAAGCGCAGCGATTTCTTTTTCCCAAACTTTTTCACCAAGCTCTTTTACACCAAGCTCATCCATCCAATCTGGAATAGATTCGCGGTATTTTCTAATCTTACTTAAACTATCAAATTTTCCTTTAATTCTGCGGGTAGGAGTACCCGCAAATTGTGGCCAGTCTGGTAAAGCAATTCCGCGTAAAGTAGCCCAAACGGTGAATAATCTAAATAAATTCTCACGATCAAACGGCTCTTTTACTTCAGCAATTTCTGCATAAAGTCTTTTCCAGCGAACAATATCGTAAACGGTTTCAGCAATGAAACTACGATCACGAGAACCCCAACGCTTATCGCGTTTTAGAGTTTGCTCAATAACCTTATCGGCATATTTATTATTGTTGAAAATTTCATTTAAGGCATCTATGGTTGCAAAAACCAAATTCCTGTGTAATCGCATAACTAAATTTTGAATTTGCAAAGGTAAGTTTTTTACTCGATAATGGAGATTTAATGCTTCGCGGCTTTCCTTGCAATTAAAATAGTATGTTTTTGAATGCTTTCTAAGCTTGCTATGCGGTATTTTGCCTCGGAAAAATTTACCTTTGACTTGATAATCAAGATTTATCCCGATAAAAATCGATAGCTCCGAAGATGGCGAGGTAGTTTAATGGTTACCCAAAACGATTAAAATTGAACTTATGAACAGATTTATAGTTTTTTGTCTCCTTTTAATTTTTAGTGCCTGTAAAAATGAACAAAAAGCTGAGAAGGAAAATCCGACTAAAACTGTAATAGATTATTCTTCAGTAGAAATAGAACCTATTCTTGAAAATGATTCTTTAAGTATTAGAGCGATTGAGATTATTGGAAACAACCTTGCTTTTGCAGCCAATAACGCCACTTTTGGGATGTATAATTTTGATAATAAAACCTGGCGAACCAATACTCAAACATACGATACACTAATTCCTGAATTTAGGGCGGTAGCTTCTACTGATACCGATTTCTTTATGCTGAGTGTGGGCAGCCCTGCTCTGTTATATAAAACAGGAGATTCCGGTGCGATGGAGCTTGTTTATAAAGAGGAAAACGAAAAAGCTTTTTACGATGCTATGGCTTTTTGGAATAACCACGAAGGAATCGCGATGGGCGACCCAACCGATAATTGTATTTCTATAATTATTACGCGTAATGGCGGAAAATCGTGGGAAAAATTAGACTGTAATATATTGCCTGAAGTTATAGAAGGAGAAGCTGCTTTTGCAGCTAGTAATTCTAATATAGCCGTTGAAGGAGACAAAACCTGGGTTTTAACCGGTGGAATGAAATCGCGGGTTTATTTCTCTCCAGATAAAGGGGAAACCTGGGAAGTTTATAATACTCCCTTAATAGATGGGGAAGCCACAACTGGCGGATATAGTATAGATTTTTATAATGAAAATTTCGGAATTATTTTCGGGGGAGATTATACCAATCCTGAAGGGAATACCGGGAATAAAGCCATTACAAAAGATGGCGGTAAAACCTGGGAATTAGTTGCTGAAGGTCAGGAGCCAGGCTACAAAAGTAGTGTGCGATTTATACCAAATACTGGAGGTGAAAAAATTATTGCAACCGGTTTTAGCGGAATTTCAATTTCTAAAGATTCGGGCCAAACCTGGGAAGAACTTTCTGATGAAGGTTTTTATACGTTAAGATTTAAGAATGACTCGGTGGCTTATGCTGCCGGAAAAGGTAGAATTGTAAAGCTCACTTTTAGGTAAAAAGAATCCCGGAAGGCCAAAACCTACCGGGATGCTAACTAACTACTAACTAACCAAAAAACTAAATTCTGAAACTCACCAGGTGAGATTTTTATTTCTTAATCGGGAACTATAAAAGTTAACTTATTCTTCTTCCTGATTTTCACGATCTTTTCTTGACCGGTATTCTTTAATCAATTTTTTATGGAATTCGTCTTCCAGTTTATGAAGTTTAATAATTTCCTGTGCGCTCATTATTTCTTTCAAATCCTTAAAAAGCTTTTGCTTTAAAACATAATCCTGTTTTTCTATCGTAACATATTCTTCTAACATTTCTTCGGCATCATCTTCTGAAATACATTCCAGATTAGGAAGATCTCTATGTTCTCGTTTTCTTAACTCATGTAAATTAGATTCATACTCATTATAAACCGGCCAGAATTTTTGGGCTTTTTGCTTGTCCAGGTTTAATTCCTGGGTAAAAAATGCGGTCTTTAATTCTTTGATTTTCTCTCTATGAGAGTGATCACGATCCTGAGATTGCATTTGCCACAATCCGGAGAACATTAATAATATTATAAATAGGTTTTTCATATTAATTTTCATCTAAAATATAAAGGGCGTCTTCTATATTTTCATCAAGATAATTCTTCATTGCTTCAGAATTTACCGTGTTTAAATCTGCATCGTCAACAATATATCCTTGCTGAAAGATATAATTTGAAATTTCACCGGTAGAGAGATCTATATTATTATCGTCTATATAACTTTCCATTACTGAAAGCTCAACATTCTCCCAGCTGGTTTGCGTTTCAGGGTTTATATAAAAAGTACTTGCAAAAGCAATAACCATTGCTGCGATGCTCGCTACATAAAGGAAAACTTCTTTTGTAAATAAGGTGCGCACTTTTGGCTCCGGATTAGTTACTTTTTCAAGAAACTCATCTTCCAACCCATCAAAATATCCATTAGGTGTAGTGAAACCGGCAGGTTTCTTTTCTTCCAGAGTTTCTGAAAGCTTCACCATATCCAGTATTTCATCCTCTAAACCCTCAAAATAACTTGGTGGGGTTTTAAAACCTGACTTGGGATTATATGATATTTTTTCTTTCTTCATTTGTTTATTTGACTATGAAAAGTACAAAAGGTTTAATTGGTTTTTAAGTATTCCTCAATTTTTTTAGCCGCGTGATGGTAAGAGGCCTTTAACGCTCCTTCACTGGTTTCCAGAATTTCTGACATCTCACGGTATTTTAATTCCTGAAAATATTTCATATTAAAAACCTGCTGTTGTTTAGCCGGAAGACTGGCGATTGCTTTTTGCAATTTTAGCTGAATTTCATCGCCTTCAAAATAAACATCGCTTTCTAAATTTGAAATTAGTTGTTGTTGTAGATCTTCTGAAGTGATGTGATTGCGTTTAGCACGTTTGTTTAAGAAGCTTATGGATTCGTTGGTAGCTATGCGGTACATCCAGGAATACAGTTTACTTTCTCCTTTAAAATTATGAATATTTCTAAATATTTTGATAAATGTATTTTGAAGCACATCATGAGCATCCTCATGGTCTTTAACCATATTACGAATGTGCCAGTATAAACGCTCTTTATATAAAGATACCAGTTCCTTAAAAGCTTCAGAAGAAGTCTTTTTTTCCTGTAAGCGTTTAATAAGTAGATCTTCGGAAGTTTTCAAAGGGATACTTGTCTTAATATTTATGTGGAATCCCGTGTAACGGAAGCCAAAGGTAATTAAAACTTTATTCTTCTTAAAGTCAGTGTGTAAAAGAATTCAGTGCAGATTTTTTTCAAATAAGATTGCATTTCATCGATTAAATACATAAAAATCGGATAAAAAGCACTTTTGGTTTGGCTGAATGATTTCTGTGATCTATATTTACACCATCAAAATGATTTAATCTTTTTTTGCCCCAAAATGAAGATGAATTAAATCGATTATTCTTAATTGCCCCACAATAAGAGTAATTTTAAAAAGGATGGAGTTTACTTCATCCTTTTTTATGCTTAAAAGTTAACCTGTGAAAATTATGCTAAAAGTGCTTTAAAATTGTGTATTGGCAAAATAATATGTATATTTTTGCTAAATAAAAATTTTACCTATGAAAAACTTACTTATAATTCCGATTATGTTATTATTTGCCTTTCAAGTAGAGGCGCAGAACCAAACCGAACCAGTAATGGTAGGGGATGTATTAGTGATTAATCAAAGCCAAAATCAGGATTTTAAATCTTTAGATTTACCAAAAGCTAATTTCATCATTAAAAAAGGTGGGATTGCTAATTATAAAAGCCTGAATGGAAACAGAGTAGAAGTAACTGCAGTTGAAACAAACGATGCAGGTGAAACTACTGTAAAATTGAAAAGGCAGGATGGTAGAAAATTTTTTAGAACCCATTCTACGATTAGCGCTAATATAAACGAAGCTCTTGAAAATGGAGAGTTAACGCTATAAAACAATAATATTTAAATTGAAAAAAGCTGTCTGAGATTTTCTTAGACAGCTTTTTTTGTACTCTAATTTTTTGTGTCCTAATCAAAAGATTGCATTTCTACTAGTTTTTGGTAGGTGCCTTTTTCTGCGAGTAATTCCAGGTGTTTTCCCTGTTCTACAATTTCTCCCCGGTGCAGCACAATAATCTTATCGGCATTCTGAATAGTTGAAAGTCTATGAGCGATGACGATAGAAGTCCTGTTTTTCATCATGTTTTCCAGGGCTTTTTGCACCAGTTTTTCGCTTTCGGTATCCAGGGCAGAAGTCGCTTCATCAAGAATCATAATCGGGGGATTTTTAAGCACCGCACGGGCAATAGAAAGTCGCTGTTTTTGTCCGCCACTCAATTTGTTTCCACTATCCCCAATGTTAGTATCTAGTCCGTTAGGAAGCTCTCTTACAAATTCCCAGGCATTGGCAACTTTTAAAGCTTCAATAATTTCTTCTTCTGTAGCATTTTCTTTTCCTAACCCAATATTATTTTTAACTGTATCATTAAAAAGTATAGAATCCTGTGTGACAAGACCCATTAAATTCCGAAGGGATTTTTTAGTAATTCCCCTAATATTATGCCCGTCTAATTTAATATTGCCTTCGTTTACATCATAAAAACGAGTTATCAGGTTTGCAATGGTAGACTTCCCACTCCCAGATTGCCCTACAAGCGCAATCACTTTTCCTTTTTCTACCTGCATGGAAAAATTCTTCAGCACATTCTCTTTTTCGTATCTAAAGTTAATGTTCTCTACTTCAATACTATTCTCGAAAGTTTCCTTCTTTATTGCGTTCTTATCATCTTTAATTGTCGATTCTGTTTCCAGGATCTCCAGAATACGTTCTGCACTGGCATTTCCTTTTTGTATAGAATACGTTGCTTTTGAAATGGCTTTCGCCGGAGTTAAAATATTATAAGTCAATACCAGAAAACCAATAAAGGTAGAAGCATCCATAGTATTATCTATTAATACCATTCTTCCGCCAAACCATAGAATTATAGTGATAACTACTACACCTAAAAATTCACTCATTGGAGAAGCTAAGTTCTGGCGGTGTAAAAGCGTGTTTAGGATTCGGTTTAAACGACCAGTGCTATCGTAGAATTTCCGTTTAAATTTATCTTCAGCGTTAAAACCTTTAATAATTTTTAAACTGGAAAGTGATTCTTCTACAATAGTTAGAAAGTTTGCATTTTCCTGCTGTGCCTGGGTAGATTGTGATTTTAACTTTTTACCAATCGAAGATATCAGTAACCCTGAAAGCGGTAAAAAAACCAGTACAAAGAGCGTTAATTTAGGACTAAGTGCAATCATTGCAACCAATGTAAAAATTAAGGTAAGCGGTTCTTTAACAAAAAGCTCCAGCATACTTAAAAATGAAGTCTGTATTTCCTGGACATCACTGGTAATTCTAGAAATAAAGTCTCCTTTTCGTTTTTCAGAAAAAAAGGAAACCGGCAATTCTACAATTTTGTCGTAGATACGGTTTCGAATATCCTTAAGCATTCCGTTTCTAAGGTTGGCTATAAAATAAAGCGCGAGGTAATTAAAAAAGTTCTTTAAAAAGAAAAGAACAATAACCGTAATACAAATGCTTACCAAAGCCGCAAGCTGTCCGTGCTCTTCTACCTGCTGATTTAGGAAAAAATTGGAATAATCGTTTGCGTAATCTTTTAAGCCGCTAAACTCTCCGTTCCAAACCGGTTTGGTGCTAATTGGCTCTTCTTCCTGAAAAAGCACCCTAAGCATTGGAATAAATGAAATAAATGCAAGGGTGCTAAATAGCGCATAAAAGATATTACTGATGATGTTGAGTATTGCAAAACGTTTATAGGGTCTTGCAAACTGAAGTATCTTCTTTAAGTAGGTCATAAATGTGAGCGTTTAGCCCAGTTGTAATTCATTTTTAATACGCTGAATCTTATCGGCAAGCTTTGCATTTTCAGCAGCAAAATTCTCTACTTTATCCAGCTCTGAATTCACACTGATGTAAAACTTGATCTTTGGCTCTGTACCACTTGGCCTGGCTGCGATTTTTGTGCCATTTTCAGTATAATAAATCAGTACGTTAGATTTTGGAATTTTGATCTCTTCTTCAATTTTATCCTGAAGATTTTTTGCTTTAGAAGTATGGTAATCTTCAATAAGCACCACCTTCTCCTCATCAATTTCTTTCCACGGATTTTCTCTTAAATCCACCAGCATTTGCTTGATTTCTGCTTCACCTTCAATTCCTTTTTTTACTAAAGAAATTAATTCTTCACGGTAAAGGCCGTATTCAGTATAAAGTTTTAAAAGCTGCTTGTAAAAAGAACTTCCTTCAGCTTTCATTTGTGCTGCAATCTCGCAGGCGAGTAGGGTAGCGGTTGCCGCATCTTTATCGCGAACAAAATCACCCACCATAAAACCGAAGCTTTCTTCACCACCACCAACAAAATCAAGTCCTGGATTATCTTTTATTAATTTCGCGATCCATTTAAAACCGGTTAATACCTCGTGATATTGAGCACCAAAATCCTCGGTAATATTTTTAAGCATTGGTGTAGAAACTATCGTAGAAGCCACAAAAGAATTATCAGAAAGTTTATTCTGTTTTTTATGCTGCTCCAACAAGAACCAGGTCATTACCAGCATCGTCTGATTTCCGTTAAGGAGAATCATTTTTCCGTTTAAATCACGAACGGCAACGCCCAAACGATCACCATCTGGATCGGTACCGATTACGATATCGGCATTTTTTTCCTCCGCGAGTTTAAGCGCCATTTTTAGTGCTTCTGGTTCCTCCGGGTTTGGAGATTTTACTGTTGGGAAATTTCCGTTTGGCTCTTTTTGTTCCTCAACCAGGAAAACATTTTTATAACCTGCTTTTTCTAAAATTTGCGGATTAGTAGTAGAAGCGGTTCCGTGCAGGGATGTGAAAACGATTTTTAATTCGTCTTTTGCTGAATTTGCAGTATCGAAACTTCCGTTCTCTACTGAAGCTTCCTGAAATGCTTTATCAACTTCTGTATCAATGCTATGAATTAAGTCTGGCTGAGCCTTGAAATTAATTTCGTCGTATTCCAGATTATTGATGATATCTACAAGTTTGGTGTCTTGCGGCGGAACCAATTGGCCACCATCCTGCCAATACACTTTATAACCGTTATATTCGGGCGGATTATGGCTAGCGGTAAGTACAATGCCCGCGTGGCAATCCAGGTATTTAACCGCAAAAGAAAGCTCTGGTGTTGGCCTTAATTCTGAAAACAAATAAACCTCAATATCGTTGGCTGAAAATACTTCAGCTACCATTTGTGCTAATTCTTTGGAGTTATTCCTACAATCGTAAGCGATGGCAACTTTAAGTTTTTCACCTTTAAATTCACTCTTTAATAAATTAGAAAGTCCCTGCGTGTTTTTTCCGAGGGTATATTTGTTGATTCGGTTTGTGCCAACTCCCATAATGCCGCGCATGCCACCGGTTCCAAAAGCGGCATTCTTGTAGAAAGATTCTTCCAGCTCTTTAGGGTTGTTTTCTATAAGGTGATTAATTTCTTTGTGTGTGTCTACGTCAAATATATCGGTCAGCCAGGTTTCAGCCTTAGCCAGGATTTCTGATTTATTTTTAGCCATAATTATAATTTTAGATAAACAAAAATAAGGATTAATGCCTTAACAGCATTATAAATTTGGGGTGGTTTTATTGATGAGGTAGCGTTCCTTTTCGCGTTTAGAGCGTAAAATGAGCTCCCCGAGGAAACCGGCAAGGAAAAGCTGTGTACCAATAATCATTACCGCAAGAGCGATATAAAACCAGGGATTTGAGGTCACCAAAACATTGGGTAAACCATTATATAGTTTGTAAAGTTTGGAAACGCCAATCCAACCGGCGGATAGAAAACCGAAAATAAACATTAACACGCCTAAAGCTCCGAAAAGGTGCATAGGCCGGCGGCCAAATTTGGAAAGGAACCAAATGCTGATAAGGTCTAAAAAACCATTGATAAATCTTTCGGCACCAAACTTTGTTTTTCCGTATTTACGGGCCTGGTGTTGAACTTCTTTTTCGGTAATTTTAGTGAACCCCGAATTTTTCGCTAAAACCGGGATATAACGGTGCATTTCGCCATACACGTCAATATTTTTCACCACTGCCTGTCGGTACGCCTTTAAACCACAATTAAAATCGTGTAATTTTACTCCTGAAGTTTTTCTCGCCGCGGCGTTGAAGATCTTTGAAGGTATGTTCTTGGAAACCACAGAATCGTAGCGTTTCTTTTTCCAGCCCGAAACCAGGTCATAACCTTGATTGGTAACCATATCGTAGAGTTCGGGAATTTCTTCGGGATTGTCCTGTAGATCGGCATCCATAGTGATAATCACATCACCCTGGGCGCGTAAGAAACCGGCGTGAAGTGCCTGGGATTTCCCGTAGTTCCTATTGAATTTTATTCCTTTAACCGCCTGGTCGTTTTCTGCCAGGGCTTCAATGGTTCTCCAGGAATCGTCTGTACTGCCGTCGTCTATAAAAATGATCTCGTGTGAAAAGGAATTGGATCGCATTACTTTTGCGATCCAATTATACAATTCAGTTAAAGATTGTTCTTCGTTTAAAAGAGGAATAACGACGGAAATCTGCATTATTTTATTTCTATTGATGTGCAGGATTTTCTCTTTTTAGAATTAACCCTGTAATTAATGATATTATAAATCCGAAAAATAAACTTCCTACCAAAGCCATAGTGGCAAAAAACCAGGGGCTGGTGAACATTTTTGTCATTTCCAGAGCCTGAGATTGCTGAGATTCAGGTATGCCTTGTTCTGTCATTTGCAAAACTGCTTCATCATACATTATTTCTGAATACTCAGGATATACAAAGCTATAATGAATAAAGGAATAAACTGCAGTAATTAGTCCGCTTATTACGGCTACAGCCAAACCAACTTTTAAGGCTTCCTTAAGGCTTAAAAAGCCATTATTATTTTGTTTAAATTTTTTAATAGCCAAAACAAAAATAGCAATGGAGACAAGTGCGTTTATAACGCCAACTATCCAGTTATCCTGGGCTACATTAAAAGCATAAATAAGAACAAGAACTAGGATAGAGTAAATTGCAAGAACCATCCCATAAGGATAGGCAACCGATTTGACTGAAGTAGAATTTTCCATATTTTTGTGATTGTTTAGTTATAACCGGTTAGTAAGCAAATATAGCAAAACGTTACATTGCAGAAGAATTAAAATTAATTTCGACTATTCCTTGTTTTTATAATTGAATTACTTAAATTTGCACCTCGAAAATTAAAAGAACTAAAGCGATGAAGCAGGGAATCCATCCGGAAAATTATAGATTGGTAGCATTTAAAGATATGTCTAACGAAGATGTATTCATTACCAAATCTACCGCAAACACTAAAGAAACTATTGAAGTAGAAGGTACAGAGTATCCACTTATTAAATTGGAGATCTCAAGAACTTCTCACCCATACTATACCGGGCAAACCAAATTGGTTGATAGCGCTGGTCGTATTGACAAGTTTAAGAACAAGTACAAGAAATTTAAGAAATAAGTTTTTTGTTATATATAATTTCGAAAAGTCGTCTTTTTTAAGGCGACTTTTTTTTGTGCGCAATTTTTACAAATTCCAAAAGGAATTTTAAGTAGATGTTTCTCAACGTTTCAAATTGTCTTCTATTTTTCAACTTAGAACCCGGTAAACTTGCTTCAAGGCAGTTTATTTGTATTTTTGATCCCTAAATTTGTGCGGATGAATTATATATTATTTGACGGTTCTGTCAGGAACCGCTTACTCCCTTTTACCTTTACCCGGCCTGTAGCCGATATTAGAGTAGGTATTCTTACAATTCGGGAAAAATGGGAATTCCTTTTAAAATCTACCACTTCTACAGTTACTGAAGGTTATTTAGCCGAAAAATGGCCTATGGTAGAACTGGAAGAAAACATAATGATAAACGCTTCTTTTCTTCCAAATCCTCAGTTTTTACAGCAAATACAAAATCTAAAGCTTAACCAGGCGATTTTTCATAAGGAAGATATTGTTGCTTTTCACGCTTACAAAGATCAGGAAGTGGCTTTAGATGATTATGAGCAGATAGAGTTGGCTGATGGAGTAATTCAAATAAATAATTCCTGGGATATTTTTTCCAAAAACGGAGAAGCCATTGAAGCCGATTTTGAAATTATAACCAAAGACCGGCAATCCCAGCCAATTCACGAATCTAATTATGTAAAAAACCCAGAAAGGATTTTTATTGAAGAAGGAGCCGAAGTAGAGAATTGCTCCCTTAACGCTTCTTCCGGTCCAATTTATATCGGGAAAGATGCAAAAGTACTGGAGGGTAGTCTTATAAAAGGCGCGCTCGCGGTTTGCGAAGGTGCTTTGGTGAAAATGGGTGCTAAAATTTACGGTCCCACTACACTTGGCCCTGGATGTCGCGGTGGTGGCGAGATAAACAATGCTGTGCTTTTTGCGAATTCTAATAAAGGACACGACGGATATTTAGGAAACTCGGTTTTAGGAGAATGGTGCAATCTTGGCGCGGATACCAACAATTCTAACCTGAAAAATAATTATGCTGAAGTGCGTATCTGGGATTACGAGACTGAAGGTTTTGCTAAAACTGGATTGCAGTTTTGCGGATTAATGATGGGTGACCATAGTAAATGCGGAATAAACACGATGTTCAATACCGGAACAGTTGTTGGCGTGAGTGCTAATATTTTTGGAGCAGGATTTCCACGGAATTTCGTCCCCAGTTTTAGTTGGGGCGGCAGCGCCGGGATGACAACTTACAAAACCCAAAAAGCTTTTGAAGTTGCTGAAATAGTAATGCAACGGCGAAACATAGAATTTTCAGAGGAAGATAAAAAAATCCTGGAACACGTTTTCGAAGAAACCAGTAAGTGGAGGAGAGGGTAAATGCTCTTTTTTTTAATTAGAACATTACTTTCCAAAATATTATTATAAAAATCAACATAAAGACAGCGGAGAATATCAATATTTTCCGCTGTCTTCTTTTATTCTCCAGTCTTATTTTCTTTCTTATTTCAAGGATTTCAACTGAATTTACTTCTTCAGATTTAATACCCTGAATTCCTGAGCCGGTAGACTTTTGAAACTTATCAGTCTTCGATTTTCTTTCTCGACGATTATTTTTAAAAATTACATTGGCACCGCTTGAACTTCCTCCAAAACCCATATCATTTAAATTAGGATAATATAAAACTTCATTTTCACTTCAATTTAAGAAGTCTTTCTAAAAAAAGTAGCTTCATAAGTATTACTGTTTCCAACATTATCGGTTACGATTATTTTTAGCTGGTTTTCAGAATCTGTGACTACGCCATCGCTAAAATCGTGGGTTAACGTATTATTTTTATACTCATATTCCATCAGGATGAATTTGCCGTTTACCGTTGCACGGTAACTTTTAATTCCGGAAAGGTCGTCGCTTATTTTTACCTGTAAAGTACTGTTGCTGGAAATCCACTGGCCATCGTTAAAGTTGGTAGGCCAAATTTTAGGCGGTGTAACATCTGAAGCAAGCGTGTATTCCCCAAAAGTCCTTGTCCCGGTGGTAAAACGGTTTGCCTTCTTATAGGTTGAAGAGTAATTAGGTCTATTGCCATAACCTAATCTGGCGATAAAGAGTTTTTCTTTTTCTTCAGCCGAGTACTCACTTACGTCAAATCCAATTGTTATATTTTTATGAAGCGGGGTGTGGTCGTTATGAACTTTCACTTTGTCTTCTCCAAATTCAATATCCAGATAGGTATCGTGATAAAGGCTTCCTTTCGGAATATAAACATCCATTCCGTTTGCTTCAGTGACAAATGGTTGATTTGCTTGAGCGAAGTAATCGGTTTTTTCTTCTTTCTTAGGCGGAATATCGTTTCGCTGCATTCCCTGAATAGGAATTCTTATCACGCGTTGGTTTCCGGCAAAGTCGCTCACTTTTATGGTATAATTATAATTAAGACTGTCTTGAATATGAAGCTCTCCTTTATTCACTACGTCCTCATACAAGCTTAGCGGATTTCCGTTTTCAACAAAAAGCTTTTGAATGCGTTTTCTGTTTTTACTGTAATATTCATAATCGATTAGTTGATTAAGGTGACGGCTTTCGGCAAAAGAAAACCGCTTAAATGGTAAGGTGAATACGCGATCTCCATTTAGCTCAGCTTCAATTTTATAAACTCCATTTCGGTTGGGCGCTCCATCCTGCTGATCTACTGAGGAAACCCCAAAACCTATGTTGCCACAAGCATCAATTTCACTCGCAATATAAGTCCCATCTTCGAGTGGAGTGAGGTTTATTTTTTGTCGCTCTCTTGAATTATTTACGTGCGCTTCTGCATCTAATGGATAGGCATATAAACCATCTATAATTGGCGCACGATTATCTTCTATATTTATTCCAAAGAGCTTTGGGTTCATTGGTCGCTGACTGCCATCACGAATTTCAAAATGCAGGTGAGGGCCACCGCTGCCGCCGGTGTTTCCGCTAAAAGCTACAAGTTCATTTTCTTCTACCTTTAATTCGTCTGCTTCAGGAAAAAGTTCTATTTCATAAGTTTCGTTCGCATATTGCCGTTTCTTGATATAGGCTTCAATTTCAGGTGAAAATTCTTTTAAATGGGCGTACACTGTGGTATAGCCGTTAGGATGCTGCACATAAAGCGCTTTTCCGTAGCCGTAATGCTGAATATTGATTCGGCTTACATATCCTTTAGCTGAAGCGACCACATTTAGTCCCTGCCTTTGCTGGGTTTTGATATCTAAACCACTGTGAAAATGATTGGAACGCAGTTCTCCAAAAGTACCTGAAAGAACTAGCGGAACTTCCAGTGGTTTCTGAAAATAATCCTGCGGAAGCTGCGCCTGAGCGAAGATGGCAGTGCCAACAAATAAGAGAATAAGCGTTAAAATAGATTTCATGTAAATTTTTTATTTGAGGTATTACGGGGCAGTAAAGTTAATTAAAGTTTAACCAAAAATTAAAGCCTTAGTGCTTAGAAACTTAGCAATAGTCTTGCCGATTTTTAAAAATAGACGAAAAAACAATTGGCATATTAGAGCGCGAATGTTAACTTTGTGGGGACAAGCATTACATTTGGCTTTTATGAGTGAATTGACAGAAATCGTTGATAGCCTTGAAAATAGGATTAGTAAATTGCTTCATAAATATGAAAATTTAAAGCAGAATCAAAGTTCTATAGAGGAAGAAATGACAGCTGTTAAAGAGGAAAATCTTAGATTAACTCAACAACTTGAACGTTCCAATCAGGAAGTTCAAAACCTCAAAGCCGCCAATGCAATGCTGGGCAGTACCGAATTCAAAACAGAAACTAAGCTTAAATTAAACAGCTTAATAAGAGAAATTGATCAATGCATTGTTCAATTATCTGAATAATAAATATGGCCGATAAACTAAAAATAAAACTTTCTATTGCAGATCGTGTGTATCCTTTAACCATTAATCCACAACAGGAAGAAGGTTTACGCAAGGCAGCGAAGAAGATTGAGGCTATGATTAAGCAATTTGAGCAAAGTTATGCCGTAAGGGATAAGCAGGATGTATTGGCGATGTGCGCTTTGCAATTTGCCGCCCAAACCGAGCAAAAAGATATAGATAGATCTACCGATACGCTTAAAGCAGAAGATAAACTTAAATCACTTAACGATTTACTGCAGAAGCATTTGGTGTAATGAGCGTTCTTTAAATAAATAAAGGTTACTGCCTGTATTAGTGATATTTTGATAAACTCAACAGAGATTCTTTAAAGAGGGTGAGTCTAAGTTGTAAAAGCGCGCCGCTCCCGATTTTTCGGGATGAGCGGATTCTTGATCAGCTTGTTAGCCCTAAACTTGTTTTTAAGGAGTTTAATCCAAAAACCCATCTAATACAGGCTTTTTTTATACATAAATTTTAAATATGGAAATATTATTAAATATAGTTATCGGGGTTATTGGGACAGCAATAGGATTTGCTATTGCCAAGCAATTGGAGCGAAAAAGAGCTTCACAAACCATCAAGAACGCTAAGAAAACGGCGGCAAATATTCTTAAAGAAGCTAAATCTGAAGGAGAGAGTATCAAGAAAGATAAGATTCTTCAGGCCAAAGAGAAGTTCATTGAATTAAAATCGGAGCATGAGAAGGTAATTCTAAACCGGGATAAGAAAATGAACGATGCCGAAAAACGCATCAGGGATAAAGAATCTCAGGTTTCTGGAGAACTTTCCAAAAACAAGAAACTCAATAAAGAATTTGAAGATAAGTTAGCCGATTATAATCATCGTGTTGAATATCTTGAAAAGAAACAGGAAGAAATCGATAAACTTCATAATAGCCAGATTCAGCAATTAGAAGTAATATCAGGACTTTCTGCCGATGAAGCTAAAGCACAACTCTCTGAAGCGCTTAAAGACAGTGCCAGGACAGATGCAATGGCCTTAATTCAAGATACTATAGAAGAAGCTAAACTAACTGCACAGCAGGAAGCAAAGAAAATTATAATCAATACCATTCAGCGAATAGGAACTGAAGAAGCTATTGAGAATTGCGTTTCGGTTTTCAACCTGGAAAGCGATGATGTTAAGGGTAGGATTATTGGCCGTGAAGGTAGAAACATAAGGGCTATTGAAGCTGCAACCGGTGTGGAAATTATTGTAGATGATACTCCTGAAGCTATTATCCTTTCTTGTTTTGATTCTGTTAGGAGAGAAGTTGCCCGTTTATCTTTACACAAACTGGTAACTGATGGTAGAATTCACCCGGCCAGAATTGAAGAAATCGTTAAGAAAACCCGTAAGCAAATTGACGAGGAAATTATAGATATTGGAAAACGTACGGTAATCGATCTCGGAATTCACGGTCTAAACCCTGAATTGATCAAATTAGTAGGCCGAATGAAATACCGTTCGTCTTACGGACAAAACTTACTACAGCACTCCAGAGAAGTTGCAAAACTTTGTGGTGTGATGGCTTCAGAGCTTGGAATTAACCCTAAACTCGCCAAACGTGCCGGATTACTCCACGATATTGGTAAAGTGCCGGAAACCGAAACAGAAGTACCTCACGCAATCCTTGGAATGCAATGGGCCGAAAAGCACGGTGAAAAACCGGAAGTTTGTAATGCTATTGGTGCTCACCACGACGAGATAGAGATGACCTCCTTGCTTTCACCTATTGTTCAGGTTTGTGATGCTATTAGTGGTGCCAGACCGGGAGCGAGAAGACAGGTGCTCGATTCTTATATTCAGCGTTTAAAGGATCTTGAAGAGATCGCCTTCGGGTTTGGTGGTGTGAAAAAAGCTTACGCTATCCAGGCAGGACGTGAACTTCGCGTAATTGTAGAAAGCGAAAAAGTAAACGACGAAAAAGCTTCAAATCTTTCTTTTGAAATTTCTCAAAAGATCCAAACCGATATGACTTACCCGGGACAGGTTAAAGTAACTGTAATTCGGGAAACCAGGGCGGTTAATATTGCTAAGTAGGATAGAGAAATATTAAAATACTTTATAAAAAAGGGTGATTGGAATTTAATTTTCAATCACCCTTTTTCGATTCTATCTGTTTCGCGATTGTAAATTTTATTTCTTTTAATTTGAAAACCTAAAAAGGATCCTCACCTTATTTTCAAGGGAGGTGGTCGCAGACCGGAGGGGTTTGTTTTTAAAATGTCTCAGTTCTTATACTTTGCGGAGTGTCTAAACCCTTTTTAAGCTTTATAATCATCGTCATCATAAATATTCTCGTAAGAATTGCCCTTTGTGACAAAAAACTCGCCGGTTACATATCTATAATGTTCATCTAAAGCGGCTATTGCTTCCAGATCGTCTTCATTTAAATTTAAACCTGCACTGGCAAGATTTTCTATAATTCTGCCTTCATTGGTAGATTTTGGTATTACTGCAGTTCCTCGCATTTCACTCCACTTAATTAAAACCTGTCCCGCACTCGATCCGTGTTTTTTAGCGATCTTTTTTATAACCGGATTTTCTAATAATGAAGGTTCGTCTTTTGCTTTCAACCCGTCTGGCCGGTCGCCACTTCCAAGGGGCGAAAATGCAGTAACGTGAATATTATAGTTACTGCAAAATTCCAGTAATTCATTTTGTTGCAAATAGGGATGTAATTCTACCTGGTTCATTTCGGGATGTTCTGAAGATTCTTCCATTAATTCTTCCAGTTTCATAGTGCTAAAATTGGAAACCCCAACGTGTTTTACCAAACCTTGTTTTTTTGCTTCCAACATCATATTCCAGGTTTCAATTAGAGGTGCTTCTTCTAATGATAAATATTCATCATCATTTTCAGGAAAACTCACATCGGGTTTAAAAGCCACAGGCCAATGAATTAAATAAAGGTCTAAATAATCTAGCTGCAGGTCTTTTAATGTCTTTTTTAATGCAGGGATTACATCTTCTTTTTTATGGGCATTATTCCATAATTTTGAAGTAATCCATACTTCTTCGCGTTTTATTTTTCCTTCAGCAAAAACTTCAGCGAAAGCTTCACCTACTGCGTCTTCATTCCCGTAGGTTGCAGCACAATCAATATGTCTGTAACCATTATTCAATGTAATTTTCACCGCTTCTTTAACTTCTTTATTTCCAGATTTCCAGGTACCTAATCCTATGGTCGGCATTTCGTCACCGTTCTTAAATTTTAAAGTTTTCATTTTCGAGATGTTTTAAGGAAAACAAGGTTTCCGTAGCAATTTTTAAAAATTATTCGATTGAAAATACTAATAAATAACGGCTTTTCGAAGATTTGGAACGGTTTTAACCGAACTTTAATATAAGCTATCGCCGTGGATGAAATTGCTCCATAACTTCCCGAAGGTGTTTTCGGTCTACGTGCATATACACTTCAGTAGTGGTAATGCTTTCGTGACCCAACATTTGTTGAATAGCACGTAAATCGGCGCCATTTTCCAGTAAATGCGTAGCAAAAGAATGCCTAAATGTATGCGGACTTATCTTTTTCTGAATTCCGGCCTTTTCGGCAAGACGTTTAACTATGGTAAAGATCATTGCCCGGGTGAGTTGGTTTCCTCTTCGGTTTAAAAACAAGGTGTCTGAAGCATCTTTATTAATCTTCTGGTGAATTCTAACCTCGTCCTTATAAATATTGATAAACTTCTGCGTATAATCTGAAACCGGGACAAAACGTTGCTTATTTCCTTTTCCAGTCACTTTTATAAAACCTTCTTTAAAGAAAAGGTCTGAAATTTTAAGTTCTGTAAGTTCGCTAACCCGCAAACCACAACCATATAGTGTTTCCAGAATGGCACTGTTACGTTCGCCTTCAGCCTTGCTTAGATCTATAGTTGCAATAAGCAGATCTATTTCTTCAGTAGAAATGGTATCGGGTAATTTTCGGCCTATTTTAGGGGATTCTATGAGGTCTAAAGGATTGTCTTTGCGGTAATCTTCAAAAACCATATAAGTGAAGAACCCCCGAATGCCAGAAATTATTCTCGATTGTGAACGTGCATTTACATCTCTTGCGATTTCATAAATAAATTGTTGCAAGTCTTCTTCGGAAATTTGAATAGGGGAGACTTCCAGTTTTTTAACTTCTAAAAAGTTGATAAGTTTTACAACATCCAGCCTGTAATTAGTAATGGAGTTATCTGAGAGTCCGCGTTCTATACGAAGGTAGTTGCAATAATCCTGTAATGCTGCGGCCCATTTCATACGTTAAAGATATAAACAATTTGCCTTAATCTTAGTAATACTTTAGGCTTACATAACATTTTATTAAGAAGCCTGTCCCTACATTTGCCCTTGTAACACTAACAAAAATGAAAGTAATGAAAAAGTCGATTTTAATTGCAGTAATTGCCGTATTTGGTTTTACTAGCGCAGCAAGTGCACAGGAATTTGTGTATTTTGGAGCAAAAGGTGGAGTGAATTTCACCAACATGACTTCAGATGGTTTTGAAGATGAAAAAAGCCGAACAGGATTTCATTTAGGTTTACTTTCTGAAATTCCTTTAAGTGAACGTTTTTCCCTTCAGCCAGAGGTGCTTTATGCAACTCAGGGACTGGAAGCAAATAGAACTTTCGCCGGACAGAATTTTAATGGAGAGTATCAGCTTGATTATATTCAAGTGCCTGTTTTAGCCAAGATCTACCTTATAGATGGATTGTCTATAGAGGCAGGGCCTTCTTTTAACTTTTTAGTAGAAGAAGAGTATGATTTTGAAAGTAGTATGGGTGATGCAGAATTTGATACTGAAGCCGGAAGTACTTTTGAATTTGGGGGAGCAATTGGTGCTTCTTACAAATTTAACAATGGTTTCTTTGCTTCTGCGAGATACACTCAAGGATTTACAGATGTGTTCGATAGTGACAACTGGGACGATGATGCTATTAAAAACAATGGGATCCAGTTAGGTATTGGATTAATGTTTTAAGACCAATATTAACACCTATGATTATAAAGCGGGAACTTTAAGGTTCCCGCTTTTTTTATACCTGAAATCCTGTAATTCGCTGTAAATAAGTGCTTTGTTTGCTTTTTGTAATATCTTTATGTAAATAACCAAAATAGCAAAATTATGAAACGATTAGTACTTATTTTTTGTTTTATGCTAATGGGTGCTACTGTAATGCACGCTCAAAGTGGATTAAGAGTTGGTGCAAATATTGGCTTACCCGTAGGAGATATTGAAGAAGCTAGTAATTTTCAGGCCGGGGCAGATTTAGCCTACATGGTTGGCGTAGCAGATATGTTATATGTTGGCCCTAAAATAGGCTATACCCGCTTTTTTATGGATGAAGATAATTTTGGAGGCTTTGAAGTAGACGATCCTGCATTTCTACCCATTTCAGCATCTGGCCGTGTTTCCCTGGCAAGAGGTTTTTTCTTCGGAACCGATCTTGGCTATGCGGTAGGTTTGAATGATGGAAACGATGGGGGCTTTTATTATCGGCCACAAGTTGGATATAATTTTGGGATAATAGGTATAGTGGGCTCTTATACCGGAATTAGTGTAGATGGTGGAAACATTGGCTCCATAAATTTGGGAATCGAATTCGGATTATAATTAAAATTAATCAACCAGAAATTACCCTTCTTAAAATTTGGACTTCCCCCAATGGATGTTTCTTTTTTCTGAAGGGTTTTTTATAGATCAACTATTTCTTATTTTTTACCTTTACAAGTATAACCAGCTAAGCGGTAAAAAATGAAAATAATGATAATCAACGGGCCAAACTTAAATCTTTTAGGGACCCGTGAACCTGATACCTACGGAAGTAAAAGCTTCGAAACTTATTTTTCTGAGCTTCAGTTCAAATTTAAAAAAACAGAACTTTCCTATTTTCAAAGTAATATAGAGGGAGAACTTCTTGATAAACTTCACGAAGCCGACAGAGACTTCGACGGTATTGTTTTAAACGCAGCTGCCTATACACATACTTCAATTGGTTTAGGAGATGCGGTAAAAGGCATAAAAACCCCGGTGGTAGAAGTGCATATTTCCAATACTCATTCCCGGGAAGAATTCAGGCATAAATCGTATATCGCACCCAATGCCAAGGGTGTGATCCTTGGCTTTGGACTACTGGGTTATGATCTGGCCATTCAGAGTTTTTTAAATGAACATTGATGAAAAAGGCTTATTTAAACTGGAGTAGTGGAAAAGATGCCGCATTGGCGCTATTTAAAGTTCGGCAGGAAGGAGAATATTCGGTTCAAAAATTAGTGACAACGGTTAACACAGAATTTAACCGAATCTCCATGCACGGTGTGAGAATAGAATTACTCCAAAAGCAGGCCGATTATTTAAAATTGCCCCTTCATCAAATTAAATTGCACGGCGAGGTTTCTATGGAAAGGTATAATGAGGTGATGGCGATAGAAACCAACAAGCTTTTAGATGAAGGTTTTACCCATAGTATTTTTGGTGATATATTCTTGGAAGACCTGAAGCGTTACCGGGAAAAACAATTGGAGGAAATTGGAATACAGTCAGTGTTTCCGCTTTGGAAACAAAATACAAAAGAGCTTTTGGAGGAATTTATTGAAATCGGATTTAAAGCGATTGTAGTTTGTGTAAATACAGATAAACTCGATAAATCTTTCTGCGGAAGAATTATTGATCAAAGTTTTCTAAAAGATCTCCCTGAAAATGTTGATCCCTGCGGTGAAAACGGTGAATTTCACACCTTTGTTTTCGATGCACCAATTTTTAAGAAACCTATTGAATTTGTCAAAGGAGAGATGATTGAGAAATCTTATAAACCTGCTGAAAAATCAGCCGATAATTGTTTTTCCGAAGATCAAAAATCCTGGGATACGAGTTTTGTTTATTGTGATTTGTTGTTGAAATAGAGTATCTAAATATTCTGGTTTCGTAAAGCTGAAATTGTTTCAGCTTCTAACATAATTTAATTTTTCAATTTATTAGATCCTGAAACAATTTCAGGATGACGTTAAACAAAAAAATCCCCGAAGCATTACTGCCTCGGGGATTTTGTTTTTCAAATCTTTTTCTATTACTGCTTAAATATGAATGACTTCATCGTAAGCAGCAGCAACAGCTTCCATCACCGCTTCACTCATCGTTGGGTGAGGGTGAACTGCTTTTAGTACTTCGTGACCTGTAGTTTCCAGTTTACGTCCAAGAACCGCTTCAGCGATCATATCTGTAACTCCAGCACCAATCATATGGCAACCTAACCATTCGCCGTATTTGGCGTCAAAGATCACTTTTACAAATCCGTCAGATTTTCCTGCGGCCTTTGCTTTTCCTGAAGCAGAAAATGGGAATTTACCTACTTTAAGTTCGTATCCCGCTTCCTTAGCTTGCTTTTCAGTCATTCCAACAGATGCAATTTCAGGCGTAGCATAAGTACAACCAGGGATGTTTCCGTAGTCTAATGGCTCAACGTCAATTCCTTTAATTTTTTCAACACAAAGAATTCCTTCGGCAGACGCAACGTGGGCCAGCGCAGGGCCGTGCACTACATCACCAATGGCATAAATTCCGTCCACATTGGTTTTATAAAAATCGTCTACGATAATTTTATCCTTTTCGGTCTTGATCTTAAGATCTTCAAGACCTATATTTTCAATATTGGTTTTGATTCCAACTGCAGAAAGTACCACATCTGCCTCAAGCGTTTCTTCGCCTTTTTTGGTCTTAACCTTGGCTTTTACTTTTTTACCTGAAGTATCTACACTTTCTACCGAAGAATTGGTCATTACCTTAATTCCGGCCTTTTTAATGCTGCGCTCAAATTGTTTAGAGATTTCTTCGTCTTCTAAAGGCACAACATTTGGTAAAAATTCTACTACAGTTACATCAGTTCCCATAGCGTTGTAGAAATGAGCAAACTCAACTCCAATAGCACCGGACCCAACCACGATCATAGATTTTGGTTGTTTTTCCAGGCTCATTGCTTCACGGTATCCAATTACTTTTTTACCATCCTGTTTAAGGTTAGGCAATTCGCGAGAACGCGCACCGGTAGCTATAATAATATTATCGGCCTGGTATTCTTTAGTTTTATCGTCTTTATCGGTGACAGCGACTTTCTTTCCGGATTTTAGTTTTCCGTAGCCTTCTATTACGTCAATTTTGTTCTTCTTCATCAGGAACTGAACTCCTTTGCTCATTCCCGCCGCTACATCACGGCTACGTTTAATCACTTTAGAAAAATCCTTATCTGGATTTTCCAAACTCAATCCGTAATCTTCGGCGTGTTTCAGGTAATCAAAAACCTCGGCACTTTTTAAAAGCGCTTTAGTTGGGATACACCCCCAGTTTAAACAAACACCCCCAAGGCTTTCTTTCTCTACAATAGCGACTTTAAATCCTAATTGTGAAGCTCTAATAGCGGTTACGTAACCTCCAGGGCCACTACCTAAAACAATGATATCGTATTTACTCATATTCGGAATTTTTATTATGCTTAGTAACTTTCCCGAGACAGGCCAAATCGTAATAAAAAAGGGCGTGCTTCAAGACCATTTTTAAATCTCGCTTAGCGAGTTAAGTTGCGAATTTAAGGAATAATCACTTAAACTGAAAGTTTTAACTGGGAGTATAGCTACTAAGTAAAAGGAAAGTATGATACGCTGAATTTCACAATTAATCTGGACCGCATTTTGAGTATAACTGATACTTAAAATCTTAAGTATTTTAAATACAAAAACCCCACAGTTTTCGCATCCTGTGAGGTCTATTTTAAATAAAAGCCAGTCTTACTTAAGACTTCCTGCTTTTTTAATATCCTGTTCTTTTAATTCTAATGCCTTCATCAATGATCCAAAATTAGAGCTATCAAAATTTGCACTTTCATAGAAGTTAGCTGGAATAATAGCTACTCTAAATATCTGACCCGTTGTGAAATCATCGCTAAGTCCACTTAAATCATAATTCCCATCAATAAAAATCTCGGTATCTACGAATGTATGGTTAAAAACATACTGGATAGTTCCCTCATCAGTAAAAAAATTCTGAGGTAACATACTCCATTCATCCACATCGCTACCATCATCTAATTGTCCTACGGCATCTAAACGGTAAATGAGAACAACATCTGTTTCAAGAACTTCAACATCCGTAAAATCAGCAAATGTTAGAAAATCTGTAGTCCAAAGGTTGGCCTCTGCATCATAAAAAAAGTCTGAATTAACTTCAAAAATTGTTGCAGATGCAGGATCAAGTCCGTCCTGTCCCGGAGGGCCTTGTGGTCCTCTTTCTCCGTCACTGGAACAAGCGGTGAATAAAAACGTGGTCATAAATAAAATTGAAAATAGTTTTTTCATAATCATAGGTGTTAGGTTGTTATTTATTAAAATTAATACTGGCCGAGTTCACGCAGTAGCGCTGGCCGGTTTCAGTAGGTCCATCATCAAAAACGTGGCCAAGATGACCGCCGCAATTGGAACACAGGATTTCAGTCCTTATCATACCAAAGGTTTTATCCTGTACGTATTCTACTTTACCTTCTATGGCTTTATCGAAACTTGGCCATCCGCAGCCACTATCAAACTTGGCCTCGCTATCAAAGAGTTTTTCTCCACAGCCGGCGCAAAAATACTCTCCATCTTCAAAATGCATATTGTATTTCCCGGTATGTGGAGCCTCTGTACCTTTTTTTCTCAATACCCGAAATTGTTCCTCTGAAAGTTTTTCTTTCCATTCGGTTTCAGGTTTTTCTATACTATACTTTTTCATTCTTAATTTTTTTGTTATTTCCGTGAAGGCGGAAATCTTATTTTTTATCATTTCCGTCCCGCAAAAAAGTCGGGATAAATTTCAACGGAAACCTATTTTTCTTCTGGTTCAAAATCCATCGCGATCCCGTTGATGCAATGTCTTTTACCGGTAGTTTCCTTTGGTCCGTCTTCAAAGACGTGGCCTAAATGTCCTCCGCAACGTGCGCAATGCACTTCGTTTCTTTGGTAACCTAGTTTTGAGTCGGTTCCATAGGCCACACCGCCTTCAATAGCGCGATCAAAACTTGGCCAGCCTGTACCGCTCATAAATTTATGTTTGGTTTTGTAAAGTTCATTTCCACAGGCAGCGCAAACAAAGGTTCCCGGTTCTTCAATGTCATTTAGCGGACTTGAAAATGAAGGTTCTGTAGCAGCTTTTCTTAATACTTTATATTCTGCATTGGTCAATTCAGCTTTCCATTCCTGATCGGTTTTGGAAACTTCAAATTGCTCTTGTTTTTGCCGGTCTTTTTCCTCATCTTTTTGTGCATTGCCCTGGCAGCTAATAATAAAAACTGCGAGCAAAATTGGTATTATCTTTTTCATTGCTTTTTAAAATTTTAAATGGCTTTTTTTATGTTAGAAACAAGAAATTGGCCATTTATGAATGCCCGGAAGGGCTTTTTTCTTTTAAAACTACAAAGATTATACCGCGATGAACGTTGTGATTTTGTTAATTACTTTAGAATCGCCCAAGATGCGACGATGTCCTAAACCTTTGGTGATAAAAAGTTCACTGTTTTCTAAAACCTCATGAATATCGTATGCTGAAGAGATTTCAACATCTACATCATTTTCATCGTGAATAACAAGCGTAGGAATATTTACTTCTTTCGCTGAAATCGCCCCGGAGTAGCTGTCCATATCAATATTGAATTTCTTATCGAAATGAGCTTTCATTTTATCAGCTACCTTTCTATTCATTTTAAGATTTCTGGCAAATTCGCGGGTTATATGGGTAATACTGTTGGCTGTACCAATAATTACCAATTTTTTGGAATTTAAACCTTCTTTTACAGCTCTTAAAGTAGCCATTCCACCAAGGGAATGCCCAATTACAGCTTCAAAAGGCCCATATTTATTATCCAAAAATTGAACCGAGTCAATAAAATCCAACATCATACTTTTGTTACCGGGCGCTTTTCCATGCGCTGGTGCATCAAAGCTAATGGTGCTATAACCTTTAGCCTTTAAAGCTTCAGCTATTTTTGCTAATTGTGTGCCACGACCACTCCAGCCGTGTACCATTAAAATTTTCTTTTCGCTTTCACCAAATTCGTATACCACAATCTCCCGATCGGTTTTCGGGATTTTAGTCCGGTATTGTTTAGAAAGCTCATCCATATTCTTTTCTCGATCCGGTAGCTTATACTTAAAAGGGGTTAGAAAGAGTTGCGCAGCAAATCTGCTGGCTACAAAGGGAGAAAGTTTAGAAAGTACTTTTCCTGTATAACGTATATAATTTGGAACAAGCAATCTTTGCACCGGGATTTGATCTTTTTTCTGCTGATTCATTTTTGAATGGGTAATTAGGCCGCAATTTACATATTTCCTAAATGCTAAACAGCCCTGGGATCAGTATCAATAGGATAATTATTTTGTGGTATCATTTTTGAAAACTGTAAACTGTTAAATGATGCTTAAAGCGATAAATAAGCATTGAGGGCTTTTGTAATTTTAACAAAACTAAACCAAAACATATGAAACTTAAAAAGACAATTAGTGTGATTGCTGTTTTACTGCTCGTGGTAGCTTGTAAGA
Organism: Salegentibacter lacus; assembly: GCF_020164555.1. Taxonomy (GTDB): domain Bacteria; phylum Bacteroidota; class Bacteroidia; order Flavobacteriales; family Flavobacteriaceae; genus Salegentibacter; species Salegentibacter lacus. The sequence goes on along the minus strand of NZ_JAIQZB010000005.1, from coordinate 51,590 downwards.
CCAATCCCTTTACAGGAGAGAAAAACTTGAATTTTGTTTCTAACGATCAGTTATTTCCAGCCGCTTTTCAGCAATATGATCAATTTTTATCTGAAAATGAAGTGGTGACAGGAACTGCTGAATCGCAAATGATAAAGCGAGTTGGTAATAAAATTGAAACTGCTGCTGAAAGATATTTAAACGCCAATGGTTACCAGGGGTTTTTAGAAGATTTTAGATGGGAGTATAATCTGGTAAAAGATGATGCGGTAAATGCATTTGCGATGCCAGGTGGGAAAATTGTTTTCTTTACAGGTATTTTGCCCGTAGCCGAAACTGAGACCGGTATAGCTGTAGTAATGGCCCACGAGATTGCCCACGCCCTTGCCGATCACGGTGCCCAAAGAATGAGTGCAGCACAATTACAACAACTTGGTGCTGTTGCCGGTTCTGTAGCGGTAAGCGGAAGAAGCCAGGAAACGCAACAAATTTTTGCACAAGCCTATGGTTTGGGAACTCAAGTGGGAGTGATGCTACCTTTTAGCCGTAGCCACGAAACCGAAGCCGATAGAATAGGATTAACCTTAATGGCAATCGCCGGTTACGATCCTTATGAGGCTGCCGATTTATGGAGAAGAATGGCTGCACAAAGTGATGGTCAGGCTCCACCAGAGTTTTTAAGTACTCACCCGGCTAACCAAACCAGGGTTAATAACCTGGAGAAATGGGCGCCGCAAGCCGAAGCTGAAGCCAAGAAATACGGAGTTACAAGTTTCCAATAGAATATAACTTATAAATTATATGAAAAAGCTGTCTTTTAAGGCAGCTTTTTCTATTTTAGGGCTCCTTAAAAGATTCGATCTAAATGAATAAACTTCCCAAAGGGCATAAAAAATTATTACATGCCTGGGCTTTTTATGATTGGGCAAACTCGGTTTACAGCCTGGTGATTTCATCGGCCATTTTTCCTATTTTCTATGGTGCGCTAACTATTGTAAAAGATGAAGACGGTAGGATCCTGGACGACACTGTAGACTTCCTGGGTTTTAGTATTAATAACGATTCTTTAATAAGTTATGTAACTGCCGTCGCTTTTTTGGTTGTTTCAATTTTGAGTCCGTTTTTATCGGGCATCGCCGATTATGTTGGGAATAAGAAGAATTTCCTGAAGTTTTTCTGCTACCTGGGTGCGCTCTCTTGTATTGGGCTATTTTGGTTTGATCTCGATTATCTTTGGTTTGGTTTACTATGTTATTTTCTTGCCTTAATCGGGTTTTGGGCGAGTTTGGTTTTTTATAATTCTTATTTGCCCGATATTGCTTTTCCGAATCAGCAGGATAAAGTTAGTGCCAGGGGATTTTCCTTGGGTTATATCGGCAGTGTCATCCTACTGGTAGTTTGTCTCTTAATGATCCTTAATTTTGAGACATTCGGATTTAAAAGTGAAGCTTTACCCACACGTTTGTCTTTTGTTTTAACCGGAGTTTGGTGGATTGGCTTCAGTCAATATACCTATGCCTATTTACCTAAAGGAAATAAGAAGGCTGCTTTCACTAAAAATGTTCTCTTTAATGGATTCAGGGAACTTCGGGGAATATGGATTACCCTTAAACACAATATTCAACTTAAGCGATATTTAGCTGCTTTCTTTGTTTATAGTATGGCGGTACAAACCATAATGCTGGTAGCAACTTATTTTGGAATAGAAGAACTGGAATGGGGAGAACAGGATGCAACCACTGGATTAATTATTAGTATTTTATTAATTCAACTTGTGGCTGTAGTTGGGGCCACTTTGACCTCGAGGCTAGCGATAAAATTCGGAAATATTAAAATTCTTATTTTCATAAACTTAATCTGGATCGCCATCTGTGGTTATGCTTTTTTTATCGTGAGTCCGCAACAATTTTATGTAGCAGCGGCTTCGGTAGGATTAGTTATGGGTGGGATTCAGTCGCTTTCGCGGTCTACTTATTCTAAAATGCTGCCGGAAAATGCTATAGATACCGCGAGTTATTTTAGTTTTTATGATGTAGCCGAAAAAATAGGAATCGTAATAGGAATGTTCCTCTACGGAATAGTAGCTCAACTGACAGGAAGCGTTAGAAATTCCATTTTATTTTTAGTGGTGTTTTTTATTGGTGGTGTAATTTTGCTATTGCGTGTACCTATAAGAAACCCCATCTCGAAAGACAGGGTTTAGTATTTTTTTCTTTTTCAGTTATTTTTTTTAATCTCAATTTGAAATTGAACCCGACCCCGAGGTTTTGAAATCCTGATTTTCCGGGTTTCCTTTATATTTAATATCTCCCGAGCCCATTACTTTAGCTTTCAATTTTTTATTTGCTAAAATTTGAATATCCCCGGAGCCCATTACGGTAGCTTCAACATTTTCTGCTCTTAAGTCATACGCTTTAAAATCTCCAGAGCCGGTCACTTTACAATCAAAATCCCTGGCTTTTCCTCTTAATTGAATATCCCCCGAGCCGGTTACTGCACCTTCCAGGTTTTCAACTTCCAGGTCTAATTTAATATCCCCGGAACCGGTAAGCTTGGTGCTGAAGTTTCTCGCAGTAATTGTAGTAGAATTCCAAAGATCTCCGGAGCCGGTTACTTCAACAGCATCTAAATCTTTAAAAGGAACTGTCACTTTTATGCCTTTATTTCTGGAAGGTCTTAAATTATAACCTTTTTCGATTGAAATTTTTAAGGTACCGCCGTTTACTTCAGTAGTAATATATTCCTGCAGGTTACTTTCAGCTTCAATGGTTAAATTACCTTCGGAGCCTGAAACCAGTTCCACATCCATAGAACCCACCAGGGAAATTTTGTCATAATCGCCGGTGTTCCTTTTTTCTGAAGTCATTTCACCGTTTCCTTTTACGGTTTCGTTACTGCCCCACCATTGTGCCTGAACAGGTGATGACGCGATAAATAATACTGCTAAAATCAAGATTAGTTTTTTCATAATTTAAGTTTAATGATTGATGAATTGTTTTAAAGGTTGGGTAAAATTATTTTTGGTTTAGTTACTCGATAATCGAGATTTAAATGCTCTGAGGTAGTTTACTGTTTGTTGAAGGTTACATTTCCATAACTGGTATTGATAAAAATGCTGTTACCTGAATTATCTTCTAGGTAATAGCCTTCAAAAAGTTTGCTGGTATTCTGGTCGTGACGTTTTCTAATTTGCATCTCGTCCAGTCCTTTTGCATTTCCGTAGGATGATTTTACCGTAAAATTAAATGGATGTTGGCTATCGTAGCCCAGTTTTATCCCGGCATAATCGGTGTTTATCTCTACTTTGGAAACTCCTTTTAAGATCTTTTCTATAGTTGCTGAACCATAATCGAGGTTAAGGTCTAAGGATTCAAAAACACGGCCTATTTTAGTGCTTAGATAATCGCCGTTACCCACAATCCTTTTTGCCTTTTCAATATTTATGCTGCCATAATCACAGTTAAAATCCAACTGAGCTACTTTTTTGATCCTGGAATCGGTATAATCGGCACTAATATTTAGTCTTTCGGCTTCTTCAATTTCGTAAGCGCTATAATCGGCTTTTATCTCTGCATTTTTCACGTAACCTATGTGGCTGTTCCGCGTGTAATCAAAATTAAGAAGGTTAGAGTTTCCACGTAATTCACCAATATCAATTTTTCCATAATCGCAGCTTATTTTTGCATTCCCCAGCAGCCGGTCTATGTATATACCGCCGTAATCGTTTTCAATATCTACGCTGTGTCTTGCAGGAGCTTTAATAGTATAATTAATTTGCATATTCACATTACCGGAGCTATTAAAAAGCGAACTCCACCAGGATCTTTCCTCTTTTGTGAAATGAGTTTTTGCACTTACCCCGGAAGAGGATTGGTTAAATTCTATATTGATTTCATCCAGTTTCTGTTGTACTTTTTCTTCATCGTCCCCATTGGTTTTTATATTGACTTCTATCACCACTTTATTTTGATCCCAGGTTGAAATATCTACATTTCCATAACTGTTATCTATCGTGAGCAAATCGGTAGCGCTCACATTGTAAGATTTTGTGACTTTTTTCTCTTTGGTATGCCTGCCGTCCAGGTCGCCATGGCAATAACTAAGTGCCGGGGCGAGCATAGTCACCATTAATATTTTAAATATAGTTTTCATCGCTTTTGTTTTTTAGGGTTTTAATATTTTCTATTTGCTCTAGTACTTGGTTTAATAGATCTATTCTTTGCTGAAAATTGGAGATCATTGCGTAGATAACACGTTTATCTTGCCCACTATTTTTAAGATCCTCTTTCAATTTATCATATTCACTCTCCAGTTTTTCTAGCTGGTAGAGTGCATCATTAACGATTGCTTGGGTTTCTGGGGTTTCTTCAGCCTTTAGGCTTGCCAATTCAGTTTTTATTAATTGCGTATAGAATTGTTGGGTTTCTTTCATTTCAGGGGAAACGCTGGATAATTCGCCATAGTTTCCGCGTGAATTCTCATTAAATAAACCTGAAAAAACCATAAACGCTATGGCCAGAATCGCAGCTACCGAAAGCATTGGTGCCCATAAACTTCTTTTATAGCTATTAAAACCAGAATTTTTCTTTTGCATATTCTGATTTTCCAACTTTTCAAAAAACCTGGCTTTATGACCTGTGGTGGGCTCTTTATTATCAAAGTCCAGCTCTTTAAAAAGCTCGTCTAGGTTATCATTTTTCATCTTTCAGCAATTTTTTTTCTTAAACTTTCTTTGGCTCTTGAAATCGTGGTTCTGCAATTGGCATAAGACAAATTGAGTATTTCACTAATCTCTTCGTAATCGTAACCTTCTATTAAGTGCAGCGTTAAAGCAACACGGTAGTTTTCTTTAAGCGAATTGAGGGTATTTAGAACTTTATTAACTTTTTCATTTTTAGAATCTTCTTCTAGTATAACTCCTTCACTTTCATCTATTTCGTTCTTCAGTTCATCGTTATAGGCTACTTCGTTTAATTTTACTTTTTTATTGAAGGCGTTTATACTTAGGTTTACCACGATTCTTTTTAACCAGGCACCGAAGGTGGAAGTCCCCTGAAAGCTATCTATTTTTGCAAAAGCTTTTAAAAATGCTTCTTGCATAATATCTTCAGCTTCAGCTGTATCGTTCACAATACGCAGGGAGGTATTATACATAGCTTTGTAATAGCGCTCGTAAACTTCCATTTGTGCACGCTGGTCATTTTTTCGGCAACGCGCAACAAGATCATTAATATGTGTGATGGTTGGTGTCAATTAAAACTATCTTGTTTCTATACTAAAGATAGCTTTGATTCTAATTTGTTACACTTTTTAGAAAATAAATCTGAAAAAGATGGTGGCATAGGAATTGACTACCTCTAGTAGAAATTGCACGAAAAGCAGCTTAGTTTACTGAGCATAAGCCTTTATAGAAAAAGAAAACATTAAGAACCACAAGCTGTTTGTGACAGTTTGACTTAAAATAAATTATGGCTAAAACTAAATTAACGAGTTTTGACAGTTTGTCATTACAAGATATAGATCAGGATGCAGATTTAATTCCCTTAATGACGCCAGAGGATGAAGAAGAAATAAACAGGGAAGAATTGCCTGAAACTTTACCGATATTACCACTAAGGAATACTGTATTATTTCCCGGGGTAGTAATTCCAATTACTGCCGGAAGGGATACTTCCATTAAATTAATTAATGAAGCGAACAACGATTCTAAAATAATCGGGGTTGTTGCACAAAAAGATGAAGAAGTAGAAAATCCTTCTGCAAAGGATATTTATACAACCGGTGTTGTTGCGCGTATTCTTAGAGTTTTAAAAATGCCCGATGGAAATACTACGGTAATTATACAGGGGAAAAAGCGTTTTGAAATTGACGAAATTGTAAAAGAAGAACCTTATTTAACAGCGAAAATCAAGGAAGTTCCTGAAGCAAGACCGGAAATTGATAATAAAGAGTTTCCAGCAATTATAGATTCTATAAAGGAACTTGCACTGCAAATTATAAAAGGAAGTCCTAATATTCCAAGCGAGGCTTCTTTCGCGATTAAGAATATAGAAAGCTCTTCTTTCCTAATCAATTTTGTGTCTTCGAATATGAATCTTGCCGTAGAAGACAAGCAAAAATTACTGGAAACTAACGATCTTAAGGATCGCGCCCTGGCTACTTTACGCCATATGAATATGGAGTTTCAAAAACTGGAACTCAAAAATGATATTCAGAGCAAGGTGCAAAGCGATATGAGCCAGCAGCAGCGTGAGTATTTTCTTCATCAGCAAATGAAAACCATCCAGGAAGAACTGGGCGGTGTTTCACATGAAGATGAAATTGAAGAAATGAAGTTGCGCGCCAAGAAGAAAAAATGGGGTGAAAAAGTGCTAAAGCATTTTAATAAGGAAATCTCCAAAATGCAACGAATGAATCCGCAGGTTGCGGAGTATTCAATTCAGCGAAATTATTTGGACTTGTTCCTGGATCTGCCGTGGAATGAATTTAGTAAAGATAAATTCGATTTAAAAAGGGCGAAAAGAATACTTGATCGCGACCATTATGGTTTAGACGATGTAAAACGCCGAATTATAGAGTATTTAGCGGTATTGAAACTTCGTAATGATATGAAGTCACCAATACTTTGTCTTTATGGACCTCCCGGGGTTGGTAAAACTTCGCTTGGTAAATCTATGGCTGAAGCTCTTGGTAGAGAGTACGTAAGGGTTTCTCTAGGAGGTTTGCGTGACGAAGCAGAAATACGTGGGCACAGGAAAACCTATATAGGTGCGATGCCGGGTAGAATTATCCAATCGCTTAAAAAAGCGGGCACTAGCAACCCTGTTTTTGTTTTAGACGAAATAGATAAATTAAGTATGGGTCACGCCGGCGATCCTTCTTCAGCTTTGTTAGAAGTTTTGGATCCTGAGCAAAACAGTGAATTCCATGATAACTTCCTGGAAATGGGCTTCGACCTTTCTAAAGTAATGTTTGTAGCTACCGCAAATACTTTAAGTACCATTCAACCGGCACTTAGAGACCGTATGGAAATTATAAACGTTACCGGTTACACTATAGAGGAGAAGGTAGAAATTGCCAAGCAGCATTTACTTCCGAAGCAATTAAAAGAACATGGATTAACCAAAGAGCATATAAAAATTGCTAAACCGCAATTAGAAAAAATTGTGGAAGGTTATACCCGGGAATCGGGAGTTCGTGGTCTGGAAAAGCAAATCGCTAAAATGGTTCGTCACGCGGCCAAAAATATCGCGATGGAAGATGAGTATAATGTTAAAGTGACCAATGAAGATGTTATAGAAGTTCTTGGTAGTCCAAGACTGGAACGGGATAAATATGAGAATAATGAAGTTGCCGGTGTTGTAACAGGCCTGGCCTGGACTCAAGTAGGCGGTGATATTCTCTTTATTGAATCTATTCTTTCTAAAGGAAAAGGGAACCTGAATATTACCGGTAACCTTGGGAAGGTAATGAAAGAATCGGCTACCATTGCGATGGAATATATGAAGTCTAATGCCGAAGAACTTGGTTTAGACCCTACTATTTTTGAAAAATACAATGTGCATATTCACGTGCCTGAAGGTGCTACTCCAAAAGATGGACCAAGTGCAGGGATAACAATGCTTACTTCTCTGGTTTCGTTATTTACACAGCGAAAAGTGAAGAAAAGCATCGCTATGACGGGAGAAATCACCCTTAGGGGAAAAGTACTCCCGGTAGGAGGGATCAAAGAGAAAATCCTCGCTGCAAAACGTGCACGTATTAAAGAGATCATTCTTTGTAAAGAGAACGAACGTGATATAAAGGAAATAAAAGAAGATTATCTAAAAGGACTTACCTTTCATTATGTAAATGAAATGCATGAAGTTATAGATCTTGCGATTACCAAAGAAAAGGTTAAAAACGCAAAAACGCTTTAATATCTTAGCTGTCTAAAAAGATCTTTTGTCGTCAACCTGAACTGGTTTCAGGTTCTAACATGATATAATTTTTCAATTTGTTAGATTCTGAAATAAATTCAGAATGACGTTCAATTAAAGATACTTTGTAGGCAGCTATTTTTATTCTAAAACGAAAGTTTCAGGACTGTAAAGCTTTATCTAATTTTGCATCCATACAGAAATTAAATTATGAGTAAGAAAATAACGATTGCCATAGACGGCTACTCTTCAACAGGGAAAAGTACCGTTGCCAAGCAACTTGCAGCGGAACTGGGTTATGTGTATGTAGATACCGGCGCTATGTATCGTGCGGTAACCCTGTACCTAATGCGTAAAATGATAGTTACCGATACCAATTTTGATGAAGAAGTCATTTTAAGACAATTGCCCTTTATTAATATCAGTTTTGTTTTCAATAAAGAGGTTGGTTATGGTGAAGTGCATTTAAATGGTGAAAATGTAGAAAAGGAAATCAGGTTGATGGAGGTTTCTCAGCAGGTGAGTAAAGTAGCTGCAGTTCCTGACGTTCGAAAAATGCTGGTTAAAATTCAGCAGGAAATCGGGAAAAATAAAGCGGTAGTTATGGATGGTCGCGATATTGGAACCGTGGTTTTTCCAGATGCCGATCTTAAGTTATTTATGACCGCTTCAACCGAAAAGAGGGCAGAACGCAGGTATAGTGAATTAAAAGAGCGTGGAGACGATATTAAATATGAAGATGTGCTCGCCAATGTAAAGGAACGCGATTACCTGGATACTACCCGGGAAGACTCTCCATTAGTAAAGGCTGAAGACGCTATAGAAATAGATAACTCAGAAATGAATTTGGAAGAACAGTTTGAAAAAGTACTGAAACTGGCCAAAGATAAAATTGAGGAATAAGTCTTCTGTTTTTAAACTATTTATGGTTTGAGAATTTAAAAATAAGTTGTATTTTTGCAGCCCTTTTTGGCAAAGAATCGGAAATTCAAAAGGGATTGAAAATCAAACCATAAACATCTTCTGTGTTTAATTTGCTTAATTTTTCCGAAGAATACAGGATACAAATTTTTTATCAGCAATGGCTGAAGACAAAACAAATCAGGACGTTCAGGACGAAAATCTTGAAGTTCAACCGGTAGCCGGAATGGCTACTTCATCGCAACCTGCTCCTACCGAGCAACAGGAAAACCCTGAGAAATTTCTTGAAGAATTTAACTGGCACAATTATGAAGAGGGAATTGACCCTATTGATGATAAGAAGTTAGAAGAATTTGAGAAATTAGTTGCAGAAAATTTCGTAGACACTTTAAATGACGAAGTTGTAACAGGAACGGTAATTAACCTTACCGATCGTGATGCAATTATAGACATTAATGCAAAAAGTGAAGGCGTTATTTCCCTTAACGAATTTCGTTACAATCCAGACCTTAAAGTAGGAGACGAAGTTGAGGTATTGATTGATGTTCGTGAAGATTCTACAGGACAATTAATCCTTTCTCACCGTAAAGCTCGTGTAATTCAGGCCTGGGATCGTGTGAATAAAGCTCACGACGAAAGTCTTATCGTAAACGGTTTTGTAAAATGCAGAACTAAAGGTGGTATGATCGTAGATGTATTTGGAATTGAGGCATTCTTGCCAGGTTCTCAAATAGACGTGAAGCCAATCCGTGATTACGATGCTTACGTAGGAAAAACAATGGAATTCAAAGTTGTGAAGATCAACCACGAATTCAAAAACGTTGTGGTTTCTCACAAAGCGCTTATTGAAGCCGATATCGAAGAACAGAAGAAAGAAATTATCGGTCAGCTTGAAAAAGGTCAGGTACTTGAAGGTACTGTTAAAAACATTACTTCTTACGGAGTATTTGTTGATCTTGGAGGAGTTGACGGACTTGTTCACATTACCGATCTTAGCTGGTCTCGTATCAACCATCCAAATGAGATCGTTGAACTTGATCAAAAACTAAACGTGGTAATTCTTGACTTTGATGAAGCTAAAACAAGAATTCAATTAGGTCTTAAGCAATTAAGTAAACACCCATGGGAAGCACTTGACGAGAACCTTAAGGTTGGAGACAAGGTAAAAGGTAAAGTAGTTGTAATCGCAGATTACGGTGCATTTATTGAAGTTGCAGATGGTGTTGAAGGTCTTATTCACGTTTCTGAAATGTCTTGGAGCACGCACTTGCGTTCAGCTCAGGATTTCGTAAATGTTGGAGATGAGGTTGAAGCTCAAATCTTAACTCTAGATCGTGAAGACCGTAAAATGTCTCTTGGAATTAAGCAATTAACTCCAGACCCATGGACAGATATTACTACTAAATATCCTGTTGGTTCTAAACACAAAGGGATTGTACGTAACTTCACCAACTTTGGTGTATTCGTAGAATTGGAAGAAGGAATCGACGGACTTATCTATATCTCTGATCTTTCATGGACTAAGAAAATTAAGCACCCATCAGAATTTACTAATGTAGGTGATGAACTTGAGGTTGTAGTTCTTGAATTAGACGTTGATGGTCGTAAGTTAAGCCTTGGTCACAAGCAGGTTGAAGACAACCCTTGGGATAAATACGAAACTGAGTTCGCTGTTGGTACTAAACACACCGCAGAGATCGCAGAGATCGTAGACAAAGGCGCTACAATAGACTTTAACGAAGATATTACTGCATTTGTTCCAACCAGACATCTTGAGAAAGAAGACGGTAACAAATTGACTAAAGGTGAATCTGCAGAGTTCCAGATCATTGAATTCAATAAAGAATTCAAAAGAGTGGTAGCTTCTCATATGGCTATTCACAAAGAAGAAGAGCAGCAAATTGTTAAGCAAGCCGCTAAGAAAGCAGCTTCGCAAAGCAATGACAAAACCACTATTGGTGATGTTAATGCCGATCTTCAAGCTTTAAAAGATAAAATGGAAGGGAAATAAATCCTGATATTTAATCATAAATAAAAACCTCCTTAGTTTTTGCTAAGGAGGTTTTTTTATAGTAAATAATCAATGCTTTAAATCACCCATTCCAGTTTCCAAATTCACCATTTTGATAATCCTGAAATGCTTGCTGAATTTCCTGCTGGGAATTCATGACAAAAGGACCCTGTGCGACTATGGGTTCTTTGAAAGGTGTGGCGTGGCCTAAAAGTAAAATGCTTTCTTCTAAAGCTTCAATTTCCACTTTTTCCCCATCATTTGCGAATTCAACCAGGTTATGCATTTTGGCTTCTTCTCCGTTTACGTTTACCTTACCCTTAACCACGTAAAAGAAAATATTTCTTTCTGAAGGAATTTCAACCGAATATTTACCGCCTTCTATAAATTCCAACGTAGCCATATGGATATCATTTAAAGGTTCAAAAGCTCCCTTTTTTTCTTCCCAGTTTCCTGAAATTGCTGCTAATTTGACTTTTCCATCATTTAAAGTTAACTGCGGAATATCTTCTTTTTGAAGTCCTTTATAATTGGCTTCAGTCATTTTATGTTTTGCAGGCAGGTTTACCCAAAGCTGAAGGATTTCCAATTCGCCACCTTTTTTCTTGAATTCTTCTGAAGAAACTTCAGCGTGAATAAGTCCTTTCCCCGCGGTCATCCATTGCACGCCACCGGCTTTGATCACGCTTTCAAATCCGCCACTGTCTTTATGGGTTAAATCACCTTTCAGAATAAACGTAACGGTTTCAAATCCGCGGTGTGGGTGTGGGCCAAAAGGTAATCCGTTATTGTTTTCAGGGTATTCCTGGTAGCCGTGATGGTTTAAAAATAAAAAAGGATCTATATGATCTATTGAATTTGTAGGTAAGGCGCGGTAAGTAATTAGATCGGCGATAGGGGAGCTCACCGCTGTATGTATTTTCTTGATGCTTCTCATAGAATTAATCGATATTTTAGTTAAAAACAAATTGATTGGCAAGTTTCAGCTCATCTTCTGAAATGGTATGTGGCCTGTTTTTATAGATTTTCACTTCTACATTAGCGTTCATTTCACGCAAGATTTCGACAGAATCTTCTACGCGTTCTACCGGTACGTGAGGATCTGGATCACCAGTTCCTATAAAAATTGGCGTACCATTGAAATCACCAGAATAATTTTCAGGATAAATCTTATCACCAATGAGCCCGCCGGTGAAAGCTGCAACTCCGCCAAACCTTTGGGCATTTCGGGTTACAAATTCCAGCGTTAGGCAGGCGCCCTGGGAAAAACCGGCTAAATAAATATTTTCTGAAGCTATACCGGTTTCTTTAATTTCTTCCAGTAATTCATTCAATATTTCTAAAGCAGATGAATATTCCGGCTCATTTTGAGCAACCGGTGCTAAAAATGAATTTGGATACCAGGTGAAATCTGTAGCCTGGGGTGCTAAAATTGCAAATTCCGAAGTATTTAATTGATTGGCCAAAGAAAGAAACTCCTTAGCGCTGCCACCGCGGCCGTGTATTAAAACCAAAACTTTTTCGGCTTCCCGTAATTCTTTTCCGGCGGTATATATCTCTTTTTTATGCATTCTCTGAATTTTTAAATTAAGATACTAAATACCAATAAAAAAGCCCCGAAAAACGGGACTTTTAAAACAATTTTTAGATTTTATTCACGAAGTGAACATAGAAAATCTAGATTTCACTAGTTATCGTCGTTGTCTGTTTTTATTTTTGTTGTAATCTCACCATCATCTTCTTTGATCTTAATCTTCTTGTCATCAGTCTTTACTTTTACTTTGTCGTCTTTAATTTTAACCTTGGCACCTTCTTCTTCAGCCAATTGCTCGACTTCAGATTTCTCTTCTTCTCTGCAGGACACAAAAGTTAGACTTAAAGCCAGTATTAGTAGGATTGATTTTAATGCAATTTTCATAATTATTAGGTTTAGTAATTTAGTTTAAATGTAGACTAAATAACCTAATCTTTTTTAGCCAGTACTGCTTTTTCTGAAAATTCTACCAAATCTATCTGTGGGTTGCCATACAACTCTATTTCACTTCGGTTTTTGGCGGTTAGCGTGAGTTTTTCCAACACTTCAATTTCGCTTTTAGATTTGCCTTCGGCGATAACTACAGCAGTAATGGCGGTTAATCTTCTCCCGTCAAATTTAGTAGAATGCTCAGCACGCAGTTGTAGATCGTCTATTTCTCCTTCAATTTTTGCACTAGCTTTTTCGTAGGTATCAACTTTAAAGTTTGGAGCATTTACCAGGGCTTCAATATCACTAGAACCATTGAGTTGAAAATAGGCATTCTCTGCCGTTAGGTTTAATTCTACTTCAGATTTCCCTTCGTTAAATAGGTCGAACTTAGTTGCCGTTACAGTAAGGTATACTTCAGCATCATCTGCAGTGGTGATTTTAAGTTCTTCAGAATATATCTCTTCGTCTGCTTCTAATTCGGTATTTCCTGATACCGTAATTTTCTGAAGATTTTCAGGATAGGTAAGGATGATTTCCTGGGATTTACTTCTTGCTATTTTTTTTGATGGTTTTAAATATAAAACCCGGTCTATAACCTCGCCTCTTATTATGCGGTGCAAATTGTCATCAGCCTCAACTTCCATCATACCAGTGCTGCCTTTTTTGAGTTCTACTTCAAAATCACCGGCTATTTCTATACTATGAAAATCCGGTAGGCGAGTCTTTTCAGTAGTAACATTTCGGCTTCCTTTTACTTTATTGGCGCCACAGCTAAAGGCCATGCAAATACTTAGTAGTAGTAATATCTTTTTCATAAAAAATAAGGATTTAATACAAATATACTAAAAAAGCCTCCGGAAGGGAGGCTTTTAAGACTTGCTTAGCGTTCGTAGAAAGCTACTGTACATTTTTTGGTTAAGATTTGATTACATTCCATATAATCTTTAACTAGGTTTTCGTTTTCAACTACTGGTTCTCCTAAACTGAAGACGACCATTAGTAATTGCAGAATTAATTGTATCATAACTCTTCATTTGCATCGTTTTCCCTTTCATTATCAGCCGGTTTTTTGTCTACCGTTACTCCTCTGCTATTAATTTGAATATTGACTTCTTCATCCCCAGAATTTATTCTTGCATTAAAATCCCCGTCTTCGTCCCATTCATCTTCACTTTCGGTTTCCCATTCTTCTACCGGGCAATTTTCACAAATAGCAGCATCTTCGGTGATTTTTAAGAATTTTTCTTCGTCACCACTTATCAAAATATCTCCCCAGTAGTCGGTATTTCTATGAAAAGTACTTGTATTATCGTCTGCAATAAGGCTGCTGCCTTCGGGTAAATACAAAGTAACTTTTACTTTTTGATCCCGATACTTGTATTTTGTAGCCGAAGTAAAAAAGCTGTTCAGCAATAATTTATTTCCGCTGAAATTAGTTTCATAAGCTATATTCTGAGCACGTTCTTTGGCTTCTTTGTAGTCTTTGCCTTCTGCCGACTTCACAATTTCAAGTTTAGCCAGGGAGTCTTTTGTGGGCTTTACGATTAGGCGAACATCAGAACTGTACATTACTTTTTCATCATTATCATCGTATTTGATTTTAAAATCTGTACTTCTGTAAATACTTGATGAATAATTTTGATTTGCCTGCATTCCCAGGTAAAGCGTATCGTTAGCTGAAATAGGCAGTGTTTCAGTAATTACCTGCTCGCCATCAAAAGCCCTGTGAGTGGCTTGTTGAACTGCTATAATTGCTCCGCCAATAAATGCTATTATCCAAAGTCCGAGTAAAACCAGTTTTGCCGGGTTACCAATAGATCTTAAGCGACCCACCAGGATCTTTAATCCTAAAATAAACAGGAAAAATAGTGGGATTCCTGCCAACAAGAAACTAATTAACCACATTAACCAAAGCGGAGCTCCACTAACTGCCATTTCTACATAACTACTCCAGGGGGCATCTATAAGTCCAAAGGTGCCCACAGTAAATAAGCCTATAAATAGTAGGATTAAGCCTCCACCTGCTAGTAGGATTATTAGAATTCCTATTAATTTCACAAATACCTTTAAGATAAATGTGATTACATCACCTATGGCAGTGGCTGCAGAGGTTGCCCCGCTTTTTGCCTGGTTGCCATATTTTTGATAATCTACATCTTTTACTTTTCCGGTAACGTTATCAAAACCCTCACGAATCTTTTTTTCAATATTGCTTATAGTTACCTCCTCACCGCGCATTGCTAGTTTATCGGCCGTGGTTTTAGCTTCGGGAACAAAGATCCAAAGTGCAATATAGATTAGGATAAAAGCGCCACTTGAGAAAATGGTTAGTAAGATCCAAAGCAAACGCACCCAAATAAAATCTATGCCTAAATAATGTCCCAGTCCTGAAGAAACACCACCTACATAAGAATGTTCGGTATCCCTAAACAACTGTTTTCCGGTAGATTTTGTGGTTTTTGTATAAACCGGTTCATCTTCAAAGATCTCTTCATCTACCATATAATCTTCGGGTTGCCCCATTATGGCGATTACTTCTTCTACTTCTTTAATGCCGATAACCTGACGGTCGTCTTTTTTCTTCTCATTGAACAATTCAGCAATACGTGCTTCAATATCAGCTATAATCTCATCTTTTCCCTGAGTGTTGGTAAAAGAACGTTTTATAGCCTCCAGATAATGCTGCAGTTTGGCATATGCGTCTTCGTCAATATGAAAGAATATACCGGCAAGATTTATATTTACTGTCTTATTCATGATTCTTATTTTTTTGATTGGTTACAACATTTACAGCGGTTTGGAGTTCGTCCCAGGTGCCGGTAAGCTCCTTAAGAAAGAGTTTACCGGTATCGGTAAGCCCATAATATTTTCGTGGTGGTCCGCTGCTGGATTCTTCCCAGCGATAACTGAGCAATCCTGCATTCTTCAACCTTGTTAAAAGCGGATAGATAGTGCCTTCAACCACCAGTAATTTAGCGTCTTTAAGGGTGTCCAGGATTTCGGCTACATACGCATCTTCGTCTTTTAAAACCGAAAGAATGCAGTACTCCAGTACACCTTTACGCATTTGAGCCTTGGTGTTTTCTATCTTCATAGCGTTTGGTTTTGAGGGTTGTTAAACTGTTCATTTTTTGATTGTTGATGGTTATTATGATGATTATCTAAATCTTTTCCTATAAAATTGATGCATAAGGGAAAAGAGTAATTTTCTCCATTACTAGCTCTTATACTTGCGCTGATTACAGCAATAATTTCTAAAAAGAATAGTGCGGAAAGTATAATTGCAAATACAATAATTGTAATCACTATAGAAATTGCCTGACCTATCTCGTCTATATAAAACTGCTCGGGCCCAATTATAAAGGGAACATCACCACCCAGGCGTATTGCCTGGAAAAGGATAATTGAAATCCCAATTGCCAGTACTAAAATGGTGTAGAGAAAAAGACTGATCTGGAAATTTATAGCCTTTCTGCCGTGGTCGTCTATAAATGGCTTTTCCTTTTTAGTAAGCCATAATATTAGCGGAAATATAAAATTCCCAAACGGAATAATAAACTTGCTAAAGACCGATAAATGCAGGATTGTGGCCAGTGTTTTTTCTTCTTTTGCTATCTTTGAGTTCATAACCTATTAATTTACATTACAAATATATGGTTAAAAGCAGGTATTTTGCAAAGCATAGTACTAAATTTTAACATATTTTTATGAAATTATTTCTGAAGACTTGTTGATTAAATTGAATACATTTATTAAAAACAAACCTTTTACAATGACATTAAATAAAAGCAAACTCAATAAATTCTTAATGCTGAAACTACCGAGTGCCTGGATTTGCGGGGTTCGGGTTAGTGAAATTGAAGAGAATACCTGCAAGGTAAGTGTTAAGCATAAATGGATAAACCAAAACCCTTTTAATAGCATGTACTTTGCTGTACAGGCAATGGCTGCCGAATTGAGTACGGGTGCGATGGTGATGGGAAAAATTCAGCAGTCTAATAGAAAGATTTCCATGCTGGTGGCACAGAATCGAGCAACCTTTACCAAAAAAGCCACTGGAAAGATCAACTTTTTTTGCTACGATGGTCATTTAATAGATGAAGCCATAGAAAAAACACTCTCAACAGGTGAAGGCCAAACTGTATGGATGAAATCTACCGGTATAAACGAAACCGGCGAACAGGTTGCAGTATTTGAGTTTGAATGGACTATAAAAGCAAAATAATATTATGAATGCACATGAAATAGATTACCAGATTTTTGGGGAAGAGATGCAGTATGTAGAATTAGAATTGGATCCGCAGGAAGCCGTAATTGCTGAAGCCGGCAATTTTATGATGATGGATGATGGGATTAGAATGGATACCATTTTTGGCGACGGTTCTAAAGAAAATGAAGGTTTTCTGGGCAA
Source organism: Salegentibacter lacus (assembly GCF_020164555.1). GTDB lineage: Bacteria > Bacteroidota > Bacteroidia > Flavobacteriales > Flavobacteriaceae > Salegentibacter > Salegentibacter lacus. Next base: position 34,383 of record NZ_JAIQZB010000005.1, on the reverse strand, counting down.
AGTTTTAGGTGCCGGGAAACGATTACTTACCGGGGAAAGCCTGTTTATGACGATTTTTAGTAATGAAATTCAAGGAAAGAAGCGTATTAGTTTTGCTTCACCTTATCCCGGGAAAATTATTCCTATAGATCTTACCCGGTATGGGAATAAATTTATTTGTCAGAAAGATGCTTTTTTATGCGCAGCCAAAGGTGTTGCTGTAGGAATTGAATTCAGTAAAAAACTGGGTCGCGGATTTTTTGGCGGCGAAGGTTTTATAATGCAAAAGCTCGAAGGAGATGGAATGGCATTTGTTCACGCCGGAGGAACTATGGCTAGAAAGGAATTATCTCCCGGCGAAAAGCTAAAAATAGATACTGGTTGTATTATTGGTTTTACGCAGGATATAAATTATGATATTGAATTTGTAGGCGGAATTAAAAATACAATTTTTGGTGGTGAAGGACTTTTCTTTGCAACGCTCACCGGCCCGGGAACGGTATACGTTCAATCCTTACCTTTTAGCCGATTAGCCAATCGAATTTGGCAGGCTGCCCCACAGGGTGGTGGGAAAGATAAAGGAGAAGGCAGTATTCTTGGAGGCTTAGGAGATGTTATTAGTGGTGATCGCAGATTTTAGGACTGTTAAACAGTTCTGAATTAAAAAAAGATTAGTAAATTTTTACTATATTTAGGTGATTTAAAAAACACTAGCCTATTATAAGATTTCTACTCTTTTTTAAACTAACTTCTAATTTAAATCTTTCAAATTATGGCGAGAGCGATGTTTGAATACACCAAGACTGTACTGGATAAAGTCAGTTTTGATCCCGCCCTGTTTTGCAGGGAAGTGAAAAAAGCACTTCAGCGACTTTTACCTCACGAAATAGAGGAACTTCGTATCTGGATTCTGGCTTTGACCCGGCAAAACCCGGAACTTAATCAATGTTTAACTTATTTAAATACATAAAAAAAGCGGCTTTTGGGCCGCTTTTTTAATTTTCAGAATTACTTCTTTTTATCCAAAATGATCTTAATATATAGTCCGCCTTTTTAATTATTTTCATAGTCTAAATGTTTTCTTCTTCCACTTTATTAGCGTTTTCTCTGAAATTTAACATTTCCTTGTAATTTTTTGTATATTGCTGATTATCAAATTTAATTTTAGTTTGATTTTCCTACCACTTATTTTTTCAAAATTAAATATGCATTCTATACACCTTGGGAACAATCCGAAAAGCCAATTCAATTCTGAAGTAGGACCAATTAAACCAATCACTATGAGAATTATTCTAAAAATCCTTTCTGTAATAAGTCTATGCTTATTTTTTTCAAACTGCTCAACCGATGATGGTCCCCAACCCCTGGCAGCCACAGTTCCAAGCCTTAGCTTGCAAACCACTGCTTCAGATGTGGATAAGACCTATACCACCATAGAAATCAGCGGAACAGTTGATGATGATGGCGGAGACCCAGTTACTGCACAGGGAACTGTTTGGAGTACTAATGCTGGACCTACGTTAAATGATAACTCTACAACAGAATCTTCAGCAAGTTTTACCAGTGAAATAGAAAATTTAGAGGCAAACACAACTTACTATTTTAGAACATATGCAACAAACGCTGAAGGTACAGCTTATAGTAATGAAGAGTCTTTCACAACAAATTCATTGGGAGGGACTACCTGGGATTTTCACGTAGTTTACGATCAAAATACCTCATGGCATGGAGATGTGGTATTTAATACCAATGGTACAGCGGTATATGATGAACCTTCATCTCCCGGAACTTACCTGACCAATGGAACCTGGTCTTTAAATGGCAATGAGCTAACTTACGATTTTGATAGCTCAGACCCGGGAAATGTAATGTATTACGGAACTCTTGAAGTAGGGGTAATGGCTGGCACTTTTGATTATCCTAATCACCAGGGAACCTGGAATGCTGTTGAGTATCCTAGTTTATAGTTTTTTAATTATAAAAATGGCTGTCTGAAAGCATGAAAAAGCCTTTAGACAGCCAATTTAATTTTAAGGTATTTATTCCTTAAATTCGTTCTTCTTACTTAAAGGGCTAATAATATTCACATTATGAAAAGCGATAGCACCCTTTACAACACCTGCAATTGTATTTCTTATAGCTTCAATAATTTGCATTTTTAATTCGCTTCGGTTGTAGATGAGACTTACTTCCCTGGCTGGTACAGGATCCTTAAACATCCTTAAGTTTTTCTTTTCAGCATCTTTTATATCTAAAGTATGCAAATAGGGTAGCAGTGTCATACCCAAACCTTCGTTGGCCAACTTTATTAAAGTTTCAAAACTTCCGCTTTCTAATTGAAAATGGTCATCATCATAATTTCTGGACGATTTACAAAGGTTAAGAATACCGTCTTTAAAGCAATGTCCATCTTCAAGAAGCAACATATCATCTATATCCAGATCATTAATTTCAATCTTTTCATTTTTATGTAAACGGTGCGTATTTGGGATATATCCAACAAAAGGCTCGTAGTAAAGCACATTTTCTTTAATTCCCTGCAACTCCAGCGGAGTAGCAGCAATTGCTGCATCTAAATGTCCTTCCCTTAAACGTTCAATTATAGCTTCGGTATTTAACTCCTCAATTTTGAGCTTTACTTTAGGGTATTTCTTAATGAAATTATTGATGAACATCGGTAATAAAGTAGGCATAACCGTGGGAATAACACCCAGTTTGAAAATCCCGCCTACAAAACCTTTTTGCTGATCTACAATGTCTTTGATTCGGTCACTTTCATTAACAATATTTCTTGCCTGTTGTACAATTTTTTGTCCCGTTTCGGTTAGTTGAATAGGTTTTTTGGTCCTATCAAATATCTGTACATCCAGTTCTTCTTCCAGTTTTTGAATTTGCATACTTAGCGTAGGCTGGGTTACAAAAACCTTTTGCGCTGCTTTAGTAAAATTCTTATGCTCGGCAACAGCCAATACATAATGCAGTTGTGTAATTGTCATAAAATTGAAGCCTTATTGTTACTGCAAATGTATTGGTTTTTTCTATTATAAATTAAAATAAATATGATTTTGTCTATGTGAACTGATTTACCAGAGTTTTCTTTAGAACTGAAGCTGTAACGCTTTCTCAGATCCGTCAAATTCAAATTTTGCATCTTCCCACAGTGGCGGACCGTACAAATTCATTTGGTTATTGGAAACTCCGTAATTTTCTTTCGGAATTCCATTACTTTCAAAATCCATCTGCTGATTTCCATTTTTATCGTGATAAGCGGTGATTGCGTAGGTCCCGGTAGGAACTTCAGAAAAAGTGATCTGCGCGACTCCTTCTTTAATCTCACTTACCTCTCCCTGGATCGGAGCTTTTTTAAGAAAATTATCTTCATTGAAAAGGGCGAAATAAACCTTTCCTTCTTCCGAAGAAAGATTCTCTACACTCACTGTAATGTTTCCGTTTTCGTTTTGCGCGAAGGCAATTTGACAAAGGAATAGACTGAATAAAATGGCAATTGTTTTCATAATGACTTAGTTTATATTGATTTATATCTTCAAAACTAAATGTATTTATGCTGCCTTATTAATAATTATAACCGAGTTGTAATTTTTGAATGATGAACCGTAGAATTCTTCTAATTATTAAAAATTTTAGCTCATCATGGCGATGATGCTAAGACTGAAGCAATCTTCAAACAAGGTAAACTCTCTAATAAAAAGATTCCGCGCTCCAGCGTCGCTCGTAATGACGGGGCTAAAGAATACCCCGTGCTTTAATTTCTAGATATTTATTAATGGCGTTAATACTTAGATTTTCGGGTTTGGTGAGTAAGGTATTAATCCCGTGTTTCCGTAGCTCTGCCGCCATTATTTTTTTATCGTGCGTAAAACTTTCAGCGATCACCTGGTGAGCCATATCAGTAGTATTATCAGGCTTACTGGCTATAATTTTTTCCAGCTCTGTATTTTCAAAAAATATCACCACCAGCACATGCTTTTTATTGATGGCCTGCAAATAGGGAAGCTGTCTTTTTAGTGCCGAAATATGCTCAAAATTAGTATATAACATCAGCAAACTACGCTGGGTGATCCTTTTACGCAAATTACTGTAGAGCATATTAAAATCTGAATCTGGGAACTGCGTATTTATATTATACAAGCGTTCCATAATTTGCTGCAACTGGCTCAATTTGGCATTTGCCTTTAGAATACTTTCAATTTTAGCAGAAAACGAAATTAATCCTACTTTGTCTTTTTTCTTAAGTGCAATATTAGAAAAAGCGAGGCTGCTGTTAATTGCATAATCCAGCAAACTCAAGCCATTAAAAGGCATTTTCATTACCCGGCCGGTATCTATAATGGAATAGATGGGTTGGGCTTTTTCATCCTGAAACTGGTTCACCATTAGATCGCCTTGTTTAGCGGTGGCTTTCCAGTTTATAGTGCGCACATCATCTCCCGGAACGTATTCTTTAATTTGTTCAAATTCCATAGTATGCCCAATCCTTCTGATTTTCTTTAGACCGGGTTGTGATAAGCGATTATCTATGGCCAGAAAATCCAGTTTTTTCATTTGGATAAAGGAAGGATAGACTTTCAGCATTTGTTGATCACCAAAAACCGACCGTCTTTTTACCAGACCAATTTTTGTGAAAACGTAAATATTTAATTTTCCGAAGAAATATTCACCGCGGGTAACAGGCCGTAAATAATAGCTGAATTTTTCAGAAGCACCGGCACGAATTTTCAGCTGTTTTAAAAAATCCCGCTTTTGAAATTGTACAGGAATTTCATCTATAATTTCAGTGTAAACCGGGAATTTATAATTGTTTTCCAGAATGATTTCCACTTCGTTATCATCTGAATTCGAGAGTTTCTGCGGAAGAATTCTTTCAGCATTTATTCGGTTAGATTTATAAAGACTTACCAGATCGGCGAGAAACAGAAGCAATAAAATAAGGCTTAAAACCCAGGTAAATCCGTATATAAAATCAAAGAAATACGAAAATAGAAAGAGTAGGGCGATGGCAAAGATCGCATAGAAAAAACGTTGATTTAGATATAAAGATTTAAAGAATTGGAGCACTAACGTGGAATTTCAACAGATTGCGAGATCATTTCTATTACTTCTTTGGCAGTAATTCCCTCCATTTCCCGATCGGGGCTAATAATTAGTCGGTGCGCCAGAACTGGATTTAAAGTTTTTTTGATATCCTCAGGAATTACAAAATCCCTACCGTTTATAGCAGCAAAAGCTTTTGAAGCATTCATCACCGCGATAGAAGCCCGGGGAGAAGCGCCAAGGTAAACGTGAGAATGATTACGAGTTTTCCCCACAATACTGGCAATATAATGCATCAGTTTTTCTTCTACTATAATTTCCTGGATCTGGCTTTTTAACTCGTTTAGATTCTCAGGATTCAAAACCGCTTCTATTTGTGAAACGGGAAGCACCCCTTTGCGCTGGTGATGTGTTTTTAAAATATCTACCTCGTCTTCAAGACTCGGATAGTCAACTTGAATTTTAAATAAAAACCTATCTAACTGGGCTTCGGGTAACGCATAAGTTCCTTCCTGTTCAATAGGATTTTGGGTAGCCAGAACCATAAATGGGGCTTTAAGATTGTGCTGCATCCCGTCTATGGTAATTTGACGTTCTTCCATCACCTCAAACAAAGCCGCCTGGGTTTTAGCAGGAGCGCGGTTAATTTCATCGATTAGGATAATATTGGAAAAAATAGGACCTGGTTTAAATTCAAATTCGCCTTTTTGAGCATTTAAAACCGAAGTTCCCAGGACATCGCTCGGCATCAAATCTGGCGTAAACTGAATTCGACTAAAATTGGTGTCCAGGCTTTTGGCGAATAGTTTTGCGGTTAAGGTTTTGGCAACTCCTGGCACGCCCTCAATTAAAACGTGGCCGTTAGAAAGCAGGCCGGCGATTAATAATTCTACAAAATCATTTTGGCCCACAATTACTTTAGCCAATTGATTCTTTAATCTTGAAACAGCTTCTTTAAGGTCGTCTAAAGGAATACGACTATCAAAATCTAGCGATTCGGTTTCTTTATTTTCGTAGTTTTCCATCGGAATGTGATTTAAAATTATTTATTGCCTCAGAAAGTTCGTGAAACTCGCTTTTCCCGGCATTAGTATTGTTTGAAATTTTCTCCATTTTAGCAAAAAGTTCCTTTCCTAAAGCTAAACTATTTCCAGATTTTGCAGCCAGTAAGGTATGGAATTCTTCGTCTATGGTTTTGGTAGAAATTTTATAATGAACCCTGATATATTCTAAAAATAAATTGATTTTTTTCGTGATCAATTCTCCGTATTCCTTCTCTTCTAAATAGAGGTTCCCGACAGTTTTTGCATATTCATAACTCTGATTTTTAAGAGGATTTACTATTGGAATTGCCCGTTGTTTTCTTTTTCCTTCAAAAATAATAAACAAAACACAGCCGGACAGTAAGAAATAATACGCCCATTTAAGTCGGTTATCACTAAGTAAAATATAAAGCGGAGAGGAATAAAATGTTTTTCCTGCCTTATAATAATTATCTAAAAACACCGGTTTTTCCTTATTTATATAAGCCAGGATGTTTTCAGCATATTTATAATTCTGGTCAGTTAGTAAAAAGTAATTTCCAAACGCTTCAGGGGTGTTGTGAAGGTAAATTTTTCCTTTCCCGAAATCTGATCTTGCAAAATTAGGTTGGCTGCTTTTCTCATCTCCCTGGATATTTATCTCACCCAGAATTTCAATTTTTGCGCTATCTTTTTGATGAAAGAAAAGTGAGGAAAATTCATTCTTAAACTGAAAATCGGTTTTACTTTTTAAGACTGAATTTTCAAAATTTACCTGTGGTTTTGAGCTCAGGTCGTTTTTTGGAATAAAAACTTTGGTTTCTAAATGAAGCGTATCTAATAAGGCTTGACTTATGCCTCTTGCAGAAACAAACAATTCATTTCCTTTAGTTACCCAATCAAGCAGCTTATCCAATTCGTCTGGATCAAAATTCACGGCATTATTCAGAAAAAAATAAGTACCGTTTTCCAGGCTATCAGAAAGTTTTTCGAATGGGGGAACACCAATTTCTTCAAACTCCCATTTCTCGGTATTCTTCCAGCTTTCATAAAAAACAAAACTTCCCAGTGGGATTTTATCATCGCTCATATAACTGGGCGTCCAGTTTACCGGTTCCGGTTCTGTGGCTTCCAAATAAGTAAGAAAAATTACCAGGAGCAAGAAAAAACCGAAAAATAGCTTTGATGTTTTACCCATTATCTCCCGTTTTCAGGTTGTTTTCCATTTGGGTAAATTCCCTGTTTACCTTCTCAAAACGTTCTTTTGAAAGTTCAAAATCTCCATACCAGATAAAGTCGTAGAGCCTGGTGATTTTTGTAAACTGATTTTTAATTTCATTTTCTTTTATTTCGTTGATATAATCTTCGTTTGTTTTTTGAAATCTATAGGAAATATGCTCCTTTTGATCCAGCAAGCGCAGGCTCTTTAAATATAAATATCGAACCGCCAACCGATAATTTTGGTTGCGAATCGCTTCATCAATTAAAGAATAAATATCAGCCGATTTTACGATATCTTCTTCTTTTTTAAGATTCACTTTTCCGGTAATAGGTTCAGTCATCACAGCATTTCCGGGATTTAAACGAATAAAAAGCCAGGTGATCAAGCCAAGCACTAAAATTAGAAGAACGTAAGGTAAGGCCGTAAGAACAGCGTTCCAGAAAGCGTTGGTTTGGTAATCACCAAAAAGCCATTGTAAAAAGGCATTCCATTTGAGGTTAACCCATCGTTTCAAGCGTGTCCACCAGGAATCTTCTTCAATTTTTTCTAAATAGTCAAAGGCTTTATCTGCTTTATAATTTTCAATGTTTTCAGTATCAAAATCCGCTTTTTCCAGTTTCTCTTCAGAAAAATTCTGAATTAACTCCGTAGAATCAGCAACTGCTTGATCCTGCGCAATTAAATTTCCGAAGAAAAGAAAACTGAAAAGAAGTAAGACTTTAATCATTAATCGTTTTTACCAAGGTTTTCAATGCTTTCGTAGGCGCCGGTAAAATATTTTATTTCGTTTAAATTATAATACACAAAAGCAACCCCAATTGGCGTAATGGCATAAAGCAGGTATTGAATCGCAGACGCAATAATGGTTAAGGTGAGATAAACCCAATCAAACATATCAGCCACATTCGCTGCCGAAGCGGAGTTTTCTTCCATGATGGTAAACATTTTTATAAACGTATAAATTAGCACAGGCAGTTGAAAAATAAGGCTAATGATATACACGATAAGCCAAATTAGAAAAAGGCTTATAAAACTCATCCACCAATTATCTTTTACCAGGCGAAAACCTTCAGAAATACTGCCGCCAATACTGTCACTTTTAAAAACAAGTACCGCAGCCGCAATACTAAGCGGAACACTAAGGTAAATCCCGGGAATTATAAATATTATAAGTCCGGCGAAAATTAAAATCCAGGTTACGGCACCTAGTCCAAACATTTTTCCTAAATCTTTTTTAACGCCCTGTTTAACTTCCTGGTGGCTGGTTTCACCATTATTACTTACATAAGATTTTATAAAATGAAATGCCGCTACATTCATCACCGAAAAATATAAGAGCAAACCAATCATTAATAGACCAAACCCAATGAAAAACCCACCATCCTGATTGAACATTAAGGAGTTTCCCACCGTAGTATAAGAATAATAAGCCACGGCCGCTATTAAAAGCAAAAACGCCGGCCACGAAATTTTCATAACGCTTGTAAAATAAGCCTTATAATTTTCACGTATAAACTTAAACGTATAGCTAATAATATCGCCCAGCTCCCGCTGTTGCTTAAAATCAATGTAATCCTGTTTCATGAATTTGTTGTTGTTTATGTAGATAAATGGGATAAAAGATATAGTAAAATAGAATGAGTGCTAAAGAGCTGCCAATAATTAAAATTGCCAGCCAGTCGGGCATTTGGGTTATTCGGGTTACAAAGCCTTCCAGAAATCCTGCTATAATAAAAAACGGAATGGTACTAATCACTATTTTAAGTCCGTTTTTAACTCCTTTTACAAATGAAGTCAGGCGGGTGTAGGTGCCAGGAAAAAGTATGCTTTTTCCAACAACAAGCCCGGCGCATCCTGCAATAATTATTACTGAAATTTCTATGGTTCCGTGAATCCAAATTGTTCTGGCAGATTCCCAGAGTAAACCCTGGTCGTAAAAAAAGTATTGAAAAGATCCCAGCATCACTGCGTTTTGCATTAAAATAAACACCGTGCCGATTCCGGCCAGGATTCCCATACTAAAAGCCATTAACGAAACCCGAATATTATTAATGGTAATGCCCAGGAACATATCGGTTTCAGACATTTTTTTATAAACCGCCATAGGATCGCCTTCAGCAATATTCTGCAGCGTCATATTCACATAAGCATCACCTAAAATACTTCTCACAAAAGTATGATCTGATGCAGCTGAAAAAGCGCCCGCTGCAGAAAAAAGCGCGAAAATTAAAAAGCTTAGCAGTAATTGCTTCTGAAATTTATAGAAGAATAGCGGAAATTCTGTTGTAAAAAATGTGACAAATCGGTTTTGTGATTCCTTCTTGTTCTTATAAATCTTTTGATGTGTTGAAGCCGCTAACTGGTTTAAATAGGTGGTTGTGTTGCTGTTGGGATAAAACGTTCTGGAATAGCTTAAATGGTCGCTAATTTCAATATAAATATTGGAGAGCTGCTCTGGCCGCAGCTTATTTTTATTTTGAAGCAGGCTTTCAAACTTAAGCCATTTATCCTTATTTTGCTTCACAAAAGCCGCCTCTCGCATGGTTTTTCTATTATGACTCAAAGAAACAGATTAAATGGATAATTTTCAAATTGAAACCGCTCAAAATATAAGTATTAATCAGAATGTTGCGAGTGTAGGCGATCGTATCCTCGCTTTTATCGTAGATATATTTATTATTGGGTTGTATATAGTGATAAGTTCGCTTGCATTGGCCGGCACAGGATTAGATGCAGCAGGGCAGTGGGTTTATTACCTGGTTATGGGCTTACCTTCTCTTTTATATTATTTATTATGGGAAAGTTTATATAACGGCCAAACCCCCGGAAAAGCTGCTTTACAAATTAGGGTCGTGAAATTAGACGGCAGCAGACCCGCTTTTGCTGAATATTTAATCAGGTGGTTGTTACGTTTTATTGATATCTCTATTAGTAGTGGTGCGATCGCGGTGGTAACTATTTTATTAAACGGAAAAGGACAGCGTCTGGGCGATCTTGCGGCTAAAACTACCGTCATTTCAGAAAAACCAAGAACTAATTTAAATCGAAGCCTTGCTGTAGATGTACCTGAAGGTTACGAACCCAAATATCCGCAGGTGAGTGTTTTAAAAGATGCCGATGTGCAGAATATTAAAAACCTGTACCAAACCGCGAAAAGAAGTCATAATCACCGACTTATTTTATCGCTTTCAGAAAAACTAGCAGAATTACTGGAAACCCAACCAAAGGAATCACCGATGGAATTTATTCAGCAGGTGATTACCGATTATAATTATTACACCCAGCGAGCCTAATCCCTCATTGAGGGTTTAATTATCCGATGCTTGCCTCGAAATTTTAAAATAGTTTTCCGATCCATACCTCGCGGACTTGCACCGAGGTCTTAATTTAATTGATTATTTCGACATCCATTTCCACGTTATCAATAGGCCATTCAGATTGGCCGGTTTCAACCTGTGCTATTTTTTCGGCTACATCCATTCCTTTAGTAACACGTCCAAAAACCGTGTGATCATTATTTAAATGCGGGGTTCCGTTTTCTTTTATTACAATAAAAAATTCAAAAGGAGAAGAAGCTTTACTTACGTTCTGCTCGCTATATTTCGCAGCTGAAAATGCGCCGTAGGTATGTTTATGCCCGGCATCAAATTCACTGGGAATAAGATAATCACCTATTGAAGAACGCATTCCAGGAGTGGCTTTATTATCTGAATTTCCACCCTGTACAACAAATCCCGGTGCTACCCTGTGAAAAAAGGTGCTGTTAAAATAACCTTCTTTTACCAGCATTATAAAATTGGCGCGGTGTAGGGGAGTGTCTCTAAAAAGTTCTACTTCAATATTCCCAAAACTGGTAACAATTCTAACCCGGTTTTCAGGATTTTCCTTCCCGTATTGGGTTAAAAAAGGAATCAATTCTTCTTGGGCAATAGGAAACTCCTCGTTGCTTTGAATGGAATCACTTTGGTAAGATACTTCTTCAGCTTTACTATATTTCGCTTTCAGGGAATCTAATTTAGAGGTTTTCTGAGTTACTTCTTCTTTATCTGAAGCCTTTTCCGAAGTGTTTTTACTGGAAGATTCCTTATCTTCACAACTTGCGAAAAAAAGAATTAGAAAAAGATAAACGAAAGCAAGCGAGTTTTTCATGGATTTTCAGGATTTTAAAGACAGGATACCAAAATTAAAAAAAATTGTCCTTCCGGGAGAAAAGGCGCATCATAAATTAGTGCCCGGCAACCGCATTGAAGAAATGAGAAATCTTGATATTGATAGTCTTAAGCCTAATAAAGCCGGGGTTATGGCTGTTTTTTATCCTGATAGTTTCGGAAAAACCCACCTGGTTTTAATTTTAAGAAAAACTTATAAAGGCGTCCATTCCAATCAAATAGGGTTTCCGGGTGGCCGCGTAGAACCTGAGGATGAGAATCTTGAACAAACAGCATTACGCGAAACCGAAGAGGAAGTGGGAATTCCCAGGAATAATATTGAAGTAATAAAAGAACTCACCCGCTTGTATATTCCGCCGAGTAATTTCTGGGTGCAACCTTACTTGGGCTTGCTGGAAAAAACCCCGATTTTAATTCCGCAGGAAAGCGAGGTAGAGCGAATTTTAGAAGTAGATTTAGATCATTTTCTAGATCATTCTAATTTTATAAATCAGGAATTAAGCACGAGCTATTCAAGTAAAATGATTGTTCCGGCATTTAAATTAAACGAACAGGTGGTTTGGGGTGCTACGGGGATGATGCTTAGCGAAATACGAGAAATATTTAGAAAAAGCTTTTAAAAACTAAGAATTACTATATTTGCGCGGCTTAATTTTTAAGGATTGTTCAAAGGAACTTATTTATAACGAATTTTTTAGGTGAATAAGAACTGAAATTTAAACTATGGGATTATTTAAGAAAAATCCATTTGGGCATTATTTAATTGTGAAGAAGTGGCTTATCCGTATTTTTGGATTACTAAGTCACCGCCGTTATCGCGGCTATAATGAACTGAGCATTGAAGGCTCTGATATCATTAAAAATCTTCCAGATACCAACGTACTTTTTGTTTCCAATCACCAAACCTACTTTGCTGATGTAACCGCAATGTTTCACGTTTTCAATGCAAGTCTAAGCGGAAGGGTAGATTCCATTAAAAACATAGGTTATATCTGGCAACCAAAACTTAATATTTATTACGTTGCAGCCAAAGAAACGATGAATGCCGGTTTAATTTATAGAATTATGGCATATGCGGGAGCCGTTAGTGTAGAAAGAACCTGGCGCGCAAAAGGCGAAGAAGTGGAGCGCACTGTAAATCCAGACGATACCAAGAACATAGGAATAGCCCTTGACGACGGTTGGGTGATTACGTTCCCACAGGGAACTACCAAGCCTTTTAAACCCATTAGAAAAGGAACCGCCCATATCATAAAACAATACAAACCGATTGTAATTCCTATTGTGATCGATGGGTTTAGGCGTTCTTTTGATAAGAAAGGAATTAGGATCAAGAAACGCGGCATTTTGCAGACTATGCAAATTAAAGAGCCTCTTGAAATAGATTACGAAAATGAATCTATAGAAGATATTGTGAGTAAATTGGAATATGCTATAGAGCAGCACTCCTCTTTCCTTAAGGTTATTCCTTCTGAAACGATTCAAGAAATGGAAGAATTAAACAAGAAAAGGGAATATTAGTATTAATTATTCCGAACCCGGAAAAAGAAAAATTTGCAACCCAAACGCTATTTTTACCTTATTAAAGTTCAGTATTTAGGTTACCGTTTACACGGCTGGCAAAAACAGCCAAATGTAAAAACGGTAGAAGAGTTAATTTCAAAAACCCTGCGTTATGTAATGCCTGAAGAGCGTTTCAAAATTTTAGGCACCAGCAGAACCGATGCTATGGTTTCAGCACAGGAATCGGCATTTGAGTTGTTCCTGGATTACAAACCGCTTTTAGATTTCGATGAATTTTTAAAGGAATTTAACCTGAATTTACCCCAGGATATTAGGGCGCTTTCCATAACTGAAGTAGATTCAAAATTCAATATCATTCAGCATCCAAAACTTAAAGAATACGCTTACCTATTTAGTTTTGGAGAAAAGAATCATCCCTTTTGTGCACCTTTAATGGCCAATTTTCAATTTGACCTTGATATTGAATTAATGAAAAAAGGAGCCAAACTTTTTGAAGGTAAACACCAGTTTCGAAATTACTGTGTGCGGGTTTCAGAGAACAGCACCTTTGAGCGTGAGATCGTAAAATCTGAATTAATAGAAAATACCGAAATTACCGCTAGTTTTTTTCCTCAGCAATCTTATATATTTCATATTCACAGCGCCGGATTTTTAAGACACCAGGTTCGGTTAATGATGGGCGCCTTATTACAACTTGGTAAAGGAGAACTAAGTTTAGAAGATATAGAAAACAGCTTAAAGCCCGGTGTAGAAATGCAAATGGATTATATAGTACCGGCTTCAGGCTTGCTCCTTAATAAAATTGGGCTCGAAGATTTTTAAACTTTTGCTTCTTGTTTTTCTAAAACCGCTAAAGCCAGCCTAATAGTGCCATAATCTATCGCTTCTTCAAAATGCTCAAAATATGGTTTTAAGCCTTCGGGATTTTCAAGTTCTGTTTTTGCTTTTTCAACAGCCTCAAAATCTGATTTAGAAATATATTTCATAGGTTCTACATCTTCATTTTCGGCATATAATTTTGCTAAATGTGAATAGATGGTTGTTAGGGCCAATTCCCGTTTCTTTGCGATTTCTTCCAGGCTTAAATCTTCGTTTAATAAACTGAGTGTAGCCTTATAAGTATTTGCTTTTTTACGTTTTTTGGTAGTTCTTTTTTCTTTGCTGAAAGCTATGATTTCTTTAATAAATTCATATCCGTAATCCTGCATTTTTTGCCTTCCCACGCCGTTTATCTGAAGAAATTCATCATCGGTCATAGGGCGGGATTTTTCCATTTCTTTTAAGGTAGCATCGTTAAAAATGAGGTAAGCAGGGATTTCTTCTTCTCTCGCAATTTTCAGCCTTAACTGTCTTAATTTTTCAAAAAGGGAATTCTCTGCAGCTTTCTCTGAAACTTCGGTTTCCTCACGGCGTTTCAGTTTTTTACGATCAGGAACTTCAGCGAGTTGCACTTTTTCTCCTTCAAAAAGTACATTTTTTGCCAGTGCAGTGAGCTGTAAATTATTGCCCCGATGAAATGCAATTTCTACATATCCCAGATTGATAAGTTGAATAATATATTGTTGCCAGTGGTGCCAGGATATATCTTTCCCAATCCCAAAGGTTTTAATTTCATGATAGTTTTTGCTGAAAACACCTTCGTTCTGTGAACCGCGAAGCACATCTATTACCAAAGTAATCGGTTCGTTTTCTTTTAGCCTGAAAATACAGGAAAGCGCTTTTTGTGCGATGATGGTCCCGTCAAAAAACTGTGGGGGATTCTTACAAATATCGCAGTTGCCACAATCTTCCTGTTTTAATTCTCCAAAATAACTCAGGAGAATTTTTCTCCGGCAACTTAAAGCTTCAGAATATTGCTTCATCCTATCCAGTTTAGCCAGCTGGACTTCCTCGTTTCCTGAATTTGAAGCGAATTTTTGCAGCTGTACTACATCGGCATAACTATGGAAAAGCATAGTGTCTGAAGGCAAACCATCCCGCCCCGCACGACCAATTTCCTGGTAATAACCTTCCAGGTTCTTAGGCATATTATAATGAATAACCCAGCGAATATTAGATTTATCGATACCCATCCCAAAAGCGATGGTGGCACAAATAATCTTTGAATTATCGTTGATAAAATTATCCTGGATCTCGATGCGTTTTTCTGCCGGTAATCCTGCGTGATAAGCTTCAGCTTCAAAACCTTTTCGTTGCAGTTTTTCAGCTATTTCTTCGGTGTTTTTTCTGCTTAGGCAATAAATAATTCCGCTTTCTTTTTTCCGGTTTTTGACGAAATTGGTGATTTGTTCAAAGCGTTTAATTCCCGGACGAACATCGAGGCTAAGGTTTTTCCTGTCAAAAGAAGCGATGTGCTTTTCGGCATTAGGAATATTTAATTGCTTGCAAATATCTTCCCGTGTAGCTTTATCGGCAGTTGCGGTTAGCGCGATCATTGGGGTAGTGGGGAAGCGATTTTTTAAATAGCCCAATTGCGTATAGGCCGGTCTAAAATCGTGACCCCAGCTGGAAATACAATGTGCTTCATCTACCGCGATCAAACTTATTTTGCCATCACTCATTAAACGGTCTACAAACTGTAAACTTTCAGGGGCTACGTAAAGTAATTTTAATTCTTTGGAATCAATTTTTTTAAAGATTTCCTGCTGCTGGCTTTCGGTTTGGCTACTATTCAAAAAAGCTGCAGGAACTCCGTTAGCGGTAAGTCCGTCAACCTGGTCTTTCATCAAGGCGATAAGCGGGGAAATCACCAAAGTAATTTCTGGAAGTAGAATTGCGGGAAGTTGGTAACAAATTGATTTTCCGCCACCGGTGGGCATAATCACCAGGTTGTCTTTTCCTTCAAAAACCGAATGGATGATCTTTTTTTGAAGCGGTCTGAAACTGTCAAATCCAAAATATTCTTTAAGCGTATTTAAAACCCGGGTACTTTCCATAGTTGCAAAGTTAGGGCAAAGTGACAATTCACAAACCCGATTGCATTTAAAATATGGAAAACACCTATTTTAAAAGCTGGGTCTCGCTAATTTTAATTTACCTGTGAATACCTAATGTGCTAATAAACTTTAAAGATCGTAAGCCACATAAGCTTGGTTTATTACTCTAAATTCAGCATTTTCATCGGTTACATTTTCAAAGGCCTGGTAATCTATCCAAACAAAACCATTGTCGCCCCAGGCTTCACCCCAGGAATTTACAACCTTGAAAGCACTTACTTCGTCATCAAAACCAATCACTAACATGGCGTGACAGGTTACGTCATCATAATCTACCGTATGTGTGCGGTAGGCGCTAAGGCCAAAACTATCGGTTTTTCCAAACTCAGGGGAAAGTACTGCGCCTATAATAACTGGTTGTTGCTGTGTGATTAGTGTTTTCATTTCAGCAAGCATATTTTCTCCGCTTAAACTTTTAAAATCGGATATTCTTGCTTCGGCGGCAGCTTCAATTACAGCTTCGTCGGGTTGAGATTCACATTCAGTTGCGGTATATGGGAAAAGTTCTAAAACTGCTACGCCCTGGTCTTCTATTAAGGAAAGTGTTTCGGGAATGGAAGTCCCGCCGCAATCCTCGTCGGTGAGTTGGTTATATGTATAAGACGGACTAAATATAGTAGCTTCAGAATAAGGTAAATCTGATTCAATTTTCTCCTGATAAGATTTCATATAGTAACTCGTTGCCCAGGAAACACAAGACCCTAATTCGCCCTGGTCGCCTACTGGTGGGAGATTTTCCGAAAGATCAAATGCTGCGGGTAAAGTATCAGGAAGAATCAGGCCTTCCAGTAAATTTTCAGTATCTATATTGTAGGTGCCGTTTCCGGTGCATTCAAGTCCGGTAGAATATATCTCCCCATCTTCAGAAATAAATTGATTTTCGGTTTCTTGCGGGATTTCAGGGATTGCGGGGTTTTCACCTCCGGTATCTAAATCGTCTCTATCAGTATAACATCCTGAAAGGCTCAATGAGAACACGAGCAGTAAAATTTGAATTTTTTTCATAACAATTTGAGGTGTTTTAATTCGACATCATTCAGAAAGAAATTTTTAAATTTATTAAATCAGTTCCTATTTCTTCTGAAACCTTTCAACATATGATAGCAATAAACATACTAATAATGTCGCCATTATGGAAATAAAGATTATTTAAGTTCAATTGCTATTGGTAAATAAAAAGAAATTAGTCGCTACACTAGAAAATATGTACATTTGCAGCCGCAAAAAATCATTACTATGAAAGCCGGAATTGTAGGATTACCAAACGTAGGAAAATCGACTCTTTTTAATTGTCTCTCTAACGCAAAGGCGCAGAGCGCGAATTTTCCTTTTTGTACCATAGAACCTAATGTGGGAGTGGTTAACGTTCCCGACCCAAGGATTCAACGATTGGAAAATTTGGTTAAACCTGAAAAAGTACAACCGGCCACTGTAGAGATTGTGGATATTGCAGGTCTTGTAAAAGGAGCGAGTAAAGGCGAGGGGCTTGGAAACCAGTTTCTGGGAAATATTCGTGAAACTGATGCAATTCTACACGTTTTGCGTTGTTTTGAGAACGACAATATTGTACACGTAGATGGTTCTATAGATCCTATAAGAGATAAAGAAACCATAGATATGGAACTTCAGCTTAAAGATCTGGAAACTGCAGAGAAGAAGTTGGAGAAAGTGAAGCGTGCCGCCCGTACCGGTAATAAAGAAGCGCAGAAAGAAGAAGCTGCACTAAGCAAGGTTAAGCAAGGTTTAGAAGCTGGGAAATCAGTTAGGGCTATAGATTTAACCGAAGAAGAAAGAAAAGATTTTATAAAACCACTTCAGTTTATTACCGATAAACCGGTGATGTACGTTTGTAATGTAGATGAAGGTGCAGCAGTAGACGGCAACGCACACGTAGATCGTGTAAAGGAAGCGGTAAAAGAAGAAAATGCTGAAGTTTTGGTACTTGCCGTAGGAACTGAAGCTGACATCACCGAGCTTGATGATTTTGAAGAGCGACAAATGTTTCTTCAGGATATAGGATTGGAAGAGCCTGGTTCTGCAAAATTGATTCGCGGGGCTTACGAGCTTTTAAACCTCCAAACATATTTTACCGCGGGAGTTAAAGAAGTACGCGCCTGGACCATTCCTGTTGGATCTACCGCGCCACAAGCAGCCGGTGTTATACATACCGATTTTGAAAAAGGATTTATTCGCGCAGAGGTTATTTCTTACGCCGATTTTGACAGTTTTGGAAGTGAAGCCAAAGTGAAAGAAGCCGGTAAAATGCGGGTAGAAGGTAAAGAATATATTGTACAGGACGGCGATGTGATGCACTTTCGTTTTAATGTATAAATCCCATTTTTTTAAGATAATTTTGTTATTTCCGCATTTATTAATTTAGATTTAACTAAAATTAGAATTTTCTCTAAATTTTTAGAAATAGTTTATCATTCGTGCTAGGCTCAGCTCTCATTTATTTGCTAATTTTAAGTGAACAACCAAAATTGTAAATGATGAAATTGAGAAAGAATTTTAAACCTACACTTATAACTCCGGATTTTATTAAGAAAACCGGACTAATAATCCTCGCATCTGGTATAATGTTTTCCTGTAATGATGGAAATAAAAAAGATGAAGAGGTAGATATCGAATTTGATCAAACTATGGAAGCGGAGGAAGATACAACCTCTAATTATGCCTATGAAGGCAACGCCGTAGCCGACTATCTAACTTATATAGATGGTGATGATGAATACGAAGAAATGCAGGAAGAAATTGATCCTGAAACAGCTTTGCAAAAATTCGCAGCAGCCGTTTCTGAGAGAAGTAGAGCATTTGGTCTTGATGCCAATGAAAAACTGGAAGTTATTGGTGACAGTTTAAGTAATCCTGTAGATGATATGGATACCCAATTGGAAACTGCCCTTGCTTCTTTAGAAAAACTTCAGGAAAACGCCTACGAAGAACTTTCAGGTGAAGTTGATGAATTGAAAGCCGAACTTGAAGAGATAGATATGCAGGCCAATGATGCAAAAGAAAAGCTACGTGCTTTCTTTAACAACGCTGCAGATGTAATGGAGGAAATGGATGCACCAACTTCTGAAGGAACAATAGGAATTAATCCCGGAGCAGTAGATGAGTCAGATTACAGTCAGGAACCGGATACTATTGACGTAGATCAATAGATAAAAAAGTATAAATTTTATTAGAACCGCCTTTTGGGCGGTTCTTTTTTTGTTTTTTTATTCCTTATTTTTAATAGAAATCAGCTTCTTATGAAAGATAACTTTTCTACTCAATCTTCTTCTTACGCCGAATATAGGCCGACATACCCGAAGGAATTATATGAGTTTTTAAAAGGAATATTAACGGAAACCACAACAGCCTGGGATTGCGGAACCGGCAACGGTCAGGTTGCAGGAGAACTCGCTAATTTTTTTGATGAAGTACATGCTACCGATATTAGTAAGCAACAATTACAAAATGCGATAAAGTTGCCGAATATTCACTATTCCGAGCAACCTGCTGAAAAAACAAATTTTCCAGATAATACTTTCGATCTTGTTACGGTAGCTCAGGCTATTCATTGGTTTAATTTTGAGGCTTTTTACCAAGAAGCAAAACGGGTTTTAAAACCTAATGGAATTATTGCTGTTATCGGTTATTCTTTATTTAAAAGTAATCCGGAAACCGATAAGGTTATCCGGAAATTTTACAATGATATTATCGGCCCGTTTTGGGATGAAGAACGGCGTTATTTAGATGAAAAATATCAAACTATCCCTTTTTCCTTTCTGGAAATTGAAACTCCGGAGTTTGAGCAGAAATATCAATGGTCATTTAATCATCTTATTGGATATTTAAATACCTGGAGCGCGGTAAAACACTACGAAAAAGAAAAAGGAGAAAACCCTGTAAATCTTATTAAGAACGAACTTAAAGCAGCCTTTGGAAATGAGAATAAAATAGTCTTTCCTGTTCTGTTTAGATTAGGAAAATTCATTGATTAAATTTCTGAATTGAACTGGCATAAAATATGATTAACTTCCTGTCGTTATAAATGAATAAATAGCTGATTAAAATAATTGATAATGAATAAATTAGGTTTTATTTTCCTGTTCGTTTCAGGGATGTTTTTTCAGAATACTTCGGCACAAAGCTTTGCCGACGACCAGTCGGTAACCCAGCAAGTGCTTCAGGAACTCAATAGGGAACGCAGTTTGCTAAGTCAGAATCTTGAATTCAGAATTAAAGAAATAGACTCAAAGATTAGTAATCTGGATGAAAGTATTCAAAACACCAATTCTTCTGCAGAAAAAGTAGAGAAACTACTGGAACGGGTAAAATTTCTTGAGGAACGCCAGGAAGAGATAGATAAAAATACGATTAGCGTTTACAAGTATAATTATAGTTCTGCCGTACTGAATTTAGCCTCTATGGAGCGCGAAATTAAACCGCTGAATCTTTTTAATGCTTCTCGTGAATTTTATGCTACACTAGATCAGGTGAGCAATCCTATGCATTACGAGGGTTATCAGGAATGGTTCGGACAGTTTAGAAAATTTGTAGAAGAAGAAAAAAAGAATGATGCACGACTTTCTGCTTTGAGCCATATTTTAAATGTTACCGGTGACCTTGCACAAGGCACGCCGTTTACTGGAATGTTTGCTGGAACTGTTTTTGACGGAATCGGAAGTTTTATCAATTCCCTGGGTTGGGGCGATAAAAAACTGAAACAGCAAAGTACAGAAATGCTTAAACTCACCACAACTGTAGCGCAATTTACCCACGATAAAGACCTCATAGAAACCGAATGGGAATCTATAAACAAAAACCTGGATGAATTAAAGGAGCTTCAGGAAAAAGCGATGCAGGAAAATTTAGTACAAATCCTGGGAATAGATACTGAAGAATTTGACCGCAATTTTACTAATGAAACAGATGCCAAAAAGAGAACTCAATATATTCTTGATATTTCTAAAATCGCTGAAAATAAAATCGCTGAAGAAAAAGCTAAAAATCCTGAAAACTGGAAACAGGATTATCACGACCAGATGATCGCTGTACAGAACTTAAAAATTCGTTTTGGAACTATTACGTTTAGAATTCTGGAGAATCTAAAGAAATATGATTCGCTTATCCAGAAATATGAAAACGATGAATATTTAAAAACCAAGATTGCCGATCTAAAAACGAAACTTAATGTAGTTCGAAATAGTTTTGAATCTACTTTTAATCCGCAGGAATATATTAAAGCTTCTAATGAGATGTACGTGGTAGAGTAGTGGTTTTTCTGCCTTATTATTGAAGACTATCTGAGAATCTACAAACGTCATCCTGATTTATTTCAGGATCTAAGATCTTCAGATAGTCTTTTAAGTTTATCTAATGTTTCAACTCCGGCAGTAGTTTTTCTATTCGATCACGGGAAGATTCATATTGATCGGGTAATTTTAGACTACTTCCCAATTCTTCCAAACTTTCATCTCTTGTAAAACCTGGATTATCGGTGGCAATTTCAAATAAGACTCCGCCGGGTTCTCTAAAGTAAAGGGAGAAGAAATAATCACGATCTATTTTTTCGGTGATTTGTAAACCTTTCTGCACAATTTTTTCCCGAAAACGCATCTGAGTTTCTTCATCTTTAACACGGAAAGCGATATGGTGATTAGTACCACCGGCGTTAATTCCTCGCTCTGCTGTAGGGTCTTCGTGAATATCTATAATTGCAGCATTTTCTACCACACTGGTTTTATATCTATGAAATTCACCCGCTTTTTCTTCAAGTTCGTATTCAAAAATATCAGTTAGAATGCTGGCGGTTGGCCCCACATTATAAAGAGTAAGTGTTACGCTGTGAAAACCTTTTAAAGCAACATCGCTTTTAACTTCATCGGTTTCCCAGGCTTCACGATCGTCCTGGTGTTTAGGAACTATTAGTTTTAAATTAAGACCATCCGGATCTCGAAAAGGTAAATATTGCTCTCCAAATTGCTCCCTGATCTTGCCAAATTCAACTCCATGTTTTTCAAAACGTTTTTGCCAGAAATCAAGGCTACCTTCGGGAACCGAATAACCGATTTCTGTGGCCATTCCCACACCGTTTTTTCCCTGTTTAACCCTTGTCCAAGGAAAAAAAGTTAGAATGCTTCCAGGTGTTCCTACTTTATCACCAAAGTAAAAATGATAGGTTTGAGGGTCATCAAAATTTACGGTTTTCTTTACCATTCTTAAACCCAGTACTTTCGTGTAAAAATCGTAGTTGCTTTGTGCATCGCCGGCAATCGCGGTGATGTGGTGTAAACCAAGTATTTTATCTTCCATAGTTTTTGTTTCAATTAAGTAAAAACCAGCCGCATTTCGGTTAAATTAATGGTAAAAAAGCGTGTAGGTAGTTAATTTTTAGTCCTTCGTTTGTAGAATTTATAGCCTTCAATCCAAATCACTGATAAAAATCCGATGAAGAGACTTAACAGTAATTGTTTTAATGAAATCTGCCCAAATTCAAAGAATTTTCTTAGTGGTGTCCAATATAGCATTGCAGTACTTAATAATGTGGTTATTCCAATAATTATTGGAATAAGTCTGTTTTTATAAGAAAGGGTAGTGATTGCAGAATAAAGAAAAGAACGGTTAACCAGGGTTAAAAATAT
Source organism: Salegentibacter lacus (assembly GCF_020164555.1). GTDB lineage: Bacteria > Bacteroidota > Bacteroidia > Flavobacteriales > Flavobacteriaceae > Salegentibacter > Salegentibacter lacus. Next base: position 11,787 of record NZ_JAIQZB010000005.1, on the reverse strand, counting down.
ATTTGCGGCAATTAAACAGCTAAAAACCATACTTCGGGTAAGATCTTCAGAAAAACCCGAAAAAACAGCAAATCGATAAATACCAAGGGTTCCTACTGATATACCAATACCCTGAATAACACTTAGGCTTAATTCTTTTATATTGAAAAAATTTTGTGTTACCGGTCTTGGTTTTTGTTTTAAAATATTGGCTTCGGCGGGTTCATTTTCATAAATGATAGAACAGGTTGGTCCCATAATTAACTCCAGAAAAATAATATGTACAGGAGAGAAGATATTGGGGTAAATCCATCCTAAAGCCAGGGGAATAAAAACCGTTAGAATAATAGGGATATGAATAGAAATGATATATTGAATTGCTTTTTTTAAGTTGTTATAAATTCTTCTACCCATTTCTACAGCATCAACCATCCCCGAAAGGTCATCTTTTATCAAAATTAAAGATGCAGCCTCTTTAGCGAGCTCACTTCCCCTTTTACCCATCGCAATGCCAATATGAGCAGCTTTCAATGCAGGCCCGTCATTAACTCCATCACCCGTCATCGCAACAATTTCGTTATTGGCTTTAAGTGCATTTATAATCTTTAATTTGGCTTCAGGAAACATTCGGGTAAAAATGTTTATAGTTTTCACCTCTTCTTTAAGCTCTTCATCTGACAGTTTTAAAAGTTCTTCCCCGTCCATGCTTTTTCCTGCATTTTTGAAATTGATTTGCCTGGCAATTTCAGCAGTTGTTTTAGCATTATCACCGGTTATTATTTTTACCTGAAGTCCTGCGGAATAAAAATCTTCAAACACTTTACTGATGTTTTCTTTTGGCGGATCATAAAATGCGATAAGCCCCAAAAATTTAAATTTTAGATCTTGCTGAATTTCAGGGAATTCCTGAATTTCTGTATTTACTTCGCCTACACCCAATACCCTAAACCCCTCGCTTGCCAGGTTGTTCAATTGCTTCTCAATTAGCTCTTTCGTGCGTTCATCAAGATCAGAAACTTTTAACAAGGCTTCTGGAGCACCTTTTGCTGCAATAATTCTTTTCCCAAGGTTATTCTCAAAAATATGAGTCATCATTGGTGGTTTACCACTAAGAGGATACTCATGAATCATTTTAAATTCTTTTCTCAGGTCTACATCTGTATTTAAATCATAAGTATTATGGATAGCGATTTCCATAGGATCAAAAGGAATGGGCTCGCTGGCCCACATGCTCACTTCAAGAAGTCTTTTTGCTTTTGTATTTAGAGCTGCATTTAAATCCTGAATTTCCCAATTTTCACTTGTAACAATCTTGGCCAGACTCATTTTATTTTGGGTAATAGTTCCGGTCTTATCGGCGCAAATTACGCTAGCGCTACCAAGGCTTTCAACCGTTTTCATTTGCTTAACAACAATTCCCATTTTCATAAGTCGCCAGGCTCCCATAGCCATAAAGGTGGCAAATGCAACCGGTATTTCTTCGGGAAGAATACTCATTGCCAGTGTTAAGGCCTGTAGCAAACTTTCTAGAATACTTTGTGTTTCGAGATAGTTTAGTATCCAGACAAGTAGAAAAAAGAAACTACCTGCGATAACCATTTTTTTTACAAAATTGTTAATCTGTTTCTCGAGTAATGTTTTTTCATGTTTCTGAGATTCCATGCTTTTCCCGATTTTACCTAATCGGGTTTTATTGCCAATTGCAGTAACTTTTGCAACGGCAAGTCCGCCAACCACCTGGGTTCCCATATAAATTTCGGGGTTTTCTTCTGGCTGTTTGGAAACGCTAAACGATTCTCCTGTTAAAACTGCTTCATTAACAGAAAAATCATTGGATTGCAGGATTGTAGCATCAGCAGGAACACTACTGCCTTCTTCAACCACAATAATATCATTTAAGACTAATTTTGATGCCGAAATTTTTTCAAGCTTATTATTACGAATAACTTTAGTTTCCGGTTGAATAATCTCTTTTAGTTTTTTGAGAGCATTTCTACTTCTGGTTTCCTGAAATAATGATATACCCGCTACTAATAAAATTGCGAAACTAAGAAAGAGTCCATCGCCGGGATTTCCGGTTAGAAAATATATAATGGCCGCAACAAACAGCAATATGATCATGGGCTCGGTGATCAAAGTTTGTATTGCTGTAAAAAAACCGGATTTTTTTTTAGATTCTATTTGATTGTACCCATCACTTTCGGCAGAGGCTTTTACCGCCTCTGAGGTAAGACCTTTAAAATTAGTAGTAAAATTTGACATAGAAAAAGTGTAATTAACGCTTAAGCTTAAAGATGCTTATGAAGCCGTTTTACAATATTGTAAGTATTCGAATCTGCATACGTTCCAAAAGCATTTACCAAAACGCCTTTTATATTATGATTATGTGAAGAAATTGCGTAAACAATCATTTCGTCGCCTGGATCTGTCATTCCTTCAAAACGGTAGATCTCATCAATTTCAAACTCGTCGGGAGAAAGCTCCAGGGAACGGTTCGGATCTACAATTTTATCTTTTTCCGGCTCTAATTTAAAGTCGGTAGTATAACCTCGAACAGCAAGACCATTTATCGCCTGGCTCACGGTTTCATAATCGTGTCTTAGGACCAACATAGCTTATGATTTAGAGTTATAAAATTACTAATTTTGTTTGTGTAAAACTATTGAAAATCAGTAATTTATTTGATGATGGATAAGATTTAGCCTCCTTGATCTAATAAGTATTTTAGTTTTGGATATACTTATGAAATATTCTGTTTCAGGTTGTAAGTAAAAAGATTTAAATCTGAAGTCTATTGAACTTCAGAAAAAAATAAAAAGCTTACTTTTGTGATAGAACTTCTATTTTTTGCAACTAAACTATGGGTCAAAGAACATTACTGAATGCTGAAGAAATTAATATTATTCTGCACCGTCTTGCCTGCCAATTAGTTGAAAATCATACCGATTTTAAAAATACCGTAATTATAGGAATCCAGCCGCGTGGTGTTTTTCTTGCTGAAAGGATTATAAAAATCCTCAAGGAAGAATATAATATCACTGATCTGGATTATGGCCATCTGGATATTACTTTTTACCGTGACGATTTTAGGAGAGGTGACAAACCGCTGGAAGCTAATAAGACAAAAATTGATTTTATAGTTGAAGATAAAAAGGTAGTTTTTATAGATGATGTTCTATACACAGGCCGGAGCATTAGGGCTGCGCTAACTGCAGTACAATCTTTTGGCAGACCCGCCGAAATTGAATTATTAAGTTTTATAGACAGACGTTTTAGCCGTCATTTACCCATTCAGCCAGATTATAATGGGAGGCAGGTAGATGCTATAAATGAAGAAAAAGTAATAGTAAACTGGAAAGAAAACGATGGGAAAGACGTGGTTTATCTGGTTTCTAAATAACTAAATATATGAGCGAATTAAGTGTAAATCACTTACTGGGAATTAAATATCTAACCAAAGAAGATATTGAGCTTATTTTTAAAAACGCCGATCATTTTAAGGAAGTGATTAACCGGCCTATTAAAAAAGTCCCTTCGCTTAGAGATATCACCATTGCCAACCTATTTTTTGAGAATTCCACCAGAACCCGACTTTCTTTTGAACTTGCTGAAAAACGTTTAAGTGCCGACATAGTTAATTTTTCGGCAGCATCTTCTTCAGTAAAAAAAGGGGAAACGCTTATAGATACCGTGAACAATATTCTCTCTATGAAAGTAGATATGGTAGTGATGCGACATCCCAATCCCGGGGCGGGAATTTTTCTTTCACGCCACGTAAAAGCCAGTATAATCAATGCCGGAGACGGTGCACACGAACATCCAACCCAGGCACTTTTGGACACTTATTCAATTAGAGAACGACTTGGAGATGTAGCTGGAAAAAAAGTAGTGATTGTGGGCGATATTTTACACAGTAGGGTAGCACTGTCCAATATTTTTGCACTTAAACTTCAGGGAGCTGAGGTTAAAGTTTGCGGCCCTAAAACACTTATCCCCAAACACATTGAATCTTTGGGAGTAAAAGTTGAAACCGATCTAAAAAATGCCCTCGAATGGTGTGATGTGGCCAATATGCTTAGAGTTCAGAACGAGCGAATGGATATTAGCTATTTTCCCAGCACCCGGGAATATGCGCAGCAATTTCAGTTAAATAAGAAAATGCTTGAAAGCCTGAATAAAGAAATTGTTGTGATGCATCCCGGACCAATAAACCGCGGAGTGGAAATTACCAGTGATGTTGCCGATGCAGAAAACGCGATTATTCTTGACCAGGTTCAAAATGGGGTTGCCGTTAGAATGGCAGTAATCTATTTATTGGCTTCTAAGATAAACCGCTAAAAGGCTTAAGTTCCTTAGCTTTAATTATAAAGAATTACGCTATGAAGATATCAGAAAAAGAAAATTATATTTTAATAGAACCATTAGAAGCCCCGGTAGTAGATTTTGTTTCGCTGCTTACGCAAAGACACGCTGAGTTCGAAACTAAAAATGTAACGGTTAGTCTTCTCGCTTATCACAATCTTCAAAAAGAAGAGGTGATGGGGTTTTTAGAGATTTCCAATGCGCACCAAATGAATAATAAATCTTTTGTTTTGGTAAGCAATGCGATTACTATAGATGATTTACCCGAAGAAATCGTTTTGGTTCCTTCTTTAAGAGAAGCAGAAGATCTTATTCAAATGGATGAAATTCAGCGAGATTTAGGCGTTTAATTCTTTGTGCATGAAGCTTAATATTCTTGGTTGTTACGCCGCTACTCCACGTAGTTTTACCAATCCCACTTCCCAGGTGCTGGAAATGAAAAACGAATTGTTTTTGATTGATTGTGGCGAAGGAACCCAGGTACAGCTAAGACGCAATAAGATTAAATTTTCCAGAATAAAACATATATTTATTTCTCACCTTCATGGAGACCACTCCTATGGCCTCGTAGGTCTTATTTCAACATTTAGATTATTAAACCGAGAAACCGAATTGCATGTTTACGGTCCTAAGGGAATTAAGGAAATTATCACCCTGCAGCTAAAACTCTCTAACTCCTGGACTAATTACCCCTTGTATTTTCACGAATTGAATAGCAAAGAACCGAAACTTATCTATGAAGATGAAAAAATAAGCGTAGAGACCATTCCTTTAATACATAGAGTTTATACCAATGGTTTTCTTTTTAAAGAAAAAACCGGTGATCGTAAGTTGCTTATTAATAAAGCTGTGGAATATAATATAGATGTTTCTCTCTATAAAAGCTTAAAAAAGGGAAAGGACGTAACTTCTGAAGACGGAGAACTCATTCCTAATCATTTGGTAACTGCAGATCCGGCTCCAACACAGAGCTATGCCTACTGCAGCGATACGGCATTTAACCAAAAAATGATTCCGCAGATAAGTGGCGCAACTGTTTTGTACCACGAATCTACTTTCCTTGAGGATAAAGCCGATCTCGCTTTCCCAACAAAACATAGTACTGCAAAGGAAGCGGCACAAATTGCCAAGCAGGCCGGAGTTCAAAAACTTATTTTAGGCCATTATTCTACCCGATATGCCAATATCAATTTATTTAGAGAAGAAGCTGCAACTATATTTCCAGAGGTTGAATTAGCCGATGATGAGAAGGTTTTTATCTTCGAATAACACTTTTCAGTTAAATTTCTTACATAATTATTTTTAAAACTTTGATATTCACCCTTATTTAGTAAGGTAAATCCTACGGTTTCTGTTAAAAAACAAAAAAAATCGATGAAATGCATTTTAACATATGCGTTTAATCGATAAAAAGTGTACTTTTATCTTCCCAGTCTAACATGATCACTATGAGAAAAAGTACACTTAAGTTTGTTATGCTTGCTTTGCTAGCTGTTTCAACGGTATCCTGTGCAAAAGAAAGCATCGAAGAGGAAGTTAATTCCTACAATCATACTCTTGAAGAAAAGGTTAATTTTGATTATACTGAAATTGAAAGCGAGATTCTTGAATTGGTGAATCAACACCGAGAAAGTTTAGCTCTGGAAGCTCTGGAACCTATTGCTGAAATATCAGTAGAAGCAGAATCTCATAATTATTATATGCTTGAAGTTGGAAAAGTGAGCCACGATAATTTTGGCGCTCGTTACGAAAACCTTGTTTCTGCCGTTGGTGCCAAATCTGTAAGTGAAAATGTAGGTTATGGCTATCGCACTGCAGAAGCTGTGGTAAATGCCTGGTTAAAGAGTGAAGGGCACAAAAAGAACATAGAAGGAAACCACTCTCATTTTGGAGTTTCGGTGGTAGATGATGAGCAAGGTAGAAACTACTTCACCAATATTTTTATTAGAAAGTAATTTTTGTTTTTCATAAATTAATTAAGCAAAAAAGGTTCAGCAAAACGCTGAACCTTTTTTAATATAAATATTCCTAAACTTTAATCCATCTTTACAACACTAAACATAGAGCGACGATTAAGCTCATGATCTTCTTTAGAACATCTGTCACAGTCAATTGCAGGTTTGCTTTCGCCATAAGCCTGTTCTTGAATTCTATCTCCACTAATACCTTCAGCAATTAAGTAATCCCGGGTAGCTTTGGCACGTCTTTCAGATAAAGCTTCATTGTAATTATCGCTCCCGCGTTTATCGGTATGTGAGCCAACTTCAATAACCAGATCTGGATATTCGTCTTGCATTAATTTTACAAGTTTATCCAGTTCTTTTGCTGCATCTGGCCTGATATTGCTTTTATCAAAATCGAAATAAATATTTTTAATTTCCGCAAGGTATTCTACATCGGCAACCGGCTGGAGAGCAATATTATATTCCATTTCCTCTGAGTCCTCCATATCTCCAGTATTCAAAGTATCATTGAAATTTATATATTCAATTTGTTTCGCTTCCAGCGGAATTTCCACATTTCTATTTACCGTAGTTTGATAATTTCCATCTTCATCTGATTCTAAAAAGGCGATTTCCTCATTATTCTCATCGAAAAGTCTAATGGTAGCTTGGGCGATTGGATTACCATTTACGGCATCGGTTACTTTTCCTTTTAAAATTAACGGAAGTAATTGATTAAATCCATAAATATTATCGACACCATCACGGTTAGAAGCTATAAACCCTGCGTTACTTTCAGTTTCCCTGAAGTAACTAAAATCATCTAAATTACTGTTTATGGTTTCTCCAAGATTTTGAATTTCATCATTTTCAGCCTGTAAATCTGTTTTAAAAATATCGGCTAATCCATAGCCTCCTTGACCGGTAGAAGAGAAGTAAAGCACATTTTCTTCATCTATAAAAGGAAAACTTTCGTCTTCAGCAGTGTTTATTTTATCTCCTAAGTTTTCAGGATTTCCATAGGCGTTATTTCCATTTATTGCAACCTTATAAAGATCGGTACCGCCTTCACCACCGGGCATATTAGAGGTGAAATAAAGTGTTTTTCCATCTGGAGAAACCGAAGGATGACCTACAGAAAAATCTTTACTGTTAATTGGTAATTCCTGTATATTCGTCCAGCTATTACCCGATTTTTGAGCTGAATAGATCATTAAATGATTGGTTGCTTCTTTATCCCGTTTTCCTTCCTTATTATTGAAATAATTATTTCGGGTAAAATACAGGGTTTCCCCATTTGGGCTAAAACTTATTGGGCCATCGTGTAATTTAGTATTTATTTCTCCGGAAATAGGGGAGACCTCACCGCTTGAGTTTATTTTATAAACATCTAAAAAGGGTTCTTCATTCCAGGAATATTCTTTATCTGAATTTTCTGAATTCCGCGCTGAAACAAGATAAGTTTCACCATTATATTTAACTGCCCCGAAATCACTGAATTCTGAATTAAAATTACTTTTCTTAATGGTATAAGTAGTCTGTATTTCAGAATGATTCTTGTTTAGCATTTTATTGACTTCAGCTGAAGCTTCACCGTTACTTTCCAGGTATTTTTGTAACCATTCCCGGGATTCGTCATATCTTTTCGCTCCGCGTAAAGCCTGGGCGTATTCATAATAATATTCCGCAGAAATATCTGTAGAGTCTTTAAGAATGTCTTCATAATAGAAAACAGCATTTTCCGGACTCCTTAATTTCATATAAGTATCTGCCAGTTTTAACCGGTTTTCCTTGAGATTATACTCGTTTTCTATAAGTTCTTTGTAAACATCCACGGCTTCGGTATAAGCGAGATTGCTATAGAGTTTATCTGCTTTCTTTTGTTTTCCGTATTGTGCCTGCAAGCTTATGCTAAACACTAAGAATAAAAAGATTAGATAGTATTGTTTTTTCATAATTAGCAGCGTTTAAATTAGAAGAATCGGGGAGATTTATACCTTGTTTTTTGGAATCTGAATTCATAAATAAGCAGAATCTCGTGAGATCCTGAGGTATAAGGCCTAATATCCGAAATTGAATATTCATAGGCATAACCGGCTCTAAACCCTTCAAAAAGTTCTACATCGAGAAAGGCACCCAATGCATCGTCTATTCGCCAGTTGGCACCCAGGTAAAACTTCTCATTAAAGATCATCGTTCCTGAAAAATCGACCGAAAGTGGGGCTCCGGTTGTCATTTTCAGTAAGGAGGTAGGCCTGAATTTCAGGTTTTCGTTTAGATCAAAAACATAACCCCCGGTTAAGTAATAATGAACTTGTTCCATAGCTAGAAATTCACTGTACTCGTGATTATTATTATTAATCAATTTTGGTGCTGAAGCTCCTACATACCAGTTTTGAGAGGAGAGATAAAAACCTATCCCAACATTTGGCGTCCATTTATTAAATCGATCTTCAAAAAAAGGATCATTCAATACCTGCTGGTCGTTAAACAACTCTTGATCTAAATTGTAGTAGCTCATTCCGGCCTTTAAACCCATCGCCAGTGAGATATTGTCACTGAAATCTAATCGATAGGCGAAATCTCCATAGGCATAAGTATAATTCTCATAACCGGTTTTATCGTTAATCACCGAAAGTCCCAAGCCCACTTTATCGTTCGTAAGGGGCGAGTGAATAGACAGGGTTTGCGTATTTGGCGCTCCGCTTACTCCTGCCCATTGATTACGGTTTAAAGCGGTTATTGAGAATCCGTCCCGGCTCCCGGCATAAGCCGGATTTACAGATATCATATTGTACATATACTGCGTGAATTGCGGCAATTGCTGAGCCAGGGCAGATGCCGAAAACATAAGAAAAAATAGGGGTAGATATATATTTTTCATGGTCTTTCTTTTTTATTTTGTTCCTAAATAGATGTAACCTTGAATCGGTTCAAATCCGCTATTTCTAATTTCTAAGACATAGAAGTAAGTTCCTGATGGCAACTGGTTTGAACTTGTCGCCGAATTGGTGGAATAACCATCCCAATCGTTTTGATAGTTAGTAGCTTCATATACTTTACTTCCCCAACGGTTAAAGATCTTCACATCGTAGGTGAATCCGCATTCGCTGGCGAAATCTATACTGAAATAATCATTATGAGTATCACCATTAGGAGTTACCGCTTTAGAAATGCTTGATTCAATATCTTCCAGGCTGCAAGGCAATACCACACAATCATCATTTATAGATACCATAACTTCTGTAGTAGAATTACAAACACCGTTATTAATTTGATATTCAAATGTGTAAGTGCCGACCGCCAACATAGCAGGGTCAATAATACCCTGGCTTAATGCACCGGTGTCTTCTGTATCTATCCACATTCCGGAAGTGTCATATTCTCCTTGAAGTAATTCGTAAAGATCGAAAGTGGTATCTTCAGTACAAAGACTTATAGTACTGGTTTCAATTTCTTCTGCTATAGGTTCTTCTAAGGTTACTATAGTTGCATCTGAAATTTGATCGAATTCATCTCTGGCGGTCACCTCGTAAGTACCCGGCTCAAGCTCAGAAAATTCATCTACAGCTTCATAGTTTTCTCCATCAATGCTATAGGTAAGTCCGTCTTCAGTATTAATCAGAATCACTCCGGTCGGTGTTGCACAATCGGGCTGAATAAGCTCAACAATTGGAGCACTTGGTGCAGGAGGAGTTTCTTCCGGATCTTCCTCAACGATTACGATAAAGGAACATGTGGCAGAATTTCCTGCAGCATCAGTAACTTTATAAGTGACCGTTGTTTCGCCTACCGGAAACTCTTCTCCGGAAGCAAAACCTTCGATTAGTTCAGTATTGGTTTCCGAACAGTTATCTGTAGTTGAAATAGCATTATAATCTACAACCACAGTTTCGGTACCAAATTCAACGTTTACAGTAATATCTTCCGGACAATTGATTACCGGAGCTTCATTATCTATAACGGTTACTGTGAAGCTTGAGTTAACTGTATTTCCATTGATATCGGTAACGGTATAAGTTACAGTAGTTTCACCTAACGGAAATTCAGATCCTGAGGCAAAACCATCGGTAAGTTCTGTACTCGCTACACCACAATTATCGCTGGCAGCAGGAATATCAAAATCTACAATCGCACCACAGTTATCCGCGTCAGTGGTTACAGTAATGTCCTCAACTTCGGCAATTACCGGTGCCTGGTTATCAGTTACCGTTACGGTTTGAACAACTGGCTCGGCATTATTTCCATTTTCATCGGTTGCATTCCAGGTGATTGTAGTAGTTCCCACCGGATATTCAGCATCTAAAGCCTGTTTATCATCGCGGGTTCCATGAGCATCTTCTGCAATGCAGTTATCACTTACAGCTGGAGCGGTGATTTCGATCATCGCTCCACAGCTATTTGCATCGTTGGTTGTATTGATTGGATCTACTTCGGCAATTACCGGTGCCTGGTTATCAGTTACCGTTACGGTTTGAACAACCGGCTCGGCATCATTTCCATTTTCATCGGTTGCGTTCCAGGTGATTGTAGTAGTTCCCACCGGATATTCAGCATCTAAAGCCTGGTTATCATCTCGGGTTCCAACAGCATCTTCTGCAATGCAGTTATCACTTACAGCTGGAGCGGTGATTTCGATCATCGCACCACAGCTATTTGCATCGTTGGTTGTATTGATTGGATCTACTTCGGCAATTACCGGAGCTTCGTTGTCTTCAATATCTTCAATTATAATCTGTACCTCAGTTTCACACTCTCCATTACTTACACTTAGAGTGTAATCTCCAGGAGAAAGATCTGTATATTCTCCATTATTATGCTGAAAGGAATTATTGCCGCTATAGGTTAAAGTATAGCTTAAGTTATTTTCAACCTGAAATATTATCTCCCCGTTATTTTCATCACAAGTGACATCAGTGGTAGAAGTGATTGTGGGAGCATCAGGAGTTTCAGGTTGAGCGTTTATTGTTACAGAAAGCTCTTCCGATTCACATCCGTCAGCATTTCTTGCAACAACAGTATAAGTATCGGCAGCAAGTTCAGACCAGGAAGTAGTAGTTTCAAAAGCACCGCCATTAAAGCTATATTCCATTCCGGTTACAGCAGTGATGCTGAAAGACCCGGTTGCTTCGTCACAAGTTGGTTGAACAGTTTCAGCTACTACAGGAGCATCAGGAGTTTCAGGTTGAGCGTTTATTGTTACAGAAAGTTCTTCCGATTCACATCCGTCAGCATTTCTTGCAGTTACAGTATAAGTATCGGCAGCAAGTTCAGACCAGGAAGTGTTAGTTCCAAAAGCACCACCATTAAAGCTATATTCCATTCCGGTTTCAGCAGTGATGCTGAAAGATCCGGTGGCTATATCGCAAGTTGGTTGAGAAACTTCACCGGCTACTACAGGAGCATCAGGAGTTTCAGGTTGAGCGTTTATTGTTACAGAAAGTTCTTCCGATTCACATCCGTCAGCATTTCTTGCAGTTACAGTATAAGTATCGGCAGCAAG
>NZ_JAIQZB010000049.1 GCF_020164555.1 Salegentibacter lacus | reverse complement strand
CAAAAACTAAGCGTTCGTGTGGCCGGAACGGCCGAACATGAACGCACTGTTGACTAAACCGGTTCTTTGCCGATTAACTATATATGGGGATTGGTCTGTTTTTAGGAGGTAATATTTGTTAGATAGAATATCTAAACTCTATACAAGATATCGGCTTTTGGCTAGCGACCTAAAGTCAAGCTGCTTTTTACTAAGTTTTTTCACAGGCTCTTACAGGGTTTAGTGCCATTTTAATCGTTTTGGGCCATAGGTTTCCTGTTACGCCCGGAAGAATCGTTTTTAATACTCATTTATTTGATTGTTTTCTTAGTTTCTCCATCCAGTATCCAGGTGGGCCTCGGGCCGTAAAAGTAGTAAGTGTCACCAATTTTCCTTTCTTGCACACCGGGCAAAGCTGGTGTTGTAATGGTTGGCGCTCTTTGAGTTGCACCCGTCCCAGTCTTTGCTGTAGCTGGGTAAGGGTGAATTTTTTATGGTAGGAACTCAAGATTCCATAATGCCGTATGCGAACAAATCCTTTGGGAAGTATGTGAAGTGCGAACCGCCTGATGAATTCTGCATCGGATAAACGTAACAAGGATTTTCTTCCCCCGTGGCGGTAGTCCTTTACAGCAAATGTAACGCTTTCATTATCCAGGTTTTTAATTCTGTGGTTACTGATGGCGATCTTGTGGGTATAGCGACCGAGGTATTCCACCACCTGGTCGGGACCTAAAAATGGACGTTTGCAATAAACTACCCAATCATATTTAAAAAGGCTTTCGTAGAAGTCTTTGGGTTGTGGTTCCAGTTCCTTGCGAAGGGAAGCCACAAACCGGGCCCTAAACACCTTGCTCATAGCCTTAACCGGGAACAGGTATTTTCCATTGCTTTTTGCAGATCTCCATTTGCCACTTTGGGTAATACCACCGCCGGGAACAATACAATGCAAGTGTGGATGCAAAGACAGGTTTTGTCCCCAGGTGTGCAGGATAGCGATCATCCCTGGTTTGGCACCCAGGAATTTATGGTTGGATGCAAAATCCTGGATCACCTGCCAGGTTATTTTAAACAGTAGGGCATACATTTTTTCAGGTTCATACAGGCATAGGCGGTTGAGCGCTGATGGCAATGTGAAGACCACGTGGAAGTAAGGCACGTTTAAGAGTTCTTCTTCCCGCGCCTGGATCCACTGTTCTTTTTTATGTCCCTGACACTTGGGACAATGGCGGTTCCGGCAACTATTATAACTAAGGTGGAGCCTATGGCAGGAAGGATTGTTACAGCGGTCGATATGACCACCCAGGGCAGCAGTGCGGCATTTACGCAAGGCGTGCAAGGTTCTTAACTGCCAGCTGGTGTAACAATATTTGGATAAAGATTCCGTGTTCCTTTCCAGGACCTGGGCCACCTCATAGGCAGCAGGTTTCACGGCTACTTCTTGTATAGTCGGTCCAACGGACTGAAGGGCTTCTGCCTACCTAGTTGTGCCACATGAAGGTAGGTGAGGGTGGTTTGGATATCTGCGTGTCCCAGTAAATCTTTGACACTGATAATGTCCAATCCCATCTCCAAAAGGTGGGTGGCATAGCTGTGTCGAAGGCTGTGGGTAGTGATTTCTTTTTGGATCCCACTTTGTTTACGGGCTTCCCGGACGATCCATTGCACCCCCATTGCCGATAACTGGGATGGGTTTCCTTTCCTGTTGTAGCCATTAAAACACCAGGTGGTAGGATTATCTGCAGCGATATATTTTTTTAGACCACGGATCTGCATTTGGGACAAAGGAACATAACGGTCTTTTCTTCCTTTGCCCTGGCGGATGTGGAGCATCTTCCGATCAAAATCCAGGTCTTTGAGCTGAAGGCTGCGAAGTTCAAAGCAGCGAAGGCCACAGCCATAGAGCATTGCTAGTACCAGCCGGTGTTTGAGCAGTTTGGGAGTTTTAAGCAATTGCTTTACCTCACTACGGCTTAATACCACTGGAAGTTTGTGGGGACGTTCAATAGAGGGAAGCATTACCCGCATCTCCTTCATCCCGGAGATTCGATAGGCATAGCGAAGACCATAGACCGTATGCTTGAAGAAACTGTCGGATGGTGTTTTGTGCTGGGATTTCAGAAGGTGCAGGTAATCCAAAACCTGTTCTTCATCGAGATCAAGGGGACTACATTTAAAATGGATGGACATATGCGCAAGGCAGCGGGAGTAGTTGGTAAGGGTACTTTGACTTTTACCGGCGAGTTCTACGGAACGTTTTAACTTGCGGTAGAGTTCGCCGAACTCGGGTACAGAATTACAAGCCCTGTCAATGAGGGTACTACTTTTTTTTCATAACTTTCAATATTATAATTAGAGATACTTAAAGGTAGTGAATAGTGATTTAGCGATCTCTTGAAGCTACCTTTAGGTTTAGTTCAACA
>NZ_JAIQZB010000048.1 GCF_020164555.1 Salegentibacter lacus | reverse complement strand
AAAAGCTGGTGACCAGCTTACGCATTTCTGTGGCAATTGAAGATCGGGTCATTTTTGATTATATTTAGACCGCTAAAATATGACCTACATGGTTCTCAGTAAAGATGCACTTAGACGGACGCATACACTAAACAAATATTATGAGTGAGAAAAATTTATCTGAATTAACAAATGAAGAATTATTAGAAGAAGCAAAAAGGAATAAACCCAAACCCATATTTACTGCCACTTTTATAGGAATTCTAATAGGAATTATAATTTATAGTATCGTACAAAACACTTGGGGATTGGTAACTCTTGTTCCATTATTCTTAATTTACCAACTCTTGAAAAGATCGAAAAGAAATGATGAATTAGAAAAATTGATGGAAGAGCGTAAGTTAAAATTATGAGCGATATTTTTAATAATGATTCTTTAGATCAAAATCATAATAAAATAATTAAAAGAATAGATGGTAATTATATTTTAGAAGAAATTCAAAGTGTTTTTAGTTTTGAAAGGGGATTCTTGTTTACAGTTAAAGAATTAACGGTCAATCCTGGTACTGCAGTAAAAGAATTTCTAAATGAAGATCGGAAAAGACTAATCAAACCGATACTTTTTTTAATATTTACGTCTTTAATTTACTCCATTTTAAATAACATCTTATCATTTGAAGACGGTTACGTAAAATATTCTGGAGAAAATGACTCTACGATATTTACATTATTTGAATGGGTACAGCAAAATTACGGCTATTCGAATATCTTGCTGGCAATTTTTATAGGATTTTGGACGAGATTATTTTTTATAAAATATGGCTATAATATTTTTGAAATTTTTGTGTTGCTTTGCTTCATTATGGGCTACGGGATGTTAATATTTTCCGTTTTTGCAATAATTCAATCTATTGTCAATCAGGATGTAATGCAAATTGCAGGTGTTGCCGGATTCATCTACACATTTTGGGCTATTGGACAATTTTATGATAGGAAAAAACTCATTAATTATATTAAGGCTTTTCTTGCTTATATTTTAGGAATGATGACTTTTGGACTTGCCATTTTATCAATTGGATTAGCTATAGATTTATTGAATTGAAATTAGAGAACAAAAGCAGCCAACAATTTATAAAAACAATGCTGAATTCAGCCTTAAATCCAAAGTCCTTGCTCGCTTGCAACTGATTGTCCCGGGGAAAATCACGCTAGCCCGCTCGCACAGTTTTATACGAGACGTTACCTGCAAGTAAAAAGATTTAAAGGAAAAAAACCGACTTATGACAAACAAATATAAACCTGATTTAGTATGATTCGCTGATTATCAAATCACCTCTTTTATAGAATTTACTGGTGGAATGTCCGCGTTGTAAAGGAAAAGGATTTACCAGTCTTTTCAGCTTTATTAGGAATATCTGTTTTTCATATTTTGAACGTTTCGGCAATGATATTTGCCTTTTTACGCTTTTGTTCTTGAAGATGTTCAGCTCTACCCAAAGTGGCTCCACATTCTGATCATGTTTTAATTCTAACAGTGGATTATTTTCTATTCATTCATAATGGCCATTATAAGAAGTTAATTTCAAAAGAATATTTGGCCGATAAAAAAGTTCAAAAGCTGGATTGGTTAATAATCTTCTATATCATTACGTCGTTTTTAGTTTTAGGATTTGTAGTTATTAAAGGGAGAGAATTATCCATCTGACAAAAAAGCCTGCAGGTAAAATATAAAAACAATGCTCAAACCATTCCCGAATCGAAAGTCGGTGCTCGCTTGCAACGCCTGATTGTCCTGCGGACAATCAAGCTCTCCAGCTCGCATAGTTTTTATACCGGATGTTGTGGTGCATTAAAATAATAATATGAAAGCAAAAAAAATCAAAGAATTTTCACCATTAGCAATCTTATCTATTATCGGACTTGTTTCAGTTCTTCAAGTTCTGTTGACCGATTACACTTTTAATTATCGACAATATATTGGATTATCATTATTAATGGTTTGTGGCATTTTATTTTTCACTGACAGAAGGTTATATAGATACTTTTTCGGTATCACATTGATTTTAGGAACTTTAAATTTAATTGCTTTTTCTACTTACATTTTTGCCTTCTATTTTATTTTCTTTCCAATACAGATATTACCATTTATTTTTTTAGTGGTTTATTTAATTAAGTACAGAGGACGCATTAGTGATTTATATTTCCGCTCCATTCAAAAAAGTGAGGAAGAAGAAAAGGAGTATTCCGATAGAAAATTAAAACGGTTCAAAGAAAAATTTTCTGAATTGAGCGACCCAGAAATTGAAGATAAGTTAAATCAAGAATTAGTTCCAGAAGCAAAACAGGTTTTGGTAGAATTAATAGAAAATAGAAACCAGAAAACGCACCACAACAATATATAAAAACAATGCTTAAACCTGTTTCGAAGTATGCGTCCGTCTAAGTGCATCTTTACTGAGAACCATGTAGGTCATATTTTAGCGGTCTAAATATAATCAAAAATGACCCGATCTTCAATTGCCACAGAAATGCGTAAGCTGGTCACCAGCTTTT
>NZ_JAIQZB010000047.1 GCF_020164555.1 Salegentibacter lacus | reverse complement strand
CATAAAAAAACCCTTCATCAAATAATGATGAAGGGTTCAAAAGAAAGGCGGCGACATACTCTCCCACAAATAGCAGTACCATCTGCGCTAACGGGCTTAACTTCTCTGTTCGGAATGGGAAGAGGTGAGCCCCGTTGCCATAACCACCTTAAGTCTTTAAGCAGATATTAGATCTTAGATCGCCTTTAGGCTATTGGATTTTAGGGTATTCCCTAAAAATTCCTATCTAATATCACACTTCTAATAACGTTGACATATTTAAGAAACAAAAAATATAGAATCCTGCGGTAAAAGCATTCAAGTGCCCCCCTCCCTTACGGGAGGCGGGCATCGCATCAAGCTTTACGGATTATTAGTACCACTCGGCTATGACATTGCTGCCTTTACACCTGTGGCCTATCAACGTGGTCGTCTCCCACGGTCCTTTAAAGAAATCTCATCTTGTGGTGGGTTTCGCGCTTATATGCTTTCAGCGCTTATCCCTTCCCAACGTAGCTACCCAGCAATGCTCCTGGCGGAACAACTGGTGCACCAGAGGTTGGTCCAATCCGGTCCTCTCGTACTAGGATCAGGTCCACTCAAATTTCTAACGCCCACTACAGATAGAGACCGAACTGTCTCACGACGTTCTGAACCCAGCTCGCGTGCCACTTTAATGGGCGAACAGCCCAACCCTTGGGACCTTCTCCAGCCCCAGGATGTGACGAGCCGACATCGAGGTGCCAAACCCCCCCGTCGATGTGAGCTCTTGGGGGAGATCAGCCTGTTATCCCCGGCGTACCTTTTATCCTTTGAGCGATGACCCTTCCATGCGGTGTCACCGGATCACTATGCTCTACTTTCGTACCTGATCGACCTGTATGTCTCTCAGTCAAGCTCCCTTTTGCCATTGCACTCTACGCACGGTTACCAAGCGTGCTGAGGGAACCTTTAGAAGCCTCCGTTACTCTTTTGGAGGCGACCACCCCAGTCAAACTACCCACCAAGCACTGTCCCTCATCAAATGAGGTTAGGCTCCGAACAAGTAAAGGGTGGTATTTCAACAATGACTCCACGATACCTGGCGATACCGCTTCAATGTCTCCCACCTATCCTACACATCACTTGTCCAAAGTCAATACTAAGCTATAGTAAAGGTGCACGGGGTCTTTTCGTCCCGTAGCGGGTAATCGGCATCTTCACCGATACTACAATTTCACCGAGCTCATGGCTGAGACAGTGTCCAGATCGTTGCACCATTCGTGCAGGTCGGAACTTACCCGACAAGGAATTTCGCTACCTTAGGACCGTTATAGTTACGGCCGCCGTTTACTGGGGCTTCAATTCAATGCGTCGCCGAAGCTAACATCTCCTCTTAACCTTCCAGCACCGGGCAGGTGTCAGGCCCTATACATCATCTTTCGATTTAGCAGAGCCCTGTGTTTTTGATAAACAGTCGCCTGGACCTCTTCACTGCGGCCCCGCCGAAGCGGGGCGACCCTTCTCCCGAAGTTACGGGCCCATTTTGCCTAGTTCCTTAGCCATGAATCTCTCGAGCACCTTAGAATTCTCATCCCAACTACCTGTGTCGGTTTACGGTACGGGTTGCCTCCACTCGCTTTTCTTGGAAGTCGATTCGCTGGATTATCACGCCGGCCGAAGCTTTTGTGTACTATCGGGGTGTTACCACTCCCTTCAACGTGCTATTCCGTCAGCACGCACCAACTGTTCGCCTCCGTCCGCTTTAGCGTGGGGCAAGTACAGAAATATTAATCTGTTGTCCATCGACTACCCCTTTCGGGTTCGCCTTAGGTCCCGACTAACCCCCAGCTGATTAGCATAGCTGGGGAAACCTTAGTCTTTCGGTGTGCGGGTTTCTCGCCCGCATTATCGTTACTTATGCCTACATTTTCTTTTGTAACCAATCCAGCATACCTCGCAGTACACCTTCATCTCTGTTACAATGCTCCCCTACCACTCCATATCTAAATATGAAATCCATAGCTTCGGTAATATGTTTATGCCCGATTATTATCCATGCCGGACCGCTCGACTAGTGAGCTGTTACGCACTCTTTAAATGAATGGCTGCTTCCAAGCCAACATCCTAGCTGTCTGGGCAGTCCAACCGCGTTTCTTCAACTTAACATATATTTGGGGACCTTAGCTGATGGTCTGGGTTCTTTCCCTCTCGGACACGGACCTTAGCACCCATGCCCTCACTGATATAAAACATTTTATAGCATTCGGAGTTTGTCAGGAATTGGTAGGCGGTGAAGCCCCCGCATCCAATCAGTAGCTCTACCTCTATAAAACTATTATACCGCTGCACCTAAATGCATTTCGGGGAGTACGAGCTATTTCCGAGTTTGATTGGCCTTTCACCCCTACCCTCAGGTCATCCCAAGACTTTTCAACGTCAACGGGTTCGGTCCTCCACTATGTGTTACCACAGCTTCAACCTGCCCAAGGGTAGATCACACGGTTTCGCGTCTACCATTACCAACTTAAAACGCCCTATTAAGACTCGCTTTCGCTACGGCTCCACAGCTGAACTGCTTAACCTTGCTGGAAACGGTAACTCGTAGGCTCATTATGCAAAAGGCACGCCGTCACCCC
>NZ_JAIQZB010000046.1 GCF_020164555.1 Salegentibacter lacus | reverse complement strand
CCTGCTAGAGGATATTCGCTCCAAAGGTTACCTCCAAAGTGATGAGACACCCATAAAGGTGATGGATCCAGCTAAAAAAGGAAAAACACATCAAGGTTATTATTGGGTACATCATTGTCCCATAGATTGCATAATCCGCTGAAAGCGGACAGGCGTTCCGTTTCAAAACGGACACTTTTCTTCTAAAATTTCGGTTAAGTTAATTAAAATTTTTTTGCTCTTATTTTCTAAATTTTCTCATGGATTCTCCCTCTAAATTTATGCGGTATGAACCATTGGTTAATCTATCTAGGATTGCATCTGCGACCGTTGGTTCCTTAAAGCAGTCGAACCAAGATTTTACAGGTAATTGTGAGGTGATAATTGTGGAAGAACTTCCGTGTCTCTCGTCAACAAGATCCAGTAGCATATTGCATTGTTTATGATCGATTTGTTTAAGACCAAAGTCGTCGATGATAAGCAGTTTTGTTTTAGCTATTTTATCCATAAACTTAAAATAACTACCATCTGCTTTAGCCAGTGTCATTCGGTCCAGGAGTTTATTGGCCGTAAAATACATGGTTTTAAGTTCCTGGGCACAGGCCTGGAATCCCAAAGCACAAGCGATAAATGATTTCCCTACTCCGGTTGGTCCTGTAATAATTAGATCCCTTGACTTTTTAATCCAGTCTCCCTGTTGTAAACGAAGCAGCATATTTTTATCCATACCTCTGGGCTGATTAAAATTGATTTGTTCAAAGGAGGCTTGTTGTTTAAACCGGGCCTGGCGGATCAACCGCTTTAATTTCTTATTGTAGCGGTCTTCGTATTCGGCCTCAATAAGATGGGCGATACATTCATCCAGGGAGAAGTTCTTCTCCTGGGTACTTTCGGTAATTTCCCGATAGGCCTGTGCAAAGCCGTGTAATCGCATCGTGTGTAACTTTTCAAAGGTGGCATTTGTGTTCATAAGTATTGATTTTAATTAAAGTTTTCTTTTCCTCGTATATTATTATGAGTGGGTAATTCGAACAGTTCAAGAGGTTCCTCTTGAACATCAAAAGTCTTATTATGGAGTATATTCTTGATGAACTTATATTGCAGACAGTTCATTTCAAGGGCTTTTTTACAGGCTTTTCGATAAGCTGGTTTGGGATGTTTCTTAGCCAGGTTTAATAGTCCCATGCAGCTTCTATAAGCCTGTTCCGGGTGAGGACGGCTATCCAGTATTTTAGTAATGAGTTGTTCTACTTCAGGTCCTATGGACCGGCCCCAGCTGATGAACCGCTCCGAGGTCCATTCAGCCTGGAACTGGTGATAGGCAGGACGGTGTTCATTCTTAGTGGTATAGCCATAAGGCTTACGATTTCGCTGATGCAAAGCAATTCTTTCATTATTATAATAGGCCTCCACATTGGAGAGGGTATAAATAACTTTTACCTTTTTGCCGGTATATTTAAAGGGAATGCTGTAGTAGTGTTTATCGGCTTTTAAATAAATATGATGATTGTATTGGACCTTGAGTTGAGCGAAGTGTTTTAACTCATAGGAGGTAGTTGGCAAGGCTTTTAATTCCTGCTTTTCTACCTGATCAAAAAGGCTTTGCCGGCTGTAGGATTTATGCTGAAAGTTCTTTTTGTTGTGCAGCTCAAGCTTCTCCCAAAGTGCTTGATTAAGTTCTTCGAGGGAGTAGAAAACCTCATTGCGTAAAGGAGCATAAATACGTTGATAGGCTAATCGCACAAAGTTTTCAGCTAGACTTTTATCCTGGGGATGTAAAGCCCTGGCCGGTAATATTACCGTCCCGTAATGCTCCCCAAAATCCTGGTAGGTTTGATTTACTTTAGGCTCATACTTATTGGATTTACTTACCGCAGAGCGCAGGCAATCCGGGACAATGGCAGCAGGAGATCCTCCGTAAAATTGAAGTGCATTTTGATTGACTGCGATCCAATCTTCTTTCTTTTGTGATGGGACCGCTTCTATATAACAGAGTTGGCTACAACCCAGTACACTGACAAATACTTCGCAAGCTTCTCGCTCCCCGGTAGCCGGGTCTGTGATGTAAAGTTTTTTACCCGTAAAGTCCACAAAAAGTTTATCTCCAGCCTTATGCTCCATATGCATGCTGACCTTACTCTCCTTGCGCCAATGGTAATAATGGTGGCAGAACTGGCTGTATTCATAGCCATCCTTGCGGGTCTGCCTATATTCCTCCCACAGCAGATGCAGGGTGACACCTACTTTTTTAAGCTCTTTTTCAAAATAAGGAAATAGCTTTTCCAAGGTTGTGTAGCGGGGATTCTGTGTTTGTTTTCGGATATTTATCAGGTTGATGAGTTCACTGTCATTCATCCCTGAAATTGCTGAAATGGAGATCCCACTGCTTTTAAAACCAGCAATATATTGGCTTGCTGCAGTTTTCCCAATACCGGCTACTTTAGCCGCTTTACGGCCACTGAGTCCTTGTTTAAAATATAATCGTAATAGTTCGCGTACTTCTCTCATACCTATCGGATTGTTGGCCATTATCCTTTCTTTTAAAAGTTAATGGCACTAAGATGAGAAAAGTGTCCGTTTTGCTCCGGAATAGCTGTCCGCTTTGAAACGGAATCACTGTCCGTTTTGCTCCGGAATGGGTGTCCGTTTTCTCCGGATTGTGCACCATAGATGGCACCGTACTCTTTGATTATCAGCCCGGGCGCAGCCGTGAGGCTGCCGATCATATATTGGCCGGCTTTAAAGGCTACCTTCAAAGTGATGGGTATGCCGCGTATGATAAAATCGGCAA
>NZ_JAIQZB010000045.1 GCF_020164555.1 Salegentibacter lacus | reverse complement strand
GTATCCATCCGAGCAACTACAAGTAGTAGATGGGTGGTATAATACTCAGAATTTAGGAATACCGATTTCTTTCTATCCCCCTGCTAGTATTGGTTATAGCCCTACTGGGTTTCAAAGCACTGAATGAAGCTGAGAATACCTATAAGGGTTATTCCTTTAATTTCTGGATCCATATTGATTAGTGCTGGTCTGGTATTATATCTAAAGTGCACAGCTGCCCACAAAGATTTAGACTTGAGATTTTGTAATTCGTCTGTATAAATTTTATCTCTGGATTCTTCAGACTCTCCCTCACTGTAATGGAGCGTATACATATTTTGCCTTTGCACCTCTTCAAACTGGGTTTGGGTCACTTTCTTTTTGGGAAGATTCTTATTTGACTTAAAATATTCCCATACCAGCAAATAAATTCTTATCATTTCCTCCAACTCCTGCGAGGAAATATCCATTCTGTACCCTAAGACAACGGTTAAGAAAAAAGGTTGATATTTAAATATTTCATCAGATATTCTATCTACATATTCCGCATCTGAAGTGTCTATTTTTTGTATCAGCCCAGCTAATTCAGAGGTTTCACTATAGTCCTTTGCTGTAAACGTCAGTTTATTCATAATTATACTTTAGTATAAAAATTCTTGTTATATTCCTTATTAAGCTTTTTGGTAGCCGGGCAATAGCTCCTCCAGTTTTTGGATGTTATGATCGGGTAATCTTTTCAGGGTGTCCTCTAACCACTCCTGGGGATTCACACCATGCATTTTACAACTCCCAAAGAAGGAATACAACATAGCCGCATCTTGTGCAGCCTTGTGAGAGCCTGCGAAGAGGAAATTTTTTCGGCCGAGAGCCAATGCTCTTATGGAATTCTCAATGAGATTATTATCCAATTCGATCCTACCATCTTCAAAGATCACTTCGAACTTAGGGTATTGATTTATGAAGTAGGTCATGGCTTTTCCCATGGCACTTTTGGGCAACACCTTAAACTGTTCTTCCTGGATCCAGGTTTTGATCTGTTGCAGTAGTGGCAGCACCTTTTGTAGTCTTAGTTCCTTTCGCATCTCTGCATCTCCGGCTGCTGCTTCTTTGATCACTCGTTCTTCCCTATAGATTTCACTAAATATAGCTAATGCTTTTTCTGATCTTGCTTTATCCTGGTCCCGGGCATCCACAAATTTTCGTCTGGCATGCACCAGGCAACCCGCCATAGTAATATCCGGGTCTAACCCGATTTTATCATACACTGTGTAACCATCGCATTGGACAAAACCTTTATACCCATCAAGGAGTTCCTTGGGACCATGTTGCCCACGCCCCCTGCGGTAATTAAAGAGTACCAGTTTTTGCAAGGGGTCGTGATAGACCCATTGATACCCTTGATGTGTGCTGCCTTTTTTATCACCATCCAGCACCTTTATCGGACTTTCATCCGCCTGGATGTACCCGCCTTCAAGGATTTTTTGCTTCAAGGTATTATAAAGGGGTTCCAACAGCTGGCAGCAACTCGACATCCAGTCACTCAAAGTACTGGAGGCTGGTTCCCAGCCAAATTCCCTTTTAAAACGCTGGATCTGACGATAGAATGGCAAGTGGTCAACATACTTGCTCACCAGGATATAGGCCAGTAAACAGGCCTCGGCAATAGATTTTTCGATAGGACGCGTGGAAAGTGGCGCGATTACCACCCCTTGGCCGTCTTTTCTGGCATATTTAGGACGAATGGTACGTCTTTTGACCAGGCTGGCTGGGGTATACTCCAGGGTTTCACTAACTTCCTCACCTATTTTTTTCAGCGTACTTACATCTTCCTCTGGTTCAAGGATTACTTCACGTACCGGAAGGTGTTCCGGCAAGCTGCCACGGCCCGGGTGTTTTTGTTTTTCCCGGGTATAGGTGATGGTTTCTTTTGGAGTAACTACTTGCCCAGTTTTATCTGCATTTTCAGAAAAAAGCGATAGTTGCTGCTCCAGAATTTCAGGAATAAAGCGTTCTGATTTAAAACCTTGAATCAGCTTATAGAGCTGCCCGAGTTGTACCTCCATAGCGGAAATCTTCTCCTTAAAGGCTTCATTGGACTGGCGAAGTTGCTCGTTTTCTCTTTGTAGCTCCTGATGCGTCATCGGGTAGCTAAAATACTACCCTTGTTAAAAATATACCAGCATTTAACCGGCTTTTTTATAGCGTTTTCTTCGGGTAATATTAGTGATGGCTACCCCGTCTATGAGCATCACCAGTTGGGTGTAATCCAATTGGAGTCCTCCCACGGATGCATCGTATTCGGGCAACTCAAAAGTACCACGCTCCAGGCGTTTATAATATAATACAAAGCCCCCAGACTGCCAGTGCAGCAGTTTGACTTTATTGCGCGCTTTATTGATAAAGATATAGACCGAACCATCCTGGGGACTATGGCCTAATTCTCCAAGTACCAAACCACATAATCCATCGAAGCTTTTACGCATATCGGTACCAGGAAGATATAACTGGTAATTCAGGGAACTGCTTAAAGCAAACATTACAGGGGAATTTCAATTTCTACGCCATTACCTAAACGGATGTGCATACTCCTGGAGAATGTTGGAGCGGTAGAAGGAGTGGCCGATAAAGAAACAAAATTGCTTTTTGCGGATTTTATAACTTGCTCCTTGGGAAATTTCTGGATCCAATAGCAGAGTTTTCCTTTGCTGATTCCGTGGGCACGGGCAAAAGCGGATCGGCTTTGTCCTGATTCATAATAGCTATTGACTAGCTTACGCATTTCTGTGGCAATTGAAGATCGGGTCATTTTGATTATATTTAGACCGCTAAATTATAATCTAGAAAGGTTTCTGAAAAGATGCACTTAGACGGATGCATAC
>NZ_JAIQZB010000044.1 GCF_020164555.1 Salegentibacter lacus | reverse complement strand
CAAAGGTTATGACAACAATATGGTTATGACTATTACCATTCTACTATTCTGTAAAACACTCTAAAATTCAGTGATTTACCGGTGAACTACGCATATTAACTTTCCATAATTTTAATGTGGCATATTACAAAATCAACATTAAAAAAACAGAAATTATGGAAATTCAAAAACTTATTGAACATGCCAACCAACTTTTAAAAGAAAAGAGATATTCAAGTAGTCGCATCGAAACCTATAATTGGTTGTGGAAAAAAGGCATACTTGCGTATATGTTCTCTAGAAATTTGGTTGAGTATGATGAAAATGTCGGCAATGAATTTGCAATGACATGTCATGATGGAGCCAATGTTACATTCCAGCATCGTGACCTTATCAAGGGCATTGATGTGTTAACCAATGTGTTGTTGAATAACAATCTTGGTGGAAGAATGCATCGTCCAATACAATACCCGCTAAGGGGTGAAATTGGAGACGCTGCTAATCAATATATTGACTTCTTGAAATCTAGACGCATAGACGAGAAGAAAACGCTCCAGCGTTACAAAAAAACAATGAGCAATTTTATTGAATATCTGTTAGGGATAGGAATAGACAATCTCTCAGAAATAACAGAAGAGGCAGTAATAAAGTATATTGAAAGTCGCGAACGTCAACAGAAGGAATATATCGATACTACCAGGCGCTTCCTTTCCTTCCTCTTTCACAAAAACCTCATATCGAAGGACTACACTTATTTGCTGAAATCCATTGGTAAGAGATTCAAGCGTGTGAGAATCCCTTCATTTTACGCTCCAGATGAAGTGCATAAGGTAGAGCAGTCGATATCTTGTTCAAGTAATGTGGGGAAACGAAACTATGCTATGGTGTTATTATGCTCCCGTACAGGGCTGCGTGTCTCGGATGTTGCCAATCTGAGCTTCAGTAATATAGATTGGGAAAACAATAAAATAAATCTCATACAGTATAAAACTGGAAATCCCCTGAACGTTCCACTTTTACCAATAGTTGGTAATGCTATTATAGATTATCTACGGTATGCACGACCAAAATCTACGTCTGACAAGGTGTTCTTAAGTTGTCGTGCCCCATATGAAGAGCTTAATGGGGCATCCGTTCATTTGGCTATCAGTGTTGTTTTTAAATCTTCAAAAATAGAGATTGAGAACAGGCATCACGGGGGGCATGCATTGAGGTTTAGTCTAGCACAGAGAATGTTGGATAAATCCATACCTATCCCAATTATATCAGAAACCCTGGGCCATTCAGAAGTAGATTCCACAAGAAACTATGTGCGGATAGACCTAGTGCATATGCTTAGATGCGTCTTGGACGTCCCAGGATCACAGGATAACTTCTACAAGCAGAAAGGAGGGTTGTTTTATGACTAATCCATTTGATTATCAAGGAGTACTGGCTCCCTATATGAAAGCCCTGATTCGTATAAAAGAATCCTGCGGGCAAACTGTAATGGGAACCAAATGGACTTACAAGGAGTTCGATGAGTTTACCATACAATATGGCTTATCGAAACCAATCATTACGAAAGAGCTAATAGGTACTTGGGCAAAGTCGAGAGTAAATGATTGTAGCAGGACGTTCTATGGAAAATGTTCCAGACTATCACAACTGGCTAAATACATGAACGAGCATGGGATTAAATCATATATAATGCCCTTGCCGAAATGTACGAATGATCGAGGTTTCTTACCTTATATCTTCTCAGAAGAACAGATGCAGTCCATATTCCAGGAGGCTGACGGACTCCAGCGTCAAAGTCATCGAAAAGATGACCCTATTATATCAGTACCTTGCCTTATTAGGCTTTTATATAGTACGGGTCTAAGAATCACAGAAGCCATTTCATTGAGAAACAATGATGTGGATCTTAATAGAAATATCCTAAAAGTAGGGACATGGGGCAGTACTAAAAATGGAGAAGAACGTTTGGTTCCTATATGCAACACCTTAAAGGAGAATCTTCAGAACTATCTACATTACAGGAGTATGCTTCCAGTAAAGGGTGTTACTGACAACGATCATCCCTTCTTTGTCAAGTTAAATGGTGAAGCGCTTTCTTCCGCTAATGCATACCACTGGTTCAAAAAGGTATACCGGCAATGTGGGATTGCATATAAAGGGGAACGCTTTGGACCTCGGGTACAAGATCTTAGACATACCATGGCAACACATTCTCTTGCAAAAATGGTGAGAGAAGGCTTAGATATATACGCTGCTCTTCCTCTGCTGTCTGCTAATCTTGGGCACAAGTCACTCTCATCCACTGAAGGATATGTGAGGCTAACTTGCAGTGAATACCCTAAGCTACTGGAGCAATGCTCTTCCCTGAATAATTTTATATATCCGGAAAAATATGACAACAACGAATAACTTAGCAAAATATATGACAGGTTTCCTTGGCGTATATCTCCCACACGAACGAAATGTGAGCCCTAATACAATAGCTGCATACCGCGATTCTTTTGTCTCCTTCTTTTCCTACTTGAGAGATGAAAAGCAAATAAAAATTGAAAATACAGCATTGTTGGACATTAACAGAGATAATGTGATTGAATATCTCCGATGGCTGATCGAAAAGCAAGGAAATAGCATTGCCACCCGAAATAGTAGGTTAGCAGCTATCCATTCCTTTGTATCATATCTTCAGTATGAAACCATAGAACATCTTGAACAGTGGCAAAAAATAATGGCAATCAAGAACTTAAAAAAAGAACATCAAACTCCAGCATACTTCACAAAAGAAGGAATAAAACTACTAATGGAACAACCTGATAATTCTTGTTATAAGGAGTTAAGACATTTAGCGATACTGGCGTTGATGTATGATACAGGTTGTAGAGTACAGGAGCTGGTCGACCTAACGCTAGAGTCATTAAAAATCCAGTGTAAGCCATACTCAGTCCGGGTATATGGAAAAGGGAGAAAAGTGAGAATAGTACCTCTTTCTGACCATGTTGTGGACATACTCAAGAAGTATATGGATAGACACAATATTGATTATGAGTTGAGTATGAAAAAACCTATCTTCTGTAATAGCGCGGGAAATAAACTTACCAGAGCTGGAATAAGCTACATTTTAAAAAAATATGCAGATATGGCTCGTGCATGTAATTCTAATATTATTCCTGAAATAATTAGTTGCCATCAGCTTAGGCACAGCCGAGCTATGCACCTGTTGCAATCTGGAGTAAATTTAATTTGGATAAGAGACTTGCTGGGGCATACTTCTATCCAGACTACAGAGGTTTACGCAAGGGCCGATTCAAAGCAAAAAAGAGAAGCAATAGAACAAGCATCAGAATGTCTGACACCTAATCTGATAACTGGAGAATGGATCGATAACAAGAACCTGATAACTTGGCTGAAAGGATTGGGTAAAGTATAATTTTTATGTAAAGCCTAAATGTAAAGTTGTAACGTAATATGCTATAAATCAACACGCTTTACATCGGGCTTTACATAACCATATTGTTGTCATAACCTTTG
>NZ_JAIQZB010000043.1 GCF_020164555.1 Salegentibacter lacus | reverse complement strand
TCAGGAACAGGTATGAAAACACTATACTTATATCGGTTAACTCGTGGTTCATTATATTTACCAATAAAATTACGTCAAAATCCTACGCTAGGTAATTTTTTTTATCACAGGTCTCAGGATGACGTTTTCAATTACTTTAAAGAGAATTTTATTTACACCTCAATAGACCAGCTAAAAACTAATTTATCGTAGTTCCAGGCTCAACACCATCTTCATCCGGGTTTACAAATACCAGTTTTCCGGTGGAATTTTCTGTCATTAAGATCATTCCCTCGCTTTCTACACCACGCAGTTTTCTTGGGGCTAAATTGGCTAAAACCGTTACTTTTTTGCCTATAATTTCTTCTGCCTTGTAATGCTCGGCAATGCCCGAAACCACGGTTCTTTTATCTAAACCTGTATCTACCTTTATCATCATTAATTTCTTGGTTTTTGGTATTTTATGGGCTTCAATTATAGTTCCAACTCGTAAATCCATTTTGGTAAAATCCTCGAAAGTAGCGGTCTCTTTTTGTGGTTCTACCACTTTATCCTCGGCTGCATTAGCTGTTTTTGTAGCTTCCAGTTTGTCTAATTGTTCCTGCATTTGTGAATCTTCTATTTTACTGAAAAGCAATTCTGCTTTTCCAATTTGGTGCCCTGCCGGGAGTAAAGAATTCCTTGTTGCGATCTTATCCCATTGCGAATATTCCTCCCCGGAAAGCTTGCTTTCAGCATCGGTGAAATTCAGCATTTTTTGAAGTTTTGCTGAAGAAAAAGGCAAAAATGGTTCGCTTAAAGTTGCTAAAGCTGAAGCGATTTGTAAAGCCACGTACATAACGGTTTTCACCCGTTCTTCATCTGTTTTAATAAGTTTCCAGGGTTCTTCATCGGCTAAATACTTATTTCCTAAGCGGGCCAAATTCATTAATTCGCCTTGCGCTTCGCGGAACCGGTATTTTTCAATAGAACTTGCAATAACCGCCGGATAAGCTTTTAGCTCGGCAATAGTTTGCTCGTCAACTTCAGAATAATCATTAGGTTCCGGAACAATTCCGGAGTAATATTTATTGGTCAAAACAACCACACGGTTTATAAAGTTCCCGAAAATGGCAACCAATTCATTATTATTTCTGGCTTGAAAATCTTTCCAGGTAAAATCGTTGTCTTTGGTTTCAGGTGCATTGGCAGTTAACACATAACGCAAAACATCCTGCTGATTAGGAAATTCTTCCAGGTATTCGTGCAACCAGACTGCCCAGTTTTTGGAGGTAGAAAGTTTTTTTCCTTCTAAATTAAGGAATTCGTTTGCCGGAACATTTTCTGGCAAGATGTATTCGCCGTGTGCTTTCAGCATCACTGGAAAAATAATACAGTGAAAAACAATGTTATCTTTTCCTATAAAGTGTACAAGTTTCGTGTTTTCGTCTTTCCAGTAAGGCTCCCAGTCCTTGCCTTCGCGTTCTGCCCATTCTTTGGTAGAAGAAATGTAGCCAATTGGCGCATCAAACCAAACATAAAGCACTTTACCATCGCCACCTTCAACAGGCACAGGAATTCCCCAGTCTAAATCGCGGGTTACGGCTCTTGCGCGCAGACCATCATTTAACCAGGATTTCACCTGCCCGTGAACATTGCTTTTCCAGTCGTGGGCGTGGCCTTTTACGATCCACTCATCCAGCCATTCCTGGTATTGATCTAAAGGTAAAAACCAGTGGCGAGTTTCTTTTAAAGTTGGAACTTCCCCGGTAATTGCCGATTTTGGATTAATAAGATCAGTGGCGTTTAAAGAAGTGCCGCAGCTTTCACACTGGTCGCCATAGGCTTCTTCGTTTCCGCATTTTGGGCAGGTTCCAGTTACAAACCTATCAGCTAGGAATTGCCCTGCTTTTTCATCATAAAGTTGCTGGGTAGTTTCTTCAATAAACTTCCCGTCCTCATACATTTTTTTAAAAAATGCCGAAGCCGTATCATGATGTACTTTGGCCGAAGTCCGGGAATAATTATCAAAAGAAACCCCAAAATCATCAAAAGATTTTCTGATAATCCCGTCGTATTTATCTACGATATCCTGCGGGGTAACCCCTTCTTTCTTTGCTTTTATAGTAATAGGTACTCCGTGCTCATCACTTCCGCAAACAAAAGCCACATCATTGCCCTGCATTCGTAAATAGCGGGCATAAATATCGGCTGGAACATAAACACCGGCAAGATGCCCAATATGTATGGGGCCGTTGGTGTATGGTAATGCTGCGGTAATCGTGTATCGCTGTGGAGTATTGCTCATTTATCTTAAAATTTATTGAAGCCGCAAAGGTAAGCAACTCCTTAAAAATACGCGTTAAATTCTTGTAAAACACAGGGAGACTAAGGTAAATGTTCCTCATTTTAGCCTAGAAATCTATTTCTAATATTTAACCAAATGAAAAAAATAAGCTTAATAATTTTTGTTCTTAGTCTAGTGGCCTGCGGAAGTTCTAATAGCAAAATTTCTAAAGATAAATTTGTAGCAGAGAATCTTACAGGTTATGATGCCGAAGACTTAAATGAAAATTATCCTGATGCAAATATTTATCAAGATTCGGGATTGTTTGAAGAAGGTACAGTAGAAAGAGCATATACTATAATGTATCCAAATACTCCAGATGAAATACATATTACCTGGAAGAGTGAAGAGCGTGAGGAAATTTTTGATATCCGATTTTCAAAAAGTGGAAAATGGAAATCTGCCAAAGGAGTTGAAATTGGAACTTCTTATGAAACTTTGAATCAAATTAACGGAAATGAAATCTCCTTCTACGGATTTGGATGGGACTATGGTGGCGCTGTTATGTGGAACGATGGTACACTGGAAAATTCTAAATTAAGAGTATTTGTTGCACCAAACGGTGAAGTAGCGGATAAATTTTATGGAGACCGAATTATTGAAGCGACTGAGGAAGAAATTGAAAAACTGGACTTAAAAGTGAATAGTATTATGCTTATCAATTAACTGTTTTTTACAGGAAATCCCCCGGGTTATAAATCCTTAATAAAAGTTAATTTCACTTATGGCTCAGCATAATGCTTTGGGGGAATTGGGTGAACGCCTCGCTTTAGAATACCTTTTAAAACAAGGATATGAAATTCTGGCTGAAAATTATGTTTATAACAAAGCGGAAATAGACATTTTAGCCCGGAAACATAACACTTTGGTAGTAGTAGAAGTTAAAACAAGAAGCACACCCGATTTTGGGGACCCACAAAGTTTTGTAAAGCCTAAACAAATTCGGCAGCTCGTAAAGGCTGCCGATTTTTTTTTGAATGATAATCAATTAAACCTGGAAACCCGGTTTGATATTATTGCAATAATTAAGAATAAAGCAGGAATACAGGTAGAGCATCTTGAAGATGCTTTTCTTCATTTTGAATAAAAATCTTCAATCTAAACTTCATTCCAACCGGATTTTTTTAGTTCCAAATAGTCACAAAAAAACTGTCTGAAAAGTTCTGAATTCGTCAAGCTGAACTTGTTTCAGCTTCTAGGTTGATTTGAATAACAACATCTTAGATCCTGAAATAAATTACCATTGACGTATTTTTCAAGTTGTTGTTTTATAGCTGATTACCATGTTCATTTCTTTTGCCATTTTGAATAAGCTTTTTTGTTTATTAAGTAGTATTTTTTCTTGG
>NZ_JAIQZB010000042.1 GCF_020164555.1 Salegentibacter lacus | reverse complement strand
GTATAGCATAGGAAGGGGGCTTCCTTGCCTTTTTTATCATTAAGAATATCTACAAAAGAAGAAGCGCTTCTCTCACAAAAACTTTTATCAATAAAAAAGGCCATCTAAATACTTTTTAGACGGCCTCCGCCATAAATTTCGGGTTTACTAACCATCACATCTATATTCCCGAACCAATAGCTATCCTAAAGACTATTGGGAAGTATTTTTGTTACACTTAAGTTGAAACCTTAAATTTGTGATATGGAGAAAAAAACTTTAGTTCTGGGAGCTTCCTTAAATAGATCGCGTTATTCCAATATCGCTATAGGGCGACTGGTAAGGTATAATCAACCTGTGGTAGCGATTGGTCTAAGAAAAGGGGAAGTAGCGGGAGTAAAAATAGAAACCGAAAAAATTCCTTTTCAGGATATAGATACGGTTACGCTTTATCTTGGCCCGCCAAGACAGGAAGAATACTACGAGTATATTGTTTCTTTGAATCCTGTACGGGTAATCTTCAATCCGGGAACAGAAAACCCTGAATTCTATCAGATTTTACGGGATAATAATATTGAAGTTGAAATCGCCTGCACTTTAGTGATGCTTGGTACGAATCAATATTAAACCAAGCAGGGTTAAAAATCCGTTGAGGATTAAAATAAAGAAGCCAAACTCAAAGCCAAACCAAACCAGGCTGTTTATACTAATGATATAAGATAAAATTGGCGCCAGAATCGCAACTATAGGTACAAGCTTATCTTTCACCTTAATATTGGTGAATAGGCCAAGTGTATAAAGTCCCAATAACGGCCCGTAAGTATAGCCGGCAAATTCAAAAAGTTTATTGATTACACTTTTATCGGCTATCGCATATTTAAAGATCAGCATTACCGCGATAAACAAGATAGAAATAACAATGTGTATTTGTTTTCTAATCCTCATCTGTTTGGATTCTTCATACCGCTTTTCGATATTCAGGATATCAATACTAAAAGATGTGGTAAGCGCGGTTAAAGTACCATCGGCGCTGGAATAGGCAGCAGCAATAAGCCCCAGGATAAAAAGAATGGCCACGCCAATTCCTAATTCACCACCAGTTGCGATTGCCGGAAAAAGTTCATCTTTAATAGCATCAATTCCGCTTAGATCGGCGTATTGGGTAAGTAAAACCCCGAGGATAAGAAACATCATATTCACCACGGTAAGCACGATGGTAAACGAAAACATATTTTTTTGAGCATCTTTCAGGTTTCGGCAGGTAAGGTTTTTTTGCATCATATCCTGGTCCAGTCCCGTCATTACAATTGCGATAAAGGCCCCGCTTACAAATTGTTTTATAAAGTGATCGCTGCTTTTCCAATCTTCGAAAAAGAAGATTTTTGTAAGTCCACTTTCCGATAAATGATTTATCATTCCCCCGGCTGTTATTCCTAATTCATCTGAAACCACTATTAAAGTCACTCCAAGCGACAACAGCATAAAAAAGGTTTGCAGGGTATCTGTCCAGACTACGGTTTTAATTCCGCTTCTAAAAGTGTATAACCAGATTAGAAAAATAGTTGCTGAAACAGTAGCGTAATAGGGTACTCCTAATTCATCAAATAGAATAAGTTGTAATACATTCGCGACTAGAAATAACCTAAAACTCGAGCCGACTATCCTTGAAAGTAAAAAAAATGACGCCCCGGTTTTATAAGAATATTTTCCGAAGCGGGATTCCAGGTAAGAATAGATTGAAGTAAGATTTAATCTATAATAAAGCGGCAGTAAAATGAGTCCGATTACCGCATAACCTACTGTATAACCCAAAACCACCTGGAAGTAGCTAAAACTATCTGTAGCCACCGTACCCGGCAAAGAAATAAAAGTTACCCCGCTAAGCGAAGCACCAATCATCCCAAAAGCAACAATATACCAGGGTGACTCCCGGTTGGCCCGAAAAAATTCGGCGTTACTGCCGGCCCTGCTGGAAAAGAAAGAAACTAAAAATAAAAGTCCAAAATAAGCGGCGATTAAAATTAAAATCTGGTAGGGCTGCATAGCGATGATTTTCTAAAACGGCGAATTTACAAATTAAGCTTAAACTTTAACCTGCTTCCTCAAAATGAACGCTCAAGAACTTTGAGGCAACCTCAAGAGGTATGAAACGGAAAATTATTTTTAATCAGTGCAAGCTAGAGCATTTAAATCTCGATTATCGAGTAAAAATCATAAATTCGCGCTATGGATTTTTCTTCAAAACTATTGGAACAGGCCGTAGATGAAATGTCTCAGCTTCCCGGCATTGGCAAACGCACCGCGTTAAGATTGGTCTTGCATATGCTTAAGCAGCCCGAATCGCAAACCAAACAGCTGGCAGATGCACTTACCAAGCTAAGGACCGAAATAAAACTTTGTAAAAACTGCTACAATATCAGCGATACAGATTTGTGTGCTATTTGTGCAAATCCTTCCCGAAATTCAGAAATTGTTTGCGTGGTAGAGGATATTCGGGATGTGATGGCTATCGAAAATACCGATCAATATCGTGGTCATTACCATGTTCTAGGCGGAAAAATAAGCCCGATGGATGGCATAGGCCCTTCTCAGCTTAGTATTAAACCATTAATAGAAAAAGTACAGGCAGGAAAAGTAGAGGAGATTATTTTTGCGCTGAGCAGCACCCTGGAAGGCGATACCACCAATTTCTATATTTACAGGCAACTGGAAGGCATCGGTATTAAAACTTCAACGATTGCGAGGGGAATATCAGTGGGAGATGAACTGGAATATGCCGATGAGGTTACTTTGGGAAGAAGTATTACGAACAGGGTTCCGTTTGAAAGTTCTACTAAAAGTTAAAAGACCTAAAAAGTTTAAAATCTCTCAGGAGCACCGAACTCTGTAATGTTTTGTGAGTATACGAACCCCGGGAAACTTCTGCCGGATCAATAATATTTCTACTCAAAAATTTAGTTTCAGCTTTTGAAATTGTAATTTTACCCGAAAGCGAATTCCTTTTCTGAAACAGAAAGTTTACAATGAAAATTGATTTTATTGATTTTTTAATACTATTGAAGTTGAATTTTCATTAAATTCGCAAGCATAAACCTTAAAATAAGCTTTCAATTATAGATATGGCAAAGTTTGAACTTAAGCTACCAAAAATGGGCGAAAGTGTCGCCGAAGCAACTATTACCAACTGGTTAAAGGAAGTTGGAGATACCATTGAGGCCGATGAACCGGTTCTTGAAATCGCTACCGATAAAGTAGATAGCGAGGTTCCCAGCGAAGTAGAGGGGACCTTGGTGGAGAAACTTTTTGAAGCCGACGATGTAGTGCAGGTAGGCCAAACCATAGCTATTATTGAAACCGATGGCGAAATCCCTTCCGGTGCCGGTGATGATGAATTAGACCTGGACCTGGATGACAGTGAAGAGGAAGATGAATATGCCGAAGAGGTAGCCGAAAGTGTTGAAACCGCAAAGGAAACCGCAGGAAGTAAAGATTTTTCTGAAGCTTCCAGGTTTTATTCTCCGCTTGTAAAAAACATCGCCAAAGAAGAAGGCATCAGTCTGGATGAATTGGAATCTGTAGAAGGTACCGGTAAAGACGAGCGCGTAACCAAAGACGATATTCTGGGGTATGTGGAAAACCGCGAAAAAGGGACTTCTGCCAAGCAAAAGCCAAAAGCAAAACAAGCGCCTTCTGCAGACACCGGTAAAATGGCCAGCGCCAAAGCCGAATCTGAAAAAGTAGTTCCTTCAGGAGAGGATGAGATTATAGAAATGAGCCGAATGGGTAAAATGATCGCGCACCATATGGTTGAAAGCGCTCAAACTTCAGCTCACGTTCAATCTTTTATCGAAGTAGATGTTACCAATATCTGGAACTGGAGAAACAAGCATAAAAACGATTTTCAGAAGAAAGAAGGAGAAAAACTTACGTTTACTCCAATCTTTATGGAAGCCGTGGCAAAAGCTATTCGTGATTTCCCAATGATCAATATCTCGGTAGATGGCGATAAGATCATTAAGAAGAAAAACATAAACCTTGGGATGGCAGCTGCTCTTCCCGATGGAAACCTTATAGTGCCGGTAATTAGAAATGCCGATCAGCTTAACCTGGTAGGACTGGCTAAAAAAGTGAACGATCTGGCTAATCGTGCACGTCAGAATAAATTAAAGCCCGATGATATTCAGGGTGGGACTTACACTGTGACCAATGTGGGAACTTTCGGTAGTATTATGGGAACGCCAATCATCAATCAACCGCAAGTTGGCATTCTTGCACTGGGAGCAATTAGAAAAGTACCGGCTGTAATAGAAACCCTAGACGGCGATTTTATAGGAATTCGTTACAAAATGTTCTTATCGCATAGTTATGACCACAGAGTGGTAAATGGTGCTTTGGGAGGTCAGTTTGTACAACGGGTAGCCCAATATTTAGAAGGTTTTGATAAAGACCGGGAGATATAATTCAGAGAATATTATTTAAAGAAAGAGGCTGTCTGAAAAGGCAGCCTTTTTTGTTGTATTATTTTCTGGTTTTTAGTATTTTCATGTAATGAAAGCCAAAGCAGTATTTAAGACCTATGACCAGTCGCAGTTAAGTCTTTTACCTCCC
>NZ_JAIQZB010000041.1:1917-4988 GCF_020164555.1 Salegentibacter lacus | reverse complement strand
CACCTCTTCCCATTCCGAACAGAGAAGTTAAGCCCGTTAGCGCAGATGGTACTGCTATTTGTGGGAGAGTATGTCGCCGCCTTTCTTTTGAACCCTTCATCATTATTTGATGAAGGGTTTTTTTATGCTCAATAATTACCTGCTTCTCCCTCCGTAAATCTTCGAGTTGTAAACATAGCAGATGAATATATTAAATCACGGTCTCATTTTTCCTTTTATAAATTTTATGTGATTTCTCATTTTTATAAGCATTTTAATACCTGATCTTTGATACTTTTTGATTAAGGGAAAACCCGTGAAAATAACTGTATATGAATGTTTTGGGTTAAATTGTTTAGCTATAAGTGAAATTATATTAAGGATTTTTTTAAATTTATTATCAGTTATTAGAGTGTTCAACCTACCGAGAATTCTTTAAAATTGAGCCCCTTTACACACTTTCCCCCGAGACCCTTAAGGTTTTAAACTAACCGCATCTTGTGGTTTAGGTAGTTATCCCCCCTATGTATATTCTTATTCTAATCATTTTTTGCCCAAAATCTTCTTAGCCGAAGATTACTAACCTTAAAATATTCGATTATGAAAGATTTTACGATCAATCTTCATTTTTTGCAGAATACAAAATCTGAAATGGAGTCTAAGGGAACTACCATTTTTCCTAAAGGGGCATGGTTATTTTTCCCTTTAATATTTTTGTTTTTTAGTCTTAGTGTACTTGGTCAATCTGCTAATCTTGATCAGGTGAGGAATGGTTCTGCTATTTCTCTAGAAAGTCCTGGAAATTGGGTGAACGGAAATTTAGGACCTACACAAGCTCATTTAGCAGAGGGCTTTTCAGTTCCTTATAGGGCAATATTATCTGATATTCCATCTGGAACCACCGTAACCTTTACAATAGGGTATGATATAAAAGCAAACGGAAAACATGCCATAGATTATCTTACTCACTACGATAGAAGTGAGCCGCATTTTTTAGCCTTCGGACATTCACCCCGGGAGATTATTGATCCTACTATAGGTGTGCCGGGTGTGACTCTAAATTCAAGTGCTACAAACACCTTCCCAATAACCGATCCACTTACCTTGAATACTCCGGTAGCCGGACAGCCGACTGCAAGTTTTAACGGAGTAAAAGGGGAGGTCTATGATGATGTGAACGGAGATAATGTTCCGGGCTCGCATATGTCAGTATGGAATGGCGAAATTACAAATATTTCTTATGGGACGGCAGGTGATTTGAGTGCTGCTAGCAGTGAACAACAAGTAAGTATAACATTTGATGTATCTGGAAATATCGGAGATCCTGGCAGAACTGTATTATTAGCATGGGGGGGACATATTGCAAGCAGGTTGGATTGGGGAGAAACCAATGGAGAACCAAACTCGGCAGGTGGAATAGATGGGTCTCCTTATCATATGAGAATAATTGGTTGGAGTTTAGGTAATTTAGGCCAACAAGACAGATCATTAAAAGCTGATGCTGTTGTACCACCACCGGATTGTATTTTTGATGCCGGTACAGATAACCTCTGTGAAGGAGGAGAAGGTACCTATACAATTATGCCTGTTGATGCTGGTTTTGATCCTATTTATTCTTGGGAAATTGTACCAAATGATACAGGGGCCTACTTTGATCCCCCAAATCCTAGTAGCACTACTGCTACGGTAATTGCCGATGATAGCGATTTTAAAGTGGTCGCTAGTATAATATCAAATTTTGGAACTGTAGATTGTGAATATGAAACTGAAGTTGATATAGCGCCATATGCCGGTGTAGACGGAGAAGATCGTTTCTGTGAAGGAGATGAGAGCAAGGATGGAGTAAACCTGTTTGATCTTATCACGGAAGAGGATGCCGGTGGAAACTGGGCCGATACGGATGCCAGTGGTGTGGATCTCAGTGATCCCACGATGGTAGATTTTACTGGATTGAGTGCAGGTTCTTATACTTTCACTTATACAGTGACTCCTGGAGAGGAATCAGAATGTATTGCCGATAGTTCAGAAGTAGAAATTGTGATCGATGCCCCGGTGAATGCTGGAGGAGATGGCAGCGTACAGTATTGTGAAGATGATAGTGTATTGTCTTCAATCGATCTGTTTACGATCATTACAGAAGAGGATCCTGGCGGTAGCTGGGCCGACACAGATGCCAGCGGGTTAGATCTCAGCGATCCCACGATGGTAGATTTTAGTAGCCTGTCTCCTGGAACTTACACCTTTACTTATACAGTAAGTCCGGATGATGAGAATTCCACTTGTCCTGATGATGAATCGGTAGCAAGTATCACTATTGATGATGCTTCGTATGCTGGTGTAGACGGAGAAGATCGTTTCTGTGAAGGAGATGAGAGCAAGGATGCAGTAAACCTGTTTGACCTTATCACCGATGAGGATGCTGGTGGAAGCTGGTCTGATACAGATGCCAGTGGGGTTGACCTTAGTGATCCCACGATGGTAGATTTTACTGGATTGA
The DNA here is from genome assembly GCF_020164555.1 of Salegentibacter lacus. GTDB lineage: Bacteria > Bacteroidota > Bacteroidia > Flavobacteriales > Flavobacteriaceae > Salegentibacter > Salegentibacter lacus. The sequence continues at coordinate 2,512 of NZ_JAIQZB010000041.1, read as the reverse complement.
GTACAGGTTCATATACCTTCACCTATACGGTAACACCTGGAGAGGAATCAGAATGTATTGAAGATAGTTCAGAAATAGAAATTGTGATCGATGCCCCGGTGAATGCTGGAGGAGATGGCAGCGTACAGTATTGTGAAGATGATAGTGTATTGTCTTCAATCGATCTGTTTACCATCATTACAGAAGAGGAAGTTGGCGGCAGCTGGGCTGATACGGATGCTAGCGGAGTAGATCTCAGCGATCCCACGATGGTAGATTTTAGTAGTCTGTCTCCTGGAACTTACACCTTTATTTATACAGTAAGTCCGGATGATGAGAATTCCACTTGTCCTGATGATGAGTCGGTAGCAAGTATCACTATTGATGATGCTTTGTATGCTGGTGTTGATGGGGAAGATCGTTTCTGTGAAGGAGATGAGAGCAAGGATGGAGTAAACCTGTTTGATCTTATCACGGAAGAGGATGCCGGTGGAAACTGGGCCGATACGGATGCCAGTGGTGTGGATCTCAGTGATCCCACGATGGTAGATTTTACTGGATTGAGTGCAGGTTCTTATACTTTCACTTATACAGTGACTCCTGGTGAGGAATCAGA
>NZ_JAIQZB010000041.1:0-1819 GCF_020164555.1 Salegentibacter lacus | reverse complement strand
GGTGGAAACTGGGCCGATACAGATGCCAGCGGGGTAGATCTCAGCGATCCAACGTTGGTAGATTTTAGTAGTCTGTCTCCTGGAACTTACACCTTTACTTATACAGTAAGTCCGGATGATGAGAATTCTACTTGTCCTGATGATGAGTCGGTAGCAAGTATCACTATTGATGATGCTTTGTATGCTGGTGTAGACGGAGAAGATCGTTTCTGTGAAGGAGATGAGAGCAAGGATGCAGTAAACCTGTTTGACCTTATCACCGATGAGGATGCTGGTGGAAGCTGGTCTGATACAGATGCCAGTGGGGTTGACCTTAGTGATCCCACGATGGTAGATTTTACTGGATTGAGTACAGGTTCATATACCTTCACCTATACGGTAACACCTGGAGAGGAATCAGAATGTATTGAAGATAGTTCAGAAATAGAAATTGTGATCGATGCCCTTCCTGAAACCCCCGAATACCAAGCCTCTATGGCCGATTGTATTGGGGGTGATGGTGGACTGGTCTTTGTTGGTGCAGGGAATAATTTATACTATAGTATTGATGAAGGTGATTTCGTTCTATATGAAAGCGAAATTAGTCTTGCCGTAGGTACATATGAATTCCGAATTCGATATGAGGAAAATGGTTGCATCTCAGAAGATTTTGAGGTAATTATAAACAGGCTGAGCCAGGTTGATATTGACCTTTTAACTGAGGTTACTCAGCCAGATTGTGAAACCTTCCTGGGTACAATCTTCATCACCAATTCTGGAGAACTCGGGGATTTAAGTTACACGGTTATTAATGAGGATACAGATAAGACATTTTATTCTAATGTAAGTTATCCACTTGGAGGCTTTACAGATCTTATTGTTGGTTCCTACTTAATTACCTCAATTAGTGATGATGGATGTACGAGTGGATCCACCACAGTTGATTTAATAGAACCAATTTGTGATGATTTTGAAGGTTGTACATTAGGGTATTGGAAGAACCATACCGATAGATGGCCGGCCAGTAATTCTGAGGAAAACAGCTCTTCGGAAGAAATATGTTACGCATTCACAACTTGTACTTTATATGGAGATGTTTTTTCTAATGCTCCTAAATCAATTAGTGGTATGACCTTGCTTGAAGCATTAAATGCCAAGGGAGGCGGAGTTAAAAATTTGGCAAGGCAATCTGTAGCGGCGTTATTAAACGCTTGTAGCGAAGAAGTAAACTATGAAATCGCCACTGCTGCAGAGTTAATTGCCTATGTGAATGCAAAGTTTGGAGATGCGAACAACACTGCGAGTTACCTCGATATGTTGAACAATGCGGGCTGTTCGTTAGGTGGTAGTCGAGCTACTACAGAACCGAGTCCAAGTTGTCTCGAGGATGAAGATCCTTACAGGAATGAGATTGTTAGCAGCAGCACAGAAGGTTTCTCTGCTTGGCCGGTACCTTTCGCAACCAACTTGAATGTTCAGTATGAATTTGAATACATTTCTCACGTAACTTTAGAGTTTTATAACCTTAATGGTCAATTACTACGTACCTATAGGGATAAAAGAGTAACCAATGGAGATGTAACAGAACTCACTCTGGATTTTGCTACAAAAGCAAACCAGATCTATATTCTGAGGGTAATAACTGACAGAGATATTTTTGTTAAAAAAATCCTGTCTGGAAACTAGTAATAAATATAATTGCTATTAATAAGGAAGAGGCTGTCTGAAAAGGCAGCCTTTTTTGTTGTATTATTTTCTGGTTTTTAGTATTTTCATGTAATGAAAGCCAAAGCAGTATTTAAGACCTATGACCAGTCGCAGTTAAGTCTTTTACCTCCCA
>NZ_JAIQZB010000040.1 GCF_020164555.1 Salegentibacter lacus | reverse complement strand
GCTATTACGATATTCATTAACTAAAGTGTACATTTCTTCCTGTTTGCTCATAATAAATATTATTTTAGAGCAGCAAAGCTATCGGTAGAAAGTCAGCTAATCAAGATGCAGTTGGTGGGGTGGATACATTCACCCAGGCATTTTTACCAAATTCATCATCTGATTCAACCTGCATTTTTTTTAAGGTTTTCAGACTTTTTTTTAATTGTTGCTCTAAACGATTAGTTTCTCCTGGGGCATGAGTTCGATGGAGATGAGAACATCCGTTCCAGCATTGTAAATGTTTTTGGCATGGAGATTGACTAAAATCATGTGTACATCCACCAAAAGGGGTAATATGAATAGCTAAACCGTGAGTCACGAGAAAATCTTCGGCATATTCTAACCCTTCTTTCTTTTTTAAAGAATGATAAGTATCTGTAATTTCTCCAATTATAGTGCTTTTTCTTATCCCATCTCTTAAAAAATTCATTTTATCATTGTTTGAATCAAATGATAAAAAATCTTGGTGAAGTTTAGTTTTTTCTTTTATGCTTGTATGTTGATAATGGACATTTTGCGCTAAATCCTGTCTCCCCATTGCTAATGCTTGTTGAACATTGCTCATACCGGCCAGTTCATAAAGCGTATTTCTCCAATGTCTTGGTTGATGACTAGTTAATTTAATTTTAGAACCATCAGCTTCTGTTAAAGATCTACGTTCAAAAATAGATTCAATATCTTTATTCGCTCCCAATGCCTCATTCAATTCTTCTAAATGTATTCTTCCAGGAAAAATATAAAAAGTATTTTCCTGTCTTTTGAAACGAAAAGCTCCTTCTGGCCTTATTGAAAGCAAGTCGCTAGTTCGGAGAATAATTTTATCTTTACCCTCAATATTCTGCTTTAATACGTCGTGGTGATTCTGTCTTTTGGTTAATAAGAAATCCTCAATTTCTCCAGCTCTATAAATTCTACAAGGAAGGTATTTACCGCTTTCAAATCCAGACCTAGCTTCTCTATAAATTTTACCCAGTTTGACGTGCTTTATTCCGTTTCTTTTTAAATAACCATTTAAGTAGGTAACTCTATTAAAACCTAAAAACTTAAGAAGCTCAGAATCCGTTATCAATTTATTTCTTTTTAATTTCCAAAGTCTGTCTGAATGCTTTTCCTGCCACTTAGCTAGATTTCTATAATCATTGGTTAATTTTTTCAGTCTTGCCACAGCCCTTTTGGCAAACGGAATATCTTGTTTAGCTAACCAATGGATTCTTGGTTGAAATTTTTTTTCTGCGTAATAACGTATACCAACATTTTTTAATGGGCTTCCATGCATATCCCTCACTATTTCCTGATTCTGGTCTAGGACATTAGTCTCTACCCAGCAATCAACGGGAATATGGGTCACTTCATTTCCTCTTAAACCCATAGCCATAAGCAAATCTAAAGTTCTCAAAAGAATTTCTTCGCTATCATTAAGAGGATTATTAGTACATTGTGCATAAGCAACTAATGCCTCATAACTAGGTAATTTATCATTTCCTATTCTTTCAGAAATCTCAATTTTCTTTATAGATGTGTAGTTATAGTATCTATTTTTCGATTTTATACTATGAATAAAACTTATTTCATTCTTGGTCAATTTTTTTGAGTCAATAATATTTGATATGGCCTGTAAATTAGCAGCGGCGTCAAATAAGTTTTTGTAGTTTATCTGTTTTAAAAAGCTTAAGGCTTCTTCAAAATGCCACCTTGTAATTACTGTAACACAATTTTCATTTCTAAATGCCATAATGATATGTAATCTTCTACAGTCATTTAAATATGCTTTGGAAGATGCAAAACCGATTTCTTTGGTTCTATTTAAATACACTATTAAAGATTTAACAAAATCACTAAAAGGGTAGGGAAGGGGAGATTTTTTTGGTAGAGGATAATTTGAAAAATTTGTTTTAGTCATTCTAGAATAACTGTCAAAATTTAAAAATTTATCTTTTCCCCTATGCATTAGCCAATCACTTACATCCCATTTTTCTGCTTCCCAAGCTATCCCGGTATCTAATGCATTAAAAAATAATTTTTCTTCACTTATAAAATTGTCTAATGAACTTCTCATAATCAAGAAAGTTTTTCAATCACTTTGTTTACTGCTAAAATTGTATTTTCCAATTGTGAAATAGGGCGGTTATATTTTAGTTGACCATACTGTTCGGAAATATCTATAAATTTCTGGACTTCTCTTTGGAGATTTAATTTTACCTCAGTATGGTTACCACTTTTGAAAGGATGAAATTTTAAACAAGTGTAACAGGAATATACGGGATTTTTTGAACACACTGTATTATTAGGTAGCCCACAGGAGCCTATACCCCCAATGTATTGGTCTCCAATGACTCCTTGTACCCATCTATCTTTCTCCGCTTGTGCTTCATCGATAACTTCTCCAGTTATAAACATTTGAAGTAGTTCACCATATTTTTGACTTTTACCTAATGCCGATGCTTTAATTTCTGCAATCTTTGGAGTTGCTGTAATATATGCCCTGGCAGGCATTGTTGAATTATGTCCCATTATTTCGGCAATAGTTTCTGCCGAAGCTCCTTGATCTGCTAAAGACTGCGCAAGATGATGTCGCATATCGGTCAAGGAAATCGATAAACCTATTTCACGCATCTGAAGCTTAAATATTTCTCCTATTTTGTCGACAGATAATCTTTTTTTTCCATTTTCGATGAAAAAAGGAGAGGTAGATGTTATATTTTTCGGGTGAAGTTTTAAATAGGATTCAATTTTCTCACCTAACATAGAGCTTATTTTCCTATGTCTTTTTTCTAATTTCAATGAGCTTCTTTTCTTAGACATAGGAAGATTTATAGAATAGTATTTATTCCCAGACTCATTTATTACTTTAAAATCAGCAATAATTAATGAAAATAACTGCGATCTTCTGGGAGCCAGTTCATAAGAGATATTGACTATAATATTATCTCTAAGAGGATGAAAATTTTTAGGAATTTCTTTATTATGTATGATAGAGTATACTTTTTCTAACTCATTTGGCTTAATGTAAGTTTGTCTTAGAAAAACATTGCTATAAGGACTTGTTGTAGAATTCTTAAACTCTTTTATTTTCTGGTAAGTTTCGCTGTTAAAGCCATAATAATTTCTAACTAATGCTAGTTTATAAAAAGACTTAAAAATAGATGTAGCTGAATAGTTCTTTATTTTGTTGAAAAATAGAATTACTTCTTGGGCTTCAAAAGGAAAATTTAGTTGTTCTTTATTAAGCTGAGTTATCATTCTTGCATCTCCACTTACCACTGTAGCAATTGAACGATTCTGCAGTCGATGAAGGATAAAAGATTTTAGATATAATTTTAGGGAATCAGGGAAATTATAGGTTGTCCACTTTATTAACAATCTTTGACCATCTATTTCTAGACGCCAGATATCATCAGATGTTTTGAGAGGAAAACTTTCTTGAGAAATTTTGGAATAAATAATTATTTTAGGTGGTAGTGATATTGTTTTCATTACTTATTCTTTCCATGTTATGTTTGTTGGCCATATCTGAGATATAGTTTTTGGCATATAGATTTGGCATCAAAGAATTATATGACCAGCCTAATATTGTCCTTAGCTCATCTTGAGCTCTGGGCATATCAATTTTTCTCTCTTCAATAAGATATTGTAGCATTCTTTCTGCAAAATTGTGTCTCATCAAATGGGGGGAAAACTTTATATCAAGTTTTTTAGAAATAGTACTAAAAATGTATGAAATGGTGTTTTTGGCAATAGGATTTCCTTTTATATCACTAGTAAATAAAAAAGAGTGTTTTTTATTCTTTTTTCGGTGCCGCTGAATATAAATATCTAATATTTCGAAGGTTGATTGGCTTAATCCAATTACTCTTTCACTAAATTTATTTTTAATCCTAGGCCTTGTTTTACGGGAATCTTCGGGGTCACTAAATTCCTGGAATATTTTTAAATAAATTTGATTTTCATCCCTAATTAAATGATCTGTTTTAATGAGAAGTAATTCTGCCAATCTTAATCCTGTATCCAAGAATATTAATAATATTACAAAGTTTCTTAGTCGATTTCTAGATGCAAATGGATTACTTATAGAGGACGGGTGAATACAATCAAATATTTTATTCAGATCTCCCTTAGAAATACTTTTATATCCTGGATTTGAGTTATTATTAATAATGTGGGACTTAAACAGCGAAGCAATCCTTTTGTCAATATTTAAATTATTTTGATCATATCTAATAGACCAAACTAAAAAATCATTTATTCTCCGTAAATGATTATTATATGTAGTAGGTGATAAATTTTGATCTTGTTTGGTAAAAGATTCATTATTATAGATCCAGGAAATTAGATTTTCTAGGTTTTCAACTAATTCTTCAAATTTTGAATTTAAAATATTTGATTGAAAAGAAATGTTTCTTGATTCAAAATACTCTAACATCAACCTTATCGAGTAAAGATGATTGTACTGCGTTTTAAAGGATTTTGATTTAAGTTTAAGTATTGTGTATTTAAATGGTAGATATACAGGAGTGAAATCTTTTATAAGAATTGGTTTATAACTATTATTAAATTTAACTGATATTATTTTCATTCCTTTTAATCAATTAATCAATATTAATTAAAGAAATTCAAATATTAAAATAAAATATGTAGGGTTAGAGTGCTTATGAACATTGAAAACATTGAATCCCATTTTACATAATATAAATTATAGAGCGATTAAGTAACCAACCTAAATCTATTCAATTTGACCAAGGATATATTTCCAAATCCGATAATTATGAAATTAATTGACCCCGAACTTGAAAATTTTGCACCAGAATTAAAGGAAAAACTTATTAAACTTAGAAACAAAAGTATTGATAGACCTAAAACGGACTTAAAACCAGAGTATCTAAAATATCATATAGCATTTTTTGATCCTGTATAAATCATCATTATTTATTTAACAGCAAATTAAAATTATCTCCTTAGCTTTTTTATAATTTAGATTACTTAAACCAAAAAACTTAGAACATGAGAAATTTTGTAATGATTTTAGCCCTGTTGGCTATAGGTTTTACAAGTTGTAATGATAATGCCAACAAGGATTTGGAAAGACAACAACAAGAACTAACCCAAGCCAATGATAGCATTGTAAGTACACACGAAGAACTTAGGGCAAAACATCAGGAGCTTAGAAATAATCACAACCAGGTATCACAGCAATTAAGTGGTATGGAAGAACTTGAAGATTCTACCCAGTTAGAAAAACTGGTAGAGCTTGAAGCTCAAATTAGAGACCACCAGGCTACACTGGCTTCTCACGAAGAAATGATTAGAAGCCATAATGAGCTTAATCAAAAATATGGCTCTTTAAGCGCTGATGAGAAAAAAGCTCAGCTTGATGAAATGCAAAAAACTCATGACCGCATTATGAGTGAGCAGGAAGAAATGAGATCTGAACACGAGAATATTGAAAAAAGCCATCAGTCAATAAGAGAAAAAGTTGCTCAATCTGAAGAAGATTCAGAAAATGAGATGTAACTTAAGTTCTAAAGACTAAGAATCAAAGGCTGTCTATAAGGTAACATAAACGTCATCCTGAGACCTGTGATAAAAAAATTACCTAGCGTAGGATTTTGACGTAATTTTATTGGTAAATATAATGAACCACGAGTTAACCGATATAAGTATAGTGTTTTCATACCTGTTCCTGAGTATGGTTTTGGAAAATATTGTTAG
>NZ_JAIQZB010000004.1 GCF_020164555.1 Salegentibacter lacus | reverse complement strand
TCGAATTTTATTCCGCACGATGGTATATCGAGCAGCTGTTCCGATTGTTGAAAAAACAGGGGTTTGGAATCGAAGAAACCGAACTAGAGAGTGGGTGGGCGATACGCAAATTAGTGGTTATGCAGATAACTGCATTGTTGAAAATCTTACAAATGAATATAGCTTATGCGCGACCTGAAGGCGGGCAACCTATAACTGAAGTTTTTGATGATCAGCAAATAGGTGTGCTCAAAGTACTTAATACTAAAATACAGGGAAAAACCCTGAAACTTAAAAACCGATTTGATCCTGATAAAACGGCTTGGGCTGCTTGGATATTAGGTAGGCTTGGTGGATGGAAAGGGTATCAATCTCAAGGTCCACCTGGAGTAATCGTTCTAAAAAGAGGAATGGAAAGGTTCAACTATATTATGGAAGGGTTAGAACTGGCAAAAGATGTGTACACACGGTAGCTCCTGCAAGGCGGGATCTCCTGCATATAATAGACTTTGCAATCCCTCAAGGGTATTTAGCAAAGGATTATCTGTGATCTGCAAAGTACCATTGAGTTCATTAAGGCTTCTTATCCCTTTAATATCGGGCAAGTTTTCGTTATTGTCAATCACCATGGAACCGTAGATATGGGTTAGATTATTAAATCCACTTATTTCAATCAGTTCTATATTCCCGGAAATAATAAGATCTCCACCGGTAGGAGACAAACTTCCCACAGAAGTCAAAGTGTTGAAGCCAGTAATAAAATTTATTCCGGTATCGCGTATAATAAAATCGCCTCCTACACTATGTAATTTAGCAAAGTCATCAAGCCCATGTGGATAATCACTCAACTCAAAATCTCCATAGACAATTTCAAGCTTCATAAATCCGATAAGAGAAATGAGTCCACTGTCAGTAATAAGAAAATCGCCTTTTACTTCTTCCAGGGCATAAAAAGCATCTATATAACTAAGACTTTCCCAATTTGTTATTGTAAAACTGCCACCAATCTTCTTCAGGTTATTAAAATCATTAAGTTCATCTGCTTTGATGAGTCCATTGAAAGTCAAATTACCCTCTACAAATTCCAGATTATCAAAATTTGAAAATTCTGTAATCTGAGCTCCTTCAATGATAAGATCACCTTTTATTCTTTTTATTGCGGTAAGACGGGAAAGATCTATTACCCCACTGCCTATATAAAGATCTCCTGTTATGGTTTCACAGGAAAGGTAAGAGTTAAGGTATTCTTCTACTTCATTCTGATCATTTAGCCGAACATCCCCTGTAGGACACTGGGCTGCGGCAAGATTTAATGTTAAAAAACAACACAGAAATAAAAAAACAGGCTTCAAACAGAAAAGAGTTAGATGAGCGAATTTAAGAAAATATTAACTTCTACCTATAGAAGTTAATATTTTCTTACCGGGAATAATTCTGTACAGATTAACCATAATTTTTGCTTAAACACAACAATTAGGCTTGATCCCTCAGTTTAGAGGAGTGAAAAATGTAGAATTCTTCTTATATAGATTAACTACAATTTTTGCTTAAACACAACAATTAGGCTTGATCCCTAAATATGGGAGTTTCCACAATTTTGCAAAAATGTACCCACAAAAAAAGCCTCTCATTTCTGAAAGGCTTTTGCAATTTTGCGGTCTGGACGAGACTCGAACTATTTTTGAAAACCCTTATTTTACAAGGCTTCCGGAAGCGCCTATTTTAGCACTCACCGAATTCGGCACCTTTAACAAGGTTTAACATTAAGATAATGGTTTTGAATCAATTGATATTAAATCATTAAATGATGATAATTAAGAAGAAATTTGCTCAGTCACTTAATTTTTAATTGGAAAAACTAAACTATCCACCTTTTTAGATTTTGCAGATCTCTAACAAATGGTAGCTTAATTTGATCAGCAAACTATTGTAAAGCTTTAAAGGAAAACCATATGCATAAAATTTTAAAAAAATAAAATTCACATGACTTACTAAAGAAGCCAACTTAGAGATATTTACCTCATTAATAGCAGAGAAACTTTTATGGAATAAAAGTCTCATAAGTTTTAAATCGATTATGGATTCACATAAACCTCATCGGAAAAATTTATTCCTGAGGTATGATTTAGTTTTACACGTGAACTGTCTAAGGTTTTAATTGTCACATCTTCTAAATTCCAGTTTCTGCTATATGAAATATGGCCAGCCGTTTCAGCTTGAATACTTACGTTATTCAGGTAAAAATTATCGATATAGGATTCTTCCAGGCCATTAACGTTAATTGCCCGCTGTACTCCTTTCACATCTATATTTGAAAGATAAATATTTTTGAAAGTTGGTATTCCTTTAGACTTGGGTTCTACTTTCTTTAAAAGCGTTTGCCAGCGCTCAGGCACAGAATCTATATCATATCCTTCAGGGAGTTTGGTATAACTGTAACTTGGATTCCAGTTCATGGAAACTTCGATAAAAGTTCTTACGCTATCCATTTCTATATCCTGCAAATAAATATCTTCCACGGTACCACCCCGGGTCATTGCAGATTTTATATTTAACCCGTTTGAGGTTCCTATGCCCTTAACATTTGAAACAAACACGTGACGAATATCTCCGGCAGTTTCACTACCAAGGGTGAATAGTCCGGCGCCCCTTCGGGCAATACAGTCGCGAATTACCACGTATTCCGTAGACCGGTCAACCCTTTGCCCGTCCCAATCACGACCCGCTTTCAGGCAATAATTATCATCATTGCAGTCAACATCACAGTTTTGGACTAAAATCCATTTTGAAGAGTCTATATCTACCCCATCGGTACTGGGACCATGACCCCCAATATTATTTCTAATGGTTAAACCATCGACGGTGATATATTCTGAATAAAGAACCTGCACAGTCCAGAAACCTGCTCGCTGAATATTAAGGTCTTTTAAAAAGACATTCTTGGACTCCTGAACTAAAAAAGTCCTTGGACGTTTGGCATCGTAGTCTACGATGGAGCGCAAGCCTTTTGCTTCATATTCCTCACGTAAATTCCAGTAATAATCCCAATACACCTTCCCTTGTCCATCGACCAGTCCATCGCCCTCTATAATTACATTCTCCTGGTCCAACACGTTAATTAAAGCTGCAGGCCACTGCATCTCTACACCAGCTATACGGGTGTCAATTTCAGGATAATCTGCTATGCTTTCACTTCCTAAAATTTCAACCCCTTCAGGAATATTAAATCTTATTCCTTCCTTTATGAAAATCGATCCAGATAAATATTTTCCAGGTCTGAAACTTACCGTACCACCTCCGTTTTTAGCACACTCATCAATTGCTTTTTGGATAGCTTCAGTGGTAAGTGCTGACCCGTCATCAATAGCATCATAATCGTTTACATAAAAAATTTCATCCCTGGTTTGAAAATCTTCAGCACCTACTTTGCTTATCCACTCCGGTTCAAGTTCAGCAGTTTTGGAAATTTCTTCTACCTCTTTTTGAGAATTATCTTCACTCTTGCATGATAAAAGCGCGACTGACAGGAAAAAACTAAAAATAATAGTATAAAATTTCATAATAGATTTTCGGTTAAACAAAACAGTAACAATTTCTAAATTTTAGTTTCAAAAGGTATCCTGCACATACCTGAATAAAAAAACCACCATTGAGATCCAATGGTGGTTAGCATAAAAAACACACTTAAAATTTCTACGCTATTTTTTTCTGATACCATTTACTAAACAGCAGAAACAATATTCCGCAGGATATCCAGGCAGGTAAGGTTAAGAATGAAAGAAAAATATCAAATTGAATGGACAGGGTATAGAAAACACCAAAACTTACCGCCCAGGCCCAGAATACTGCCTGGTTGAATTTAATTCCTGTCTTTTCAGCGTAAAAAGTTTGTATACCCGCCTTTCTTCCAAAGAAATATTCAAAAACGATTACAGCACCAATCGGGGCAAGGATAAATCCATAAATAGCTACAAAGTCAAGCAATTTCATAGCAAATGCGGGGAACAAACCTGCTATTGTAGCTACTGCTCCAGCCGTGATGGTCACCCAAAAAGTTGATACTTTCGGCATAATAGCCTGAAATGCGAGCCCGGCCCTATAAATCGTCGGATTGGCAGTAGTCCATCCAGCCAGGATAACCGCTAAAATCCCAAATACCCCAATGGCGTTATAAGCCAAAGGACCAGGAGCAACCGGGGGAGCTTCCCCATTAGTTACGAATACCTGCGCTTCGGGAGATTGCAGGTACACTGCATACAATAAACAGGCGGCTATCCAGGCAATATAGTGCCCAACGTAAATTCCACCCGCAGTGGTCCAGCCAACACTCGGTTTTTCCGCAAAACGGAATACCGAAAGATCGGACATTCCAATATGCATTGCTGCATTGGCAAACCAGGACCAGAGAACTACATGCCAGAAAGTATATTTTATCTGGCCAGGGAATGGCTCACTACCTTCTCCCCAAACATTCCAGAAATCAGAGAAGCTATTTACATTGAGCTGATATAAAGCAACAATTCCACAAACTATAAACGCAAGAACAATAATGGGTGACATCCAGTTCGCAGCTTTTGCTACAGTATTGTAGCCTTTGGCGGCAATAATTGAGATCACTGCACCTATACAGAGAACAATAATAACCCAGGTTATACTATTGGGCATGGTATCGGTAAGACGGGGCATTTGCATATCGAATGGAATACCCACGGCGGTTGCAGAAATAGTAATCATAGAACCAGCCAGAAAACAAAAAAGAAGACCGTTAGCAAGATTATAAAGAGTCACTAGACGGGTACCGCAAATTTTTTCTAAATGGAAATACAGAGTATACCGAAATTTAGTGCCGATCTCAGCTGTCAAGAATCGCCAACTCAAAACCGCCAACAAATTACCGATCAATAATCCAACAATAAGATCAAAAGCGCTAACACCCGTAGTTAGGAAAAGGGGGCCAATAACAAATTCGGTTCCGGCAGCATGTTCCCCTGCATACATTCCCAAAAAACTTTTCCAGTCTTTCCACTTGGATCGAGGCACACTCTGGCGTTCAAATTCACCTGATATTTCCGTTTCTATCTGGGCTTCACTCATTATTTATTGGTTTTATTTCTTTTAGACTTAGTTAATCCTATTTCTAATTTTAAATTAATTTCTAATATCGGTCAGGAGAAGAATGACCAGAACAGGATAATTATTGACCTGATTTTTCAAATATTATTTTACCAAATAGTTCGGTAAATCTTTTACATTCTCACAGCATACCTGCTCCAAGACTTGTTGTAGTTGCATCTTAAGCATAGCAATGGTATGATCTCCTCCTTCATCGCCCAATGCACCAACACCATACATAAAGGACCGCCCTAAAAAGCTAAAATCAGCTCCACTGCTCATAACCCTTGCAATATCGGGGCCTGATCGTATACCGCTATCCATCATCACAGTTATTCTATCTCCATATTTTTCTGCAATATGAGCTAAAGGTTTTATAGTAGATTCTCCTGCATCCAGTTGCCGTCCCCCGTGGTTCGAAACAATAATTCCATCAAATCCCAGGCGAATAGCTTCTTCAGCATCTTCATCTGAAACTACTCCTTTTAATACCAGCTTACCCTTCCACATATCACGCAAAGGCTTGATTTTTTCTTCATTAAGTCTTCCTGAGAATGTAGCATTCATCCATTTTCCCAGTTGTTTAATGCTCATTCCATTTTCCATATAAGGTTTCATGGTAGCAAAGTTTGGAACACCGTGTTTTAAAGTCTGGGCAGCCCAGGCCGGTTTCCCCATCACTTGCAGAATATTTCTAAAATTCATTTGTGGTGGCATTGCAAGACCATTTCTGATTTCTTTTGGACGGTATCCAAAAGTGGGCACGTCGCACAGAATCACTAAAACCGGAACTTCTGCAGCTTCAGCTCTTTTCAAAATATCATCACGCAGCCATTCTTCTGTAGGATGGTACAATTGAAACCACGCCCGTCCTTCTGTAAGCTCACTTGCTCGCTCAATACTTGTGGTGGTTACTGTACTTAAAATAAATGGAATATTGTGTTTTAAAGAGGCTTTTGCCAGGATTTCAGGAGCGTTTGGCCACATTAATCCTTGCAGGCCAATAGGTGAAATCCCAAACGGTGCATCATATTTTATCCCGAAAAGTTCGGTTTCTAGTTTTGAAGAATTATAATTTTTAAGATAGCGGGGCTTTAATTGTATTTCCCGAATTTCATCTGTATTACGGCGTATATTTATATTTTCATTACAGCCGCCGTCAAGGTATTCAAAAGCAAACCTCGGCATTCTTTTTTCTGCACGCTCCCGTAAAGATTCAATGGAAGGATATTCTGTATTAAAGGGAAAAGCCATATTTTCTATTCTATATTGAGTAATAAAGGAACCAGTTTCTTCATTCGGTAGTTCTCCTTTAAAAAGGAAGCTTTCACTTTTTTATTTGAAATCACCATAGCTGCACCAAGGGCAGAACCTAATGGAGACTGGGTAGATAAAACTTTAAATTCACTAAAATGGTGAGACATAAGTTTCATAAAAACATCATTATCTGTAAAACCACCATCTATGTATATAGTTTTGATTTCTGAATTCCCAATAGCTTTTCTTATGGTCTGGATTTGCAATTCCATTAATTCGATCATTAATTGATGAAAAGCTTCTTCAAAAGTTTTAAAAGATTCCAGGTCGGTTTTATTTATTTTTTTACGCTGAAGGGAAATACCTTCAAACTTAAAATAAATAGAGGGCTTTTCAATTAGCTTTAAATAAAGATCTTTATCAAATTTAACATTGCGATGATAGCCATATTCTTTTTTATAATATTCACCCAGTTTTTCTACCTGCAAGCGATATTCATTTCCCATAAAAAATCGGGAAGCTTTTACCGGTTTTCCATCTACTCTAAGGTAATTGAGACAGTTGTGCTTTATGTCTTCTTCGGTAATTGCGTCTTTGCTAAAAGGATTCAAGGCAATACTCCACGTACCTGTTGATAAAAGTAAAAATGGCTTCTTCTTACTAAGAATATAAGGCAACAAGGCTGAAGAACTGTCGTGTATCCCGACTCCAATTTTTAACTTTTTTCCTTTATAGGAAGTATTCATACTAGCCGAGGTTGGCACCAATGGAGCTAATATTCTATCTATATTTTCTTCATAAACCCAATTATGATAATCTTTCTTATTATAATCCCATAAATTGGTATGGCAACCAATGCTCGTAAATTCACTTACGGGAATCCCGGTGAACAAATAAGATAGATACTGAGGAAGGTGCAAACTGTATTTTATTCTACTGAATATTTCGGGCTTTGTTTTTTTAAGCCAGTACAATTGCATTCCTGAATTTAAAAATCCAGACTGTGGAGATGCCGTTTGGGTAGCAATAGCTAATTCGTCTCCATATTTTTTATAAAATTCTTCGGAAACCGATTTTTCAATCGATTTCGTATAATTATAAAGTGGAGTCAGTACATTTCCGTTGTGATCTAAATGAACAAAGCTGGCACCATAGGAAGAAAAATTTACTGCTTTTACATTATATTCATCTTTCTCAAGAATAGCTTCAAAAATAGATTTCATCCAGTTTTGAAGGGCCATCAGATCTTCCGCAGGATAGCCATCCTCGTCCGTAGTCTCGGGTAAACGCTTATACTCCCGAAAAACCTCTTTATATTTTTTGTCAAAAAGAAAGAATTTTTTATTGGTTTTTCCAATATCGAAAACAGCGGTTACTTTAGTTTTAGTCATCTCTAATCCTTTTTAAAGTCCGGTGGCCTTGGTCTTCGTTCCTCTTTCTTTAATTAATGTATTTCTAACCTGAAGGTCACGGTAAGCTTTAACCGGATTTACAGCCGCACCCGATTTTTCTCTGGCAACTTTTATTAATGGTCGAACATCTGTTCTATAAGCGTTTTGTAAAATCTCCTGGCAGGTAACCACGTCGTTTTCCTGCTGAGCATCTTTCAAGGCTTTTTGATCTACTAAAAGTGCCTGGGTATAAGCGATTAATATAGCTTCCAGGGATTGCAATAAATCTTCAAGGGGATCTTTAGTATTGTGACTGGCATCTATCATCCAAGCTAAATCCGGGTTTTGGGGATTGTTTTCCATCCCATAGACCAGTTCATTAAAAATAAGGAACAAGGCATAAGGTTTTATGGAACCAACCGTGATATCATCATCCCCATATTTACTATCATTAAAATGAAAACCGCCAAGTTTTCCCTTCAGCATTAAAGTAGCTACAATTTGCTCAATATTGGTATTGGGAAGGTGGTGTCCCAGATCTACTAAAGTGAAAGCACGGTTGCCACACGCATTGGCAAGCATAAAAGAAGTGCCCCAATCCTGGATTACAGTACTGTAAAAATTAGGTTCGTAAGGTTTGTATTCTATAAGCATTTTCCAGTCTTCAGGCATTTTATTGTAAATACTTTTTAGACTGTTTTCGGTATTTTGCAAGCTTTCCTGAAAATTATTCTGTCCCGGAAAATTAGCGCCATCTGCGAGCCAAACGGTTAGGCTTTTTGATCCTAACTCTTCACCTATTTTGATTACATCCAGATTATGCTGAATAGCATAATCCCTTGATGCTTTATTTACGGCACTTAAAGAACCGTATTTGTAGGTTTCTTTAGCATTAGGTTGATCCTGAAAAGTGTTGGAATTCATTGCATCAAATACAATCCCGTGGCTTTGGGCTATTTCCTTTATGGCCTTTACATCATTGGGAATATCCCAGGGAATATGTAAAGAAACCGCTCCCGCAGATTGGGTAAGTGCATGTAAGACACCTATATCGTCTAATTTTTGTTCTAAAGAAGCAGGCTCGCCCCCATAAGAAAATCTTCCAAAACGCGTACCTCCAGCACCCAGTGCCCAACTTGGAATGGCCACCTGGAAATCGGCAATTTTAGAAATTATTTCTTCTACAGAAATCCCCTGTTTGGTAACTTTATTTTTTAAAAAATCCAGTTCTGAACTATAGGGATCATTCTGGTTTTTATTTAAATCTGATATTTTATCAGTAGTGATTTTCATATACACTCAGAGTTTATATTAAAAAACCTCACAGCTTTATAAAAACCTGTGAGGCTTAAGGCTAATTTATTTTCTTAACGCACAAAGGCATTGGCCATTCCGCCATCTACATTTATTGTATTTCCGGTGCTTTTATCAAGAACTCCAATACAGGCAAAAACTCCGTTTGCCACATCTTCCGGTAAAATAATTTCCTGTAACAAATTGCGCTTTGCATAGTGCTTAGGCAGGTCCTCTACTTTTATACCGTGAGCTTTAGCACGACCTTCTGCCCAGGCTCCTTCCCAAATTTTACTACCAACGATAACTCCATCTGGATTAACAATATTTACTTTAATTTTATCAGGCCCCAATTCTGCTGCCAATAGTCTAGACATATGTTGCTGAGCGGCTTTTGCAGTACCATAACCTACGTTATTAGGCCCGGATGCAATTCCGTTTTTACTGGCAATATTTATAATATCACCGCCTAATCCTTGCTTTTTCATTACCGATGCCCCGTGTTGTGCCATTAAAAACTGACCTTTAACTAACACATCCTGAAGCAAATTCCAGTCCTTCATACTAGTATCTTCTAAAGATTTTGAGATTGCCAAACCGGCAGAGTGTACAATAATATCTACTCCACCAAAGGATAAACTAGCCTCTTTATAAGCAGCAATTATTGAAGCTTCGTCGGTCACATCGCAAACCACACCGCTCACCTGGTCTTTTTTATAAGTCTTAACAGCCTCTTCTAGAGATTCTTTGGTAATATCGGTTAACACTACATTTGCGCCTTCGGCTACCATTTTATCGGCTATTGCCTTACCAATACCACCAGCTGCTCCTGTTACAATAGCAACTCTTCTAGAAAGTGGTTGCTCGGCTGGCATTCGTTGCAATTTTGCTTCTTCCAGAAGCCAGTATTCAATATCAAATGCTTCCTGACGAGGCAGGGAAGTATATTCAGTTATAGCCTCTGCACCGCGCATTACATTTATTGCGTTCACATAAAATTCGCTGGCAACTCTCGCTGTTTGTTTATTCTTAGCGAAGCTAAACATTCCAACTCCCGGGTAAATAATTATTACCGGGTTGGGATCTCGCATCGCAGGACTATTATCGTGCTTACAGTTCTCGTAATAAGCTTTATATTCCTTACGATATTGATCAAAATCGGGTTCTAATTTTTTAAGAACTGCTTCCGGGTCTGAGAGATCTTCCGAAGGGTCCAATTTTAAAATTAAAGGTTGAATTTTTGTTCGTAAAAAGTGATCTGGACAGGAGGTTCCCATCGGTGCCAATCTTTTAAGATCATTACTGTTAATATATTCCAGTACGGTATCACTATCGGTAAAATGCCCGATCATTCTATTCTCTGAAGAGGCCAAACCGCGAAGCAACGGCATTAGCTCTGCTGCTTTTTCCTTTCTTTCAGAAGAAACAAGACTATCTATTTTCTTTCCTCCAAAAACTTCCCCCTGCTCTTTTATTTTATTCTCTATATATTCTGAAGCTGTTTCAATAACTTCCAGACTATTTATATAACAATCATAAGAAGTATCTCCCCAAGTAAAAAGTCCGTGACTTCCCAAAACAATTCCTCGGATTCCGGGATTTTCTTCCAGACATTTTTCTAGCATAAGGCCAAGTTCAAATCCGGGACGTTGCCAGGGAACCCAACCCATAGTGTCTCCCCAGATTTCTTTGGTCACTTTCTCACTATCTTTGGCCGCTGCCACTGCAATAAGTGCATCGGGATGAAGGTGGTCTATATGCTTAAATGGTAGAAGACCATGCAAAGGAGTATCAATGGAAGGAGCTTTACTGTTTAAATCGTAAATACAATGGTTAAAAAGGCCGACCATACGGTCTTCATCCTCAATACCTTTATAGACATTCTTGAGGTTTCGCAATCTATCGGTATATAATCCCGCAATACCTTCTCTGGTTAAAGTGCCGATGTCTCCACCAGACCCCTTCACCCACATTACTTCTACATCCTCATTGGTTAAAGGATCTTTCTCTATTGTTTTGCAACTGGTGTTCCCACCACCGTAATTGGTAATTCTCAAATCTGCACCCAGGATATTAGATCTGTAAAGAAATAATGAGACCTGGTCATCGCCCAGGTCTGTAGCTTGTTTCTCGTCCCAGAGATAGTCTACGTATTTAAAAGTTTTTTCCATGATTATTCCAAAAATTAACATTAATATTTCAAATGTAATTTATAAACTTTGGGTTAGTATCCTGTAGTGTACTGCTATATCAACATCTCAGATTTTTAGCGATTACTATCTTTTATTTCTCACAAATTAAGCTTAATATTGTGTAATCGATTACCTTAAATGTTTTTCCTTAATAAATTTAAATGGCTGAGACCTTTCAAATACAAATAAATGAAAAATCCCGTATCCCAAAATACAAACAAATTGTGGATTCTATTATTTCGGATATTTCTAAAGGAAATTTGCAGGTAGGAGAAAAAATTCCCTCAATTAATGAGTTAAGCGAAACCTGTTACCTCTCTCGAGACACAGTCGAAAAAGCATATAAACAGTTAAAAGAACGCAAGGTTATTATCTCGGTTAAAGGGAAAGGCTATTATACAGCCAAGACAGATCTTATTTCTAAAGTAAATATTTTTTTCCTGGTTAATAAGCCCAGCACTTATAAAATGATCATTTACAATTCTTTCGTAGATACCATAGGGGTAAATGGACACGTGAATATGTTTATTTACCATTGTGATGAATCTTTATTTATAAAATCCCTGGAAAGAAATATGGGTGCTTACGATTATTATGTAATTATGCCTCATTTCAGAGACGAAAATTCTAATCACGTCAGCTATACGGAGAATGTAATTAAGGTTTTGGAACAAATTCCGAAAGACAAACTTATTATGTTAGATAATACCAAACCCGGGATTTCCGGTAACTATGGTGCTATTTATCAGGATTTTCAAAACGATATTTATAAAGCTTTAAACGAGGGTCTAGAGAGAATAAAAAAATACGATAAAATAATCCTTGTTTATCCCAACAAGAGCGCTAATCCCTATCCCCGCCGTATATTGCACGGTTTTCAGCAATTCTGCTGGGAACATAATCTGGATTTTGAAATTCTAGATGAAATATACGACGAAATGGATCTTCAAAGTAAAGACGTATATATTACCATTCAGGAAAGGGATTTGGTAAACTTAGTGCGCCAGGTTAGAAAAAAGAACTTGGTACTGGGAAGGGACATTGGAATAATATCTTACAATGAAACACCATTGAAGGAATTATTGGGAATTACAGTAATCAGTACCGATTTTAAAGTGATGGGAGAATCTGCTGCTTATATGCTTTTAAAAAATAAAAAAGAAAAGGTAAAAAACGTTTTTAAATATATTGAACGTAATTCTGTTTAGCTATCCTTTTTCTTTTGGAATTTGATATAAAGACCACATAACAGTACAGGATAGTGCTAGTGTTACTTTAAGTTAATTTTAGGCTGGTTACCAAAATTTAATCAGTCTTAGATGAAAGATTTTACTTTTACTATTCTCTTATTATCTCTGAACCTCTCAATAGTTTTTAGTCAATCTGAAATTAAAACATTTGATTTCGGTTTGGAAAAATCGTCTAAGGAAATACAAATCACATCCCCGGTTTCTTACAATGTAGAAAGAGGTTATGGCTTCGGTTTTGATGCTTCAGAAAACATAACTTTTGAAAAAAATGCGTTTACCTCTACTAACCCTTCTTATTTTTCAATAAAGCTTCCTGAAGGAAATTATACCATTGAAGTTGATTTAGGTAGTAACAAAAGGTCTTCAGAAACAACTATAAAAGCTGAGTCACGACGGTTAATGCATCGCCATATTCCTGTACAAAAAGGAGACACAAAAACCGAAATATTTACAGTAAACCTAAGAGGGATTAAAATTTCCCCTGAAGAATCAATAAATCTTAAATCACGCGAAGAAGATGATTTAAACTGGGATCAAAAACTAACACTTGAGTTTTCAGGAACAGTTGCCGTAAGGGCTCTACGTATTAAACCGGCAGAAGCTTACAAAAGTATTTTCCTTGCAGGGGATTCTACGGTCACAGATCAGGATGTGGAGCCCTGGGCATCCTGGGGTCAAATGATAACTCAATTTTTTTCATCAGAAATAGTGGTAGCCAATTATGCAGCCTCAGGAGAATCGCTTGGTTCTTTTAAAGGAAGAAATAGGTTAAAAAAAATAATGTATAATATGCAAAAGGGTGATTACCTATTTATTGAATTTGGCCACAATGACGAAAAAATAAAAGGCAAAGGAAACGGCGCTTATGGCCTGTATGCGCAACTTCTTAAAGAATACGTAACCGTAGCCCGAAAAAAAGGCGGAATACCGGTATTGCTTACTCCCACACAACGTCGTCATTTTAATCCTGATGGAAAATTAGAGCCTACTCATGGTGATTTTCCGGACGCGATGCGTAAAGTAGCTAAAGAACTAGATGTGCCTCTTATAGACCTTACTACAATTACTACAAAAATGTACGAAGCCTGGGGCGCAGAAGAATCAAAAAATGCTCTGGTACATTATCCTGCCAATACTTTTCCAGGGCAGGATAAGGCTTTGGCTGATAATACTCACTTCAATGTATTTGGAGCTAATGAGATTGCACTTGCGATAATTGAGGAAATAAGAAATTCTGATTTAGAATTAAAAAACCAAATCAGGGAAGAAATCCCTCGTTATGACCCAAATAACCCTAATAATTTTTCAGACTGGAACCTACCCGGAAGTTCACGTTTTGAGAGCACCAAACCAGAAGGAAATTAATTTAACAACCAAAAGCCATTAAGAACCGATAAGAAATGGCTTATGAATTTTAAATAGATGAAAAAACAATTATTACTAGCTCTTGTCTTACTTGGTTTTTTTCAAACCAAAGCTCAGGAAACCCAAAAAATTTACCTTTCAGGCAAAAGCTTTGAAGATCCAAAAGAATGGCATTTTAAGGTAAGCGACGGAAGAAAAAGTAACAAATGGAGTAGCATCAAAGTACCTTCCCAATGGGAGGTAGAAGGATTTGGTACTTATACCTACGGTCGTTGGTATAAAGAATTGAACCTGGAGGAGCCCAGTAAAGAGGAAGGCTTTTATAAATATGAGTTTGAAGTTGCCGGGGAAGACGAGGGTAAGACCATTAAAATTGTTTTTGGTGGTGCTATGACCGATACCGAAGTTAAGATCAATGGTGAAGTGGTAGGCCCTAAACACCAGGGAGGTTTTTACCAATTTGAATATGATATTACTGATTTTTTAAAATATGGAGAAGAAAATCTGCTGGAGGTTCACGTATGGAAGCATTCGGCAAATCCTACAGTAAACAATGCTGAACGAAAAGCCGACTGGTGGTTGTTTGGAGGAATTTACAGGCCGGTTTGGTTGGAGGTTTATCCAAATTCTCATATAGATCATTTTGCCGTAGATGCTAAAATGGATGGTTCTTTAACCGCTGAACTGGACTTAAATAATGTACCAAAAAACACTATAGTTGAAGCTACAATTTCCCCTGTAGGCGAACAAATCCAGGAATTTAAAACCTTCAGCTTTCCAATTTCCGAAAACGCTAAAGCAGAAACAATTAAAGCGAAATGGGATAACGTAAAACCCTGGGATCCTGAAGATCCAAACTTGTATAATCTCCATCTTAAACTCGTTCAAAATGGAAAAACCTTACATGAAACTTCAGATCGTATCGGGTTTAGAACACTCGAATTCAGGAAGAAAGATGGTATTTACGTAAATGGCACAAAGATATTGATGAAAGGAGTCAACCGACATAGTCTATGGCCTGAATCGGGTCGCAGCACCAGTAAACGTATTAGTGTAATGGACGTAAACCTTATTAAGGATATGAATATGAACGCCGTTCGTTTTCATTACCCTGCCGATAAGCATTTTATGGAAGTGGCTGATTCTTTAGGACTTTTCGTTTTAAATGAGCTCGCCGGCTGGCAAAATCCCTATGACACTGAAACTGGAAGTCAACTAGTGAAAGAAACCGTAAAAAGGGACGTAAATAGCGCTTCAGTTATTATCTGGGACCAGGGAAATGAAGGAGGCTGGAATTATGAACTGGATTCGGTTTTTCATGATTATGATCCTCAAAAAAGAATAGTCATTCATCCCTGGGCCGATTTTAACGGCTGGGATACCCACCACTACCCCACTTACCAAACCGGGGTGCATCGATTCGGGTCTGGAGAAAATGTCTTTTTTCCTACCGAATTTATGCACGGCACCTACGATAACGGTCACGGTGCTGGTTTAGATGATTTCTGGAATAAATATAAAGAAAGCCCCCTGTTCGCCGGTGGATTTATATGGGATTTTAGTGATAATGCCGTAATAAGAAGCGATTGGGAAGACGAAAGGAAATACGATTCTAAGGGAAATCTCGCAGCCGATGGAATTTTAGGACCGCACCGTCAAAAAGAAGGAAGTTTTTATACCATTAAAGAAGTTTGGGCACCCATTCAGTTTGAACCCCGCTTAATTTCGGAAGCATTTGACGGTTCATTTTTAGTAGAAAACGACTTCCTTTTTAGCAATCTTAATTCTGCCAAGATGAAATACCGGGTAATGAAAGCCCCGGAAGATGTACTTTATAGTGATTCAGAAGCTAACGAGATTGCTTCCGGAGAAATAAGCTTACCAGATGCGGTACCGGGAGAAACACGAAAAATTAAATTTGAGCCTGGTGATAATTTCTTTGAAGGTGACTGGCTGGAAATTACGGCCTGGGATCAACACGAAAGAGAAATTTACACCTGGACCTGGCCTATTCACCGCGCAGATTATTTCGCCGATAAATTTTTACTGGAAGAAGAGAACAGCCAGGCTGCTTCTGCTAAGGAAAATGGAAACAGCATTACCCTTTCTGGAGGTGATGTAAAAGTAAGTTTTGACAAAAATTCTGGTCTAATAACTTCAGTCTCTAACAATGAGGATGAAATTCCTTTTCAAAATGGTCCAAGACCAATAGGAATGAAGGCCGAATTTCAAGACTTCCAAATTAGCAAGGATGACGATAAAGCAATTTTTAAAGCCAATTACGGCGGAGGCATAGAGAGTATTCTTTGGACGATGTACCCAGACGGTCGCTTACATATGCATATGACCGCCCTAACAAATGCAAGAGGAGGCGATGGTTTTGACGGAGCCTTCTATGAGGGAAATATCGATAAATTCGGGATTACTTTCGATTTCCCAGAAGAAGGGGTTGAAGGTTTTAAATGGTTTGGAAAAGGACCATATCGAGTTTGGAAAAACCGAATGAAAGGAACCGAATATTCCATTTGGCAAAAAGATTATAACAACACCATTACCGGTGAAAGTTTTGAGAACCTCGTTTACCCTGAATTCAAAGGATATCACGCCAACTTCCTGGCAGGATTTTTAGATGCCGGTGATAATAGTTTCAGGGTTTTTAGTGAGAATGATAAGATGTTCCTGCGCTTATTCACTCCTGCTGAGCCTGAACATGCGGTTTCCAATGTACACCCCCAGCCAGAATTTCCGGAAGGCGATATTTCATTTATGTATGAAATTCCCGGCATGCGAGCTTTTAAACCGCTGGATCATCAGGGACCAAGCAGTCAGCCCACCAATATCCGCATTAAAAAAGGAGATGACGGAATTACTATGAAATTGTGGTTCGATTTTAGAAAAAATCAGGAATAAAATTAGAAAAAATGAATAGTTTAAAAACCTATTTCCTGCTAGTTTTTGTTTCAGTTATTTTATTGATAGGCTGCAACAATAACGATTCAGAAGAACAAAAACCCAGCGTTTACTTAGTGGGTGATTCCACTGTAAAAAATGGACAGGGTGATGGGGCCGGCGGATTATGGGGCTGGGGCGATTATATAGGTCAGTTCCTCGACATCACCAAAGTAGATGTGGAAAATCATGCTTTAGGAGGCACCAGTAGCCGCACCTTTCAAAGCAAAGGATTATGGCAGCCGGTGAAAGACAGTTTAAAGAAAGGAGATTATGTTTTAATTCAGTTTGGTCATAATGATGCGGGTCCTGTTAATGATGATTTCCGTGCCAGGGGAACTATAGGAGGTGTGGGAGATGAAACAGAAGAAATTGATAATATGCTAACCGGGAAACACGAAATTGTTCATTCCTACGGCTGGTATATCCGGAAATTAATAAAGGATGCCAAAGAGCAAGGAGCCATACCCATTGTGATGTCTCCTATACCAAGGAACAACTGGGAGAACGGAAGTGTACCGCGGAATGACCAATCATATGGTGGTTGGGCACAACAGGTAGCTGAAGAAGAAAATGTGACTTTCATTGACCTGAATGATAAGATGGCAAAAGCTATGGAGCACCAGGGACAGCTAAAAGTTACTGGCAATCTTTTTTACGAGCGTGACCATACACACACCTCTGCCAAAGGAGCTGTACTTGCTGCTTCACTTGTAGTTGAAGGAATAAAAGAAAGTGATAATTCTTTAAAAAACTTTGTTGTTGAAGATCCTCAAATAAGCCTGCCCTCTAAAAGGAACGTCTTCCTTATCGGCGACTCTACAGTTGCCAATAACAACGACGAAGAGGCAGTAGGCTGGGGAGTGCCTATTCAAAAATATTTTGACACTACAAGGGTTAATGTAATCAACAAGGCACGCGGAGGCAGAAGCAGCCGTACCTTTAGGAATGAAGGCTTGTGGGAAGCAGTAAAAGACAGTATTGAGGAAGGCGATTTTGTATTGATGCAGTTTGGCCACAATGACGGCGGGGATGTAATCAAACCTAAACACAGAGCCTCATTAAAAGGAATGAGCGACTCTATACAGGAGGTTCCAAAACCCGATGGCTCAAAGGAAGAAGTTCATACATATGGATGGTATATGAAAAAATACATTAGCGAAGCTAAAGAGCAAGGTGCTACTCCAATTGTATTTAGCCATATTCCCCGCAACAAATGGAATAACGGAAAGGTAGAACGTGTTGATAACACTTATGGAAAATGGGCTAAAGAAGCCGCTAACCAGGAAGATGCGATTTTTATTGACCTAAATGATTCTATCGCTAGAAAATATGAAGAAATGGGGCCTGAGAAAGTAGCTGAATTTTTCCCAAAAGACCATACGCATACCAATATGGAAGGTGCGGAATTGAATGCACTCTTTATAGCCGAATTACTTAAACAAAATAAGAAGATTAATCTAAGGGATTACATATATATTCCAAAGGATATAGAATAATTTTTAACTCACAATATTCATTTAATCTAAAATTAAATTTTCTCATTTCATAATTAACTTAATTAGTATGTTTAATAGTTCAAAACACTAGAAAACTATTTCATATAAAATCCTATAGAGTGTTTTTTATATTATTTCCTATCCCTCCCGGTTTTAAGAGAGGCGTATCGCTTCAATCCTGATTGGAAAGTGAAAGCAGGTGATTTCCCGGTAGCGGAGAAATCATGATTTAATGATAAATCCTGCAGGAGATTACACAACCCTCTGCGTATAATAATGAAGAGGCCTTTCAAAATCGATCGATGAACTTACTACAGGGATCGTTCGGTACTGAAAAAAATCATGCTCCCAAAATAAGTCGAAAACAAAAAGATAATTATAGAGTTCGAAAATATTCGCCAATACTACAGGTCAATTGCGAATGGTAGAAATTGAATTTTATGAACAGATTATTTTAATAATAAAATATCATTATGGCTCTTCAAATCATTCGGAAAAATTAAAGAACAAATATAAAAATTTTATACTACACAAACTTTAAAAAGGAGACAAGGAGAAAAATTGCAGCTTTACAAAAAACAGCAATATGAGCTGATTTCAATTAAAATCTGATGACCTAAAGGAAAACAAAAAAATAAAACATATTTAAAATATATTAACCAAACTCTTTAGTGGTCAGCTCCGTAATTTCTTCCTCTTTTAAACCTTCACTTTGCCTGATTTTTATCTTTCCAGATTTTTCCAATTTCAAAATTGGTGCGTCTCCAGCTTTTTGTGCATCCACATTCTGGAATTTCGCACCTTTTACATCATCAAGAATAATAGCCGGCCGATCTTCTTCTCCCATATAATGCACGTTAACATTTACCATTTCAATATTTTTAACGTGTCTAATAAAAAATCCATAAGAGGGCATCACACCAAATTTAGCAGGTTCAGGATAGGTTTTAATATATTCCGGTACTATTTTCTGGATCTGAGTTCTCGCAGAGTCCAACGGGCGGTACCAAATATCAATATTACTAAAACGAACATCCTCTATGTCGTGACCTGGAATTCCACTAATAATACTTGAAAAATGGGAATCGGCATTATAAACCGTAATATCGCTGATATTGACTCTCCGCAATTTTCCCGGTTCTACACCCTCCGGCCCTCGCATTCTACCTGCCAGCCTGAGGAAAAATGGGGAATTGGTGATATTTCTCATAGTGATATTGTTAATGCTAACATCTTCCAGAAGTCCGCCATCCACGGTTTCCAGTGCAAGGCCACGTGAACGGTCAAAAACACAATTGCTAATGGTAATGTTCTTAAAGCCTCCGTTGGATTCTGTTCCAAATTTAATTCGCCCGGTTGGCCCCTCCTGATCCGGTACCAGGTGTCCTTCTTTTGTCTGGTAAGTACCGTCAATCATGGTTCCCACATCGTAACCAGAGACCTGGCAATTGGTGATGGTTACATTTTCTGTAGCACGAGCAAATCCTAATCCAAAAGAGCTTTTTAAAACAATTGCATCATCATTTGGGGAATTTACGGTGCAGTTTGAAATCCGCACATTCCTGCAGGCGTCTATATCCATTCCGTCACGGTTAGTGTCTATTTTAAGGTTATCTATGGTAAAATTATCCACTCCTGTAGCGAGAATACCAAAGTGTCCACCTTTTATAATTGTAAAATCCTTCAGGATCACATTGGTGCATAGCTTTAAAGCAATAGCTTTATTTCCTCCACCTTTCCACATTAGGTTACCCGCGGGAATTCCTTTTTCATCCCACTTTTCATAATCATAAAAGCCCCTACTCAAATTTTCTCCCTGAATTATTCCAGGACCTGAAATAGTAACATTGTTTAAATTCTCCCCCCAAATAAGGCTATTACGCCAATAGCTGTGTCCAAAATCCTGATATTCATTACCGGCACCTTCCCCAGGATCATCGTATCGTCCACCATCATTTTCTCCTGCTGCTTTTAAAATAGCTCCGGCTCCCAAGTAAAGGTGGATATCATTTTTTAAACGTATGGAATAACTTAAATAGGTCCCTGCCGGGAAATAAACTGTACCTCCGCCAGCTTCAGAAGCCGCTTCTATCGCCTTATTTATAGCTTCTGTATCCAGGTTCTTACCATCTCCCACGGCTCCATAATCCTGGATGTTAAAATCTTTTTCGGTTGCTTTTACTGCAATATTGAAAAAAAGAAACAGGGAAATGCTTAGTATTTTATAGGAATTAATGGTTTTAGGTTGCTTTATCATTGTTCTCTTAATTATAATAATTATCAAATAAATTCTCTTATTCTATTCCATATGGAAAACCTTTTTCAATGGCTTCTCTACTGGGGAATTATCAGGATTTGTTTCCATTATATCACTCATATACTTCCACCATTTTCTAAGAATAGGCTCCTCTGTTAAACTCTCTAGGTTTGCTCCCGGCCTTACTTTCTGTATAGCAAAGAGAATCAAAGTCTCTTCATCCAAAAAGATGCTATAGTCATAAATTCCTCTATCCGAAAGAAGCTTGCTTAACTCAGGCCAGATTTCATTATGACGTTTTTTATATTCTGCCTGAAAACCAGGTAGGAGTTTCATCTTAAATGCTTTGGAATCCATTTTTAGTAAATTCTAATAATTAGTTCTGGTTACTTTTCTACTATTTCCGAATACGTTCTTTCCAGCCAGGTATCCGGCACCGGAACAATAACGATATTCATCGACCGGCCATCTTCTGAAAGCATGGCCGATTGAATCTGTATCTTTGTACCATCCGGTTTAAAGGTCGGGTGAAGATGATCTGCAGCGGTAATTTTGTGACCGGTGGTAAGCATCTTCATTTCACGATTATTTCTATCTATTAGGTACAAGCTTCTTGAGAAGTCATCACCCACAGCCCAGCGACCATCGGGTGAACCGTGGACGTGCCAGAGCCCACTCCCGTCATGGGTTTGTCCTGCAATGGTCATTTCTCTTGTTCTTAAATTTACTATTGCAAGTCCTGTAGGTTTTTCTCGAGTACCAGATGGTCCCCAATTACTTTCCTGCCCGGGATTCTCTGGATTTCTTACCCCCTTACTGCCTGTCACTTCCACCGGAGCTTCCTTCATAACATCTACCTCCCTATGGCCCATAATTGCCAGTGCTACCTCATCTTTCGAAATTATGGCCTCGTGAGTAACCCATTCATAATCGGCTTCAGGATATAAGGGCCGCAGGCCGGTTCCATCTGCCATTACCGTCCAGGTACGCTGTGGAGATTTTCCTCCGGTTTCCCAAGAAAAAACAATCTCACCGGGATTCCAGGTGTTCGCCTGTATATGTCCCACCTGGAAAGGCACAGAAACAACATGTGCAACTTCTCCGGTTTTTACGTTCATTTTACCAATTCCTCCTGGACCCGAGCCCATATTACGCGGGCCAAAATTTTCTTCGACTTTAGTGCCCGACGGCAAATGTCTCGCTGCTTCTTCAGATCCTATTCTAAAATACACCCAGTCCTCATTTGCATCCAGAGCCATATCTCCCCCTGCAGCTATCTCTGGTGGCGTAGTACCAACTACCCGCTCATAAGCTGTAGCTTTCTTCATTTTACCGGCCTCACTATCTGCAAAAAGTTTGGCGAGATCGGTCTCAATTACCTGTAAGGACCTGTTTTCATTATGGTCCTGCCCCTCGTTTTCCAAATTTCGCATAAAATAAAGTTTCATGGATTTTTGAGCAATGTTCAACATTCCTGTATATCCCCCTTCTGAAACCTGTACAAGATCTCCTGTTTGCTCATTTACAGCCATAGCCTCTCCTTTCACCCTGTTAGAGCGAAAGATGAGCCATTCTCCATTTGCCGTCCATTGTGGGTGAGTGGGATAAATTTTCGAATCCCCTTCCTGTTTACTGGTAAGAAATATTAAATCTAACCCCGTAACAGGATCTGTCACTACTTTTCGTTCAGACGGGAAACGTTTACCTATTTGAGCTGAAACTGCTCCGGAAATAAGAAACAATATGGTTGCAACCGCGATTAATCTATCAGATAATTTCATCTTTAAAAATAATATTAGGGAGTTACCTTAAGCTGAAGAGAACTATCATTGATCTCGAATTCCTTGTTTTTTAACATCAGGATCACCTCTGCGCCAGCAAGCATCACAGGTCCATATCCATGAGCTGCAAATTTATTTACCGGGCGGTAAAAATAAAAAGCGGGATCAAAACCCATTCCGGTCCCTACACAGGTACCTTCCACCTGTCCCTGTTCATTCACATTGCTTGCTACAGCATTCCAGGCAAGCAGTGTTGCAGGAGCATAGGCAAGACCGTCTATATAACCTCTATTAATTGCACGGGCCATAGAATAGGCATAAATAGCTGTTGCCGATGTTTCAAGGTAGGTATCATTCCTATCTATTAGCTGGTGCCAGAACCCGGTACCGTGCTGATATTTTGCCAGGCCTTCTACGTGTGCCTGTAATTGAATTAGCACATCCTGATATCCCGGATGATCTTTTGGCAAAACTTCAAGAAGTTCCACCAGGGTCATTACTGCCCAACCATTTGCACGGGCCCAGTGAAATTCTGGATGCACTTCCATTTCCTGCACCCAGCCGTGTATGTATAGACCCTTTTCTTCATTGAACATTCTTTCAGAAAATTGTTTCACCTGCTTCACCGCATCATCAAAATATTTGGTCTCTCCAGTATATGTCCCCAT
Source organism: Salegentibacter lacus (assembly GCF_020164555.1). Taxonomy (GTDB): domain Bacteria; phylum Bacteroidota; class Bacteroidia; order Flavobacteriales; family Flavobacteriaceae; genus Salegentibacter; species Salegentibacter lacus. The sequence continues at coordinate 201,820 of NZ_JAIQZB010000004.1, read as the reverse complement.
TTGGGCCAGTGCAGGAACGCTCATAAAAAGATCATCAAGCCAAAGTGTGTTATTTTGAGGCCTGTTCCGGGCAAGTGTACCATCTTCAAGACGATATTCTTTTTCACTTATATAAGTAATGAAATTACTGATTAGAGGATCCAAATTGGCATCCAACCCATCCCTTTTAGCCTTGATCATAGAGGCACATAATGCACCGGCATCATCCAGGGCATGAGGATCTAAAATCGAACGAATTGGGGAGTCCTTTACGTCGCTTACCTTATGATTTTCAGCCACTTCTGCAAGAAGTTTCAGGCGTTTATGGGTATATTGGGCATACTTATCATCACCCGTTGCCTGTGTAGCTAAAAGCATTCCCGCATAGGTCACACCCCACTCGTAGCTGGTAAGCCTAAAGGCTCCTGTTTCAAAATCTATATCTCCCTTAAACCTGTTTGTCTCTGTGAGGGCTTTCTTGGTTTTTTTATCGATCATCCCGGATGCTGTATTGTTTTCCAGGAAATCATAAACTCTATCCAGAACTTCTTTAACATCTTCTACTTCATTATCCATATAGGGAGTGGGATAATCTGGCTGCAATAAGTGCAGGGGCGTATTTACATCAGTCACTTGGGCTTTGGATTCAAAACCTAAAAGGCAAAGAATTACAAGTAGGATAGGGAAATTGCTATTGAATGTTTTCATAATATTCGATTTATTAAATGAAGAAAATCCTATAAAAGAACGGTTCTTCATTTTAAGATTAATTTGAAAGTTTCTTTTGTATCTATTCGTTCTCAGATGAATTAATTACTACTTCAACTGTTGCAGAAAGCTGGCGGGCGAGATCTTCAACATAATTCCTGAAGGTTTCAGCATCTTCAAAGCCACCATCCGGCGCCATTTCACCGGCAGCTATGGCATAATAGCTTATTGGATTTCCATTTTCTCTCTTAGTTTTCACCAGATATGAGCTCGTAACCTTCCCTTCTTCCGGAGCTTCTATATATCCATTGTAATCGGCTTTAGGAATAAGCAAAGCCGTACCTAGTGCCCATTCCCGTTCATAGGTTTGATAATCGTGCAGGATAAGGGCGACAAAATCCCCTACCTCAACTTCCTGAAGCGGTTTTTCAATATTAATATTCGAAAGTCCAATAAGAAGAACTTCATCATTCTGCATTCCGCTAACAGAAACCGTATTTTTAAATCCATACATCCCGGCCCAAATAGTAGTAACCTCTTCTGCATTATAAGTATTATCTGCAGCATCCCAGTTATTATATTCAAATTTCATTATAGATTTTAGCGGACCCTCTTCTAGAATTCTAAAGGTAGTTTCTTCAATATTGCTCAGGGTATCATCAACAGTAATTCCCAGCCTTTGAACCTCATTGTCTACAAGCAAAGCAAAGCCTCCCAATCCTACAGAGTTTCCTACCGGAAAAATATCCCGGCCCCAGTCTTCCATCGTATGATAATTATCCTCAACAGCACCAGTATCATTCACACCAACTGTTTCAGGGGAAATATTAGCCGATGTCTTACCAAAAATGTCTTTGGAATTCCTACCATCCAAATAATGCCTGAAACCAACTTTATCATTTTCCCAGGTGGGGCCGTCAGTTTGATATTTTTGGAAACCAAGGTTTTTTGGCATATCTGTAGCTGTAAGCGTTTCTTCTGTTGCAGGGGTTACCGGTTCGTCCACTGATTCCCTCTTTCCAAATCTTACACTGGTGCGGGTGGTATATTGCGGCTCCTCATCTACCCAGTGCAGTTCAAAAGTTTTCCTTTCTTCTGCTGAAAAATTCGCCAGGAAGAACAGCTCATCCCACTCTCCGTCCCAATCAAGATCTGTGAGTTGGGAAGGAATAGTATCTGAAGCGGAAGTAAGTACAGGATATTTTTCATTTTCTGCTTCAAAGATTTTTGCCCTTTCTATAACAACGGCTTTTTCTGAAAGTTCAATGTTGGAAGTATTTATAAGTAGAATCTCTGTTACGACTGACTTTTCCTCCGATTTACAACCGGAAAGGAGAAGTATAAATATTATTATCTGTATTAAAGAAGCTCGTTTTGTCATCATCTTTTTATTTTTAATGAAAAATGGGATCATATTCCTACTTTTTATCCTAATTTTAAATTTACTCTATTGTATTAAATCGAGATTAACCTCTGGGGCATCCTTTGCAAATTCAGCCTCCAAATCATTTTTTAAATTATCAAAAATGTCAGAATTTCCCTCTAAAATATTATGCTTCTCTTCGGGATCATCTTCAATATTGTATAATTCATGAACAGAAGGCTCCTCCAAATATCTGGTCCTAATTAATTTCCAGGGTTTTTGGATGAGACTTTCCTGAAGATGCCCTCTAATATATATTTTGTTTTTCCAGAGTTGATTTTCTCCGGTCAAAACCGGCCACGCATTTTGTCCTTCAATACTTTCCGGTATTTTTTCTACTCCGGCAAGCTCCAGGAAAGTAGGCATAAGATCTGATACCGATATGTATTCCTCCGATGTACCTGATGAGAGATTTCCTTTCCAGCTTATTATTGCGGGTACTCTAATGGCACCTTCATAATTTGAATTCTTCCATTCCCGAAGTGGGAGATTGCTACCCATCTCTGTATGAGGTTCAAATTTCCCATTATATTGATCATCAGGGTACCAGTTCTCCATAGCACCATTATCACTTAAAAAAACGATAACAGTGTTCTCTTCTAAACCTTTCTCTTTTAAAGCTTTGAGCAATTTCCCAATGCTGTGATCCATATGTGCCATAGCAGCCGCATAATCCCGACGTGTAGGATCATCAAAAACGCCGTTATAGGGTTGCTTCCATTTTTCCTCCTCCTGAAGCGGAAAATGAGGCGCGCTGTAGGCAACCTGCATAAAAAAAGGTGTATCGGTTTTTTCCTCCTCCAGCCACTTAATCGCCTCGTTGGTTATAAGATCTGTGGCATGGCCTTCTTCCTCAATGAATTCTTTATTACGGTACCAGCTGGAATCACCATTTTTATACTGGTGAGTGTATTGATCTATTTGTCCGTGTAAAAATCCATAGGAGTAGTCGAAGCCATAAGCCTGCGGACCGCTTTCCGGTTTTAGCCCTAAATGCCATTTACCAAATAATGAGGTTTTATAATTTTTCTCCTTTAATGCCTGGGGCAGCGTAGTAATAGAATCTGGCAGGCTTAACTCACTACGACCACTTATTGGCGCAACAATTCCCATACGGCTTGCAGGTTTCCCTGTTAACAAACTAGCCCGTGATGGGGAACAGGTAGGAGCTGCATAAAAACGCTCCAGCTTAAGCCCATTTTCCGCAAGTGAATCTATTATTGGTGTTTGTATCCTGGACCCGTGGTAGCTAAAGTCATTCCAGCCGGCATCATCTGCAATGATTACCAGAAAGTTTGGTGGAATATTATCCTTTTCGGTTTTATTTTCTTCCTCTTTACAGCTTAAAGAAATTATTGATACTAATACAACGAAGAATGCAGTAAACCTGAACTTTATTTCAGAATAATCTATATTACTAAAGACCTTGGAAAACATACGGACAGGAAGAAATAATACCCATCTCTGAATATTAAAATAATTCATAATTTGTATTTTCACTTTAGTTTTCATTGTACAGCTACATCCCACACTTTAGACAATCGCGATTTCCCCTTTGGTCCCTCAACGTTTAAGATCACCACATACTTTCCCGCTTCCTTATATTGGTGTAAAGGGTTTTGTTCTGTAGAAGTTGCCCCGTCACCAAAATCCCATTTCCAGGAATTGACTTCTCCTTTTGATTCATCAATAAAAGCTACCATACGTCTATTCATATCTACAATATTAAAAGACCATTCTGCTTCAATTGAGTTTTTGAATTTAGCTTCAAGCGGCATTAGCGTAAAAGGTAAACTATAGGAAGCGTTACCGTACATGGTATGTTCTTTAGAGAGGTTCCAAAATCCATTATTCGATTCTTTGTTGGCATCATCATAATCAATAACAGCCCAGGCTAGACTAATAATTTTATTTTCCTTTAAAATGGACTCTATTGCCCGGTCCGGATCATTTCCCGCATAATCAAAAGGTGTTATCCAAAATTCAAGTTTTAATTTTCCACTCTGCCCGGGCTTAAAGTCGTAATTATAAGCTGCATTTGCATAGGGCAACTCTTTGATCCACGGCTGGCTACCCCACACTAATGTCCAGTCCTTTCCTTCTGCAGGAGTAAAAATGTGATAATTTTGTGCGTGCACCCCATGAAATGAAAAGTAAGCCTCCATCTCATCCAAATCTTTATTAGGATGGAACCGGTCTATAAATGGGCCTCCAGATCTATCGGCATCTACTATAAGTTCAAATGTATCATTATGTAAACCGGGAGATGAAAAATCCCAATAGTCATCGTAAGCTTCATAAAGGAAGTATAATCGGTTTAGTCCATTAACCCAACCTACTTTTACTGTAACGTCAAGATTCTCAGGATTTGCACTTGCATGTTTACCGCTGTCATCCCATAGTTGATCCATGCCTATAAAATAATCCTCCGGCACCATTCCCCAATCATCTGAATTACCATCAATTACCGGAATTTTATTTGATGGAAACTGAAAAATTTTAAAAGACCTGTTTTCCTGGCAAACGCTCTCAAAATGAGATACGAAAAACATAAGAGTGAATACACAAAGGAAAATATTTGATCTTTTTGAAGCCATAATTTTAATTTTGAATCAATACTTATTTATACTGAAATTGATAATATTAATTCCCTTTTATTAAAAATTACCTATTACTTTAAACTATAGATTTTTACGTTGTCTATTTCGTGTCTTGATTCAGTTGTTCTAATTCCGAAATAACCTTCTTTATATGGATCGCTATCTTCATAAGAAAACAATTCCTTGCCGTCCAGAAATACCTTTGTAACACCATTATAAATTATGGTCTTAACCCGATAGGTTTTATTTGGTTCCAGCATATATTTCTCTTTCTGAAAATCATGTATAAGATCCTTCTTTCCGGTTCCTGTATATTTCCGGAAGCGCGTAGTAGTATTTCTGTTTCCTCCTATTCCGAAATAGTACAATTCCAAGGAATCATACTCTTCAAAAACGCCCCTGCGGGTAAAAAGATCCTCATTCCCTGGATCACCAGCCATCCAAAACTGGTTAAGATCTGAAAGTCTATCATTTTTACCATTTTCCATCACCACCCTGCGGTGATATTCGATACTAATATTTCCAGATAATTTTTTATCCAGCCATACAGTAGCTCCCCTGTCTACATCAATAACCAGTTTCCCATCTGTAATAGTGGCTTTAGCATCCTCTGAAATCTCTGTTTCTATAATCCAGTTGGAGAGAGTATCTTCAAAATCATCCTCAAAAATAAGCTCATCCCTTTTATAATCGCCCCTGCCACAACCTATGAAAATGAGGGTTGAAAACAGTAAAAAAAACAGCAATGCACACCTTTTCAATATTCTTCTAAGTGTATGTTCAATTAAAAAATTTCGAAGCGTCATATTAATTATTATCCTTAAATCGGGGATGACTTTCTGGTAGATCGTCTCCTATTAATTCCAGTAATTGAATAGCATTTAAACTCCATTGCGCCGTGTTGTTTGTAGAAACCCCCGGAACTTCATAAACAGGTTCCAGGGTTTCATTACCCTCATATTTTTCCATTTTAAAATTGGTAAGAATATTATATTCGCTACGGCCTAAGAAATCTTCCCAAGCCCTTGCTGCATAGTGTTTATCCCCCTTCACTTTTGCATAATAAGCCGGAAGCCGGGCATACCAAGGCCCCGGGTTTCCCAGGCTGGTTCGCACTCCAAATTCCTCTTCAACAATTTCTGAAGAAGCACCATAAATTTTTGCAAATTGTAACCATAACCTATCCCATTGCTGGCTGTCCAGAAGTTGTGTCAGCTCGTATGCGATCTCTGGTCCTCCCATCAAAACAGATAAGTGTGAAGAACCAATATGATCCGTTTGCAACTGGTACATTTTTGCACTTTCCGGGTCATAGCCAAAGGCACCTGCTTTACCGGAAAAAAACCCATACGGCATCTCTGAAAAGCTTTCGACTCCAGTTAAAATTTTGTCCCTGTATTTAGGATCTCCCGTTCGCTCCCACTCTGTCATCCAATTGCCAACAAGAGCAAACCAATCTGGTCCCACTCTGGCATGGGTAGGATATTCGCTTTTATCTAATATAAGACGTAGTGGATCAAGGTCTCCTATGGCTTTATTTGATGCCTCTACAGATTCCCTCATAAGATCTCCAATGCGTTCGTCTGTTGTAAGATAGTAATAGAACCTTCCGGGTGCAGCTTGTGATACCCGCACTTCCTTGGAACCGTCTCCCCAATGCCGCACATTATGCCGGGAGCCCAGACCTGCAAATTTACCAATATGATGTACATCCACCTCCGAGGTATGTCTTGTCATAGCTTCTGCCATTCTAAAAACATCTTCTTTTCCTGTTCGCAAATAATAATACCAAAGCCACATATGTGGCATAAGCTCAGTATTATCCCAGGCGTAGCCGCCAACATCATATTTCCATTCCCGCCTGTCTTCGTCATAAGCATGCATAACATCCCCATAATCCCAGAAGCCGTACCAATCGCGTTGGTAAACCTCCTTTTGATAATATTCAAAAGCACTCTCCAATTGGTCCTCCACCCAGGCTTTTCCAACTGTAGAACGATCAGGTAAACTCCAGATCCCAAATACCGGGATTTTATGAATATATTCCGGTGAAGCGATAAGTAATGGTGGGGTATTTCCTAAACTAGTAATCTCATTAAGTTTATCAAGAGACGGCACTCCCGAAGTGGCAAACAAGAGAATTTCACTGGTTCTAGCAACTCCTTCAGGCGTGCTAAACCCCGGCTGAACATCTTCATAACTAGCCTTTAAAGTATGTCCCCAGGGAATTGTATCGTAATGTCTCATATCCATTGCTGGACCATCTGGAGACCAAAGCCAAGCTTTTATTTGTGCCGTATCTTTCCTCATATTACGCACTTCAAGAGAGGCCGGGTACGACTGCCAGAAATCACGAATGGTAACTGCAAGTCCCCCACTAACATCTCCTGCAAAAGCCATTCCCTCAGATCGATTACTTACTCCTGCATCAATCCAAGCAACTTCACTTCCGGTTCTTTTTTGTATTCGAAATCCTTCTGAATTATCCTGAACGAGCTTAAAATCATTCCATGATGCAAGGTTTTCCACAAGGAATACCTGTTCCTTTGTGAGGTCGCTCTGTTCGGCAATACGTTGGCCTTTAAGTTGCGACTCATACGTATTTTCTTTAGTGGTCGAAAAAGGCACCCGACCTACAAGTGGTTGTGCGGGCTCATCCCAAAAACCACTCTTTTCTCCTGAAAACCGAATGTGACGATTGTAGACCTCTTCATCCATAGGCAAATCAAAAGTAACCCCTAAGCCACGGATAAAATCCTTATCCTGATGACCATCATAAATAATCGTGTGTACTAGCTTAACAGATTGCAAATCTGCATAAAAGTAAAGCCTTACTACAAATGGTAACCAGCTTCTGCTTCCATCCGCTGTAACGTGACGGCCTTCAATCTTTACTACAGCTCTTACCGGCCCATTTTGTTCTAATGTAACTTTAGATATTTCTCCCTTAAACTCCTCTTTTATTGGCTGTTCGCCCAGCTCCTTCTCAGGTCCGTTTTGATTGATGCACACAAGCTGTGCTGCAGAACTAATCACCTCGTTTCCTATTCGCAAGTCAGAAAAAATTTGACTCCCCCTCTTAGGGATCCTGCATTGCAGTACCCCTGTATCTATTTGTATAGAATCTGCATTTTCTTTTACTATCAAATTTGATTTGGTAGTACTTTTAGCACCTCTATCTGTAGACATCAAAGTAAACCCTGAACCATCACCAGTTTCTACTACAGTGGCAAATCCCAGCCATTTCAAAGTGCCATCTGGCCAGTATGCTAAATTCCATGATTGTAAAGGTAATTGGTCACCCTCTTTGTTTATAAGCTCAAACTGATTAATAGATTTAACTTCCCCCTCCGGAAATGGCACACCCCAACTTACCCCGGTAGAAATTTCCGGGCTACTGTCCCCAAGCCATGACAATTCTACTCCCTCCCTATCCTGAGCGGCCATTTGACTAACGGTAAAAAGAAAAATAGCCCCCAAAAATATAGATACTCGGTTCGTTACGAAAATAAAAATATCAAGACCTATCATAGTGTAGTGTTAAGCGCAAAGATTCTTATCGAAAATAAAAACCTCTCATATTTATACTTTATTTTCAAATGAATTCAATTTAAATCCTATAATTAATCAAGATTTGGAGGTAATAAAGGAACCATCATTATATCACTTCCTGTTAACATACTTGAATTAAAAAGCACCCACTTACCGTCTGGACTAATTGAGTGGTGAGAATGTGCTTCCCTTGTAAACGGACTTTTGCTATTGGGTCTGTGTGCAGCAGTTAATAGCGTGACATCACCATCTTCCAGATTAAGGCGATAAAGATTACCATCAAAAGTATCACCAACCGCCCATTTTAAGTCCCTGGTGCCAGCCGCATGCCAATAGCCACCCCGATCCGCCTGGTCGAACTTTTGAACCTCTCCTGTCCTCAAATTATAAGAAAAAATTCCGGTATCATTACTTTTCAAACGTTCCAGATGTGCCATCACATTGAAAAGAATATGATCCGGTCCAGCGAATACTTCGTGAGTAACCCATTCATCGGGCTTCTCATCATAAACCGGCCGGTTATTAACTTTTCCACTTTCATCCACAGATAAATACCACATCCTTTGCGGAGCATCGCCTCCGGTCTCCCAACAATACATAATTTCTCCTGAAACCCAAGGATTTGCTTGTAAATGATTTGCCCTAAAAGGTACTTCTTTAAGCTTCTTTAGATCTCCTGATATTAGGTCAATACTATAGATAGCAGATAAATTATCTGCTAGACGGGCAGCAAAAAATATTCTTTCTTCGTTAATATCCAAGCCAATACCGCCAGATTCTCTAACCCCTTCTGGTAAGGTCGTTACAACCCGTTCATAATCTTCCGGTTTTTTCACTATCCGCTGTTCACTATCTGTCAACAGCTGTTCTAAATTCAGCTCTATTAACTGTTCATCACGAAATAAATAGGCTAAATTTTTTTTCCAGCCCAGGTGAAGATCGCTTCCTGTATCACCAGTTGTCACCTGAACAATTTCATAATCATCCATTGAAATTGCATAAGCATGTTCTCCACGACCATCCTTAGCTGCTCGGTCCGATCGAAAAATTATATATTTTCCATCGGGAGTCCATTGCGGATGAGTCTGATATATTTTAGAGTTATTATGTCGAGAAGTGGTAAGAGCAGTTATATTAACCCCTGTCACCCCATCTTTGATAATAAGATGCTCTGAAGGAAATCGCTGGCCGAAAACATCCTCTCCTGCCATATCGAAAGTGTTATCTACATTGGTCCTGGAAGAATAATCCTTTCCCTCTACAGTTTGAGCAAAGCATTGATAAATGCCCGAAAAAAGAAGGATAACCAAAACTAAAGTTTTTATTATCGAGCCAAATGTATTATCCATTTTATAAACTACATTTTTTGTTATCATGATTATTATTTTAAAGTATAGTAGATACGGGTCTAGCCCACAGAGCATTTTATTAAAAAACGTTTTTCAACTTTACAAAATATATTAACGAGGCAAGTCTCGAAGTATTTACCCTCTTGAATTAAAAAAGGGCGTTGATTAACAACAACCCTTTCTTACAATCCATCTAAACTATATCAAACTAATTCAAAAAATTCTAGTATCCTGGGTTTTGCTCTAAATTAGGATTTGCATCAATAGCAGTTCTAGGAATTGGAAAAATTGTGCGGAAAGGTTCTGACTCTTCCTTAAACTCCCATGCATCAGTAAATTTCCCAAATCTAATTAAGTCTCTTCTTCTCGTCATTTCAAAAGCTAGTTCTCTTCCTCTTTCATCCAAAATATCATCTAATGTAATAGAGGTAAGAGGAGCGGCATCGCTTCTTCTTCTAATATCATTAATCAGCACAAGGGCAGCATCAAGATCCCCTTGTCTTGCGAGTGCTTCTGCTTTAGTAAGAATAACATCTGCATACCTTATAAATGCTACGTCATTACCGGCATTTCCTCCATTTGTGTTAGGATCTAGTTGCCACTTAATCCATTTAATTCCGGCATTCATTGGTTGATTTCTAATTCCAGTGGCAGGAATAATTTCATAAGGAACAGGACCTAAACTAGAAGTTTCGGGATCATATAACTGTGAATTATTGTCTGGAACAATTCGTTCAACCATAACAGTTTCACCGGTTCTAGGATCCTTTAACTCTCCGTGAGAAAGAAACATATCCTTTCTGTCATCTCCCTCTTGATACAATTGCTCAATCGACGGACGGGTGCCAAAACCATTCTGTGGTGTATAAGGCAACCCAAATAGTCCACCACCTATACCTGGCAGAACTTTCTGTACAAATGGCTGTCCAATACCTCCTGGGACATTGGGCGTATAAACGCCTCCAAAAATAAATTCGTTATTTCTTTCATTGTTCGGAGCAAAATTGTCAAAATAATTCGGCAACAAACTATAGGCCCCGGAATTAATTACTTTATTAGCATATTCTATAGCCTCAGCGTTATAAGGTGTGCCAGTATAAACCTCTCCATTAAGGTAAACAGTTGATAATAAAGAGTATACTGCCTCCTTGGTTAATCTGCCATAGTATTCTCCTCCCACGGTCGTGGCTGATGGCAATAATTCCGCGGCTTCTTGAAGTTCGGCTACTACAAAAGCAAAAACTTCACTTCTAGAATTTTGTTGAGGTAAATTATTAGGATCAACTTTTGATTCTAAAAATATGGGAACATTTCCAAACAAATCCATTAGGAAGAAATAAGCATAAGCTCGTAAAGCTTTTAACTCCGCTAGGGGACCATCAATATCTTCCATAGGAGAAGCCTCCAGCGAGGCTATTAATCCATTCGCCTGCCCTACAGTATTAAAAAAGGTGTTATATGTAGTAGTGAAATAAGCGTGGCTAGCATCCCATTCGTGTTCCATTAACTGCTCAGATTCCGCGTTCTGCCACCACCCCTGAATTTTTCCATGAAGAATGACTTGATCAGCAGGCAATTCTAAAACTCGATATTCAATTCCCATACCTGTGATAAGGGCAAAATTCCTATAAACTCCTGACAAAGAAGATAAAACTGCCTCATCACTAGTGTAAAAAGTTTCCGGTGTATAAACTGAATAAACATCCTCATCTAGACCACATCCAACTGGTAAAAATAAGAGTAGTGTCATCACACCAATAATCGCTTTTTTGTAAAAAGTAGATATATATTTTTTCATTTTTTTCATTTTTTATTCAATATTTTTTAAAAAGATAGACTTGTTCCTAATTGGAATATTCGAGGTCTTGGATATGCGAGATAATCAATCCCTATGGGAGCTGTACCTCCTGCATTTGTATTTGTTCGAACCTCAGGATCAAAACCGGAATAATTAGTAATCACAAAGAGATTCTGACCTGTGATATAAAAACGAGCTCGCTTAAGAACAGAGTCATCTCCGGGCTTCAGAGTATAACCTATGTTCAGGTTATCTAATCTTAAATAACTGCCATCTTCAATCCATTTTGAAGAGATCTGTGGTGTTTGACTCCTGCTAATCTCTGTATTTTCAATTGCACTTTCAAGTACATTTACACCGGGTGCGGATAAGGGATAAGAAAACTCCGCAGCTGTATTATTCATAATATCATTCCCAACAACACCTCGGAAAGTAACAGAAGCATCAAAATTTCTCCATCTTACATTACTTGAGAAACCATATACAAAATCCGGCTGAGCGTCTCCAATCACTACTAAGTCAGCACCCTCTACACCGTCCTCGTCTAAATAGGTCTCCATTCCTTCTTCATTATATCCGGTAAATTGTCTACCATAGAAAGTCCCCAAAGGATAACCCGGTCTTATTATTTGAGAAAAATCTTTTGGTGTTACTACTCCTGATAAAGGAGCAGTTCTTATCTCCTCTCGTGAAAATTGATCATTGGAAAGGGAGAGAACTTCATTTTTATTTCTACTCCAATTTATGTTCGCATTCCAAGTAAAATCATCTTTCTCCACTAATACTCCATTTAAATCTATTTCAAGACCTTTATTTTCAACTTCACCGACATTTGCCCATTGAGTACTTACGACTGATGGAGCAGTTGTAGAAAATTGTAAAAGTAGATCAGTAGTATTCTTTTGGTAATAATCTATAGAACCATAAACACGTTCGTCCATCATACTAAAATCCAAACCAACATTTAATTGAGAAGTTTCTTCCCATTTTAAGTCTGGGTTTGCGTAATTACTTGGCAATACACTTGGAATTGATTCGCCGCCCAGGTTATAAGATGCGGACCCTGCTATGGTCAGTTGCTGTCTGTAAAGATCGTTTGGAATTTCTTGGTTACCGGTTATACCATATCCCGTTCTCAGTTTTAAATTGCTAAAAAAATCAGTCGAGAAAAATTCTTCATCAGATATTCTCCAGGCAAAAGCACCTGACGGAAATACACCATACCGGTTGTTTTCCCCAAATCTACTAGACCCATCTCTTCGTAATGTAACTGTGAATAAATAGCGACTATCCATTAATCTATAATTAAATCTACCAAAAAGAGATTCTAATCTATTGGCAGTTTTGAATGAATTATTAGCTAAAATATTACCCGATTGAATTAAATTCCATTTTACACCACTGGACACAAAATTATTTGCTTCCGTAAAGGTATAGTCATAGACAAACCGTTGAAAAGAATATCCTGCCAGCACACTAAGATTACTATTATTGTCAAAGCTCTTTGTATAATTCAGGGTTGTTTCTAAAAGAGTACTATAATTATTTGCTTTATTTATTGATGCTCTTCCTCCGTCTGTTTCTCCCGATGGATGGGTCGAGGGCATATGAGTATAACGCTCCACATTTTCATCGCTAAGACCAAGGTTAACCCTAGCTGTGAGTTCATCTGTCAAATTATAAGAAATATCACCACTTCCTAGAAAGAAATCTGTCTCGCGAATATCTTCTACCTGACCCCAAGAGACGGGGTTTATTCTCAATTCTCCAATTTGATAAAAAGACCCATCTTCGTTGCGTACCGGTAAGGTAGGCGCCCATCTTAGGGCGTCTTTTAATAAATTACCTCCCTCATTATTAATATTGGAGGATACAGGTGCATTATCCTCGGATATATCTCCATAAGTTATATTTAAACCTATTTTTAGTCGGTCATTCAATGCCCTATGATCAGCATTTAAGCGGGCCGTATATTTTTCTAAGCCAGAAGATAAAATAATCCCTTCCTGTGAAGTATATCCCACCGAAGCTCTATAATTTGTATTCCCGCTTCCTCCACCAAATGAGAGATTATGATTTTGACTTATACCAGTGCGAAAAATCTCATCTTGCCAATCTGTATTCGCTCCTTCATCTGGAAATTCAAGTCCGTTTTGATTGGCATAATTTCTATATTCATCAGCCGACAAAAAAGGTAATGTCTTTCTTACTGAGGATACTCCCACAAATCCATCATAGTTGAAAATATCATTTCCGCCACCATCTTTTGTAGTTATAACTATCACACCATTTGCCCCTCGCGAACCATAAATTGCAGTAGCCGAAGCATCTTTTAAAACGTCAATAGATGCTATATCTGCTGGGTTTATTGTATTAAGAGGATTTGTTGGTTGAGAAGAAAATGGTGAAGATCCCTGCATGCCAGAAACGAAATTATTAGAACTGCCAAATTGGAGCGGTACCCCATCAATTACATACAGCGGGTCATTACCTGCAGAAACAGAATTTGTACCTCTTATACGCACTGTGGAAGCTGCTCCAGGTTGACCACTATTTTGTACGATATTAACACCTGCAATCTTTCCTTGCATAAGTTGCTCCGGAGCAATTGCTACACCGGGGTTAAAATCTTCTGCACTGATAGAAGAAACAGCACCCGTCAAATCTCTCTTTCTTTCCGAACCATATCCAATAACTACTACTTCATCCAATTCTGAATTACCTTCCATCATTACTACGTTGTAAACACTTTGAGCTCCAACTTGAATTTGAGTTTCTTCCATACCTATGAAACTAAATACTAGTACATCACCAGCACTGGCCGCTATAGCGTACTCCCCATCAAAATCGGTTTGTGTACCCGTGTTGGTTCCCTGAATAGCAACATTAACACCTGGTAAAGGAATGTTGTTCTCATCAGTTACAGTACCAGAAATCTGCTTTTCTTGTGACAACCCCGTCACACTGAAGAGTACACAGCATGTATACATCATTAATTTAAATACAAATTGTTTCATATTTGATCGTTTTATTTTTTGAGTTTACAAAATATTAACACTCAAATATATTTGCTTTTCTGTATCTAGGTATCCTGTACTGTACTGCATATCTTTATAAATCAAATAAATTATGAGTTAATAAAGGGTCTTTTACGCATTATTTGAAGTGAATTATTATAGAAATATCAAAAAATACACTGTCACTAGCCCGTGATGCTTAACATAAAATTAGGAAATCACCTTATCTCTTCTGTTAATGATTTTAAATTTATCAGTAAAAACCGCAAAGCCAATTAATCAACTATAATAATATTGTTTTATAATTTAAGGATGTAAAATTTTATTTCTTTCTATGAAAGAGATCAATTTTACAGGACGGCACAGGACACATTCAGTACACTTATTTTCTATTTTTAAAAATTAAAATCCTCTTTTCTTTAACGTTAAATCAGATAGAACTAAACCTTAATTGATGCTAAAAAAATTCATTTTATTTCCACTCTTGGCCTTATATCTTCAGCCATCTTACAGCCAGGAAGATCCTAATCAACAACAGAAAACAGCTTGGAATAAAGTTGACAACACCACAAAAACCTGGACCCGGTGGTGGTGGATGGGTAGTACTATTGATAAAAAAAATGTAAAGCAAAATCTTATCGAATTACACAAAGCGGGAATCGGTGGAGTTGAAATAACTCCCATTTATGGGGTTAAAGGGGAAGAAGAAAATTATCTAGATTTTTTGTCTCCTGAATATCTTGAAATCCTGGATTACACTATTAAAACAGCCGATAGTCTTCACATGGGTGTAGATATGGTTTTAGGGACGGGATGGCCATACGGCGGCCCTCAGGTAGATCAGGAACACGCCGCAACCAAGCTGGTAACAAGAACTTATGAATTAAAAAAGGGGGAACGATTAAAGCAAAAAATAGAACCAGAAAACGAAAGGGATCAAAAAACTGCTGAACTCAAATATTTAGTTGCTTTTGATGAAAATGGAAACCATTCTGACATTACACATAAAATTAAAAAAGACCTTTCTGTAAACTGGAAATCTAAAGGTGAGGCTCATAAAGTTATTGCAGTTTTCACTGGTAAAACCGGCCAACAGGTTAAAAGGGCTGCCCCTGGCGGAGAAGGATTCACCGTTGATCATTACTCAACAGAGGCCCTGGAGCAATACTTGAAACCTTTTAATAAAGCCTTCAGCAAAATGTCTAAAAAACCAAGAAGCGTTTTTAATGATAGCTATGAAGTCTACAATACCGATTTCACACCCAATTTTTTTGAGGAATTTAAATCCAGAAGAGGTTACGACCTTAAAACAAAACTCAACCTTCTTTTAGAAGAAAATAGCTCTGAGGAAGGAAACAGGGTGAAAAGTGATTACAGGGAAACTATTTCAGATTTATTGCTGGAAAATTTTAATATTCCGTGGACGGAGTGGGCTAATGAAAAGGGATTCAAAACAAGGTTACAGGCACATGGTTCTCCAGGGAATTTAATAGACATGTATGCATCGGCAGATATCCCTGAGTGTGAAACTTTTGGCTCTATGCCTTTTGACATTCCTGGATTGCGAAGGGAAAAAGAAGATATAAGAGAAGGTGATGCTGACCCTGTTATGCTTAAATTTTCGTCCTCCGCGGCACATATAGCAGGAAAACCACTTACCTCTTCCGAAACCTTTACTTGGCTCAGGGATCATTTTAAAACTGCACTTTCACAAACAAAACCGGAAGTTGAAGAATTATTCCTGAATGGGATAAACCATATTTTTCTTCACGGCACCACTTACTCCCCTGAGCGTGCGAAATGGCCGGGATGGAAATTTTATGCTTCCGTCAACTTTAGTCCCAATAATACGATATGGCAGGATGCTCCACAGCTTTTTAATTATATAGAAAATTCTCAATCTATGTTACAAGCTGGGGAAGCTGACAATGAAACACTTCTTTACTGGCCAATTCACGATGTTTGGGATAATTTTTATAAGGGGAATCTCTTTTTTCAGTTGAAAATTCATTCGCTGGACGAATGGCTTCACGATCGGCCCTTTTATGAAATCACTAATTATTTAATGAATAATGGGTATACAACTGATTTTATTTCTGGTAGGTTTATTCAAAAAGCCAGTGTAGAAGACGGTAAAATTAAGTTGCCTGGAGGAACTTTTAAAAGTTTGATTGTTCCCGAAAGTAAAAATATGCCTTTGGAAACTTTTCAAAAGCTAATTGAATTAAAAAATAATGGAGCTCATATTGTGTTTAATGGCTTGCCGGAAACAGCTCCGGGATATCATAATTACAAAGAGAGGACAGCTGAGATTAAGGAACTTATTAATGACACCAATTTAAAAATCACTGAACTTAATGACCTGCCCGAGGCTTTGAAGACCGCTAATGTTCTTCCGGAAAATTTAGTAAATACAGGATTAAAATTTATAAGAAGGAAATTGGGCGACGATAAAATATACTTTTTGGTAAACCATACCTCAAACACAATTAATGAATATATCCCACTTCAAACCTCTTCAGAGAGCATAATGCTATTTAATCCTCTAAATGGCGAGGCTGGAAGAGCAGATTCTAAAATAGAAGATGGTGTGACTAAGGTTAGGGTTCAAATAGAACCCGGAGAATCTTTTTTTATCAAAACTGGACTTCAAAAAGAATTACAGCAATGGTCATACTATGAATCTGGTGAAGAATCTTACGACATTACCGGTGAGTGGACTTTGTCCTTTGAAAATGGTGGCCCTGAAATTCCCGAAACTAAAAAATTAGAGGAAATGCAATCCTGGACAGATTTAGGAGAAAAAGCCGTGGCATTTTCCGGAACAGGAATTTATGAGACCATATTTGAAAAACCAGATATTGAAGCCGATAATTGGGAGCTTCATCTCGGAGATGTAAGGGAAAGCGCTGCAGTTTACATAAATGATGAATATATTGGGACGGCCTGGGCAGCTCCATTTAAACTAAAAACCGGAAATCTTCGTGAAGGAAACAATAAACTAAAAATTAAAGTAACAAACCTGGCAGCTAACCGTGTTCGGGATATGGAAATGCGGGGCGAGGAATGGAAAATTTTTCACGAAATAAATATGGTAAATAAAGACTATGAAGAATTTGACGCCACAAAATGGGACCCTATGCCTTCAGGTCTTTTAGACACTTTAATCCTTACTCCTTTACATAAAACTGAAACAAACAATTAATAAAAAACTGTTATAAATCATGAAAAAACATTCTTTACTTATCTACCTGGTCATTTTTATTAGCGCAACTTCATTTGCTCAACAATCTATAGATTTAGATAGAGAAGAAGTTTTAGATCAAATGGAATTGGCCAATAAGTACTTTATGGAAAAATGGCCTGATGTTGGCAAAACAATTATCACCAATATGGAACGGCCAAGTCACATTTGGACAAGAGCAGTTTACTATGAAGGCCTTATGGCATTACACGAAATCTATCCCAAACAAGACTTTTACAATTACGCACTTGACTGGGCCAAATTTCATGATTGGGGCTTTAGAAGCAAGAACATAACCCGAAATGCTGATGACTATTGCGCTGCACAGACTTATATAGATTTATATAACCTGGAGCCCAAACCCGAAAAACTCAAAAATACACGAGCGGCAATGGAGAAGTTTTTACATACCCCGCAAAATGGAGATTGGGATTGGATAGATGCTATTCAAATGGGAATGCCGGTTTTTGCCAAAATGGGAGTTCTGGAAAACGATGAACGTTATTTTGAAAAGATGCATAAAATGTATATGTATTCCCGTGATATAGAAGGTGGAAATGGTTTATTTAACCCAGAGGATGGTTTATGGTGGCGAGATGCCGATTTTGACCCACCTTATACTGAGCCTAATGGAGAGGATTCCTATTGGAGTCGTGGTAATGGCTGGGTAATTGTTGCCCTGGCAAAAGTATTGGATATCATTCCTGAAGATGCTCCACATCGGGATCAATACATAGAAGACCTTGAAGTTATGGCTGAAGCTTTGGCTGAAGTTCAACGTGAAGATGGATTCTGGAATGTAAGTTTACACGATGAAGATCATTATGGAGGTAAAGAACTTTCAGGAACTGCTTCATTTGTATATGGTATGGCTTACGGCGTAAACAATGGTTTACTTGATGCAGAAAAATACATACCAATAATTGAAAAAGCCTGGAAGGCAATGATAGAAGATTCTCTCCACGACGATGGATTCTTAGGTTATGTGCAATCTACAGGAAAAGAACCTAAAGACGGCCAGCCACTATCCTACGATAAAATTCCCGATTTTGAAGATTACGGCCTGGGATTATTTTTACTGGCTGGTACCGAAATTTATAAAATGGAGTAATTTTGAATTGCTAAAAGTAAAAACATGAATTATAAAACCAGACAGGGTTTAAGGGTTAGCTATTTGGCTATACTCTTAAACCTTATTTGTTTATCAAACCTATTTGCTCAGGAGTCTGTAGAAATCTGGGGAAATAAGGTGCCGGGAGCAATTTTAGCAGAAGACTATAAACAAATTGAAAATAAAAATGATACAGGAGTGGTTACCGGAATATCGAAAGTAGTTACCCCCGAATTGAAAATATTCCTAACTGAAAATCCGGGAAAAAATGCCTCTATTTTAATCCTCCCCGGAGGAGGTTACTCTCATCTATCAGTAGAAAAGGAAGGGAGAAAAGTTGCAAAATGGGCTAATTCTTTAGGCTTAAATGCATTTGTTTTACACTACAGGTTACCTTCTGATGAAATTATGGAAGATAAAAGCCTTGCTCCTCTGGCAGACGCTCAACAAGCTATGCGATTAATAAGGAATAAGGCTAAAGATTGGAACCTTAATCCAGATCAAATAGGTGTATTAGGTTTTTCGGCCGGCGGCCATTTGGCGGCGAGCCTTTCAACTCGATTTGAGGAAAAAATAGCTTCAGAAGATCAGGGTATTTCAGCAAGACCCGATTTTAGTATTCTCATTTACCCGGTGATTTCAATGATGAACGAATTCACACATAAGGGTTCTCAGGAGAGTTTATTAGGGAAAAATGCAGATGAAGACTTGCTAAGGAAATTTTCAAATGAGTACCTGGTTTCAGCCCAAACGCCTCCCAGCTTTTTAGTACATGCAACAGATGATAAAGCTGTTCCTGTAGAAAACAGTCTGGAATATTATAAAGCTTTAAAAGAAAATAATGTTCCTGTGGAAATGCACGTATTTGAAGATGGTGGCCACGGTTTCGGTTTGGGACAAAAAGGAACCAACAGTTTCTGGCCAAAAAATCTTGAAAAATGGTTAGATCAACACGGTTTAATTAAAAAAGAACCTATGGTTTTTTCTTACTTCACCGGAAATGGCGAAGATGGCCTGCATCTGGCATATAGTTACGATGCCTATACCTGGAAAGCTCTAAATAATGGTGAATCCTTTTTAAAACCTGAATTGGGCAAGGAAAAATTGATGCGCGACCCCTGTATTATAAAAGGCGGAGACGGTAAATACCACATGGTATGGACAGTAGGCTGGACCGAAAAAGGAATTGGTTATGCTTCTTCTGATGATCTTATCAACTGGAGTGAACAGCAATACATACCGGTAATGGAACACGAAGAAAATGCAAGAAATACCTGGGCTCCGGAGGTTACTTACGATGAAGAAAATGATGAATATGTCATATACTGGGCAACCACTATTAAAGGTAAGTTTCCTGAAACCCAAATAGATGCAGACGATGGTTATAACCATCGAATGTACTATGTAAGCACTAAAGATTTTGAAAATTTTAGCGACACAAAAATTCTTTATGAACCCGGCTTTAACGTTATTGACGCAAGTATAAAAAAGTATAAAGATCAGTTTGTAATGTTTCTTAAGGATGAAACGCGTAAACCTGCTGAGAAAAATATTAGGATCGCTACCGCCAAAAATCTCAAAGGACCTTATAGTGAGGCGAGCGAACCCATAACCGGTGATTATTGGGCAGAAGGACCAACCTCAGTAAAAATCGGGGACGATTATTTTGTGTTTTTTGATAAGTATACTGAAAAAGAGTTTGGGGCAGTACGTTCACATGACCTGGAAAACTGGGAAGATATTTCAGATAAAGTTAGCTTCCCTGAAGATATTCGCCATGGGAGTATATTAAAAGTACCTGAAGAAGTTCTGAAAAAGCTAATGCAGCAATAAAAAATCCTCCCTAAATATTTTTTAAACTTATAAATTGTAAATAACCGTTTTGGTAGATTTTCGATATTTTTCCAGAAATTCAAAAAACTTCATTCAGTTTTGGCGTCTAATTTATAAAGACTGTATCTACCGGAAATAGGGACTAATTCTTTTTTTTATTATCCTTAAATCTTTCACAATTTTTCAAGTTCGGAATTTAAATCGGGACATTTAAATAATAAAAAAAACGTATCAAAAGAATAAAATGAAAAATTACATCCTTTTACTATCAATAATTTCTATCATTTCTTTTTTGACCTGTAAATCAGATGCTAAAGATGATAAAGAAGAAGAATCGGAAAGCGAATGGGTAAACCTGTTTAATGGAGAAAACCTGGATGGTTGGATTCCTAAGTTTCATCATCACGAGGTGGGAGAAAACTACGCTAATACATTTAGAGTGAAAGACGGAGTTATTCAGGTAAATTATGAAGATTACACAAGCTTTGATGAAAGATACGGACATTTATTTTACAAGGAGCCGTTTTCATCTTATCACCTACAATTTGATTACCGCTTTACAAACCAGTGGATGGAGGACGCCCCCGATTATGCTTACCGAAACAGCGGTGTGATGTTTCATTCCCAGGCGCCGGAAACTATTTTAAAAGAACAGGACTGGCCAATATCAGTAGAATACCAGATGCTAGCCAACGCTGGGGACGGGAAGCCGCGGCCAACCGGAAACATGTGTTCTCCCGGTACCGAAGTATTTTTTGAAGGGGAAATGGATCCCCGGCACTGTATAGAATCTTCCTCAGATACTTACTCCCTTGGAGAATGGGTACAAGCCGAATTAATCGTTTACGGCGACTCCCTAGTAATTCACAAGGTAAATGGAGAAAAAGTTTTGGAATATACCAAACCTCAAATCGGCGGTGAAGTGGTAAGTGGTTATGATCCCAAGATCAAAAAAGATGGAAAGTCCCTTAGTGAAGGTTATATTGCCCTCCAAGCTGAAGGACAAGGTGTAGAGTTTAAAAAAATTAGGATTAAAAAAATCAGTGATAGATAAGCTTTTCAAGCTAAATAAAAATAATTCACCATAATTGGTAATTAAAAAATAGCCTTGGATAAATTAGTTATTTAACCTGTCCGGATCATCTTTTTACTAAGATTTCCAGTCTTAACAGTAGTGATTTAGAACTTTTAAAATTAGTCCTTTATTAGCTTTTTCAAACTCATTTCATCATCACTCAGATTCTGACCAAAGTATGGCATCCCATCATCAGTCCACGTCAGTATCCTTGCACGAGTATGGCGATTGGTATCGTAAAGAGGCTCTCCATCAATATCTTTGTAATCACGGGCATGATAAATCATCACATCTATCTCTCCATTTTCAGATTTAGTAAAACTATTATGTCCGGGACCAAAACGATTAAGATCAGGATTACTATAAAATACAGGGTCCGGTAATTTATTCCATGATTCAGGATCAAGAAAGTCTGAATCTTCCTTAGTCCACAATAAACCAATTGAATAATTAGCATCTGTAGCACTTGCGGAAAAAGTCACAAAAACCTTCCCATTCCGTATCAATACGGCAGGCGCCTCATTCACCCTGTGGCCTTGTATTTCCCAGTCATAAGTAGGTTGTGAAATAACCACCTGTTTATCAGCAAGAGTAGTTGGACTCGTCATCTCTGCAATATATAATCCTGTATTGACTATAGAGTCTGAAGCTCTGTCAGTCCAGATCATAAATCGTTGCCCCCTGAATTCAAAGGTAGTAGCATCCAGGGAAAAATCATCTCTGTTACTAACAACCTGGCCTTCCTCTTTCCATTTTCCTTTGGTGGGATCATCTGAAGTATTTGAAAGAGCGTACATTCTTATATTCCATTTTTCTTCAGCCGAACCTGCTGCGAAATATACATACCATTTTCCTTCTATCCGGTGTAGTTCAGGTGCCCAAATATGATTGCCCATAACACCTTTTTTGTGCTTACGCCATATCACCACCGGCCCAGACTCTTTTATCCCATTAATAGTTTTTGATTTACGAATTTCAATTCGATCATATTGGGGAACGGTCGCAATAAAATAATAATTTCCATTTTCTGATTTTGTAACAAAAGGATCTGCTCTTTGTAAGGCTAACGGATTATCAAACTGATTCTGCTTTAAATCCTGGGCAATAAGACTAAATCCTAATAATATAGTTACACTAAAAATGCCTATAATTTTAAGGGCAAAAGGATAAATATTTTGCATATTTTGTAAATTATAAATTTAGCCCAATTTTAAATAAATTATTTTAATTGTTTTTTCACACTTAATAATTGTTCGTGATTTTTTAAGGCATCTGATTTGAACCATTAATCGCATCATTTAAAAAAGAGTTTAAAGGAGTAAAAAATGTAATCCTTTTACATATATTGATCCACAATTTTCGCTTAAACACAACAATTAGGCTTGATTCCTTAATCTTATGGAAGTTTGAGGTTTACCACAAATTTTTGAGCATAAAAGAGCTTCTCAATTGACGAGCTTTTACTTCCGATACTTCGGAATGCGATCTCGAAATATCCGTACAGCACTATTTTTAAAGACTTACAGGGGTTTACATTTTTCACTCACCGAATTCCACACCTTTAACAAAGTTTAAAGATTTGAATTACAGGTTATATTATCCAAAACCAGGTTCAAATAATCGTAAACTCTTTTCGGGTAAAAAATCAGAAATGGAATTTCTAAACCACTCACCACTTTCCCTCCACTTCGCAAAAGCTTCGTTTCAATCATAGAGATTCATTCCAAATTATCTTGGACACGAGCCAAAAAGCTTTGAAAATAATTTGTAAATGAAATAAGATGAAAAAGCTTTTAAACTCAAGTCCGCTGGGGAGAAATTAAATTCCAGAGGCTACTATAATAATCAACTCAATTATAATAACTTTTTGAGACCATTTGGGATTTTAATCGCCTCACCTTCCTAAAAATCGTTTCCTGATTATTAAAGATTTTCAAGTTTCTAACAAGGATATAATTTCTTAAAATCCGTTTTTCTTTTACAGGATTCGTAATAATTATCCCCAACGACTATAATTAATTTCAAAAATTTTCTTTTCCAATCTTAAAAATCAAGATTCATTTTTTATTCATCAAAAGCGCTATTAAATTCAATTTAATAGTTGAAGTTTCTGTCCCTGGAGGGACGAAATCGAAGAGCAAGAGGATAACACGCAGAGCGATGTTTTTCGATTATCGGAATATCTAACTCGTTGTTTTTTAACGTTTTAAAAACAAAAGAAATACAGATATATCCACCTCGGTGGATATATCCGCTTGGGAGAGCCTATAAAATCAAGATGAATGTAGCCAGTTTAATTAAAATTTTTAACCATGAAAGCAAAATCAAGACTTCAAGTGAAAGCAAGTACAGCGAAAAGGTTCCGGGAATTTTCTAAAAAGAACAATAGTAACCAGTCTGAAACTTTAGACCTGATTCTTGACTTTTTTGAGAAAAATAACCTCTCTCCTTTTGAAACCTTAGTGCCTTCAAAAGTGAGTATTGAACAACTTATCAAAAAAAGAATAGATGCAGTAATCGCAATTTTAAAGGATATTGAGAAGAAGAAAATAAACCCAACTTTAGCCATTTTAGAAGCTTTAATGGAAGCTGCAGATCCAAAAAATAATTACTCGAATAGGAAAAGAGATTACGAGCAGGACGACACGCATCCTGATTTTTATAAATAATTTACCAATCAAAACTTTAGTTCTTTTTCTTTTAAAACCTCTTGCTTACCGCCTCCCCTTTTGCTGCTAAAGGAACAAGCTTTAAAATTAACCGGAGCACATAAAACGACAGGCTATTTATAGCTCCTCTATAATTTCAAAGCTTGAAAATACAGCGGCATCAAAAGGGAATGCGAAGGCGCTGAAAGAAGTAAATGAACAGAAGGGTCAAAAACTGTCATTCAACTATACTTTTGTTCCTTTTCGACATCAAAAAGGAAAATGCTCCAGATGAAAAAAGTAAATGTCTGAAAAAGCCATAATCTTAAATAGTGCCTTTTGATGCATTTTATAGTTCTTTGGGTTAATTTTTAGTTTTAGAAATATCAAATTAATACAATCAGTATCAAGTCTGGTTGAACATCTCGCCAGCGAAGAAGCCGCTGAAGAAATGGTAATCCGGCCGGAAATGCGCTATATGCCCAAGCCTGTCCTTAACGACTGGGTAAAGTTCAAAAATGATTACGTACAACACGAAGATTTCCAACCGGAAAACACCGCAGCTCTTGTAGCATTTAGGAGGGAACTCACCGAAAAACTTTACGAAGCCGGGGCCAGAATAGTGCTGGGATCTGATGCTCCGCAATTTTTTAACGTGCCGGGCTTCTCCATCCACTACGAACTGGAGATGATGGTGAACACCGGCCTCTCTCCTTATGAGGTTTTGGTCACCGGTACCAAAAATGCGGCTGATTATTTTGGTACACCGGAGGAATTTGGAACCGTGCAGCAAGGTCGTCGGGCAGATTTGATCCTGCTAAACGCTAATCCTCTGGAAGATATCACGAATGTACAAAATCGGGCCGGGGTGATGGTGCGCGGACTTTGGTACCCGGAAGAAAAGATTGGCCAAAAACTGAAAGAGATTGAGGAAAGGAATAATTAGGGGTATCACTTTTCCGTTGTTTGTCATTCCAAACCCTTCGACTACCGTCCAGGACAGGTGGAGTAAGGAATCTCAAAGGAGTGTGCTGCTGAAGTTAAACGCTTTTTAATAATAAGGAATTCGTTATAAGAGCCCTCCTGGACTCCGGGAAAAGAGCTTACACATACTTCCCTTCAGCTATCATGGTCCGGGCAATCCTTCTACGGGCATCTTTGATATTGAATCTCTGGCCTTGGGTGAAGTGTTTCAGACCCATCAGTAACTGTGAATGCTCCTCCCCTTCCGCAAAGCTGAGGATAGCCTCCTGGCCTGCTTGCCTAACCTTTTCCACAGACTCATACAAAAAGACACGGCTGATGTCGGCTATGTGATTAGAGTCTTCACTTCCCCGTTGATTCTTAGATTTTCAGCTTTGGTCAGCACGGCTTCCAGAAGGTATACCTGAATGATCATATCTGAAATATGCATCAGCACCTCTTGTTCTTCCTTAAGCTTTTTCGCGAGCCGTTGCGACGCTGCCCCAAAGGTGATAAGGGTTGCCTTTTTAAGATCTTTCAGGATCGCAAAGGCTGCCACCGGACCACCCCCGGCCTGCCTCTTTTCAGCAGGATTGGAGGTGAGCTCCTTTTGTACCTGCTTTGCTGCCTGTAACAGCTCCAACTCCCCGGTATTGGATTTCTTCAGCAACATTTCGACTATCAGCATCCGGTTGATCTCATTGGTACCCTCATAGATACGTGTAATTCGGGCATTTCGGTAAAGCCTGGCCATAGGCGCGTCTTCAGAAAAGCCCATTCCGCCAAAGATTTGCACCCCTTCATCTACAACCAGGGCCAGGCATTCTGACCCAAAAACCTTCAGGATAGCGCACTCGATCCCATAAGCCGATACTGCTGCGACCTCTGCTTTTTCTACTGAAAAGCCTTCGGCTTCCAGGGCAGCCATCTTTTCGTCTATAAATTGCCCCGTGCGATAGGTTGCGGCTTCCATAGCAAATATCCTTACCGCCATTTGTGCCAGCTTATGCTGAATGGCTCCAAAACTGCTAATGGAGCTCCCGAACTGCTTCCGCTCCAAGGCATATTTCACAGCGAGATCAAACGCCCTTTTTGAGGTTCCAATAGCCGCTGCCCCCAGATTGATATGCCCGGTGTTTAGCACATTAAGGGCTATCTTAAATCCTTCTTCCCGTTTCCCCAACATATTTTCTGCAGGCAGCCGCACGTCATTGAAAAATACCTGCCGCGTGGACGAGCCCTTAATCCCCATCTTGCGCTCTTATTCACCCAGGCTGATACCACCGAACTCCTTTTCCACAATAAAAGCGGAGAGATTCCTGTCATCCTCCACTTTGCCGAATACAATAAAAATATCGGCAAATCCCGAATTGGTAATCCACATTTTTTGCCCGTTGAGCAGATAAGCGGCTCCGCCCTCCACTGGCGTGGCCCTGGTCTTTCCTGAGTTGGCATCAGATCCCGCCTCTGGTTCGGTAAGGCAATAGCAGCTCTTCCACTCCCCGCTTACCAATTTTGGAGGGTACCGCTGCTTTTGGGCTTCGGAACCATAAAAAAGGATAGGCGCGATGCCTATGCTGGTCTGCACCCCAAAGGTGGGAGAGAATCCCGATACCCGGCCCACCTCCTCTGTTACCCGGAGACTGGTGGTGAAAGAAACCGGCATGCCTCTATATTCTTCGGGGATTCCAAGACCCAAAAGCCCCAGCTCCCCGGCTTTTTCCAGCAGGGCAACTTAACGGCTATGCTCTTTCTGGTGCTCCAACTCATCTGCCAGGGGTTGAGCTTCCCGCTTTATGAACTCTTTGACGCTGCCCAGGATCATTTCCTCTTCTTCGGAAAAAAGGGCATCGTGGAAATTGCTGTCTTTCGCAGGACGGATCAAAAAAGCGCCTCCGGTTTTTTGCTCTTTGGTTTCTTTTGGTGTTTTCATAATTAAGTGGATTTCCGAATTCTCTCCAAAAAGTAAGGTTAGGGTTAGTATTGATTGTAGGTTCCGACAAACATCTTCATACTATTAGTTAACCATTTACCATGGTGAGATGACGTCATATTCAAAAATAATGAATTAGAGTCAAAAAACTGACTATCATAAATTTACAGTTCGGTTGTTTGTTTTTCTGAACGCAATGAGGAAGCGCATTGAAGTAAGTTTCTGAAGTTAGAAGCTTTTGAAATAATTTGAATAACAAATAGGCTTGATAATCCGGATATTAAAGACTAGATGAGATATATTTTCCTGAGGTGTTTATCGAAAATATTTTCGGTTACACGCTTCTCAATTTTCTTCCGATATTTGTCGAGCAACCGAAAAAATTCCAATTCATTTTCGCCGGCTAGTTTATAAGCACAATGCATTAATTGCCTGAAATGTGGATTGAAGTCTTGTTCTTCAGGATTATGTCTAAGAGTTCTTCCCATTCTTTCCCTACCGGCTTTTTTTAATTCACTGACTTCCGGGAGTTTGCTTTTATCGATATCTAAAACGTCGGGATAGGGAGAAGTTAATTCCTCAAAACGGTCCAGGGCTTCTTTATAAATGAAAGCAGCAAATTCGAAACCATCATCACCGCTTTCGGCAATTACATTTATCTCTTCCAGCCAGGTAGTACCTGCGGTTTTTACGTGTAAACCTGCATCATGCTTTTTTATCAGCCGATTCATAATCGGGTAAATGGAAAATTTGTCGCTTCCACTATGGATACTAAGTTTTAAATCTTTGGGCAGACCAAATTCCTTTTTAGCGAAAGCCAACACTAATAAATCCTCTTCAAATTCTTTAGTAAATTTGTTTAAATCGCCTTCGTAGTCAATTCCCTTATTAAATCTTCCAGTAAATTTTGGTGCAATGGTATTTACTGGAATTTCAAAAAAAGCAAAGGCTGCCAGCACAAAGAATAACTCTACAGGAGTTTGCGGATTCTCAACTTCATCCATTGAAATCTCAACTACAAAATCTTCTGATTTATTTTCTTTGATATACTGATAAACTTCCGAAGCCTTTTTTGCGGCGAATAAAAATGTGTTCAGAATTTCGTTTAAGGCTGCTTCAGAAATTTTAAATTCTGTAGCGATTCCCGGAATATTTACTTTTTGTTGAAATTTAGCAATATATTTTAAAAACTCATCTTTCTCTTTTTCAGCAGCACTTTTTCCAATATAATCGGCAACATCTATGGTGAAAAAATTACTCACAGCTAAGTATTCATCAACTATATCAAGATCGATATGATCGGCGTCTACAAAATATTTTCCGGAATAACCCAGCGATTTAACCGATGCATCAGCCTCTTCCCTGACCAAATGCGGTTTAGAATTCACTGTTTTATGTTCACGGTGCGATTTATTCCAAACGGGCGTCACTTCTATACCTTCTTCCCTGGCTTTTAAAACGGCTTTTAACTGCGCCACGCCCTCTTTTCCAAATCGATCACCTGTTCCAAACGAATATTTTCCCAAACCTGCCATAATTGTATGATTTAAATTTTACACGCCACTAAAAGCACTAAATCCACCGTCAACGGGCACTACAATTCCGGTTACAAAAGATCCAGAATCACTCGCCAGCCAGTTGGTCACTCCCTGCAATTCTTTGGCCTCCCCAAAACGTTTCATTGGTGTATTTGAAACGATGGTTTCTCCCCTTGCGGTTAAACTTCCGTCTTTATTCAATAATAAATCGCGGTTTTGCTCACCGATAAAAAATCCGGGGGCAATAGCGTTTACGCGAATTCCGTCACCATATTTCTGAGCCATTTCCACAGCCAGCCATTTGGTAAAATTATCTACCGCTGCTTTAGCTGCCGAATAGCCCACCACTCGGGTAATAGCTTGTTGGGCTGCCATCGAAGAAATATTGATAATACTCCCATTTTTGGCATCAGCCATAGGTTTTCCAAAAACATAAGTGGGAAGCACAGTCCCTTTAAAATTCAGGTCGTTGACTTTACTAAAATCATTCAGTGAAAGGTCAAAAAAGTTTTGATCGGGTCCAATGGTGGCTCCCTTCATATTTCCTCCCGCGCCATTAACCAGGATATCAATTTTATTCCAGGCTTTTAAGACTTTATCTTTAGCCTCTTCCAGGCTTTGTTTATCGAGAACATCAGCCACAAGACTCATTGCGGTCCCGCCGGCGTCTTCAATCTCCTTCACGCGTTTTTCAACAGTATCAACAGATCTACCTAGAATTCCCACTTTTACTCCCTGGGCTGCAAGGCCCTGGGCCATGGCACCTCCCAGTACGCCGTTTCCTCCTGTAATTATTGCTACTTTTCCATCTAAATTGAACATTGCTTTTTATTTAAAAGAATTTATAATCCCCGCTTCTAATCCACGTAATTCTGCTAAACCACGCATTCTTCCTATTGCCGAATAACCGGGATAGAATTGTTTTTCCTGATCGTACATCATTTCGTGACCGTGGTCTGGTCGCATCGGTAATGGTCTTCGTCCGTTTTTCTGCTGAAGCTCAAAAAAGGTTTTTACCAGATCATACATTCCGGCGCTGCCTTCTAAATGATTGGCTTCATAGAAGTAATCTGATTTCTCGCGCTGCACCGAACGTAAATGCACAAAATGAATTCGCTCGTAATATTTTGTAATTATTTCGGTCAAATTGTTTTTCGCTGAAGCTCCTAAACTACCACTGCAAAAGGTAAGCCCGTTAGCAGTTGAAGGCACGGCTTTAAACAAAAAATCTAAACCTTCGGCATTGCTTACAATTCGAGGCAAACCAAATACCGACCATGGCGGATCATCTGGATGAATAGCCATATTCACTCCGCTTTGCTCGGCTACCGGAATCACTTCTTTGAGAAAGTATACCAAATGCTCTCGCAATTTTTCAGCAGAAATTCCATCGTAAGCTGCAAGTTCATTTTTTAATTTTTCAATCGTAAAACCTTCTTCATCACCAGGTAGTGCCATCAACATACTGCGTTTCAAAACCTCAAGTTCTTCGCTAGTTTTATCTTCAAAGCGCTTTTTAGCTTCTTTCTGAATTTCTTGAGAATAATCACTTTCAGCATTTTCCCTTTTAAGGATAAATAAATCGAAAACAGCTAGTTCAACTTTATCGTGAAGCAGCGCGGTACTTCCGTCTTCAAGCTTGAATTTCACATTGGTTCTCAACCAATCCAGCACAGGCATAAAATTATAGCAAATGGTTTTTACGCCGCATTTCCCTAAATTCCTGAGGCTAATTTTATAGTTTTCGATAAACTTGTCGCGTTCGGGTTTTCCAAGTTTTATGGCATCGTGCAGGGGCAAACTTTCTACCACGTTCCAGTGTAGCTTGAAGGGATGTTTTTTATTGCTTTCCTCAAGTTCAGCAATCCTTTTTTCAATTTCTTCCACACTCCAGACTTCACCTACCGGAATATGGTGCAGGGCAGTCACTACACCGTGCGCGCCTGCCTGTTTTATCATCTCCAGGCTTACCGCATCCTTTGAGCCATACCATCGCCAACTTTGTTCAAATATCATGTTAGAATATTTTAATTTTAGTCAATTCTTAAGGTACAAAGCTTTTCCAGCTATTATGTGAAATTTATTCTAAAAAGTCTTCGCGCAAGGGACTAAAAATATCGATTAACATTCCAGCTTCCAGGCACTTTACACCGTGTTTTAAATTAGGCTGTACCAAAAATCCATCTCCGGCTTTCAACACTTCCTTATTCCCATCAATAACCACCTCAAATTCTCCTGAAGCAACAAAAGTACTTTGCGAATGAAAATGGCTATGTTCATAACCTATGGCTCCTTCTTCAAATTTTACTTTTACCTGCATAATTTGAGAGTTATGATTAACCAATTGCCTTTGAATGCCTTTTTCTACCGTTTTCCATTCGTTTTCGGCTTCCTTAAAGAATATTTTCTCTTCTGATTTCTGGTTCTTCATAATTATTAGTCATATTTTCTTAAAAATTCTTCAGCTTTCTCCACTAAAACCTTATTCCCGCAGTAAAACGGAACCCTTTCATGCAGCTCTTTTGGTCGAATTTCCATTATTCGCTGGTAACCATTAGTGCTTTTTCCGCCAGCCTGTTCAGTGATAAATGCTATGGGATTGGCTTCGTATAACAGCCGCAATTTTCCTTTTGGGGCAGTGGTTCCTTCAGGATAAAAATATACTCCTCCCATCAGGATATTTCGATGGAAATCGGCTACCAGAGAGCCGGTATACCTAGCCGTGTATGGTCTTTTGTCCTTCTCATCCAATTCCTGCAACCATTTTATAAATTTCTTTACTCCGCGGGGAAAATGAACATAATTCCCTTCGTTAACAGAATAAATATTTCCAAAATCGGGGATTTTCATGTTTGGATGGGATAGAAAAAATGACCCAATACCCGGATCGAAAGTGAAACCGTTTACTCCTTTTCCTGTGGTATAAATTAATAAAGTGGAAGTACCATAAAGAATATACCCCGCTGCAACCTGATTTACTCCCGGCTGTAAAAAATCTTCGAGTTCTACTTTATTTCCAACTTCAGATTTCCTTCGATAAATACTAAAAATCGTCCCAACTGTTATTCCTACGTCGATGTTCGAGGAACCATCCAATGGATCCATAAGCACAACGTATTTAGCGCCCTTATTTATATCTCCATCAAAAGCAATGAAATCTTCCATTTCTTCAGAAACAAGACCGCATATTTCGCCACGATTCCGCAAAGTTTCCACAAAAACATCATTGGCCATAACATCTAGTTTAGCCTGGGATTCCCCCTGAATATTTTCCTGGCCTGCTTTTCCACGAATTTCACTCAGACCCGCTTTGTTTATAGCCTGATTAACCACTTTGCCGGCCAGCCTAATAGAACTGAGCAAACCGCTTAACTCTCCTTTTGCATAGGGAAAATCTTTTTGATTTTCCACAATAAATTCGCCCAGGGTGATATGTCTATCCATAATTGAAAAACTAATTAAGTTATAAAATAATAATTACAGTTAAGTTGTAATTATATTCCCCGGCGTTCAAGCTTCAATTATTTATTATGACCAGAGATTTTCTTTTGCAATACGCTTTCTTTGATAAATGATTTAAATTCTGAATCTAACTTCGCCAATTCTTTTAAGGCCAGGCTTGCCACCAATGTTGCTCCCTCTTTAGAAAGATGGGTGTCATCTGTTTTTCCGTCAGGATAATAATCGTTTTCTCCGGGTGCAAAATGAAGATGCAGATTTTTAGAATCTTCTTCTCCGTAAGAAAGTAATAATTCTTCGGTAGCTCTTTGTAAGTCTACAAACGGAACCTTCAAATCTTCAGCTACTAATCGGACCACCAAAGGGTATTCGCCGTGGGTGTCTACTAAAGTTCCGTGTTCATTAAAATTTCGCCTTACGATAGAGCTAAAAAGTATAGGAGTAGCACCTTTTTCCAGAGTTTCATTTACAAACTTTTCAAGATTACTTCGATAACCCGTAAAAGGATTGGTAAATCGGCTGGGGGCTTTGAATTTCTGATCGTTATGCCCAAACTGAATAAACACAAAATCACCGGGCTGCAACTTTTCTAACACCTTCTCCCATCGACCTTCATCTATAAAACTTTTTGTGCTTCTACCATTTACAGCGTGATTTTCAACCTTAATTTTATTGGTTAATAGTTCGGGTAAAACCTGTCCCCATCCATGTTCAGGATTTTCTTCCGGATCTTTTTTATTAGACATTGTTGAATCGCCAATCAGGTAAAGCGTAGGTTCTTGAGCTTGAAGGCTTATGTGTACTAAACCAAAGCATATAAGTAATATATATGGATTAAAGATTTTCATTTATAGTAATTTATTTCCATTAGATTAAATAAGCAATTACTCTGATGGATTCCAGGAATCTTCACGTTCAAAAATATTAGCAAGGGTATATTTCTTCGATTCTTTCTTACTAAGCTGCCTGGACCAATCTACCCTATTTGAAGTTTCAGCACCGGGACCGGAATTATTGTATTCCGCATAAAAAGTGGTTTTCTGCTTCTCTGGAAACATCTCATCACCTTCCCAGGGATCCCAACCCGCTGAAACAATATGTTCTCCTAATTCAGAATTGATAAAGACGGTTTGCGCATAAGGCCGCCACGGTCTGCCCAGGTAAACTTCATCAACTTCTTCAGCAGCAATAAGTTTACAATTCAAAAATACAAAACCGAATTCCTGATGTGGGGTTGTGGCCGCTGCAGTGATAAAAGAATTCTTCAAACTCTTAATTGTACAATCTTCAAACAAAACTGTAGCCTGCCCGAAAATAAAATCGGTAGTACCTTCTATATAACAATTCTTGTAATATTGTCGGCTACTTCCGGTTGCTACATAAATAGTATCCTGGCAACCTAAAATATTCACATTTTTGCTTACAAATTTATCGCCCTCTACGTGTAAAGCCACAGCCTGGCCTTCCCCGCAAGAGCTATTTCTTACCGTAAGATTTTCGATTTCGATTTCATCGCCTGAAACCAGCAGTGTAAAAGAAGTGAAAGTTGAAAGGGTCTCCCCGGTTATACTTTCTTTTTTTCCTGAATAGTCGTTATTGGTAATAACGGTTTTATCCCGGTCTTCCCCAAATAAACGAAGTTTATGTTTCCAGGTTGGAATCTCCAGTTTTTCATTATAGGTTCCATTTTTAATATAAATTTCAACAAATCCAGGGCCTAAATCCCGAGTGGAATTAATGGCTTCCTGAATTTCGGTAAAATCGCCAGTACCGTTTTTATCTACTGTTATAGATCGGTAAACTTCCTCTACATCTTGAGCTGTTAAGCTAGAAATCAGAAAGAAGAGAGAAAGAAATATTAGTTTTTTCACGTTCATTTAATTTGATTTAATGGTTTAAAATCCAAGTAAGTCTGTCTTAATAATATGGTATAAGGGCGTGCTCAACTTAATGTGCAGACACCTGCACGCCCAAATACCATAATCACACACTGTAAACCACATTTAGATATCTGCATGGAAAAACTAACTAACTAACTAAAACTATTTACTCATTTGTTATTTGCTTACCGTTAATGCTTGTGTTTTTAAATTCTATATCATTAGCATTTTCTATCAAAAGAGGGGTTTCAGCTTTTTTGATAGTGACATTTGTTAAATGAACTCCTGTTACAGGAGACTCTTCTCGCCCTCTAATAAGAATACCATATTCACCACCGTTTTCAACATCTACATTTTCTAAAAATATGTTTCTTATTACCGGCATATGTTCTCCTTCCTGATTATCGTAAATTGCGTAGTGTGTATTTATTTTCAAGACAGCTTCTTTAACCTGACCAACTTTTAAGTTTTTTACATAGATATCTTCGATGGTTCCACCCCGGCGGGTATTGGTTTTTATCCTAATAGCCCTGTCAAGGTTCGGGCTGTTCATTTCACAGTTTCTAACATATACATTGCGAACCCCTCCGGAAATTTCACTACCCATTACCACACCACCGTGACCGTCTTTCATTACACAGTCTTCAACTACAATATTTTCACTGCTTATGCCTACTCGTCTTCCGTCATTATCCCTTCCAGATTTTATAGCAATACAATCATCGCCGGTATCAAAAAGACAATTTTTAATGTGCACATTCTTACTATATTCAGGGTTACAGCCGTCATTATTGGGTCCGTGGCTTTCTACCGTTACACCATCTACAGTTACATTACTAGACTTTGTTGGGTGCATTACCCAGAATGGTGCTTTTATAAATTTCACGTCTTTTATCAATACATTTTCACATTCAAAGGGTTCGAAAAATGGTACACGAAATTGATGACCTTCCCCAAAAACTCGTTCCTCTACAGCAACACCATCTTCAACCATTTTACTCAAGCGCGGCAGGTTGTGTTCATCTCGCTGTTGTGGCTCCCCCTCTTTGTGGCCGTAGCGCTCGGCACCACTCCATGGCCACCAATTTTCATTATCGGCCTGGCCGTTAAAAACACCCTTCCCGGTTACGGCAATATTCTCCTGTTTGTAAGCATAAATCATAGGAGAGTAATTCATAAACTCCATACCCTCATAAGAAGTATGAACTACTGGCAAGTACGCTTTTTTATCTTTTGTGAATAATATTTCACTATTTTCTGCAATATGAAAATTCACATTACTTTTTAAATGAATAGGGCCGGTTAAATATTTCCCTTCCGGAACCAGAACCTTTCCACCACCTGATTCTGAACAAGCTTTAATCGCATCGGCAAAGGCTTCCGTATTATTTGTTTCTCCATCAGCTACGGCACCAAAATCTTTTACGTTGAACACAGTATCCTTAAACTGAGGGACCGTTATATTTTTAATAATTTCATCGGCATTTTGCCAGGCTTTTTCAGATTGACTCAATTCTGAATTTTGAGAGGTTTCAGATTTATCTTTTTTATCGTTCTTACAAGACAACACTATTATACCCATCAGGATTAAGAACAAAATTTTAAACCCACCTTTATTATTTACATTCATATTATTAGTAATTAGCAATATTTGTAATCGATTACACTAAAATATAAAATAAATAACAATCACACTAAAAAGATCAGTAAATTATTAAATTTTAATCGCCCTTAATTAAAAAACCGCCGAATTTTACCAAGAAAAGGTCTGCATTTAAAAATTAATAGACCGTATTTGGAATCGATTACTTCAAATTACTCCATTGCGATTCCATTTCCTAACAAGAAAATCATCAAAAATGGCAGAAGGTTAAAGTTTTTAATTACATTCTTCGCAATTAAAAGCTTTTTTTGAGCTTTTTTTATATTTTCGTAATGCAACAAATTGCACGATTCAAATATTTTCCTACTTATTACTATGAAAGATAAAGTAACTATTTACGATATTTCGAAAAAGCTAAATGTTAGTGCTGCAACGGTTTCCCGCGCCTTAAATAATAATCCAAAAATCAGTTTAAGTACTCGGGAATTGGTATTGAAGACCGCTAAAGAAATGAATTACAAACAGAACCGTTTAGCACAGGCATTAAAAAGCGGGAAGAGTAACAATGTGGGCGTAATTGTGCCTTATATAAATCGTAGTTTTTTCTCATCGGTAATTAGAGGAATTGAAGAAGAACTTACTCCTCATGGGTATCACGTAATTATTTGCCAGACCCATGAAAATTATGAAAATGAAATTGAACAAATTAACACCCTTATCAATACTCAGATAGATGGTATTTTTATGTCGGTTTCCAAGACCACTTTAAATACTGATCATATTGAAAAAGCCTTAGCAGAAGGTACTCCCTTAGTATTTTTTGACCGTAAAAAAGAAGTACCCGGAGTGAGTTCTGTAATAATTGATGACTTTAAAGCCGGTTACATGGCAACACAGCAACTTATTGAGCAGGGTTGCAAGAGAATTGCCCATTTATCTGGCGATCTAAACCTTGAAATTTATAAAAATCGACACGATGGTTATATTAAAGCTTTAGAAGATAATAATCTGGAAGTTGAACCTGATTTTATAATAAAAACCAATAGTAAGATAGAATCGGGAGCATCTGCAATTGAAGAATTATGGAAATTAAAGAAAAAACCCGATGCTATTTTTTCTGCCAGTGATTACACCGCTTTAGGTGCTATTCAGGAACTAAAAAAAATGGGGCTTAAAATTCCAAAAGATGTTTGTGTAACCGGTTTTAGTAATGAACCATTTACAAAATACATGGAACTTCCAATAAGCACCGTAGATCAAACACCCCTCACTATGGGGAAAATTGCTGCACAGGTTTTTCTGGAACAAATGAATGAAAATAAGAAAGTAAGTATTGAAAAGAAAGTAGTCCTCACTCCAGAACTTATTGTTAGAGGTTCTTCTATTAGAAATTAAAAAATCCGTTTTTGGCTTTTTTTTGAATAAATCCCTAGGATAGTTCCGGTTCAGACAAAGTAACTGATTTAAATTATTCTGAGAATTGTTTAAAAGCTTTGTATTTCTACTTCAATTCCCTTCTTTTCTGCAGAAACATAGGCAGAATAAATAGTAGCAATCACATTTGCAGCCAGGTTACTGTCGCTTTCAATAGCTTCTCCAAATGCTGAAGATCTATAAAAAGCTTCCATTTCATGTTGGTATCCATTAAACCAGGCTTCATCTGGAGAAATATTGGACCAGCCCTGTTTAGTGCCGGTTTTTTCTACCACATAAATATCTTTAAAATTCTCATCATCGGGATTGTAGGTTTGCATCGCATTGTTAGGTGTGAGATTACAAATTGTGCGATGATCGTTGGCATGAACTTCCAGGTAGTTTTTTACTCCGCCGTGCAGTAATTCACTGGCTACAATATCGGCCACACTTCCATCTTCAAAAACAATATGCGTAAAAGCGTAATCCTCCACATCGGTATAAGAATCGCGCAAATGGCCTTTATTTTTGAAATTTTCCTGGCGGGTTATAGCGTGGGTTCTACAGGATACAGATTTTGGCCGAATTGGTTTCCCGTTTAGCGCTTTTCCCTCAACCGCTTTTAGATAAAGTGCTCCTGCTAATGGATGACAACCTTTTCCCATCAGCGAGCCACCACCGGATAAATGCCATTTTCCATAATCCTGGGAATGGGAACCGGAATGCGATTGCTGTGCCTGGATCCAATGGATCTGCCCACCGGCTTTTTCAAGAATTTCTCTTTCCTTCTGAATAGCCGGCGCATAAATCCAGTTTTCAGCATACATTACCCGTCCCTTACTTTGCTTTTCAGCATCGAGAATACGGCTAATACTTTCCAGGGCTTTTTTAAGTCCTGTTTCCTTTGAAAAATCATCCCCAGAAAAACCTTCATTTCCTTCCCCAAAATAGCCGGTAAGTGGTTTTTCAATGATGATATCTTTATCGAGTTTCATTACCTCTATAGCAATGCTCTCGTGAGTAACGGGCGGTGTACAAAGATGAATGATATCGGAAGCCTGAATGAGATCTGGTAAAGAAGAAAAGGATTTCAAATCTCTTTCTTCAGCGAAAGATCGAGAATTTAAAGGGGTTTTTGAATAAATCCCTACCACTTCCACATCACAACTAAAAACTCTTTGAATGGCATCGAAATGGAATTTGGCGGCAAAACCCGATCCTATAATCCCTGCTTTTATAGTTTTTTTCCCTGCCATTTTTTAAATGTTTAATCTATAATGAAACCCCTCGTTTCCACGGAATAAAATCGTCCTGATTTAATTGATCGGCTTTAGATTCAACTTCGCCACTGGCAACCTGAATTATGAATTCCAGAATTTCTTCGCCCATTTCTTCTATGGTTTTTTCTCCACGAATTACTCCGCCAGAATCTATATCAATAATATCTGGCATTGTCCTGGCCAGAGTTGAATTGGAAGATACTTTTATTACCGGTGCAACAGGGTTTCCTGTAGGCGTTCCCAAACCAGTAGTAAATACTACCACACTTGCTCCTGCACCTACCATAGCGGTTGTGCTTTCCACATCATTGCCCGGAGTGTTTAAAAGGTTTAAACCTGGTTTTGTAACATAATCGCCGTAGTCCAACACGTCTTCAATTGGAGAAGTTCCTCCTTTCTTGGCAGCTCCAGCCGACTTCATTGCATCGGTAATTAAACCATCTTTAATATTACCCGGAGACGGATTCATATCAAAACCTGATCCTGATGCTATTGCGGCCTTTTCATAAGCCCGGGTAAGTTCAATAAAACGCTCGGCGATTTCATCGGAAACGCAACGGTTCACCAATTCCTGCTCAATTCCGCATAATTCAGGAAATTCAGAAAGAATTGGGGAGCCTTTCAAAGCTGCTAATAAATCTGAGGCATAACCTAGAGCGGGATTTGCTGAAATCCCCGAGAAACCATCAGAACCACCGCATTCCAATCCTAATTTTATTTTTGATAGTGGAGCCGGTTTTCGCTTAATTTCATTTGCTTTCTTAACTTCTGAAAAAGATTCTTTAATAATGGTATCCATCATTTCATCTACCGTTCCCATTTGTTGTTGCTCATAAATTAGAACCGGTTTTTGGATGTCGGGATTAATCCTTTTTAAGGCATTTTTAAAAATATCGATTTGTAAATTCTGACAGCCTAAACTAAGCACTGTTGCACCGGCAACATTAGGATTGTTCACATAACCTGATAATAATCTCGCCAATGAGGCACTATCCTGTCTAATGCCGCCACAGCCGCCCTGGTGGGTGATAAACTTTACTTCTATATTGTCAAAAATTGCACTTTCTTCCGGTTCGTTGTCTAACATAACATCGGAATCCTCACCGTGAATTAATTTTCGAAGTAGCAATCGTTGCCGCGAGGATTTATGAAAAGACAATTCATTTTCAAAAACGTCTTTTAGCTTTTCAATATTTTTATTTTCACAAAATACCAACGGAAAAAATAACCAGACGTTTTTAGTCCCTACCTGCCCGTCTGGACGGTGGTAACCGTTAAAAGTTCTGTCTTTCCACTTAGAAATATCGGGAGCATTCCAGGAAGTAGTTTCTGTTTTTTTATAAGCAGTATTGCTCTCGTGTTTTACATTATTTACCGTGAGAACTTCCCCACGTTTTATAGGCATCATTGCCTTTCCAACAAGAACACCATACATAAATATTTTGTCACCTTCAGCCAGATCTACCAGGCTAAATTTATGTTTGGCTTTAGTATTGGTAACTAATTTTACTTTATCATTTTCAACCTGAATCACGTTATCTTCCCACACGTCTATAAGGGCTACAGCCACATTATCATCAGGATGAACCTTTATCGCTTTCTTTTCCATACTTTTTCTTATTTCTTTACTGCACCCTTAGCTCTTCTGAAAAAACGGAAAAACCTTCTTCTATTCCTTTATTTTCAATTAAATCCAAAGCATAGGCGATATGCTTCTTTAAAACCGGGATTTTAGTAAGGTCTTCCCCCCAGAATTCTTTCTTCTGAAGCACATCCCTGGAAATATCTTTATAACTATGTTGTTCCCATACTTTTTTGAAGAAATCGGTAATTTCTGCATCGTCTTTTACCGGAAGTAACTTGCCTTCCCATTCTCCGCGATAAAACCTGATTAAACAGGCCATAGCGTAAGTGAGACGTAAGGGCAACTCGTTATTTTTATCCTGGTAAGCAATTAAACTTGGTAATACCCGAACTTTAAATTTTGATATAGAGTTTAGGGCTATACTCGCAAGTTGATGTTTAATAAATGGATTCCTAAAACGATCAAAAACCTCATTGGCAAAAGTGTCCAGTTCTTCTTTGCCTAAAGAAAGTGTTGGGTTGATTTCTTCAAAAACAGCTTCCTTAACAAATTCGCCGGTAAAACTGTTGTCTATAGTTTCTTTTACTGTTTCGTTACCATATAATAATGAGAAAGGCACCATTGTAGTATGCGCTCCGTTTAGGATGCGTACTTTACGGGTACGGTAAGGTTGCATATCCTTTACAACCAATATATTTTCATCTATTTTATCAAATGGGATTTTTTGCTTTAATTTTTCGTCACCTTCAATTACCCAAAGCAGAAAAACTTCAGCTGTTACCACAAGTTTATCTTCAAACTCGAGTTCCTTCTGATAATTTTCTATATCATCTTTTGGATATCCCGGAACTATTCGATCTACAAGCGTATTATGAAAACTGTTAGATTGATTGATCCAATCGCTGAATTCCTTTTCCAACTTCCATAAATTGGCATACTTTAAAATAATTTCTTTTAGCGTATCTGCATTATGGTTTATGAGCTCACAAGGAATGATAGTTAGTCCCTTATTTTTATCACCTTTAAAATGTTGAAATCGTTTATAAAGTAAGGCTGTAAGTTTTGCCGGAAAGCTATTATGAGGTGTTCCATCTAACGTATCTTTTTCATCAAAAGATATTCCTGCTTCAGTGGTATTGGAAATAACAAATTGTAATTGCTCCTCTTCCGCAAGTGCCATATATTGCGCATAATCCTCGTAAGGATTTATACCTTTCTGAATACAGGAAATAGTACGCTTTTCCTGAATTTCCTTCCCATTCTTAATTCCTCGCATAAAAAGATTATACAAACCATCCTGGTCGTTGAGCATAGATACCATTCCTGAAGCAATAGGTTGCACCACGGCTACACCGGCATTAAAACCAGCCTGTTCATTGAGCTTATCAATCACATAATCTACAAATGCACGTAGAAAATTCCCTTCGCCAAACTGGACTACTTTTATTGGATGTTCAATATCAATTCCAGTATTTTTTCTGTTTAGTGTTTTCATAATATTAGATTTTCGGAATAATTAATTATTCAAATAAGGCCGGTAACCAAAGGCTGAGCGCCGGGATAAAAGTGATAAGTAAAAGTACAATGGCCATTACCACATAAAGCGGTAACAAGGGCTTAATTACTTTTTGTATGGTTGTTTTAGCAACACTAACACCGATAAAGAGCACCGCGCCTACCGGTGGTGTACATAGGCCAACACATAAATTCATTACCATTATAATCCCAAAATGTACCGGATCTATACCCAGGTTTTCCATTACCGGTAAAAATATTGGCGTAAAAATCAGGATGGCAGGGGTCATATCCATAAAAGTCCCTACAAACAAAAGTAAAAGATTGATTATCAAAAGTATCACAAACTTATTGTCGCTTAAGCCGAGTAAAACCTCACTCACCGATTGTGGGATATTTTCAAAAGACATTACCCAGGACATACTCATAGATGTAGCTATAAGCAACATAACTATGGCTGTTGTTCCAACCGAGCTAAGAAATATATTATACAGCTTTTTCAAATTTAATTGCCGGTATATCCCTGAAAGGATTAGGGTGTACAAAACGGCAATAGCCGAAGCCTCTGTTGCTGTAAATATCCCCGTCACAATACCTCCAATTACTACGATAAGTAAGAATAAACTAGGAAAAGCATCTAAAAAAGTATAGCCAATTCTTTTAAAACTGCTTCTCTCCCCCGGTGGATATTTTTTCTTTTTAATCCATACAGCTGCGGTAAGCATTAGGGCCAGTCCCATCAAAATCCCGGGAATATAACCCGCAAGGAAAAGAGCAGCAATAGATACTCCACCACTGGCCAGGGAATAAACTATGAGGACGTTAGAAGGCGGAATCACCAAACCTGTCGTAGAGGCTGTAACGTTTATGGCTGCACCAAACTCTCTTGAATAGTTTTCTTTCTCCATTCTTGGGCCCAAAATTCCACCAATAGCAGAAGTTGCTGCTACTGCAGAACCTGAAATAGCACCAAAAAGCATTGCCGCAATGACATTTACATAAATTAATCCGCCGGGGAGCGCTCCAATAAGCGCTTTGGCAAAATCTATAAGTTTCGTTGCAATCCCGCCCTGATTCATAATTTGTCCCGCCAGGATAAAAAATGGAATAGCCAATAAGGAGAAACTATCCAAACCTGTTGCCATTCTTTGCGCTACCGTAGTATAAGCTGCCATGGAATCTATGGAAACCAACATGGTGAGTACACAGGATATACCAATAGACCAGGCTACCGGCACCCCAATACTCAGGAGAATTATAAAAGAAATTACCAGTATTAATACTTCTAACATCATACTAAATACTGTTTAGGGTTCAATAGTTCATTTACTTTATAAATTATCACAAGCACTCCACTTATAGGAATAACAGTATAAACTGCTCCAAGGGGAATATTAAGTGCTGCCGAGGTTTGTCCTAGTAAATAATTCAAATAAACCAGGTTACTACCACCAATAACCAGCACCAAAAGACAGAAAAGAATAATAAGCACATTAATTCCCATTCGAAGTTTTATTCGATTTTTCGGGCTTAGTTTGGGAGCTAAAATATCTATGGAAAGGTGTTGTTGCTGGCCAGCTATGAAAGCTGCACCCAATATGCCAATCCATATTAATAAATAACGTGCAATCTCTTCAGTAAACGAACTGGAGGACTGAAGGATATACCTGGAAAACACTTGCCAGGAAACTGCTGTAACCATAACTACCATTAAAAACACTAGCAGCGAGCCTAAAATTTTATCAAGAATTAGTTTCATAATCTTTATTTTACTGCCTGTATGGCGTCAATGATTTTCTTCATTTCCGGGTCTTTGGAAAATTCTTCATACATCGGTTGTACCATTTCCCTAAATTTCTCCTTTTCAGGATATGTTACTTTTACCCCAGCTTCTTGTATTGCTTCCAAGGCTTCTAATTCGGCCTCTCGCCATAATTTTTTTTCATGTTCCGAGGATTCCATAGCAGCCTCTTTGAGCCATACTTT
The DNA here is from genome assembly GCF_020164555.1 of Salegentibacter lacus. Taxonomy (GTDB): domain Bacteria; phylum Bacteroidota; class Bacteroidia; order Flavobacteriales; family Flavobacteriaceae; genus Salegentibacter; species Salegentibacter lacus. The sequence goes on along the minus strand of NZ_JAIQZB010000004.1, from coordinate 158,328 downwards.
TTCTTCTTCTGATAGTTTATTCCAAACCATTGTACTTATAAGCAACTCATCTGGAAGCGCGGTATGCTCATCTACCATATAAAATTTACACACTTCGTAATGTCTGGACAAATAGAAACTAGGCAGGTTATTCTCCGCCCCATCTACTATTCCCTGTTGTAAGGCCGTGTAAAGTTCGCCCCAGGCAATTGGTGTTGGCGAGCCACCAAGCATTTGCACCATATTCATTGCAGTATTACTTTCCATAACCCGAAGTTTAAGGCCTTCCAGGTCTTCCGGACTATCCATTGGTTCTTTACCGTAAAAGCTTCTACTTCCAGCATCATAAAAGGTTAGACCTTTCAATCGTTTTCCTATCCCATCATTTAAAAGTTTCTCTCCTAATTCACTCTCCAAAACTTTAAACCGATGTTCGCGGTCCCGGAATAAAAAAGGAAGTCCGAAAACCTTTAAACTAGGAATAAAATTCTCTAAAACTCCAGTTGAAACCTTAGTCATTCCCAAACTACCAATTTGAAGGAGTTCCAAAGATTCCCGCTCTGATCCTAATTGCTGATTAGGGTAAATATCAATTTCTATACTGCCATTTGATTTTTCTTTAGCACGCTCTGCCATAAATAGCATCGCTTCGTGCACAGGGTGTGAAGTATCTAAACCGTGACCTAATTTTATAACAGTAACATCCCTTTTTATCGCGTCGCATGCGCTAAGACTGAAAATCACTATGAAACAGAAACTAATTTTTAAAGCACGAAAAAATTGTAAATTTCTCATGACTTCAATTTTTTAACGATTTCAAGGGCCGACTTTACTCTTCTCGATATCTCCTTGTAGTCAAAAGTACCATCTGTATTCTTCTGAAATAATTTTGATCCTATTCCTACGCAGTGGACTCCTGAATCGAACCACTCTTTTAAATTTTCCTCAGAAGGACTAACTCCGCCCGTAGGCATTATACTACTCCAGGGCATTGGTCCTTTAACGGCTTTTACAAACGAAGGCCCGCCAACTTGCGCGCCGGGAAAGATTTTCACAACTTCTGCACCTAATTCCTGCGCATAAGAAATTTCAGTAACAGTTCCACAACCTGGAATCCAGGCTACTTTTCTACGGTTACAGGTTTTGGCCATTTCTGCTTGTACAATAGGAGATACTATAAAATTAGCACCAAGCTGAAGGTATAATGAAGTAGTTCCTTCATCGATAATTGAGCCCACGCCAAGAATCATCCCATCTAATTCTTCGGAAACATATTTATTTAATTCCGCAAAAACCTCGTGAGCAAAATCGCCACGGTTGGTAAACTCAAAAACTCTGGCGCCACCATCATAACAAGATTTTACCACTTTTTTACAAACCTCCAGGTCTTTATGATAGAAAACAGGGACTATGCCCGTTTCCTTCATAACCTGTACTGTATCTATCCTTGTATATTTTGCCATATTTTTTTCTGAATATTATCTTTTAATTCTTCCGCCGGTATTTCCCCGGGTAACTTCCATTACTTCCTCTACACTAACCAGGTTCGCATCTCCTAAAATAGTATGCTTTAGAGCACAAGCCGCATTGGCAAACTCCAGTGTTTTTTGATCATCAAAATGTTGCAAACCATATAAAATTCCGGCAGCATAAGCATCTCCGGTACCAATTCTATCTACAACATCAGTGATTTCAAGTTCTTGGGTAGTTATATATTCGGTACCCGTCCAGGCCTGTCCGTAAATTTTCTGCCAGGAAGCACTAAGACCGGTGCGTACCTTGTCGAAAACCTTTTCGATTGAAGGATACGTTTTCATCAGCTTTTTGCTTGCGTTAATAAATCCTTCTTCGCTAAATTCAAAATCGGTTTTTAGAATTTCATTGATCTCATTCACTCCGCCGATAAAAATATTAGAAAGCCCGGTAAGCTCTGCCAGGACTTCACGGCCTTCCCTGCCATACTTCCATAGATTGCTCCGATATGCCGGATCGGCTGAAACTGTTACTCCTTGTTTTTTAGCTTCTTTAAGTCCTGTCTTTAGCGTTTCATAAGCATTTTGTGAAATTCCGGGAGTGATCCCCGTCCAATGAAAATAGGCGGCATCTTTAAGAATATTCGCCCAGTCTACATCCTCGGGAGAAATATTTGCAAAAGCGGCATTCAGACGGTTATAGGCTATTTGACTAGGGCGCATAGCGGCTCCAACTTCCAGAAAATAAAGTCCCAATGGGTGATCTACTTTTTTTATTGCCGAAACATCTACCCCAAACTGACGGATAAAAGCCAAAGCGGCCTCCCCTACCAAATCATTGGAAACATTGGAAACATGGGTTACTTCCAAGCCAAAATAAGATAGGGATTCCGCAACATTCAGCTCTGTACCGCCAAAGAAAAATTCTAAACTGTCAGCTTGCTGAAGCTTTTTATTTCCAGCAGGAGATAAACGCATCAGCACTTCGCCAAAAGTCACTACTTTCCCTTTATTTTCGCCTGACTTTCCCATTAAAAATCGAAATATTCTTTAGCATTATTATAACTAATATCAGCTACTGTTTTACCAACAAGCTCAATATCGTCGGGTAATTCTCCGCTGGCCATTTCATGGCCAAATAAATTACAAACCACCCTTCTAAAATATTCGTGTCTCGGGTAAGAAAGGAAACTTCTGGAATCTGTAAGCATGCCTATAAAACAGCTCACCAGTCCCATATTGGAAAGGGCATTAAGTTGCTTTATAATTCCGTCTTTTTGGTCTAAAAACCACCAGCCGGAACCAAGTTGTACTTTTCCTTTTATACTGCCATCGTTGAAGTTTCCAATCATCGTGGCAAAAACTTCATTATCTGAGGGATTCAGATTATATAAAATGGTTTTTGTTAATTTATCCTTCCCATCAAGGGTGTCAAGGAATGCTGAAAGATTTTCAGCCTGCTGGTAATCGCCAATAGAATCCCAACCGGTATCCGGGCCAAGCTGGCGCAGCATACGTTTATTATTATTACGTAAAGCGCCTAAATGGAATTGTTGCACCCAGCCAAACTCGTGGTAGGTTTCACCAAGGAACAATAAAATTGCACTTTTAAATTTTTCAGCTTCTAAATCTGAAATATCTTCTCCTTCTCGTTTTTTACTAAAAATCTGATTTACCTCATTTTCAGTAAAGTTCTCCGAGGAAATGAAGTTCAACCCGTGATCACATAACTTGCAGCCATTTTCATCAAAATGCTGAATTCGCTTTCGTAGCGCATTTCGAAGATCTTCATAAGAATCTATCGAGATCTCAGCGACTTCACCTAGTTTATCCAGGTACTCATTATACCCTTCTGCATCAATTAGAATGGATTTGTCAGGGCGAAATGCCGTACTTACCTTTATTTCAAAATCACTTTCTGCTAATTGCTGGTGATATTTTAAAGTATCTACAGGATCTTCAGTAGTACAAACCGTTTCAACATTCATTTGCTTTAAAAGTCCGCGACATGAATTTTCGGGCTGTTGCAATTGCTGGTTTACTTCTTCATAAATTCGCTCGGCAGATTCTTCATTCAATAATTCCTCAATACCGAAGTAGCGTTGCAATTCTAAATGCGTCCAGTGATATAAGGGATTTCTTAAGGTATGCGGCACTGTTTTGGCCCAGGCCATAAATTTCTCCTTATCTGAAGCATCCCCGGTAATAAATTTTTCATCTATCCCCAAAGTTCGCATAGCCCGCCATTTATAATGGTCTCCGGCTATCCATACCTGGGTGATATTTTCATAAACCCTGTCTTCAGCAATTTCTTTTGGAGATAAATGACAGTGGTAATCTATAATTGGCTGCTTTGAAGCATATTTAGTATACAGTTCCTCTGCATATTTATTATCCAGGAGAAAATTGTCTTTTATAAATTTTTCTTTATTCATATTTTTTATTTTTGAAGAGCTTGGTTAAAAGTGATCTTATCGCCCCATCCAGCCACCATCAACCAGCATAACCGATCCATTCATATAATTTCCGGCAGCCGAAGCCAGTAATAAGGTTGGACCCTTAAAGTCTTCCGGCTTACCCCAACGCCCGGCTGGGATTCGTGCTAAAATAGCTTCACTGCGGTCTTGGTCTTCCCTTAAAGCCTGCGTATTATCGGTAGCAATATACCCCGGGGCAATAGCATTTACCTGAATGCCCTTAGCTGCCCATTCATTGGCGAAAGCTTTAGTAAGCTGACCAATCGCTCCTTTAGAAGCAGCATAGCCTGGCACGGTAATTCCGCCCTGAAAAGTAAGTAGCGAAGCCGTGAAAATCACTTTTCCACTTCCGCGTTTTACCATCTCTTTACCAATCTCTCTGGTAAGAATAAACTGTGCGTTTTGATTCACTTCTATTACCTTATCCCAATATTCATCGGGATGCTCAGCAGCAGGTTTTCGCATAATTGTACCCGCATTATTTACTAAAATATCAATCTGACTATTCTCTGACTTTATTTTTTCAATAAACTCATAAAGCGATTTTCTATCGGAAAAATCACATTGATAGCCTTTAAAGCTTCTTCCAATTTCTTTAATACGTTTTTCAATTTTAGAACCTTCCGGATCTAATGAAGCAGAAACTCCCAAAATATCGGCGCCTGCCTCAGCTAAAGCTTCGGCCATAGCGAAACCAATTCCGCGTTTACAACCGGTCACTAAAGCTGTTTTTCCTTTTAAACTAAACATTTCTTCTATCATCTACTCCTTATTTTAATTCTTCCGGGCTTACTTTATCCATATCGCCATAGTCGAGATTTTCTCCGGCCATTCCCCAAATAAAAATATAATTTGAAGTTCCAGCACCTGCGTGAATAGACCACTCTGGTGATATTACCGCCTGGTGGTTTTTCATAAAAATATGACGGGTCTCGTGTGGCTGCCCCATAAAATGACTAATACTCTGCCCTTCTTCCAGGTTGAAGTAAAAATATACTTCCATCCTACGCGTATGGGTGTGTGGAGGCATTGTATTCCAAACACTACCTTCCATAAGTTCTGTCATCCCCATCTGCAACTGACACGTATCTACAATACTATTTACAATTAGCTTATTGATTCTTCTTTTATTAGAAGTTTTACTATCGCCAAGCTCTACGACCTCAGCATCATTTAAAGTGACTTTCTTTACCGGATATTCTTTATGCGCCGGAGCAGAGTTCAAGTAGAAATAAGGCTGTTCGCCATCGGTAGCTTCAAAAAACACTTCTTTATTACCGCGACCCACATAAAGAGCTTCTTTATGGCCAAGTTCATAAACTTCACCGTCTACGGTAATTTTTCCTTTTCCGCCTACGTTAATCACGCCAAGTTCACGACGCTCCAAAAAGTAATCGGCTTTAAGATCGTCTATGGTATCAAGCTTAATTTTCTTGCTTACCGGAAAAGCTCCACCCGCAATATAGCGGTCGTACATCGTGTAGGTAAGATTGATTTCATCTTTCTTGAACAATTCAGGAATTAAAAAATGTTCCCTCAATTCTTCCGTTGTATATTTCTTTACATCATCGGGATGATGAGCAAATCTGAATTCTGAATTTGTCATAATTACGTGGTTTTTGATTAATTAAAAATAACGCGATTACAATCTCAGATTTTCTTGCAATTTTAGCATCCTGTACATACCTGAAATTATGTAATCGATTACACAAATGTAACATTTACGTATTAAAAATCAAATTCTGGGACCTCTTTATTTCTACTGTCCTATGTTTAATCTACGTTAATTACAGATTCTGAAACCTTATCATTAATTTGCAGCTGAGTTTCTAAATCTGGAAAATCATTTTTACTTAAATTTATGTTAGCAGATTTTTCACCCATCACACGAACAGCAGGCTGGTTATTTTCACTGTATTCCAATCCTTTTACTTCAACATTTTTGCTATTATACAAAGTTAGCGCGGCATCTTTTGAAAGCACTTTTACATCTTTTAGTTTTAAGCCATCGGCATCAATGGCAGTAATCCCTTCTTCTACTTCAAAAACCGCGTTTTTAAGACTTACATTTTCAAGACTCATTTCAGGTAAACCCATAAAAAATGCTGCCTTTTTTGAACCAATGGCTCTAATATTCTTCATTGAAATATTTCTAAAAGAAGGAGTTTCTTCAGTCACTGGTTCAGGCTCTTCATCGCGAGCCTCATCTTCAGCATCCTGATCACCTTCGAGGATAGGAGAGTTTCCGCCGTAAAACATATTAAAACGAATAGTTTCTGTAGGAATATCAACCATATCTATATCGCTTATAAATATATCTTCTACTACACCTCCACGTCCACGGGTACTTTTAAAACGCAAACCAACATCGGTTCCAATGAAAGTACAATTTGAAACATGTACATTCTTAACCCCGCCAGACATTTCACTACCAATTACAAAACCGCCGTGCCCGTGATAAACTATATTGTTTTTTACAATTACATTTTCCGTTGGCATTCCGCGATCACGACCGTCTTTGTTTTTTCCAGATTTGAAACAAATTGCGTCATCACCCACATCAAAAGTGTTATTATAAATAAGTGCATTCTTACAGGACTCTAAATCAAGTCCGTCCCCATTTTGGGAATACCAGGGATTACGTACATTTAAGTTTCTTATAATCACATTTTCACTCATTAGTGGGTGAATATTCCAGGCCGGGGAATTTTGAAAAGTGGGGCCGTCCAACAAAATGCTTTTACTCTTAACGATACTTACCATTACAGGGCGAAGGAAATCCTTTACTGAAGCTAATTCATTATCATCAATTAAATCAGGTACGTTAAAGTTACTACTGCTTTCATGGCCTTTTTTTGATTTTTCTGAAGGAAACCACATTTTCTCATCTTCAGAAAGAACCCCTCCTGAATTTAAGAGCGTTTCCCACTGACTTGAGGTCATTTTCCCCTTTTTCACAGGACGCCATGCATCTCCGTTCCCATCAATAGTCCCTTTTCCTGTTATCGCGATATTTTCAACTTCCAGGGCAGAAATTGGCGATTGATTTCTGACCGTATTTAAACCTTCAAAACTTGTTTTTATCAACTCATAATCATCAAAATCACGACTAAAAAGTAAAAGGGCACCGGCTTCCAAATGCAGGTTGATATTACTTTTGAATTCTATAGGTCCGGTAAGCCAAATTCCACGAGGAATAATGACCTTTCCACCACCATTATCGTGAACATCGGCAATAGCATCGGCAATAGCTTTAGTATTTTTTGTTAGTCCGCCGGCCTCAGCTCCAAAATCGGTGATTTTCACCGAATAATCGGGAAATTCAGGTTCAGGTACTCTCGGCATATCAAATTCAATACCTTCATAAACCTCGTCCATTGTCATTTCTTGTGCAGAAATAGTGCTTATAAAAAGAACCACTAAAATGCTTAAAGCTATTTTCTTCATTTTCGAGTATTTTTTATTAGTTATTTAGAAAATCGGAACCAATCAAAGTCGGCATATCCTGAGTCATTAATTTTATCTTCTTTCAGTGCGAAAATTCCAACCTTGGCGCCGATCCATTTTCCTTCTACGGCTTTAAAAGCCTCGTTGTTGACTTTTTTAAAGCTTCTTCCATTCTCACTATAACTGAAAGTGCACTGAGCATTTTTCTCAACTTCTACCCGTAAATGCACCGTATTATCGTTCAGTTTTGTGATTACTTCTTCTTTTTCTTCACCTCCGTTTTCAGCATCATCATTATAAGAATATACCAGATAAAGCCCGTCTTCTTTACTCTTTACAGCGATATAGGCATATTTCATTCCCATAACTAACAATCCGGCTTTTTCATTCTCAAGATCTTCATTAGGATTGAAAGTAAATTTTGTAGTAGTTGTAAATTCCTCCGCAGGAAATTTCTGTAACAACAAATTAGGCGCATCCCAAAGGTTTTCGCTCTCATTTGGAATTTGCTGCGTGTATAGTCTAAGCTGCTCTTTTGAATGGTTCAAAAAAGACCAGGTGGCGTGCGGATTAGCGTGCCATTGCCACTGTAAACCAAGTTCTTCACCATCAAATTCATCAGAATCTGCCGGGGTTTTAATTGGGTGTTCGCCAGTGTCTGGTTTTCTATGGGATAGTACAGGTTGGCCGGTGCCGTCACCATCAGGATCTTCGCCCATTGTAGGCCAGCCATTGTTCCATTCCATAGGTTGCAAATGCACAATTCGACCATAAGGCCCTTTATCCTGAAAATGAATAAACCAATCTTCACCACTTTCGGTATCTACCCAAGCTCCCTGGTGCGGACCGTTAATATCGGTTTCACCCTGTGCCAAAGAAATATGTTCTTCATAAGGACCATATACATTCTCACTACGTAAAATCAATTGCCAGCCTGTAGAAACTCCGCCGGCAGGAGCGAAAATGTAATAATACCCGTCTTTTTTATAGAATTTTGAACCTTCCACCGTGGGGTGATCTTCGTGACCGTCAAAAACAATTCTTCCCTCACCGGTGGTTTTAGTTCCTTCTTCATTCATAGGTTTTACCACAAGAATACTTTTAATTCCGGCACGGCTTCCGGCATAAGCGTGAACCAGATAAGCTTTGCCATCATCGTCCCAAAGAGGGGCAGGATCTATTAGGCCTTTGCCTTCTTCAACCAAAACCGGTTCTTCCCAGGGACCTTCAGGGTTTTCGCTTTTTACCATATAAATTCCAAAATCGGGATCGCCCCAGTAAATGTAAAATTCACTGTTATGATGTCGAAATGCAGGCGCCCAAACCCCATTACCATGTTGTGGGGTTTTAAAATGCTCTACCGCAACCTGCCGCTCTAGGGCGTGACCGATTAATTCCCAATTTACTAAATCTTTGGAATGCAAAACCGGCAAGCCGGGAGCCACGTTAAAGGAAGAAGCTGTCATATAATAATCGTCTCCCACACGTACCACATCAGGATCGGAATAATCGGCATGAAGTACGGGGTTTTTGTAGGTGCCGTCACCCTGATCGCTTACCCAAACTTCAGAAACATAATTTTCCTGAGCCTGAATATGCTGATCCAATGATATTAGAAACAGACTAAAAAAAATGATATTATTTATCCTAAAACCGGTTTTCATTATTCCAGTTTTCCGTTTTCCTTAAGGGTTTCCAGCTTTTGATTTAGATCGGCTTCAAAATCTTCTTTGGAAGTAATTCCACCCGGTTCTTGTTCCCAGGCTGCCAGAAAATAATAGGTTACCGGTGAATCCTGCTCTTTAAAAACCACCAGGTGATCGTGCGGTCCTTCGGCAATTTCTTTTACCTCATCAGTTTTATAAAAAATAGCCATTCCAAGTTGATCTTCATCATCTACAAGGGTTTGTGCGCCGTAAGTGGCGATATAACCCCACTGGCCATCTTCGCTTTCCTTTTTTATTAATTCAATATCATCAAATTTTACAATTCCGGTGGTTAAACCAGAAATAGCTTCTGATGGTGCCAATTCTGCTTTTGTAAAACGGTCTTCCTCAAAAATGTTAAGGGTAGTCGTTAGATCTATAGTTTTATCGCCGGTAGTCCAGCCGGAATATTCAATTTTCACTTCAGAAGAATTCTCTGAATTTGAAACCTCAGCAACCGTATTTTCCACTTCTCTGAAATGCGCTACTGTGTCGTTCATATAACGGCCGTAACTCCCTATTCCAAGAGATTTTCCAGCTTTCAGGATATCCATTCCCCAATCGGCCTCTTCGTGATAAGAATCAAAACCATCCTGTCCCACCTGATGCAAAATCATTGTATCGGTCTTTTTTCCGAAGATATCTATCGCATTACGCCAGTCTAGATAAAGCCTGTAACCTACCTGTGAGTTTTCCCAGCCGGGGCCTTCATAACGTATGTACCAGGAGTGATCGGTATGCTCTTCTGGAACTTCCAGGCGGGAAACATTTTCAAACTCTCCATTCATATATTCTCGACCTTCCCATTCTCCCCCTTTTTTCACTGAAATTTCAGCATATGTGGTTCTGGCATCTTTTTGTTCAGTTTCGGTGACTTCCTCTTGTTTTTCCTGTTCTTTATTTTCTTTACAGGAAACCGTAAGAACGGCCAGGGCAAGCATTGTTAATTGCAGTTTAATTTTCATTGTATTATTTTTTAAATGTTGGTTGCCAGTTGTCATCTCCTTTTAAAATATTTTCTGGGGAATATTTTTGCGCTTCTTCTTCGCTTAGTTGTTTAGACCAGGAAACCCTTCCTTCTACATTTGCACCGGGCCCGGTGGAATTATATTCAGCATAAAACGCGGTTTTTTCAGCTTCCGGTTTACTCCAGTTATTCCAGCCTTCTTTTTTAATGTGATCGCCCATTTCAGTATTTATAAAAACAGTTTGTGCATAATCTCGCCAGGGTCTGCCGAGATATACACTTTCTTTTGGCGCATCACCAGTAAGTTTACAGTTAAGGAAAACGAAGCCGTGTTCAGCTTCTTTTTCAGTAGAAGCGGCGGTAATATAATGTCCGCCATCTTTGGAATAAATCTCGCAATCTTCAAAAACCGCAGTAGACCATCCAAATATGAAATCGGTGCCACCTTCTATATAACAGTTTTTATAGTATTGTCTGCTGTCTCGTCCATGCGGGTAAAGCGTATCCTGAAACCCAAGAAAACGGCAATTTTCGAAAATAACTTTATCTCCATCTATCCGTACTGCCACAGCCTGGCCTACCGGGCCTGCCGAATTTTCGAAAGTGATGTTTTTTGCCTGAAACCCATCACCAAAAACAAAGAAACTGGTGGAACCTGTGGTTCCCATTTCTTCACCAAACTTGTTCTCTTTAGAAGCAAAATCGTCGTAAGTGACTATAGTTTCTCCTGCATTTTCTGCAATTAGGTGCACATTGGTTTTTGAAGTTGGTAGCACTAACTTTTCTTTATAGGTGCCAGGTTTTAGAAAAATAGTAGTCGGTTTTTTTCTAAAATCGGGTACTGCCATAAAAGCTTTCTGTAATTTGGTATAGTCGCCGCTACCATCGGCAGCCACAACTATATCATAATCCTGAGCTTGAAGGCTGGGGAATGTAAAAAACAGTATAAAGAATAAGCGACATAGCATAGAGCTTATTGATTAAGATTTTCATAATAAATAGAAGCTAAAATAAAAGGGCCAACTCCTTTTGGATCGTCATCCCTAATAATCTCATTGATATAATATTCGTAAGAACCGTCGCGATAAGGATCGCCACCCAATCCGGCTACACCATTTACTTTTGTAAGACTAATGGTCCCATCTTCATTTTCACGAATAAATTCTTCTATAACGCCTTCGTAAGCTTTAATTCCGGCTTGTTTATGTTCTTCAGTTAAATAACCTTTTTCGGCACCTTTTAGTAGAAAATAAGCAAACATACTTGAGGCTGAAGCTTCCAAGTAATTGCCTTCGCGTTCTCCCTGATCCATCACCTGATACCAGGTTCCGGTTTCGTCCTGATATTTCAAAATTCCATCGGCTAATTTTTGAGCTACTTCTATGATATTTTCCCGTTCCGGGTGATCTTCCGGTAGAAAATCTAATACATCTACCAGGGCCATACTAAACCAGCCAATACTTCTTCCCCAATAATTGGAAGAAAGGCCGGTTTCAGGATCTGCCCAGCGTTGTTCTTTGCTTTCGTCCCACGCATGGTGAAAAAGTCCGCTTTCTTCGCTGTAATGATATTTATTTACAAGGGAAATTTGATTGGCCACATCATCAAACAATTCTGGCTCATCAAAATTTTTGGCGTAACGAGCCAAAAATGGTGAGCCCATATACAACCCATCTAACCACATTTGAGAAGGATAGATTTTTTTATGCCAAAAACCACCTTCTTCGGTTCTTGGATGTTCCCGCATTTGGTCACGCAACATCTCTACGGCTTTTTTATACTTTTCCTGATCGGTCTCTTTGTAAAGTCCTATTAGGAAACGGCCACCCTGAACGCGGTCAATATTATAATCTGACTGTTTATAGGTTTTAATCGACCCGTCTTCTTCCACCATAAAATCGGCAAAATTCTTAATGTAATCCAGGTATTTCTCATCTCCAGTTTCTTTATAAAGCTTCTCCATGGATGTCATTATAAGTCCGTGGGTATATTCCCATTTTGGCTTTTCGTTGAAATCAAGCGTCCAGCCTTCCGGGTTTCTTTTAATTTCAGAATCTGCCATCCAGGTGGAGTAATCTTTTGTTTCTGTAGTGTCTTCTGTTTCTACCTGAGCGGAATCTTTGTTTTCTTCTCCATTTTTACAGGAAAAAAGCATTCCGGTTAGCAAGAAAAGCAAAAGCGATTTTTGAAATAGTTTTGTTGTTTTCATTGAAATATTTATTTAAGGTCGTTTTTTAAAGTTTTATCCAGAAAATCCAGAGTATAGGTTAGTGTTTTTTCAAACCAGGGTTCCATAAGCCAAAAAGAATGAGGTGAATTGGGAATGGTGTGCACTTCGGAATAAATCTGGTGTTTTTCAAGTGTTTTAAGCATATCATCCCGCCCGGCGTGAAAACGAGGTTGCGCGCTGTTTATAAAAAGTGTTGGCGGAGTATTTTTATTTACATATTCCAACGGAGAGGCATCTTTCCAGTTTTGAGAATTATCAGCCTGAAGTCCGTCCAGCCATAAGCCGGCAATTTCACTTTCTTCTGCTTCTGGATGAATAAAAGATACGATGCCATCAATATTTACAATAGCCTGAACCTGATCCTGATTCTCATATTGGGGTTCCAGAAATTTTTCATTTCCTGAAGTAACACCAATTAAGGTTGCGACTTGTGCTCCGGCTGAAGTTCCCAAAACAGCAATTTTATCTTTATTTATTCCAAATTCTGAAGCATTTTTTCGCATCCAGGAAAGGGCGGTTTTTAAATCATGGACTGCCGCCGGAAATTTAGCTTCACGACTTAACCTGTAATTGGTCACTACGGCTACATAACCGTTATTCGCGAGGTGCTGACCCATAATTTGTTGGTTCTCCTTGCTTCCGGAAACCCAGCCCCCACCGTGAATTAAAAGAACGGCAGGATGATTTTTTCCTTTTTTGGGCGAATAAACGTCGGCTTTTAATTTACTTCCATAGATTTCTCGGTAAACCAAGTTTTCCCGGGCTATAATTTTATCAGAATCTAAGGGCTGAATCGGTTTTATAAACGGATAATCTTTTTTAAGTTTCTCGTAGGTGGTTTCAATGGTGTAGGGTGATACTGAAATAGGTTTTCCCTTAAATAGCGTCAGGTTTTTCATTTCATCAAAAACCAATTGGGCAACTGCTTTAGCGCCTTCCGGTTGAAAATGAGTATTGTCATCCTGCCCATCGGGATAAGCTTCGTATTTTCCGGGCCGAAGATTCATAAAATAATTTTCGGTTACATAATCCTTCCCTTTTTCGGTAAAAAATTCCTGCGATTTCTTGTTTAAATCGATTAAATGCACGTTAAGCTCTTTTGCTACTTCTTTAACAGCAGGATCATATTCCCCGTGAATATTGCCTAGTTTTCCATCCTCCCACGGATAATTCCTGGCCACCGGAGTGAGTAAAATAGGAATCGCGTTTTTATCCCGGGTTTGCTTCACGAAAAGTCTAAGAAATTCTTTATAACCCTCTACATCTACATATCTTTCATGTTTACTTTCGGCGGCATCATTATGCCCAAACTGAATAATTACGATATCATCTTCCTTTAAATCCTCGTAGACAGACCGCCAGCGACCTTCCTGAAAGAAAGTTCGTGTACTACGCCCACCCCTGGCGCGATCGTCGACTTTAACGCTATCTGTTTTTATTAATCCGGTTACTTCTTTTAAACTATCACTCACAAAAAATTGCTGAAAAACCTGTCCCCATCCCATAATTGGATATCGTGTTTTCATATAATCTTTTCCGGGGTCATAATTGTCAGAATAATCAGCCATTGTAGAATCTCCCACCAAATAAATAGTCTGTGGATCTTCCGGACTTTTGAAGGAAAAAAATGTAATACTTAGGCTAAGTACTAAAAGAGCTATGGAAAATTTTAGTTTCATTCTGAAATTCTTTTTAGCCATTTGGGATAGTCTTCATTGAGTAGGTTCCCAGCATAATTTCCCAGGTAGCTATACCCCATTCTTCTTTCATGCTCTATTTTTTCGAGTGAATCTTCAACTACTCCATCTCGTCCTACAAACATAGGACGGCCGGTACCAATCTCATTAAAGCGTGCCCATAAAGGATCAGCATTTTCATCTTTTACAACCACGCGATCTTTATCTCCTTTTAATTCAGGAGCATCTATATAAACTACATCTTTTCCTTTAATTTTATGATTTTCGAACCATTCCACTGCACTATTCACCGCAGTCTTCACTTCTTTTGAAGGATTTTCTATTCCCATTAAGTATTTCACTATTCCAACGCTCTCACTTCCACTAAGCGAGGGTAACTCATAAGATCTTGCTTTTGCCGGACTTAAATCTTTGCTGTGATGCTGTGCACACCATAGGGTAGGTTTACCATCAATTCTAATTTGTGTATTTAGTATAACTTCTTCTCCCTTTCTTAGAGCATCAATTATTTTATTTTTTCTATGGACATCTACAAAAGCAAATCTTTTTTTATTTAAAACATCTCGTAATAAGAACATCACTCCAATCATAGCATTATCGTTAAAAGTGATATGCTCGTAATAACCTTCTTTTATGGGATAGAATTGAGGCCAGCCGCCATTTTCGTACTGTGCTTTAAGAAGATAATCTACTCCTTTTAAAAATGCCTGCTTATATTTATCAATTTTGGTTTGATTGTAAACTTTGGCGAGATATCTTAACTGCGTGTGGGTAGCTCCATTATCTATAGTAGTCCCTAGTTCTCTGGATTTTTCTTCTTCTAAGGTTTGCTTTTCTTTTTCAGTAAGCACTTCGGCCATATCTATATTTTTGAGCCAGCCTCCATTATGATTTTGATAAAGCAAAACATTATCTGCAATTCGAATAGCGGCGTCACTCCCATACCAGGCACTATCCTGACGTTGAGATTCTTTCCAGGAAAGAGTTTTTTCCTGAGCCTGAATAACCTGGAGAAAAAGACAGGATATTATCATACAAATCAATGATAATACTCTCTTTCCTTTTTTCTTGTTATTCGGCATCATGTACTTTATTTCAGAAATAATTTACTTTATTAGGCTATTAATATAAACCTCAACATTGTCATAAAAATCGCTTAAATCCCTCCCGTTAGCTTCATATACTTCGGGATTTAAGCCATTCTCTTCCTTCCAGTCATCTGGCATTCCATCTTTAGAGGTATCTTTCAAGCCGGTAGATATTGCCAATTCTGGCCAGCCGCCTACATCTTCCTGGCTGTCTATAATTCCATCACCAAAAATTGTGATTCCGCTGGATACTTCGGCTACAATTCTTTTATCTACAGGATCCCGAAAAGCACTAGCTCCTGCTTTTTTAAGGACGAGCTTATATGCTTTTTCAGCAGAATCGGTGCAAATATTATTATTAATAGGTATAGGATTTTCTAATTTTGCAGACTCGATATTTTCTGCCTGCACTCCACCAGCCCAGTTATTTTCTGAAATTTCACAAGCTCCTTCTACAACATTTTCGGCAACATAGAATTTACCATAAGGTGAATATGGCTCAATTATTCTATTCTTTTTAGAAGAAGATGTAGCGGGACCGGGTTTAAAATAGTTATTTACAATATTATACCGTCCTTCTTCCCCGCCATAGATACTATTGTCGCCCCAATTATAAATTACATTATTCCTGAAATCTACAAATTCTCCATCTAAATTCTCTGTGGTTTTAGAACCACTAAAGCGTGGGTTTCTACTATTATTACTGGCTATTAAGTTATGATGAAAAGAAACATTTTCACCACCCCAAATACCTCCATAACCATGGTCTCCTTTTGAATGAACAGAATTATTTAGGGCTTCAGAAACTATATTCCACTGAAATGTAAAATTCTTATTTTGATAAAAAGAAGCATTTTCATCTGTAGCCCAGCTGATAGAACAGTGATCTACAATTACATTTTTCACATCTCTTGCCTTGAGCGCATCATCGGTTACTTCATTTTCGTCTCCAAGTCTAAACCTGAGATACCTAACAACTACATTATCGGCTTTTATAGCTACCGGATAACCTTTTATCGTAATACCATCACCAGGCGCTGTTTGCCCAGCTATAGTAAGATTCCCTCTGTTTATATCTAAGTTTGACTTAAGGGCAATTGTTCCTGAAACAGCAAAAACTATAATACGAGGACCATGTTTTAGAATACCTTTTCTTAGGCTACCTTCTCCCTCATCATTTAAATTTGTAACTATATAAACCTGGCCACCTCTTCCGCCAGAAGCATATTGTCCAAAACCTTCCGCCGTAGGAAATGCTTTTTGAGACATTACTCCCTCAACTCCACATATAAAAATTAAAAAGATTACTAAAAGTAGCTTACTTGTATTTTTTGGGATTGTAAGAAATTTCATTAATATAGTTTTAGTTATTGGTTTTGAATAATATTCTCTACCAGGCTATTTATATAAACTTCAACGTTATCGTAGGCTGTACTCAAATCACGGCCATTAGGTTCTTTTGCCTCAGGGTCAAGTCCCATTTCCTCTTTCCAGGAATCAGGCATTCCATCTCCTGAAGTATCAAGGGCTGGCTCTTCTGAAGAAAGCTCCGGCCAACCTCCAACATCAGACTGGAAATCAATGATACTGCTTGTACGAAAGTTTCGTTCAATTTTCATTTTCTCCTTATCGGCCTTAGAATAGTTCTGTAACTGCCGTGAAATTGATCTAAAAGGTTAATTTTCCGATTCGCATTTGGGTCTTAAGCCCAGCAAACCTGTTTTTTTAAATTAAAGGCACTATTAATCGAATTACGAAAAAATTCAATTAATAGTGCCAAATTATAAATATTTCAGTTTAATATTCAAACGCTCCTAAATCTGGTGCTGAGCCGTTAAAAGGCAAGCCTACATCCACTCCTTTATCGATCAAATCGCTACTAGGGGTTAGATGGAAGAAGCTAACATCCGGAAGACTTCCATCTTCTTTTCTAGGTCCTGTCAACTCTTCATAATCAATGCTTTCAAAGTCTTCAAAAGTCGTCTCAATACCATCCATCCAGCTATTGTTTGTAACATCGAGAGTAGTTGCATCTATGCTTCCTACTTCTCCAAGTACATTACTGTTCTTTATGGTTAACTTCTCCAGAGGATTTGTATTGCCAAAAGCATAATTCCTACCATTATCATAAGCAGAGCAGTTGTACAATGTTACCTCTCCCCTATTGCTGTTATGATCAAAACCATCAGATGCGTTACCAACTGCTAAACAATTCATATAAATAGCATCATGCTTTAAATCCTTGTTATCACTTCCTCCGGTTTTAAATCCGTTGCCATCACCACCGCTCGGGGAACCATCTTTTAAATAACCATTTTCAATAGCCCAGCAATTTTCGTAAGTGGTAGTGACATTATCATTATTTCTTAAATAACCATCCCAGCCATCATCAAGATTTCTCCAGGCTCTACAGCCAATAAACTTATTCCCTGTCCCTACTTCTAACTTAGCTGCAAATCCGTCTGCATTTTCAAGTGAAGAATCGGCATTAAAGAAGGAGTCGCAATTAAGGATCGTGTTATTAGCAGCACCATTATCTAATTGAAGTCCAGTATCTGAACATTCGGAAAAGGTACTGAACTCAATAATATTGTTATTACCAGTAATTAGCATCCCATTATCCCCTGCTTTAAAAACATCAATGCCTTTAATATGCCAGTAACTGGCCTCTAATTCGATTCCTCTGTTAGAAGAATTTTCAGACATTGAGGAAAAATCAAATTTTGGCCTGGAATCATCTTCCGGGTGTGCTAGTAATGAGATCATATTACTTGCACTACCACTAGTGTTAATTTTAATGGTTGAATCAAAAGTATACTCACCTCCACGGATATAGATGTTTTCACCCGGCATAGCCGCTGCTATAGCATCTAAAATTTCCTGTGAAGTACTTACCACTTCACCTTGTATAGAAGATGTATTCTCACCAGTCCTGAAGGAAAATGTGTTGCTTATAGCTGTATTCTTTCCATCGGTGGTTTCTACGTGCCAGTAATAAATGCTATTAGGCTCAACCTCAATTTCTATAGAGGTTTCTGTAAGACCTGTCCATTCTTCAGGTGGTTCCTGATCGCCGTCTACTGTATCTGCATACAAGGTATAAGTTAAAGGATCTCCATCTGTATCGGTAGAGGCAGCGTCCCATTGTAGCGTAACTTTTCCATCTACGGGTGAAACCATTACACCAGAGGCAGGTGATACAAGCGTTGCAGGAAAAGGTACATTATTAGAGCCAGGAACGCCAGCAACATAAAACCTGTAAGATTCTGAAGCTGTAGTTTCTTCTCCATCATTCTTTGAAATAACCTTCCAGGTGTAAGGATTTCCTCTTTCAAGCCTTACGACTAGAGAGGTCGTATTAAGGTTTGGTCTCTGAGTAACTTCCTGAGTAACTAAATTAGTAATCACGAGATCATATCTTTCGGCATCACTCGCTTCACTCCATTCAAAAGCTACTTCGGCCATATTAGCTACAACAGCTCCTACCTCACATTCTGTATTTTTCTCCGGAAGTACCAAACTGGCTACTCCGGGGACGGTATCATTAATTACCTCAGCATCATCATCTTTAGAGCATGACACCATTATAGCGCCCATGATAATGATCAGGAGCAGTTTGAAATAAGGTATATTTATAGGCTTTTTCATGATTTAATAACTTTTATAGTTTTACTTACAGTTGCTGACTTTAATAGAAGTAAATAAATTCCATTTCTATAATTGGTAAGGTCAAGTTGTATAACTCTGTCTGAAGGAACTTCCATATTTTTTGATATATATCCTTTACCGTTAAGATTAATTAGCGATACATCTACATTAGTATCTGTTCCATTTATATATACCTTAAGGTCGCCTTTGGTAGGATTTGGGAACACTACAATATCTTCAGACAGTAAGACCTCCTTATAAAAAACGTCCTGACATTCCGAATCTGTAGAGATGGTAAACTTGTTTTTACCAGTTTTCAAATCTAAAACCACTCTTGGCTGTGATGTGGTTGTGATTTTACCATTGTGCTCAATCTTATAAAGATTAGCTCCATCCAACGAGAAGCTCACCGTATTATTTGCATAATTTACAGAAGAATAGGCTTCTAAAGGCGTTGGTCCTTCTATGGTTACATCAAAACATTGCTCATATTCATCCTGTCCATCTATAGTAATACATATAGCATATGTACCCGCCGAGAGATTCTCAATATTCGCCGAAAAATCATTAGAAGATGATAAGGTAGCAGATCCGCTACCTGCACCAGATACTGATACATTATAGGTGTAATTAGGGTCTTCTGCGCTGATGCTTATAAAGCCGTCACCGTTTCCATTACAACTTACATCATGCACAGATATACTAAAATTATCTGCCGCCAGCTCTAAAATCTCACAACCAAAAACATCTACGGTGGCATCTTCTGGAGTATCCGGGCAATTATCTTCGTAATTTATGATCCCATCTCCATCATCATCTTCACATACATCTCCAACACCATCATTATCAGAATCTGCCTGATCAGGGTTAGGGGTTGAGACACAATTATCATCAGCATTGAGAATACCGTCATTGTCGATATCGCCATATGGCCCTTCTGGTTTAGGTTCAAAAACTATATCGTGCGTGGCTTCACCAGTTATTTCCAATTTATTTTCCGGAATATAATAACCAACTACACCTTCACTCTCTATGGTATATTCAATATTTGGCTCGAGTTTTACGCTGTATGTACCCGCATCTGTATCAATTACTGGTTTTGGAACGTAAAGCCCATCAGCACCAGGATCAGGAGTAAATGTTAAACCTAAATCTCCGATTTTCTCGTCAAGTCCGGTAATTGATCCGGTAACGGAATAAATTTCGACTTTTTCAATAGTTATATCATGTGTAGTTGTGCTCTCAGTAACTTCTAATGAAGTATCATTAGAAATTATGTAACCATCAGCTCCTTCCAGAGAGATGCTATACTCGAAGCCGGTGGGTAGGTCAACCTGGTACGAACCATCAGTCGGCGTAACGTTCCATGTTTTTCCTTCTTCAATGGAGAATTCTATTGAATAGTCTTCGGGGATTCCTGGAGCTTCTGCAACATCAACATTACCCGTTAAGTTGGCGTACGTGGCAGGTTTACGAATAATTCTAAAATAACTAGGCTTGTCGGCCGTATCATAAATGTGATAGGTTCCACTCGCCTTTGCCACAAAGCTCACTTCCTGAAGATCACCACCCACACTTACAACATCATTCTGTAGTTCAGGATCTGCGACATATTCAAAGTGAAGCTCACCGGCACCATCCTGACCAAGCACCCAAAGGTTTACTTTGTCATCTTCATTAAGATTCAAACTCATATAACGGTCGGTAGCACCTCTGGAATTGATATAAACTCTTCCTTTGAACTCCTCGAAATCATCAATGTTTTCATCATATCGGGTCAAATTCGTATTGGTGGTTCGTAAACGGTCACTGCCGCCTCCAACAAAACTAAGATCACCAGCTGTAAAATCGGGCAAAGTATTGCCTGAAGTTCCTGGCGTAATAGATTCATCGTACCAGGAGTTAATTTCGGATTCATTCAGCATCTTGTTATACTGAGTCTCCTCGAGCTGGGTAGCTCCAAAATCCCACACATCTGCAAGACCCTCTATATAAACTCCATCTTTCATTATGACAATGTCAAATGAAGCGGTACTTTCTGTTACTTCCAGAGTAGAATCACTGCTGATGGAATAACCCTCAGCTCCTTCCAGAGAAACATCATACTGATAACCAATAGGAAGATCTACACTGTACGAACCTTCTTCTGCAACTGAAATATTCCAGGTCTTCCCGAAATCATTCGAGAATACCAAATTATAATTTGAAGGAATACCTTCAGCTTCTGCCGCATCTACGTTCCCGGTTACTGTAGCATAATTGAAACTTTGTCGAGCAATCCTAAAATAACTGGGTTTATCGGTGTCATCATAAATATGATAAGTTCCTGAAGCTTCTGCAGTAAAATTCAATTCGGTGAGTTCTTCTCCTACAGCGACTACATCATCTTGTAGTGTCGGATCAGCCACATATTCAAAATGAATATTACCGTTACCATTTTGAGTAAGGGCCCAAATAGTTACTTCATCGCCCTCACTTAATTCAAGACTAAAGTACCTGTCTGTAGCTCCAGATGAATTAATATAAATTCTACCTTTAAACTCCTCATGATCATCAATGTTTTCATCATAGCGGGTCAGATTCGTATTAGTGGTTCGTAAACGGTCACTGCCGCCTCCAACAAAACTAAGATCACCAGCTGTAAAATCCGGCAAAGTATTGCCCGAGGATCCCGGCGTAATAGATTCATCATACCAGGAGTTTATTTCGGCTTCGTCCAGCATGTTTTTATATTGAGTCTCCTCTAGCTGGGAAGCTCCAAAATCCCAAACATCGGCAAGACCATCGCTCCCCCCGCCTCCAGGTTCCTGGGCAGCACTTTTTCGTGTAATTCTAAAATAGCTGGGTTTATCGTTATCATCATAGATATGATAAGTTCCTGAAGCTTCTGCAGTAAAGTTTAATTCGGTGAGTTCTTCTCCTACAGCTACTACTTCATTTTGTAGTGAAGGATCAGCCACATATTCAAAATGAATATTTCCAGTACCATTTTGGGTAAGAGCCCAAATTGTTACTTCGTCGCCCTCCTCTAATTCGAAACTAAAATGCCTGTCTGTTGCTCCAGATGAATTAATATAAACTCTTCCTTTGAACTCCTCGTGATCATCAATGTCATCATCATATCGGGTCAAATTCGTATTGGTGGTGCGTAAACGGTCACTGCCGCCCCCGGCAAAGCTAAGATCACCTACTGTGAAATCCGGCAAATTATTGCCTTCACTTCCTGGTGTAATTGATTCATCATAAAATGAGTTAATAACATCCTCAGTCAACATATTGTTGAACTCAGAATCGGCAAGTTGAGTTGCACCAAAATCCCAAACATCGGTTAGACCATTGTCCCCACCGTTTCCAACTTCCGGAGCAGCACTTTTTCGTGTAATTCTAAAATAGCTGGGTTTATCGTTATCATCATAGATATGATAAATTCCTGAAGCTTCTGCAGTAAAGTTTAATTCGGTGAGTTCTTCTCCTACAGCTACTACATCATTTTGTAGTGAAGGATCAGCCACATATTCAAAATGAATATTTCCAGTACCATTTTGGGTAAGAGCCCAAATTGTTACTTCGTCGCCCTCCTCTAATTCGAAACTAAAATGCCTGTCTGTAGCTCCAGATGAATTAATATAAACTCTTCCTTTGAACTCCTCGTGATCATCAATGTCATCATCATATCGGGTCAAATTCGTATTGGTGGTGCGTAAACGGTCACTGCCGCCTCCGGTAAAGCTAAGATCACCAACTGTGAAATCGGGCATAGTATTTCCTGAGCTTTCTGGCGTAATGGCTTCATCATACCATGAGTTGATGATATCTTCCGTTAACATATTGTTGAATTGAGACTCGTCAAGTTGGGTAGCCCCAAAATCCCAGACATCGGTCAGATTTGATGTTTCGTCCTGTGAATACCCCATGTGGATTCCCAATAAGAGAAAGAGGCATAGTAAGTGTAATTGTTTCATCATTCCTTAAAGATTTAAATTTATAATGTACCATATCCTGATGTCAGGATTGTTAACTGCTTTTACCATAAAAACGCGTAGTTCCTTATATAATAACTTAAGAGCTATAGAAAAAAAGGGTGTGCATCTTTACAATGCAAACCCTTTTCATATTTATATAGTTACCTTTCATATTATCTCCAACGGGGATCACCCACATTGTTATCTATTAAAGTTTGATTCGTGATCGTAAAATCTCCGGTTGATGGGTCTACAAACCCTGGATCTAAATTGAAATAATTACTGTCGTCAAAAATATACTGAGACGTATTATAGAATCCAGGTGCGTTAAAGTAATTATTATTACTAAATGAAGGAGATTCATCTATTCCCTCTCTATCGGCATAACCTTCTGATTCAGTCTCGGCGATCAAAGTATTTCTCACCGTTACGTCATTCGACACAAATCGAACATATAATAATCTTCTACTATCATCATCAGAAACCGCGTAAAAGGTGCAGCTATCAATAACAATACTAGAAGTTACACCAGTATCATTGGAGGTGCCACCGGCATCCATCCTTAAAAAGTCCCGGCCTGGAGCACAATTATAATATGTACTCGTTAAAAGGTTTACATTAAGTACATCAGAATTCCTGAAGTCAATAAAATCCCCTCCCGAAGTAAAGATGTTGTATACAATACTATTTTCAACCGTTAGTGTTTGTAAAATCGCATCGGTTTCATTACCAGCAATGAAGGAACGTGCATAATCATGGACATTACAACCACTTATTAGCAGAGAGTTAAAATTTCCTGGACCGGTGTACCTTACAACGTCCTGTAGGTCTGATGATCCTTCTCCAAGTCCCTGTAAATCTAAATCAATCAATTCAACATCTTCAGCTCCTCCAACAAGTTCAAAATTTAATTTTAAAAGTGGTTTATCGAAACTTCTCAAACCTCTAATGGTTAAAGATTTATCAAGAGTAATAGTACCAGTTTGTTCAGTATAATCACCGGGTTCCAGAACCAGAATATCTCCTGAACTGGCATTTTCGATCATTTGCAATAAGTCGTCCTCGGGTTTAACCAAAATACCTGTACCTATATCAATTCCAGTTGTAAAAGTTTTAACGCCTCTTATTTGACTACCGTTGAGTAAGGTCGCGGTATAATCTGTTTCTGGACTGAGACCAGTTACGGTCGCTATACCCCTGGCTTGATCTTCAGCTGTAATGGTGTAATTGATATCACCTGGACTAAAGCTTATTTCAGTAACTTCACTATCAGGCAACCATCTCAGGATAGCCTCTTTGGCCTTAATATCCCCGGGTTCCCCTTCTATAAAAATTTGTTCTGTTAAAGTTCGCGCTCTGAGAGTTGCCCAGGAGGAATCGTCAAGCCCCCTGTCACTTATGGCTTTCACTCTTATAGAATAAAAAGTTTCACTTTCTAAAGGAACCAGAACTGGCAATTCATCTGGATTAACTTCAACAGTTTTTACAATATTGTCGAAGCTTGTAGAATCATCAGAAAACTCAACAATATAACTATTATGGTTTTCATCAACAGTCCAGTTTAACTCTACATTTACCTGATTCCTTACGAAGGCCCTGAGGTCTACTGGAGCGAATTCTCTGTTCACCGGAAGCTCTTCGATAAGTTCTTTATCATAGTCACAACTTGTAACCGTAGTTGCTAGTAGAATAGCTATCAGCAAACTCTTAAAGATATATTTTACTTTCATAACTTATAAATTAATTCTGTTTAGGTTCTAGTAACCGTAATCATTTACCAATTGACCATTACTGGCGTCAATAAAGACTTGCCAAATTGGCCAGAATTGTTTGTCATCTGGATTGACTCCCGGCTTATAAAGCGTGTTTTTCATCTCCTCAAGTGGCTGATCCCAATTGAATGCGGAATACTCAGGCCCAGGATTACCGGTCTCACCTCTATTTAAACCGTAAATATCCAAGGTATATCCATCATCTTCATATCTATAATAAAGTGTGTTGGGCACATTGGCATAGTCTCCCGTTCTATTTTGCAGATTTTCTAGTTCTTCCCTTTCTTCGTCAAGTTTTGTACTTAGAAGGTTCCAGCGAATAAGGTCCATTTTTCGATCCATTTCCCCTGTAAATTCGTATTTATGTTCTTCTACAATGGCATTGAACATTGCTTCTTTGGAAGAGAGCGCATCTACATAAGCATCTACTTTTTCCGCATGTTGGTCTGTCGGAAAAGCCCGTCTACGAATCTCTTTAAGATATGGAGCAGCAGCTCCTGGACCTTCCAGTTCATTGGCCGCTTCTGCAGCAGTTAATAGAATTTCCGCATAGCGCATATAAATCCAATTTACACCATCGTCATTTGTAGAAGTCACATAACGATCCATCCATTCGTATCTATATTTACCGAAGTACCAGGTATCAATACCCTGAAGCTCCTGTTGGGCAATCCCTTCTACTGCAGCACCCCATTGGTACGGTACAGCGGTAACATCTCTTCTGGTATCATCTTCATCAAAATCGTACCAAACCGTAGGTGTAGGACCTGCATCTCCACCCCTGGGTTGACCAGTAAACTGATCCACACTATTGTGGGGAACGGCGAATGAAAATAATACCCTACCGCGCCCATCAGCAAAAGGAATTTCCCATAATGATTCCCCACCAGCGTTAATGTTTTCTTCATTATATCTTCTCCAAAATCCTTCAAACGAAGTGTTTAAAGAAGCTCTCCCACTATTAATAACTGATCTAGTTTCGTCAAGTGCTAAACGATACATATTCTCCACAGAGAGATCGGGATCGTTACTTCTCCTTACCCCGTCAGGATACTGTTGATAGCCAGCGGCTACCAGAGCAAGCCTTGCTCTTAGTCCCTTGACAAATGCTTTATTAATGCGTTCTACTGAAGTGGTAGCAGGAGTTTCATTAGGCCATGCAACTAATGTTGAGGCTTCACCGAGATCAGCGATAAGGCGTTTGTAAATTGTGTCACGACTTGTTTTTGGCAAATACAGAGTCTCTGATGTGATAGGCTCAAAACGGGCGGGAACATCCCCCCAGGCTTTCATAAGGTCTGTATAATAAACAGCCCTATATGTAAGTGCTGCTCCCAAAAGTTGACCGAATTCGGTACCAGGCTCAGGGTTGCCAAAATTTCTTAAACCACGTATTACAATATTTGCTCGCTCAATTCCCTGGTACATCATGGCCCAGGCGTTATTATCAGTATTCATTCTGGAATTGCCCGGTTTGGCATCGTAATACAGTAAATCAGCATCTGAGCCTTCATTACCAGCACGATAATGATATTCCACATCAGTATTAAATCCATAAAAAGGGATAAATCGACCACGATAGGAGTTTGTTTGCCCCATGGGTTCAAGAATACCATCAACGGCACCTGTTGCTAAACCAACCGTCGAAAAAATAGTAGATTCATCCAAGGTTGATTTTGCAGGAGCTTCCAAAAAGTCCTCATCTAAAAAATCCTCTTCACAGGATAGTAGTAGGCCTGTTAAAAGAAATACCGAACAGATTTTTATTAAGTTTTTCATTTTCATCTAAATTTTAAAAATTAAGGTTTAATCCGAATACCACTTGTCTGTTTCTAGGAAACGGAGAATAATCAACTCCCGGAGTAAGAGGAGTACTTCTCCTTGTAGAAACTTCTGGATCAAGACCTGAATAATTGGTTAGGATAAACACATTACTTGCCGTTGCGTAAAATCTTAGTTTAGTAATATTATATTTTGATATCAGCGAACTAGGTATGGTGTAACCTAAACTAAGTGTATTCAACCTAAGAAATGTACCATCTTCTATTGCCCAATCACTAAATACGTAACTTCGCATATTTGGAGACCACATAGTTGTGTTAGTGTTTGCAGCTGTAAGCGCATCAGGATCAGTTATAAGCTGGCCAGTTTCAGGATTAAGGTTTGTCCACCTACTTCCATCTCCCATAATTGTGCTTAAGTTTCGATACTGACTGTTCTCGTTGGCTGTGGCATACTGAACTTTGTTAGCATTATAAACATCATTCCCCACGCTAAAGTTAAAAGCCGCAGTAAAATCAAATCCGTATGCATAAGCATCTAACACAAAACCACCGGTAAAATCGGGGTTAGAGTCTCCAATAATAGAGTTGTCATTAATATCTACTACTCCATCGCCATTAATATCCTTTAACTTCAAAGAACCAGGCATTACTTCACCAATAAGCTCACTATTATCTACCACATCGGGTTTTAGTGTATAAGTACTTGTGGCCGGATCAAAATCAAAATCTGATACTTCATAACGCCCATCATTTTTATAACCAAACATCGCACCTACAGGTTGGCCAACCCATACAGCATAATCACTTCCAATTTCTGAAGAGGCCCAACCTGAGTATTCCTGATAATCTTCCAGAGAACCTAAGGAATTAATTTTGTTCCTGTTTGCGGATGCATTAACAGCGAAACTTAATCCATAGTCTTGCCTAGTAATTGCATTAATATTTAATGAGCCTTCTATACCTGTATTTTGAATCTCTCCAAGATTTCTATACTGAAACTCATATCCAGATCCCGGCGTACGAAATGCAAGCAACAGGTCTGTAGTTATATTTTTATATGCCTCAACACTACCCCTTAAGACACCTCCGAACATATCAAAGTCAAGACCAACATTCTGTGTAACCGTAGTTTCCCATTTAAGATCTGGATTAGCCAGAACTCTTGAAGATGACCAATAAGTTGGAATATCATTCAAATAGGTAGTAGTATTTGACTGAAAGCTTTGCACGGTTTGACCGGCAGGTATATTATTATTACCAGCTTCACCATAACTTAATCTCAACTTAAGAGCGTCTAACCATTCCACGTTTTTTAGAAAGTTCTCCTCTTTTAGCTTCCAGGCTACTGCTGCTGAAGGGAAGTATCCCCAACGATTATCGCCCAGAAATTTACTAGATCCATCAGCACGGTAAGTAGCTGTAACTAAATATTTACTTTTATAATCATAATTAACACGCCCAAAGAAAGACAATAACTTATCATCAGGCCTGTAGAAATTATCGACGCTTTGCGGCGTACCCTGAGTAGTTAACTTTCTTGTAGTTTCGAAATCAAAATCCTTTGGAAAACCTTGAATTTCAGAAGTTTCCTCGTTATCCCTGGTGATAATCATCTCCTCACCTAATAGCAATTTAAGATTATGATCTTCATTAAGGAAATTATTAAAATCATAATTAATCGTATTAGCATTTCTAAAACTTTCACGTTTTCGATCACTATAAACCAGCGCAGGTAATCCCTGATTATCTGCAGATGGTCTATTACGCGAATAATAAGTGGAGCGGCCATAATAGCGATAATCCTGTTCAATACGATGGTCAAGTCCAAAATCAGATTGAAATCTAAGATTATCTATTATATCCCAGCCAAAACTTCCTAACATATTAAAATTCTTTCTAAGCTGCTGTCTTTGATTATCAGATGTAGCTACAAAAGGATTAACCAGATAACCGGCTAAGGCCTGGTCTGTATTTGTAGTTGTAAGCCCTGAAATTGGAATAGGAGAATATTGAACGCTATATTTCAATCGGGAATCTGCAGAAGAAATCTCATTTTGTTCATTTGTTCCACCCCCGTTGATCTCTGTTTCGGAATAACGAATGGTAAAAGATAAATCTACCTTCTCTCCAGCCTGACTCTTAAGAGCTAAGGATAAGTTGTCTCTTTTATAATCTGAACCAAGCATAATAGTATTTACATCATAATGAGCATAATTAAAGTTGAAACTGGCCTTTTCAGAACCACCCCTAATCGCAATATCATGGCTCTGAACTTCGCCCATATTACCATAAATCTGTTTCTGCCAGTTATTGCCTTCCTGGCCGACATACTGATCGTAATCCTGCCAAAGTCCAAAATATCTCTCGTAAGAATCTAAGTTTTCAGAATCTCTAAGCAACGCATATTCATACTGCCACTTAACATAATCTTCCGGCCCTAGAACATCCAGGGTATTGGCAATTTTTTGAAATCCATAAAAAGTATTGAAATTCACATTTATTTCACCACTCCTTCCTTCCTTGGTAGTGATAATTATAACTCCGTTTGCTCCTCTTGAACCGTAAATAGCGGTAGATGAGGCATCTTTCAACACTGAAATGCTCGCAATATCAGTAGGACTTATATCATTCATGCTACCCACAGGAAAACCATCTACAATTATTAAGGGCGAACTATCCTGAGTCAAAGAGCCGTTACCACGTATCCTAATATTTATTTCAGCATCGGGAGAACCCTCTGTAGAAGTCACTTGCACACCAGCAAGTCTACCCGTTAGCGTTTCAGCCACGCTGGATCTTGCCTGTTCCGTAAGCTCGTTTCCTGAAATTGATACCACCGAACCTGTTAAATCTGATTTTTTAGTAGTACCATATCCTACCACCACAACCTCGTCCAGTGAATCTGAATCTACTTGAAGGCTGGCATTGATAGTGCTTCTCCCATCTACATTAACCTCAAGGGTTTGAAAGCCAATATAGCTAAACACCAAAACGGCATCCGGACTTGAAACTTCAAGTGAATATTCACCATCAAAATTGGTCATCGCACCATTAGAAGTTCCTTTCTCAAGTACATTTACACCGAGCAAGGGTTCGTTAGTCTCAGTATCTAAAATAGTTCCCGTCACTTGATTCTCCTGAGCACTTAATTGAGCACAGAAACAAATAAACATCCCAAACAAGAATAGTTGTCTTCGGGATAGTCTCAGCATTTTTTGATGCATAACTGATCTTTTTGATTATTAATAGTTTTCATTGGTTAATTGTTATTGAGAATCTATTAGATATAATTTCTCAAAAATTTAAATTCTAATACTATATCGATTTCGTTTAAATTGACGTACTAAGTACAATTCCTGTTCTAAGTTAAACAATTTATTGTAATCGATTACACAAACGTAAACATTTAATTAACATATCCAAAACATTTACACTTTAAAATTATATTTTTTCTTATAAAGTTTGAAAAATTAGTGTATTTGGCAGTATTCTAACAATAAAATTGATGTTATCTGATCAAAGTAGCGGCATATGCAATCGATTTCAGTGATAATTTTAACCTTGATTAGTCTTTGTATCAATGACATACAATATAAGGATGTCATAATTGTATTATTATAAAATGTTAATTAATACATTAGGTAATTCCCCCGAACTAATTCCATGTGAAACTCACTCCTATAGTAGACTAAAAGTAGCTTTATTAGGTGGCTGGTAGCTATTAACTTCTATCTTCCTTCCTTTTTCTGCGCCAACCTAAGTTGTTTCTGAAGCATATCCATATCTCTTTCTACCTTCTCATCTAAAACCTTAGCATAGATTTGAGTTGTTTTAAGTGATCTATGTCCTAACATCTTACTTACAGACTCAATAGGAACCCCTTTAGATAGTGTTACAGTGGTCGCAAAGGTATGACGTGCTAAATGGGTAGTAAGGTTCTTTTTAATGCCACAGGCATTCGCTATTTCCTTTAAATAAGAATTATACTTCTGGTTTGATAAAACCGGAATCACCTCTTTACCTGTTTTTACTCGAGGTTGATCCGCATATTTATCCAATATCGCTTGCGGAACATCCAATATAGGTATGCTGCTGAGCGATTTTGTTTTTTGCCTTTTTGTTTTTATCCATTTCTTTCCATTTATATCGGTTATGATATCATCTTCAGAAAGCTTTTCTATATCGGAGAATGCCAGTCCGGTATAGCAGCAAAACACAAAGGCATCCCGAACCTTATCCATGCGCAACATATCGAATTCCTGTTCCACCATGCGCTGAAGTTCAGCGTCTGTCAAATATTCCCGCTCAGAAGATTTCCAAGTTCCTTTCCAGTGAAAAAATGGATCTTTTTCAATCCATTGATTGGCATAGGCGATACGAATTATCTTTTTAAAATTTACGATATACTTTTGAGATGTATTGTGGGCGCAGTCTTTTTCTGATTTTAAATAATGATCAAACCCGGTAATAAATTGATGGTCCACATCTTCTACAGGGATATCTTTCACCTTCCATCGGAATGCCAGGTAATCTTCAATATGTTTCTTGCAGGCATTATATCGCTGCAGGGTTCCTTTGGTATATCCTTTCCCTATTAGTTTTTCCATTTGATCATTATGATCCTGGAAAATTTCTACCAGCATATACTGTTTCTCTTCTTTGCCCAGATAAATATCTTTTACAATACAAGCTGATATACGCTTATTCTCTCTTAAAAGCCTATCATGTATATCATATAATGAGGTACGAATAGAATCAATAAATCTATTAATAACCCTGGCTTCTTCTGAAGTTCCCCTGGCCTTCCCGCTTTTACTGTTCCATACCTTAAGATTAATTCTTCGGCTAGTACTAAATTCCGCCCGTTTACCTCTATAGGTGATTCTGGTATATAAAATTGCTTCTCCCTCCGGTGTGGATCTCCCTTTTTTTGGAAAAAATAGAATGTTTAATAATGTTGACATAGGTGCGTCTTTTAAAATGCTCACCTGAAAGGTACAAAAAGAGAAGGTTCAAAAGTGTTAAAGAAACTACGCAACCATTTTATTAACAGTACTTTACGAAAAATTCGGTGCGTCTTTTTGAACGAAAAAAAGACGCACCGAATTCAGCACCAATTACTTAGGTTAATTTGTGTCATTTTGATATGTTGGGGAATAAAAAAAGCCTCTAAATCATTGATTTTGAGGCTTTTTGAGTGATTTTGATACTTTAAAAGCGGTCTGGACGAGACTCGAACTCGCGACCCCCTGCGTGACAGGCAGGTATTCTAACCAACTGAACTACCAGACCGTTGCTTTATTGCGAGTGCAAATATACATCTGTTTTATTATTACACAAACCTTTTTTTAAAGTTTTTTCAGCATTATTTTTAAGTCATTAGGCAAACTTTTGTCTTTCAATAAAATAGGCCGTCAAAATTTTATCGAAATTCTTATTAATATCCGCTTCAACGTAGTTGATCTTATATTTGGCGCATTCTAATTTTAGGTCGGCAACATACTTTTGCACCGCTTCCTGGTAGCTTTCCCGAATGTTTTCCGAATAAAGGTCTATTTCAGCCCCGGTTTCCACATCGGTAAAGCGTTTAGGAATATTTTCAAAATCAAAGTCGAATTCCCGTTTTTTGTCCATCACGTGAAAGAGCACCACTTCGTGTCTGTTATATTTTAAATGCCTTAAAGCTTCAAAAAGCGCTGCTTCTTCGGTATCGGCCTGGAACATATCGGTAAACAAAAAAACCAGAGAACGCCTTTTTAGTTTTTCAGCAATTTGATGAAGAAAAGTATAGGTTTTGGTTTCTTTGTGATCGGTTTTCCTTTCCAGGCTTTTATTGAGGGCATCCAGTAACATATGCTGATGCCTGTCACTACCTTTTTCAGGGGCGTAAAACTCGAACTCATCACTATATATACTAAGACCAACCGCGTCGCGCTGGCGTTTTAAAACTTGCATAATACTGGCGATGGATAATACCGAAAAACCGACTTTATTAAGCGAATCTGCCGAAAATTTCTTCACTTCAGGATAATGCATCGAAGCCGAATTGTCCATAATAAAATGACAACGCAAATTGGTTTCCTCCTCGTATCGTTTTGTGTAGAGCTTCTCGGTTTTAGCAAAAAGCTTCCAGTCTATATGTTTGGTGCTTTCGCCATTGTTGTAAATCTTATGCTCGGCAAATTCCGCAGAAAAACCGTGAAACGGACTCTTGTGAATTCCCGAAATATAGCCCTCTACCACCTGCTTTGCCAACAATTCCAGCTGAGTAAAACCCGCAGCCGAACTATATATTTCTTCCTTTATATTCATACTCCACTAAGATAAATAAAAGCCCTGTGTTTTAAACCTAAAAAACATCCAATAAAAAAACCCGGCACAAGACCGGGTTTTCAAATTATATAAAATGCTAAAACTTATAGCAATTCGTCTAAAGCTTCAGCATAAGTATTTTTTGGCGCAACGCCTACCTGGCGGCCTACTACTTCTCCATTTTGAAAAATAAGTACCGTCGGGATATTTCTCACACCGTACTTAGCAGCAAATTCCTGGTTTGCATCAACATCTAGTTTTCCTACAACAGCTTTCCCTTCATATTCAGTACCAATTTCATCAATAATTGGTCCTACCATTCTACAAGGTCCGCACCATGCAGCCCAAAAATCTACCATTACAGGCTTGTCGCTTTTTAGCACCTGTTCTTCAAAATTCGCATCAGTTATTTCAATAGCCATAATAATGTATTTTTAATTTCTGTTATTATCATTAAAGTGTAAAATTAGTCAAATATTTTTGCTTTCCTTACAGAAGCGATATTGTATTTGGTTATACGCTTATTCAACTCGTTTATTTGGCGGTTTCCTTGCGCTCGTAGCACGGGGTCGGGCTTTCAGCGCTACATGGTCTTGCTTCAATCCCTAACCGGAAATATCAGTTAGCAGGCTTTAGTAGGCAGTGGGCAGGGTGAAAAATATTCGTGCATTCGTGGCTTTAAAAATTTATTACTGCCTACTGCAACTGCAAAACTGCAAACTGAAATCAATTCAACTTATACATCACCTGTTCATCTTCCAGGGTTTGTAATAATTCCTGTGAGATCTTTACTTTTTGCTTTTTACTCGGCATATGCAGTTTTACCTGCTCTTTCATTTCATAAACCACAAAATTCAACTTATGCTCTCCGCGGTGGGTTCTAAAAGTATCTTTAAACCAGTTAATTTTCTCTTCCTGAAGATCGGCAATATCCAGTTGTATGGTGAGTTTTTTCGCAAACTGGTCCATCACATCGTGCAATAAATAAATATTATTAAACTGAATTCTCGGCTCTCCTTTCTTCCCGGTTTCTTTATTCGTCCAGCCTTCTTTAACAAAGATCTTGATATGTACAAAAGAATTTGGTACCAGGAAATGCCGGAATTTTAAATATTCCTCGCCAAACATCCTAAACTCATAAGTATCGGTATAATCTTCTACGCTAAACATCGCCCAGCCTTTCCCCATTTTTGAAACCCGGTGCTGCACATCGCTTATCACACCGCCAAAAGTAAGGTCCCGGTTTACGCATTTTTCCAGATCATTAAACTCGCCTAATTTCGAATTGCAAAAATAATCCATTTCATACCTGAAATCGTCCAGCGGGTGCCCCGAAATATAAATCCCTACTACTTCGCGTTCCCGCCTAAGTTTTTCCATGGTTCCCCATTCTTCACAAGGAGGCACCACCGGTTCCGGAATTTGCACTTCACTGGCTTCCCCGAACAAACTCACCTGGGAAGAGTTTTCATTCTCCTGAAACTTCGCGGCATATTTTATCACTTTTTCCAAAAAGGTGATTCCGTCGCCATCATCGTGAAAATATTGTGCGCGGTGAGTATCTCCAAATCCGTCGAAGCCACCGGCTAGGGCAAGGTTTTCAAAGGCTTTTTTGTTGGCTGAACGCAAATCAATACGTTTCGCCATATCAAAAATTGATTTATAATGTCCCGCTTCGGTTTTTCTGTTTTCCACAATAGTTGCTACCGCGCCAGATCCTACTCCTTTTATAGCACCCATTCCAAAGCGCACCGCATAATCTTTATTTACCGAAAATTTGTAAAAAGATTCATTAACATCGGGGCCAAGTACATCAAGCTTCATTCGCTTACATTCTTCCATAAAGAAAGTAACCTGCTTAATATCGTTCATATTATTAGAAAGCACCGCCGCCATATATTCCGCAGGATAATGCGCTTTTAAATAAGCGGTCTGATAGGCGATCCAGGCATAACAAGTGGAGTGAGATTTGTTAAAAGCGTAAGCTGCAAAAGCTTCCCAGTCTTTCCAAATTTTCTCCAAAACATCACGCGGATGGCCTTTTGCTTCCCCTCCATCCAAAAATTTTGGTTTTAGTTGTTCCAGCAAAGCGAAGATTTTCTTACCCATCGCTTTACGCAAAACATCGGCTTCACCTTTACTAAACCCTGCTAGTTTTTGCGAGAGCAACATCACCTGCTCCTGGTAAACTGTAATCCCGTAAGTTTCCTGGAGGTATTCTTCCATTTCGGGTAGATCGTAGGCTATTTCCTCGCTTCCGTGTTTACGCGCAATAAAACTCGGGATATATTCCATCGGGCCAGGACGGTATAGGGCGTTCATCGCGATAAGGTCGTCAAAAACCGTTGGTTTCAGGTCCTTCATATGCTTCTGCATTCCCGGCGATTCATACTGAAAGATGCCTACCGTTTCCCCACGTTGAAAAAGTTTATAGGTTTCTTCATCATCCAGCGGAAATTCATCGGGTACCAAATCTATATTGTGCCTGCCTTTTACAATTTGAACCGTATCTTTAATCAGGGTTAGCGTTTTTAACCCCAAAAAGTCCATTTTCAGCAGTCCGGCGCTTTCTACAACCGAGTTATCAAACTGGGTAACATAAAGATCGGAATCCTTAGCTACCGAAACCGGCACATAATTCGTAATATCTCCCGGTGTGATAATTACCCCACAAGCGTGAATCCCGGTATTCCTTACCGAGCCTTCCAAAACACGCGCCTGATTTACGGTTTGCGCTTCCAGGTCGTCCCCTTCAGCAATATTTAAAAGTTCATTTACTTTCTCTAAATCTTCACTCCTGAATTTCTTTTTCAGTTCCTTTTCATCCATTCCAAAGATCTTTCCGAGCTTGGACATGGTAGGGATCAGTTTCGAAATCCTATCGGCATCACCTAACGGAAGATCCAGTACCCTGGCCGTATCACGGATGGAAGATTTCGCGGCCATAGTTCCGTAGGTAATAATTTGAGCCACCTGGTTGGCTCCGTATTTTTTAATTACGTAATCCATAACCCGGCTTCGACCTTCATCATCAAAATCGATATCAATATCGGGCATGCTCACACGATCGGGATTTAAGAAACGCTCAAAAAGCAGATCGTACTTAATAGGATCTATATTAGTAATCGCCAAACAGTAGGCTACGGCACTTCCCGCTGCAGAACCCCTACCCGGCCCTACCGAAACATCGAGATTCCGGGCCTCGCGAATAAAATCCTCTACAATAAGAAAATACCCCGGATACCCCGTATTTTCAATAACCGAAAGTTCGAAATTAAGTCGATCCTCAATTTCCGGAGTAAGTTCGCCGTAACGTTTTTTAGCACCAACAAAAGTGATGTGTTTCAGGTAAGCATTTTCCCCGCGTTTTCCGCCGTCTTGCTTATCTTCTTCAACTAAAAATTCGTCAGGAATGGTGAAAGCAGGTAAAAGTACATCTCGTGCTAACTCAAATGGTTCAATTTTATCAACTACTTCCTGCACATTACTAATGGCTTCCGGCAGATCTTTAAAGAGATTTTTCATCTCTTCCCCACTCTTAAAATAATATTCCTGGTTAGGTAAACCGTAACGATAACCACGGCCGCGACCAATTGGTGTGGCCTGTTTTTCCCCGTCTTTTATACATAATAAAATATCGTGGGCGTTGGCATCTTCTTTAGCGCAATAATAGGTGTTATTAGTTGCAACCAGGTTTACTTTATGCTTTTTAGCAAAATCTACCAGCACCGTATTTACACGATTTTCATCTTCCTGATCGTGACGCATGATCTCTATGTAAAGATCGTCGCCAAACTCTTCTTTCCACCAAAGCAAAGCTTCTTCAGCCTGGTGTTCCCCAACATTTAAAACCTTACTCGGCACTTCACCATAAAGGTTACCGGTAAGCACAATAATATCTTCCTTGTATTGCTTTACAATTTCTTTATCAATCCGCGGCACATAATAAAACCCATCGGTATAGGCTTTTGAAGACATTTTTGCCAGGTTATGATAACCTTTCTTATTCTTAGCCAACATCACCACCTGGTAGCCATTATCCTTTCGGGATTTATCGGCGTGATTTTCACAAACAAAAAATTCACAGCCTACAATTCCTTTTAATTCTCTGGCCTCGGCAGGCTCGTTATTGGCAAGTGCCTCTTCATTTTTCGCTCTTACTGACTTATTATAATCACCAATTTCTTTTACAAAATGAAACGCACCCATCATATTCGCATGGTCGGTAAGTGCTACCGCAGGCATATTATTTTCTGCAGCAACATTTACCAGGTCTTTAATGCTAATAGTTGATTGCAACACCGAAAACTGCGAATGGTTGTGTAAATGAGCAAAAGGAACCTCATCCAGTTTTTCAAGGTTTTCCTCTATCTCTTCGGTGGTAATTTCTGAAGTGGGTTGTTGCTTCTGAAGTCTTTTTCTTATTTCTTCGGAAGCTTTTTTAAGGTTAATGTGTTTTAACCCGATAAGCTCTATAGGCTGCGGATTTACTTCTGAAAAATTTTCAAAATAATCTACAGGTACATCAAGCTGTTCTTTGGTAAAAACACGCTGTCTAACCAGTTCCAGAAAACAACGTGTAGTTGCCTCAACATCTGCAGTTGCGTTATGGGCTTCTCCAAAAGGTTCATCGAATAAAAATTCGTGCAGTTCGGTTAAGGTCGGTAATTTAAATTTCCCACCACGCCCACCGGGAATTTCACACATCCTGGCAGTAACTTCGGTACAGGTATCTAAAACCGGTAACTGCTGAAGCATATTTTCCATTCCTTTTCTATGGAATTCAGCGCCCATAATATTCAGGTCAAAACCTACATTTTGCCCTACTACAAACTTGGTTTTAGTTAAGGCTTCCTGAAATTTCTCCAGCATTTCAGAAAGGGGAATTCCTTCTTCTGCAGCGAGCTCAGTAGAAATTCCGTGAACCTTTTCAGCATCATAGGGAATATTAAAACCTTCCGGCTTTACCAGGTAATCCTGACTTTCGATTAAATTCCCCATTCCATCATGTAACTGCCAGGCAATTTGGATACATCTTGGCCAGTTATCAGAATCGGTTAAGGGAGCGTCCCAGCGTTTGGGAAGACCGGTAGTTTCGGTATCAAAAATTAGGTACATGTGCGGCGAAAATTAGGAATTAAGCTGAATATGAGGCGGTTATTTCTGAAGAAAAACCACCTGCTTCGAGGCTAAAATTACATATAATTTAGCGCAGCCTCAAGTTAATTTTTCAGGATTTATTAACGGTCCATATTCCGCATTTCAAAGACCGTTTGCGATATTCAATAATAAAGAAAGCCTCACAAATACCGTTTTCGGGAACCTGTGAGGCCTATACGAACAATAAAAACTACTACTTCAATCAAACATCTGTTCGTACACTTTAATTTTCGAAGCCTATAATCAACTTTGCAGCTCCATACTTTTTAATTTATTTAGGGCAGCTACAATTCCATTTTTCTGTTTCAACAATAGGTTGGCTGTAGATGGTGGAATTTCCGGATCTTTTAAAACATCTTCGTATTCATCTGCTGCTACCTTCTCTCCTCTAACTGCTTCTTCTAAAGCCGCATCATCTTTATTCGAAGAAAGACTGGTTTTTAGGTTCATCCACGTTCGATGAGCATCTCCGGCTAAACTGGAACCTTTATCGGGATTTTCCCCGAAATTGCGGATTTCAGTTTTAAGCTCGTGGCCAAAATCGTAACGTTCCTGAGCCCGCTCAGAAAAAAACGCTTTTAACTGTGGATCCTGAGCATTTTCAGCAGCATATTTATAGCCTTTCTCGGCATCGTAGTTCTTTTCAAGCAACATATTTAGTTTCTTAGATACTTTCTCAGAATAACTCATCCTCTCTCATTTTATTAAAATTCGTAGTATAAAGATAATCTGCACAAACCACAGCAACAACCTGTTTAACAGGGTTTAGCACTAATTAACTGCTTTTAACAGCCGACCGCGATTTTAACCAAAAAACTTCCTAATTTTCTTTAATTTTGCGCAATTCAAAGCAACAAATATATTTCTAGCCAACTCCTTGTGAAATAGAAAAATATAGTATCTTTGCAGCCTTATTAATAATCGGGGTCGGGAACCCCACAATTTAATTTTTATGCCAGTAAAATTAAGATTACAAAGACACGGTAAAAAAGGAAAACCTTTTTTCTGGATCGTAGCCGCAGATGCGCGCTCAAAAAGAGATGGTAAATTCTTAGACAAATTAGGAATCTACAATCCAAATACCAACCCAGCTACTATCGAATTAGATGTAGACGGAGCGGTAAAATGGTTAGAAAACGGTGCACAGCCAACAGATACGGCTCGTGCTATTCTTTCTTACAAAGGTGCTTTACTTAAAAAACACCTTGCCGGTGGCGTTAAAAAAGGCGCTTTAACTGAAGAAGAAGCTGAGAAGAAATTCGAAGCCTGGTTGGAAGAAAAAGAAGCTAAAATCGCTGCTAAAAAAGACAACCTTTCTAAAGAAGAACAAGAAGCAAGAAAGAAAGCTCTTGATGCTGAAAAAGAGGTGAACGCTAAGCGTGAAGCTGAAGCAAAAGAAGCCGACGCGGCAGCTGCTGCTGAAGCTGAAGGTGCTGCAGTAACCGAAGAAGGTGAACCAGAAGCAAATGTGGAAAAGGAAGTTGATCAAGAGACTGCCGAAGAAGCAAAAACAGAAGAGAAAAAAGACTAATTCTTAGGCGGCGATGACTAAAGATGAATGTTTCTATTTAGGAAAAATCGTTGCTAAATTTAGTTTTAAAGGGGAGGTGCTCATCAAACTGGACACCGATGAACCTGAAGCTTACACAGAAATGGAATCAGTGCTCATTGAATATAATGAGAACCTGGTTCCATTTTTTATTGAAAGAAGTAATCTACAAAAAAGCACTTTACTTCGCGTTAAATTTGAAGATATTGAAACCGAGCAGGATGCTGAAGATCTTATAGGGGCACATACTTATCTTCCCCTCACCATGCTCCCCGATCTGGACGACGACCAGTTCTACTTTCACGAAATTATAGGTTTTGACGTTATAGATGCCACCCACGGCAATATTGGCAAAATCACCTCCATAAATGACAGTACCGCCCAGGCTCTTTTTGAAATTCAGAAAGGCGAAAAGCAAATCCTTATCCCTATGAATGATGAATTTATCGAGAAAATAGATAAGGAAAATAACACCATCTATTTAACTACTCCGGAAGGCTTGGTTGAATTATATCTTGGGTAGCATCCAGTTGGTAGTTTTTTAGTTGGCAGAGGACAGTAATTCAACACTTTACAAAGCAAAGGCTTCTTTTAATTTTGTATTTAATTGCTCTTTTTCCCTTTCAGTCAATTCACCTAATTTACCAACAATCAAATTCTTATCTAGCGTACAGATTTTTGTAGTTTTAATAAGAGAAGGCTTTTTTAATCTATTAGTTTCAGAAGGATTTATTAATAACTCGAAAGAAGAGATTTTAGCGATTCGGGAAGTTATAAAAGCTGCAACAACATCCATTTCTCCAATATAAAGAATTACCGCCGGTCTTCGTTTGCTACCCTTTAGATTGGTAAAAGGAAAAGAAACCAACACAATATCTCCTTTATTGATCAAAATTTTTCAGTTAAATCTTCATCACTATACAACTCTTCCTCTTCCTCCAAAAAATGAAAAGATTTAGATTTTGCAGCGTTGCTTTGAAGGTCATTAACCAATTCCTTCTCTTCACTTTTTTGTAGCAAGAATTCAACAAAATCTGATACTTCCCGAATCCTCCATTCAGGAAGTCTGGAAATATCCTGCATTGTCTTTTTTAAAATCGCTTGCTTTTTCATAATGAGACAATTTCAAATAAATATAATGATTTTTAAGGTAATTAAATTATACAAGTTAGACCCTGAAATAAATTCAGGGTGACGATAAGTACAGATAAAAAAATCCGTTCCCAAACCAAGGAAACGGATTTATTCAAATCTTCAAATTATATAATCTTCAGATCTTTTTTACCCTACAATATTTACAATCTTACCCGGAACAACTATTACCTTTTTAGGAGTTCTACCGTCTAATTGTTTTTGGGTACGTTCATCTGCCATTACGGTTTTTTCGATCTCATCTTTTTGCATATCCAAAGGA
Source organism: Salegentibacter lacus (assembly GCF_020164555.1). Lineage (GTDB taxonomy): Bacteria > Bacteroidota > Bacteroidia > Flavobacteriales > Flavobacteriaceae > Salegentibacter > Salegentibacter lacus. The sequence continues at coordinate 117,664 of NZ_JAIQZB010000004.1, read as the reverse complement.
AGTTCCATGGTAAATCGCATTTTCCCGTTAAAGGAAATCGGGTAATTTTTGATGCTTTCTACCAGGTATTTTTCTTCATAAACCGGGTATTCAGCATTGACTACAGATTCTGAATTCCCTAACTTACTCCACAGTTCCTCAGCAATATGAGGAGCATAAGGCGCGATAAGTACAGCCAGAGGTTCCAAAACTTCCCTGCTGTTGCATTTTTGTGCCGAAAGCTCATTTACGCAAATCATAAAAGTTGAAACCGAAGTATTAAAACTGAATTCCTCGATATCCTCAGTTACCTTTTTAATGGTTTTGTGCAGACTTTTTAAAGAATCGGCTGAAGCTTTTTCTTCGGAAACTTCAAATTCTTCCCCGTTATGGTACAATTTCCAAAGCTTTTTAAGGAAATTATGCACTCCGGTGATTCCTGCGGTATTCCAGGGTTTTGCCTGTTCCAGCGGACCAAGAAACATCTCGTACATTCTTAAAGTATCGGCGCCGTAGTCTTCACAAATGTCATCGGGATTGACCACGTTGTATTTGGATTTCGACATTTTTTCGACTTCGCGACCAACTATATAAGAACCATCTTTTTCGGTTAAAAATTTAGCGTCTTTAAATTCAGGACGCCATTTCTTAAAGCCTTCAATATCCAATTCATCAGAATGATTCACCAAAGAAACATCTACGTGAATAGGTTGAACCTCATTCTTACCTAACAGATTTTTAGAAACCAGCACGTTCTCTCCTTCCAATCTATAAACAAAAGCACTCTGCCCCAGGATCATTCCCTGGTTAATCAGCTTTTTAAAAGGTTCTTCAACTGAAAGCTGTCCGCGATCGTGTAAAAATTTTGTCCAGAAACGGGAATACAATAAATGACCGGTAGCGTGCTCGCTTCCGCCTATATATAAATCGACGTTTTCCCAGTATTTTTGAGCTTCTTTAGAAACAAATTCCTGCTCGTTTCCGGCATCCATATATCTAAAAAGGTACCAGGAACTCCCGGCCCAGCCCGGCATAGTATTTAATTCCAGTGGAAATACCGTTTTATCATCTATCTCCTTATTACTTACCACCTCGTTGGCTTTTGTATCCCAGGCCCAGTTTGTCGCGTTGCCCAATGGCGGCTCGCCGGTTTCGGTAGGTAAATATTTTTCAACTTCGGGAAGCCGCAAAGGCAAATGCTGCGCATCTATCATTTGTGGCATTCCGTTTACGTAATAAACAGGAAATGGCTCTCCCCAATAACGCTGGCGGCTGAAAACAGCATCGCGTAAACGATAATTGGTTTTTCCGTAACCGTGACCGGTTTTTTCCAGTTCCAGGATCACTTTTTGAAGCGCTTCTTTATATTCCAATCCGCTAAGGAAATCGGAGTTCGCGATCACCGTACCTTCTTTTCCTGGAAAAGCGGCTTCAGAAATATCGGCGTTTTCAAAAATATTAGGAATAGGAATTTCAAAATGCTTTGCAAAATCGTAATCTCGCTGATCGCCACAAGGAACGGCCATTACCGCCCCGGTTCCGTAACCGGCAAGCACGTAATCACCAATCCATATCGGTACCGGCTCTTTGGTGAATGGATGTTCGGCATAGGCACCGGTAAATACACCGGTAATACTCTTTACATCGGCCATACGTTCGCGCTCACTGCGTTTTGCGCTGGCAGCAACATAAGCCTGCACTTCTTCTTTTTGTTGCGGCGTGGTGATTTTTTTAACCAAATCGTGTTCCGGCGCCAAAGTCATAAAACTTACACCGAAAATGGTATCAGGTCGCGTTGTAAAAACTGATATTCTTTTTTGGTGTTCAGAAAGACTTCCGTCATCCTTCACCTTTTTTAGGGTCTCGCCATATAAATTGAAATGCACCATCGCACCCACAGATTTCCCGATCCAGTTACGCTGACTTTCCTTTAGACTTTCGGTCCAATCCAGTTGATCTAAACCTTGCAACAAACGCTCTGAAAATGCAGAAATTCGCATACTCCACTGCGTCATTTTTTTACGTACCACGGGATAACCGCCACGTTCAGAAACGCCGTTTACAATCTCGTCGTTCGCCAAAACGGTTCCCAGCTGCGGGCACCAGTTTACTTCAGTTTCAGCTAAATAGGTAAGTCTGTATTTCAGTAATATTCTTTGTTTTTCTTCTGAAGAGAAATTATTCCAGCTATCTGCTGAAAATTCTTCTACATCATCATCGCAAGCAGCATTAACCCGGGAATTCCCTTCCGAGGCAAAAACTTCCTCTAATTCAGAAATTGCCCTGGATTTTTCAGCTTCAAGATCATACCAGGATTCAAAAAGCTGGATAAAGATCCACTGCGTCCATTTATAATATTCGGGATCACTTGTGCGCACTTCCCTGCTCCAATCGAAAGAAAAACCAATCTTATCAAGTTGCTCCCGGTATCTTTTAATATTCTTCGCGGTGGTAAGCGCCGGGTGTTGACCCGTTTGAATCGCATATTGCTCTGCAGGCAATCCAAAACTATCGTAACCTTGCGGATGCAAAACATTGAAACCAGTGTGGCGTTTGTAACGCGCATAAATATCGCTGGCAATATAACCCAGCGGGTGCCCTACGTGAAGTCCGGCGCCCGAAGGATATGGGAACATATCCAAAACGTAATATTTAGGTTTATCTGATGAATTGCTGGCGCGAAAAGTTTGATTTTCGGACCAGTATTTTTGCCATTTGGCTTCAATTTCGTTAAAGTTGTAACTCATTGTTTTGTTTTTCTTACCTGCAGGTTGAGCGCAAAGCGACTTTATATTAATGCCTGCAAATTTACAATTTTAAACCACTTATGGGAATTTAGCCTTAAGGGATTAGAAGCTTATTTGAAATCTGAAAAAATTCTTTTAAAATACTGGTTTAAAGCTAATTTCTTATCTTAGTATCCTTCTAAAATTACTATAAATGAATATTCAGGAAGAAAAAATATCGCTTGCCCAATTATTAATGAAGACTAATGATCCTGAATTAATTAGGCCTATCCGAGAAATTTTAAAAAAGAATAAACCTAAGTATTTTTGGGATGAACTTTCTACCGACTAAAAAGCTGAAATTGAAGAGGCTGATAAAGAAATTGCAAGGGAAGAAACAACTTCTTATGAAAAATTCATTAAAAAACACAGATAGTGATTCGAACGGTCATTATCACCAAAACTGCTGAGAAAAAACTTAATAAGTTATTTGAATATTTGAGTAAAAACTGGTCTGAAAAAGTAAAGAAGGAGTTTATTAAAAAATTTAGACCACAATCTTGAAATAATTAAAACCTATCCCGAAATCTTTCCTAAATCTCTTGCAAAACCCGGGTTACATCAAGCTGTTATCACAAAACAAACTACAATTTTCTCCCGGTTTAATCCTTCCGAAATTAAGATAATCACGGTGTTCGATACCAGGCAAAATCCTGATAAGCTGAATAAAAATTTATAGCCAGAAATTTTATTTCATTTCGATCCTAATATTTTCAACTAATCAGAAATAGAACAATTTTACACCTTCATTAATATGAGGAATCCCTTTATTTTACTAAATTTATAGAGAATTGGCGATAAACGGGGTGTGAATTTAGAAGCTTTACAAAATTCAGATCTTTAAAATCGCTAATAGACAACCTGATTAACTCATATTTTTTTCAAAAATTTCTATATGAACGTGATACACGTAAGCGCTGAATGTTACCCAATCGCAAAAGTTGGAGGCCTGGGAGATGTTGTTGGCTCCTTACCAAAATACCAGCAGGAAGCCGGTGTTAGCGCTAAAGTGGTGATGCCTTTATATGATAATAAATTCACCGCTGCCCACAAATTTGAAAGTGTTTACAAAGCAGAATTGGTTTTGGGAGAAAATACCTATCCTTATAAAATCCTGAAATTAAAAGAAAATGTTTTAGATATTGAAGTCCTTTTTGTTGATATACCGGAACTTTTATTTAAGGATTTCGTTTATTCCGAAGATGATACTGCACGTTTTGTAGCTTTTCAAATCGCGGTAATGGATTGGTTTCTCACCTCAAAAGAAAAACCTTCCATAATTCATTGCCACGACCATCACACAGGATTAATTCCTTTTATGGCGCAGGAGTGTTTTAAATACGAATCGCTGAATCAAATTCCCGTTATTCTTACTATTCATAACGCGCAATACCAGGGATGGTTTTCACACGACAAAGTACATTATCTCCCAGCGTTTGACATAAACCATATTGGCTTGCTCGATTGGGATGGAATGATAAATCCCTTAGCAGCAGGAATAAAATGTGCCTGGCGGGTAACCACGGTTTCGCCGAGTTATATGGGGGAATTACAAGAAGCTGCAAATGGTTTGGAAAGTTTACTGAGTCACGAAAATGAAAAATGTGTTGGAATTCTAAACGGAATAGACTCTAAAGTCTGGAATCCTGAAACCGATGAGTTTATAGAAAAAAATTATTCGTCTAAAAATATTCAAAGCGGAAAAACGGCCAATAAGAAATGGCTTTGTAAAGAATTTGGTTTTTCAGCTTCAAAACCTCTATTCGCTTTTATTGGAAGGTTGGTTTATGAAAAAGGCGCAGATCTTTTACCGGAAGTTTTAGATAAAGTCCTGGCCAAAAAAGATTGCAGCATCCTTATTTTAGGCTCGGGTAATCCTGAAGTGGAAAACGAATTAGAAAGCCTGAAGAAAAAACATAAAGGCGTTTACAATGTTTTTATTGGTTACGATGAAAAACTTTCACACCTCATCTATGCCGGCGCCGATTTCCTTTTAATGCCTTCCCGGGTAGAACCCTGCGGACTTAATCAATTGTATTCCCTTCGCTATGGCACAATTCCCTTAGTGCGAAGTATTGGCGGACTAAAAGACACCGTAATAGATATTGAAGATGGTGGTTTTGGGTTTAGTCATGAAGAAGCTTCAGAAGATGATATGCTTCAAACCATAACAAGGGCAATTACATTTTATAAGGACGCTCCCAAATTTAAAAGAACCAGAAAACATATTATGGGCATAGATCATTCCTGGAATGTTTCAGCTCAGCAGTATATCGATTTGTATAACTCACTAAAAAGCGGCTAATCATGTTAAACGACAAAGTATTATCGGTTATTCTTGGAGGCGGTCAGGGCACCAGGCTCCACCCATTAACAGAAAGCAGGTCTAAACCTGCAGTTCCAATCGCAGGTAAATATCGCTTGGTAGATATTCCAATCTCAAACTGTATTAATGCAAACCTTAAGAGAATGTATGTGTTAACGCAGTTTAATTCGGCTTCCTTAAACAAGCATATCAAGAATACTTATCATTTCAGTTTTTTTAGTCCGGCTTTTGTAGATGTTTTGGCAGCAGAGCAAACCCCAAATAACAAAACCTGGTACCAGGGTACTGCCGATGCTGTTAGACAGGGAATGCATCATTTCAAAAAACATAAATTTGATTATTTCCTAATCCTTTCCGGAGATCAATTGTACCATATGGATTACAATAAAATGGTCCAGCAACATATAGATTCCTGCGCCGATATTACTATTGGTACCGTTCCAGTTACTGCAAAAGAAGCCCCGAGTTTCGGGATTATGAAAACCGATAAAGACAATAATATTACTTCATTTATAGAAAAACCGAAATCTGAACTTCTACCGGACTGGACTTCACCCGTGGGACCGGAGATGGAAGCTGAAGGTCGCTCTTATTTAGGTTCTATGGGAATTTACGTATTTAACCGCAAGTTGCTGGTTGAATTGATGGACGACGAGAGTACGGTAGATTTCGGAAAAGAGATAATTCCGCAGGCTATAGGAAAGAAAAAAGTTTGTGGTTACCAATTTGAAGGCTACTGGACAGATATAGGAAATATAGAATCCTTTTTTGAAGCGAATATCGGTTTAACCGAAGACATCCCAAAATTCAACCTTTATGATATGGAAAACCGGGTTTATACTCGGGCGAGGATTCTCCCGACTTCAAAAATTTCAGGAACCAATCTAAAAAAAGCTGTTATTGCTGAAGGTTGTATTATCCACGCTAAGGAAATTGAGTCTTCGGTAATCGGCGTCAGGTCTAGAATTGGAAAAGGTTCTGTCGTGAAAAATTGTTATATGATGGGATGCGATTTTTATGAATCTTTAGAGGAAATTGAAGGAAATAAAATTCGAAATCTTGCCGGAATAGGTGAAAATTGCAATATAAATAACGCCATAATCGATAAAAATTGTAGAATTGGAGACAATACCACAATCAATGGCGGTCCCCATTTAGAAGATGATGAAACAGATGCTTACGTAATAAAAGAGGGAATTGTAGTGCTTAAAAAAGATGCAGTACTTCCACCCGGAACAACTATAGGATAATATGACAAAAGTTATAACGCACAGTTTATTTTCAGAATTTGATATTAACTTATTTAAGTCGGGCAAACATTTTCGTTTGTACGAGAAATTTGGTTCGCACCCAATCACGCTCAATAAGGTTAAAGGAACCTATTTTGCAGTTTGGGCTCCCGGTGCCAAACAGGTTTCAGTGATTGGTGATTTTAATCATTGGCAGGATGGTGAATACCAACTAAACGTGCGTTGGGACGGCAGCGGAATCTGGGAAGGCTTTATCCCCAATGTAGAAAAAGGAAATTTATACAAGTATAAAATCCATAGTAATCATAACTCCATTGTTACCGAAAAAGCCGATCCTTATGCCAGGCGCTGCGAGCATCCGCCAAATACAGCTTCTGTAGTTTGGGAAGACGATTATAAATGGAAAGATAAATCCTGGCTGAAGAAGCGGAAAAAGCATAATTCTTTAAATGCTCCTTTTTCGGTTTATGAAGTGCATTTATCTTCCTGGAAGAAGAAAACCGAAGAAAACCGGTCACTTTCTTACCAGGAACTCGCCACAGATCTGGTTTCCTATGTAAAAGAGATGGGCTTTACCCACGTAGAGTTTATGCCTATTATGGAATATCCTTACGACCCGAGTTGGGGATATCAAATTACCGGATATTTCGCACCAACCTCGCGATTTGGTTATCCAGATGACTTTAAATTTCTGGTAGACAAACTTCACGAAAATGATATTGGAGTAATCTTAGACTGGGTTCCTTCACATTTCCCGGAAGATAGCCACGGACTCGGATATTTTGACGGAACTCATCTTTATGAACATCCCGATCCAAAAAGGGGCTATCATCCCGACTGGAAAAGTTTAATTTTTAATTATAACCGAAACGAGGTAAGAGCATTTTTAATCAGTAATGCTTTATATTGGTTAGAACAGTTTCATATCGACGGCATACGGGTAGATGCTGTGGCTTCCATTCTTTACCTGGATTATTCCAGGGATGAGGGCGAATGGGAACCCAATGAATTTGGAGGAAATAAGAACCTCCAGGCGATATCATTTTTGGAGGAACTCAATAAAGAAGTGTATGCTTCTTTTCCTGATGTACAAACCATTGCGGAAGAATCTACCGCATACAGTGGAGTTTCCAAACCCGTATTTCTCGGCGGACTCGGTTTTGGGATGAAATGGATGATGGGCTGGATGCACGATACACTTCAGTATTTTGCGAAAGAACCTATTTACCGAAAACACCACCAAAATAATATCACTTTTTCCCTTACTTACGCTTTTACTGAAAATTTTATGCTGCCTTTATCCCACGATGAAGTGGTTTACGGCAAACATTCAATTTTAGGAAGAATGCCGGGCGACGAATGGCAACGCTTTGCCAATTTGCGTTTGCTGTATGCCTATATGTTTACGCACCCCGGAACCAAATTATTGTTCCAGGGTTGTGAATTTGGACAAAGCGAGGAATGGGATTTTCAAAAAAGTTTAGACTGGCATTTATTAGAATATGATTCCCACAAAGGAATGCAGGAGTTAGTAAAAGCTTTAAATGAATTCTACAAATCACAGCCGGCTTTATATGAAAAACAATTTGTACCCGAAGGTTTTGAATGGATTGATTACAGCGATGCCGAGAATTCGGTTATAAGCTTTATCAGAAAAGGAGATCAGCCTAAAGACAATTTGATTATTGTTTGTAATCTAACCCCGATTCCGAGAGAAAACTACCAAATTGGCCTGCCTGAAGCCGGTAAACTCGAAGAAATTTTCAATAGCAATGAAAAGAAATTCTACGGAACAGGAGATTACAAGAATTCAAAAAAGACATCTACCAACAAAGCCTGGCATTCCAGAAAATATTCAACAGTTATAGATATCCCACCTTTGGCGATGCTTGCTTTCAAGTATTCAAGTTAGTTAAATGAACAACAACGATATAGTTAATAAACGCTTATAAATAATTTGCCAATACTAACTTATATATGAAAACTATTCAGTTCTTTTATCGCCTAGTAATCCATTATAAAATATGATCACAAATACCGAGTTAGAACAAAAAGGAAATGCTTTTCCATCTAGTGTAATTTCCTTCCGTAAGGATGTTGATACCCTGTACTTTACCACAGAAAATGATGTGGCTTTGCAAATTACTATCCTCAGGGATGGTTTGCTTCGCTTTAGATATTCTACTACCGGTATGTTTGCCAAGGATTTTTCATATGCGATCACTAAGCACGCAAGTATTGGGTACAATCAATTAGATATTGAAGAGCAGGAAGATTGCTACAGTATCACTACTACCAAAATAATCTGTGAGGTCTCCAAAAAGGGATTAAAAGTAAAGATTTACGATAGAGCAGACGGAACTTTAATCAACGAAGATGAACTTGGTTTTCATTGGGAAGATAGCTACGAATTTGGTGGCGATATCGTAAAAATGAGTAAAGTTTCTCACGATGGGGAAAGCTATTTTGGTCTGGGCGATAAACCGGGAAATCTAAATCTAAAGGGCAAACGCTTTGAAAATTGGGTAACCGATTCTTATGCCTACGGAAAAGATACCGATCCTATTTATAAAACAATTCCTTTTTACACCGGGCTTCACAACAAGAAAGCCTACGGAATTTTCTTTGATAATACCTTTAGGTCTTATTTCGATTTTGCGCAGGAAAGGCGTTTTGTAACCAGTTTCTGGGCGCAAGGTGGCGAGATGAATTATTACTTCATCTACGGCCCTAAAATGACCGATGTCGTTGAATACTATACCGACCTAACCGGGAAACCAGATTTACCTCCGCTTTGGGCTTTAGGATTTCATCAATGTAAATGGAGCTATTATCCCGAAAGTAAGGTAAAAGAAATCACTTCTAAATTCAGGGAATTGCAAATTCCTTGTGATGCTATCTATCTTGATATTGATTATATGGAAGGTTTTAGGTGTTTTACCTGGAACAAGGAATATTTCCCCGATCCAAAACGAATGGTAAAGGAACTTGAAGCAGATGGTTTTAAAACTGTTGCGATCATAGATCCGGGAATTAAAATTGATAAAAATTACTGGGTTTATAAAGAAGGACTTGAAAACGATTATTTCTGTAAACGCGCCGATGGCCCTTATATAAAAGGTAAAGTTTGGCCAGGGGAATGTTATTTCCCCGATTTCACAAACCCTAAAATTAGGGAGTGGTGGTCTGGACTCTTTAAAGAATTAATTGAAGATATAGGTGTTAAAGGTATCTGGAACGATATGAACGAGCCTGCGGTGATGGAAGTTCCGAATAAAACTTTTCCTCACGATGTAAGGCATGATTACGACGGAAATGCCTGTAGCCATAGAAAAGCCCACAATATTTACGGAATGCAAATGGCAAGGGCAACCTATCAGGGTGTAAAGAAATTCTCGCATCCAAAAAGGCCTTTTGTAATTACAAGAGCCGCTTATTCAGGAACTCAACGCTACACTTCAACCTGGACCGGAGATAATATTGCCACCTGGGAACATTTATGGATTGCCAACGTGCAGGTTCAACGCCTGGCAATGTCTGGTTTTTCTTTCGCAGGAAGTGATATCGGCGGTTTCGCCGAACAACCACACGGCGAACTATTTACCAGATGGATTCAGTTAGCTACTTTTCACCCGTTTTTTAGGGTGCATTCTTCCGGCGATCACGGCGACCAGGAACCCTGGACTTTTGATGAAGATATTACCGATATAGTGCGTAAATTTATTGAATTACGCTATCAGCTACTTCCATATCTATATACTGCTTTTTGGGATTATACCGAAAAAGGAGTGCCTTTAGTAAAATCCCTGGTAATGTTTGACCAGGAAGATGTGAACACGCATTATAGAATAGATGAGTTTATTTTTGGCGATAGCATTCTCGCCTGTCCAATCATAGAGCCTAATGCCAAAGGAAGGCGCATGTATGTTCCTCGAGGTAAATGGTATAACTACTGGACCGATGAATTGGTAACAGGCGGTAAAGAAATGTGGGTAGATGCTGATATTGACAGTATGCCGGTCTTTATTAAAGAAGGTGCTATAATCCCAAAATATCCCGTACAACAACACGTAGGCGAAAAAAAGATAGAAGAAATAACACTGGAAGTTTATTATAAGAGAGGGAAAGAAGATTCTCAATTCTTTGAAGATGCCCACGATGGCTACGATTATACCAAAGGACGTTTTTGTTTAAGAAGTTTTAAACTTACAGGAAGGAAAAACCAATTGATTATTCAGCAACATAAAGAAGGTTCCTTTGACGGCGACTGTAAAAATTTCAAATTGAAAATCCACGGATTGCCGTTTGAAATAAAAACCATTCAGCTGGATAATGAAACGAAATCTCTGGAGCATTTACAGGTTAACGGATGCCTCACGATGATTATAGATGAAAACTTTACAGAATTAGATTTCAATGGAGAAAACGAAGAATAGTTAATTTTTTCTCGCTTCCATTTCCATAGGCAGTAAACACTCGTAGATCATTTTATTTACGGGTGTTGAAATCTTTAATTTTTCGGCTTCTTTTACGATAAATCCGTTGAAATTCTCCAGTTCTGAAGGGCGCCCTGCCATAATATCACGTTGCGTGGAAGCTGTTGTTCCCTGCGGCTGATTTTGAATAAGTTCAAAAACTTTTTCCAGGTGTTCTTCTGCTAACGGAATTCCTTTTGCCCTGGCAACCAACATAATTTCTCGGGCTGTTTTTTGTAAAAGATCATACAAATATTCGCTTTCCCTTATTTTATCTATGGAAACCCGTGTTAATCCGCCGAGGCCACTTATAGTTGCGATAAATAAAAATTTCTTCCAGATGTCCAGCTGAATATTTTCAGGATTAAAATTGGTGATTTCTGCTTTGTCAAAAACCGATTTTAATTGCTGAATTCTTTCTGATTTTGAATTATCAATCTCCCCAAAAGTGATACGGGGTTCAAAGGAAACGTGTTTTACTTTTCCCGGTTTTTCGACAAAACTCACAATATGGCAAAGCCCCGCCAGTATATTTTTCTTCGGAAGGATTTCTTGTAGCTTTTCAACGTTATTGGCGCCATTTTGTAAAGGCACCACCATTGTTTCAGCTGAAATAATAGGTTTTAATTGCTTTGCAACTTCCTGAATTTGCCAGGATTTTACGCCTAAAATCACCAGCTCTGGAGTAGGAACTTCAGCTAAATTATCGGTTACCAAATTAGGTTTTACTTTAAAATTTCCGTTGATACTTTCAACTTCGAGTCCGTTTTTCTTTATTGCTTCCAGGTGCTTTCCGCGGGCAATCATAGTGACGTCAAATCCTGCCTGAGCCAGTTTTCCTCCAAAATAACCGCCTACTCCACCAATTCCGAAGATTAAAATGTTCATATTATTCGTGCTTTTCAATATAAAAGTAAAATTACTACTCCAGCATACCTAAGAATTCCAGCAATCGTTGAAAAATATTTCAGGTCTTTGCTAATTTTTTTAAACTTTAAACGTTTTAAAGATATTGCAAGCTTATCTTTTTTATTTTTACAAAAAATCTGAGATCGCCCTATGAGCACATCTTTTGAAAAGTACCAGAGACGCCGTTTAATCTCGTCTTATTTTTCTGTAGTAATTAGTATTGCTTTAGTACTTTTTTTATTAGGAATGTTGGGGTTGCTGGTCTTGAACACCAAAAAAGTAGCCGATCATTTTAAAGAACAAATCGCGCTTACCGTATATTTAAAAGATACCGCCAAAGAGGTTGAAATAGAACAGCTAAAGAAAAGCCTGGCGATGGCAGATTACACCAAATCTTCCACCTATGTTTCTAAAGAAGAAGCAGCCGAAGCGCACAGCAAAGAAATAGGCGAAGATTTTATGGAGTTTTTAGGCTATAATCCTTTACAGAATTCCATAGATGTTTATATGAATGCCGATTTTGTTTCAGGTGAACAGGTAGATGAAATCGCAGCCGACCTTACTTCCAAAAACTTTGTAGATGAAGTGGTTTATGACAAACCCCTTATCGCACTTTTAAACGAAAATGTAAAGAAAATCAGTTTCTGGGTGCTTATTGCGAGTGGAGTTTTCACGTTTATCGCGGTATTGCTTATCAATAGTTCTATAAGGCTTTCGGTGTATTCGAAAAGATTTATTATTAAAACCATGCAAATGGTAGGCGCTACCAAAGGTTTTATTCGAAGACCTTTTATCTGGCAAAGTGTAAAACTGGGAATAATAGGTGCAATCATCGCGCTTATAGGAATGGCCGGAGCACTGTATTACCTCAACAATAGCTTTCCGCAGCTTTCATTAACTTCAGACGTAAAATTACTTGCCGCTTTATTTATAGGCGTTTTTGTTATGGGTATCCTTATTACCTGGCTAAGTACATTTTTCGCAACCTCGAGGTTCTTAAATCTAAAAACCGACGAGCTTTATTACTAAGAAGCGCGTTCAGATTTCATTTTTTCTTTAGAAATAGTATTATTTCCTAAAAATTCTTCCTGCATTCTGCTGTTTTTTATCGCAGTAAATTTTTTTATATTCGAAAATCGCAAACGTTTTAGTGAACGAAAAGCCGCGTAAACACTATAAACTCCTTTATCGTGTCTCCCAAATTTCTCTTAAAAAATATTCTCAAACCTGATACTCGTCATAGATTCTGCTCTATTTCTACCCCAACTTTGTACCAAACTTAAAAACCTAATATCATGAAAGTTTTAAAATCATATCAAGTAATTCTTACAGGCGTATTCTTTATGTTGCTAACCGCAGGCAGCATGATCGGTCAAAACTTTAGAATGGATAATTCTTCAGAAATTATTGTTGAAGGAACTTCTAATATCCACGATTGGGAAATGAAGGCAAACTCTAAAAAAGGAGGCGCCACAATCACTACCGAAGAGGGGAAGCTCACAGGAATTTCCAGCTTACAGGTTACCGTTCCTGCTGAAAGCTTAGATAGCGGAAAAGGTGGAATGGACAAAAATGCTTATAAAGCGCTTAACACTAGCGAATATAAAAATATAGAATTTAAACTGGACGAAGTTAAAAAGATTGAAGCTCAGGGAAGCGACTCCTATAAAGTGAACGGTCTTGCAACTTTAAAAATTTCAGGAGTTTCTAAACAAGTCCCCGTAGCATTTACAGTAAAACTTAATGGAAATAAATTACAAATTAATGGTGAACAAAAAATCAATATGACTCATTACAAAGTAGACCCTCCAACTGCTATGTTTGGAACAATTACCACAGGAGAAGACCTAACTATTAAATTCAAATCAACATTTTCTAAATAACTATTCAATTTAAAAATTATTACAATGAAAAATTCAATCAAATATTTCGGAATTGCTTTAATGATGGCCGCAGGCTTTCAGGCACAGGCACAAGACGTAGACGTAGATGTGGATGTAGAGAACAAAACTATATGGGACAGAGATCTTCCTAACTTTAGAGCTCCAGACCAGCGTGGTCTTACCGAGTTCGAACCAACAAAAGACACAGATTATGATTTTGACGGAGTTCAGGTAAGAATAGGTGGTGCTTCTACCATTCAATTACAAGGTCTACGCCAGGAAAATTCTTCAGGGGAGAACGACGATCTTGCTGAACTGGGAACTAACTTTAACCTTGCTACCGCAAACCTTGATCTCGATGTTCTTTTAGCTCCGGGATTGAGAATGCACTTGAGAACATATCTTTCTTCTTTACACCACAATGAAGCATATGTAAAAGGTGGGTATATTCAAATAGATGGTCTTGAGTGGATCAGTGAAGATCTAGCAGGTTATATGGATAATTGGAGAGTGAAAATTGGTCACATGGAAAACAACTATGGTGATGCTCACTTTAGAAGATCTGACAACGCGATGGCTCTTTATAACCCATTTGTAGGTAATTATTTAATGGATGCCTTTACTACTGAAGTTGGTGCAGAGGTTTACTACATGAACGGTCCATGGTTAGCAATGGCAGGTTTTACCAACAGTACTATTAATCAAAGTTCTCTGGAAACTGATAGAGATCCTTCATACCTTGCAAAGATTGGTTACGATAAGCAAATAAACGAAGATTTCAGATTTAGATTAACAGGATCTGTATTTCACTCTGGATTCAGACCTATTGGTTCAAGAGGATCTACACAATACCTTTACAGTGGTGACCGTGCAGGAACAAGATACTACAATGTAATAGAAGGTGATTTCAGAGCTGGTAGAATTAACCCTGCCACTGGAGCAGAACTTACTTCTTTCATGATCAACCCATTCATAAAATTTGGTGGACTTGAGTTCTTTGGAATCTATGAAAATGCATCAACTGAAAATGATGATTGGAATCAGTATGCAGGTGAGCTTATCTACCGTTTTGGTCAGGGCGAAGACTTTTACGTAGGTACTCGATACAACACTGCAAGCAATGATGATGTTTCAGTTAACCGTTTCAACGTAGGTGGTGGATGGTTCTTGACCAAAAACGTTCTCGCAAAAGTTGAGTATGTAAACCAGCAGTATAACGACTATCCTGCCGGAACTGTTTATGACGATGCTCAGTTTAACGGATTCAACATTGAAGCAGTAATTAGTTTTTAAGTTGAATGTTGAGCCCCGGATGCTATCTCTAAGAGATTCACCGGGGCTTTTTTATTTCCTGTTTTCAATAAAAAATGATTGCATATATTTATTAGAAAGCCCTAAATTTAATCAGGATGAGAACTTATTTTCTTTTTTTCTTCACGATATTTCTTAGTTTTTCGGGCCTGACACAAACTAGTTTAGAGACCCGCGAAATTGTCATCCTGCCCAACAGTAGCCTAAGTATTACTGGTACTACAAACATAAATGAATTTGAATGTAATTTTAATCCGCTTTACTTCAAAAACGAAAGCTTTAAGGTTCACTACATTGATAAAGAACGCGCCCTAATATTCAAAAACAGTATACTTACCCTAGAAAATAAAAATTTTGACTGCGGACACAGAAAAATCAATAAAGATTTTCACGACCTACTTAAAACTGAAAAATACCCGGAGATTTTTTTGAAAATAAAAAAAATAGATCTCCACCAGGAAGAAGATGCCACAGTAACTTTAAGTTTTACCATTGCAGGAATTGAAAACGATTACCGCTTTCCAATTGAAATCACCTGGAAAAACGAAATTCGTTTTGTAGGAAAATTAGAACTAAACATCAAGGATTTTAATCTACAAGCACCTAGCAAAATTTTTGGCTTAATTGTCATAGATGAAGAAATTGAGATCAATTTTGATCTGAATATTAAAACTTAAATTGTGAAAAATCCAAAGATATTATCCGCACAAGAAGCAGTTGCTATAGTAAATTCTGGTAATCGCATTTTTATTCAGGGTGCCGCAATGACCCCGGTTACCTTAATTGATGCATTATGCGATCGCTATAATGAATTATCTGATGTTGAAATAATACAAATTCACACCGAAGGAAAAGCAAAATATACCGAAGAACCTTATGCCGATTCTTTCAGCATAAACACGTGTTTTGTCGCCGGAAATGTTAGAAATGCGGTCAACTCCAACAAAGGAACTTATATTCCAATTTTTCTAAGTGAAATTCATAATCTTTTCCGAAGGGATATTTTGCCTTTAGATGTTGCTTTTATACAGGTTTCCCCACCAGATAAACACGGCTATTGTTCGCTGGGCGTTTCGGTAGATATTACATTACCCGCTATTCAAAAGGCTAAAAAAGTAATCGCACAAATAAATCCGAATGTACCCAGAACCCACGGCGACGGGATTATTCACAGCAGCCAGATTGATGCCGCCATAGAAGTGAATCAACCTATTTTTGCTACCAGCTTTACTGCTCCTACCGAAATTGAAAAGCAAATTGGCAAACACGTAGCCGAATTAATTGAAGATGGCGCTACCCTACAAATGGGAATCGGCGGTATCCCCAACGTGGTTTTAAATAATCTGCAAAATCATAAAAACCTTGGAATTCATACTGAAATGTTTTCTGACGGAATTCTTCCCCTGGTAAAATCGGGAGTGATTACCGGAGCAAATAAGGAAATAAAAACCGGAAAACTGGTGACTTGTTTTGCCATAGGTTCGCCCGATCTATATGATTTTATAGACGATAATCCCATTGTGCATTTTAAAGAAGCAGCCTATACAAACGATACGGCCATAATTAGGCAAAACCCAAAGGTAACCGCTATAAACTCGGCTATAGAAATAGATCTTACCGGCCAGGTTTGTGCCGATACTATTGGGAAATATCAATTTTCTGGAGTTGGCGGGCAAATGGATTTTATAAGAGGCGCAGCGCTATCTGAAGGTGGAAAACCCATTATTGCTATGCCCTCAATCACTAAAAACGGGATTTCCAAAATTGTGCCTTTTCTAAAAGAAGGTGCCGGAGTAACCACAACCAGGGCGCACGTACATTACATTGCTACAGAATATGGCGTAGTAAATCTCTACGGAAAAAACCTGAAACAAAGAGCAAAAGAACTTATCTCTATAGCGCATCCAGATCATAGGGAGCAATTGGAGAGAGAATCTCATAATCAATTTAGGTAGAATTACTTATAATGATTTTCAAAGCCTGGAGAAACTTAATTTTCTCCAGGCTTTTTTTATACTTATGATTATGCTCATAAGATTTCCATTGCTCCAACCTTAATTTTACCCCACATTTAAAATTAAAAATTATGAAACTTTACAAGACTTTGCTAGCCGATTTTGAAGAAATGAGTTTAGGATATTCTGCAATTGGTATTATTGCATCCAGTTGTTTAGGATCTGTGGCAGCAATGCTAATTTTAATGAACGGGCATACTTTTATAGATATGCTTCAACTTTTTATTGTTGTGGTTGTTTGTATGGGATTCAATACCGTAATTTTGGCGCAGTTTAAATCAAAAATAGTATTTAATACGCTTTTGCTAAGCCTTGCAATATCGTCTATCTTTATTCTTATAAATATTTTCTAAATTATTTTTATGAAAAATGATATTAAAACCCGGGAAGATATTTTTCTACTGGTTTCCGGATTTTATAAAAAAGTAAGGCAGAATCCTGAAATTGGTCATTTTTTCAATGAGGTGATAAAAGACTGGGATGCCCATCTCGAGAAATTAACCGATTTCTGGGAAAGTAACCTCTTTTTTAAAGCGATCTACAAAGGGAATCCGCAAAAGGTTCACGTGAAGGTAGACCAGGAAAACAACCAGGAGATTTCCAATTATCATTTTGGAATCTGGCTAAACTTATGGTTTGAAACTATAGACGAATTATATGAAGGTGAACTTGCTAACCGCGCGAAAAATAATGCCCGAAAGATGTCTTCACATTTATATTTAAAGATGTTTCAGTCTCGTGAAAACCACGTATAAAAAAAGCCCCAAAAGCATTTGCTCATGGGGCTTTTTAAATTATTATCTATCTATAGAAAATCTACTTTGCCTGAATCTAAATTATAATAAGCTGATACGATTTTCACTTTCCCGCTATCGGCCGCCTCTTTTATAATCGTAGAACGTGTTTTAAGCTCTTCAGCGGTTAATTGTGCGTTTTTCTTCACTACATCATTAACCGGTGCATCTTTACCTGAAGCTGCTATTGCAGGAGCAATATGAGAAACCAGATGGTTTAAGTTGTAACCATTGTCTCCCCCACTCATTGCGGCAGTAACAGCACCACAACTTTCGTGACCCATTACTACAATAATTTCGGTTCCAAGATTGGCAACAGCATATTCCATACTGGCAATAGAAGAACTATTAGCAATATTTCCGGCTACACGCACGGTAAATAATTCACCCAGACCAGTATCAAAAGCAAGCTCCGGTACTACACGGCTATCGGCACAGCTAAGAACGATTGCGTAAGGCGCCTGCCCTTTAGTTAACTCTTCTCTGCGAGATTTATCCTGTAAATTTCCTTCTTTTTTATCGGCGGTAAAACGCCCGTTACCTTCTTTAAGTCTATTTAATACTTCGTCTTTATTCATAATTTATTTTTTAAAAATTTATTATACCCTTTATAAAAAAAGAAGACTGTTTGAAAACAAATTGAAATCGTCATTCTAAATTTATTTCAGAATCTAAGTTGTTATTATTCAAAACATGTTAGAAGCTGAAACAAATTCAGCTTGACGCCAATAAAATCTTTCAGATATCTTCTTTTGAAAGAAGCATAAACATAAGGATTTCTGCTATATTTAGCAACATAGCAGGAGGCTAAGGGACTAATTTTAATAGCTTAGCCGCAAACTTTAACCTAATTTTAGAAGTTTAACCGTGTAGTATAAGAACCGGGAGGTTTTGGTTCCTGGTTTCGGTAGCCGAAAGCCTGTTTAAAAGCTTCTCCGTAATATGAAGTTGTCTTGCAAAAAACACAATAATATTGGCTTTTGTATTTGCTTCTGGCCAGAATTTTTCCAGAAAATCTGACTCTCTTTTTAGGGTTTTACGGAAAATTTTATAATTGGGCAATCTAAAATCTTCTATTTGTGACTCAGCATTATTCAAATTAAATTCCCACACATCTAAAGTTACATCCTTTGAAACGGGTAATTTTTGCAATAATTGTAAAGCCTCAGTATGTACTGGAAAACGAAGATCTAATGGAAGATATAGTCTTTCCCATTGCTTGAAATCACAATTAGGCACTACCAGTACCGGGCATTTTACTTTTTTCACCACATTACAGGTATTGCCACCCAGACCCTGAAAATTAGAAGTGTTTTTTCCCGATGCCCCCATAACAATTAAGTTTATCTTTTTTTCGGTCACCACCTTGCGGGTCGCGTTTATTAGATTATCGGCAAATGGAAGGGTAGAAAATGAATGCTCGTTTGCTGCCGGCTCTTTTTTAAGCTTAGCTACAAACTCTAAAAGCGCCTCATCTATCTGCGTGGCTTCCCCGGTAGAAGAAGCGTTAAGTACATAAAATTGGGATAAGCCTGAAGCTGAATTCAAGGCGTAACGAGCAGCATTATAAGCCTGAGGAGAAAAATCTGTTAGTATTAAAATATTCATAGGCTTGACCTTTCAGCACTAATTTTGGCCAAAAATAATGTGAAAGATCAATCCTAAATATGACTCCGGTCAGTTCTGTAAAAATTAACTAATTGCCTCTAACTTTTCAGCGTCCAAGAGCTTTACATTTCTACCTTCAATTTCTATAAGTCCTTCTTTTTTAAAATCTGAAAGGGTTCTTATTAATGTTTCTGAAGCTATACCAGCTACACCAGCAAGATCTGCCCGGGAAATTCTAATACTGTGTAATGGGTTTTTCTTTATTTTATGTGCAAAAAGTAGAATGGTACGCGCGGTTTTTCTTCTCACCGAAGCGTAAGCAATTTCCATAAGTTGTTCTTTAACACCCATTAAATGATCACCCATTTCCTGAAGCAACTCCATGCTAATATTACTGTTATTTTTCAGTATTTCCCTTAAATCGTCTTTAGAAACTATGTAAAGTACACTTTCTTCTAAAGCCGTGGTATATTCACCGTAAGCTGAATTTTTATTAAAGCTAAGATTTCCAAAGAAATCGCCTTCTTTATAAAGTTCGGTAATCATTTCTTTGCCACGACTATCATATTTATGAGCTTTCACCACCCCGCGCTCTACCATATAAAAATGCAGGGAAGATTTTCCTTCCTCATAAATATTTTCACCGGCTTTATAACCAAATTTTTCCCGGTTTCTCATCATCTCGCGAAAAGCAGACAGATTTTGAACGGTTTCCCCACCCTCATCTTTTTGCGCTTGTAAAATCTCTACTTTCGCTAGCCTGCTCTCAATAGCACTCAAGAGGTCTTCTTCTTCAAAAGGTTTGGTTAAATAATCGTCTGCACCAAGATCCATCCCCCTTCTTACATCTTTATGCTCGGTTTTTGCCGAAAGGAAAATAAAAGGAATTCCTTTGGTTTTAGGATCTTCCGAAAGGCGGGTGAGCACATCGTAGCCATCAAGCTCTGGCATCATGATATCGCACACAATTATATCGGGCGATTCTTCTTTTGCTTTATCTACACCTTTTTTTCCATTGGGTGCGGTTACTACTTCATAATTTGAGAGTTCCAGTAATTCTGCGGTATTCTCCCTAACGGTTACATCGTCTTCAATTAAAAGTATTTTCTTCATTTTAAACTATTTTCTATGACCACTCACGTAAAACATGCGGTTATCTATTTTGGTTAGGTAATGTTACGGTAAATTTAGTGCCTTTATTTTCTACACTTTCAAATTTGATTTTACCTCCCATATTTTCAAGATGAACTTTAACTATATTTAGACCTATGCCAGTTCCCTGGTTCAGTAAAGCATTTTCAGCCCTAAAATAGCGCTCAAAAATATGCTTTTGATCTTTCTGAGGAATTCCCATTCCTTCATCTTCAACTTCAAAGATAATTTTTTCTTCAGTAGGAAATATTCGGAAATAGATCGTTGAATCTTCTGGTGAATATTTAATAGAATTTCCTATTAAATTGGAAAGAATAAGTTCCAGAATTTTTTCATCCTGATACAGGGTGATATCTTCCAGCTCACTATCATATTCTATCTCCTGCCCATATTTTAAAGTAACATTAGCATTGTAAATCACTTCGTTTACCATCTTATTAAGACTAAAAGCTGTGTATTTGTAATTTACATTCCCCGATTCCAAACGTTCTAAGGATAGAAAATCATTTAAAATATTATTTAAATAATGCACCTTATTTTTTATAGTGGTAAGGTGTTTTGTTCTTTTTTCTTGCTGTTCGGCTTGGGTATATTTTTCGGCTAAAGTTGCCGAGGTAAGAATCCCACTTAACGGAGTTTTGAATTCGTGGGAAACCAGGGAGAGAAATTTTGTTTTTAACTCGTTAAGTTCTTTTTCCTGTTTTAGTGCGAGTTTAATACGTTTTTCGGCTTCTTTTCGCTTTGTAATTTCCTTTTCAAGGTTATCTACCGTATGTCTAAGTTCGCGGGTTCGTATTTTAATTTTATCTTCCAGCTCGGCATTGAGCTCTCTAATGCGCTGCTGATTTTCTTTTCTAACTGTAATGTCAACAATTAAAGACATTACAAAACGCTCCCCATCTACTTTAAAAGGATTTAAACCTGCTTCTACCGGAAATTGTGTTCCGTCTTTTTTAACACCAAACAAATCTCTGCCGTGGCCCATTTGTCGTTTCTCACTGTACTCCATAAACCTATCGAAATGCTCATGGTGATTGGCTTTGTATCGTATAGGAATTAGAATATTTAGATGCTCGTCTAAAAGTTCTTCCTTTTCGTAACCAAACATGATTAATGCAGCCCTATTGGCTGTAACTATTATTTGCTGGCTATCTACTACGATAACTCCTTCTGAAGCCGCTTCGAATAAAGTATTGAAAATTTGCTCGTTTTCTTTAAAAAATTTTAAAGCCACAGTTTATTAGTTAGGTATTTATCGAAACTAAATTACAAAGTGTTGAACGAATTATTAAGAAAACAGAGTTTTAATTTCGGAATTAAAAAAGAAGAAAATAATGCTCTTATTTATAACCAAGGTTAAGCATCACAAGAACATCACTTTAAAAAAATTGATTGTTGGAGAAGCGAGTCTCTAGTTTTATCTTTGTTTTGCTAAAAAAATTAAATGTTTAAGAGATTCTTTTTGCTGTTTCTATTTATTCCTCTCCTGGGGCAGGCTCAACTGGTAAATATTGAAACGAAACGTCTTCAAACCGATTCTACCAGGTTTGTACTTAGCGCCGATTTTGCTTTTAACCATTCTAATAACGATGGCGTATCTGTAAATCAGGTAAACGGAACACTAACCACACAATTAAAATCTAAAGATTTAAAAAAAACATATTTGTTTTTAGGAAATTACCGGTTAATAGATTCTGATGAAGGAAATTTGCAGAACTCCTGGTTTCTGCATACACGTTTTAATTATAAATTCAATCAACTATTAAGATTAGAAGCTTTTTTACAGGGACAATACAACCAACTTTTGGTGGTTGAGCAAAGAAATCTTGTAGGTGCAGGTTTAAGAATGAAATGGATGAACCGCGAAAATTTTTCAGGTTATCTTGGGAATAGCTATATGTATGAAGTGGAGTATAGTGATAGAGCCGGCACTACTAATTATAATCATCGAAACAGTACTTATTTATCCGTTTCCTATCTTTCGAAATCAAAAAATTTCTCTGTTACTAATACGGTTTATTACCAGCCGCTATACAAAAACCTTGAAGATTACAGAATACTAGAACAGTTTAGGTTGGATATTCCCCTGGCCGACTGGTTTAAAGTTTTTACGATTTACGATTATTATTTTGACAGCAAAACACCTTTAAATACGAGGGAATACACCTCACAGTTGCAAATTGGAATTGGATTTAGTTTTTAAAGATTACCACAAGTGACAAGTATTTATATAACTTCCTGCCTGAAAAACTATCCTAAAAACAAAAAAACCGAACTGTTTTCACAATTCGGTTAATTCTGTTGGCCTACTAGGGCTCGAACCTAGACTCTTCTGGACCAAAACCAGACGTGTTGCCAGTTACACCATAGGCCATTGCTGTAATGCGGATGCAAATTTAAAACAAACTTTCTATTGCGCAAACTTTTTTTGTAAAAAATAAAAGCTAATTTCATCGGTGCTGATTTTCAATATAATATCTGTTAAAATTAAATTCTTAAAACAGCTTTATTTTCAGCCTTTCCAGAAAATATTTCGTTTTAAAGTCCGTTAGTAAGTTGCCTTGGGGCAAAGCCCAAAATAGGCATATTGGAAAATATATCCTGACATCGAGCCAGGCCGCAGAGCATTTAAATCTCGATTATCGAGCATTCATAATTTTATTATTAAATTCGCCACATAAGACTCAACTTTACTCAATAATGACAGATTTTAGCTTCAGGAAGTGGAATAAAATACTAGGATGGCTGGTATTTGTAATAGCACTCACCACTTATACCCTCACCTTAGAACCCACCGCAAGCTTTTGGGATGCAGGTGAATACATTGCAACCTCAGCAAATCTTGAAGTAGGTCACCCACCGGGAGCGCCTTTCTACCAAATGCTGGGAGCGTTCTTTGCCACATTTGCAACAGATAATTCTCAGGTTGCACTCATGGTGAACTTTATGTCTGGAGCCGCCAGTGCCTTTGCTGTGCTGTTTATGTTCTGGTCTATAAGTTTATTGGTTTTAAAGATTGCAGGCCCGGTTGAGAAATTAAAACCCGCTAATAAAATGGCCGTTTTGGGCAGTGCTTTAGTAGGATCTTTAGCGTTTACCTTTACCGATAGTTTCTGGTTTAGTGCAGTAGAAGCCGAAGTTTACGCTATGGCCGCCTGCCTTATGGCACTTATGTTCTACTTAGGTTTACTTTGGGAGCGGGATATGTTTAAACCTCGGGGTAATCGCTGGTTAATATTAATTTCACTGGTTGTAGGTCTATCTTTTGGAGTTCACTTTTTGGGACTGCTTACCATTCCTGCCATCGGCTTTTTATACTTCTTTAAAAATTACAAAAAGGTTACGGTAAAGAATTTTGTTGTCGCCAATATTGTAGTAGTAGCTGTACTAATGTTTATTTTCAAGTTGCTTCTGCCCTACACACTTACTTTCTTTGCTGCTTCAGAATTGTTCTTTACCAATTCGCTGGGGCTTCCTTTTAATACCGGTACAGTGATCGCGCTTTTAGTGATCGTGGCTGCTTTTTACTTCGGAATTAACTATACCCGTAAGAAAAATTACTTTCAACTAAACACCTTATTCCTTTGTATTCTTTTTATCCTAATTGGCTTTTCAAGTTGGGTAATGCTTCCTATAAGATCTAACGCGCCCACGGTTATTAATGAAAACAGCCCTGATAATGCACGAGAATTATTAGCTTATTATAATAGGGAACAATACGGGGAAACCCATTTATTTTACGGCCCGCAGTTTTCGGAAATGTATGCCGGTTTAGATGAAGACAATCCTTATACTGACGCTAAACCCAAGTATGAAAAAGACGAAGAAGCCGGGGAATATATTATTGTAAACGATTATAAAAACGCAAAGCAAAACCTGGATGATTCCCATAAAGCAGTTCTGCCCAGAATGTGGAGTTCCCAGCATGCTGCAAATTATATGGATTTTACCGGCCCGTTAGATTTTACCATAAAACCGGAATATCAGGGTGAAGAAAGACTTGTAAGCGCAGTAAACGAATTTCAAAACCGCTTTGCCCAGGGAGAACTGGATAATAATGATTATCATAACTTCCTAAGGCAGTTTGGGGAATATTTGAATATTGAAAAACCTTCGTTCGCTTCAAATATTGGGTATTTATTAGAGTACCAAATAGGTTATATGTACTGGCGTTATTTTATGTGGAATTTTGTTGGGCGCCAGGACGATATCCAGGGAAAATATACCGATATCCACGGAAACTGGATTAGCGGTATCGATTTTATAGACGAGATGCACGTTGGCCCACAAGACAATCTTCCCAGCGATGTAAAAAACAACAAAGCCCGGAATACCTATTATTTTCTTCCATTAATTTTAGGATTAATAGGCCTTGTTTTTCAATTTAAGCGCGATAAAAATAATTTCTGGGTCTTGCTGGTATTTTTCCTCTTTACAGGAATTGCCTTAAAGATCTATTTAAATGAAAGGCCATTTGAACCCCGGGAACGTGATTACGCCTTAGTAGGTTCGTTTTACGTTTTCGCGATCTGGATTGGTTTTGGGGCCTATGCCCTCTTTGATTGGGCCAAAAAATTCCTGAAACCAAAACTCGCTGCACCAATAGTAATCGCCGCTTCAATTTTAGCGGTTCCCGTACTTTTAGCTTCAGAAAACTGGGACGACCACGACCGTAGTGGGAGAGATTCTACCCTTACCATGGCTAAAATGTACCTGGATTCTGTAGATGAAAATGGAATAATTTTCACCATTGGAGATAACGACACCTTTGCACTCTGGTATGTACAGCAAATTGAACGCTACCGTACCGATGTTCGGGTTGTTAACACCAGCCTTTTTGCTACCGACTGGTACATAGACCAAATGAAACGTAAAGCTTTTGACAGTGACCCTATTCCTTCTCAGTTTGAGAACGAAGATTACAACGGCGTTAACGATGCAGTTTTTGCACGAGAAGTCACCAAAGACACCCTACCAATTAAAACCTGGTTGAATTATATTCAAAACGACGACCCAAGGACGAAAGCTGAGTTGCAAAGCGGCCAGATGATAAGTACTTTTCCCTCCAAAAACATTAGGATTCCGGTAGATAAAGAAACGGTTTTAGCAAATGGGATCGTAGATGAACGGTTTGCCGATCAAATTGTAGATGAAATTGTGATCAACATAGATTCTCAGGTTATTTACAAGAATACACTACTAATGCTGGACCTTATAGGTAATAACAACTGGGAAAGACCAATTTACTTTTCCGGGGGAAGCTTTAACGATGAAGATTTCCTGTGGATGAAAGAATACCTTCAGCTTGAAGGAGTGGCCTACAAACTGGTTCCTATAAAAACTCCTATAGATCCTAGAAATCCTTACGATATGGGACGAATTAATACCGATAAGATGTATGACATCGTAATGAACTGGGATTGGGGTAATATGGGATCAGATGATATTTACCATGATACTGAAACGCGTAGAAATTCCATAACCTACAGGAGCAATCTTGCCAGATTGGTAGAAAACCTATTGAATGAACAGGACACCACCAGAGCTGAAAATATTCTTGATCTTGCTATGGAAAATATGCCGGTTGAGCATTATAAATATTACGCCCTGTTAGAACCTTATGTTAGCGGCTATTATGAAGTTGGTGAACCCGAGAAAGCCAGGGAAATCTGGGAGAAAATTGCTAAAAATTACCAGGAAAACCTGGAATATTATAGCAGTTGGGATATAGACAGGCAGTATCGAAATTTCAATGAGATTGTATCAGATATTGAGCGCTATCGTGCCCTGTTAGATTTGTTAGTGGTTCACCAGGATGAAGAAATCCTCGAAGAAAAAGCAGACGAATTTAATGAGCACCTTGAAATGTTCCGTCATTTTTATGGAGAAGAGGAGAAAGTAAATCCCACAGATTCACAGGAAAATCTAATCCAGGAAGAAATAAATCCGGAATTGAATCAGGGCAATAATACACTCCGAATAGATTCTGCAGTAGAAGAATAATTGAGTTTAATTATAAAATATCCCTGTAAGCTTTAGAAGCCTTGCAGGGATACTTTATATCAAAGCACTAAGTGGCAGAAATAGTGTAATTGCTACCTTAACAAGTCAACTGGAATCATTTTTCTTCCGAAAATGCTTTTTTATATGAACCCGTTTTTCATAAAATATCCGTCGATTTTAAGGATACTCTATCCTAACCGAATTACACAGATTAAGGAAGAAAAAAGCATTTACCTCACTTTTGATGACGGACCGGTTCCCAAAATCACACCCTGGGTTTTAGCCGAACTAGAGAAGTATGATGCAAAAGCAACTTTCTTTTGTATAGGTGATAACGTTAGAAAAAACCCAAAGATATTTCAGCTATTAATTACGGAAGGCCATAGCTTAGGAAACCATACTTTTAATCATCTCAACGGTTGGAAAAACAAGACCAATGCTTATGTTGAAAATGTGCTTAAGGCTGAAGAAATACTTTTAGAAAATCGAACAGAGAACAGAGATAATAGAGACCAGAACCGAGAATCGGGAACCAAGATCAAAGAATCAAGAAGAAGAGCCCTGGAGAACGCGAAACCCGAAACTATAAACCAGAAATTCTTCCGCCCACCCTACGGAAAAATCAAAAATTCGCAGGCTACAGAACTCGTAAAACTGAATTATAGAATAGTGATGTGGGATGTTTTAAGCGGGGATTTTGACGAACGAATTTCTGAGGAAAAATGCTTTAAAAATGTGATTCAGAATGCTTCAGCAGGAAGTACGGTCGTTTTCCACGATAGCCAAAAAGCCTTTAAAAATCTGAAATATACGCTCCCAAAAGTTTTGGAATACTATGCCGAAAAGGGATTCAATTTTAAGGCGCTTTAAACGTATTCTTTAAGAATACCTACCAGCGTTGCCACATCCTGCTCACCGCTTTGTCGCCATTTCATTTCACCAGATTTATAGATCATTAAAGTTGGCAAAGCCTTTACTCTAAGAGCCTCGGCGAGTTGGGAATTTTTATCTACATCAATTTTTATCACTTTTACCTTATTACCCAAAGAAGCGGCAACTTCCCGTAACACCGGGTTCATAGCTTTAGAATCTTCGTTCCATTCAGTATAAAAATCCAACAACACCGGAATATTGAGATCTATTAATTCACCAAATTTTGACATGTAGTTTTTCTTTTAATTAGAATTACTTCAACTTAATTCACAAAATGAGCGTTAAAATCTCTACCCAATTCATAGTATTTCCGGAACAAACACTTACTCAAATATAGCAAATTCTCCAGATTATGCTGGTTTCGGGCCTTTTTTGAGTTCAATTACACTTACCTCGGGCCAGATTCCCACTCTACCGGGAAAGGCCAGATAGCCAAATCCGCGGTTCACGTTAATATAACGCCCAAATTCCTCGTACATTCCTGCCCAGTTTTGGTAGCGGTATTGAACAGGGCTCCATTTAAACCAGCCCGGTATTTCAATCCCAAACTGCATTCCGTGGGTATGCCCACTAAGTGTTAAATGATAGTTTTTGGGGTCTTTTTTTATCTTTTCCTGCCAGTAAGAAGGATCGTGACTCAATAAAACTTTAAAATCTTTCTCGCTTAATCCAGCTCCTGCTTTATCGAGATCTCCTTCTTTTTTAAATCCGCCGGCACCCCAGTTTTCAACGCCTAACAAAGCAATTTTCTCACCGTTTCGTTCAATAAATTTATGCTCATTAAGCAATAGCTGCCAACCCATTTTTGCGTGGGTTTCTTTCAAGGTATCCAGGTTTTGTTTTTTCTCTTCAGGAGTATTCCAATCTTTATAATCGCCGTAGTCGTGATTTCCTAATATAGAATAAACTCCGTCTTTCGCTTTTATTTCGCCAAACATTTCCTTCCACGGCTCCATTTCTGAAGCTTCATTATTTACAAGGTCTCCCGTAAAAACAATCATATCGCTTTCCTGCTCGTTAAGCAGGTCTATTCCATATTTTATCTTCTTCTTATTATCAAAACTTCCGCTGTGAACATCGCTTATCTGGCTTAAACGATACCCGTCAAAAGCGTCGGGTAAATCTTCAAAATAAAGAGTATAACGCAAGACTCTAAAATTATATTTTCCCTGGTACATTCCGTATAAAACCGAAGCCAACGGAATGGCAGCAATTCCCATCGCTAACTGACTTAAAAACTTTCTCCTTGAGGGTAAGGAAAAACTTCCATTTGAGGAAAATAATTTTTCAAAACCACCTGCGCCCAATCTAAAGATATCTTCTCCAAACATAATTAGAGTGAGGATAAGTTTAAAAAGCATTACCGAAAGTAAAAAACCAAAGGCATAGCCTCGTGCCCCGGTAAGCACACTCCCTTCAGCCGGGGTTAACCACTGATACAGGAAATTACCCAATACTGCCGCCGTGATAACAAAATACAAAATTACCACCCAATAATTTCGGGTTAATGTTTTTAAAGCCTGGTAGGCATAAATCTCTATAAATAAGAAAAAAACTATGAATATAATCCAGCGCATGAGCAATCTTAATTTTTTGCGAATATACTTTTAATCATTACTTTATATATTTCGTTTAGGTTTAATTTAACGCCTGTGGCAGGCATAAATCATCAATTATTCGTCTCCTAAATAGCGCCAGAAATGTTGTTCAGCTATAATATTTGACTATACCACTAATAAGAAGTATTTTTCACGGCTTTTCAACTGTAATTAATTTTAAAATGAAACGAAGAAATTTTATAAAAGCTGCTGGAATCGCTGGAGCGGGTGCAGGGCTGCTCCCGGGAAGCTTAAATCTAAATGCTGCCACTTTTAAAAAACAGGGCAAACCCTCCCCTATTTGCATAGCTACGTGGAACTTTCACGAAGCCAGTAAAACCGCTGGAGAACTTCTCTATAAAGGAACTTCAGCTTTAGATGCTGCAGAACAAGGCGTAAGGATAGAAGAATCTAATCTTAAAAATACTACTGTAGGAAATGGAGGTGCGCCAGACCGTGATGGCAATGTTACTTTAGATGCCTGCATAATGGCACCTTCCGGAGATTGTGGAAGCGTAGTTTATTTAAAGGAAATTGAACACCCGGTTTCAGTAGCACGAAAAGTTATGGAAGAAACTCCCCACGTTATGCTGGCTGGGGAAGGCGCTTTACAATTTGCTATTCAGCAAGGATTTCAACGAAAAAATTTGCTTACAAAAGAATCGGAAAAAGCGTGGAAAGAATGGTTGAAAAATAAAGAATATAAACCTATAATCAACATTGAAAATCACGATACCATAGGAATGCTTTGCCTGGACAATAAAGGCGATATCGCCGGTGCTTGCACTACTTCTGGCTTAGCTTACAAAATGAATGGCCGTGTGGGTGATTCTCCGATTATTGGTGCAGGCCTGTATCTCGATAACGAAGTTGGCGGTGCGGTTGCCACTGGAATGGGTGAAGTAATTTTGAAAAGTGTTGGGAGCTTTCTAATTGTTGAATTAATGCGTCAGGGTAAAAGTCCACAAGAAGCCTGTGAAATCGCCGTGCAGCGAATTATTAAACAAAACCCGAATTACAAAGATTTTCAAGCTGCATTTATAGCTTTAAATAAAAATGGGGAAATAGGTTCATATTGCATTCACGAAGGCTTTTCGTATGCTAAATACCAAGACAACAAAAACACCAACAACCCCAGTCAATCTTATTTGTAAATGGAACAGAAAAAATCTTATCGCACCGCATTTATCTTTGTAACCATACTTTTCTTCCTTTGGGGATTTATCACCGTTCTTGTAGATTCACTTATTCCAAGACTTCGAGAGGTTTTCACGCTTTCATATTTCCAGGCAGGGATGGTGCAATTCGCCTTTTTTGGGGCCTATTTCTTACTCTCCATTCCGGCAGGCTATATTTTATCAAAAATTGGATATAAACGAGGAATTATTCTTGGTTTAGGTACAATGGCACTGGGTTGTCTCCTTTTCTATCCCGCTGCTTCCTATCGCGTCTTCGGAATTTTCATGTTAGGTTATTTTACGCTTGCTGCCGGGATCACTATTCTTCAGGTAGCTGCCAACCCATATGTAACCATTCTTGGTCCTGAAAAAACCGCTTCCAGTAGATTGAACCTTTCACAGGCTTTTAATTCCCTGGGAACCGCTATCGCACCGGCTTTGGGCGCACTTTTTATTCTTCAGGATAAAGTAAAAACAAGCGCTGAAATTGAAGCTCTGGATACTCCTGCTCAGGAAAGTTATTTAGTAGCTGAGGCTGCAGCAGTGCAAACCCCATTTCTAGGGATTGCAGCTTTTATAGTTATAATCGCTCTGGTTTTCTTTTTTGTAAAACTTCCGAAAGTTGGTGACAAAGAGGCCTCCAATGACTATCGAAAAGTCTTAAAAAATAGAAATCTTATTCTAGGCGCCATTGGTTTATTTTGCTATGTGGGAGCTGAAGTTGCACTGGGAAGTTATATGGTGAATTATTTCTTGAGCCTTGATCTTGCCGCTACGGTAAGGGAAACTTCCTTTATGCGAACCATTGCCGAATGGATCTTGACCACAGGTGTTTCAGCTTCCAGCGATATGGCCGTAGTGGGAGTTTTCGTGACCTTCTACTGGACAGGAGCAATGATTGGGAGATTTATTGGTTCTTACCTCACCTCAATTTTTAATCCTGCAAAAATCTTAAGCATTTTTGCCATCGGTGCGATTGGTATGATCTTAATCTCAAATTTCTCGGCTGGCCTGGCCGCTATGTGGACCATTATCGCGGTAGGATTGTTTAACTCCATTATGTTCCCCACAATTTTTAGCCTTGCTTTAGACGGATTAGGCGATGATAAAGCGCAAGGATCTGGAGTATTATGTACTATGATTGTAGGTGGTGCAATAATTCCGCCGGCATATGGATACTTAACCGATTCATTCAATTTTAATGTAGCGTTGATTTTGGTAATGGCTTGCTACGCTTACATATTTTATTATGCATACAGCAATAAAAGAAGAAAAGTAGCAGCAGCCTAATTCTCTTAATTGCTTAGATTTTTAATAGACAAGTTTTTAAGAACGCCTAAAGCCTGTATGATAATATCTTTGTAGTTTTGGGATATTCAGAAAAAATAATATTCCAAAATATATGTCTGCTCAAAAACGCCTGTTTCTTGTTGATGCCTACGCCCTGATTTTTAGAGGTTATTACGCTTTTATTAAAAACCCCAGGATTAATTCTAAAGGTTTTGACACTTCAGCGATAATGGGTTTTATGAATTCCCTTTTCGATGTAATTAGACGTGAAAAACCAGATCATCTTGCCGTTTGTTTCGATAAAGAAGGCAGCCAGGTAAGAACAGAAATGTTCGCTGAATACAAAGCTAATCGCGATGCTACCCCGGAACCTATAAAAGATGCAATTCCTATTATTCAGGATATCTTAAATGCTATGCATATTCCCGTAGTTGTACTACCCGGATGTGAAGCCGATGATATTATTGGCACCCTTGCCCAACAAGCCGAGAAAGAAAACTACCAGGTTTTTATGGTAACCCCGGATAAGGATTTTGCCCAATTGGTAACCGAAAATATTTTTATGTACCGCCCGGCCAGAATGGGTAACGGAATTGAAATTTGGGGTATTCCTGAAGTTCAGAAGAAATTTGGAGTGGAACGTCCCGAGCAGGTGATAGATTTCCTCGGAATGATGGGCGACGCCGTAGATAATATCCCCGGACTTCCCGGTGTGGGTGAAAAAACCGCTAAAAAATTCCTGAAGCAATTTGGAAGTATGGAAGAATTACTGGCCAATACCGACCAGTTAAAGGGAAAAATGAAGGAAAAGGTAGAAAGCCACGCCGAGCAGGGAATTCTTTCTAAAAAGCTCGCGGCTATTCTTACCGATTGCAATGTAAAATTTCATGCAGAAGATTATGAACTTTCTCAACCAGATGCCGAGAAGGTTCAGGAGATTTTTGATGAACTTGAGTTTAGAAGACTTAAAGACCAATTTATAAAATTATTTAGCGGCGAAGAAGACCAACAACAAACTCAGGTCACTAATTCTCCATCAGCCAAAAAAGTTTCCAATACAGCCGGGGAAGGACAGTTTTCTTTGTTTGGCGGTGATAATTCAGAAAAAATTGAAGCTAGCACAGGCGGAAGGAAATCCTTAAAAGATACTCCGCACGTATACCAGAGCCTGAATACTAAAATGGCCAGGGAATTGTTTCTTAAGAATTTAATGAAACAAAAAAGCGTTTGTGTTGATACCGAGACAACAAGCTTAAACGCCCTGGAAGCAGAACTGGTTGGAATCGCTTTTTCCTGGGAAACCGGAAAAGGTTTTTACCTGGCTTTTCCTGAACAGCGTGATGAAGCACAGGAACTTATTGAAGAATTAAGACCGTTTTTTGAAGATGAAAAGATTGAAAAAATTGGTCAGAACCTTAAATATGATATTAAGGTTTTAGCAAAATATAATATTGAAATAAAAGGAAAGCTTTTTGACACGATGATCGCGCATTATCTGATTAACCCGGATATGCGTCATAATATGGATATTCTCGCCGAAACCTATTTGAATTATAGTCCACAGCCTATTTCAGAATTAATTGGGAAGAAAGGAAAGAATCAAAAATCGATGCGGGATGTTCCCCTGGAAGAGCAAACCGAATATGGAGTTGAAGATGCCGATGTAACCCTTCAGCTTAAAAAATTCTTTGAAAAGGAATTGAAAGAAGCAGAAACCAGAAAGCTTTTTGATGAAATTGAAATTCCGCTGGTTAGAGTACTTGCCGCAATGGAACTGGAAGGCATAAAACTAGACGAAAATTTCTTAAAATCTCTTTCTGATGCTCTAGATAGCGATATTAAAGAATTGGAACAAAGTATCTACAAAGAAGCCGGGGAAGAATTTAAAATTAGTTCCCCAAAACAATTAGGCTTAATCCTTTTCGAAAAAATGGAATTGGTAAAAAAACCAAAAAAAACCAAAACCGGCCAGTATTCTACCAGTGAGGATGTACTTTCTTATCTGGTAAAAGAACATAAGATCGTAGAGAACGTATTGATGTATCGTGCTTTGGTAAAATTGCAAAATACTTACGTAGATTCATTGCCGAACCAGGTACAGAAGCCAACCGGGAGAATTCATACCGATTATGTTCAAACAGTCGCAGCTACCGGGAGATTGAGTTCCAACAATCCAAACCTTCAAAATATTCCAATTAGAACTGAGCGTGGAAGGCAGGTTAGAAAAGCTTTTGTTCCACGGGACGAAAACCATATCCTGCTCGCTGCCGATTATTCTCAAATTGAATTACGAATTATCGCTGCTCTTAGCCAGGAAGATAATATGATAAAAGCCTTTAAAGACGGTAAGGATATTCACGCTTCTACTGCAGCACAGGTTTTTAATGTAGAAATAGATGAAGTAACCCGCGAACAAAGAAGCAACGCTAAAACCGTTAATTTTGGGATTATCTACGGCGTTTCGGCTTTTGGCTTGAGCAATCAGACCAATTTATCCCGCTCTGAAGCCAAAGAACTTATTGATACCTATTATAAAACCTATCCTAAACTAACCGGCTACATTGCCGAACAGGTAGCTTTTGCCAGGGAAAATGGTTATGTACAAACTATTTTAGGCCGAAGACGTTATTTAAAAGATATCAATTCACAAAATGCCGTGATAAGAGGCGCTGCTGAAAGAAATGCGGTAAATGCTCCAATTCAGGGAAGCGCGGCCGATATTATTAAACTGGCAATGATTAATATCTACAGAAAACTTTCTGAAGAGAAGTTTAAAACTAAAATGTTGCTTCAAGTGCACGATGAATTGGTTTTTGACGCCCACAAAGATGAAGTTGAACAAGTTAAGAAAATGATCAAGCACGAAATGGAAAACGCCTATAAGTTGGAAGTTCCGTTAGATGTAGAATTGGGAGAAGGCAACAACTGGCTGGAAGCGCATTAGAGATGAAAATGTAAAATTTTTAATATATCATCCTGAACCTGCCCGTCCGGCCAGGCGGGCTTGTTTCAGGATCTAAGATTTAAATCTCACCTAAAGAATTGAAACAAAAAACCTCGTGGCCCAAGCTGCGAGGTTTTTTTATCTAACACTTAGCATTAAAAGATTGTTTAGGTTTCTAATTCACCCTAGTGTATTCTAAGGATAAAACGGTGACGTCTTGAGCATCGGTCCCGTCTGGATTCCCATAATATTGCTGAGATTCGAGTTTATGAATTTCAAAAGCAAAGGTATTTGTAGTTCTTTCCAACACACGTTTGTGAGTATGAGTATCTCCATCAATAGTCATAGTTATTATAAGTCTTTCCTCCTCATTCTGGTTTTCAACATCCCAAAGACCGGTATCTGTTCTACCAGAAAGACATTCAAAATCATTATTGCTCACTCCCGACTTAAAATCCAGTTTAGCGTTGGTAGTGGTCATATTACCACCTGGAGAAAAAACGACGCCCATATCAGCAAAACAATCGGTTTCCAGTAAAATATTAGAATTAAATACTCCATCGCTATTAAGATCTACAACGGTATCGGTGTTCATTGCTGAAAGCCGCCATTCTCCTTCAAGGTCTGCCGGAGTTATAGTTGCCATCGCATTGGTCGCAGTAATATCAGTTTCAGCTACGTGATCTTCGTTAGGTTCACAGGAAACTAAAATTAACATCATTCCAAATGCAGCGTAAAGGTTTTTTAAATTAAGTAAGGTTTTCATAGCTAAATCAATTTGAGAGTACAAAGATAGGAAGCCTTAAATAATTTTTGTGACTTTATTAACATTTAAATTATCGTTTAACGTTCGTTTAGTGTGTTTTATCGATTATAGTTAGAATTAATTAGTAAGAATCAAGCTTCAATACCCTTCTAAACCATTAGAAATTTATATGAAAAAGCTTAATCCTAAAAATCTGTTGTACAGCTATGTTCCTCAAAACAAATTAATTAATTTCGGATTTGCTATATGAATTTATAATTGTACATTTGCACCCCGATTTCCCGACATGATTCATGGAGGGAACGGGGAATGGAATGTTTAATAATAAGTAAATTTAATTAGTGTGGACACATTAAGCTACAAAACAGTATCAGCCAACAAGGCTACCGTGACCAAAGATTGGGTACACGTAGATGCTGAAGGACAGACGTTGGGCCGCCTATCATCTAAAGTAGCCAAGCTACTAAGAGGTAAGCACAAACCTAACTTCACCCCGCACGTTGATTGTGGTGATAACGTAATCGTTACCAACGCAGAAAAGATCAACTTAACCGGTAAGAAATGGGATTCGAAAGAATACATTCGTCATACTGGCTACCCGGGTGGACAAAAAAGTCTAACAGCAGCTGAATTATTCGAAAAGAATCCAGAGAGATTAATCGAAAAATCAGTCAAAGGAATGCTACCAAAGAACAAACTTGGAGCAGACCTATTTAGAAATTTAAAGGTTTACGCAGGAACTGATCACGATCATACTGCCCAAAAACCTAAAACTATTAACTTAAACGATCTTAAGTAATGGAGGTTATTCACAAAATTGGCCGTAGAAAAACGGCGGTTGCGCGTGTTTACGTTTCGGAAGGAAGCGGGAAATTCAGCGTTAACAAAAAAGACCTTAAAGACTACTTTACCACAGGTCCTTTACTTTACAAAGTAAACCAGGCCCTTAACCTTACTGGTAATGACGATAACTTCGACATTATTGCTAATGTTTACGGTGGTGGAATTACAGGACAGGCAGAAGCTATTCGTCTTGCACTTGCAAGAGCAATGGTAGAACTGGATGCAGAGAACAGAGCGGTGTTAAAGCCAGAAGGTTTAATGACCAGAGACCCAAGAATGGTAGAGCGTAAGAAATTCGGACAGAAGAAAGCCCGTAAGAAATTTCAGTTCTCTAAGCGTTAATTTTTATTGGAATCTATATTCCAAAGTTCATTTAATATTAAAAAGAATTTTGTTGTTATCCCAAATGCTATTGGGAGTTAGTTTAGCATCTAAACAGGTAAGGCCGTGTTTATAAAAAACAGCCACTTACTTGTTGCTATCTTCAACAGAAAGTAAACTATTACAAAAATGGCAAACAAAGTAGAAGTAAAAGAATTACTTGATGCAGGTGTACATTTTGGACACCTTACAAGAAGATGGAACCCAAATATGGCCCCATATATCTATATGGAGCGTAACGGGATTCACATCATCAACTTATATAAGAGTGCTGCTAAAATGCAGGAAGCAGGTGATGCCCTTGCAAAAATTGCAGCCAGCGGTAGAAAAATACTTTTCGTAGCTACCAAGAAACAAGCTAAAGAAATTGTAGCCGAACAAGCTGAAAAAGCTAACATGCCATACATTACCGAGCGCTGGCCCGGTGGTATGCTTACCAACTTCGTAACTATTCGTAGAGCCGTTAAGAAAATGGCTTCTATAGATAGAATGAAAAAAGATGGTACCTTTAATACACTTTCTAAAAAAGAACGCCTTCAGGTAGATCGTTTAAGAGCTAAATTAGAAAAGAACCTTGGTTCTATTTCTGATATGAGCAGACTTCCAGGAGCGCTTTTTGTAGTTGATATCACTCGTGAACACATTGCTATTAAAGAAGCTCAAAAATTAAACATTCCAATTTTCGCTATGGTAGATACAAACTCAGATCCTCGTGAGGTTGAGTACGTAATTCCATCTAATGACGATGCTTCAAAGTCTATCAACAAAGTGGTTTCTTATGTTGCAGATTCTATTGTAGACGGCCTTTCTGAAAGAAAAGCTTCTAAAGAATCTAAAAAAGAAAAAGCAGAAGTAGAAGAAAAAGAGCCAAAAGCACCAAAGGCTGCCGTAAAGCAACCAGAAGCTGAAGTTCCTTCTAAAGATGCCGAAGATAAAAAGGCAATGCAAGAAGCTAAGAAAGATGTAAAACTTGAATCTAAGAAAGAAACCTTAGATAAAGCTTCATCTAACGAAGAAGAATAAAACAACATTTTATAACATTCAAAAAGTCGTTTAGTTTCTTTCCTAACAGTTGGTCTCTAAGCGACTTTTTTAAATAAAAATCTATACTATGGCTAAGATAACCGCCGCAGAAGTAAACAAATTAAGAAAAGCTACCGGTGCCGGTATGATGGATTGCAAAAAGGCACTTGTAGAAGCAGATGGTGATTTTGATAAAGCTATTGAAGTACTTCGTAAGAAAGGTCAAAAAGTTGCTGCAAAGAGAGCCGATAGAGAATCAGCTGAAGGGGCCGCAATCGCAAAAGTAAATGACGATAACACTAAAGGTGTTATTATCTCTCTTAACTGTGAAACCGACTTTGTTGCTAAAAACGATGATTTCGTGAAAATGGCAAACAATTTCGCAGATATCGCCTTAACTGTTTCTTCAAAAGAGGAATTGCTTAACGCAGACTACAACGGTGTTTCAGTTCAGGATAAATTAACTGAGCAAACCGGTGTAATTGGTGAGAAGATAGAAATTGGTGCTTTTAAAACTTTAGAAGCTCCTTTTGTAGGTTCTTACATTCACGCAGGAAACAAAATTGCTGTAATCACAGGTCTTTCAAAACAAACTGAAGGTGCTGAAGAAGCTGCAAAAAACGTTTCTATGCAGGCTGCTGCTATGAACCCTATCGCACTTAACGAAGAAGGTGTAGACCAGGAAACTATAAACAAAGAAATTGAGATCGCTAAAGATACGCTTCGCCAGGAAGGAAAACCTGAAGATATGCTAGATAAAATAGCAAAAGGAAAGATCCAGCGTTATTTTAAAGACAACACTTTAGTTAACCAGGCTTTTATTAAAGACGGAAAACAAAGCGTTGCCGATTACGTGAAATCTGTAGACTCAGATCTTGAAGTAGTAGCTTTTGAAAGAGTTGCTTTAGGAGAATAAAATTATTTTTTCCGCCCAAGCGGAAATCTCTAATAAACTTAAAACCGCTTCTCTAATCAGAAGCGGTTTTTTTATTTTTACAACATGTCAGAAAAAGCATTTCAGTTTAAAGAATTCAAAATAGAACAGGATCGCTGTGCAATGAAGATTGGGACCGACGGAGTTCTACTAGGTGCCTGGGCTTCCCTGGATCATCAACCAGACAGTATTCTAGATATTGGCACAGGAACCGGTGTAATTGCTTTAATGCTCGCACAACGCTCCCCTGCTCTTCTTATTGATGCTCTGGAAATCGACGAAAATGCTTACGAGCAGGCCGTAGATAATTTTGAACAAAATAATTGGGGCGACAGGATGTTTTGCTATCACGCCGCCTTTGATGAATTTGTTGAGGAAATGCAGGATGAAGACAAATATGAACTCATCATTTCTAATCCGCCGTTTTATGCTGAAAATTACACTTCAGAAAGCGCAAGCAGAAATAAAGCCCGCTTTTCCGAAGCTTTACCCTTTTCAGAATTAGCTGAAGGCGTTTCCAAATTACTTCATCCAGATGGCGAATTCAATATTATTATTCCGCATAAAGAAGAAGCAAATTTTATAGCATTGGCAAGGGAATTTAATCTTTTTCCAAAAAAAATTACGAGAGTTCGAGGTAATGAAACTTCAGAAATTAAAAGAAGTTTATTAAGCTTCAGTTTTAAGGAAACTACGCCAGAAGAAAATGAACTTATTATTGAAATATCACGACATAATTATACAGAAGGCTACAAAAACCTGGTAAAGGACTTCTATCTTAAATTATAATCTTAAAATTGTTTGCTTTAAAAAGCTTGGTTACATTTGTGTAAAACACCACACAAATGAGAACAGATAACTTCCAGGCTCCTGATTACTATAATATTGATGAGCTGCTTACCGATGAACATAAGATAGTTCGCGATGCCGCCCGGGAATGGGTGAAACGCAAAGTTTCCCCAATAATTGAAGATGCCGCGCAAAAGGCAGAATTCCCAAAATCTATAATTGGCGGTTTAGCTGAAATTGGTGCTTTTGGACCATATATTCCTGAAGAATACGGCGGTGCTGGCCTGGACCAGATTTCTTACGGACTCATTATGCAGGAGATTGAGCGTGGTGATAGTGGCATACGTTCTACCGCGTCTGTACAAAGTTCATTAGTAATGTATCCAATTTATAAATACGGCACCGAAGAACAGCGTAAAAAATACTTGCCAAAACTGGCTTCCGGAGAATTTATGGGCTGCTTTGGACTTACCGAACCCGATCACGGTTCCAATCCCAGCGGGATGACCACCAATTTTAAAGATAAAGGCGATCACTATTTACTAAATGGAGCCAAAATGTGGATCTCCAATGCACCCTTTGCAGATATCGCTATCGTTTGGGCCAAAGATGAAAATGGACGAATCCACGGACTTATTGTGGAGCGTGGAATGGAAGGTTTTTCTACTCCTGAAACACATAACAAATGGTCACTTCGCGCCAGCGCTACCGGGGAACTTATTTTTGATAATGTAAAAGTCCCAAAAGAGAATTTAATGCCGAATAAAAGTGGACTTGGTGCTCCTCTAGGTTGCCTGGATTCTGCCCGCTACGGAATTGCCTGGGGCGCTATAGGCGCAGCAATGGACTGTTACGATACTGCTTTACGATATGCAAAAGAACGGGTTCAGTTCGATAAACCTATTGCAGGAACACAACTTCAGCAGAAAAAACTTGCTGAAATGATCACCGAGATCACTAAAGCGCAGTTAATGGCCTGGAGACTTGGCGTGCTTAGAAACGAAGGAAAAGCAACTTCAGCGCAAATTTCTATGGCTAAAAGAAATAATGTGGAAATGGCGATTAACATTGCCCGGGAAGCCCGCCAGGTTCTTGGCGGAATGGGAATCACCGGAGAATACAGTATTATGCGCCATATGATGAACCTGGAAAGTGTAATTACTTATGAAGGCACTCATGATATCCATTTATTAATTACAGGAATGGATATTACCGGGATTCCTGCTTTTCAATAAAAATTGATTCAAGTCGTCATCCTGAATTTATTTCAGGATCTAATATCTTAGAATTTGAACAACTTAGAAGCTGAAAACAAGTTCAGCTTGACGTCGAGGTTTCACTACAAGAGGTCAAAACAAGGGCAGCGTTTACAGCGTTTGCCCTTTTTATATTTTTCACAGCATTCTTTTTTAAGCGGTTTGGGATTTTTAGCCACAACACCGTCTATTTGCAAATAATCTTTTGATTTATTTGAATAAAAAACAATGACATTATATGAATTTAAAAACTGTTTCGCCATATTTTGAATATACTTCAAAAAGCTGAAATTGAGCGTTAATTCAGTTTTAAATGAATGTTTAAATTTTATAAATCCTAAAGAGAATCTTATTTTTGCAAAATGGGAGAGAAAAATAGGATAAACGAGGTAAATAAGGCGCTACAGCCTAAAATAAACCAACTTTTAGATCATTCTTTATATCAAAAAATAACGACTCCAGAGCACCTTCAAATCTTTATGGAGCATCACGTTTTTGCTGTGTGGGATTTTATGTCTTTACTTACCGCGTTACAGGAAAAACTTACGAAAACCACCAATCCCTGGGTGCCTATTGGAAATCCCGAAACTCGTTATTTAATCAATGAAATAGTACTTGCGGAAGAAACCGATGTAAATTACTTCGGCGATCATCAAAGCCATTTTGAAATGTACCTGGACGCCATGGAAAAAAGTGGCGCAGATACCGTCAGGATTAAAGATTTTCTGCTTCAGGTTACTCACGGCACCGATATTTTTTTATTGATTGCAGCTACCAAACTCCCGCTGAATATTAAGATATTTCTAAAAAATACCTTTGAAGTAATTTCAGAAGAAAAACCTCATAAAATTGCTTCTGCCTTTACCTTTGGGCGCGAAGGACTTATTCCCGGAATGTTCACGTCTATCATAGAAAATGTGCAGCAGAATTTTCCAAAAGAAGATTTAAGTCTATTTAAATATTATTTTGATCGTCATATAGAACTGGATGGTGACGAGCACGGGCCTATGGCCTTTAGAATGGTAGAAGAACTCTGTGGAAATGATGAGAAGAAATGGGAAGAAGTAAAAACTACGGCAGAAGAAGCGCTTGATGCCCGGTTAGAACTTTGGAAAGGCATTGAAGAAGAGATTTCAGAGAATATAAATTCTAAAAACCTGCAAACGATTTAAAGAAATTTTTCTACAAAAAACAAACCTCACAGATCATAAAATCTATGAGGTTTTTTTATGACAACATCTACTTATCCTGAATTTATTTCAGAGCTTCCTCCGAAAGTTGTTCGGAGATCTAATCAAATATTAATTAAACTCATATTAGAAGCTGAAACCAGTTCGGCTTGACGAATAAAAGTAAGTTTAAGGGGCTTCAGGCGCAAGTTTTACTTCCAAACCATCTAATTCTTCAGTAATTGGAATTTGGCAGCTTAGGCGACTATTATCCTGCACAAAAAATGCCTGATCCAACATATCTTCCTCTTCAATACTTTGCTCGGGTAGCATATGCTCAAAATTGAGAATATAGCATTGGCAGGAGGCGCACATCGCCATTCCACCGCAAATACCAATGGTTCCTTCGGCAGCAAGTTCATAGGATCGAACCACTTCCATAAGATTCATATTCATATCTGTTGGAGCGTCTACCACGTGGGCTTCCCCTTCCCGGTCTATAAT
The DNA here is from genome assembly GCF_020164555.1 of Salegentibacter lacus. Taxonomy (GTDB): domain Bacteria; phylum Bacteroidota; class Bacteroidia; order Flavobacteriales; family Flavobacteriaceae; genus Salegentibacter; species Salegentibacter lacus. The sequence continues at coordinate 75,565 of NZ_JAIQZB010000004.1, read as the reverse complement.
CGTTATTTTTATATCAGACATAGCTTTCAATAAAAGAATATTCAGGATCACACGCCATTCTGAACTTGTTTCCAAATCTAAGCTCTTAGAACCTGAAACAAGTTCAGAATGATGACCCTAAAACTGAATTTTTCTATTTTAATTTATACTTTTTACTACTTCTTTTTTCGCCTCTTTCTTACTACCGTCAAATCCGCTTATACCACTTACGGTGGTATATTTCATCACATATTTCTTATCAGGGAAAATACGCTGGTAAGCGCTCTGGCACATAATCGCTGCTTCGTGGAACCCACAAAGAATGAGCTTTAATTTGCCCGGATATGTATTCACATCGCCAATGGCGTAAACACCGGGAATATTTGTTTGATAATCGTAAGCATTATCAACTTTAATGGCGTTTTTCTCGATTTCAAGCCCCCAATCAGCAATAGGCCCTAATTTAGGTGAAAGTCCGAATAAAGGGATAAAATAATCGGTTTCTTTAATCTCTTTTTCTGAAGCAGATGCTTTATGCGTAATTACCACACTTTCTAGATCGTCTTCTCCTTTGAGATCGGTGACCTCAGCATCGGTGATAAGGTTGATTTTTCCAATCTTTGACAGTTCTTCCACCTTTTCTACAGAATCTAAAGCGCCACGGAAATCTTTTCTTCGGTGCACCAAGGAAACTTCTGAAGCGACATCGGCTAAATAAATAGCCCAATCTAAAGCTGAATCACCACCTCCGGCAATAACCACTTTTTTATCGCGATAATCTTCTGGCTCTCGAATAATATAAGCCACACCTTTATCTTCAAAATCGGCTATGTTAGCAATTGGGGGTTTTCTTGGTTCAAAACTTCCCAGCCCACCGGCAATTACTACCACCGGGGCGTGATGTTTTGTTCCTTTATTGGTAGTCACAATAAAGCTACCGTCTTCCTGTTTGTCTATAGTTTGTGCTCTTTCACCAAGTGTAAATCCCGGTTCAAAAGGTTTTATTTGCTCCATTAGATTGGTCACGAGATCTCCGGCCAATACCTCGGGAAACCCCGGAATATCGTAAATAGGCTTTTTAGGATAAATTTCGGAACACTGTCCTCCAGGTTGTGGAAGCGCGTCTATTAGATGGCATTTAAGTTTTAATAATCCTGCTTCAAAAACCGCAAATAGGCCTGTTGGCCCTGCGCCAATTATAAGTATATCGGTTTTAATCATCTACTTGCAAATTTCGTAAGCCAAGCTGCTTACTTTTGAATATTTACCACACTCTCAATTTGTGGAGCATACTTTTTAATAGTCATTTCTACTCCAGATTTTAGCGTCATCTGGTTTACTGTGCAATCTACACAGGCACCTTCCAGACGAACCTTTACCAGGCGATCGTTCTCAATAGAGATTAGTGAAATGTTACCCCCGTCACTCTCCAAAAAAGGACGAATTTCGGCAAGGGCCTTTTCTACATTTAATTTTACTTCTTCGCTCGTCATCTATTTTTTATTAACTGCACTGCATCCTGCCATGGTAGTGATTTTTATCGCTTCAGTTGGAGGCAGACTTTTGTTTCTATTCACTGTTTCCTGAACCATACCTCGGGTAATCTGTTCAAAAGCTGTTTCCAGAGGTGTGGACTCCTGCATGGCTGCGGGACGACCAATATCTCCAGATTCTCTTAAGCTTTGTACCAGCGGAATTTCACCTAAAAATGGTGCTTCAATATCTTTTGCAAGATTTTTAGCACCCTCTTTTCCGAAGATATAATATTTATTTTCAGGAAGTTCTTCTGGAGTAAAATACGCCATATTCTCTACTATTCCCAATACCGGAACATTAATACTTTCCTGACGGAACATCGCCACTCCCTTTTTAGCATCAGCTAAAGCCACATTTTGCGGGGTACTTACCACAACCGCTCCGGTAATTGGAAGCGACTGCATAATAGAAAGATGAATATCTCCTGTCCCCGGTGGAAGATCGACTAAAAGAAAATCTAACTCTCCCCAGGCCGCATCAAATATCATTTGATTTAGGGCTTTAGAAGCCATTGGCCCACGCCAAATTACCGCCTGGTTTGGTTGGGTAAAAAACCCGATGGATAGAATTTTTACTCCGTAGTTTTCTACAGGTTTCATTTTAGACTTCCCATCAACGTTAACTGAAAGGGGTTTCGAGGTTTCTACATCAAACATCATAGGGATTGAAGGCCCATAAATATCTGCATCTAAAATTCCGACTTTAAAGCCCATTTTAGATAAAGTTACCGCCAAATTAGCAGTTACTGTAGATTTACCTACACCTCCTTTTCCGGAAGCAACGGCTATAATATTGGAAATTCCGGGAATAGCTTTCCCTTTTATTTCCGGTTTTTTATCGGTTGATTCTACTTTAATATTCACCTTAACTTTGGCTTTCTGCTCCACATGTTCGTGAATAGCTTTCATAACATCTACTTCTGCCCGCTTTTTAATATGTAAAGCAGGTGTTTGCAATACAAGGTCTACTACCACCTCATCACCGAAAGTCATTACGTTTTGAACAGCGCCGCTTTCTACCATATTCTTGCCTTCTCCGGCTACAGAAATAGTTTCCAGCGATTTCAATATTTCTTTTCTGTCTAACTTCATTTAAAATATATTTATATTCCCGAAAATAGCAGGACAATTTTAAGCTAAATTACCGAGCTTTTGCGTAAAATCTCATCAGCTTATATAGATTCATTCTAAACGCAAATATAGGGGGAAAAGCTAAGAAAACGAAGTATTTACCCATAATTGATCTATACATAAATAAAGTACGCTTATCGTATAAATTTCAGAAAAATGTCTATTTCAAATGCTTTATTGGATCCCAAAAATGCTTTTGAAAATCCTGAACTTTTAAATCTTTTACGGGCACGCCTTCTTCCTCTAGCATTTGTTGCATCGCGCCATGATCTCCAAAATGGCTTTTCCCTGTGAGCAACCCATTTCTATTTACAACCCTATGCGCTGGCACATCTTCAAGATCTTTAGCCGAATTCATTGCATAACCCACCATCCTTGCACTTTTTGCTGCACCAACGCTTTTAGCAATCGCACCGTAAGAACTGACTTTACCTTTTGGGATTTGTCTCACCACTTCATATACACGTTCAAAGAAATTAGTTTCCAGCGCCATTATTTTAGGAATAGTAGATTCGCAGAAGCGTTACAATCACCAGTACTAGCATTAAAGCTGCCATAAAATAATTGGAATATCTGGAAAAGGCTTCGGCTTGTTTTTCAATTCTTATAAAGGAAACCACATAAAGGTACAGCGAGGTAAAACTACCCGACGATGCGGCCAAAATAAAAGCTATAATCTGGGACCAATCGTAAGCCTCACCAGTACCAATATTTAGAGCTCCCGCAATAGCTACAAAATAAGGAACAGGAAAAATGTTTAGGGCCGCGACAAGCATTCCTTTAAAAATACTGTTGGAATTTGCTTTTGGGGATTTATGCTCTATCCCACCTCGCTTTTTAGCCTGAATAAAAAAGTAAACCGCGAGCAGGATAAAAATTACAAGCCCTGCACGAAGTAAAATATTTTGAACGAACTCATTTCTAAAAATATATTTAGAGAGTAACACCGCAACCGTTGCCTGAATAACCACAACAATAGTAGCGCCCAGGGCCACGTAAAGTCCGTTTTTCTTTCCTTTTTCAACACAGGTTTTAGCCACTGTCATATTCACCAAACCGGGAGGGATTACCCCAAGTAAGGCTGCGAAATAAGTGATAAAAAAAAGTTTTGTTTCCTCCAAAGAGACTTATTTTATCCTAAACTGAATATAAGTTATAGGTTTTCCCTGGTCAAGATACTGTTTTTCATAGAAAGTTTGAATTTCCCTAACTGCTTTTGGAGAATATTCATTCTTGTAAATATCATGATGTGCATACAGAATTTCGTGACCTGCGCCATGAAGAAGGCCAAGGGTGTAACCGTGCATAAATTCGCTATCGGTTTTAAGATTTACCAGCCCCTCTGGTTTTAAAATATGTTTATATTTCTGAAGAAATTCAGCATTGGTCAACCGGTGCTTGGTGCGCTTGTACTTAATCTGCGGATCTGGAAAAGTGATCCAGATTTCATCTACTTCATTTTCAGCAAAAACACGGTCTATTAATTCAATTTGCGTTCTTAAAAACGCAACATTTTCGAGATCATCTTCTACTGCGGTCTTTGCTCCCCGCCAAAATCTGGCACCTTTAATATCTATCCCGATAAAGTTCTTTTCTGAATCCTGTTTGGAAAGGCCGATGGTATATTCTCCTTTTCCGCAGCCTAACTCCAGCACGATAGGATTATCATTTTTAAAAAACTCTTTCTTCCATTTTCCTTTTAAACTGAATTGATCTTTCTCCAGCTCCTCCCGGGAGGGTTGTATCACATTTTCAAATGCCTCATTCTCCCTGAATCGTCTTAATTTATTCTTACTTCCCACGCCTTAATTTAATATTTTGGTATTATTAATAGTTTAGACACAAACGATTAACAAACAGTATTTTAAAAACAACAACTCTATTCTTTATCCAACATTTGTCTAACAAACATGACTTTTTAAGAGTATTTTTATTCTAAATAGATTTTATCCTATGCTTGAATCTTATCCAATGATAGGTTGAAAAATGGGTGTAAATATACAGTTTTTGAATAGACTTTATTTTACATCAGTATATTGTAAATAGGCCCCAGGGGTATTACCAAAGACAGATGAATTTAATTATGTAAATTGTTATCTAGACAATGTACAAGTAATTACCAATAAAGATATGATTGCAAGAATGTTGATAGATGATAAAAGCGTTAGACCTTAAAAAGGTCCAACCCCTGTTATTTTAATTTTACACACTTTGCGGGATATTGTCTGATTATATTTTGAAAAAATCCACCTTTTGACTTATATAATCGTAAACTGTCTTAGGATACATATTTGGATAAAATATATGCTGCAATTACAACACTTCCAATGAGAAGAACCCATTTCCAAATCTTCCAATTATTATTAAACCGTCATCATCCATACCATATTTGCTCGTATTAAAAGAATAAATTTCTTGCAAGTGAGAAAACTTACAAGAGATTTTATCTAACTATTGGGGAGTAGAAAATTTTTTATGGAACGAAATAAGATGTTAAAATGTTTTAAATCAAGAACCTCGGGGCGAGCCCACGAGGTATTAATTGGAAAACTATTTTATAATTTCGAGGCAAGCCTCGAGGAATTAAACCCTCAATGAGGGATTAAAAACTATTTAATTAATTTTTCCAATTATTTTCTGCTCTTGCGTTAAAGGGTTGTTAGGAACATTTCAAGCATTCTTTCCATTAACCTTCTTAATTCAAGAGGTATTCTAGATAACGCTTCAATATATTTCATCGGTACTATCCGGTACCGTTTTATGACTTTTTAAACAAGTGACAGCCGATATTAACCTAAAAATAATGTATCAGGGATGATTTTTTACAAATGTTCTGAATAAATTAGTTGTGAATTTAAAAAAAATGGAATATTCTAGAAATTTAAAAGTCCTCTTTGTTTTCACATTAATTGCATTTTCGAGCTGTAATAAAGAGGAATCGGAGCAAATTGACAACTTGGAGCAAGTTGGCGTACTTGGACAGTGGAAACTTGAAATTCGAGTAGTAAATGGAATTTCAAGCTTAGCAGCTGAATGTTGTGATTACATTGAATTCCAATCAAATAGTGAGCCTAATGATCTTATAGGAGAATTCAGGGCTTTTGGAGCTGGATATGAAACCAACGGTATATTTGAATTAAACACGTCAAACAATACTATTCAATTTGATTATGACACTACTCAAAAATCATATGGATTTCAAATTCTAGATGACGTTATCACTTTCACCTATTCGGAAAACAATCAAAACATTAGTGAAGATTGGAGAAAAGAAGAAAACCCTTCAAGTACTTCATCATCTAACATAAGAAACTAAACTACGAATAAGTTAATAATTTATTTATCAACTTATTCTTTGTAAATATGTTATCCGCTCAGGAGCAGAAGACCATTAAAACAACTAACCAAATTACTCAAAAAGAAGTGGTTATTAAAGAGAACAAGAGAATAACTATTAAAACAGTTGATGATGAAAAGATTTCTGGACGATTTAAAATAGAGAATAATTCGATTATAATAATAAGTGGGTTATATTTCTTACCCACTAATAATATTCTAAATTAATTGTTCACTTCTATATGCGGAAGAAACGAATTTTAGTGGCGGCTTTAAACTGGGGGCTTGGCCACGCTACACGATGTATCCCTATTATCAATGAATTACAAAAGAATGAATTTGAAGTTTTTATCGCTTCAGATGGTGCTGCGCTAGAATTGCTGAAAAAGGAATTTCCGGACATTAAAAGCTTGAAGCTACCTTCCTATGATATTACCTACACTAAGTCTCCCGGTTTGCTTAAATGGAAAATATTTGCTGAAAGTCCGCGCTTGCTTAAAATAATGCAGCGAGAAAGGAAGGTTACGAGAGGCCTTGTTGAAAAATATAAACTAAACGGAATAATTTCTGACAACCGCCCCGGGTGCAGGTATAAACATATAAAATGCGCTTTTATAACGCATCAATTCAGCGTCTTAAGCGGAAACACCACCTATTTAAGCAGTAAATTACATCAAAAATACATTTCGAAATTTGATGAATGCTGGATTCCCGATGCATCCGGAAATCAGAATCTAAGTGGAATTATGGGGCATTTAAAAGAAATGCCAGAAAACGTGAAATACATTGGACCACTTAGCCGGTTTAATAAATTACCTCAACAGAAAAAATATGATTATGCGGTGATATTATCGGGCCCGGAACCCCAAAGAACTATGCTGGAAGAAAAATTACTAGCCGCTTTTCTGAATACAGATAAAAAGATCATTTTTATAAGAGGGGTTATGGATAAAGAAAACATTTCTTCAGCAAATAAAAATCTTATCATCAAAAATTATTTAACAACTAAAGCTCTGGAAGACGTGATCATGGGTAGTACAGTTATCATTTCCCGTTCCGGATATTCCAGTATTATGGATTTGGCCAAACTGGAAAAAAAAGCATTTTTTATCCCAACTCCCGGGCAATTTGAACAGGAATATTTAGCCGAACGTTTTATGAAATCAGGAATTGCTCCTTTTTGCGCACAGGAAAGTTTTGAACTTTCACAATTGGAGCAGTTAGAAGGTTTTTCAGGTTTCAGTCGGCTCGACTTCCGGGTCGATTTCAGGGATATCTTTACTCTTTTCCAGGGTAAATGAAAATTCACTTCCTACCCCAAAAACACTTTCTACATATATTTTTTCGTCGTGGGCTTCAATAATATGTTTTACGATAGAAAGTCCTAAACCAGAGCCTCCTTCCCTCCTGGAACCACTTTTATCTACGCGGTAGAAACGTTCAAAAACACGGGGTAAATTTTCTTTTTCTATACCTTCACCGTTATCGGTTACCCGGACGATCACCTTATTTTTAATAAGATTTTCTATACTAATTTCAGTAGTACCGTCTTCTTTTCCGTATTTAATGGAATTTACAATCAAATTGGTTAAAACCTGCTGAATCCTATCCCTATCGCCATAGACCCAAATAGGTTCTTCATAATCGATATCGAAAGTAAGGGTGATATTTTTTTTGGAAGCTTTCATCTCTAAAAGATCAAACGAACTTTGCACAAGCTCCACAATATTAAAATCTTCTTCTTCAAGATGAAGATCACCGGCCTCGAGTTTGGTGATCATATCTAAATCCCGCACAATATAAATAAGTCGTTCTACCCCTTTACTGGCACGTTGCAAATATTTTTTGCGTACCGCCTTATCTTTCATAGCGCCATCAAGAAGCGTTAAAATGTAACCCTGAACAGTGAAAAGCGGTGTTTTAAGCTCGTGGGAAACATTTCCCATAAATTCCTTTCTATAGGCTTCCCTCACCTTTAGGGTTTCTATCTCAAGTTTTTTGTCTTTGGTGAATTTTTCAACTTCGCGGGTAAGGGTAGCCATATCTGTAGTAACCTGGCTGGGTTTTAATGTGGTAGAATCTAAAAGCGAAACATTATCGTAGATCTTTTTAATTCGTTTATAGATAAAATGCTCTACCCTATACTGAATGATAAAAAAACAAACCAGATAGGTTATAAAAATAAAAGCAAAAAAAGGCTCGGCAATAAATCCGCTGGTAAAATGGGCAAAACCTGCCAGAACCACACTTAAAAAAAGTGTAATATAAAGGGAAGTCTTTATTGCAAATTTATATGAACGTTTAAACTTTTTTGCCATTAAACAACAAACTTGTAGCCTACTCCTTTAACTGTTTTGAAAGATTCGTCTCCAATTTTTTCTCGAAGCTTTCTTATATGAACATCTATGGTACGACCGCCAACAATAACTTCAGCACCCCAAACATTATCCAGAATATCTTCTCTTTTAAACACTTTTCCGGGTTTTGAGGCTAATAAGGAAAGTAGTTCAAATTCCTTTCTGGGTAAAATAATTTCTTCTCCGTCTTTAATCACTTTATACTCATCGCGATTAATAATAAGGTCTTTTATTTTTACAATATTAGAGGAAGCAGTGTCGTCTTTAAATCTTCTTAAGAGAGCTTTTACTTTACTAACAAGCACTTTTGGTTTAATAGGCTTGGTAATATAATCATCGGCACCTGCATCAAAACCGGCCATTTGAGAATAATCTTCGCCTCGCGCGGTTAGAAATGTAATAATGGTTTCTTCCAGCTCTGGCAGTTTTCTTATTTGAGCACAAGCTTCAATCCCATCCATTTCAGGCATCATTACATCCAGAATAATTAGTTGTGGTTTTTTCTTCTTAGCAATTTTCACAGCATCGGCACCATTATCTGCAGTAATCACCTGGTATCCTTCTGCAGAAAGGTTATATCCTACAATTTCCAGGATATCGGGTTCATCGTCTACCAGTAAGATTTTAATGTCCTTTTTTTTCATTTTGGTTTAGTTGAATTAGTAAATATGAGGTAAAAGTAACCATAAATTTGAATCTTCTAAGACATGGATTTTAGAGTGGTTAACATAGAGTTAATGTAAAATAAATGAGAAAAATATTATAAACTTCAGCAAATTAGACAATTTCATAAACTTCCCAAATTTCCATTTACGAAAGTGATCTGGACACACTCTTAATTATAAACAGTATAGTAACATTCGAACTATCTCAATTAACCTAAGCTTAAACTTTAGCTAAAATGATACTTAAACTAAGCTCGTTTATTTGCTTCAAATTAAATACAGAAACAAAAACTAAATTTTTTGACTTATGAAAAAACTGATTATTGCAGGTTTCGCAATTGCCACTCTAGGTTTAACCAGCTGTAGCGAAGACGACGATGCGCCAATAGAACAACTTGCAAATTGTACTGATGGAATTCAAAATGGGAACGAAACCGGTGTTGATTGCGGCGGACCTTGTGCGCCTTGTGATGGAGGTGAAGTAGGCGGAGAAGTTCCGGTAGATGAAGATCTTTCTGGACTACTAACAGAAGACTTCACTTTAACGAATGATGTTATCTGGGAAATAAACGGAAAATTTGTAGTTGGTGATGGAGCTGTTCTTACTATAGAACCAGGAACCATTATCAAAGGAGCAGAAGGAACAGGATCGTTAGCTTCTGCACTTATTGTAGCACGTGGTGGTCAAATTATGGCTGAAGGTACTGCGGAAGAGCCAATCGTATTTACTTCTATTAATGATGATATTGAACTTGGACAAAAACAAGGGTCTAACCTAGACGAAAATGACCGTGGTCTTTGGGGTGGAGTATTAATTTTAGGACGTGCACCAAGCTCTTTTGAAGGTGACTCTGAAGAATCTCAAATTGAAGGGATTCCTGCAGATGATGAGTTTGGAAGATATGGAGGTAATGACCCTGAGGACAATTCAGGAGTATTCAAATATGTTTCAATTCGTCACGGTGGAGCACTTATCGGTTCTGGTAACGAAATTAACGGACTTACTATGGGTGGTGTTGGTAACGGTACGGTTATCGATCACGTAGAAGTTGTGGGTAACGTAGACGATGGTTTTGAATGGTTTGGTGGTACTGTAAACTCCAGCAATCTTGTTGCATTCGCAGGTGGAGACGATGCTTTAGACATTGACCAGGCTTATTCTGGAACTATTACAAACGCTTTGGTAATTCAAGGTGCAGAATCTGATCACGCTCTAGAAATTGACGGGCCAGAAGGTACTTTTGAAGATGCTTTTACTATCCAGGACCTAACAATTATTGGAGATCCTAACGCACCATCTGGTGAGATAGCAGATTTTAGAGACGGTGCTATGGGAGCCATCAATAATGTATATGTAAGAGGTTTTAATGACGTACAGGATGTTGAAATCGATGATGAGGGATCTGCAGCAAACTATACAGCTGGAAGCTTAAGCTTCTCTGCCTGGGAACTTGTATTGCCAGAAGGTGTAGAGAGTGTTTCTGCAATCTTTGTAGATACTACAGAAAGTACAGATTTCTCTAGCGATGCTACCGATTTTGCAACTGCTATAGAACAAGACCAGGAAACTGTAGGTGCAGACCTATCGGTTTTTGGATGGACTTATGCTAGCTTCCGTGGTGCATTTTAATGACAATTCTAAGACAAGTTTAAATAGCGCTTAACAAAATTGCTCGTCTCTTAAATGAGGCGAGCAATTTAGTATTCAGATTTTTAATTATAATTATATGAAAACCCAATTTTCACTAGTTTTATTTTTTAGTTTTTTCATAAGTCTGGCACAGGCACAAACCGGAAAGATTGCCGGCACCATTTACGATGTTGAAGTTAACGATGTAATGCCTTTTGCCAATGTTTCCATTAAGGGAACAAATACCGGGACCACTTCAGACTTTGAAGGGGATTTCAGTCTGAATGCCGAACCCGGCACTTATACGGTTGTTTTTTCCTTTGTGGGCTACGAAACTGTAGAAGTAACCGATGTTGTTGTAGAAGAAGGAGAAGTTGCAACCCTTAATGTAGAGATGAAATCTTCTGCCGGAGCTTTAGATGAAGTTGTAATTACTACAACAACTGCCCGTAATACAGAAGCGACTGTACTAAATATGCAAAGAAATGCCGCAAACCTTACTGATGGTCTTTCTTCTCAAAGCTTTGATAAAATTGGAGCTGGAGAGGTTTCTTCAGCAGTTAAGACAATTCCAGGTGTTTCTGTACAAGGTGGAAAATATGTTTATGTAAGAGGTTTAGGTGACCGTTACACGAAATCTATCTTAAACGGCATGTCGGTTCCCGGCCTGGATCCAGATCGTAATACCTTGCAGATGGATATTTTTCCCACTAACATTCTGGACAATGTAATGGTGATAAAATCACTTACCGCAGATAATCCTGCCGATTTCACCGGGGGAATGGTGAATATCATTACAAAAGATTTTCCTAGCCGTGAAGAATATAGTGTTTCAATTGGTGGTACTTATAATCCATCTATGCACTTTAATTCAGATTTCCTTCAATATGATGGAGGCGGCACAGATTTTCTTGGACTTGACGATGGTACCAGAGACCTGCCCGTTAATAGAAGCCAGGCTTTCCCAAGACCTTTTGATAATGACGCTGCACTTACAAGACTTACCCAACGCTTCAACCCAACTTTAGGTGGCACAAGACAACAAAATAATATGGATTATAGTGTTGGTTTTACCGCCGGTAACCAATATGATGTCGGAAAGAAAAACAATAAATTAGGATATTTCGCATCGCTTTCTTACAAAAATACTTCAGAGTATTTTGAAGATTTTGAAAATAACTCCTGGTTAAAACCTAGAGAAACTTCAGAGTTTGAAATGCGGCCTTCTAGGTTATTAAGCGGTGATGTTGGAAAAGAAAACGTTTTGGTTAGCGCATTAACTGGGCTTGCTTTTAAAACTGAACAATCTAAATACCAGCTTAATTTGCTTCACATCCAAAATGGTGAATCAACAGCCGGTAATTTTAGAGAAGAAATTCTTGTTTCTGATGCCATAACGGTTTTTAGAGACAACCTGGAATATACCCAGCGTTCCATTACTAACGCACTATTAAGCGGAAAACACACCAACGAAGATGCGAGCTGGACTACAGAGTGGAAACTTTCTCCAAGCCTTGCCCGCGTTAATGATAAAGATGTGCGAATTACAGCTTTTGAATATAATCCAAGCAATGATACTTATAGTATACGTCCCAGCTCATCTGAAAGCCCTACTAGAATATGGCGAGATCTCGAAGAGATCAACCTTTCAGGAATAGTAGACCTTACAAAAAAGCATCAGCTTCTTGGAAGAGATGCAAATCTTAAATTTGGAGGAGGCTACACCTACAAACAAAGGGATTTCTCTATAGATCAATACCAAATTCTTATTCAGGGATCTATTAGTCAAAATTTTGGAGGAGATCCTAACCAGGTGCTTGCTCCGGGGAATATTTGGACCCCAGAAAACCAGGCAGGATCTTATATAAACGGATTCTACGAGCCTGCAAACACTTACGATGCCTATAACACCAATACTTCGGCATATGTTTCAGAAGAATTTAATGTGACCGAAAACCTAAAGGCCATTCTGGGTGTAAGACTGGAAAAATTTGATCAGTTCTATACAGGGCAAAATAACCTTGGGGATTTAGTTTTGGAAAACGAACACCTAATAGATAGAACGGATCTTTTTCCTTCAGCAAACCTTATTTACAGTCTTAATGAGGATACTAACCTAAGACTTTCTTATGGTCGTTCTACGGCAAGGCCTTCTTTTAAAGAAGCTTCAATTGCCCAAATTTATGACCCCTTAACCAACAGGACTTTTATTGGTAATATAGATTTGCAACCTACTTATGTAGATAATATTGACGCCCGTTACGAACTTTATGGCGACGATGCCCAGCTTTTTGCTGTAAGTGCTTTTTATAAAAGATTTACAGATCCTATTGAGCTTTCTGTTTTTAGCGATTTTTCAGCAGATAACTTTCAGCCAAGAAACGTTAACGATGCTACAGTAATGGGAGCAGAAATTGAAATGAGAAAGAATTTTGGATTTATTACTGATGGTCTAAGAAAATTAAGTGCTAACCTTAATGTATCTATAATAGATTCGAGAGTAGAAATGGACAGAAGCCCAAGCGGGGAATATGAATCGCGCCAACGTAACCTTAGACCCGGAGAAGAATTTGACGGTACAAGACAATTACAGGGTCAATCTCCATTTCTGCTAAATGCAGGTTTTGATTATACCGATCCGCAAACTGGTTGGCAAGCCGGTATTTTTTATAATACCCAAGGAAAAACCCTTGAACTTGTTGGTTTAGGAACCGTTCCTGATGTTTACACAATGCCATTTCACAGCCTTAATTTTAATTTGAATAAATCTTTTGGAGAAGAGCAAAATTCTACTATTTCTTTAAAGCTTTCCAATATGCTAGGAGATGATATTGAAAGCAGATTTCAGTCTTTTGAAGCAGAGGACCAAATATTTTCGTTAAGAAAGCCTGGCACTCCTATCTCACTGAGTTATAGTTATAAATTCTAAATATTGACGTTTAAATTTGAATCAGCCCGAAAAGGCTGCCCTAACCGGCAGCCTTTTTTAATAAAAAATTAATATGAAATACACAATATTTCTGGCATCGTTTTTGAATTTTTATTGTAGTTTTGTATAAACCTCGATAAAAAAGAATGAAGCAATACTACCTCTATAGTTTCATATTAGCTATTTTCCTCACATTCTCCGCACCAAATGCGGCGTATGCGCAGGATACTACCAGCTCGGGGAATAGAACAGAAATTCCCATTGAGGGCTTATCTATTTATCCTAACCCGGTTACTAACGGGAAGGTATATATTAGTACTTCTCAAAATAAAGAAAAGGATATCCAGATTTTTAATGTTTTAGGTAAACCTGTTCAACGTACTAAGTTAAGAGGAAAAGAACTTGATGTTTCCAACCTTAGTGCGGGAATTTATATTCTAAAAATCAAGGAAGAAAAATCTACTGCCACGAGAAAATTGGTAGTTAGATAAATTTTCTTTTTCTACGCACTCCTAAGATTTCTTAACTTCGCTTTTTAAAATTTACCACGAGAATGTTATCTGAAAGAATTTTTAATATTTCTAATCAGAAAGATTTTAATGAAATCGCTCTCGAAGTATTTTCTTTTCAGTTTCAGCATAATAATGTTTACCGGGAATTTTGCCAGTTATTAAAACGAAATCCGGAAAACGTTTCTACCATTAAACACATACCCTTCCTACCTATAGAATTTTTTAAAAAAAAGAAGGTGATTTCCGGTGAAAACCCTACTGAAATTATTTTTACAAGCAGCGGCACCACCGGCGCAACCACCAGCAAACATTACGTAAGCGATTTAAAAGTTTATGAAGAAAGCTTTTTAAAAGCTTTTGAGCTATTCTATGGAAATCCGGAAGAAATTGTCATTCTAGCACTTTTACCGTCCTATTTAGAGCGCCAGGGTTCTTCGTTAATTTATATGGTCCATAGTCTCATTAACCGCAGTAAATATCATGAAAGTGGATTTTATCTTGATGATCTTGATAGCCTTCACAAAAAACTTAAAGAACTAGATAAAAGCGGAAAAAAAATTCTACTTCTGGGTGTTTCCTTTGCCCTACTGGACCTGGTTGAAACTTACGAATTCAACTTAAATAACACTACTGTAATGGAAACCGGGGGAATGAAAGGCCGTCGTAAAGAAATGATTCGGGAAGAACTGCATCAAATCCTTTCTAAAGGTTTTGGGGTCGAGAAAATTCATAGTGAATACGGGATGACCGAATTACTTTCCCAGGCTTATTCGCAAGGGGATGGAATTTTTGATACTCCACCCTGGATGAAAATCCTTATCCGCGATCCTGAAGATGCACTCAGCTATCTTCCAAAACACAAGACAGGTGGGATAAACGTGATAGATCTCGCTAACTTTAACTCTTGTTCATTCATTGCTACACAGGACTTAGGCAAAAAAACTCACAATAATCAAACTGAAATTCTTGGAAGATTTGATAATAGTGATATTCGAGGATGTAATCTTCTAATCTTATAGCTTTCAATAACTTAACATAAGCCAACAAAAACATAAATGTCAGGGTTTTATAGTTAAAATATGCTAAAGCTTGTAAATTTTCAAGGCTTCTATCGACTTACTATATGTAAGATGAAATTTGAATAAATTGAATTGATCTTACAGGCTAAGTGAAATTTTTTCATATTAGATTGGTTAGTTAGTTGCAAGCCCCATAGACAACCTGTTTATGGGGCTTTGTATTTTTATACACTAACCAGAGAATTACACCGCTCTAATTATATAAGTGTTCTTTTTCCCTTTATTTATAATGATATACTTATCATTAATAAGATCCTTGGTAGTAATAGTGTAATCTTCTTTTACTTTTTCTTTATTTACAGAAACTGAATTTTCTTTAAGCGCTCTTCTGGCTTCCCCATTAGATTGAAGGAAATCGGTTTTAGCAGATAAAGCCGCGATCATATCGAGTCCGTTTTCTATTTCAGCTTTAGCCACTTCAGCTTGCGGTACGCCTTCAAAAACATCTAAAAATGTAGCTTCATTTAAAGATTTTAGATCTGCAGCGGTACTTTTTCCGAAGAGCACTTCAGAAGCTTTCACCGCGTTTTCATAATCTTCACGAGAATGAACCATTATCGTAATTTCCTCAGCCAAAGTTTTTTGAAGCACCCGTAAATGTGGCGCCTCCTTATGTTCTTCAACGATTTTCTCTATCTCCGCTTTACCGAGTAAAGTGAAGATCTTTATATATTTCTCAGCATCAACATCGCTGGTATTTAACCAATACTGGTAGAAGTTGTAAGGTGAGGTACGGTTTGGGTCTAACCAAACATTACCGCCTTCGGTTTTACCAAATTTCGTTCCGTCGGCTTTTGTGATTAACGGGCAGGTTAAGGCATAACCTTTTCCATTTCCAATACGGCGAATCATTTCGGTGCCGGTGGTGATATTTCCCCACTGGTCGCTTCCGCCCATTTGCAAGGTACAATCGTGCTCCCTGAACAAATGCAGAAAATCGTAACCCTGCACCAATTGGTAAGTGAATTCGGTAAAAGACATCCCTTCAGCAGCATCAGAAGACAAACGTTTCTTAACCGAATCTTTGGCCATCATATAGTTTACCGTAATATGCTTCCCGACATCGCGAATAAATTCCAGGAAACTGAAATTTTTCATCCAGTCATAATTATTAACCATTGCGGCGGCATTTTTCTCTTCATTTCCAAATTCCAAAAACTTAGAAAGCTGGTTTTTTATAGCCTGTTGGTTATGGCGCAAAGTCTTTTCATCAAGCAAATTTCGTTCTGCAGATTTCCCCGATGGATCTCCAATCATACCCGTAGCGCCCCCAATTAAAGCATAAGGTTTATGCCCGCAAAGTTGAAAATGCCTAAGCATCATCACGCTAACCAGGTGGCCTATATGCAGAGAATCTGCCGTAGGGTCTATTCCCACATAGGCAGCACGCATTCTGCCTTCTATTAAATGTTCTTCGGTGCCAGGCATCACATCGTGCAGCATGCCTCTCCAGGTAAGTTCTTCTACAAAGTTCTTATTCATAATTCAAATAATTTTGCTCGAAAATAGCCGTAAAGATACCATAAACTCTTATTTTTCCTAAGTGCTTTTGGTATATTTACCAAATGATTTTAGTAACAGGCGGCACCGGATTGGTGGGTTCACATTTATTGCTGAACTTATTAAAAGCCGGCAAAAAAGTTAGAGCCCTTAACAGAAAAAACAGCGACCTCGCATCGGTTGAGCACGTCTTTAATTATTATACTTCTACTGAAGAAGCCAGAACCTTATTTCAACAAATTGAATGGTTTGAAGCCGATATTACTAACGTACCTCAACTCAATAAAGCTTTTGAAAATATAAAATATGTTTATCACTGTGCCGCGCTGGTTTCTTTTGATCCGAATGATGATAAAAATTTACGTAAGATAAATATTGAAGGTACCGCAAACATTGTAAACCTTTGTATTGCCTTTAAAGTTGAAAAACTATGTTATGTAAGCAGCGTTGCCGCTCTTGGCAAAAGTTTAGACAATAAAGAAATTACAGAACGTGCTATATGGAATCCTGAAGAAGACCATAGCGATTATGCGATTTCTAAATATGGTGCTGAAATCGAAGCCTGGCGAGGCACACAGGAAGGCGTGCCTACCGTAATTGTAAAACCAGGAATTATTCTAGGACCCGGATTTTGGAAAGAAGGCACCGGGAAAATTTTCTCTAAAATTGATAAGGGAATGAATTATCATTTCCCGAAAATTGCCGGATTTATAGGGGTTAAAGATGTTGTGGTTGTCATGCAAAAACTTATGGAAGCTGAAATTAAAAATGAAGCTTACATCCTGGTTTCTGAAAACTTGAGTTTTAAAACTGTATTTGAACAAGCTGCAACTGCCTTAGATAAACCAAAACCCAAAAAAGCACTCAAAAAGTGGATGGTTTGGATAGGTTGGATTTTTCAGAAAATAGGTGGTTTTTTTGGTGCAAAAAGACAAATTTCCCGCAATACAGTAAATACCTTATTTCAGCATTCAATATATTCAAATGAGAAAATTAAAGAAAGTCTAAGTTTTGAATTTACTCCTATGAGAAGGGTTATTGCTGAAACCGCTAAATTCTACAAAAAAGATAAATCTTAGTTTCTCGACCTTGGTTGCGGCAGGCTGTCAATCATCATTCTATCCAGTGAATCTTTTTCTTTAATTAAAGAATCAGAAATCTCCTGAATTTCTCTTTCCTCTTCAGGGTTTAGTGAATCTCTTTGTTTTCCTAAAGAATCACGCTTCACCTCGGCAATAGAATCTTTAAGGCGTTGTTCCTGCTTCTGTAGGGTATCCAGATCAACTTTCATTTTTTCAAAACGATTTTTGACACTATCATAAATACGTTGGTAAATTTCATAGTTATCAGCATAATAATCGTTGCTGTGTTTAAACTGAACGCTATCTATATCGTATTTCTCATAAATATATTCCCGCCCTTTTATACCGGTATTTTCGAAGATGCGCTTATTAAAATTCCTTGCCGATTGCATTAGCGAAATTTCGGCAATTACATCTATCATTTTATCCTCTGGAATAAGATCGCCTGGTCTTTCAGATTTATCAATATCCTGACAGGCGACAAATGCCACTACAACAAAGAACAGTAAAAAAAGTTTTTTCAGCATATTATCGGTCAAACTGCAAACGCTCTGCCACATTCGAAAAAGGCTGATGTTTGAAATTTTTATACACCAAATTACCATTTACAAAAGTGTGGGTTACCCTAGATTTAAAGGTTACACCTTCAAAAGGAGACCATCCACATTTATACTGAATGTTATCAGGTTGTACCGCCCAGGGCGCGTTTAGATCTACCAGTACCAAATCGGCTTTATAACCTTCTCGAATAAATCCGCGATCTTTAATTTGAAACAAAATAGCCGGGTTATGGCACATTTTTTCCACGATTTTTTCTAAAGAAATTTTTTCCTGATGATGAAATTGCAACATTGCTGCAAGTGAATGCTGCACCAGGGGACCACCACTCGGGGCTTTAGTGTAGACATTTTTCTTCTCTTCTTTAGTATGCGGCGCGTGGTCTGTAGCCACTACGTCTAATAAATCATCATTTAAAGCTTTCATTAAAGCTTCCTGGTCTTCTTTAGTCTTAACCGCCGGATTCCATTTAATTAAGGTTCCTTTTTTCTTATAATCTGAATCGTTGAACCAAAGGTGATGTATACAAACCTCAGCCGTTATCTTTTTATCTTTAAGTTTTTTCTTATTGCTGAATAAACTCAATTCTTTTGCTGTAGAAACGTGAAAAACGTGTAATCTCGCTCCGGTTTTCTTAGCTAGAGCAACTGCTCTTGATGAAGATTTAAAACAGGCCTCTTCACTTCTGATTTTGGGATGCAGTTCTATTGGAATATCGTCGCCATAACGCTCTAGATATTCCTGCAGATTTTTTTGAATAGTTTCTTCGTCTTCACAATGTACTGCGATAAGCAACGGTGATTTTGCGAAAATTTGCTCCAAAACCTTTTCGTCGTCTACCAACATATTTCCGGTAGAAGAACCTAAAAACAGCTTTAAAGCCGCCGTGGTTTTGGGATCTACTTTAAGAATTTCCTCAAGATTATCATTAGTGCCGCCAAACATAAAAGAATAGTTGGCGTAAGATTTTTCTTCAGCCAGTTTAAATTTCTCTTCCAGTTTTTCTATGGTTGTTGTTTGAGGAATAGTATTGGGCATTTCTATAAAAGAAGTAATTCCGCCGGCAACAGCCGCACGCGAACCCATTTCTATATTTTCTTTATGCGTGAGCCCAGGTTCCCTAAAATGTACCTGATCATCTATCACGCCGGGTAATAAGTGCGTACCTTCGGCATCAAAAATTTGTACATCTGGGGATTTGGCGCTAATGCTTTCGGCAATTTCTACAATTATTCCGCCTTCAATAAAAACATCAGCTTCTTTAATTTTACCCTCGTTTACAATCTTCGCGTTCTTGATTAAGACCTTCTTCATTTCAATTTAATCTGCTTAAAAAGACTTTTAATCTTCATTATTATTACCCCAAAAATGGCTTCCGAAATTATGGAACCACTCATTTTTGAAGTTCCTCGTGTTCTATCTGTAAAGATTACGGGAACTTCCTCTAATTTAAATTTCAGCAAATATGCCTTAAATTTCATTTCTATCTGGAACGCATAGCCCGCAAACTGAATATTGTCCAGACCTATAATTTCCAACACTTTTCTTTTATAACAAACAAAACCGGCCGTGGTATCGTGAATATCCATCCCGGTAATAAATCTTACATATTTAGATGCCAACCAGGATAATAAAACCCTGCTCATAGGCCAGTTAATTACATTAACTCCGGTTATATAACGGGAACCTATGGCAACATCGGCATTATTCCTTTTGCAGGTATTATATAATCTTACAAGATCGTTGGGATTATGAGAAAAATCGGCATCCATCTCAAAAACATACTCGTAATCCCTTTGTAACGCCCATTTAAAACCGTGAATATAAGCTGTTCCCAAACCCAGTTTTCCCACTCTTTCTTCCAGGAAAAGACTATCGTGAAATTCAGCTTGTAGCGTTCTTACTCGGGTTGCTGTACCATCGGGAGAATTATCATCTACTACCAAAATATGAAATTTTTTATCCTGAGAAAACACATTTCTAATCAGTTTCTCAATGTTTTCAATCTCATTAAAGGTGGGTACAATGACTATCCCCTTTACCATCTTACCAATTTTTGCACAAATGTATGCATTTTAAATCTTCGTTTCCGGGCTTACTCTTCATCTTTTAACCTCAAAATAATTATACATTTGCATAAAAGTTTTTATCCTGGAAGCTGTAGAAAGACATGTTATTTCACTAGACTGGATCACCCTAACGTTAATGGGTGCATTTGTATTGCTGGCCATTGTAAAAACTGCATATCCACAACGTTTTGAAGATTTTCTTGCGCTACTTTCTTCAAACAAATTTATGATGTTTAGAGGAAAGAAGAACAAGGCTTTTCATCCTTTTAACATTTTGCTGTTCTTTGTCCATCTCATCTCATTTTCGCTACTCTTTTATCTGTTTTTCAACTTCTTCTGGGAAGACACAACGCTGGATCCGGTCTTTTTATTTATAAGAATCACCACGGCTTACGGGAGTTTTGTTTTGCTGAAATTTGGTTTGGAAAAGATAGTTGGGAACGTTTTTGATTTAGATCCGCAGATAGATTCCTACCTCTATCAAAAAATAAGTTACCGCAATTTTATAGGACTTATATTATTAATTCCCAGTTTAATATTCGTTTATACCTATAATGCTACCGCCTTTACCCTATATAGCCTATTAGGTATTTTAGTCCTAACCAATATATTTAGCCTGTTATTGATATATCGAAAAAATCAAAGCTTAATAACGAGCAATTGGTTTTATTTTATTTTGTACCTTTGCGCTCTCGAAATTGCCCCCTATATTATTTTGTACAAGCTAATTACAATTTAACAAAGGACTAAATAAAAGTATTGATATATGAAAGTGAAAACAATTTTAGTTTCCCAGCCCGAACCTAAAGTAGAGAACTCTCCTTATTTTGAGCTTGAGGAAAAACAAAAAATAAAAATTGATTTCATCCCTTTTATTCACGTAGAAGGTGTTTCTTCTAAAGAAGTACGCCAGCAAAAAGTAGACCTTACCAAATATTCAGCAATTATTCTTACCAGCCGAAATGCGGTAGATCATTTTTTTAGAATAGCAGAGGATTTACGTTTTAAGGTGCCAGACACCCTGAAATACTTTTGTTTAAGTGAAGCTGTAGCCTATTATTTGCAGAAATATGTAGTGTACCGCAAGCGGAAAATTTATGTTGGAAAAAGAACATTTGCCGATCTTTCTCCGCTTATCAAGAAATACAAGAACGAGAAGTTTTTATTACCATCTTCAGATATGCTGAAGCCTGATGTACCTAAAACGCTAAACAAACTTGGTGTTGAATGGAAACAGGCTACTTTTTATAAAACCGTAGTAAGCGACCTTTCGCACCTACGCGATGTAACTTATGATATCCTGGTGTTTTTCAGTCCTAGCGGAATTAAGTCTCTATTTGAGAATTTTCCCGATTTTGAGCAGAAAGAAACCAAAATAGCTGTGTTTGGCAATACGACTATTAAAGCGGCCAAAGAACACGGACTAACCGTGAATATTAAAGCTCCAACCCCAGATACTCCATCTATGACGATGGCACTGCAAAAATATATTGCAGAAGTAAATAAAAAGTAACATACAGGAAGTATTTTAAATCTCGCTTATTGGATTAAAACTACTTTCCATATATTTTAAATAAAAAATCCGGTGCATTACACACCGGATTTTTTTGACTCAATTAACTAATTAAAAATAATGCTAATATAAAGTTGGCCCGCCGGCCATAATTTCATCATTAGCATAAGCTTCAAACTTTTCAAAATTTCTTTTAAAAGAATTCGCCAGTTCCCCGGCTTTTTTATCGTAGGCCGCAGTATCCTTCCAGGTATTTCTTGGATTTAATACTTCCGCAGGCACATTAGGACAATTTAATGGCATTTGCAGGCCAAACATATTATGTGTACTAAATTCAGCATCTTTTAAGCCGCCATTTAACGCTGCGCTAATCATAGCCCGTGTATATTTCAGCTTCATTCTGCTTCCGGTACCGTAAGGCCCGCCGGTCCATCCGGTATTAATCAACCAAACATTTACTCCTGCTTCTTTCATTTTAGCGCTTAGCATTTCGGCATATTTGGTAGGGTGCAAAGGCATAAAAGGCGCACCAAAACAAGCTGAAAAGCTTGGTACGGGTTCATTAATCCCAGCCTCGGTACCTGCTACTTTTGCGGTATAACCACTTATAAAATGATAGGCAGCCTGCCCAGGTGTAAGTTTACTTATTGGAGGCAAAACCCCAAAAGCATCAGCCGTTAGGAAAAATATATTCTTTGGGTTTTCACCTACCGAAGGCACCTGAATGTTATCTATATGATCTATAGGATAACTCACTCGTGTATTTTGAGTGATACTCGTATCAGAAAAATCTACATTACCCTCATCATCCAGAATCACATTCTCCAGAATTGCGCCCGGCTTAATCGCCCGGTAAATATCGGGTTCATTTTCTTCGGTAAGATTTATTACTTTGGCGTAGCAACCGCCTTCAAAATTAAAAATCGTGTTTTCTTTGGTCCAGCCATGTTCATCGTCTCCAACAAGCTTTCGCGCTGGATCTGCAGAGAGTGTGGTTTTTCCCGTTCCCGAAAGTCCGAAAAATATAGCAGTATCTCCATCTTCTCCAACATTGGCGGAACAGTGCATTGGTAGTGTATTTTTATCTACCGGAAGTATAAAATTTAATGCTGAAAAAATTCCCTTTTTGATTTCACCTGTATATCCGGTTCCTCCAATTAGAGCAATTTTTTTGCTGAAATTAAGGATTGCGAAATTTTCCTGGCGCGTTCCATCTACCTCTGGGTTTGCTTTAAAACCGGGAGCGTTTAGAATTAACCAATCTTCTTTAAAGTTTTTTAATTCCTTCTCTTCAGGTCTTAAAAACATGTTATAGGAAAACATATTAGACCAGGGATATTCGTTTACCACCCTAATATTCAAGCGGTATTTCTCTTCGGCGCAAGCATAAGCATCTCGAGTGTAAATTTCTTTATCAGATAGATAATCTGCAACCTTATCATAAAGTTTATCGAATTTGGCAGCATCAAAAGGAATATTGATATCTCCCCACCAAACTTTCTCGCGGGTTACCTCATCTTTTACTATAAAGCGATCTTTTGGAGATCTCCCGGTAAACTCGCCGGTATTAATTGCTAAAGCGCCAGAATTTGTCTCAGTTCCAAGGCCATGCTCTATGGTATCATAATGAAGTTCTTCAGGAGATAACTGGTAATGTACCCTTGCGTTTTTGATTCCGTAATTTTCTAGCGAAATCGTTTTCGTAGTTTGGGCATGTACGTCCATAAAATTAAAGTGTGTGGTTTGTTTATGGGTACAAAATTATAAATCTTATAGAGATAAACTGCTAAACTTTCTTAAATTATTTCGGCTTTATTTTTACAAATTCAATAAGCAAGATAGTCCATGCGGCTATTAATAGCGTACCTCCCAGCGGGGTTACCAAAGCAATTCCTTTAAAATTTACAGGTGTTAAATTATTGGTTGCGAGCAAATATATAGAACCCGAAAAGCATATTACTCCAAATAATAGAAGAAAAAATATTGATTTTTGAAAGCGAAACGAGCGCTGTTTAAAACCGGCCACCAAAAGCAATAATAAAGCGTGATACATTTGGTATTTCACACCGGTCTCAAAAGATTCCCTGGCTGCTTCATCTAATAATGGTTTTAAACCATGTGCACCAAAAGCTCCAATTATTACGGCTAATAATCCGAAAATCGCTCCGGTTATTAAAAACTTCCTATTCATTTAGGTTATTTTTTATGAGTTAAAGATTTAATACATTCGTTAACCACTACACAAAAATAATTTATTTTATGAAGAACATTTTAATAATCGGGGCGGGAAAATCTACTTCCGTCCTAATTGACCATCTTTTGTCTAAAGCCGAGACCGAAGATCTATTTCTAAAAATTGGGGACATTGATCTCGAAAATGCTAAAAAAGCCTGCAGAAACAAAAAGCATTGCGAAGCCTTTTACTTAGATGTTTTTAATGCTGAAAGCAGGGAGAACGCAGTTAAAAATGCCGATATCGTAATTTCAATGCTTCCGGCGAGATTTCATATTGAAGTCGCTAAAGCCTGCGTGAAATTCAAAAAGAACATGGTGACCGCTTCTTACATCAGTAAAGAAATGAAAGCATTGGATGAAGAAGTAAAACAAAACGGACTCATATTTATGAATGAAATTGGGGTCGATCCCGGTATTGATCATATGAGTGCGATGCAGGTTATAGATAGAATTCGAGATAAAGGCGGGAAAATACTTTTATTCGAATCTTTTACCGGCGGACTCGTTGCTCCTGAAAGTGATACTAACCTGTGGAACTATAAATTTACCTGGAACCCCAGGAACGTGGTAGTTGCCGGCCAGGGCGGCGTGGCTGAATTTATCCAGGAAGGAAAGTTCAAATATATTCCATATCACAGATTGTTTAGAAGAACTGAGCTTTTACACATTAAAGATTATGGGAAATTTGAAGGTTACGCCAACAGAAATTCTCTTGACTATATGAGTATTTATGGCCTGGAGGATGTACTTACACTCTACCGAGGCACGATAAGACGGGTTGGCTTTAGCCGTGCCTGGAATATGTTTGTACAACTGGGAATGACCGATGATAGTTTTACGATGAAAGATTCAGAAAATATGAGCTATCGAGATTTTGTAAATTCCTTTCTTCCCTACTCCCCTACCGATACTGTAGAACTTAAACTTCGGCATAATTTAAAAATAGATCAGGACGATCTAATGTGGGAAAAACTTTTGGAGCTCGATTTATTCAACAAAGACAAAAAGATTGGAATTAAAGCGGCAACTCCTGCACAAGCCCTTCAAAAAATACTAATGGATAAATGGAGCCTGTCGCCAGACGATAAAGATATGATCGTGATGTATCACAAATTTGGTTATGAACTAAATGGCGAGAAAAAGCAAATAGACGCCACTATGGTACATATTGGGAAGGACCAGACGGAAACTGCGATGGCAAAAACCGTAGGACTACCGGTGGCTATAGCTACTTTAAAGATTTTAAAAGGAGAAATAACCACGCCCGGAGTTCAACTTCCTATTAAAAAAGAAGTTTACGGACCCATCCTTAAAGAATTGGAAAAGCACAATATTGTTTTTAAAGAAACCGAAACCGAATATTTAGGCTATAATCCTTTTGGGGAAGTTGGGAATTAAATTTTTGGATTCAATTCGCTACTTTAGCTTTTAAATTAAACTAACCTCCCGTATGAAACTTGTAAACGAAACTGTTGTTATAGACGGTATAGATAAAACTATTTTAAATTTCTTGATGGATGATGCTAAAAAATCTATACTTGAAATCGCCCGGAATATCGGAATTACCGGGGCAGCAGTTCACCAGCGTTTACGCAAACTGGAGAAAGCCGGTTTAATCGAAGGCTCTAAATTAATGATAAACCCTCGCTTACTTGGCTATAAAACAATGGCTTTTGTGGGGGTTTACTTAGATAAAGCGGTTAGTAATCCCCAAGCAGTTAAACAACTCAGACAAATTCCCGAAGTAATTGAGTGCCATTACACCACCGGAAATTGGTCTATTTTTATTAAAATATTGTGCAGGGATAACGAGCATTTAATGAATGTTCTCAATAAAGACATCCAGGCGATAGAAGGGGTTTCGAGAACAGAAACCTTTATTTCGTTAAATCAGCAAATAAATAGACAAATCAAGATTTAATTCTTTGGATTTATTCTAAATAAGAATTAATTTTGGCAGCAGCATGAAAGTATTACACCAATCCCAATTCTTTATCTCTTATCAATGTGATAAGCAGCGGTGCTTTTTCATAAAATTTCCGCATAAAACTATTCAGCTTGGTTTTTGCCAATTATTAGCTTTTAGACAACAAGTTAAAGAAATTGATCTCGAAGCACATTTCAACGGGCAAAATACCCACGGAATGGAAATGCTTATGCTTTGTAACCGCGAGCATTTCTTCGTATTTAATACTTTAGAAAGTATAGATCTCAAAGAATTTCTTACCGGCACTTTCGCTATGCTCGAACTCAATTCTCTACTTACCACTTCTTCTGTTTAAATTATTTCACTTTAGATTACTTCTAAATTCTATTCGCAATTAGGTTCTTACTCGCCATTTGGTTAATTTTATAAAAAATGATCAATGACACCAGCAGGATGCTGGACACAATAATTGGTGACTTACAGTCTTATGATTTTAAGACTGTATGGAACAATATTTAGAGTTAAATTATAGAGAAATGAAAGATTTAGTAAGACAAAAATTAAGTATCCATGTAGATATTATGGATCTTTTAAATAAACAAATTGAAAAAGAAGCACACTCGTCATCGGCATATTTAGCGATGGCTTCCTGGTGCGACCATAATGCCCTTTCTAATAGTGCTGATTTCTTTTACGAGCAGGCTGCAGAAGAAAGAGACCATATGATGAAGATCTTTAGATATATTAATGATAACGGCGGGACCGCCTATTCTCCTGAAGTTGGTGGTGTAAACCACGATTTCAAATCTTTAGAAGAAATCTTTGAAACTGCTTTAGATCAGGAAATTTCTATATCTAAATCAATACACAATTTGGTAGGTAAATGCCGAAAAGTGAACGATTATACTACCGAGTATTTTCTACAATGGTTTATTGGAGAGCAAATGGAAGAAGAACAAACAATGCGCCGTGCACTTGAGTTATTTGATCTTATGGGCACTGAAGGTCTCGGTCTTAAATTATTAGATGAGCGTATTCCGCAAATTAGAAATAAAAACGCAGAATAAAATTTTTAAAACGTCATCCTGAACCTGCCTGTCCGTTTAGGCAGGTTCGGGATCTAAGAAATAATAAAAAACCCGCTTCAACTGAAGCGGGTTTTTTATTATAATTTTTCCGAAGAAATCTTTTAATCCCTTCCCATATAAATACTAAGGAAATAAAGCAAAGTTGCTAAAGAACCAATCGCGGCAACAACATACGTTCTTGCTGCCCATTTAAGAGAATCCTCAGCGGCTTCGTGTTCCTGGCCTGAAACCATATTTTCATTTTCTAACCAGGCAAGTGCACGTTTACTCGCATCGTATTCTACAGGTAATGTTATAAAACTAAATAAAGTTCCCATTCCGAACATGATAATTCCAATAAGTAAAATAGTACTTCCAAGGGCTGTAGTGGCCATTAGTATTAATCCTCCAAAAATCACCCATTGTGAAAATCTTGAAGCTACACTTACCACCGGCACTAACTGGCTTCTCATCGTTAACCAGCTATAAGCATTTGCGTGCTGAATGGCGTGACCTGTTTCGTGTGTGGCCACAGCAGCTGCCGCAGCATTTCTCTGGCTGTAAACACCTTCAGAAAGGTTAATGGTCTTTTTTTGCGGATTATAATGGTCGGTTAACATTCCCGGGGTAGAAATCACCTTTACATCGGTAATATTGTTGTCCCGCAACATTTTTTCTGCGAGTTCCTTACCGCTCATTCCATTTTGTAAGTGAACTTTAGAGTATTTTTTAAATTTACTCTTCAGTTTATTACTTACATACAAACTCACTATAAAAATGAGTCCTGCAATAACATAATATCCTAACATTTTCTTTTCTGTTTAATTAGTTCAAAGATAGCAAAAACCCCGCCATTTGATTTCAAAAACTAAAGTTCACCTTTTAAAATATACTCACATAATTTTAACTCAAATCAAACTTACACTTCAACAAAAAAATTGGTAATTAGCGGAAGATTGATTGTGAATATGTTATTTTTCAATTTAAGATATTACCTATATTTGCACCAATCACTACAAAAAGGCTATGCAATACAAAAGAATACTTTTAAAACTATCGGGAGAAGCATTAATGGGAAAACGCCAATATGGCATAGATCCCGATCGATTGGCAGAATATGCCGAAGAGATAAGACAAGTAACCGATAAAGGAATTGAAGTAGCTATTGTAATTGGAGGTGGAAACATTTTTAGAGGTGTTGCCGGAGCCAGTAAAGGAATGGATCGCGTGCAGGGTGATCATATGGGAATGCTCGCCACCGTTATTAACGGATTGGCTTTACAGAGTGCTCTTGAGGATGCCGACGTTCAAACCAGGCTGCAATCTGCCATTAAAATAAACGAAGTAGCCGAACCTTTTATTAGGAGAAAAGCAATTCGCCATTTAGAAAAAGGCCGCGTGGTAATTTTTGGTGGTGGAACCGGGAATCCTTATTTCACTACAGATTCTGCCGCAGTTTTGAGGGCCATTGAAATTCACGCCGATGTTATTTTAAAAGGAACCCGTGTAGACGGAATTTACAATGCTGATCCTGAAAAAGACAAACAAGCTACAAAATTCGATTTTATTTCTTTTGACGATGTGATTAGAAAAGGATTGAAAGTAATGGATACAACGGCTTTTACGTTAAGCCAGGAAAACGAATTGCCAATTATTGTTTTTGATATGAATACCCCCGGAAACCTGCTAAAAGTAGTAACCGGAGAAAGAATAGGTACAAAAGTTAATTTATAAAAATTTATTACGCTCAACTAATATTTTAAAAATGGAAGACGAAATTGAATTTATTATAGACACCGCCAAAGAAGGTATGGACAAAGCAATTGATCACCTTAAAAAGCAATTGCAAAACATTCGTGCCGGTAAAGCCAATCCGGCAATGCTTGGTAGTGTAATGGTAGAATATTATGGAGCTCAAACTCCGCTTCAACAGGTTGCCAATGTTAATACACCAGATGCTCGAACTATTTCTATCCAGCCTTTTGAAAAAAGCCTTATTAAAGAAATTGAAAAAGGCATAATGATGGCTAATCTTGGTTTTAATCCAATGAACAATGGAGAGAATGTTATTATAAACGTTCCACCACTTACAGAAGAGCGTCGTAAACAACTTACAAAGCAAGCCAAAGCTGAAGCTGAAGACGCTAAAGTTGGCGTTAGAAACGATAGAAAAACAGCTAACAATGAACTGAAAAAGCTGGATGTTTCTGAAGATTTATTGAGAGACGCCGAAAATGAGGTTCAGGAATTAACCGATGCCCACATTACTCGTATTGACGCCATCCTTGAAAACAAGGAGAAAGAAATTATGACTATATAATCCAAAGTCAGTTTCTTATAATACATTACAGGCTGTTTGAGAAGTTGTGAAATCGTCATCCTGAACTTGTTTCAGAGCTCACTCCGAAATTTGTTCGGAGCTATAACTTGTTGAGAATTTAAACATGTTAGAAGCTGAAATAAACTCGGCTTGACGAAATCAAGACTCTTCAAACAGTCTCTTTTTATTGTTGTTCATAATCCAGAAAAACCTATGCGTTACCCGTTATTGCTTATTTTTCTGCTTTTTTCCTTTACGGTTTTTGCACAGCAACAGCTTAGGGGAAGAATTGTAAATGAACAAACAGGCGAACCCCTCGCCTACGCCAAAATAATGTATGCCGACAAAGAAAAGCTAAGCAAAATAGACGGTAGTTTTTCAATTACGCTTACCCAGGATGAAACCGAGATCAGTATTTCTTATGTAGGTTTCGAACCTCAGGAGTTTACAGTTTCGAAAGATGTAGAATACATCAGGATCAAATTAAATCCTAAAATTGAAGAACTCAAGGCCGTCACTATTTCTTCAGGAAACAACAAAGCGAATGCTGTAATTGAAAAAGCAATTGCACGCAAAGACCAGAACGATCCCGAAGAAAAACTACAAAATTTCAACTTTAAGAATTACAATAAGTTTATTATTGACAATGAGTCTGCCGTATTAACAATGCAAAGCGACAGTACTAATTTTGAAATAGGCACCGTAATAAATTCTGCCGCGAGTTATTTTTCAGAAAAAATTTCAACATTTTATTTTACTCAAAAAGAGGGTTTAAAAGAAGAAGTCCAGGCATTAAATACCACGGGGTTTGAGAAACCCGTCTATGAGATCTTATCGCTTTCGGTAAATCCATTTTCGCTGTATGAAAAAGATTTTAGAATTTTTGAAACAGATTATGCCGGGCCGTTGCAAAATTCTGCTTTCAAGAATTATACGTTTAGAATTTTGGACACTACAAAAGCTTCCCGTCCTGCTTATGTGGTTTATTTCAAACCAAAAAGACAACATGCCGTTGCCGGTTTGGAAGGACTTCTTTACCTGGACACTGAAACTTTAGCCATCCAGCAGGCAAAGGCGCAACTCCTGGGAGCAATAAAACTGGAAATAGATCAGGAATATCAATATTTCCCTGAAGAAAATTTGTGGTTCCCTAAAACACAAACCACAACAATTCGCCCTGGAAATGGCGAGAAGGCAATTTCGGTTTTTGGCGGAATTATATCGGCAGGAACACTTCAGAAAAAAAAATCTATACTAAATAATGTTCTGGCTCCGGGAGAAGGTGATCCAAACCTATTTTTAAACGCCACAAGCACCAATTTCGATATTCATCTAAATTCAACTGAAACTTTAAAAACTTCAGCTGAAATTCTTGTGCAACCGGAAGCGATTAACCGCGAAGAAAGCTTTTGGAAACAAAACAGGACCGAAGCTTTAAGCGCACAAAACAAAATTAGTCAGCAACGTGCCGAAAGCCTTATAAAAGAAAAAAATATTGAGGAAAAATTAGCGCTTCAAAATTCGGTTTCTACCGGATATTATCCTGTGGGATTTTGGGATTTTGATCTCGGAAAGTTTTTTAAGTTCAATAATTATGAAGGAATTCGACTTGGCTTTGGAGGGAAGACAAATGAACAATTTTCAAAGAAATTCAGCTTAAATGGCTACCTGGTTTACGGTACCAAAGACGAACTCTTTAAATATAACCTGGGAACTTCAATCTATTTAAATAAAGCTACCGAAACCGATCTCAAATTCAACTACACCCGTGATATCGTAGAAACCGGAAGCTTTAGCTACCTGCAGGGCAAGAACGATTTTTCTATTGTAGAACCACGATTTGTAAACATTAATTTCTTTTATGAGCATCGCACTTTAAGCAGCGGTTTAACCCATAGATTTGGCTCAGATTTTAAAACTGAGCTTCAAATTTCTAAAAGCGATATTTCTCAAACCAGGGATTACAGCTTTTTATTGAATGGGCAGGAATATTCAGAATACAAGCTTTCTGAAGCTATATTTTCTTTCTCATGGAGGCCGTTTGCCAAATTCCTAGAAACCCCAAGTTCTACCAAATTAATAGAGAAAGGCTATCCTAAGTTTACGGGACAAATTACCAAAGGTGTTTCCGGAATTTTTGGGAGCGATTTTGATTACACCAAATTCGGTCTTTTAATAGAACACGAAATTAAAAGGCTCAACCAATCCCGAACTGAAATTATCCTGGAAGGAAACTATGCTGCCGGGGAAGTTCCGCTAACACATTTATTTCATTCCCTACCTAACAGCCCTTCACGCGAAGGGATTTTAAGTCGGTTCTCTGTAGCCGGAAGACGAAGTTTTGAAACGATGTATTACAACGAGTTTTTTAGCGATAAGCAGGCGATGTTGCACATAAAACACCAATTAAGGCCAATAAATGTTCACAGGTTAATTCAGCCTGAACTTGTTTTTATTTCTCGTCACGTTATTGGTGACATAAGCAATACTGAAAGGCACAATATTCCGTTTAAAAGTTTAGAACAGGGTTATCACGAATTTGGGATAGAATTACAAAAAATCCTTGTCGGTTTCGGTTTAGGAGCGGCTTACCGCTACGGCCCATACAGTTTGCCTACTTTTGATGAAAATTTTGCTTTTAAATTCACCTTTCATATAGATATTTAGGCGGCGCTACTTTAATCGCTTAAACCCTGATAAATAGGCTTCCTTTTTATACCTTTGCGCTCGCTTAAAAACTTCCCATGGCCAAGATTTTTAGTTTCGGATTCTGGAACTCAGTTGCGCGATTAATACTGCGTAACAGGATTGTTATACTTTTGCTCATTATTGCCGTTACGGTGTTTTTCTCCACCCAATGGAAAAATATGCGTTTTTCCTATACTGAAGCTAACCTATTACCAGACGATCACGTTGAAAATATCGCTTATAATGAATTTCTTGCCAAATTTGGGGAAGAGGGAAATCTCGTTCTTCTTGGTATAAAAGATTCTACGCTTTTTCAACCTGAAAATTTTAGAGCCTGGAAAGAGCTCACCCAAACACTGGAAGCATATCCAGCGGTAGATTATGCGATTTCTGTGAGCAATCTTCAGCAATTAAAAAAGTTTGAAGATCCCAGCCGTTTTGAAATGGTTCCTTTTATTACAGAAGAAGATCCTACAGAAGAAGAACTTCAGCAATACCAGGATCAACTTTATAACCAACTGCCGTTTTACGAAAACCTGGTTTATAGTTCACACTCCAATACGCTGCAATCTGCGATTTATTTGAATAAGGAAATCGTGAATTCTAAGGAACGAAAAACCTTTGTTATAGATGAATTACAGCCGCTCATTGCTAATTTTGAAGAAAAAACCGGTATAGATGTAAAAGTCTCCGGGATGCCTTACATAAGAACGCTGAATGCTCAGAATATAATTGATGAAATAGGGCTTTTTATTCTAGCCGCGCTTGGTGTTACTTCGCTGATTTTTTTCTTCTTTTTTAGATCAATAAGAGCTACAATTATTTCCATGATCACGGTTTGTATTGGTGTGATGTGGGCTTTTGGAGTCATTGGTTTGTTGCATTACGAGATTACGGTGCTTACCGCACTTATTCCACCGCTAATTATTGTAATAGGGATTCCTAACTGTATTTTCCTCATCAATAAATACCAGCAGGAAATCAAAAAACACGGCAACCAGGCAAAATCGCTGCAACGGGTAATTACCAAAGTTGGAAACGCCACTTTAATGACCAATATTACTACGGCTTCCGGTTTTGCTACTTTTATTTTAACCGATAGTACCCTGCTAAAGGAATTCGGTATTGTAGCTTCCATAAATATTGTGGCGATATTTATTCTCAGCTTGTTGATAATTCCCATTATCTACAGCTATATGAATTTGCCAAAACGTAAACACTTAAAACACCTTAACAAGCGATGGATAGGCGGTTTTGTGGGCTGGATGGAA
This sequence comes from Salegentibacter lacus, assembly GCF_020164555.1. Lineage (GTDB taxonomy): Bacteria > Bacteroidota > Bacteroidia > Flavobacteriales > Flavobacteriaceae > Salegentibacter > Salegentibacter lacus. Next base: position 42,182 of record NZ_JAIQZB010000004.1, on the reverse strand, counting down.
CGCATGGTGAGACATCACCGCATCAGTATTTATATAACTTCCATTGTTCTTTTAGTTGCGAGCATCATTGGAATTTACACCATAAAAATTTCGGGAAGTTTACTGGAAGATATGCCCGAAGAAGCAGAATTCTTCCAGGACATCAAATTCTTTGAGGAAGAATTTGACGGAGTGATGCCTTTGGAAATCCTTGTGGATACAAAACGAAAGAATGGGGTTTTAAAGTCGGCTACGCTTAAGCGAATAGAAGAATTAGAAAACCATCTTGCTGAAATTCCTGAATTTTCTCAGCCAATTTCTATAACCCGGCTGGTAAAATATTCAAAGCAGGCTTTTTATAATGGCGATGCTCAATACTATCAATTGCCCAGTTCACAGGAACAGAATTTTATAATGCCTTACACCAAAGGTTTTTCTTCAGATGAAAATTTACTCACTTCATACGTAGACAGCACGGGAAGATATGCCAGGATTACCGCTTATATGAAGGATATTGGCACCGAGAAGATGGAAGATTTGGAAGAAGATCTTTGGCCCAAGATCAACAAGATTTTTCCAGAGGAACGCTACGAAATCTCCATTACCGGGAAAGCCTTCATCTTTCAAAAGGGAACCAATTATTTGGTAAAAAACCTTATTATATCGCTTTCCCTGGCCATTTTACTTATTGCACTTTTTATGGCCTGGATGTTTAGATCGTTTAGAATGATCCTGGTTTCGCTGGTTCCCAATCTACTTCCTTTGCTGGTTACTGCAGGAATGATGGGCTTTTTGGGTGTACCTATAAAACCTTCTACCATTTTGGTATTTAGTATCGCTTTCGGAATTTCGGTAGACGACACCATTCACTTTTTAGCCAAATACAGGCAGGAACTTAAAGCCAACAACTGGAAAATAAAACGTTCGGTTTATGCGGCTTTACGGGAAACGGGCGTGAGTATGTTTTATACTTCTATCGTGCTATTTTTCGGGTTTTCGGTATTTATGATTAGTAGTTTTGGTGGCACGGTAGCACTTGGAGGTTTTGTATCTGCAACATTACTTTTTGCAATGCTCGCTAATTTATTATTGCTTCCTTCTTTGTTACTTTCCTTAGAGAAAAACATCGCTAATAAAGAAGTATTGAAAGAGCCCGCAATGAAAATTATTGAAACCGAAGAAGACGAGGCCGAAATTGAAAAAGAGGAATCTAAAAATTCAGAAAGATAATCAAGAACCTCGGGGCAAGCCCACGAGGTATGCGTTGCAAAATTATATTTTCATTCGAGAAAAGCCTCCAGGGAATTAAAGCCTCTGGAGGGATTAATAAAAACCGGCTTGCTTTGCAGGCTGAGACGGAAAAATTATATTTGTTTTTTCTAAATCTAACATAAATGATACAAGCAAAAATTGCTGAAATATTAGACAGCAATCAATTTCTACAGGAATTTGAGGTGAACGGCTGGGTTCGTTCTTTTAGGAGCAATCGCTTTATTGCCTTAAACGATGGTTCTACCATCAACAACCTGCAATGTGTAATAGATTTTGAAAATTTTGATCAGGATCAGCTGAAAAGAATCACCATTGGCGCTGCGGTTTCTGTAAAAGGTACTTTGGTTGAAAGTCAGGGAAATCAACAAAGAGTTGAGATTGAAGTTAAAGAATTTACTATTCTCGGAGATGCAAATCCGGAAGAGGTGAAACTCACCATTCTTTCCCCAAAGCGCCACAGCCTTGAAAAGCTAAGGGAACAAGCTCATTTACGAGTGCGCACCAATACTTTTGGCGCGATTATGCGTGTACGTTCTAAACTGTCTTTTGCTGTACACAGTTATTTTCAGCAAAATAACTTTCATTATGTAAACACGCCAATTATAACTGGAAGTGATGCCGAGGGTGCGGGAGAAATGTTTAGGGTTAGTGCTTTAAATATGGAAAACCCTCCAAAAAATGAAGGCGGTAGCATCGATTTTCGTGAAGATTTCTTCGGAAAAGAGACCAATTTAACGGTTTCCGGTCAGTTAGAAGGCGAAGCCTATGCCATGGGTCTCGGACAAATTTATACTTTCGGACCTACTTTTAGGGCTGAAAATTCCAATACTTCCCGCCATTTAGCTGAATTCTGGATGATAGAGCCCGAAGTGGCTTTCTGTGACCTGGATGGCAATATGGATTTAGCTGAAGATTTTATAAAATATGTACTGAAATATATTTTAGAAAACTGCCAGGACGACTTGGAATTCCTCGACAAAAGGTTTAAAACTGAAGAAGATGCAAAACCTAAAGCTGATCGCAGCGAAATGGGACTTTTGGATAAACTTCATTTTGTGATAGACAACAATTTTAAAAGGGTAAGTTATACTGAAGCTATCGAGATCCTTAAAAATTGCAAACCGAACAAAAAGAAAAAATTCAACTATATCATTGAAGAATGGGGCGCCGACTTACAAAGTGAGCACGAACGCTTTTTAGTTGAAAAACACTTTAAGTGCCCAGTAATTTTGTTCGATTATCCTGCAAACATCAAGGCTTTTTATATGCGTCTTAACGAAGACGGTAAAACCGTAAGAGCGATGGACATTTTATTCCCTGGTATTGGTGAAATTGTTGGCGGTTCACAAAGGGAAGAGCGTTTAGACGTGCTTCAAAATAAAATGAAGGAATTAAATATAGACGAAAAAGAATTGTGGTGGTACCTGGACACCCGTAAGTTTGGAACCTGTGTACACAGTGGTTTCGGACTTGGGTTTGAGAGACTGGTACAATTCGTAACCGGAATGGGAAATATCAGGGATGTAATTCCATTCCCAAGATTCCCCGGTAACGCTGAGTTTTAAGATATTTTAAAAACCTCACAGGCTTTCAAAACTTGTGAGGTTTTTTTATTCTTGTCTACGTCATCCTGAATTTATTTCAGGATCTAATTTGATTAAAAATTTGCATCATGTTAGAAGCTGAAACAAGTTCAGCTTGACGAAAGCTTTTAGTTTATAATAACCACCTGACCATTGAAAATTAGAGAAACGCATATTGTTCCCGTAATAACTGAAAAAATCAGGTTACAGGAATACGCGGTTTCTATCTTTGCTTCCCTTCCCACCAAAAGCTCGCTTAAGAAGGCTTTAAAAAAAGAACTTATCCTTTTAGACAGGCAACCCGCAAAAACTTCAGACTGGATTAAAGAAGGTCAAAAACTGGAATTGCTTGAATCCGAAAATCCAGTAAGAAAAGTATTCACTTTAAAACTGGAAGTGATTTTTGAAGACGATTACCTTGCGGTTGTGCATAAACCGGCTGGGATGCCAACTAGCGGGAATTATTTTAAAACTATTGAGAATGCGTTACCTTTTAATTTAAAAGAATCTAAAGCTAAAGATGCTTTACCGGCTCCCCTACCTGTGCATCGCTTAGACAACCCAACTTCCGGATTATTGCTTGTTGCGAAAAGCAAATCGGTTCAGGTGGATTTAAACAGGCTTTTTGAAGAAAAAAAGATCCAAAAAAGCTATCACGCGCTAGTTTCAGGAACTATTCCCGCTTCAGTTATTTTAAAAGATAAGATAGAAGAAAAAGAAGCTGAAACCCGCATCGAAATTTTGGAACATTTTCAACTTAAAAATGAAAGTTTAAGCCTGGTTAAAGCTTTTCCAAAAACGGGAAGAACGCACCAGATAAGGATTCATCTGGCAACCAATGGAAATCCAATTGTGGGCGATAAACTTTACGGTAAAAATTCAGAAATTATCAAAAAAAGCGGTTTATTTTTAGCTGCTACAGGCCTTGAATTTCAGCATCCTTTAAGTAAGGAAAATATGAATTTTGAGCTTCCGCTTCCGAAGAAATTCAGGGAAATTAAGAGTTTCGCTAAGAATACTTAACAAAATTTTACCACAATCATTTACTATGCCAAAGGCTGTGTCGCTTTGTTTTGCTTATTTTTGTAGTAAACAACAAATGTTTCGACTTAGCGTTGAAATGAATTAAATCTCACTTAGTGAGTGAGTAAAGCAAAATAAATTTATGCTTAAACAGCAACTAAATCTCAAATTATCCCAAAAGCTTTCCCCTCAGCAAATTCAGCTGATGAAGCTTATACAACTTCCTACGCAAGCTTTTGAGCAGCGTATAAAACAGGAGCTGGAAGAAAATCCGGCTTTGGAAGATGGTAAGCTGGAATCTCAGGATGAATACGAGGAATATGAAGACGATTATAATGACAAAGAACGGGAAGATGAAGGAACCGAATCTATAGAAACTGAAATTGATGTTGATGAATATTTGAGTGACGACGAGGTACCGAATTACAGGCTTCAAGCCAATAATTACAGCCCTGATGATGATGAAAAAAGTGTCCCATATGCTGCAGGAACGTCCTTTACACAATATTTAACCACCCAGCTAAGCACGCTTAGATTCGATGAAACTGAAGAGCAAATCGCTGCATTTTTAGTAGGCAGTGTTGATGAAAGTGGATACTTAAGAAGAGAGTTACAGGATGTTGTAGACGACCTGGCATTTACCCAAAATATTTATACCGATGAAAAGTCGGTAGAGAAAGTGCTCAAAAAGGTTCAGGAACTTGATCCGGCGGGCGTAGGCGCAAGATCGCTTCAGGAATGTCTTCTTATACAATTAAGACGTAGGGAGCCCACAAAAGCCGTTGAATTAGCTGAAGACATTTTAGATCGCTCTTTTGATCAATTCAGCAAAAAACATTACACAAAAATACTTTCAAGACACGATATTTCTGAAGACGAACTTCGGGGAGCCATAGATGTAATTGAGCATTTAAATCCTAAACCGGGTGGTTCTTACTCCGGAAATACAAGGATGGTAGAACACGTAATCCCAGATTTTACTATAAAAATAGTCGATGCCGATTTAGAATTAAGCCTTAACGGAAGAAACGCACCACAAATGCACGTTTCCCGGGATTATAGCGATATGCTAAAAGGCTATAAGGAATCTAAAGAAAAGACAAAGGCGCAGAAAGATGCGGTAATGTTTATAAAACAGAAACTGGACGCCGCAAAATGGTTTATTGAAGCTATACAACAAAGGCAGCAAACCTTGATGGTAACTATGAGTTCTATTATGAACTACCAAAAAGAATATTTCCTTACCGGCGATGAGCGTAATTTACGCCCTATGATTTTAAAGGATATTGCCGACGAAATAGAAATGGATGTTTCTACGGTTTCCCGTGTTGCTAATAGTAAATATGTAGATACTCCTTACGGGACTAAACTTATTAAAGAATTCTTCTCTGAATCTATGAAAAACGATCAGGGAGAAGATGTTTCTACCCGGGAGATCAAGAAAATCCTTGAGATGTCTATTGAGGAAGAAGACAAACGAAAACCACTTACTGACGAAAAGCTGGCAAAGGTGCTAAAAGACAAAGGTTATCCTATAGCAAGACGTACTGTGGCAAAATACAGGGAGCAGTTAGATATTTCGGTAGCAAGACTTCGAAAAGAGATTTAATGAAATTTCTATTAAAAAGTGCCTCCTTCATATTTCATCCGCTTTGGATACCGCTGGTAGGAAGTTTACTTTATTTTTTATTTACACCACGATTTTTTCCATCGGGAGTAACGCAGGCTAAACTTCTTGCAATTGCAATACTCACCATCTTTATACCGGTTGTATTTTACTTCTTATTGAAAAACCTGGGAAAGGCACAATCTATTTTTTTAGAAGATGTAAATGAGCGTAAATGGCCTTTACTTTTCTTTGCCATCTTAGTCACGATGGTTCTAAATCAGATACTAAATGCCTATAATTATGCCGAGCTTTATTACTTCTTTGTAGGTATTCTTTTTTCAACTTTACTCGCGTTTGTACTGGTAATGTTCCGTTTAAAAGCCAGTTTACATATTATGGGACTTAGCGGACTTATAATTTTTATAATAGGCATAAGTCTAAATTTCAAGATAAATTTAACCTATACCATTAGCTTTTTAATTCTTGCCCTGGGTATCACCGCATCTTCCAGAATTTACTATAAAGCACATACATTTAATGAACTTCTACTTGGCCTCCTTTGCGGGGTAATACCACAAACTTTGGTTTTATATTTCTGGTTATAGAATGTAAAACATAAGCCCAACTCTAAATACCGAAATATCTATAGTTTCACCATTTAAGCGAGCGTCCGGAAATAGAGAATTTAAACTGTAATAAATATGAAAATTGAAGGTATTATATCCAAATGTAAAAGTTGCTCCCATTCGCAAACGATCTAATTCTGGAACATCGGTTTGGACGACCTGGTTTTCAGGTTGAACAAAATTACTTTTAAAATGATAAATATACCCGAATTTTAATCCTGTATAAATTCTCCAGAATTTATACGTTTCTGGAGTAGAAGTACGCCAACGAAATTCCAGCGGCGCTTCGATTAGCTGTGCAGTAAAACGGTTAGTACCATACTCTAAATCACGAGTAAGATTCCTAAAAATACTTTCTCCATTGGCATCTTCGCCTATAAAGAGATTATGGCTATAACTATTCAAAGACCAACCTAATCCGGCAGCAATCGCAATATTTCGACGTTTATTTAGAGGGAAATCTCTCGTAAATCCGGCATGTATTCCACCTGAAAACCCCGATTGGGAAATAGCTTCAGGTTTGTTTCCTATAAGATTAAAGGTTAAGCCAACATAAAACTGATCTTCACGATACAAACTATCTATTACCGAAGTAACCGAATCGGGAATGCTTTCTAATCTATCCTTTTCTTCAGTTTGCGCCCAAACTGGGGCACTAAGAAACATAACGAAGAAAAAAAAAGAGAATATCTTATACATTTTAAACCAAAGCTAAATTGAGATTAAAGATAAAAAAAACATCCTGTCAAATATTTAAATTTTGACAGGATGTTTATACAGTTTTGAAAAAATAACCTACTGGTAATTATTGCATATTTTGCAGAGCATCACCTTCTTTGGTTGTGTAGTTAATCTTTAAGGCCTCAGCTTTTCTTAATTCTTGTTTAATATCTGAAACCAATCCCATATTAGTTTCTTCATCTACCTTAAGGGCAGTTGTAAGATATGGAATTAACTCTTCACGTTTAGTTTCCCTTTCAGAAAAAATAAACTGCTGTACTTCACCTACACTAGCGAATTTATCATTTAACTGAATCCTGGCTTCACTACCAAATCTTTCCTGGTAACGTGGGCTGGGTTTTCCGGCGTAAATGTACATTACCAAGTCCTTCTTATCCAACTTTTCAGTTTGATCGGCAAATGGCAGTTTATTTTGTACCATCAACGTATTTTGGCGCATAACGGTAACAACCATAAAGAAGAACAGTAACATAAATACAATATCTGGTAAAGATGCTGTACTAATGGCTGGTTGCCCTTCACTCTTTTTCTTTTTGAATTTAGACATAATTAAGTCTTAAATTTAAGTTTTATATTAAGGTTATTAACTCGTAGGTTCTGCTTCAGAAAGCTTTTGAGGGATCATATCTTTTATCAATTCAATTCTCTCCTTCAAAGTTTCTTTAGCGTCTTCACTTGTACGCGAGTCATTGTATTTGGCCTCCATCTCTGTAAAGCTGGTTCCAAACAAACGTTGGGCCTCTCTATCTCTAAGTTGGTTATAAGCCGCTACAAGTTCGTTTTGTACAGCGATGTAAGTTCCATACTCGGTTCCTCTGTTATTAACCAAAGAAATAATAGCTTTCGTTGGGTTAACAGATGAACTCTGGTCTCCGGCTCCCTGGCAAAAATCACAAGCTTCATCACCTGTTCCTCCACCATTATCAAGAAACTCAACAGCTGCCTGTCTTAATTCCCCGATCTCCATCTCTTCATCTTCTACAAGTAATTCGTTATTAGAATTAACTAATACCTGGAAGATATTCCGTTCTTTAATTATTGGCGGATCCTGCTCTTCAGGCTGCCATTCCGGCAACTTCCTGCTAATTCCGCTATCTGTCTCAATGGTAGTAGTTACCAGAAAGAAGATTAGCAGCAAGAAAGCAATATCGGCCATAGAACCGGCATTAACTTCTGGTGCGTCTCTTTTTGCCATAATTTTACTTAGTTAATTTTTTAACTCCTGATATAAACATTGCTAAAATCGCAATTCCTGCAAGAATATAAAAAGTCACTAAACCTGCACTTATCCAATGGGCTGCACTAGCCGAAAGTATGTCTCCGTCCTTAAGCGTCATTTGAGATCCGTCAGTTACAAGGTAAGCTATTATAATAACCGCCAGGAATGCTCCAACAGCAATTAGCGTGTTTTTTATATTTCCTTTAAACAGGCCTTTTATCACAAAGACGAGAACCAAAGCAATCACAATTGCCAATACTAAATATGCAACATACATAAATGGATTGAGCAAACTGGTTTGCAAATCGGCCGAGGCCTCTATAGCATCACCGTCTTCGGCAAGTATCCTACCTAAAAGGATAAGACCTATAACGCCTATAACGATGGATACATATTTTAATATTTTATGTAAAGTCATAATTTAATCTGGTCTTAGATTCTTTTTTTGTTTTTGTAAGCTACCAACATATCGATAAGAGTGATAGATGCATCTTCCATATCGTTTACAATACTATCTATCTTAGCGATAATATAATTATAAAAAATTTGAAGAATAATAGCTACGATCAAACCAAATACGGTTGTAAGAAGTGCCACTTTAATACCTCCGGCAACAAGAGATGGTTGCATATCACCAGCAGCCTCAATTCTATCGAAGGCGGTAATCATACCAATTACAGTACCCATGAAACCAAGCATAGGAGCAATAGCGATAAATAAAGACAACCAGGAAACGTTTTTCTCCAACTGTCCCATTTGAACACCACCGTAAGCTACCACAGCTTTTTCTGCAGCATCAATACTTTCGTCTGCACGATCAAGACCCTGATAGTAGATAGAAGCAACAGGTCCTTTTGTATTTCTACAAACTTCCTTAGCAGATTCTACACCACCACTATTTAAAGCATCTTCTACATCTCTAGCTAATTTCTTAGTGTTAGTTGTAGAAAGGTTTAAAAAGATAATTCTCTCTATGGCAACAGCCAATCCAAGAATTAAACATAGAAGAACAATCCCCATAAATGCAGGACCACCTTCTATAAATCGTTTTTTGAGTTCCTGATGAAAACCAAGAGTTTCTTCCTCTGCCTCATCTGCGGCAGCTGCAGCCTCTTCATCTTGTACAAAATTTACAATTGTACCAGGTAATGTGTTAACATTATTGGCCGCATTTAGGTTTCCGGCTCCAAGTACCATCACCGCGGCGATTACCAAAATAGAAAATAATCTTTTCATTACTGTTTGTCTTAATTTAATTAGTTAAAGGGTTAAAGATATAAAAATAAATTTTTAATAAAAATATAATAATTATTGCAGAGAGGAAGGGATTCGAACCCTCGATACGCTTGTAGCGTATACACACTTTCCAGGCGTGCGCCTTCGACCACTCGGCCACCTCTCTTTCTTAACGTTTTCCAAACGGTGCGCCAAATAACGAAAAAAAATATACTTCGTCAAGCATCTGCCGTTAATTTTATGACATTTCCCCTCTAAGAGAGGTTTCAAATATAGTTTTAAACACTTTAGGAGACAATTCTTTTCCTAAAAGATACATTAATTTTGCCACCGCAGCTTCAGTACTGATATCTTTTCCTGAAACCACACCTATTTTTTTAAGCTGAACGCTTGTTTCATATTGACCCATAACTACACTTCCACCAATACATTGGGTAACATTTACTACGAATAATCCTTCAGAAATTTTTCTTTTTAGAATATCCAGAAACCATTCGTCGCTTGGCGCATTACCGCTCCCATAAGTTTCCAGAACCACACCTTTTAGACCGGGTTTAGATAACATATACTCCACTGTTTTGGCATTTATACCCGGAAAAATCTTTAAAATCAGCACTTCATTATTAAATCCTGTGTGCAATTTTGTTCTTTGCCTGCGATTTGGACGCCATAAAGCATTATAATCAACTGAAAGATACACACCCGATTCAGCCAAAGGAGGATAATTTAGTGAAGCAAAAGCCTGAAAATGTTCTGCATTAATCTTTGTAGTTCTATTGGCTCGGTATAATTTATATTCAAAATAAAGTCCGACTTCAGAAATTACAGGTTTCCCATTTTTTTGCAAACCGGCGATTTGAATACTGGTAATAAGGTTTTCTTTGGCGTCTGTTCTTAAATCCCCAATGGGTAATTGTGATCCGGTGAAAATAATTGGTTTGGTTAAATTTTCAAACATAAAACTAAGAGCCGATGCGGTATAAGACATAGTATCGCTACCGTGCAAAACCACAAAACCATCGTAGGTTTCAAAATTCTCATTAATCGTATTTGCAACCTTTACCCAGCATTCCACATTCATATTAGAGGAATCTATAGGATCATCAAAACTCAAAGTATCAATCTCGTGCTCCAGAATTTTAAGCTCGGGGATGTTTTGCAATAATTCATTAAAATTAAAAGCCTTAAGGGCTCCAGAATCATAATCCTTAATCATACCAATAGTTCCCCCGGTATAGACAAGCAGGATTTTAGCTCTTTTCTTCATAAAGCGCTTCTTTATTAATTACAGGATTTGCATACATTAATAAATAACTGTTTAGCTCCAGGGCATTTTTCACATCTACCCTTCGGCTAAGTCGGCGCTCAAACTGCCTTTTTTCTTTATCTGAATATTTACCGGCATAGGTTTCTGAATTCTTCAGCAAATCGAAAGCAATATAATTGGCCGGCCATAATTTGTAATTTTTATAGATATGCTGATCTATTTTTGCCGCAACTGCTTTTAGTTGCGCGTTAATAGAATTATGCTCTTTCTCAATTTCTTCAAAAACTTCTTTGGTAAGCACTTCGCCAGCATTTATATGAATACGCCCCTTATTCCCAAGGGCACCTTGCATAATAGAATTAAAATCTTCGTTAGCCGATTTCACATATTCTTCTTTCATTCTTTTAGCAAGAAGCTCAGGCATTTTTAAAATATCGGTAGGATCAAATTCATAGGAAATCGCTACCGGCACAATTTTGAGTTCAGTAAAATACTCGGCCAGGCTCTTCTTACCTTTGCCCATAGCAAGCATTTTTAGCACACCTTGCTGTGTATAATCGCTTCCATCTTTGGTTCTACCTTCTCTTTGCGCCATCCAAACCGATCTTCCATCTTCTAGCAGCAGGTTTTTAATATACGCTGAAAGCACCATAGAACTTTTCAGCATTTCCCTGGGACTAATTCCGCGTTTTACTAGAAAATTCCGGTTTAAACGAGATAAAGCCATTAAGAAAGGTTTCTGCACCAGGTTATCCCCAATAGCTGAAGCCGTCATGACAAGGTCCTGCTTATACAAAGTGGTATTCAGCAATGAGGTGTCGAGAATAATATCACGATGATTGGAGATATAAAAGTAAGCCTGATCGCTATCTAATTTATCAAAACCATTGTAGGTAAGTCCTTCAGTGCTTTTTTCGATAACTTTTAAAACCGAATTATAAATCACTTTGGTTTGAAAATCCCTGATAGAATGGCATTCTCCTATAATTGCAGCAATTTCCTCAGAACTTTTCTCAGGAAATGTAAACTGCAATAGTGTTTTAAACATGGGGTGCCTCATGTACTCCTGCAAGGCAGGTTGCACCTCACTCTCGTTGTAAAACCTTATGTCGTCAAATTCTTTCACGCAAAATTGTGTTAGCTAGGCAAATGAACAAATTTTAATTTTAACCTCCTTTATATCCCAAATATATCTTTTGAATTCTGGGTGGTTATTTCAGCAACTTCAGCAAGCGGTTTTTCATATATTTCAGCAAGCTTTTCTGCTACTTTTAACAGGTATTCGGGTTCGTTACGCTTTCCGCGGAAAGGCGATGGTGATAAATATGGACCATCGGTTTCCAAAAGGATTTCCTTTAAAGGTATTTCATTCAGAAATTTATCGATTTTCCCGTTTTTAAAAGTAACCACACCTCCAACTCCAAGTTTTAAATTATAAGAAAGGGCTCTTTTAGCCTGTTCCAGAGTTCCTGTAAAGCAGTGAAAAATCCCGAAAAGATCCTCACTTTTTTCTTCTTCCAAAACGTCAAAAACCTCATCAAAAGCTTTTCTACAATGAATCACAATAGGAAGCTTGTATTTCTTCGCAAGCTGGATTTGCCTCCTGAAAGCTTCCTGCTGAATTTCCAAAGTACTCTTATCCCAATGAAGATCTATACCAATCTCGCCGACGGCATAAAATCTTCTTTTTTCAAATTGCTCTTCTACATGTTCTAATTCTTCCTCAAAATTCTCCTGAACATGAGTTGGATGTAACCCCATCATTAAAAAAACATTCTCGGGATAATGTGCCTCCAAATCGTACATAGCTTCTGTAGTTTCAGAGTCTATGGCAGGCAGAAAGAACCGTTCAATATTTTGCTGAAAGGCGTTTTCTATAAGCTCATCCCTGTCCTTTTCGTAATCTTCGCTGTAAAGATGTATATGCGTATCGGTTAAAATCATAAAAGCAAAAATAATTTATTTTGAAGACCTATCTTTGCGAAAAACATAAAGAATGTCATCTTTAAAAAAACTGCTGAAAGAAAAAGGCTTTAAACGTATAAAATTGAAATATACCAAAACCCAACACCTGGAATTGGTAGCCAAAATTAATAATATTGAAGGGAACTTTATCCTTGATACGGGAGCTTCCAGTACTTGCGTCGGCCTCGAAGCTGTAGAGCACTTTAAACTTCTTGCCGAAGACAGTGATGTTAAAGCTGCCGGCGCCGGCGCAACCAATATGCTTACGCAAATCGCCCAAAAAAACCGAATAGAAATAAAAGGCTGGAAAAAGAAAAAAGTAGACCTCGTACTCTTTGATTTAAGACACGTAAATGAAGCCCTGGTAAACCACGAAGCCGAAAAGGTTCACGGTATTATTGGCGCTGATCTTTTAAAAAGAGGAAAAGCAATTATAGACTACAAGGCACCCGCGTTTTATTTAAAATAACATTTTAGAAAGGGGAAATATCCCCTTGACTCACCGACTGATGTTACTTAAGTTTGATTAAATTAATGTTAGTCTATGTCAATTGTGTCTAAAAACAAACTTCGCGATAATCTTATTTATATTTTCTTAGGTATTTTTGTAGTATTCGTTTTGTTTTTGAACATAATAAATTTGTTTTTATTTTAATTGTTATTTGTGGTATCAAAAAAAGGCAGCCGATCGGCTGCCTTTTTTATTTTTATAAACATCGGTTTATTTAAAGCTCAAGCGCTCTTTTCACGTCATTATCCATCAATAATTCTTCAGGATTTTCTATAGCTTCTTTAATCGCTACAAGGAAACCAACAGATTCTTTACCATCAATAATCCTGTGATCGTAAGAAAGTGCCACATACATAATAGGGCGAATTTCTACGTGACCATCTATAGCCACAGGGCGCTCAACAATGTTGTGCATTCCTAAAATAGCACTTTGCGGAGGATTAATAATTGGCGTAGAAAGCATAGAACCAAATACGCCTCCATTGGTAATTGTAAAAGTACCGCCGGTCATTTCGTCTACGGTAATTTTCCCGTCACGGGCTTTTGTAGCCAGACGTTTTACCTCATCTTCTACTCCTCTAAAACTAAGATTTTCAGCATTTCTTATTACCGGCACCATTAAACCTTTTGGTCCTGAAACCGCAATACTAATATCTTTATAATCGAAACTAATCTGATGATCGCCATCTATCATAGAATTCACACCTGGATATTGTTCCAGCGCACGCACCACTGCAAGGGTAAAGAAAGACATAAAACCTAAACTCACGCCGTGCTTGTCTTTGAATTCCTCTTTGTATTTTTTTCTTAAGTTGAAAATAGGCTGCATATCTACTTCATTAAAAGTAGTAAGCATAGCGGTATCATTTTTAACTGAAACCAATCGCGAAGCCACCTTTCTACGAAGCATAGACATTTTCTTCTTAGATTCTCCGCGTTTTCCTTTACCCGGACTTCCCATAGAAGCTTTTGCCTGAACAGCATCATCTTTAGTGATACGTCCATCTCTTCCGCTTCCTTCTACATCTTTAGCATCAACTCCTTTTTCATCAAGGATCTTTTTAGCAGCAGGAGACGGGCTACCTTTTGCGTGAGAATCTTGTTTTTGAGAAGGTGTTGAAGATTTAGAAGATTCCTGGGTTTTAGAATCAGCCTTGTCTTTATCTTCCTTTTCTTTTTTATCTGAAGAATCATCCTTAGACTCCTCTTTTTCTTTTTTGTCTTTAGATTCTTTTTTATCATCACCTCCACCCGGCTTTTCAGCCTCGGTATCAATAAGACATACTACTTGCCCCACAGCTACAGCATCACCTTCTTCAGCTTTAAGCGTAATGATACCGCTGGCTTCAGCCGGAAGTTCCAATGTAGCTTTATCGCTATCTACTTCGGCAATTGGCTGATCTTTTTCTACGTAGTCGCCGTCTTCAACTAACCACTCGGCTATTTCAACTTCGGTTATAGATTCTCCCGGAGAAGGAACTTTCATTTCTAAGGCCATGATCTTTGTTTTTATTTAAAGTTTCCGCCAGGCGAAAACATTTGATTCGTTATTTATATTATTAATTCTCTACTGTTTTGTCAAAAACACTTGCAATCACTTTATCGTGACGCTTTTTAAATCTTACAGAACTTCCGGCAGCCGGAGAACCATAGAATTTTCTACTGCAAACCCTAAAGTTTTTAGCTTCATCAAAATGCAATAACATATGTCCGTAAGCACCCATATTTCTTGGTTCTTCCTGGGCCCAAACTACGTCGTCTGCATTTTTATATTTCTTGATCGCTTTTTGCATTTGCTCTATAGGTAGCGGGAACAACTGCTCCACACGCACCAGAGCTACATCATCACGATCGTTTTCTTCTTTATGCTCTAAAAGATCGTAGTAAAATTTACCGGTACAGAATACCAGGGATTTTACGTCTTTTGCTTTCGCTTTTGGATCATCAAGTAGTGGTTGAAAACTTCCTTCAGCAAAATCTTCTTTTGTTGAAATCACTTTAGAATGCCTAAGTAAACTTTTTGGTGTGAAAATCACCAAAGGTTTTCTAAAACCGGCTTTCATCTGCCTGCGTAAGATATGAAACATATTGGCCGGTGTTGTAACATCTGCCACATACATATTATCTTTCGCGCAAAGCTGAAGAAAACGCTCCATTCTAGCTGAAGAGTGTTCTGCTCCCTGACCTTCGTAACCGTGAGGTAAGAAAAGCACCAATCCGTTTTGTAATTTCCACTTGTCTTCTGCAGCAGAAATATACTGATCTATCATTATTTGCGCACCATTTACGAAATCCCCAAACTGGGCTTCCCAAATGACTAAGGTTTTAGGACTCGCCATTGCGTAACCATAATCAAACCCCATTACACCATATTCTGAAAGCGGAGAGTTATAAACGAAGAAATCGCCATCTCTACCTTCTATATTATTGTGAAGAATAATTTCTTCTTCACTATCTTCTACTTTTACTATGGCGTGACGGTGAGAAAAAGTACCTCTTTCACTATCCTGCCCG
Source organism: Salegentibacter lacus (assembly GCF_020164555.1). GTDB lineage: Bacteria > Bacteroidota > Bacteroidia > Flavobacteriales > Flavobacteriaceae > Salegentibacter > Salegentibacter lacus. The sequence goes on along the minus strand of NZ_JAIQZB010000004.1, from coordinate 26,637 downwards.
CTAATTCTAATGTTAAATCCTTCTTTCATTAAGGAACCATAGGCAAGATGTTCCCCCATAGCCCAGTCAAGCTTATTGTCTTCAAAGTAAAGTGTATGCCGCAGGTCTATAATCTTTTTCACCTTACGCATAAACTTCTTATCCTCTGGCAATTTAGAGATCGCTTCAGCCACCTTATCAAGATCTTTTATCTTGTAGGTGGTATCGAAATCCTTCATCATTTCCTCTTCCCGAACATTCTCAAAACCTTCCCACTCATCGTACATGAACGGGGTGATCTTAGTGGTTTTTTCTTTCCGGGAATCTTCTAAATTCTCCTCCAGATCTGCTTTATATTCTTCTTCAAGTTTAGTAAGGTAATCGTTGTCAATTATATTAGCCGATTTAAGCTTTTCAGCATAGATATCCATTGCATTCTGATGCTTGGAAATAGCCTTATATAACTTTGGCTGGGTAAATTTAGGTTCATCGCCTTCATTATGCCCGTATTTCCTGTAACCTAATAAATCTATAAACACATCACGCTTGAATTTCATTCTAAAATCCAAAGCAAATAAAATCGCGTGAACCACCGCTTCAGCATCATCTGCATTTACGTGTAATACCGGAGAAAGGGTTACCTTCCCTACATCGGTACAATAAGTTGAGGAACGACCATCAAGATAATTCGTGGTAAATCCAATTTGGTTATTCACCACAATATGAATGGTTCCGCCGGTTTGATAACCTTCCAGCTGCGCCATTTGTACCAATTCGTAAACCACTCCCTGTCCTGCAATGGCTGCATCACCGTGTACAAGTATAGGAAGCACTTTCATATTATCGCCATCGTAATGCCTGTCTTGCTTGGCTCTTGTAATACCTTCTACAACAGGACCTACCGCTTCAAGATGCGAAGGGTTAGGTGCTATATTTATATTTATTCCTTTCCCGCTATCTGTAAGCCGACAGCAAGTCCAGCCCAGGTGATATTTAACATCTCCGTCAAAAATATCCTGCTCGTAATCCTTTCCGTCAAATTCACTAAAAATATCTTTAGCGCTTTTTCCGAAGATATTGGTAAGCGTATTTAAACGACCCCGGTGAGCCATACCCATCACGAAATCTTTTACGCCATACTCTGCAGCTTTTTCTATAAGTGCATCTAAGGCCGGGATTAAACTTTCTCCACCTTCCAGTGAAAAACGTTTTTGCCCTACGTATTTTCTATGTAAAAATGATTCAAAAGAAACTGCCTGATTTAATTTCTTCAGGATCTTCTTTTTCTGATCGTCACTAAAATTGGGATGATTCTCATTTTTATTCAACTTATCCTGAATCCATTGAATTTCTTCCGGCTTCCGAATAAACATATATTCGATACCGATAGATTCACAATAAACCTTTTCCAGGTGCTTTATGATATCCCGTAGAGTGCTCGGACCAACGCCAAGTATATCACCAGCATTGAATTTAGTGTCCAGATCTTTTTCTTCCAGTCCAAAATTCTCAATATCTAAGGTTGGACGGTATTTACGGCGCTCCCTAACCGGATTTGTTTTAGTAAACAAGTGCCCGCGAGTTCGGTAACCATCTATAAGTCTAATTACCTTAAATTCTTTTGTAACGTGTTCTGGAATTTCTCCCTCCTGAAAATCTACAGGAGCTTCTTCCATCGTTTCTGCAGAAACTCCGTTTTGTTGCATTCCAAAGTCAAAACCTTGAAAAAAAGCCCTCCAACTGGGCTCTACACTATCGGGGTACTGGAGATATTGGTCGTAAAGTTCGGCGAAGTATGCCGTATGTGCAGCATTTAAAAATGAAAATCTATCCATAAGTTGAAACTAATGTTTCTTTTGAGTGTAAAACACAGCAAAAATACAATTTTTAGAAAAAACAGGCGGCAGCAAACTATATTTTTATCTTATGAATTATAAGAAGTTTAACATAGTAGAAACTTCAGGATGTGCCCAAAAATGTTTATTGTTTGCAAATATATTAGGTGTAACCGCCTAAAAATTAAGAATTTCTTAATTTGGGTTTTGCTCTAATTTACACCTTGCGGTTCATAAGCATTTCTCCAAATTTTCTTAAAGGAAGTTTTTTCTCTTCAGAAATTTCTATTCTATCAAGAACCTCAAAAGCTTTATTGGTGTACTTTTCTATTTCCTGCTTGGTTAATTCTGCAGCACCACTACTTTCAAAAAGATTTTTAACCGCTTCAATCTTACCTGAAGTTTCTGCCGGATTAATGGTATATAAATGTTCTAATTGCTGAGCTTCACTTTTTCCTGAAGTTTCCAAAGATTTTAAATATAGAAAGGTCTTCTTGTTTTCAATAATGTCGCCACCGGGTTGTTTTCCAAAAGTTTCAGGATCTCCAAAAGCATCTAAATAGTCGTCCTGAAGCTGAAAAGCAATCCCTAACAACCGGCCAAATTCGTAAACCGCTTCTTTGCATTGTGTAGAAGTACCGGCAACGATAGCACCCATTTGTAGAGAAGCCCCAACAAGCACAGCAGTTTTGAATTCAATCATTTTAATATAATCCTCAATAGCTACATCGTCGCGGGTTTCAAAATCTATATCATATTGCTGGCCTTCACAAACCTGGATAGCCGTTTTCGTAAATAAGCGCGCCAATTCTTTAAAAGTATCGCCCTCATAATTTTCAAAAAGCTGATAAGCATTTATAAGCATAGCATCGCCAGAAAGAATGCCAGTATTAATATCCCAGCGTTCGTGCACAGTCTCTTTCCCACGACGTAAAGGCGCATCGTCCATGATATCATCGTGAACCAGAGAAAAATTATGAAATATCTCTATGGCTAACGCAGCATCTAAGGACTTTTTATAATCAACTTCAAAAATATCAGTCGCCATAAGTACTAAAACTGGTCTTAAACGTTTCCCGCCCAGACTAAGAATATACTTCATAGGTTCATAAAGATTTTTAGGCTCTTTTACCTGCACTTTAAGATCTAAATATTCCTGAAAAGCTTCCCTGTATTGAGAAATGGACTTCATACCAAAAAATTTTCCGGCTAAAATACATAATTGATCGTACTTCAAATTCTATAAGAGAAGTTAAATTAATAAAAACTAAGGAAACTTTTGTTGTTTTTTAAGTTTCCGGATTGTAGTTTTGCCGAAATTTAAAAAGATAGTGAAAGAAGATATTTTAAAAAATGCGGCAGACCTCTTTCTAAGACTCGGTTTTAAAAGTGTAACAATGGATGATATTGCCCAGCAAATGGCCATTTCAAAAAAAACCATTTATGCGCATTTTAGTACTAAAACCAAATTAGTTAAGGCTACGGTAGATTATTTAATTAAAGAAATAGAGCAGGGTATTACCATTCTTAACTCTAAAAAACTAAATCCTATTGTAGAATCGTATGAAATGAAAAAGTATGCGATGGAAATGTTGAAGAACGAAAAGAGTTCCCCACAGTTTCAGCTAAAAAAATATTATCCCGAAGTTTATTATCCGTTGCGGGATAAACAATTTGAGATTGTCCAACGAATTGTAATTGATAATCTCGAGCGAGGAATTACCACCGGGCATTATAAAGGAGATATTCCTATTTCTTTCGTAAGCCGAATTTACTTTGTGGGAATGCTAGGTATAAAGGATAAAAATCTATTTCCTGAAGATGAATACAGCAATGCTAAATTGATGGATTATTTTTTAAAATACCACCTCAACTCTATTTGTACTGAGAAAGGATTAAAAACACTGGATGAATTATTAAAATCTAATAAGAAAGAAAATGAAATTTAGATACCTGCTAATTTTACTGATTTCGGTAAGCAGTATAGCTCAGGAAACCCCGGAAGACTACAGTTTTTCACTGGAAGAAGCTATAAAATTTGGACTGGAGAATAATTATTCTTCTGTGAATGCTCAAAAGGATATTGAAATTGCCCTGAAACAAAAATGGGAGATTATCGCCCAGGGATTACCACAAGTAAGTGCGACGGCTGATTATCAGAATTACCTGAAGCAGCCGGTTACCTTACTTCCTGCTGAAATAACCGGAGGCGAACCAGGCACTTTTACACCGGTTACTTTTGGAACCGAACAAAATGTAAACGCCACAGCCACATGGAACCAATTAATTTTTGATGGTTCATATATCGTGGGTATTCAATCGGCAAAAACTTTGCTTCAAATTTCTGAGAATGCAAAAACCAAAACCGATCTCGAAATAAAGAAAGCGGTGATTAATGCCTACGGAAATGTTTTACTGGCAGAAGAAAACGTAGCTATTCTTCAGAAAAACGTAGAAAACGTTCAGAAAAATTATGATGAAACCAACGAGATCTATAAAAACGGGCTGGCAGAACAAGAGGATGTAGAACAGCTTGAAATCACCTTGCTTAACTTAAAAAATAACTTAAGCCGAAGCCGGCGTATGCGCAATATCGCTTACGAAATGTTCAATTTAACTCTTGGAATTCCTGTAGAAATACCAGTTAATCTAACCGAAGAACTCGATAACCTGGCTATGGAATATTTTGACCTGGAACTCTTACAAAAGGAAATTCCGGTAGAAGAAAATATAGATTATCGTATCGCAGCAAATACTGCAGAATCTCGTGAAATTGAAGTAAAGCTGGAAAAATCTAAAGCGCTTCCTTCTTTAAGCGGATTTCTAAATTATGGCGTTCAGGGTTTCAGCCAGGAATTCACCTTTTTTGATGAAGACCAGGAATACTTTGGCCAATCTATTTTAGGCGTGAGTTTAAACATTCCCATATTTAGTAGTGGTATGCGAAATTCCAGAACTCAGCAAAAGCAAATTGCCTACGAACAGGCAATGGTAGAATTAGAACAAACCGAAAATGAAGTTAAGCGACAAATAAATTCGGCTAAAAGCGATTATGAGTTTAGCCTCGAAAATTACCAGGCACAAAAGAAAAACCTGGAGCTTGCCGAAAGGATAGAAAATAAAAACCAAATCAAGTTTTTTGAAGGAATTGCCAGTAGTTTTGAACTTAGCGAAGCCCAACGCCAATTATACCAGGCGCAGCAAGACTTTTTACAATCCATGCTGAATGTAATTACCGCCAAGGTGGAACTAGAAAACCTATTGGACACCAGAAAATATAACAATGAAGATTAAATACACCCATCAAATATCAAGAATGAAAAAGTTAGCTGTTTTATTAAGTATTCCGCTTTTATTGCTCTCGTGTGGAGGTAATAAGGAAGAAAAATCTGTAGAAGAAATTATAGAAAACGAAGACCTAACCGAAATTCGGGCCAAAAAATCTGAATTAAGTCAGGAACAAAGTGACCTCACCCAAAAGTTAGACAAATTGGATCAGGCCATAGACCGTTTAGATAAAAGCCGTCGTTTAGATCTGATAGAAACCCAGAAAATTACCGACACCCTATTTAAACATTATACCGAAGTACAGGGGGATGTTGCTACCGATGAGAACATTGTGGTTTATTCTGAATTTTCAGGGATCCTGCAAGATCTTCGGGTAAAAGAAGGCCAACAGGTTAATAAAGGGCAGATTCTTGCCAAAATAGATGACGGCGGACTTTCAAGCGAATTGGCACAATTAGAAACCCAGGCTACTTTAGCTAAAACCACATTTGAGCGACAGAAGCGCCTTTGGGAGCAAAATATTGGTTCAGAAATGCAGTATTTAGAAGCTAAAACCAATTTTGAGTCTATGCAAAACTCAGTAAACAGATTGAAATCTCAACTTGATAAAACCATTGTGAGAGCTCCTTTTAGCGGAATTATAGATGAAATTTTAACCGAGGAAGGTGAAGTAGTAAGCCCGGGACAAAGTCAGTTATTTCGATTAGTGAGTCTAAAAAATATGTATATAGAAGCTGCAGTGCCAGAAAATTACTTAAACACCGTAAGAAAAGGTACCGAGGTAATTGTAGAAATCAGTTCCTTGGATCGTGAATTTGAAGGTGAAATTAGAAGGGTTGGAAACACTATTAACCCTAACAACCGTTCGTTCAGTATTCAGGTTGCAGTTCCCAATGAAAACGGGATGATAAAACCAAATCAAATCGCAACCATTAGATTAAACGATTATACTGCAGAAAACGCCATCGTAATTCCAGAGAATGCTTTGCTTAAAAATTCGCAAGGAGAAAGCGTCGTATTTACGCTTCAGGAAAAAGAAGGTGAAGACAAGATTGGTACTGCAAAAAGAAAAATTGTAGAAACAGGATATTCCTATAATAATAAAATAGAAATAACCAGTGGATTACAAACCGGAGAAACCCTGATCGTAGAAGGTGCTAAAAACCTTCGCGATGGTCAGGAAGTTAAAATAAGAAACTAAGCTGCAATGAATTTAGATAAAGAATTTAAGCTTTCGTCCTGGGCCATTAACAACAAAATGACGGTATATGTAATTATCGCCATTGTGATGATTGGTGGGCTCATGTCGTATTACAATATGCCCCGGGAAACCTTTCCCGAGGTTGTGGAAACCAAGATCTATGTTAGTTCTATCAACCCCGGAAACTCTGCTGAAGATGTTGAAAAATTCATCACAGAACCGCTCGAGGAAGAGTTTAATGATGTTGCCGGAGTTAAAGAGATTTCGTCTTCTACTTTTCAGGATTATTCCCTTGTAATTGTAGAATTTGAAGAAGATGTCGAAGTAGAAAGTGCCAAAACCAAAGTAAAAGACAAGGTAGATATGGTGAAAGCCGAAACTACCTGGCCTACTTTAGATAATGGTGCAAAGGTAGAACCTAATGTGTTTGACCTTAATATCTCAGAAGAACAACCTATTCTAAACATTAACCTAACTGGTGATTATACCGTTCAGCAGTTAAAGGAATATGCCGAATATCTTCAGGAACGCATAGAATTGCTTCCGCAGATAAAAGAAGCGAGTATTCGTGGGGCTGAAGAAATGGAGGTTGAAATCGCCGTAGATATCTATAAAATGACGGCTTCCAAAGTTAGTTTTACAGATATTGTAAATGCCGTAAGCAGTGAAAACAGAACAATTTCCGGTGGAAATGTGATTACCAGCGGGGTTCAAAAAAACATCAGGATCATTGGGGAAATTGAAGATCCTAAGGAACTTAACAATGTTGTGGTAAAAACCGATGGTGGTAATATCTTCCTTAAAGATATTGCTTCTATTAATTTTAGAGAAAAAGATGCCACCACTTTTGCGCGCGAATATGGTGAACCGGTGGTTATGCTGGACGTTAAAAAGCGTGCCGGTAAGAATATGATCGAGGCTGTTGACCAGATAAAAGAAATAGTAAAAAAAGAACAGGAAGAATATCTTCCCGAAAGTTTACACATTAGTCTCACCAACGACCTTTCTACCAACACCCGAAGCCAGGTAGACGACCTGGTAAATAATATCATATTTGGGGTGATTTTGGTGGTTCTGGTACTTATGTTTTTCCTGGGCTTTAGAAACGCACTATTTGTAGGAATCGCGATTCCTCTATCTATGTTCCTTTCGTATATCATTCTATCCAGTATGGGGTATACCCTAAATACCATGGTGCTTTTTGCTCTGGTGATGGGACTTGGGATGCTGGTAGATAACGGGATTGTTGTGGTAGAAAACGTCTATACTTTAATGGACGAAGGTATGCCACGAAAACAGGCTGCCAAGCAAGGTTTAGGTGAAATCGCCTGGCCAATTATTGCTTCTACAGCAACCACCTTGGCTGCATTTTTCCCACTGGGACTCTGGCCGGGAATTATAGGAAGTTTTATGGTGATTTTCCCCATTACGCTGTCTATAGTATTAGGTTCCTCGCTTTTTGTCGCACTAATCATCAACTCGATGCTTACCTCTCAATTTATGAGAACCGAAGAGGAAGAATTTACGAAAAAGAAGCTTATAAAAATAAGTTCTATTCTCGCCGGGTTTGGAGCATTGTTATTAATTATAGGATTTGTAGTTGATGCCGGAGCGCTTAGGGCATTCGGAAATATTCTAATTCTGGTAGCTATTTTACTTTGGGTTTATAAATATTTTATTTCCCGCGGGGTAGAGTATTTTCAATACACCGCCCTTAAAAAAATGGAAAATGCGTATGAAAAAACCCTCAAATATGCGCTACGCGGAAAGAAAGCTTATTTCACCTTTTTCGGAACCTTACTCTTGCTTTTCGTTTCTTTTGTATTGATTGGCTTGGTGCAACCAAAGGTTTTGTTCTTTCCTGAAAATGAACCAAACCAGGTAATAACTTATATCGAGTATCCACAAGGAACTGATATTCATAAAACCAACGCTCTTACCAAACAAGTAGAGCAACGTGTTTTTGAAGCTATTGAGCAATATGAGGATGAAGACGGTTACAACTTTATGGTTGAATCGGCTATCTCTCAGGTTGGTGAAGGTGCAGGAAACCCGCAAACCGATGGTGGCCAGCAAAATGAAATGCCACACAAGGCCAAGATCACCCTTTCTATGCGTGAATTCACCGAAAGACGAGGTGTGAGTAGTAGCGAAGTTTTATCTGAAGTTCGGGAAGCAGTACAGGGATTCCCCGGTGCTTCTATTGTGGTAGAGAAAGATGCTGCCGGCCCACCTACGGGATATCCAATTAATATGGAACTTAAAGGTGAAGATTATGAACAAATGTTGATGGAAGCCGAAAATTTGCGTTCGTATGTTAACGATCTTAGTATTGCCGGAATTGAAGAGCTTAAAATAGACGTTAATAAATCTAAACCAGAATTAAGTGTAAATGTAGATCGAAGAAAAGCGGGACAGCTTGGAGTTTCCACATCGCAGGTAGGTCAAACTTTGCGGCGTGCTATTTATGGGGAAGAGGTTTCAACATATAAAGATGGTGATGATGATTATGAGATAAATATGCGTTTTGCCGATGAATATCGCTATGACGAAAACGTATTATTTAATCAGCCGGTTACTTTTAAAGATCAGAACACCGGAGAAATAATTCAGGTGCCAATTTCATCTTTGGTTACTACAGAATCTGCTTCTTCTTTTAGTTCTATTAAAAGAAAAGATTTAAAAAGGGTAATCACCCTCTATTCCAACGTGCTGCAAGGTTATAATGGGAATGAGATTGTGGGCCAGTTAAAAACAGCGCTTAGAAGTTATGATCTTCCAAAAGATATCACCTTAGAATTTACCGGTGAGCAGGAAGAACAGGAAGAAAACATGGCTTTTTTACTTAAAGCCTTGCTAATCGCGATGGGCGGTATCTTGCTTATTCTTGTTGCGCAATTCAACTCGCTATCAAAACCAATTATCATTGTTATGGCGGTAGTATTGAGTTTGGTTGGAGTGTTTCTTGGGCTGATTATTTTCCAGATGGATTTCATCATTATTATGACGATGATGGGTATTATCTCTCTTGCAGGTATTGTAGTAAATAATGCTATTGTACTTATTGATTACACCCAAATTCTTATAGACCGGAAAAAACGGGAGCTTAATTTAGATGATGACGATTTACTTACCCGTGCCCAGTATTACGACTGTATTGTTAGAGGTGGAAAATCGAGGTTGCGACCAGTTTTGCTTACCGCAATTACTACAGTACTTGGTTTAATACCACTTGCAGTAGGATTGAATATAGATTTCTTTAGTTTATTTACAGATTACGACCCAAAAGTATTTATTGGGGGTGATAACGTGATCTTCTGGGGGCCATTGGCCTGGACAGTAATATTCGGGTTGGTATTTGCTACCTTCCTTACGCTGGTTGTAGTTCCGGTGATGTTTTACCTGGTAAATCGAGCCAAGGTTAAAACCGCCGATAAACGCGAAGAGCGAAAACAAAGAAAGCTGGAAGCAAAAACTTAAATTATAAAAGAAGCTGTCTGAAAAATTTTTTAAATCGTCATTCTGAATTCATTTCAGAATCTAAGATGTTGATAATAAAATCATGTTAGAAGCTGAAACCAGTTCAGCTTGACGAAATGAGACTTTTCAGACAGCCTCTTTTTTATTTTTACTATTTACAGGGAATTCACTCATTCCATTCTCCATTTAATTGAAGTAGCTTAAAAGATTAAACATTTTTAAAAGCTTTTAACCAATTAAAACCGGGGAATTATGAAAATTCAACATCAGCTTACCAATTTAATAAGTTTTAGCTTTTTAATTATGCTCTTCTTTTCCTGCGGAATTTTCGCCCAGGAAATTTCTGAAAACTCAGTCGCCATTTCAAAAAGCGATTCAAATCTTGAATGGGCCCCTTGCCCAGATTTTATGCCGGATGGTTGTAATATTGCTGTGTTACACGGAAATCCTGCCAAAAAAAATGCAGATATCTTCTTTAAAGTTCCTGCTAATGCATACATCCCAGCTCACACTCATACTTCTCCCGAAAGGATTATTCTTATCTCAGGTGAAATGGAGGTGACTTATGAAGGAGAACAACCACAAACCTTAAAAGAAGGTTCGTACGCCTACGGCCCGGCCAATAAACCTCATTCGGCAAAATGTGGCGATGCTCCCTGCGTTCTTTTTATTGCGTTTGAAGATCCAGTAGATGCAGTACCGGTAGAAGATTAAAAATCAGATTTAATTGAACAAAAAAAGGCCGTCTTTTCAGACAGCCTTTAAATTTTATTGTAAAGAAATTTAGCTTTTAGTTATCAGCTAAAGTACCATCACTCTTCCAGGTATTTACCCCGGCGATTTGATTATTGTCGTAATCTACTTCAGTCAATTTATCTGAGGTCCAGAAAAACCATTTGCCGGTTTTATTCCCTTCAGTGTATGTGGCAATGCTTTGCTTTTTACCGTCTGCATCATAAGCAATCCATTCGCCATGAAGCTTTCCATCTTTGTAAGTTCCCATTTGTTTTACAGAACCGTCTTCATAAAAGAAAGTTCCCTTAATAAGATCTCCTTCTTTTTCAAATTTTGGTTCCGGACTTTCTTGCGCCATAGCAGCTGCTCCAAAGGTAAAAATGGCAGCCATCAATATGTTTTTTATCTTTTTCATAGTCTTATTTTTTAAACTTTACTTCACAAATATAGCTAAATGTTTACTTTAAAACAACACTCACGTAACATTAAGTTAACATTAAAACATTAAAAAACTGATAAACAATTACTTAAATGTTATTTTTTAACTTAACACAGGATTTTTTCCCGAGATAATCAGCTTAAATGATTTAAAAGATTATATGATTTTCAAGCGAGCGAACGAGTATTTAAATCGCATTTAGGGAGTATTTTCTAAGTCGATTTTATCGGGAAACCCAATAGAACTTCTTACTTTTGCGCTACTTAAAATTTCAGGAATATTATGTATAGAAGTCACACCTGCGGGGAATTAAATGCAGCTTCAATTGGCCAGGAAGTAAAACTTTCGGGCTGGGTTCAAAAAATAAGGGACAAAGGTTTTATGGTTTGGGTAGATTTGCGCGATCGTTACGGCATCACCCAGCTTATCTTTGATGAAGAACGCTCTTCAAAAGAACTTATGGAAAAAGCTCAAAAACTGGGTCGTGAATTTGTAATTCAAATTAGCGGAAAAGTAATTGAGCGGGAATCTAAAAATACCAATATTCCAACCGGTGAAATTGAAGTTTTGGTTGGAGAAGTGAATATTCTCAACACTTCCCTCACCCCTCCTTTTACTATTGAAGATGAAACCGATGGCGGTGAAGACTTAAGAATGAAATACCGTTACCTCGATATTCGTAGAAATCCGGTGAAAAATAAACTGAAATTTCGCCATAAGGTGGGAATGGAAGTTAGAAATTATCTTTCAAAACAAGACTTTATCGAGGTGGAAACTCCGTATTTAATAAAATCTACTCCTGAAGGGGCTCGCGATTTTGTAGTACCAAGCCGAATGAACGAAGGTCAGTTCTACGCCCTTCCACAATCACCACAAACCTTTAAGCAATTGCTTATGGTTGGCGGAATAGATAAATATTTCCAAATTGTAAAGTGTTTCAGGGATGAAGATCTTAGAGCCGATAGACAGCCGGAATTCACCCAGATTGACTGTGAAATGGCTTTTGTTGAGCAGGAAGATATCCTGAATATTTTTGAAGGTTTAACCAGACATTTACTGAAAGAAATCAACGGTGTAGAAGTAGCCGAATTCCCAAGAATGACCTACGCTCAAGCGATGAAAAAATACGGAAACGACAAACCAGACATAAGGTTTGGGATGGAGTTTACCGAATTAAACGAACTTGCCAAAGACAAAGGTTTTAATGTTTTTGATCAGCAGGAACTGGTTGTGGGAATTGCGGTTCCGGGAGCAGCTTCCTTCACCCGAAAGGAAATAGACAAATTAATATCCTGGGTTAAAAGACCACAGGTTGGCGCCAACGGACTCGTTTGGGCAAAATATAATGAAGACGGAACTTTAAAATCTTCCGTAGATAAATTTTATTCCGAAGAAGATCTAAAAACCTGGGCAGAAGCTGCAAATGCAAAACCCGGCGATCTTATACTTGTAATGGCCGGTGATGCCGACAAAACGAGAACCCAGCTAAGCGCTTTAAGAATGCACTTAGGAAACGAATTAGGTTTAAGAAAGGCTAATGAATTCGCCCCGCTTTGGGTAGTAGATTTCCCACTTTTAGAATGGGATGAAGAAACAAATCGTTTTCACGCGATGCACCACCCTTTTACCTCGCCTAAAAAAGAAGATTTTGCCCTTCTGGAAACAAAACCGGGAGAAGTTCGAGCGAATGCTTACGATTTGGTGCTGAACGGAAATGAAATTGGGGGTGGCTCCATAAGGATCCATGACAAGGAAACCCAGGCAAAAATGTTCGATTATTTAGGGTTTACTCCGGAAGAAGCTAAAGCACAATTCGGCTTTTTAATGGATGCTTTCCAATACGGGGCACCACCTCACGGCGGGCTTGCATTTGGCTTTGACAGGTTGGTAGCCATTCTTGGCGGTCAGGAAAGCATTAGGGATTTTATTGCTTTTCCTAAAAACAACAACGGCAGGGACGTGATGATAGATGCGCCGGCCACACTTGACGAATCACAACTTAAAGAACTTCATTTACAGGTAAACTACCTGAAATAAAGCTCAAAAAGTATCCGTGAAAAATGATTCTTTGTATTCAATGCAAACGCCAGAGCATTTGAATCTCGATTATCGAGTAAAATTATAATTGATGAAAAATCCCGGTTTCACATCGGGATTTTTTTATCTTCACTTAAATAAATTTTTGAGTGAGTACCAGAGTTACAGAACTTCTAACCCGTTTTTCAGACTGGAGCACCAGGAACCTTAGCCATCAACAATTCTTGATGGTGCTAAGCTCCCTCATTGGCTTCCTGGCGGGACTTGTAGCGGTAGGCATCAAGAATTTCACCCACTATATTCAGCGTTTACTGGAAGACGAGTTTATTGTGAATTATCACAATGCTTTCTATTTTATTTTCCCAATCCTGGGGATTGCCCTTTCTGTCTTTCTCATTAAATATGTTATCAAAAAAGATATAGGAAACGGTATTCCCACCGTTTTGCACGCTATTTCTAAAAGGCAGGGAATTATGCGCAGGTTTCAATCTTACGCCTCTTTAATAACCGCCCCGCTTACCGTTGGGTTTGGAGGATCGGTAGGATTAGAAGCGCCTACAGTGGCTACCGGGGCTTCCATAAGCTCCAACTTATCTCGCTTATTCAAAATGAACCAGGCCACGCGCACACTTTTAATAGGTTGTGCTGCTGCCGGGGCAATGTCTTCTTTATTTAAAGCACCAATTGCCGCTATTATTTTTGCGATTGAAATATTTAGCCTTGACCTTACGTTGGTTTCTATGATTCCGTTACTTACAGCTTCGGTTTCAGCCATACTTACCTCCTATTTCTTTTTTGGCAACGATATCATTTTACACTATCAATTAAGTGATCAGTTTAATGTTTCTGAAGTTCCATTTTATGTTTTACTGGGCGTAATAGCAGCGGTTTGTTCTATTTATTTCGGAAAGGTTTATTTTAAGTTCGCCGCAATATTCCGAAAAATAAAATCGGGGTTCTTAAGATTACTCGCCGGCGGTCTCGGGCTTGGTGTATTAATCTTTTTTATTCCTCCGCTATATGGAGAAGGTTACGATGTAATAAATAATTTGCTGCAGGAAAATTATATTTTCGCCTTGCAAACCAATTTATTTGATGCCTACTTAGATAATATTTGGGTGGTAATTCTTCTGCTGGCAGGACTGGTAGTTTTTAAAGTAATCGCGACTTCATTAACCCTGGGTGCCGGCGGAGTTGGAGGTATTTTTGCGCCGGTTTTATATATGGGTAGCGCCATGGGCCATTGTTTCGCTCTTATTATTAACAATCTCGGGATTTTAAATAATCCTATTTCGGTTAGTAATTTCACACTGGTAGGAATGGCCGGGGTTATGGCCGGAATAATGCACGCGCCGCTTACCGCGATTTTCCTTATTGCCGAGCTTACCGGCGGGTACGAACTTTTTGTTCCGCTAATGATCACCGCAGCCATTTCGTTTGCAGTTACGACCAGGTTTCAGCCGCATTCGGTATACACTACAGAACTTGCACAACGCGGGGAGTTAATTACTCACAATAAAGACCAGGCCGTTTTAACCCTTTTAAATATTCAGCAGATTATAGAGAAAAACTTTGTAACCCTTAATATAGATATGAATCTGGGAGATGTTATTCACGAAGGCGTAATAAAATCTTCCCGGAATCTTTTCCCCGTTATCGATGAAAATCGTAAATTCTTAGGAATTATTCTATTAGATGATATAAGGCCAATAATGTTTGATCAGAAAATGTATGAAGAAGTAAAGGTGAGTGACATTATGCAACGAGCTCCGGAAATTATTGATCTTAGAAAAGATAGGCCAAAAGATATCATGAGTAAATTTCAGGAAACAAATGCCTGGAATCTGCCGGTAGTAGATGATGGCAAATATGTTGGTTTTATTTCTAAATCCAAATTACTCACCGCATACCGCCAGAAATTAATAGAAGTAACCGTTTAATGCTATGAATACCATTTTAAAAATTTTAGGAATTTTAATATTAATTGCCATCGGGGTGGGGTTTTATTACCGCACTTATGAAGATGTTTTGCTGGGAGACCAGATAATTGGCCTGGCTGTGCTGGCGAGTGCATTTATTTTAATGCCTATTTTCCTGTATGTGAGATGGAAGGGAAAACGTCTCAAAGACTACACTCTCACTAAAGAGAACATGGATAGAATGAAAGATAAAGGCATAGATTAATCACCTGTTTTAGAAGTCTTTCAAAAGAAAATCAAAAATATTGCATTGTCATCAATAATATATTGCTAACTTTGCCCTTTATTAATTATTTATTTTATTATTACGATGGAAGGTACAGTTAAATTTTTCAATGAATCAAAAGGATATGGATTCATTACCAACGACGAAACAGGAAGAGACATCTTCGTACACATTACTGGATTAGATGGCGAGAGCTTGAACGAAGGTGATAAAGTTGAGTACGTTGAAGTAGAAGGTAGAAAAGGAGTTAACGCTGCGGAAGTACGCGTTATAGAATAATATATATTATCCTATTTCAAGAACTTGAAAAGCCGCTGTGATAGCGGCTTTTTTTATGCTCTAATTTTACTGATTTAATCCTTGTTTCGGGGTATACCCATAACACTTCTTAAAGGTGTTTATAAAATGCGGAACGCTCTTATATCCCAAAATACCGGCCATTTCATTTACCGTATATTTGCCCAATAAACTTTTAGCCTTCTCCATTCGCAACTCAATTATAAAACTTCTAATCGTTTTCCCATACATTTTTTTAAAGTCCTTTTTTAGCTGAAGCTCATTCAAAAGCACTTTTCTGGCCAGCACTTTTATTGTAGGTGGATTTTTAAAATTTTCAATTAGATAAGCGTGAGCCGTTCTTATTTTTTCAAGATTTTCCACACTTATACCTTTTCCTACTCCACTACATACTTCTTGCTGGCATAAATGCAAGGAAAGAAACAATTCTTTAAGCCTTAGATCTAGGTAGTATTTCTTGAAATCAGATTCCCAATCACCCTGTGTAATCTCATTTAAAATATGATATAAACTATAATCGATATGAAATTTACAAGTTCCCCATTTTATGTAATTGCCCTCGATTATATTTCTATAAAATATATTATTCTTTATCCAGGCTTCATCTTTTAACAATTGCAGGTAATATTCTTTTGAAAGAAAAACCGCCTGGTAATGTGTAGGGCTATTTGCAGGCATTTCTATTGTACTAATCGTATCATGTTCGTAACAACAGTTAATACTTCCCATTCCTATGGGCTTCTTCTCTTTTGCTGAAATTAAATGCGAATCTCCCTTGCCTAAATAAGATATCTGAATATACTCGCCCCCGATGCTGAAGACATCAGTAAGATCCCTCTCGTTTTTAAAGGTGGTATCAACAACAAATAAACCCTTAGTAAACTGGATTTTGCTGTTAGCTTTTAACCAGGATTGTGAGAATCTGGATATTTCTTCCTTTATAATATTTTGATCCTTTTCCTCTAAAAGGTCTAATGAAAACAATAATTCATTTATCTCTACTAATTTAGACTCAATATACATAATACGCTTTCCATAATTTTTATTCCCAAAACAGAAACTGCCTTAGACACCCAAAATATAAATTTGCTGCAAGTTATTTAAAATTAGTTTAAATAAGAATAATAAAATATAATTGTGGATTCAAATTTTACTATAAGCTTTTTTCTACTGCTATTATTAGCTGGTGTGCCTACTTTAAGCGCACAGCAAACTGAACCTGAAAGCTTCAATATTTCTGGAATAATTGAAGATGAAAATGGGAATGTTTTAATTGGAGCAAGTGTTACAGCCTCCAATCTTTATCAAAGTGAGAATACCCAATCAGATTCAAAAGGCAATTACCAATTAAAGAACTTACAGGCAGGAATTTTTTTACTAGAAATTCGTAAAGATAATTTTATAGCTCACCATCAAATAGCTGTAAACTCTAAAAATTTAGAACATAATATAACTATTAATACTTCAGAAAATGAATTAAGCGAAGTATACCTCCAGGCACAATCATTCAAATCTAAAATGGAGAAAAAAGGTTTTGCCCTTAATGTTGTAGAAACCGGAGAAGCCAGTATTAGAAATATCCAGACAAACGAATTACTAAACACTACCGTTGGGGTGAAAATTCGGCAAAATGGTGGCTTAGGCTCTCGTGCAGAATACAGTTTGAATGGATTATCGGGAAGTGCAGTACGGATTTTTATAGACGGAATTCCAATTTCCACATTTGGTTCTTCCTATAACTTAAACAGTATTCCTCCCTCAATGATCGAGCGAATTGAAGTTTATAAAGGAGTTGTTCCCGGCCATTTAGCAGATGACGCCCTTGGTGGCGCTATTAACATTGTGCTAAATAAACAATCGAGTGAAATTATTAACGCGTCTGTTTCATACGGCTCATTCAATACTTTTCAAACAAATTTAAATGGGTTGTACAGGTTTGATAATTCCGGGTTTACCGTAAAAGCCTCTGCTTTTCATAATTA
Organism: Salegentibacter lacus; assembly: GCF_020164555.1. Taxonomy (GTDB): domain Bacteria; phylum Bacteroidota; class Bacteroidia; order Flavobacteriales; family Flavobacteriaceae; genus Salegentibacter; species Salegentibacter lacus. The sequence continues at coordinate 9,159 of NZ_JAIQZB010000004.1, read as the reverse complement.
TTCTGATAACGACTATGAAGTTTCAGGCCGAAGTGTAGTAGTAACAGGTTTAGGTGGCCAACAAACCCCTATTACCGCAAGAAGGTTTAACGATGCCTACAGGTCTACCGGAGGTACTGTTCAACTAGGCTATACCGATATAAAATGGGCCGACCAGTTTTTTGTAGGTTTTACAGGTTCTGATGATTATAAAGAAGTACAACATGGTGCATTTATGACTATTATGCCATACGAAGGAAGATTCCTGGAATCTGACGCAACTCTTGCCAATTTAATTTACCACAAAAAAGATTTATTTACCGCGGGATTAGATGTAAATATCACCGGATACTACGGGAAGCGAAACCGCCAGGTAAATGACACGGTGCCGTGGGCTTATAGCTGGAGCGGCGAACGGGCAATAGATTTTAGAGGTAACGAATACAAATATACCTGGGGCTCACAGCAAGAAGGCGGGCCTACCCTTGCAAAAATTAACCGAAATGTTGCCTCGATTAGAACAGGTTTGGCTTACGCTATTAACGATAACCACAAAATTTTAGCAAACCACGTTTATAGTGGAATTGACAGAGAAGATAGCGACGAACTACAATCTGTATTAGAAAATACTTTTTTAGGAACACGGGATTTACACAAGAACATACTTTCACTAACCTATGAATTAAATGCTTTTGACGACAGGTTAAAAACCAATGTATTCGGGAAATACTACCAACAAAAATCAATAAGTGTAGATCCTGAAATTCAAAGAAATTCAGACGGAAGCAGGCAAATTGTAGATGATGTTGTAAGCAGCAACAAAAAATATGAAGGTTATGGTTTTGCAGCTTCTTACGAGCTTAGCTCCACTATTACCTTATTAACTTCGGCCGAAAAAGCCGTACGCCTGCCAAACGAAACCGAAATTTTTGGTAACGACGGTGATAATGTTGTAGCAAATGCAAGTATTAATCCCGAGCAAAGCAACAATTATAATTTAGGTCTTAAACTAGGCACATTTAACCTTAAGAAACATCGATTTAATGCTTCAACAAACCTTTTTACCAGAAATATTAAAGATAGAATTGGCTTACCTATCGAGACTTCCTTAAATGTGGATGAAGAATTAATCGTTTATGTAAACCAGGGAAGCGGAACTTCAAAAGGCATAGACGCACAGTTCAGTTATACCTACAACAATAATTTTGGATTTAATTTCAACGTATCCCGATTCGATTTAAAAATTGAAAACAGAGGCGTAGAAATAGATGTCCCCAATACTCCATTTTTAACCATGAATGGCAGCTTACGTTATTCATTTAAAAATTTAATTCAGAAAAACTCCCGGCTAAATCTATTTTACACGATGTACTTTACTGATGAATTTTCATATCTGGTTCCCCAGGGATCCAACACGGTAGGAGACGATTTTTTTAAAGTACCTCAGCAATTAGCGCAAGATCTTGGCCTTAGCTACACTTTCCCGAATCAAAATTTCGTAATGAGTTTTGATGTAAAAAACATCTTTGACAAGCCTGTCTACGACAACTTATCGGTGCAAAAACCGGGAAGGGCTTTTTATCTAAAATTAAATTATTCAATCAATAAATTTTAACCAATTAATAAAAATAATATTATGAAACGTAATTTTTTCAGCATTAAAACCTTAGCAACCATTACAATAGCAACAGGCTTACTGGCTTCTTGTAGTAGTGACGACGCCCCTATTGACAACGGCCAGGAGCCGGGAGAAAATGAAGATGGCCGATGGATTACCGTTGCCGCCGCCAGAATGGGAGAAAATCCCGGCGATGGTAATGGAGGTACCCTAATCTATTCTGTAAACAGTAAAGACGCTAAAGACCCAACAGTATCTATAGAACCTTTTGATAATGGATTTATAGTACCTTCTAACAGAACTGCCAGGTTACAATCTTCTGAAGACGGCAGCACTATATTCAATATCAGTTATGCCGGCGATACCGGTGGTAATTACACGAAATATAATGTGAATGGCGGGCAAAATTTTGAACAAACCGGAACTGAAATAAGCATTGCTCCATATGTAGGTTCTGCTCCAAGATGGATTAAATTATTTGATGGAGATCAAACAGGAGCTGCAGTTTATGTAGATACCGAGAACCTGTTTGATGATAACGATAATTATCTTCGCACTGAAGCTACAATGGGTATTGTCACCTTGGATTTACAGAACTCAGCAATAAAAGAATTCAAAGAATCAAACCTTCAGCTAAGCGAAGAACTGGAAGCACAGGGCTATTACATTGGTAGGATTGATATGCCAACCTTAAATGCTGCGGGAGATAAATTATACATTGGAGCTCGTATGAGTAAGGTAGACCCTGAAACCGGGGAAACAGATAGGAACGGCGAAGTTTTAGGTTCTAAAACCATTGTATTAGACTACCCTTCTTTAGAAAACCCAACTATTATTACTTCTGAAGTAGGGAAAGGAAACACCAATGGTTACCGAAGCATTAATGCTTTCTTAGTGAACGGAAGTGTTTACCAGGCAAATCAGGGCGATCCCAACGGTTCTCATATCTTAAAAATTGGTGCGAATAATCAGTATGACGATTCATACGTATTTAACTTAGATGAGGCCTTAGGTGTAGAAGACGCTTATATTCTGGCCTGGAGACCTACCGCAAGCGGAAAAGCAGTTGTAGCTTATCGCCACGCAGGTTCTACTGAAGGTGTAGCAGGAGCACAAGGATATTTCGCGCTGGTAGATTTAGAAGCAAAAACTGCACAAAAAATAAATGAAATCCCATATAGCGAAGATTTCTACCTATTCCAATACCAGGGATTTGTGGTAGATGGAGATGAAGTTTATGTAACCGAAGCTCCCGTAGGAGAAAACGGGAATATTTATATTATTGATACAGAAACGGGCGAGGTAACTAAAGGGGCCGAGCTGGTAAATGTAGAAGGAAGCCACTTTATAGGAGTTTTTTAAGCACCTAAAAAATATTTGAATTTGCCAAAAAGGGCTGACCGGAAATTCTTTTTTCCGGTCAGTCTTATTTTAAGTTTTATACCAGAATCCATGACAAAGAAGAAGCAAAAAAAGAAAAAATATACGTTTAGAAAATTACTCAACGATCTGCATTTATGGTTAGGGCTTGGGAGCGGGATTATCCTTTTCCTGGTTTGCCTAAGCGGAACTATCTTAACCTTCCAAACCGAAATAAAATCGCTTTTTGCTGAAGAATTAAAAGTAGACCCGCAACAAGGTGAAGTAATTGCTGTTGAAAATTTGCAGCAAAACCTTGAAAAAGAAGGAGCGGTTACCGGGCTTACGTTGCCTAAAAATCCCAATAAAGCTTATGAATTCAAAGTGAAAACCTCGCCGGAAGATAGACGTGGTACCACTTTTTATGTAAACCAATATACCGGTGATTACCAACAACTAGGTGAAAATCCGGCAGATGATTTTTTCTTTACTATGTTTAGAATGCATCGCTGGTTGCTATTCGATTCTGCTATCGGCAGACCCATTGTGGGAATTGCTACGATCATCTTTCTCTTTTTATCTATAAGCGGAATTGTACTTTGGTTTCCGAAGAAAAAAATAAAGTGGAAAACTTTAAAACCAGGTTTTAAAATCAAATGGTCAGCAAATTGGAAAAGAATTAACCACGATCTACACAACACCCTTGGTTTTTATTCGTGTTTAGTATTAGTTGTCATGACACTTACCGGACTATTCTGGTCTTTTGATTGGTATAAAGATTTGGGCAGCCAGGTTTTAGGAACCCAGGTTTTTGGAGGTCGTGGTGGGCCTAAAATCGCTTCAGAAATTAACGCAAATTCTAAAACGCTGGATATTACTGAAATTCTCAATATTTCTAATAAAAACCTGGATTATCCAGGGGAGACTTCAATTTCTTTTCCGCAGGACGAAAAGGGTATTTTTTCAATTAGAAAATATGAATCCGGCAATTGGTCGCCCAATACTTATGATATGTTAGTTATAGATCGTGACGGGAAAATTCTCAAAAAAGAACTATTTTCAGAAAAACCGGTAAATGTTCAGGTTGCTTCTTTAATAAAACCCATTCATACCGGTGAGATCTTTGGTACTTTTTCTAAAGTCATTTATTTTCTGGCCTGCTTGATCGCTACCAGCCTACCAATCACCGGAACACTAATCTGGTTGAACAAAATGAAGAAAAAGAAGAAATAATTCTCGATTTATAGAATTACTTCGCGGTATTTAATTGCTCTGAAACTCCTGCCAGCATTTCCTTAACCAGGCTTTGCAGGTCGAAATCGTGTTTCCACTGCCAGTCCTTTCTCGCTTCAGAGTCATCTATGCTCGAAGGCCAGGAATCGGCAATTTTTTGTCTAAAATCGGGGTCATAAGCAATTTTAAACTCAGGGATTTCCTTTTGAATAGCTTCAGCAAGAATTTTTGGCGTAAAACTTAAAGCCGAAAGATTATAAGAAGAACGTACTTTTATTTTCTCCGAAGGTGCTTCCATAATATCTACGGTAGCTTTAATCGCATCGTCCATATACATCATAGGAAGGCCGGTATTTTCGTCCAGAAATGAAGTATAGTTTTTCTTTTTAAGGGCTTCGTGAAAAATCTCTATCGCATAATCGGTAGTTCCGCCGCCGGGAAGGGTTTTATAACTTATAATGCCAGGATAACGCAAACTTCTAACGTCTACGCCGTATTTATCGTGATAATATTCGCACCATCTTTCGCCGGTTTGTTTACTAATTCCATAAACCGTAGAAGGCTCCATTATTGTAGTTTGCGGAGTATCATTTTTAGGCGTGGTAGGCCCAAAAACTGCAATACTCGACGGCCAAAATACTTTTTCAATCTTTTTATCCTTTGCAAAATTCAGGATATGAAAAAGGGAATCCATATTAAGGTTCCAGGCTTTCATCGGGACTTTTTCTGCAGTAGCGCTTAACATAGCGGCCATAAGGTAAACTTCAGAAATGCTGTACTTATCAATAATAGATTCTATTAGAGCGGCATCAGTAGCATCGGCAATTTCAAAAGGACCAGATTCCATAAGCTCCTCGCTCCCTTCCCTAATATCACTAGCCACTACCCGATCGTTTCCGTAGAGATCGCGTAATTTCAGCGTTAACTCGGTTCCAATTTGCCCGCAAGCTCCAATAATTAAAATTTTCCCGGCCATCTTATTGATTTTTCCGCAAATATATTTATTTATATAGAGGTTTTCGCAATGAAGTAGCCGAAACCTTTACTTTTATTAGAAATCTTTTATGTCTTTGGCTTTCACGCCATGAATTTATGAAATCTGAAATATTTTAGATTAACTTTGTATTTATATGAAAAAACTGATTTTTATATCATTTATTTTTCTCTGGTCTTGTGGCGAAAAGTCAGAAAATCAAAATATTGCCAGTACTAAGATTGACTCTACTGCATTAAACCAACCCATAAAGACCACTAACATTGAAGTGGTTTTGCTTCCTGAAGCCAGAAAACACGCGATACAGTGGCTAGCTTACATCGCGGCGCAAAATGAAGTTGACCAATTAAAAAACTATAATCTGAAGCAAACTATAGAAAGCTCCAGGCCAATTTCTCAGGTTATGGAATCTCTTTCTACCAGTATTCCAGATTCTTTAAGCTCTAATGCGGTAAGAGCCCGTGCCAATGTTTTGGCTACCAAAGCAAAGGTCTTAGAACAACTTTCTCATCGCCGGCAATTAGATGCCGATGCCATTACTGAAGTTGCTGGCGAAATTCCCGATGAATTCAATAATTTTAAGATTCAGCTTAATGAACTTTTCCTAAAAACGCTGGAAGATTTCGAAGATGAACTCGATGAATTTAAAGCCGAAAGAGATACTATTTCTGTCGATTCAATTTCGGTAGAATAGATTAGTTCTTTCGTCTGTTTCAAATCTTTCCGGCTGAGTAAAAATCGGTATCTTGAATTAAAATTCATTCAAAATGAAAAAATTTACAACACTACTTTTTTTAATTTTCAGCATAAGTCTATCGGCTCAGGAAAAATCTAATATTGACGCTGTACTTACTCAATGGCACAAAGCCGCTGGCGAAGCCGATTTCGATACGTATTTCAGTTTAATGACCAAAGACGGAGTTTTTATAGGTACCGATGCTACCGAAAACTGGCAAAACGATGATTTTCGGGAATTTTCAAAACCATATTTTGATCGTGGAAATGCCTGGAGTTTCACAACTCTAGAACGAAATATTTATACCGAAGAAAACAGCAAAATTGCCTGGTTTGATGAGTTGCTAAATACGCAAATGGGAATCTGCCGTGGCTCAGGTGTACTTCAAAAAACCAATGAAGGTTGGAAAATTGCGCATTATGTGCTTTCCATTACCGTTCCAAATGAGAATGTTGAAGAAGTAACTAAATTGAAGGAAAAATTCGATAAACAATTAATCAATGAAATTGATTAAACCTTCAAGAGAAATAGTACAGGGAAGCCCATCCTCACTTTAAAAATCAATAAATTTTCAGCCTTAAATAATCTTGGGCTAAGTATGCTACTTTTTAGTACTTTAGCGCCAAAATTCATAATAATTTAAACCACACATGAAAAAAATAACCAAAGTGATGTTCTTGTCAGTTTTGGGAGCTGCCACCTTGAGCAGCTGTCAGGATAACGACAAAGACCAAGCTGAAAATGAAGAAGTACACGGTATTAATCTTGCGTATATGGATACTACCGTTGCACCTCAGAATGATTTCTTTAGATATGTAAACGGGAAATGGGTAGATTCTACCGAAATCCCTTCAGACCAGACTACCTGGGGAAGTTTTATGGAACTTCGTGAGCGTACCGATAAAGATGCCATGGCTATTTTAGAAGGCGCTTCTGCTAACGATAGCTTAGACCCTTCGAGTGATCAAGCTAAAGCGGTTTACCTTTATAATACAATTATGGATACCGTAGCCCGAAATGAAAAAGGCGTGGAACCGGTAAAACCATATTTGGCAAAAGTAGATGCTATTGAAAACAAAGAAGACCTACAGGAATTCCTTACCGAAATGCAACAATACGGCGGTGCCGGATTTTTCTCTTTCGGGGTTCGTGCAGATGCTAAAAACAGTAATATGAACGCTGCTTACCTTTATCCTGCAGGATTAGGGCTACCAGATCGTGACTACTATGTTGCAGATGATTCAGATTCCAAAGAAAAAAGGGAGAAATATAAGGAGCATATTACCAGAATGCTTCAATATATAGACTATTCTGAAGAAGAAGCAACTGATGCAGCAGAACGAATTTTAGCTTTTGAAACCAGCCTTGCAGAACCAAGACTGGACAAAGTAGAACGCCGTGATGCCCGTAAAACTTACAATCCAAAAACAGTAGCCGAGCTTCAAAATATGGTTCCAGCTTTTGAGTGGAATACTTATTTTGAAGAAATTGGAGCAAAAAATTTAGATACCATAATCGTTTCTCAGCCTGAATATATGAAATCCCTTCAGGATGTAATTGCTAAAAATTCTGTTGAAGACTGGAAAGACTATTTAAAGTGGAGCATCTTTAATGATGCAGCAGGAGCACTTTCTACAGAAATTGAAACTGCAAACTGGGAATTCTATAACAAAACCCTAAGAGGAGCACAGGAGCAACGACCTCGTGACGAGCGCGCTCTACAAACTGTAAACGGAACTCTTGGAGAAGCTTTAGGTAAACTTTATGTAGACGAACATTTCCCGGCTGAAGCTAAAGAAAAAGCCCAGGAAATGATTTCTAACCTGATTAAAGCTTACGAAAACAGGATAGATAACCTAAGCTGGATGGGCGAAGAGACCAAGAAAAAAGCTAAGGAAAAACTGGGAACTACAACTATTAAAGTTGGTTATCCAGATGAATGGAAAGATTATAGCGACCTTGAAATTGTAAATGTTGAAAACGGTGGTTCTTTTTTCCAAAATATGATGAACTCCAGCAAGTGGAGAGTTGCCGATAATATGGCAGATCTTGGTCAACCGGTAGATAAGAGCGAATGGTTTATGCCCCCACAAACGGTAAATGCTTATTACAACCCAAGCTACAATGAAATTGTATTTCCTGCGGCTATTCTTCAGCCCCCATTTTACGATTACAAAGCAGATGCTGCTGTAAATTACGGTGGAATTGGAGCTGTAATTGGGCACGAAATCTCTCACGGATTTGACGATAGCGGTTCTCGTTTTGATGCTGAAGGAAACCTGAATAACTGGTGGACAGACGAAGACTTAAAACAATTTGAAACACTTGGAAAAGACCTTGCAGATCAATATAGCGACATTGAAGTATTGGATAGCGTCTATATAAACGGACAGTTTACTCTTGGTGAAAATATTGGAGATCTTGGCGGAGTTAATGCTGCCTATGATGGCTTACAAATTCACTTAGAAGAAAACGGAGATCCAGGAAAGATAGATGGTTACACCCCAGAGCAACGTTTCTTCCTATCATGGGCAACAGTTTGGAGAACCAAAATGCGTGATGAAGCCTTGAAAAACAAGATCAAGACAGATCCTCATTCTCCTGGAATGTACAGAGCTTATGTACCGCTTCAAAATATTGATGCTTTTTACAGCGCTTTTGATATTGAAGAAGGAGATAAAATGTATGTAGCACCAGAAGATCGAGTTAAGATCTGGTAATTAAGTTTCTTCGGAAGTTTGATAAAAATATTAGGCCTCACAGGTTTTCGAAAACCTGTGAGGCCTTTTTGTTTTATCGTCATCCTGAGACCTGTGATAAAAAAAATTACCTAGCGTAGGATTTTGACGTAATTTTATTGGTAAATATAATGAACCACGAGTTAACCGATATAAGTATAGTGTTTTCATACCTGTTCCTGAGTATGGTTTTGGAAAATATTGTTAGCGATGCTGGTGCTCAATTTACTTGATGCCCGAATGGTAGTCTTGCAAGCTGAAAGATTTTCCAACTGTGGTTTTTAAAATTTATTCGCCATGAAAAAAATTAGAACACATGCGGCGGGTATTGATATAGGTGCCCGCAAAATTTTTGTTGGATTGGAAGGTAAAGAGGTGAAAAGTTTCGACACCTTTACGGAGGATTTGGAAGCTGCAGCATCCTACTTACTGGAAAATAATGTAGATACTGTTGCTATGGAAACAACCGGTGTTTATTGGATAATCCTGTATGATATACTTC
>NZ_JAIQZB010000039.1 GCF_020164555.1 Salegentibacter lacus | reverse complement strand
TAAAAGCTGGTGACCAGCTTACGCATTTCTGTGGCAATTGAAGATCGGGTCATTTTTGATTATATTTAGACCGCTAAAATATGACCTACATGGTTCTCAGTAAAGATGCACTTAGACGGACGCATACATTCAATTAAAGATAATTCGATATTAAGAAAAGTTGTCTTGGATATTGGACAAAGAATTCCTCAGCAATCAAGCCATCAATTATTTGAAAAATGGGAGAAAATATATGATTATAATAAGGCACTTCCAGACTCAAGTAAAATTACAGTATTAGGAATTGATAAAAATTTTGACGACAATTCAAGAAAACTTTCTCGTGATTCAATTATGACCTTGAATTTTAAAAGAATTATTAGTAAAGGACATTTAGAAAATGAGAAGTTTTATGGATTATTTGGATATGCTCATGTTCTTCAGGAAGGCTATGGTGAAAATAATTTCCGACCGTTTGCAGAAAGAATAAAAAGCTTTACTAAAAAGAATAGTATTAAAAGTTTTGTGTGTTACAATTTAGATAGTGAGGTATATCTTCCAGAAAATGACCAATTTCCGGCACCAGAAGACCATAAGCTTTCGATTCTTAATGACGACGGACCGATAATGCTGGTTAAAGGTATAAACGATTTAAGAGAACTCACGGATACTAATTCAGTAACAATATTTGATTTAGATAATACAGATTCACCATACAAGAAAAATCAATATTTAGGAGGTATTAAAGTTAATTTTTTTGGTTCTGATGTCATAACTAAATCACCAGATGTATTTACAACAGACGTTCTCCAATACGTCTTTTTAATACGTAATTCAAAGGCGTTAGAGCCAATAGAAACTACCGCCAACAGTATATAAAAACAATGCTTAATTTTTTTCTTGAATCGTAACTTTTTGGTTGCTAGCTTAGCGGATTGTCCTGCGGACAATCACGATCGCCAGCTCGCACTGTTTTTATACGAGACGTTACCCACCATTTAAAAATTCAAACTCTAACTAAATTTTACATATGGGCAATGATTTGTTACAACAAAAAAGCTGGTGGAATCGAAATTGGAAATGGGTTTTACCGATTTTTGGAATAATTTTCATCTCAATTACAGTTTTTTTTTCATCTAATATGGACGGTGTTGCGACCGATTTAGCTCAAGCATATGCAGATACAGAACTATATAATAATGCCCTCGAAAAAGTAAAAACTGACCAGAGAGCAAAGGTTTTATTAGGTGATATAGAGCCGATTGACAAAATGGCAATTTTGGAGGGTCACGTGAATTACTCCAATAATAATAAAACTGTGTATTCGTCAGTTCGAATTGTTGGAACAAAAGGAAAAGCAAATATGGATATATCTGCTGACTGGATAAATAATGAATGGAATTATAACGAAATCAGCATCCGAATAAAAAATCCACCCGAGAAAAAACAAGAGTGGAAAATATTGACTGGAAAACAAAACGGTGGGTAACAATATATAAAAACAATGCTAAAGCCTGTCTCAATTCAAATCTCCGTGCACACTTGCTTAGCGGATTGTCCTGCGGACAATCACGCTCGCCAGCTCACACAGTTTTTATACGGGACGTTGGCAGTAATTAAGATATCCAAAAATTGAAAAACATATTAATTTTTTATTTGGCAATACTTGTTCCAATTGGAGTTCTGATTTGGCTAAATGCAACTGACAAAGTTCAATCTAGAACTTTTCTTTTACTCTTGCTTTTTTATCTAATTGTATATCGGACTTTTACGGACGGTAGGAGATTGTACGAAAAGGGAATAATTGAAAAAGCGGATATATGGAAAACAGTTTTGGCTGGTTATCATTTCAAGTATTTCAAACAGCTTTATTTTAATTAAATGATGCGGGCAGTTTTTTAAAGCGAAAAACAAACTACTGCCAACAGTAAAAACAATGCTTAAATCTTTCTTGAATCGAAACTTTCTGCTCGCTTGCTTAGCGGATTGTCCTGCGGACAATCACGCTCGCCCGCTCGCACAGTTTTTATACGGGTCGTTGTAGCAAATTATAAGCGAAATTTATGAAAAAAACTCTATCATTATTAGTTGTTATCTTTCTAGGTTCATGTCAGAATTTAACCGTGGAGGAACGATTTAACAAAATTAGCGATTCAGATAAAAAAGATTTGATCGAAGAATTAGAACAAATGGTTGATAAAGATCAATTTCTTAGAAAAAAATCAATCAGTTTAAATAAAAGCTCTCCTTCATATGATCGGATAAATGATTCTTTATGGGATATCATCGATAGCTTAGATTTAGCTAATACAGAGCGACTAATTGAAATTACAGAGAAGTATGGTTTTCCAAATGTTGACAGGATTGATGCCCCAATTCCAGCATGGTTAATATTTCAACACGCACCTGAAGAAAATTTTGAGGAATTAAAAGTCTTATTGAAAAAGGAAAATGAGTCAGAGAGGCTTCCGGATTTGGAATATTCAATGATTACTTGGCATTTGAACGGAAGAAAAACATCGAACCCTTTAGGTGATATAATTACAAAAGAAGATTGAAAACAATTGATACAAATCATAAAGTTATAAACTTGCTACAACATTATATAAAAACAATGCTTAAACCAGTGTCAATTCGAAACTCCGTGATCGCTTGTCACCCCTGATTGTCCTGCTGACAATCACGCTCGCCCGCTCGCACAGTTTTTATACGAGACGTTAGCCCTAATATGAGAAAGAACTTAACTTTAATAATAATTTTTTTGATCGCCAGCAAAAGTTTTGCTTGTAGCTGCGATACTCCAAAACCTGCTATTGAATTCTATCAATCCGATTACGTTTTTAAGGGTCAGGTGGTTGAAAAGATGTATTCATCGGACTCTCTTACTTACACGGTAACATTTAAGATTAGCAACCATTATAAAAATGGTGCTAATCCCAATTTTTTGAAATTTCAATTAAATTCAGAAGGTGAAATAACTGGAAAATTCACTTCTTGTGATTGGAGTGTTGAAAAAGGAGAGAATTGGTTAGTATATGCAAAAAAAATCAATGGTGAATTAGACTTTCAATTTTACTGTTCAAACAGTATGCCCCTGGGTCGTCTAAGGATATATCCCTCTGAACAAAAGATTTTAGATAATGGAAACGAATTAGATTTAGCCAAATATCGATATATGTCTAATGATTCTAGACCAGTAACAAACGTAGACTCAATATTAGAAAAGTATCGAAAGAAAAAATTAATACCTTCAAAAGGGTTTGCTGCAGTTTGGTTAGATATAGACAGCGCAGGAAATTTAACGAGTGCAAATCTTCGTCCAAACAAGCAATTAGAATATGAAGAAATCGATACTATTTTCGGAATGAATCAATTCAAAAATACTTATAGAGAACCAAATTCAGACTTAGAAAAGATCGCATTGAAAATAGCTAGAGAAATAAAACATTGGGAGAAGTACTATTATCTAGATTTAGAAAAGCCTGTGAAATATAGGAAATGGTTACAAGTTTATGTGGATAAAGATTCAATTATACAAGTAGAATTTTAGGACCATACTAGGGCTAACAATATATAAAAACAATGCTATTCTAGTGTCGAATCGAAAGTCTGTGCAATCGCCGCACTGTTTTTATACGAGACGTTGTGGCACATTTGAATGAAAATAACGTTTGACATAAAATATTTCTTAATACTGACACATGCATTTATAGTTTTTACTGCAATTGGAACAGTTTCTCACGAATATGGACACATATTAGTCGCCAAATATTTAGGGTATGAAACTACACTTCATTATGGTAGTATGAATTATAATTCAGATCTAAATGAGGAATTAGTTGAAATCTATATTCAAAACGAAACAGCAATTGAAAACGATGGATATTTTGATAAAAAAAATGAATACGAAAATGGTATAAAAAAATTGCAATCAAATGGATTATGGATTACAATAGGAGGTCCCTTGCAAACAATTTTAACAGGTTTAATAGGTTTAACAATATTGCTTATTCGCAAAAGTCAAATTAGAGCTTTCGGACTAAAAATAATAGATTGGTTAGCTATTTTTCTATCTCTTTTTTGGTTAAGAGAAGTTTTTAATCTTGTGACTTCAGTTGGTAGTGAAATAACTTCACCAGTAGGTAGCTATTTCGGAGGGGATGAAAAATTTATATCTTTTGGACTAAATTTATGGGAGGGAACAATTCCTATTATTTTAGGATTTTTTGGCCTCTTGATTTCCTTATTTGTAATTTTTAAAATTATTCCAAATCGACTTAGGCTAACATTTATTTTGAGCGGTCTGATTGGCGGAATTATTGGATTTATTTTGTGGATGGATATCATAGGACCGAAAATATTGCCGTAATTTAAGAAAACGTGCCACAACATTATATAAAAACAATGCTCAAACCTGTCTCAAATCGAAACTCCCTGCTCACTTGCTTAGCGGATTTTCCTGCGGACAATCACGCACGCCTGTTCGCACAGTTTTTATACGAGACGTTGGCAACAATTTAAAACATAAACTACAAATTTTAAAAATGGAACAAACTTCATTAATAGCATCGATATTGATTTTTTTAATAAGCACTTTTCTCAGTTGGAAGATATTAAGTAATTATAATAAAAAACAACTGGGCAAAAAGATGCATAAACAATGGAATTCGAAACTCTTTTTGTGGCAAGGCGTAATATTTTCCGGTACTGGATTAACGTTTCTCATTTTGTTTATTTTAAAATGGACAGATGTTTTGTCCTTTTAGGAAGTTTTAAAAAACATAAAAAATTGTAATCGACTTTATAAGATTTAAGGATATGGGTTGGCTAAAAAAGAAAAATGAGCTTGATGGTTTTTCGAAATAATTGGTCATTGTCAGATTTTAAAGTTCGGATACATAGGTGAATTCCCTTAAGCACAGTTTTAACTCCAACCCAAAGAATTAAAAAAACAGTTGCCAACAACCTATAAAAACAATGCTACAATCTGTCTCAATTCGAAACCCCGTGCTCGCTTGTTTAACGAATTTTCCTGCGGACAATCTTGCTCACCAGCTCGCACAGTTTTTATACGGGACGTTGCCCACAATACTTACAAATATGAAACTTGATAAATATAAACAACAACCAAAATGAGAAGTCTGATTTTAATCTTATCCTTTTTAATCTTTACTGGCTCCACCATTAAAGCTCAGGAATTTGTCTATTTTGGGGCAAAGGGTGGTATTAATCTTACTGATCTAAGTTCTGATAATTTTGCTAAAACTAGCTTTAGGACCGGATTTCATTTGGGTCTACTGGCCGAAGTCCCTTTATCTAATAAAATTTCTATTCAACCTGAAATCTTATATTCTACACAAGGCACAGAGGCAGATGTAATTACTTTTGAGGGAAATCTCAATATAGATTACAACTTGAATTATTTCCAGGTTCCCGTTTTGGCTAAAATATATCTTACAGAATCTTTATCTATAGAAGCAGGTCCTTCATTTAATTTTTTAGTAAAAGAAAAAATTTGGGATAGGAAGACCGAATTCGGGAGCAGTTTTGAATTCGGAGGGGCTTTGGGAGTATCCTATGCAATTAGCAATGGGTTTTTTATCACCACTCGATATTCTTACGGTTTTACGAATGCCCTTGATGCTTATAGTACCACATTTAACAATAGCGGGTTTCAATTGGGTACTGGATTTATGTTTTAAAAATTATAAAAATAAGTACTGTGGGAAACACGATATAAAAACAATGCTTAATTAGTTCTTGAATTGAAACATCGTGCTCGCTTGCTTAGTGGATTTTCCTGCGGAGAATCTCGTTCGCCACCTCGCACAGTTTTTATACGAGACGTTGGTTGCAATTTTTAAAGACAAAATCTTAACTAAACAGTATCCGTCCGAGCAACTGCACTCACTACCCCTTCTGATAGCCGGGCAATAACTCCTCCAATTTTTGGATGCTATGATCGGGTATTTTTTGCAGGGTATCCTCTAACCACTGCTGGGGATTAACA
>NZ_JAIQZB010000038.1 GCF_020164555.1 Salegentibacter lacus | reverse complement strand
TATTCCTTGCAATCCTCGTTAGATTTGAACCGATCAGAGAACTCCAGAAGATTTTGACCCTTAAAAACATCCATAATTTTAAATATTTACTGGTAATTAAGATACGTATTTAAATACTGACCTCTATAATTTTATACCAAATCATCAATATTAACCACAAAAAGGGCACTTTTAAAGACATTTTTGACAGTATAGACCAGAAGATTAAATCGGTTTTCAGATGGAATACCTTGTAAATAGTGGTGTAAATTTTACCCTATAACTCAATTGATATTTAAATTTTACAAATCGGTTAAAATTGTGGGTAAATCTCATAAACTGACACCGAAAGTGTCACGAAAATAAAATAAAAAATCCTAACAATCTATATATCAAATTGTTAGGATTTTATTTTGTGACCTTGCCAGGATTCAAACCTGGAACCTCCTGAGCCGTAATCAGGTGCGCTATTCAGTTGCGCCACAAGGCCTTTTTAATATCGCTATTCCTACGTGGTTAAGCGGCTGCAAATATATTATTATTTTTATATTTTGAAAAGAATCTTTTATCTTTTTTAGCCTAAACTATTTCTGCACTTAATCCTTCTTCTAATAATTTTGAACATCTCGGCTTTAATTCGTCAAAAGAACCAGTTTTTACGGTACATTTCCCTTTGTAATGAACCAGGATAGCACATTGTTCAGCCTGTACGGCCGTGTGTTCACAGGCGTAAATTAGTGTTTCTATAACGTGATCAAACGTATTGTAATCGTCATTATAAAGTACGATCTCATTCTCCTTCTGCGTGGTTGTTTTAACCTCTTCTAATACTTCTTCTTTAGTACTCATCTTCCATGTATAATTTTAAAGCTTCAAAGATACAAATTATCTATAAAAAGCTTATGCTGAAAACTTTATAGCAACCCAATTACTTCTCTCCACGTGGTTATTATATTCAAGATCAAGCTTTTTACAAGCCTCTTTTATTATCGGAATATCCTCTTCATAAAATCCGCTTAAAAAAAGATTTCCATCTTTATTCAGGCAATTTTTATAGATGGGAAGGTCCCTAAGCAATATGTTTCGATTTATATTAGCCAGGATCATATCATACTTTCTATCCTGTAGTAATTCGGCTCCACCTTCTTCCACGTTGATATTATCGCACTCATTTCTGTCAACATTTTCCAGGGTGTTCTGATAACACCAATTATCGATATCTATGGCATCCACAAACTTCGCTCCTTTCATACTTGCAAGAATTGCTAAAACACCGGTTCCGCAGCCCATATCGAGTACGGCTTTATCATTCCAGTCATTTTTTAATATATGCTGAATCATCATATGTGTGGTTGCGTGATGACCGGTTCCAAAAGACATTTTTGGTTCGATCACAATATCAAATTCTGTATCGGGTTCGGGATGAAATGGTGCCCGCACACTGCAGATATCATCTACCATAATAGGACTAAAATTCTTTTCCCATTCTTCATTCCAGTTCACCTGCTCTATTTCTCCTTTGGAATAGGTGATTTGGAACTCTTCCGATTGTAAAATATGAACCCCTGCCAAAAGATCATCTTCATATTCTTCGGCAGGGATATAGGCAGTAATGCCATCTTCTTCTTCCACAAAACTCTCAAATCCCAAATAGCCAAGCTCTGCTACCAGGATTTCTGAAGCAGGCTGAAGCGGCTCTATTTTAAACTTAAATTCGAGATAGTTGGAAGACATAATTTAAAAGGCGTTTATAATTTCAACAAAATCTACAGCTTTAAGGCTGGCACCACCAATAAGTCCGCCGTCTACATCTTCTTTGGCAAAGATCTCTTTAGCGTTGGCAGGTTTCACACTTCCACCATAAAGAATAGAAACATTCTGCGCGATTTCATCGCTGAATTTTTCTGAAATATTTTTTCTTATAAAAGCGTGCATTTCCTGAGCTTGTTCCGGAGAAGCAGTTTCTCCCGTCCCAATAGCCCAAACAGGTTCGTAAGCTAATACCACGTTCTTCCAATCTGAATCTGAAATCTGATACAAACTCTCCTGGAGTTGTTTCGCTACAAGATCAAAGTGCTTATCGCTCTTTCTATCGGCTAGTTCCTCTCCAAAACAGAAGATAACTCTCATCTCGTTTTTAAGGGCTGCGTTTACCTTTTCAGCTAGTATATCATTGGTTTCTCCAAAATGTGCGCGGCGCTCACTATGGCCTAAAATTACGGTATCTACACCAATACTTTTAAGCATTTTTGCCGAAACTTCTCCTGTATAGGCTCCGTTTTCTGCCTGGTGCATATTTTGCGCCACCACCTGTACCGGGGTATCCTTTAACCCCTGAAAAGCCGAGTATAAATTAGTGAAAGCAGGTGCTACCATAACTTCGGCTTGCGGCTCTTTTACCAATTGCATTTTTAGATGTGAAAGCAATTCCTGCGTTTCAGCAAGATCGTTATTCATTTTCCAGTTTCCGGCTACTATCTTTTTTCTCATAATTTCTTAGTTGATTTTATTTATTTCCGCGGAAAAAATCCGCACTCCTACAAATATATCGATTAGAATAAACATAGCTGTGCCTAAGCCGAATGAAGATTGGCTTTTTACCAATATTTTAAAAAATCTTAAGGTTGATTTATAATTTTATATCCTCAGCATCAAACCAATGCTTTTTCTGGGTAATTGTACCTCTTTCTAAAACCAAAAGTCCGGGATTAGATCTCACAATTGTCTGCAAAGCCTTTTTATCTACCTGGTAAAATTCAAAATCGAGATTGAATTTGTTTATGATTTTCTGCTGATCTTCATCATTTGAAGCGGTTAAACCCACCACTTTATAGCCTTTTTCTTCAGCTTCTGTAGCAAGTTTCTGTATCGCTTTAAAGCCTTCTTGCTCGGTATGGGATAGATCATAAGCCACAACCATAAAAAGCTTTTCCGCATCAAGAATCTGATCAGTTATTACCTCGCCGTTTGCTTCTATTTCAAAATCCTGAATAGGCGGTACATAGCCTTCCTCAATCATTGTGGTTTCTACTCCGACAAATTCCCCTTCCTGATTGGGATAACTTCCATCGGTAGTTACCGTAACTTCTTCTCCATTATTATTAAAAGTCCATTCGTATTCATAAACACCTTTTTGTGCATCTTCAGGCATCTGCATAAGTTCTTTAATGTTATTTCCAATCTTATAAGCTCTAAAATCAAAAACCGGCAAATGCATAAGCACGTGATAGGCAAACCAGAAAGAAAGCATAAAAGACAAAAAGATGATCCAGCGATGCGAAATTGGGTTTAAAACCGGAGTGATCAGTTTTCGGTTAAAGAAAAGTATTAATATAAAAATAAGCAGAATCACGTCTTTTATAAAGGACTGCCAGGGCGTTAACGGGATCGCGTCCCCAAAGCACCCACAATCTGTCACCTTATTAAAATAAGCGGAGTAAAACGTGAGAAACGTAAAGAAAACGATCATTAGCAGCAGGCTCCAAACTGTGAATTTAGGCAGGTAACCAATTAAAATCATTATCCCTACCACTAATTCAAAAACCACTAAAATAATAGCGATAACAAGGGAATAAGGAACCAGAAACTCAAGTCCCAAAACTTCAGGACTAAAATATTCCTGCAGCTTGTAAGAAAATCCCAGCGGATCGTTGAGTTTTATAAATCCTGAAAAAATAAATAATACACCAACCAGTACTCTGGAAATTCCTACTAATAATTTCATGCTCTATTGTTTAAAACTGCTTTTATCTTCTGAAAAGTTACAAAAACTAGTCGTCGTTTTCATTTATAAGAACCATTGCAAAAATGGAATAATTAATCATATCCTGGTAATTCGCATCAATCCCTTCACTAACCAGAGTTTTCCCTTTATTATCTTCAATTTGCTTTACGCGCAATAATTTCTGAATAATAAGATCGGTTAAAGAACTAACTCGCATATCACGCCAGGCTTCGCCATAATCGTGATTTTTGTTCATCATTAGGGCTTTGGTTTCGGCTATTTTTTCGTCGTAAAGTTCAATAGCTTCTTCTACACCAAGATCCGGCTGTGCGACAACGCCTTTTTCTAACTGGATTAAAGCCATCACCGAGTAATTAATAATCCCTATAAATTCAGATTTTTCGTCTTCATCAACTTTTCGCACATCATTTTCCTGAAGTTTCCTTATTCGCTGGGCTTTTATAAAAATCTGGTCGGTAAGTGATGGCAGCCTAAGAATCCTCCAGGCGCTTCCATAATCTTTCATCTTATTAATAAACAGGCTGCGGCAGGTAGCCACCACCGCGTCATACTGTTTTGAGGTATTCTGCATAAAAGAGATCTAATTTGCGTAAATTTCGTGCAAATATTTTAGATACTAAAACCGCATTTTATAATTTCTGAAATGAACCACAGAAATCAGCGCTTTTCAACTTCAGGAAACTCAAATAAAAAACCTAAAAATGACAATAAATTGCAAAGGTGAACTTATAGATCTTAGCAGCCCTAAAGTAATGGGAATTATTAATACCACCCCAAATTCTTTTTATGCTGAAAGCCGAAAAACTTCGGAAAAAGATATATTAAAGCAGGCAGAACAAATGCTGAGAGATGGCGCCGACTTTATTGATGTTGGTGGCTACAGCACTCCTCCCGGCGCTCCTAAGGTGGAAGAAGCCGAAGAGCTGAACCGTGTACTCCCGGCGATAGAAAACATCCTGAAGCATTTTCCGGAAACCATTATTTCAGTAGATACTTTCAGAGCTAATTTAGCCGATAAAAGCATTGAAGCAGGAGCTTCAATAATCAACGATATCTCTGCGGGAAACCTGGATCCGGAAATGATGAAAACCGTCGCAAAACATCAGGTACCATATATTATGATGCATATGCGCGGTACGCCACAAACTATGAAAGACCTGAACCAATATGATGATCTTGTGCAGGATATTTTATTCTATTTTTCAGAAAAAATAAATGCGGCTAGGATATTAGGAATCAACGATCTTATTGTAGATCCCGGCTTCGGGTTTGCAAAAAATATTAGTCAGAATTTTGAACTGCTTTCTAAAATGGAACTTCTCAAAACTTTAGAGCTCCCCATTTTAGCCGGACTTTCACGAAAATCCTTAATCTATAAAACTTTAAATACCTCAGCGCAGGAAGCTTTGAATGGCACTACTTTTTTAAATACAATCGCTTTAAGCAAAGGCGCTTCCATTTTACGGGTTCACGATGTAAAAGAAGCCGTAGAATGCACGAAATTATACGCAGAACTTAATAAGTAGCCGCATATTTTCTATTTTTACACAAAACCCCGCTAATTTGGATATAATAAATCTTCGTTTTCTCGATGTCCTGGATATTGTATTTGTAGCCCTACTGCTGTATTATTTGTATAAGCTGGTAAAAGGAACGGTTGCGGTAAATATCTTTATCGGGATCGTGATTATTTACTTAATGGGGAGCCTTACGCAATTGCTTCAAATGGAGCTCTTAAGCAGCGTCCTTGGGGAATTTATTGGAGTAGGAATGTTCGCCCTGATCGTGGTTTTTCAGCAGGAAATAAGGAAATTCCTTTTAATGATTGGTTCTACCAATTTCACTCAAAAAGGAAAATTCTTTACGCAACTTCGTTTTTTAAAAGGTGATTTAGAAACAAGCACCAATGTAGACGATATCATTTCAGCCTGTGAGGCAATGGGACAAAGTTATACCGGGGCTTTGATTATTATTCAGAAAAATACAAACCTGGATTTCGTAAAGAATTCTGGGGACGATATGAATATTGAACTCAACCAGCCCATTATAGAATCAATTTTTTATAAAAATTCTCCCCTTCATGATGGTGCGATGGTGATAGAAGACAACAAAATTACTGCTACCCGGGTTATTCTACCGGTTTCTAATGATAGATCTATTCCGCTTAGATTTGGATTGCGTCACCGCGCCGCAGTTGGAATTACCGAAAAAACCGACGCTTTAGCATTGGTAGTGAGCGAAGAAACAGGACAAATTTCTTATGTAAGAGACGGGGAATTTGTAATGTTTGAAAGCAACGAAGAACTTATTGACCGAATTAAAGAAGACCTCTTATAATCCTTACAAAGATTCCTCTGCCATAAACTGGACTTCATACAGGTTTTTGTAATACCCATCTTTCTTTTGAAGCAGTTCACTATGAGTTCCTATCTCTACAATCTTACCGGCGTCCATTACCATAATCTTATCGGCTTTTTTAATGGTGGCAAGCCTGTGCGCGATAACTATAGAAGTTCGCCCTTTCGTAATCTTATCGGTAGCTTCCTGAATAAGGATTTCACTGTAAGTATCTACCGAAGATGTTGCCTCGTCTAAAACTAAAATACTGGGATTGCTCATATAAGCCCGTAAAAATGAAATAAGCTGGCGCTGACCGGAAGATAACATCGCCCCGCGCTCTTTCACATTATAATGATAAGCATTTGGCAGGGTATTAATGAATTCGTGAATACCAATTTGTTTTGCAGCATTAATAACTTCCTCTTCCGTAATATCGGGATCATTAAGATTAATATTACTCAGAATTGTATCTGCAAAAAGGAACACATTTTGTAAAACCACGGCTATTTCAGAACGCAGCGATTCCAGGGTAATATCTTTAATATCAATTCCGTCCACCAGAATTTGCCCGCTGTTTATTTCATAAAACCGATTCAGCAAATTTATCACCGTAGATTTTCCGGCACCAGTAGCGCCCACAATCGCGATAGTTTCTCCGGGGTTTGCTTTAAAAGAAACACCTTTAAGCACTTCTTCATCATCGGTATAACTAAAATGAACATCCTTAAATTCTATTTCACCCTTTAGATCTTTTACTTCAATTTCACCATCATTAGAAATGGAAGATTCGGTGTCTAAAATTCCGAAAACGCGATTTGCTGCTACCATTCCCATTTGAAGGGTGTTAAATTTATCAGCGATCTGCCGCAACGGTCTAAAAAGTAACTGAGACAATTCAATAAACGCGATAATCACACCAAGGGTAATTCCGTCATCGGCTACAGCCCGAAGCCCACCGTACCATACAATTAAACCAATGGTTATAGAAGTTGCCATTTCAGCAATCGGGAAGAAAATCGAGTTATACCAAACCGTTTTTACCCAGGCATCGCGGTGTTTGCTGTTTATTTCCTTAAAATTGTTGTATTCTGCTTTTTCACGAGTAAAAAGCTGAACGATCTTCATTCCCGTAATTCGCTCCTGAACAAAGGTGTTTAGATCGGCCACCTGGGTTCTTACTTCTTCAAAAGCAATTTTCATTTTCTTCTGAAAAACACGCGTAGCGTACATAATTAGCGGAAGCACAGTCAAAACTAACAAGGTTAACTGCCAGCTCTGATAAAACATAAACCCAATTACCACCAGCATTTTTAAGATATCGCTGATAATCATAAAAAGCCCCTGACTAAAAATGCTCGCAATAGTTTCAATATCGCTCACCGCCCGTGTTACCAAACGCCCAACGGCAGACTTATCGAAATAAGTCATTTTAAAACCGAGCATATGTTTAAACAAGTTCACACGAAGGTCGCGCACCACTTCCTGTCCTAACCAATTGGCGAAATACACAAAAAGGAACTGAAAAATAACTTCCAGTACTAAAACCCCGGCCATAAGACCTACATAAAAAACAAGGTTATCATAATTTTGGGGAGTAATCGCATCATCTACCGTAACCTTTAGTAAATACGGTCTTAAAACGGCAAAAAATGAAAGCAGAATAGCCGCAACCGCTACAAAATAAAAAGTCGCTTTGTAGGGGTTGGTGTATTTAAGCAAGCGCTTAAATAAGTTAAAATCGAATGCATTACCGGTTTTAGATGCCATTTATTTTATTGCTATTTCAGGATAAGTAACCCGGGTCAGGTAAAGTCCCTTTGCCGGCACCGAAGTCCCTGCCCTGCTCCTATCTTTACTTTTTATAATCTCGTGCATACTTTCTACGGGCTGTTTACCAAAACCAATTTCTAGTAAAGTTCCTACAATCGCACGCACCATATTTCTTAGAAATCTGTCGGCGGAAATATGAAAAACCAACACCTCATTTTCAGTTTTCCAAACTGCTTCAGAAATCTTGCAATTATAAGTTTTTACATCGGTTTTAGACTTTGAAAAACACTTAAAATTAGTATAATCCTTAAGTATTTCTGCCGCCCGGTTCATTTTTCCAATATCAAGCTTGTTTTTTAAATAGTAGCTTCTATCTTCCAAAAAAGGATCTTTCTGCTGAACAATATGGTATTCATAACTTCGACTTAAAGCATCAAATCGAGCGTGCGCATCTGGTTTTACTCTAAAAACGTCTTTTAATGCGATGTCTGCTGGAAGCAAAGAATTCAATTTAAACTGAAAAGCTTCCTTTTGAAGTTCTTTTTCAACATCAAAATGTGCAAAGATCTGTTTTGCGTGCACGCCGGCATCTGTTCTTCCGGCCCCAACAATATCAATTTTATACTGAAAAACTACCGAAAGTGCTTTTTCTATTTCCTCCTGAACCGAAATCGCGTTCGGCTGATTTTGCCAACCGTGATAAGCTTTTCCAAAATATGCCAGTTCTAAAAAATACCTCAACCGAGTTCTTTATTTTTATATTTGCGAACTGCAAAGATAAGGCATTTATTAGAAGCTCAAATCCTTTGAATGCATAGGTTTTAAAATGATTTTTCTAAATAAAATACTCCTGATTTGAAAAAAATACTATTACTAAGTGATACCCATAGCCATATTGACGAAAGAATTCTGCATTATGCCGGGGAAGCTGATGAGATATGGCACGCCGGCGATATTGGCATTACCGATATTTCAGATGAACTAAATAAAATAAAACCGCTAAGAGCAGTTTACGGTAATATTGACGATGCAGAGATAAGAAAAGAGTTTCCGCTTCACCAGCGTTTTAAATGTGAAGGAGTAGATGTCTGGATCACCCATATTGGCGGTTACCCGGGGAAATATTCTCCCGCAATTCGGGAAGAGATTAAGCAAAATCCTCCAAAATTATTTATTAGTGGGCATTCTCATATTTTGAAAGTGATGAATGATAAAAATCTGGGGGTACTGCATATGAATCCCGGTGCGGCAGGAAAACAGGGGTTTCATAAGAAACGAACTATGCTTCGGTTTAGGATTGACAATGAAAATATTTCTGACCTTGAAGTGATAGAGCTCAAGAGTTAGTAGGCAGTTCTTTAGGTGGCAGTAAGCAGTTTCATTATACAGTCTCAGTTTGCAGCGGACAGTCGCAGTAGGCAATATGCAGTTTGAAACTTTAGTTATGGCGATGGAGGCACCACTAAAGCAACCAAAATACAAAACCACTGAACATTCGTGTATTAGTGGCATTTTATTAGTGCTTATCAAAACTTACAAAATCGAGTAGGAAGATAGGGATTAATTCCCTATCTGTCCTCTCACACCACTCAGCGTACGGATCCGTACTGAGCGGTTCCCTAATTTACGTTCTAACTTTAAGATAATAATCCAGCAGAAAAGGGT
>NZ_JAIQZB010000037.1 GCF_020164555.1 Salegentibacter lacus | reverse complement strand
TTACAAGCCCTGTCAATGAGGGTACTACTTTTTTTTCATAACTTTCAATATTATAATTAGAGATACTTAAAGGTAGTGAATAGTGATTTAGCGATCTCTTGAAGCTACCTTTAGGTTTAGTTCAACAAGGGCTTATAAGAAATACATTTAAGAATTTAAAGAAAGAATTATGAAGAAAGAATTATGAAGAAATTAAACTTAAATGATGGACAAAAAATACCAATAGTAGGCTTCGGCACCTACAAAGCTACAGATCAGGAGGGAATTGAAGCAGTCTCCACTGCTATTTCCAGTGGCTATTCGCTAATAGATACGGCAGCCATTTATGGAAATGAAGAGGCTGTTGGAAAAGGAATAAAAGCTAGCGGAGTTGCAAGAGAAGACCTTTTTGTAACTACTAAATTATGGCGTGAGAGTTTAGGTTATGAATCAACCAAAAAAGAATTTGAGAAATCCCTAAAAAGACTTGATCTAGACTACATTGATCTCTATTTGATCCACTGGCCTGCCAATGCTAAAAATTATGCCAACTGGCAAAAAACCAATGCTGATACCTGGCGAGCAATGGAAGAATTACAAGCTGAAGGTAAAATAAAATCTATAGGAGTAAGCAATTTTTTTGAGGAACATTTAGAGGCTTTATTTGAAACTGCCAATGTTATTCCTGCTGTTAATCAAATAGAATTTCATCCCGGATATTGGCAACAGGAATTAGTTTCCTACTGTAAAAAACAAAATATAACATTGGAGGCATGGTCTCCTTTGGCAAGGGGTAAAGTATTTGAAAATGAAGTTTTGAAAGCAATCGCTAAAAATCATAATAAATCGGTTTCGCAGATTTGTTTGCGATGGATTATACAGCATAAGGTAATTGTAATACCAAAATCTACAAACCCAAAAAGAATTCAGGAAAATATAGCGCTGTTCGATTTTGAACTGACACCAGTAGAAATGGAAAAAATTAATAAGCTTCCTCAAATGGGCTTTAGTGGAGAATTGCCTGACATCTGGCCAGACCGGGTTTAAGAAACAATTGGCTTAAACTAACGGAAGCCAAAGTATAAACAAACTAAGCGCTTAAAATCAAAAACAATTATTTTTCCCCGTAAAAGATTTAAAAAGAGCCTATTAAGGGTTTAACTACTGGTCTTTAAAGAAAGTATTTCAGCTATAGAACTATATCAAATATTTATTTATTTAACAAAAATTTGAATAGTTAGTATGTTTCTTTGTATTTTCAAGGTCATGAATTTAAAAAAGAGCGCTTTTTTCATTGTTGTTTTAATAGTTTTATCAGGCTGTTCTAAGGGAGATAGAGATTCCGCTGAAGGAGTAGCCAAACAGGAGGCTAAACCTTATCACACTTTTAAAGACTTAGAAGCCATAAAAGAAGATGGCGTTTTACATGCAATAACCATATACAATTCCACGAGCTATTTTTTGTATAAAGGAATGCCAATGGGCTTTGAGTATGAATTACTATCCCGCCTGGCCGAAAACTTAGGCTTAAAGCTAAAGATCACCATAGCTGAAGACATCGATGACCTATTTGATATGCTAAACAATGGCAAAGGTGATATAATTGCCTATGGTTTAACCGTAACCGAGCCCAGAAAAAAACTCGTAAGTTTCACAGAAAACCATTACGTAACTCACCAGGCTTTAGTACAGCGAATGCCCGATAACTGGCGCTCACTACCCGGCTACAAAATTGATAAACAGTTAATTTCAAATACGCTAGAATTAATAAACGATACCGTGTGGGTGAGAGAAAATTCATCTTATGCTGAAAGAATTAAAAACTTAGAGAATGAGATTGGTGCAGACATCCCAATAGAACATATTAACGGAAATGTCACTACAGATGAAATAATTAAAATGGTGGTGGATGGTGACATTAAAAGAACAGTTGCAGATTACAACATTGCGTCTATCAACAAAACCTACTATCCTATCCTAAATATTGATACCAGGGTTTCGTTTTCTCAACGTATAGCCTGGGCGGTAAGACAGAATTCCCCCAACTTACTTAAGGCGATAAACAAATGGATAGAAAAAGAGAAAAAGTCAGACGATTACTATGTGATCTATAATAAGTATTTTAAAAATTCCAGGTCTAACAGGAGGAGGATTAGAAGTGATTTTAACAGTAAAAACAGTAATAAGATTAGTGAATACGACGATATTATTAAAGAAAATGCTTCTGAAATAGGCTGGGATTGGCGTTTCCTTTCTTCTCAAGTGTACCAGGAATCCAGGTTTGAGCCTAATGCAGAGTCCTGGGCGGGTGCATCCGGACTAATACAATTAATGCCAGAAACGGCAAAAGAAGTCGGCGTTAGGAACACTCACAATCCAGAAGAAAATCTAAGAGGAGGCGTAAAGTATTTAGACAGGATGCGAGATAATTTTGAAGCCGTAGAAGACTCCATCCAAAAAGTAAAATTCACGCTAGCTGCTTTTAACTGTGGAGCAGGCCATGTATATGACGCTATGCGCCTGGCAGAGAAAAATGGCAAAAATCCCAATATATGGGACGAAAATGTAGAAGAATATATACTTAAATTAAAAGACAAGAAATACTACCTGGATGATGTGGTTAGACACGGTTTTGTTCGCGGAAGAGAACCATACAATTATGTAAGAGATATATTTTTACGCTACGAGCACTACAAAAAGTTTATTGAAGAATAAATCCTGTCTTAAAACTGGTGATAAATCATTCTGTCTTCTTCAAAAAAATGCCTGCTAAGTTTAGCAAACACTAGCTTCTAGTGCGTTCTATAAAAACCTTTTGTAATTTCCTTGTAATGCTGTCTTTTCTGGCGGTATAAACTTTTTTATTCTTGTGGGTAATGGAGCTTACAGGAATTATTTGCGTGGTGGTACCGGTGACAAAAATTTCGTCTACCTCTACCAGTTCATCTATATGCACGGCTTTCTCAACCACTTTTATGTTTAAGTCGGCGCAGATATTAACAATTTCTGCACGAGTAACGCCAGAGAGAATCTTATGGCCTTCGGGATGGGTATGTACCACACCGTATTTTACGAAAAACAAGCTGGAATGCGAACCTTCGGTAAAATAACCTTTGCGTACCAGGAGGTTTTCGGCAAACCCGGCAGCAATAGCTTCTTCGTTGGCCATGACATTCGCCAAAAGTGCTGTCGACTTAATATCGCAGCGATGCCAGCGTTTATCTTCGGTCGCGATTACTTCCCAGGTTTTCTTTTCAAAACCTTCTAAGGTCACGGGAAAGGCATACAGCAAAACGGTAGTTTCAATCTTTTCGGGAACAAAATGGCTTCGGGCAGCAACTCCCCTACTCACCTGGATATAAACTGCCGCATCATCTTCATTTAAGATAGCACGGTCTAAGGCTTCGTACATCAACTCTTCCAGTGCGAAAGCATCAAATGAGACCTGAATCTCGTCCAGGCAATACTGCAGGCGCTTCAGGTGTTCTTTTAGTTTAAAGGCTTTTCCTTTATAAAATGGGGTTACTTCATAAATTCCGTCACCAAACATAAACGCCCGATCAAAAACCGAAACAAAAGCCTCATCGGGTTTTAGCCATTTTCCGTTTAAATAAACTTCCGAAGGGTACTTTTTTTCAGGTTTCATAGTAATAAATTTGTATATCCGTAAAAAGTCATAGTTTAAAATTTGGACGCCATCCTGAACTTGTTTCAGAGCCTAGCCCGATTTTTGTTTGGGGTTCTAAGTTGAATGTATCGTACTGCTCATGCTAGATCCTGAAATAAATTGAGCATGACGATTTATTCATGATTTTAATCTTATGAGTGAAAACGGACATCCATTAACTAAAATACTGGTGCAATTGCTGCACCCACTGCATTTCGTAATAACGAACAATGCTTATTACAATTACCCCGGCGCCAACATAAACCCAGGAAAAAGTATCGCGTTTAAGCATAATCCCGCCTATTACCGTAAAGATCACAAACGGTATCGCCATAATAAGGTTTGGCATCGGCCAGGCGTCTTGAAATAAAACGGCAATGATCTTCATCGCGCCATAAAAAATGCTATAAAAGAAAATAATCTTGCATATGAGCGCTTTCAAATTCCGTTGCTTCATTTACTCGTAATTTTTTGGGGATTGTCGGCGGTTAGAAGCTTGTTCGTAAGCATAAGCCCATTGATAAAGTTTATCTTCTTCAGAGGATTTTGCGAAAAAAGTGAGACCTTTTGGTGCGCCTTCATCATCATAACCCATAGGCACGGTAATCGCCGGGTAATGAGCTACTGCAGCAAAACCTGCGTGGTAATTATTGATGGATAAAATTCCGTCTAAATTATGCTCCTGCATGGGTGCATCAAAATAGGCTTTGCCCTTTTCGCTCAAGTCGCTTTTTAATGAAGCTAAATAGGTGGAATCTGCAGTTTCCTGTAGAATTCCTTCAAAAAGAGCCTGGCCGTAAGGCATTCTGGGGATAGAATCTTCCATATTGAATTTCACGATATCATCTACGGAAGTAAATCCGGTTTCGCCACCATAATTTTCAAAATATTCCGGCAGGTCATTTTTCATATCCAGGCTTAACAAACGCAGAAAGTCTTCCAACTGAATGTCTTCGGCTTCAAATTCTACGATTTCGGCTCCGGCATTTTTAAGATCGTTAACGGCACGCTTGTAAAGGGAATCTTCTTCCATTAATTGCTTAAACGCGCCAAAGCGTTTTCCTTCCAGGCTTGTATTTTCAAAATTGAACTCGGTGTTTTCTACTTCAACAGATAAAGCATCTTCTGGATCCAAACCGGTCATTGCCGAATATAAAATTGCGTTGTCTACAACCGATTTTGTGATAGGACCGGGCGTATCTAAATAACTCGAAATAGGAACAATCCCGCCCCGACTTAAATTCCCAATCGTTGGTTTTAAGCCCACCACCGAGTTCTGGCTGGAAGGTGAGAGAATAGAACCCGAAGTTTCTGAACCAATTGCTACCGGCGCAAGATTAGCTGCCACGGCAACCGCGCTTCCGGAACTGGAACCACCGGTGTCAAAAATTTTCCTTCCGTAAGGGTTTAAGGTTTGTCCGCCAATCGCCGAATAACCGCTGGGGCATTCGCCGCAAAAAAAATAGGCCCATTCACTAAGATTGGCTTTCCCCAATATTAGCGCGCCATTTTCTTTTAATTGCTGAACGATAAACGCATCATCAGTTTGATTATCTTCTAAAGCAATAGCACCGGCGGTAGTGGCCATATTCTGCGTGTTGATATTATCCTTCAGCAAAACAGGAATTCCGGTGATTAAATGATTTTCTTCAGAATCTTTAAGTTCTTCATCCTTCTGCCGGGCTTCTTCCAGTAAATTAGGATTTAAAGAAATAACCGAATTTAGAGAAAGTTCATTTTCACGATCAAATTCTTTAATGCGATAGAGATAAAACAACGAAAGTTCCTCGTAAGTAAGCTCTCCATTTTTTATGGCTTCCTGGATCTCAGGAATATTCTTATCGAAAATAAGCGGTTTTACAGCTTCGTATTTTTCTTCAGAAAATTCGGCTAAATCGCTTTCAAAAGGAGCCCATATAGAATCCAGGGATATATTTTCAGAATCTAAAACTTTAAACTTTTCTTCCGTTTTAAGAGAATCAGGGATTGCAGTATCTTCTTCTTTAGAATTTTTATTATTTCCGCAAGAAAATAAAGCGGGCAGTAACAGAAGCAGTAAAAGTCTTTTCATCTATTTATAAATTTTAACCAACTTATTTGTTTCCGGCATTTTGCTGTTTATTGTTTAAAGAAAGAATCTACAAATTCGTATTTATTGAACACCTGTAAATCTTCTACACCCTCACCTACTCCAATATATTTTACAGGAATTTTAAACTGATCGCTAATGCCAATCACCACACCGCCTTTTGCGGTACCGTCCAGTTTTGTAACGGCAAGGGAAGTTACTTCTGTAGCCGCAGTAAACTGTTTAGCCTGCTCAAAAGCATTCTGGCCGGTAGAACCATCTAAAACCAATAAAACCTCGTGAGGAGCACCAGGGATCACCTTTTGCATCACGCGCTTAACTTTGGTAAGCTCATTCATTAAATTCACTTTGTTATGCAATCTTCCTGCTGTATCGATTAGCACCACATCGGCATCTTGTTTTACGGCACTTTGTACAGTATCAAAAGCAACGGAAGCAGGATCGCTACCCATACTTTGTTTTATAATAGGCACATCGGTTCTATCTGCCCAAATTTGCAACTGGTCTATGGCTGCAGCCCTAAAGGTATCGGCCGCACCTAAAACCACCTTTTTGCCGGCACTTTTAAACTGGTGCGCAAGTTTCCCTATAGTTGTGGTTTTACCCACACCATTTACGCCAACGACCATAATTACATAAGGTTTTACATCTGGCAACTGGATATTTGCCGCTTCGTCGGTTTCAGATTCAGAAAGAAGGCCGGCAATTTCTTCGCGAAGAATCTTGTTAAGCTCATCGGTACCCAGGTATTTATCCCGAGCCACACGTTCTTCAATGCGGTTAATGATCTTAATAGTGGTAGCAACACCAACATCGCTACTTACCAAGACGTTTTCAAGATCGTCTAAAACCTCTTCATCTACTTTAGTTTTTCCGGCAACCGCCTTACTCATTTTTGACATAAAGCTGGTAGTGGATTTCTCCAGCCCTTTATCCAGGTTTTCCTTTTTGTCTTTTGAAAATATCTTTTTAAATAAACTCATTTTTTTGGAAGGTTTAAAATCAACAAATTCCGGAAATGCTTTCCCGAAATTTTCAGTTGTAAATATACATAAAAACAAAAAGCCGTCCAGAGGTTATCCAGACGGCTTTGTAAATGTTTTCAAGGAAGTTTGCTCGAATTACTTTTTCTTCAAAAAGTCGTTCACATCTTCCGGAGCCATAATTTGTTCAACAAAAGTATAGGCACCAGACTTTGGAGATTTAACCATTTTAATTGCCTTGGTTAATCTTTTAGTCCCTGTTTGTATCGTTCCTACTGATTTCTTAGCCATAACTTAATTATTTTATCTCTTTATGAACCGTCATTTTCTTAAGGATTGGATTAAATTTCTTTAGCTCCAATCTATCCGGTGTATTCTTTTTATTCTTAGTACTAATGTATCTTGAAGTTCCCGGTTGTCCGGTAGCTTTATGCTCTGTACACTCTAGTATAACCTGTACCCTGTTTCCTCTCTTTGCCATTGTAATATGTTTTTATGCTTTAGGATTATTTCTTCAAAAATCCTTTTTCTCTTGCTTCTTTAATTACAGCAGAGATGCCTTTTTTATTAATATCTTTAAGTGCAGATGTAGATACCTTTAAAGTGACCCATTTATCTTCCTCAGGAATAAAAAAGCGTTTCTTTACCAAATTGGCATTAAATCTACGTTTGGTTTTGTTCATAGCGTGAGAAACATTATTCCCAACCATTGCTCTTTTACCAGTAAGTTCACAAACTCTTGACATTGCTCTATTCTTTTCTCGTTATTTCAAAACAGGCTGCAAATTAACGATTTTTTCACCTAACAAACAATATTAATTTAAAAAAATATTCAGGGTTTCTGAAATTTTAAAACCTATTGTATTTTTTAGTTGAAAAGTCAGCGTTTTCGTTCCTTTAGGAAGCTACCGAAGTATTCCCTCGTGCAAATTTAGTCTTTTTTACTGCAATAAAATATTTAAACTTCTGAATTTCAAAAGCTTCAAAAGCAATTTTAAAGATTTTAATCTAAAATATCGGTCATTATGGATAGGTTTCGATGTGACGAAATAACTCTTCTCTAATCATTTCCATGCTTTTATTTACCGCTTTACCAATCACCTTATCACGGTGATTCCCAAAGATGAATTTTTTAGCATAAACCCCATTTGGGGTTGCAATTCCAATAAAAACGGTTCCAATTTCAGCATCGCTATCCCCTTTAGAAGGGCCGGCATTTCCGGTGGTAGAAATCGCATAATCGGTTTTAAAAAGATCCCTGGCATTTTTGGCCATCGCAATAGCTACTTCTTCACTCACCACCGTATGTTCTTCGATTAGCTCTTTATCGATATTTAGAATATCCTCTTTAGAGCTCGTTGCGTAACTTACCACACTTCCCTTATAATAATTGGAAGCTCCCGGAGGGGTGGCAAATAAACTGGCCAGTTTCCCGCCGGTACAACTCTCGGCCGTGGCAATAGTTGCGCCCAGTTTTTTAAGCAATCGGGAAATTTGTATTTCTATTGATTCATCTTCTTCGTAGCCAACAATAATATCGCCAATAATTCCGTGTAAATTGGTAATCAGGCTTTCTACGCTGTTTTTAAGATACTCTTCGTTATCTCCCCGGGCGGTTAGGCGCAAACGTACGCGCCCAAGGTTCGGCAAATAAGCCAGCCTAATGTAAGGTGGCAAACCGTCTTCCCATTCTTCAATTTTATCGGCAATGGCACTTTCTCCCATTCCGTAGGTTAGGACGGTTTTATGCAGAATTACAGGTCTTTTAAAACTTTGCTGAAGCTTTGGAATTATCTCATCCTTAATTAAAGCCTTCATTTCAAAAGGAACTCCCGGAAGCGACACATAGGCTTTGCCTTCGCTCTCAAACCACATTCCAGCTGCAGTACCGTACTTATTCTTTAAAGCCACAGCTTTTGAAGGCAGCATTGCCTGTTTTCGGTTTAAATCTGAAATTGGGGTATCTATATATTTATCAAAAAGGAATTCGATATGCTGAAGTACTTCCTCGTTCAAAACAAGTTTATCTTCAAAAAATTCGCATAAACAATCTTTGGTAATATCGTCTTTGGTGGGACCAAGACCTCCGGTGATAATTATGATGTCGGCACGGTTTTTCGCTTCGTATAAAGCTTCCAGAATATGACTTTTTTCGTCTTCTACCGTAGAAATTTGTTTTACCGAAATACCAATTTTATTCAATTCTTTAGCAATAAAAGCTGAATTGGTATCTATAATCTGACCAATGAGGATTTCATCTCCAATGGTAATTATTTCTGCTTTCATTCCAGTTCAAAATCTCTTTTAAGGGCAATAGAAGCTACATTTACTTTCTTGGTGATCTTAGAGGCTGCATCTGGCACATCGTCCTTCTTCTTTCCAGCTTTGGCCCAAGCTTCAATAACTTTTACCTCGTCCATAAGTTCCAGCCCAAACAATTGCAGATTTGGCTTCATTTTATGGGCATATTGATAAGCGAGATCTGGGTTGTCGTTAGAAATAGCATCGTTCATTGCCTCTACATCTGGCGGAATTTCCTCTAAGAAAGTCTGCACCACCACCTTCATGAAATCTTCGTCGCCGCCTGCCATTTCTTTAACTTCACTTAAATTGTAGTTACTCATAGTGCTATTTTATTTGAATTGAAAAGATTTGTTTGTCTTCTATAAATCCGGTTAATCTATCTTCTGCTGCTATTTTCCCTACGCCGGCCGGCGTTCCCGTAAAAATAATGTCACCGATCTTTAAAGTGAAAAACTGTGAAATATAGGCTATTAATTCATCTATTTTCCACAGCATCAACTCTGTATTGCTTTTTTGAACGGGTTCCCCGTTCTTTTCTAAACTAAAGTTAAGCATATTTATATCGCCTACCGAATCTTTGGGCAACCATTTTTCTCCGATTACCGCGGCGCCGTCAAAGGCTTTCGCCTTTTCCCAGGGCAAACCTTTATCCTTTAATTTTTGCTGCAGGTCTCGCGCCGTGAAATCTATTCCGAGGCCAATTTCGTCATAATATTTATGCGCAAATTTCTCCTGAATATGTTTCCCCACTTTTTTAATTTTCACTAAAACCTCAACTTCATAATGCACCTCTTCAGAAAAATCAGGGATAAAAAAGGGCTGTTTTTTAAGTAAAATGGAAGTATCGGGTTTCAAGAAAATTACCGGATCTTCCGGTTTCTCATTTTGTAATTCAGAAATATGATCGGTATAGTTTCTGCCAATGCAAATTATCTTCATAAGTAGGCCTGGTAAGAATTATTTCAATTTGGTATTTAATTTTCTCAGTTTTATAGCGGTAAGTACCTTTTTGGTATAAAGTGGAAAATCGGCGTTTTGGATCCAACCAAAATAACCGGGTTCGTCTTCCAGTACCTTTTCTACGTTTTTACCCCTATATTTTCCGAATGCAAAAACTTCATTTCCCTTTTTATCATAAGCGATAAATCCGGCGAAATCTGCAAACTTATTCCTGGCGGAATAATCGGCCAGGTATTTCATATCATTCTCCAAATCTTTATAACGATCTAACTGTGATTTTAAAACCTCATAGGTTGCGGTTGTATCAGCTTCAGCACTATGCGCATCTATAAGATCTTTTCCGCAGTAAAACTGGTAAGCTGCCGCTAAAGTTCGTTGTTCCTTTTTATGAAAAATGGTTTGCACATCGACGGCCACGACGTTTTTCATTTCAAAATCTACCCCGGCCCGTAAAAGTTCTTCTACCAATAAAGGAATATCAAAACGGTTAGAGTTATAGCCACCAAGATCGCAGGCTTTAATCATATCGTAAACCTGTGGAGCAAGGTCTTTGAATGTAGGCTCGTTGGCCACTTTTTCATCTGAAATTCCGTGAATTGCCACTACTTCTTTGGGAATGGGCATTTCGGGATTTACCAGCCAGGTTTTGCTTTCCTTGTTCCCGTTAGGAAAAACTTTAAGGATAGCGATTTCTACAATACGATCTTTGGCCACATTTGTTCCCGTGGTTTCAAGGTCAAAAAAACAAATGGGTCTGGTTAAGTTTAATTCCATAAAGGAGCGTGATTTTAGGGGGTAAATATACTATAATTTATGGGCTTTGCTTTTTTACGAACTTGCATTTTCACTTCAATTAAACAAAACCTAATAGTATTTTTTATCTTTGAATATATCAAAAAACACCGGGATGTTTAAATATCTTGCTTATGTAAGCAGGCAAAGCCACGTAATAACCGATAAGGATCTTAAAGAATTACTTAGAAAATCACGAAATAATAATAGCGCGATTGAAGTAACGGGAATGCTGATCTATTTCCACGGAAGTTTTATTCAATATATCGAAGGTAAAGAGGAAAATATTGATCGGTTATACAACAAAATAGCCAAAGATAAACGCCACCAAAGTATAACCGAGCTAGACTCAGGATATAGTAAAAAACGCGCTTTCTCTGATTGGTCTATGGCGTTTAAAAAATTACAAAAAGACGAGGCTTTCGAAATTCTTGGCTATAAAAACCTGGAAACAGAAAAACTTTTTGATGAAGAAAACAAACTGGAAGAGCATCCGGCCTTGAGTCTTTTGGATAATTACGTGAAGAATCTTTGAGATTTAATTGCGGTATTTAAAATAAAGGTTGGTTGAAAAGGCTTGACGGCGTAAAAAGAGGCCGTCTAAAAAGTATTTAGATGGCCTTTTTTATTGATAAAAGTTTTTGTGAGAAGAAGCGCTTCTTCTTTTGTAGATATTCTTAATGATAAAAAAGTCAAGGAAGCCCCCTTCCTATGCTATACTGAATTTTCTTAAGTTGTGGGCCATAGCTATTAATCCTATTTCAGTAGTTACTTTCTGCATTCCCCGAAGCATAAATCGTTTAAAACCCATGTTTTGCTTGATATTCCCAAAGACGGCTTCCACATCCCAGCATCTTCTTTTGCGATGTGCTATTCCCGCTTCACTTAATAGTAGGTTCCTGGCCTTTTCCTTGAGACGGATCAGGTTATGATTGCGCTCGATCATCCTATTTCCCTTCGATTTATGGCAAGCACCGCGAAGCGGGCACC
>NZ_JAIQZB010000036.1 GCF_020164555.1 Salegentibacter lacus | reverse complement strand
CTGTTTTAGGATCAACCGATCTCAGAGCAAGGCTACAATATTCAATAACCTGATCACAAAAATGGTTCAGGGCAATGTCACCTATCAATCGCAAATTATAAGTAACTAACTACTGACCTCTATAAAATTATTTTATAGCATCGAACTTTTAATAGCCCCCCTGGTTAAACCTAATTCTGTATAAGGGGATACGGTAATTAAACATGATATACCTATAAAACTTAGGAAAGTGGAGGAGATGTTGGCCACTTCTTAGCATTCACTTTGATTTTTTGAATATCTTCTTTGACCTCGTATGTTGAAATAACTTCCTTATCTTTCAAGCCTTTTATTAATTTGAGGTTTTCAGAAGTCTCTGGTATCTTTGGATGTTGATAGGCTTTTACCATATCCGAATAATCTCCTCCAAGCCTATTAACTAATACTCGTAACTGGCTTTTGGAGTAATATTTTAAATTGAGATTTAGCAATTTTATTTTAATCTCTACAGAATCTTTATGCTTGAATAAATCCCTGAGAAAAGTGTATTCGACTTCTTCGACTTTCAGGTCGGCAAAGATTGACATTACGGATTTAGATAGACTTTTATCCGCAGTCAGGAAGGATTGGTCTAGGTTTTCAATATATTGTTTTTTATCCTTTATATTGATGATTTCAGATTCAAGTAAATAATGGACATCCCCTTCCTCTAATTTGTATTCTGCAAAATTGTCGGAAAATAAATCCCAATTCAGTTCTATTAAGTTTAAATAGAGATATTGACTTGCACCTTTTAATTTATTAAAATATTCTAAGTTCAGCTTGATGGTTTTATTTTCTATTAAAGCTTTTGCTTTTTTTGTATCAATTTTGTCCACCTCTATGTGTTGCCAATCTTTGTGCAATGATTTAAGAAGTCTTGAATAATTTTGAATGCTAAGGTTGGAATTGTTTATTATTGATAATGCAAGAAATGTCTCAGGTTCACTTTCTTCTTCTAGATTGCCTTTAGTTAACAGGTGGTTTTCTAAAACTTTTGAAACCGAATCAGAATCTAGAAACTCTTCTAAGGACTCGCTTAATTTGGTATCGGTACCCAAGGCTTGGAAATAGTCTAAAACGTTATCCCAATTGATTTTTAAACGCTTTGTTTTTAATAGGATTTCTTTTGCTTCAACATCGTATATTTCTGAAATGTCATTTACAATGTTCTTAGACTTATTAATAATTAACTCTTTTTGAATATCAGTTAGCTCCTCGGCATCTAATAAATAAATTAGAGTTCTTTCGGATTCTTCTTTATTCTTGGGTAACTCTAGAAATACGTTGTCAATGTATGAACTAATTTCTTTTTTTACGTATCTAACAAGAGGTTCAAAATTAGATTTTAATATTGAGGTTAAGTTAGCACTATCTATCTGTTGCTCAGTCAGCTTCTCTTCAGTATAATTGTCCAGGATGAATGAAATATTGCCATAATTTATTTGATAAAAATTTTCAAGAACAATGTAATCTTGTAGTTCCTTATTTTCAGAGGATTTAAAAATTGAAATATCTCGGAAATGTAGATTCATTTTTTTTATAATCTCTGTTGTGAATTCTAATTTTCCGTAGGAGGCAAAGTATTCTAAACTGAATGATTCATTTATTAGGAAAGATTTGAAATTTGATTTTGTACCGATTTTTACTAAATTATCAACTGTCGAATTTTCAATTATAAGAATGAATAATCGTTCAATTTGATTCCTATCGTAATTATAGCTATCAATAAATTTCCATATTGTATCCCATTTTGAGGTTAATATTGAAAATAATTGATTGTTCGTTTCAGAGTTAACGATAAAATCTTCTAAGAAATTAATAGCATACTCATTTTCTGAAATAATTAAACTAACAATCTCATTTATTTGATTTTGGTATTTACCCTTATGATTTAGAAGATACTCGAGAAGGCTTATGTTTAAAGTGGCCTGTTTTGCAAAAAATCCTTTTGGAATCCTCTGAATTACATGTCTTGAATTTTTTATAGATTGATGTATGTCGTTGTTTACTTCATTCAGGACATTTAGAATGAATTTTTGTTCATCAATCGTAACTTCTGTATCATAAAACTTAGATATATAATTATTATAGTGCTCATCGATATAACCATTTCTTACGAGGAAAATAATTAATCTTTCATCTATTAAATTCTTTTCGCTTAGAAGATATTCTTCGATAGAGTATTCTTGCAAGATTTGATAAATAGTTTTAGTAGTTAAAATACTTATCTCCCTTTTATTTATACTTATTTCCCTCTTTTTTTCTTCAATCTGGTTATTGGTCTTTTGAGTTATTAAATTTTCTCTTTCATGGTACTTTAAGTCTGACTCTATTTCATTTTCTATATCATTAAAACTGAATGATTCAGGAAGTTGATTTTCATATCCGTTCTGTCTTATACCATAAAATTTGGAATTAGAAACTTTCAGTAATTCTTCAAAATTTGATTCTTCTAGTAGCTCATTAAACCTTGTTCTTTCGTTTAAAAAAATGGAGGTCGCATTTTTTGGAGCAATTTTAAGTAGTGTACTGATATATATTCCTCTTAATTCAGAAATATTTATTTCTATTAAGTTTTCTAAATCATCAATCTCTTTCAAAAGATTGGTATTTTTCAATTTTAAGTTATCCACTTTTGAATTAATAAAAGTGGTTTTATGGTCTATAAGCTTGTAAAGGTTACCCTTATTCTTTTGGAGTAAATCGAAGTCTTCTGGTTTTAAGTTTTTATAGGCAATTAAGGCAAGTAATTTATTCTGGTCTGGAATTTCTACTTGTGATTCTCTATAAATAAAATATTCGTTACATATATTATTAATCATTCGCATATCATTTATAAAAAATGATATCTGACCTATAAACTCGTTTGAAATATTTGTAACCGAATCTTTGCTTTTATTAGCTTTCTTTTTTAATTCTTTTTTTTGAGCAGGTGCTTTAGGGATTTTTTTGAGCAAGTCCAGTCTTCTTTTTAATTGTAATTTAGAATTGGAGTAGTCAACAACTGGGATTACTGGAATAGTTAAATCAAAAAATTTAGTTCGGTTTTCGCCTTCAAAAATGTCATCTCTTACTGCATAAAGGAATATTACTTTTTTACGGACTTGGCTTGATTTATTAATCAAATAATTTATCTCTCTTAATTTGGAAAAAATTTGGGTGTCATTAAACCTATCTAAATCTTCAATAACTACTAGGTCGAGTTTAGTCCGTTCAAAGAAATATAATACCTCATCAAGATGTTTATTTAGAATGGATTCGTCAACATTCTCACCAATATCAATCTCTCCCTTTACACTTATTCGAGTAATTTTAGAATTGTTGACGAATCTAATACCTTTATGATATACGAAGACTGCTAATCCGCCAAATAGGATTGTTCCTAGAAGGATTGCCACAAAATCAAAATCTTTACTACCATCCCATAAAAAAGGATTTAACTTTTTAAAATTATCATATTGAAATAGGATAAAAGCAGAATAGAGCCATAGTATGACTAAAATAGTGTAGGAAAATAATTCACCCGATTTGAAACCAATAATCCTTTTAAATCTTGAATC
Source organism: Salegentibacter lacus (assembly GCF_020164555.1). Lineage (GTDB taxonomy): Bacteria > Bacteroidota > Bacteroidia > Flavobacteriales > Flavobacteriaceae > Salegentibacter > Salegentibacter lacus. The sequence goes on along the minus strand of NZ_JAIQZB010000036.1, from coordinate 8,536 downwards.
TGGTAATTTCTTAGGTGATACTCGATATATTATTTGTTGAAGAATGCTTAATTCTAACAGCTTTTGGTATTTTCTGAATTCGTCCTCATCTTGATTTGGTTTTTCTTGTGATTTGGAATCTTTTGAAATAATTAAATCTAATTGATTCTGGTATGCAGTAAGTTCTTTCTTTCCTGACTCTGCTTTTCTAATAGTACTAGGCTTTTTGAAATTCGCCAAAGAGATTTCTAGCACGTTGAGCACTCCTTTCTTTTGAGAAATGAACGTTTTTATAATGCTGCTTTTACCAGAGCCATAGGACCCAGCTAGTGCAATATTCGTAACATCTTCTTTCTGAACACCCTCTTCCAATGAAATTAGATATTCGTTAATAGAATTATCTTGAACAATTATTGGGGATAACGGGGTCAAATAATTTGTAACAGTTAAATACTGTTCTTTGATTTTGTTTGTATTCTTCTCTGAAATTTCAATAAGATACTTGTAAAGTGAAAGTTTCCATTTTTTCACTTTACCAATTTTATTTTTTGACATATGGTTAGATAGGTAAACAGATATTGGTAAAATTACTAAAATTTGTTAAGATTCTTTTAATGAGGATTATAACTCTTAGAGATGAAAAAAGGCCACTATTGAAAGTGGCCTTCACATTAAAGTAAGCTATTTTCGTCATAGCTATAGTGGTCTTCAAAAAGTAAATAAAGGCTATTTGAATTCTGAAGAGCATTAACCACCTGTTTAAGGTTTTGAGTATCAGAACCTCCCCATTTACCTTCGTGTCCAGTTACGAAATCATCAAGAAGTACATTGACCCACTTATTTTGGAAATCAATTTCATTATTTCTAAAAATTAGTTCGTGGAGGTTATTTTGCCGCTTTAAAGCAATATAAGTTCGAACTATAGCCTCTCCATCCGTAAAGAGAGGTTTGTCATAATGCTTATTGATAAAGTCAATTAGAAGCATCTTACTAGCTTCGGAAAATCTGTTGTGCATAAATAATATTATATATAATTAATAATTCAGTTTCTGTGGATTTTTGGTGAGGTAATCCACGCTTGGACCTCTGAGTTGTACTTTCTCGCAATAGAGACTAAAATCGTCTTCTAGATAAAATTGAAGCACCTTATTTAATATGGGTTTTAATACCTCATGTTTTTCATCTGCTAGCATGTGCACATGTAGTCTTTCTTTTTTATCTTCCTCAATTGTAGATAAATAATTTACTGTTGGAGTAGCCTCTTTTATTATTTTTATTAATTCCTGGTGATATTCTAAATCGTAATAGTCTTTAGTGGTATAACTGATATTACTTTCCCAGTTGTGACTATACCAAGTATGGCTTTTGTTTTTTCTTGGTTGTTTTAATTCAAATTCATCTAGCAACCTATAACTGATATAGTACCTTCTACCTTTCTTGAAGATTAGTCCCTTAGCCTTGTTCTTTTCGTAAATATCCTTAACCATGTTCTTTAATGATTTATAACTAATATTTTTTAGCTCTACTAAGTCTTTGAGCTTATACCATTTCTTAAGTTTTTTATTGTTTAAAGTCTTTAATAATTGATAAAATCTTGTTCTTTCATTTTGTTTCATAAAAAGTATTATTTGAATAATCCTGTTATTCAACAAAGGCATTTTTAGGCCCTGTAACTATAAGTATCAACCTAAAAAGGGAAAAGTTTCTAAAAATTCACTTTTAGTATTTAACATTCTGTAAAACAGGTTTTTAAAATTATAATTAAACTCAGAGAATGTTGATTTAGTTCCACTTTACCCCTTTTTTTATCAGTTTTCGGTTTTCATTAAGGCTGATTGTATATCCGCATATTTGTAATAAACTCTATTACCAATGGAATAGGATTTCAGTATATGTGCCTTATTCCAATTATGAAGTGTCCGCTGGGAAACCTTAAAGAGGTTTGCAGTTTCTCTTTTGGTTAATAACTTATTTTTAAAATTTGGGGCAGGCGTCATATTGCTTATTGCCTTCTCCAATTTTTCAAATTTTTCATCTAGCTCTTTACTGCTATAGTTGTCTATTTCAATAAATTTTCTTCTCATAGTATTTGTTTTACAATCTGATTGCAAGCTACTACGAGAGGAGGGTATAAAGCAAGAGGTTGGTGAGGGTAAAAGGCTGTTTTCTAGGGTGTTAACTTAATTCAGTTAATGGCTTTAGCATAAAATCTTGACTTATAGAAGTATATGAATTCCTATATTCTCTAATTTAACATTTAATTCTTTAAAATTTAAGAATAATATAACATATTAGATTTGTTTTTATCACTTATAAATGACTTTTCTTAGATTAATTAAATCAAAGAATGGAATAAAATCATCAATCTTGGGTATTTGGAAGAATAAAATACTGGTTTAATTAATTTTGAAAGACTTGAAAAATTTAGTTTTAAGAAAAGAATTTATGCTTGCCAATTTTCTTTGCTCGTTGGAGGTCATTTACTTTTATATAATTATAGAAAGTCCGTTCCTGGCGATGCCCAGAGATAGCCATAATATCCGCAGTAGGTATTCCTGCGAGATAACCATTAGTGCAAAAACTTCTTCTTGCGGTATGATTTGATATGAATTTATACTTAGGTTCTGTTGAATCTCTTTTTATCCCGCCTTGGGTTGTGGTTTTAGTTGTAAGTTCCGTTATACCTGCTATTTTCCCAATAATTTTAATGCTGTAATTAATATGCTGGTTTGGAATGCTTGAAGGAGGGTTGCCGTTATTTTTACTAAGAATTTGTTTTACCATACTATTAATGGGGATGGTTATAGGTCTTTTCCCTTTTTTCATTGATAACCTAAAAAACATAGTGTCATCAGTGTCGGTAAATAAATGAGACTCATTTAAATTATTGAAATCGCTAACTCGTAAACCTGTCGCACATCCAACTAAAAACAAATCTCTTGCCTTTTCAAGCATATCTCGTGTAATTCTCACCCCGTTTTCTATTTTGCCTCGGAAGGAGGATAAATCAGCTTTATAAATAGAATTTATTTCAGACTGATTTAAGAAAATATTATTTATTTGTTCAGAAGGTTTTCTAAAATACTTTTTCCTGAAATCTAAATTGGTATTATAGCCTCTTTCTGTGGCTGAGTTTAAAATTGTTTTCAAAATTTTTATATGGGTTCCAATATAGTTGGTGCTATAATCTTGCTCTTGTGTCCATTGGATGTAATTATCATAGAATTCTAATGTGATGTTATGGTAATCTACCTTGTATACCTCATCATTAAACCGATTTATAAGGTTAAAAGCATTGTTGTATGTGCGGGCTGTGCCTGGAGAAAGAGGTTCTCCTGTTGTCGGTAGGGGATGTGTTTTATGGTGTTCAATGTACCATTTGTAAAATTTAAGGAATGGAACCGTCTGGTTCTTTTCATCGTGGTTTTCTATTTTGTTGAAGAATATATCACAGTACTCCCTAAGTGTTGAATTATCTAAAATCTGTTTCTCAGTGATTGTCTTGGTTGTATAAAATTCTTCTATGCCTGTTTGTAGCTTGTTCAGTTCGTTATTTATGTGAATTTTAAACTTTTCACCGATAACATTTTTAATTCTCATTTTGTTGGCATCCCAATTCTTGACATTTTGAATTTGTAATCCTGTTCCATATCGGAAGCGATTACCTTTGCCGTAATTGAATTCAAGTTGAATATTTCCGTTTGTACCAGTTGTCGATTTCCTTACTCTGAATTTAGTCGTAGCCATGAGAGGTTGTTTTTGCTAATATAATAAAATGTGACAATATTTGTGACACTTTATGTTTCTTAGAATGAAATTACATATAGTTAATAATTAAAATGTTTTAGGTATTAAACCCTTTAAATAAAGGTTTTGAAAGCTATGGGTGAATGAAACTGTAGGAATTTAAAAGAAGCTAAAGGAAATGTTTTGTGACCCTGGCAAGGTCACTTTTAGAGAATTCAAATGATATCAAAACCCTGTAAATACTATGATTTACAGGGTTTTATGTTTTTTAGGGGTTTTGTTAGAAAGACTTTTATTATATTTAATATCTAACAAATCGTCAACATAAAAATTTATCCTGTCAACATGTTGACAGTTTGATTACCAGTAGCTTAAATTTTTTTGTGGATTTGACTTTCGTCTTTTAACTGAATATTAATTTAAAGACGATACCTATGCGTACTTCTAAAACATTTTCCATCTTATTCTGGGTGTATGCTTCCAGAGTGAAAAACAATCAAACAAATCTCTACGTTCGAATTTCTCTAGATAGCCGTAGAGTAAACATTAGTTTAAAATCTAAAGTCCCATTTGATCTTTGGGATTCTTCTACACAACGTGTCGATGGTAATACTAAACAAGCGAGGGAGGCTAATAATCTCATTTCGGAGACCAGAACAAAGATTTTTCAGAATTACCAGGACTTGAGGTTTCAGAATAAAAAAGTAACCGCTGATCTTCTTAAATCGAATTTTTTAGGGGAAGGACCTAGGGATAAAACCCTGTTGGATATTTTAGAATATCACAGGCAAAAGATTGAGAAAACGCTTACAAAAGGAACCATCCGTAATTTTGGTGTTACAGAGAAATATGTTCTTAAATTCTTAAATGAAGAACTTAAGACAACTACTATCTACCTGAACGAACTTAACTATAAGTTCATCAATGATTTTGCAAATTTCCTTTTTAACTACTGGCCCAAGGGACACGTGAATGCTATGAGCCATAATACTGTGATGAAGCATTTACAAAGACTTCGTAAAATAGTAACTCTTGCTTTTCATTTGGAATGGGTTGAAAAGGATCCTTTTATACGATGGAAACCTACTTTTCAGAAAAAGGAACGAGACTTTCTAAATCTTAATGAGTTAAAACAAATCGAGGATTTTAATTTTCATAATAATCGTTTGGATAGGGTGAGAGATTTATTTGTTTTTAGCTGTTATACAGGAATCAGTTTTACAGATATGAATGATTTAACCAAGGATAATGTTAGGAATGGTCTGGACGGCCAGAAGTGGCTTTTCACTTCAAGAAATAAGACTAAAGCCAAAGTTAAGATACCTTTACTAGATAAAGCTCTAGAGATACTCGAAAAGTACAACGAACATCCAATGACCGAAATAACCCAAAGTCTTTTACCAGTTATAACTAATGTTAAGGTTAATCTTTATTTAAAGGAAGTAGCTGATCTATGTGATATCAAGAAGAATTTAACCTTTCATATGGCCAGGCATACTTTTGCTACTACTGTTACGCTTTCCAATGGAGTGCCTATAGAAACTGTCTCTAAGCTTTTGGGGCATACGAAAATAGCAACAACCCAAATATATGCGCGAGTTCTTGAAGATAAATTAAGTCAGGATATGTCTGAACTTAGTCGGAAGCTTAGAAATTGGAAACCTAATATTTAATTAGAGATTAAATAAAATCTGATAGTAGGCATTTGACCAATTTTGTTCTTAAGGCTTTTTATACATCGAAAATTGGGATAATGAAAGTGGTGGTGTTCTTAAAATCCTCGGAATAGATATAATTTTAAGTGACTAGTTCAAGGTCAAAAGCTTAAAGCCTTATTAATTGGTTTATTTTCAAGGCTTTTTTTGTTTTTGGTAGTTTTTGTTCTCCGTTTTTTTAAATCCTTTAAAATGCTATAAATCAGAATATATGAAAAAACTATTTCTCGATGATATCCGTACACTAGGAATGGTAAATGGACCACTCTTACTGTGAATTAAATGAATAACATACCGTAATTCGCGATTCGCGAATCGCGAATTGAGAAATATTTGCTATTTTTGGTAATAATTAAATAGCATGACCATGAAGAAACATAGCGGAATGAGACCGCACGATATAGTGATACTTCTTAAAATAGCAGCAAAGCAGGATAGAAGTTGGTATATGAAAGATCTTTCATATGAGCTTGGTATAAGTGGAAGTGAGATTAGTGAAAGTATTAATAGATCGGTAATTGCGGGCTTAATTTTTCCGGACAAAAAACGATTAATGAAAACAGCTCTTCTGGATTTTCTTCAATATGGATTACCACATGTTTATCCTCAACAACCTGGGGCATTGGTACGAGGAGTAGCAACGGCACATTCGGCACCACCATTAAATGAAGTTATTGAAAGTCAGGAGGCTTATGTATGGCCATATGGTAAAGGTGACTTAAGAGGGCAATCAATTGAGCCATTACATCCTAACGTTCCCGAAGCTTGTTTAAAAGACAAGAAGTTTTATGAGCTAATGTCTCTTTGCGATGTACTAAGAGTTGGAAGAGCCCGTGAAAAAAATCTCGCTATTGTAGAATTGAAAAACGGTCTATGCTAAAAAATACTATAATAAATCGCAAAGCCACCAGTAAGGTTGCAGTGGCGTTAGGAGAACTGAATAAAGATGTAGTTTATGTAGGTGGTGCCATGGTAAGTCTATATATAGACGATAAGGCAGCTGAGGATGTAAGGCCAACAAAAGACATTGATATTACTTTAGAGATTGCAAATGTTGGAGAGCTCGAAAAACTACGTGTAGCACTTGAAAATAAAGGTTTTGTACAATCTGCAGAGGACGACGTTATTTGTAGATTCAGGTTAAAAGAAATTAAAGTGGACGTAATGTCTACTACCGAGGTGGGGTGGGCTCCGGCAAATCCCTGGTTTGAATCGGGATTTAAAAACTCAATAACTATAGAAGTCGAAAAGATGCCAATCAGGATTCTTACCTTGCCTTATTTTTTAGCAACTAAGTTTGCAGCTTTTGAAGGTCGGGGAGGAAATGATCCTCGAATGAGTCATGATTTTGAAGATATTGTTTATCTCCTAAACTACACTTCTAATTTTAAAAAACAAATTTCGGCTTCCGATCCGGAGGTTCAAGAGTACTTGAAGGAACAGTTTGCTGCTATCCAGGAAAAGGCAAATATGCAGGAAGCAATAATCGCAAACCTATATCATGAAGATCAACAAATTCGCTTCGATCGAATTATGGAAGAAATAAAAGAACTAACCAATGGCATTTAACGAGCTTAATAGCGTAGAACATTATATAGTCCATCAACTAAGTGGTGTGAATCTGAATAAGGACGAGGCTGCAGATTCCGGTAGTAATTGGGGAAGCTTAAACGCCAATAAGACCTTCTATAAGTTGGTTAGATGGCGCTCATGAAGTTCATAATTTTATGAAAATGCAGTGCCTCAATTATTTGTTCCAAACATTTTATCCTTTGACAGTGAGGGTAAAGAACTCTATTCCGGTGCAGTGAGAATGTTGTCTAAATCGATTTGATCTAAGATAACGCTGTATTGCTAAGGGTATCTTTGCAATTTTTGACTGAAATTCTAATAGTAAATTTTCCATAATTGCTTTCTGTAAAAAGCAATTATACTTGTTTTGTGCTTTTTTAAGAAAGCAATTTGTTGTTTTTTACTTTCTGATTGAAGCAAGATTACCTACAAACATAAATATCAGCGTTGGGAAATTCTTTACATGCTTTCAGATATTTTTCAACGAATGGCACAAGGTTCTCATAAAAACCCCATCCGTTACTCGAGTTGAATTGCTTAAAATATTCAGGTCTTGATTCTAGATCCTTCAATCCTTTTTCAAGTAATTTAATAATATTTTTTGCTTTAGTGGAATTAATTTCTTCAGGCCGCCATAATGCTTGATAAATGTCAGCTTCTGCTGCCATTTTATTTAAGTTGTGAGTGATATTGGCCCAATACAATTCTTCTTCTTTCTCAATATACGTTTTACCTTCATCGTAACTTAAATGTACTTTTCTAATTAATTGAACATCTAAACTCATAATTATTTTTAATTAGTACTGTTCACCTGTACTAGCATTATATAATTGCCCGAAAGCAGTATTGCAATTACAATTGTCCCCAAGTTGTTTTCGTTAACTAAGTAAAATAAAAAGAGGATAAACGTAAAAATAAATTGGATTAAATTTTGAATTTGATACATTTTTTAAATCTATAATGGCTCTCCATAGTTTTTATTCGTACTAGTATGCAAGTTGTCGCGGTTATGGGACAGTGACTTAGACTTTAGATCTTTTTCTATTTCGTCAGCTTTTAGTATCCAGTTTCGTGCGCAGGCTTGCCAATTTGTAATTGGATTTTTACCATTTAATTTCCAGCCTATGGATTCATAAAAATTATAGAATTTTTTAGCTTCCAGGACACTTCTATTTTTTTCTTTGAAATAGTCAATAACCACTTGTTCATTTTCTGGACAAGTGGTTGTAAAAAAGTTTATTATATGTTTATTCTTACTGTTTATTAATAGATACCAATGAGGCTGTCTGAAAAGGCAGCCTTTTTTGTTGTATTATTTTCTGGTTTTTAGTATTTTCATGTAATGAAAGCCAAAGCAGTATTTAAGACCTATGACCAGTCGCAGTTAAGTCTTTTGCCTCCCAGTTATGATGATCTGGTCCCTGCCCATCATCCCGTTAGGATCGTCAATACGATTATTGATCAAATCGACATCGCTGACCTGGAGCGAAGTTATAAAGGAGGAGGTACTTCCAGTTACCATC
>NZ_JAIQZB010000035.1 GCF_020164555.1 Salegentibacter lacus | reverse complement strand
TGGTGGATGGAAAGGGTATCAATCTCAAGGTCCACCTGGAGTAATCGTTCTAAAAAGAGGAATGGAAAGGTTCAACTATATTATGGAAGGGTTAGAACTGGCAAAAGATGTGTACACACGGTAGCTTTAGAAGGAGGGGAGCAAATCCTACCTCCCTCTCCTGTTATTATTCGGATCTTTTCCTCCGAACTTGCTTATTTTATACGTAAAACTCAGCATAAAATATTGTTCTAAAACAAGCTCTTGTGTATCCTGGATAAAATCGTCTCCCGTAAACCTTCGCGTTGCAATGTTTTGATCCAGCAAGTCGAATACTTTTACTTTTAGAGTTCCATTATCTCCAAGGATTTCATAGCCCAAACTGGCATTCCATAAGTAGAATGAATTGTCAAACCCCGGGGAAGCATTTCCAATAGACTGATAGGCAATATCACTTCCTATCACAAATTTTTCAGGCCAAAAAGAGGTTAACGCCAAAGAAATATTCTGATTCTTATAATTCTCCTCCCTGTTATTAAAACTGTATTCAGCATCTACAAATTCAACGCTATAAAAAGGTTCAATAGTTACTAAATCCCTGAAATTATATTCTACTCCTAAATTAGGAGTTAGATTAAGGGTTTTAGAGATAAAACGTTGCTCGTTGGTAAATCCAACATTTCTATTGTAATTTCCATAAACTCCTCCTCTAACTTTAATAGAACTTTCTTTTTCAAGTTCAAAAGTTTTATCAATATTTCCACCCCCAAAATAATTATAGGCCCCATCTACGTTGGTATATGTAGTGGTTCTCACCAAATCCTCGTCTACAGTGCTGCGTGTCACCACCTGATCGTCTGTAAAGTTCCCTCCTAAATATGCGTAAAAACCAGATCGTGTTTTAAAATCGAAATTATTAAAGTTGAAATAAAATCTATGTCTTAAAGCCGGTCTAAGATCTGGATTACCGGTAATAATATTCAACGGATTTATAGTGTTGGTTACCGGCTGCAATTGATTTAAAGAAGGAGCATCCCAGGAATTGCTGTAGTTGAAATAAATAGCTTTTCCCTGTGACAGATTATACCTGAAATAAGCATTAGCAAAAAGATTTTCGTAGGTATTATCTATAGAAGTTTCTGTAAAAAGATCTTCATTTTTAAGTCTTATACTTTGAAAACCTCCGGAAACACTTGCTCTTAATTTCTCACCATTATAAGCAAGTCCCAAACTTGGGCGGTGTGTAAAAGATTCTGATACAAAATCGTTGCTTAATTCATTATCCAATAGCGTATAATCGCCTTCATCGTTTGCGTCATACACCAAGCGCTCATTTCGACCATCTTCTTTATCAAAATTGTAGCTTACATCAAGCATTAATTCTTCGGTAATAGGAAAACGTGTGCTTAGATCAAGCCCGTAATTGTTATCCTTATTTTCTTCGGAAATTAACTGATCCTGAATATCGGTATTTACCAATTCGCCTTCCTGATTGTAAATCTCTCTTTCGGAAAAGAAATTGTTATCCTGCGAACGAGTGTTATTTTGGTTATTGAAACCTAAGCTATAATACCCTCCATTCTCACCAAATTTGCGAGTAAAATTTAATCGGTTAGAAAAGTTAACGCTGTGAACCTCCGAATAATTATCGGTTAAAGCGGTGTTTATTGGCGTACCATCTTCGGCAACAGATTCGGTAAAAGATTGGTTAGAAGAGCGACCGTTGTTAGTGTTTATATTCGGTCTAACAGAAATTCTGGTTAAGGTATCAGGCTGAATCTCGAATCCTAAATTAAAACGGTGATTATTATTCACCCGATTACCACTGGATTCAGAATTATTAAAGAACCTCCTGTTAGGAAGAATATTCTCTCTTTGGGTTCTGCTTTCGGTAATGTTATCGGCACGGCTGTAAAAATAATTAGAAGAAAGTTCGGTTTCCTGTGGCCATTCGTTTACAAAACTAAATCCGGCATTATCAGATTTTGTAATCCCGTTACCTGTTCCAAAGTTACTTCCGTTAATACTGAAATTCCCACCGCGATTTCTGGTAATGGAATACGCATTTCGGCCCATGGCGTCATAAATTTCATCAAATGAAAACCCGGAAGAATTTATATTATTCGAACTCGCCAAAAGACTTACCCGCATATCGTTTTTAAAATAATTCCCGATTCCGCTTAATTCATAACGTTCGTTAGTTCCACCACCGGTAGTAAGCCTGGAGAAGAATCCGCGGTTCTTATCCTCATCTATGGTAATGTTGATGGTTTTATTTTCAGCATCTCCTTCTTTTCCGGTAAATTCTTCAGATTTGGTTTTGCTGTCTACCACCTGAAGTTTATTAATCAATTCCTTCGGAAGGTTTTTAGTAGCGATTTTTGGATCGTCGCCAAAGAATTCTTTTCCGTTTACTTTAATTTGCGAAACCGGTGTCCCATTAACAGTGATACTTCCATCTGTAGCAACTTCCACTCCAGGCAATTCCTTCAGCAATTCTTCAAGATTTGCATCCTTTCGTGTTTTAAAAGAAGCCGCATTAAACTCCAACGTATCCTTTTTAATAGTTACCGGAGCGCGCGAAGAAGTAATAGTAATTTCATCCAAAGAATTATCGGCCACCTCCATTTGGATAGTACCCAAATTGATAGTTTCCTGAATTTCCACACTCTGACTGTGGGTTCTAAAACCTGCGTAAGAGATCAATAAATTGGCAGTTTCAAGTCCGCCATTTCCGGAGAGTTGGAATCCTCCCGAATTATCTGAAATAGTATATGTTACCAGACTACTATCTGCAGGTTTTTCCAGGTAAACCGTCGCTGATTCCAGCGGTTCCCCTTTCGGGCCAGTTACTTTACCATTAATTTCGAAATTTTGGGCGGTTAGGTTTCCTGCCAGGAAAAGCAAGGCAAGAGAAAGGAGAATTCTCATTTAGAGCATAGGTGTTAAAAGTTGAATAAATCAAGACAAAGCAATGCCTCACTAACTATATTGGTAGTTAGACTCTCAATTTGTTACAAAGTTTAACAGAGAATTCTATTTTTTTCTAAAATACACTGAAATAGGCACCCCTGTAAGATCAAATTCCTTCCTCAACTTATTCTCTATAAAGCGTTTGTAAGGATCTCTTACATACTGTGGAAGATTACAGAAAAACGCAAACTGAGGCTGTGGCGTAGGTAATTGTGTACAGAATTTAATTTTTACATACTTTCCTTTATAAGCCGGTGGCGGATTTTGCTCAATTATTGGAAGCATAATATCGTTAAGCTCGCGGGTTTTAATTTTCTTGCTACGGCTTTCATAAACCTTTACAGCGGTTTCTATTGCTTTAAAAATTCGCTGCTTAGTCAGCACCGACATAAAAACAATTGGCACATCGGTGAAGGGTTCTATTTCGCGCCTAATCATTGCTTCAAATTCCTTCATGGTATTGGTTTCCTTATCTTCTACCAAATCCCATTTATTAACAAGAATTACGATTCCTTTGCGGTTTCTTTGTGCCAGCCAGAAAATATTCTGCACCTGCCCGTCAAATCCACGAGTGGCATCTAAAATCACCAAACAAACATCACAGTTTTCTATCGCACGAACAGATCGCATCACTGAGTAAAACTCAAGATCTTCCTTAACCTTGGCTTTTCTTCTAATCCCAGCGGTATCTACCAGATTAAATTCAAAACCAAAACGGTTGTATTTGGTATCCATAGAATCGCGGGTAGTTCCTGCAATGTCTGTAACTATATAACGTTCTTCACCAATTAAGGCATTGATAAACGAAGATTTTCCTGCGTTGGGGCGGCCAACTACGGCAAACCTTGGTAATTCGGTTTCTTCTTCAGCTTCATTTACGGGAAGCGCTTCGATTAAAGCATCGAGTAGATCTCCGGTACCGCTTCCGTTTGTACTGGCAATAGGAAAATATTCCCCAAGACCCAGTGAATAAAATTCAACCGCATTTTCCAGTCTTTTATTATTATCTACCTTATTTACTGCTAAAAGTACAGGCTTGTCTACCTTTCTAAGCAGTTCCGCCACATCCTCATCCATAGGCGTCACGCCACTTTCTACATCTACCATAAAAATAATAGCATCGGCTTCATCGATGGCAAGTTCTACCTGTTTGTCTATTTCAGCTTCAAATATATCGTCACTTCCAACAATATAACCACCGGTATCTATAACGGAAAAATTACGCCCATTCCAGTCAGATTTTCCATAATGGCGATCGCGGGTTACCCCACTAACCGAATCTACAATCGCCTCGCGGCGTTGAATTAATCGGTTGAAAAAAGTAGATTTGCCAACATTTGGTCTTCCTACAATGGCTACAATATTGCCCATAACATTTTATTCTTTAATCCCTCATTGAGGTTTTATTCCCCCATGTAAATACAGAGAATATAATTGTTTGCAAAATTAGTGTAAAAATTCGGGTTTACCCGAAACTTAGAAAACGGAAGTTTTCTAAAAGGAAAATCGAAGTTTTATAAATTCCTTCCGGAATAATTATTCGTTATATCCAAAACGCTTCAGCTGGCGTTGATCGCTTCTCCAGTTCTTGTTCACCTTTACGTAAAGCTCCAGGTGAACCTGTTTTCCGAAGAATTTTTCAAGATCTTTCCTGGCTTCAACTCCTACCCTTTTTAAAGCGGCACCTTTATGACCAATAATGATCCCTTTTTGAGTTTCGCGCTCTACCATTATCACGCTTCGCATTCTAATAATTTTCTCTTCTTCGAAGAATTCCTGGGTATCGATTTCAACCGCATAAGGAATTTCCTTTTTGTAATGCATTAAAATCTTTTCACGAATAATTTCGTTTACAAAGAAACGTTCGGGTTTATCGGTAAGCGTATCTTTTGGATAAAACGCAGGAGATTCTGGTAATAATTCAATAATTCGGTTAAAAACTTCAGCTACATTAAAACCTTCCAGCGCCGAAACAGGGAAAATTTCAGCATTTGGCACTTTTTCAGTCCACATTTGCACCTGATTCTCCAGTTCTTCCTGGTTAGATTTATCGATTTTATTAAGCAATAAAATAACCGGAATATCGGTTGAAATTATCTTTTCAAAAAAGGCTTCATCTTTAAGCTCCTTTTCACCAATTTCTACCATATAAACCAGAACATCGGCATCTTCAAAAGCAGACTTCACAAAACCCATCATAGACTCCTGCAACTCGTAAGCCGGTTTTATAATTCCCGGGGTATCACTAAGAAGCATTTGGAAATCTTCACCATTCACAATTCCTAAAATACGGTGGCGAGTGGTTTGCGCTTTAGAAGTGATAATAGACAACTTTTCTCCTACAAAAGCATTCATAAGGGTAGATTTTCCCACATTTGGGTTCCCTATAATATTTACAAATCCCGCTTTATGTACCATGTTGATAATTTTTATGCTACAAAGGTAAGACGATTAGATAACAGATATCTCCTTTTGGTTTAAATTTATTTCTGAAATAGATTTTCTACTAATTTTCTAACAAAATTTTTTTGTAATTTGATAATCAGAGAGCTTCATATTGTGAAAGTATTAAAAATTCCAACTTAAGCTGCTGTATACTTTTCTATTAAAAATAATTAACTAATTTTGCCGGCTCTTATGCAACAAAGAAGAAACATACAATCCTCACCACTTACTCCGCCCTAGGTAGTTAAGTGCAGCCTTCTTGTATATTCTGAAATTAATTTTCTGCGGAAAAAATCCGCTTTCCAATATCTATTAAAACTATATTCTGATGAATAAAATCTTCAACCTGTTTGATTTTTCACAAAAAGTAGATTACAAAAATGAAGTACTTGCCGGGCTTACTGTAGCTTTAGCATTAATTCCCGAAGCAGTAGCCTTTGCATTAATCGCAGGGCTTTCGCCTTTAGTAGGTCTTTACGCGGCCTTTGTGGTTGGTTTGGTTACCTCTATTTTAGGAGGTCGTCCCGGGATGATCTCTGGTGCGACGGGCGCTGTAGCCGTTGTTATAGTTGCTCTAGCAATTTCCCATGGTGCTGAATATGTTTTTGCCACCGTAGTCCTGGCCGGCCTAATTCAAGTATTGGCGGGAGTTCTAAAACTTGGTAAATTAATTAGGCTGGTGCCGCATTCAGTGATCTTTGGGTTTGTTAATGGTTTGGCGATCATCATTTTTATGTCGCAATTAGACCAGTTTAAAGCTTTAAACCCAGTAACAGGCGAACTGGAATGGATGACTGGCGCGCCAATGTACACTTACCTTGGTTTGGTTATTACCGCAATTCTAATTATCTGGTTATTGCCGAAACTCACAAAAGTAGTTCCTGCTACCCTTATAGCAATCTTAGTGGTTTTTGGTATTGTTGCTGCATTTGGAATAGAAACGAAAACAGTTGGAGATATTGCATCTATTAAAGGTGGTTTCCCTCCATTTCATATTCCAATGGTGCCTATTAACCTGGATACTTTAATGCTTATTCTTCCTTATGCCGCAATTATGGCCGGGGTTGGTTTAATAGAAAGTTTATTAACTCTAAATATTGTTGACGAAATTACTGAAACACGTGGTAGCGGAAATAAGGAGTGCGTGGCACAGGGAACTGCCAATGTACTTTCAGGATTTTTCTCCGGGATGGGTGGTTGTGCCATGCTTGGGCAAAGTTTAATTAACGTGTCTTCCGGAGCAAGAGCAAGACTTTCAGGTATTGTTGCCGCAGTGTTTTTATTGATCTTTATTATGTTTGGCTCTTCAGTTATTGAATTACTGCCAATGGCTGCCCTAACTGGCGTTATGATTATGGTTGCGGTTGGAACCTTTGAGTGGGCTAGTTTAAGAACCTTTAGAAGAATGCCCAAATCTGATATTCTGGTAATGGTTTTGGTAACGGTGGTAACTGTAATTCTTCATAACCTTGCTTTAGCTGTTTTAATTGGAGTAATTATTTCAGCGCTTGTCTTTGCCTGGGACAATGCAAAACGTATTCGTGCAAGAAAACGTATTGATGAAGACGGAGTAAAGCATTACGAAATTTACGGGCCGCTTTTCTTCGGATCTGTACAGGCTTTTAATGATAAATTTGATGTTTTAAACGATCCTGAAGAAGTAATTATAGATTTTTCTGAAAGCCGCGTGGTAGATATGTCGGGGATTGAAGCCTTAAACAAGCTTACCGAGAGATACCATAAACAAGGCAAAAAACTTCACTTGAGATACTTAAGCCAGGATTGTCGAAGATTACTAAGCAATGCTGATGCTATTATAGATGTAAACATTTTAGAAGATCCAACCTATAAAGTTGCGGTAGATAAGGCTTAAGTTTCTTAACTTTATACTTCAACTAAAATACACACGATGTCTATAATTGCTGAAGGAGAAAAGAAGTTTGAAGAAATAACTTCTGTGCAGAACAAGGCGATGCGCCTTAATCTAAATGAAAATATATACGGAACTTTTGCTGAAATAGGTGCAGGGCAAGAAACCGTGCGCCATTTCTTTAGAGCCGGAAATGCTTCCGGGACTGTTGCAAAAACCCTAAGCGCCTACGATAAAGATTTTAGTGACGCTATTTACGGGATTGAAGATGACGGTCGCTATGTTACCGAAGAACGCTTAACCAGTATGATGCGTTACGAAACGGGTCTTATTGAAGAACGTATTTCCAGACTGAAGCATCCCAATAAATTGTTTTTTAGTTATGCCAATACTGTAGCAACTATAGATTGGGCAAAAAAATATAAAGGTCACGGTTGGCTGGGGATTCGATTTCAAACCAAACCTGGTGAAGATTATAGCGAGATTGTACTACATGTGCAGTTTCACGAAAATAATGCTTCACACCAGCAAATAAGCCTGGGGGTAATGGGTGTGAATCTGATTCATGGAGCTTTTTATCACTACGATAATCCTAAAAAATTACTTAAACATTTATTTGATCATCTCACCACCGATAAGATTGAAATTGATGCTATCAATTTCACCGGTCCTGTATTTGAGGATGTAGACAATAGATTAATGAGTCTGGAGTTAGTTAAAAATGGTATTACTGAAGCCATTATGTTCGCTCCCGATGGTAACAACATTCTACCCGCCAGTTTACTTTATAAAAAAAATATTTTAACGCTACGCGGAAGTTTTAGACCGGTTACCAAGGTAAATATGGCGATGTACGAAAAATCGCTGGAACTTTTCCTCAATGAAAGAAAGGTAGACAAAGATAAAACAATAGTTATTTTTGAAATCACCCTTTCTAACTTAAAAGGAGAAGGAGAGATAGACGAACAGGACTTCCTGGATCGTGCAGATTTACTGGGCTCGTTAGGGCAAACAGTAATGATTTCTAACTTTCAGGAATATTATAAGGTGGTAGAATATTTTGGGCAACATACCAAAGAAAGAATGGGTCTTACTATGGGTGTGAGCACCCTTCAGGATATTTTTGATGAAAGGTATTACCGCCATTTAAGTGGTGGAATTCTAGAAGCTTTTGGAAAATTATTCTTCAAAAGCTTGAAGATTTATCTTTATCCACTTAAAGACCAGAAAACCGGAGAAATTATTACCAGCGAAAATTTAAAGGTGCACCCAAGAATGCAGGAGCTTTATCAATATTTTAAAGATAATGGCCGGGTGGTAGACATTAAAGATTATGATCCTAAAACCTTAGATATTCATTCCAGAAAGGTTCATCAAATGATTAGAGAAGGAAAAACGGAGTGGGAAGATATGCTTCCGGAAAGCACCACTAAAATGATCAAAGAAAAAGAACTTTTTAGAGAAAAATAGGTGAAAAAGATTTTCTGATATTTTACCGGGCGCAGTTTACCTAAACTAAGGGAATTGGCTTTATACAGCGTACACAAATTCCAAAATTTTTGCTTCCCGCTTTTTCGATCTCTTTATGAAGAGGAAACCCGACCAATTTTCAGGCGAGAATGGTTTGGTGAGTTTCCGGCAATGAATTATTTCAGCTTTCATTTAAAATTCAGGACAATTTAAAAACACAAAAAGCTATTCAAAATAAATTGAATAGCTTTTTTATATAAAGTATTTATTGCTTCAGGAAAAAATAAATTTCAATTAATCCTGGTAAAAAGAATTTGGCCAGGCATCGTTACCAGAACTTACATCTGGTAAAATTTTATTAGGGTCTAACTCTACATTTTCAATAGATTTATCGGTGCGGTGTAAATAATTCCAGGAATCACCACGTTGCCAGATCTCTACCGGAAGCGTCACATTTTCTGAAGAACCATCTTCGTAAGTGATTTCCATTTTAACCGGCATTGGGATTTCGCCATTGTTACTTAAAGAAATAATGTAATTACCTTCATACTGTCTCACACCATCTAAACCTAAATCTATATTACCCGTACCGTAGAACCATTTTTTAAAGAACCAGGAAAGGTTTTCTCCAGATACATTCTCCATATGATTAAAGAAATCGGCAGGCTGTGGATGTTTATAAGCCCAGGTTTCTATATAAGACTTAAAGGCGTTATCAAAACGCTCCTCTCCTAGAATATACTCTCTCATCAATAATAAGCCAATAGCAGGCTTGTAATAAGCAATCATCCCTAGATTTCTTAAGTTAGAAACATCTGGATAAGTATCTATTCCTTCTCTTTGCTCACTGGTAAACCAGCCTGTCATATTCCTGGTTTTATTTAATCTCGCAGGATATTCTCCGTTATTGAATTCTAAAGTACTGTAATAGTTGATAAAAGTATTAAAACCTTCATCCATCCATGCGTATCTTCTTTCGTTAGTTCCAACAATCATCGGGAACCAGTTGTGGCCAAATTCGTGATCGGTAACTCCCCAAAGCGAAGCACCTTCACTTTTCCAACTGCAAAAGTTAAGTCCGGGATATTCCATTCCACCAATATCAGCAGCAACATTAACAGCAACCGGATAAGGATATTCAAACCATTTTTCAGAATAATGTTCTACAGAAGCTTTAGAATATTCAGTAGAACGACTCCAGGCTCCTTGCCCATCGCTCTCTATCGGGTAAGCCGATTGTGCCATAGCTTTCTTTCCGCTAGGTAAATCTATTTTTGCCGCATCCCATATAAATGCTTTTGAAGAGCCAAAAGCTATATCACGTGTGTTTTCCATCTTAAAATGCCAGGTAAGTGTCCCTTCCTGCTTTGCGCGTAAAGACATATCGTTTATTTCATCAGGCTTGATCAAATAAACAGTAGAATCGCTTTCTTTAGCTCTTTCCATTCTATCTCTTACGGTAGAAGACAATACCTGTCTTGGGTTCTGCAATTCACCCGAAGCTACCACAATATGGCTTGCCGGTGCAGTAATTTTATAATCGTAATCGCCATAATCTAAATAGAACTCACCTGCACCAAGGTATGGTTCTATATTCCATCCTTCTATATCGTCATAAACTGCCGCTTTAGGAAACCATTGGGCTAAAGCGTAAATCGTTCCGTCTTTAACATCCAGTCTTCCCATACGGTCCATTCCTTCTACCGGAATTTTATATTCGAAATTCATAGACACGGTGGCCTTGCCTCCATCTGCAGGGATAGGATCTTGAAAGAAAACCTGCATTCTGGTATCATTTATCAGGTATTCTGAAGAAGAACTTCTTTTCACTTTTGCTTCCAGGTTAGAAATAGTATAACCACCCTCTATATCACCGTTATAACGGTTTCCCTGAATTGGAGTAGTTAAAGTTCCACGAGAGTCTTCGGTGAAACGATTTTGCTCTAAATGCATCCAAATAAAGTCTAATTCATGCGGACTATTATTGGTATAGGTTAGTGTGATTTTTCCCTTTATAGTGTGATCTTCGTCATTTAAGGTAACATCAATATCATAATCGGCTTCATTCTGCCAGTATTCCGGGCCCGGTATTCCAGCGGCAGCACGGTACATATTACCGGTACGATCCATAAATTCATTAAAATCACTCTGGTTGTTTTCTACAACCTCCTGTGCTTTAGCACCGGTAGCAAACATTCCTACCACCGTGAGGCTAAACAAAGCTTTGGATAAGTATCTCATTCTTTTTAAGTTTTTATTGTAATTCGCGCTAATTTAATCAAAGTGATTAAAATTCTTGATAAAAGGAAGCTTATAAAAAGATAGAATTTAGAAAACTTAGACGTATCTCGAAGGGAAAATTTGAAATATGAGTTAAAGTATAAATTCTCTAAAGAATTTTACTATTGCGATCGTACATAATGATACTTCCTGCCACAGAAACATTTAGGCTTAAACTAGATTGAAATTTCACTAAAAAATGCGATTTTTCTATAGCCTGATTTGAAAGACCATGATCTTCGGCTCCCAGTAAATATACACAACGTCTGGGATGCGAAAAGGTCTCGAGTGGCTCAGCATCATCGGTAAGTTCTACTCCTACAAGCATAGCACCCTTTGGTAAATTCGAATAAAAATCCCCAAAAGTTTTATAATGAAAATAGGGCATGGCTCCAACTGCTTTATGAGTATCACAGGCTTGCTTTGCATACCGATTGCCGATAGTAAATATATAGCTTGCGCCCATATTCTGTGCTGAGCGCCAAAGGACACCTAAGTTTTCGGGGGTTTTTCCATTCTGAATACCAATACCGAAAAAACCCTGTTCTAAATTATCTACTTTCATAAGAGCTCAAAAATAAAAAGAATTAAATTTTTTACGGAATTTAGCAATGAATAAACCTGATATTTATCATTTTATATAGCGCTAATGCCCTTTAACTTTATATAAAAATATTCGGCATCATGAAACATATACTCATACCCACCGACTTCTCTGAATCTGCAAATTACGCATCAGAATTTGGAATCGAAATTGCGAAGGCGCTCAATTTTCCAATACGATTTCTTCATAGCATACAAACTCCGGTAGATTGGTCTAAATTAAATCGCCAGGATGAAGCTAAATATCCTGAAACAAAGGAGAGCATTGAAAATGCAAAAGAAGAATTGAAAATCTGGGAGAAAAATGCTCAAGAAAAAGGTGTTGAAGCAGAACATACATTAATCTTTAATACAGGTATGGATGAGTTGAATAATTATGTTAATCCCGAGAAATACGAATTGGCAATTATGGGTACACATGGTACCAAAGGTTTTGAGAAAATATTGGGTTCCAATACTCAAAAACTTATACGCCATTCAAAGGTGCCGGTATTTGCCATAAAATATAAGTTGGATTTGAGTAAACTTAAAAAAGTTTTAATTGCCACTGATTTAAAAGAAGAATCTCAAAGAGCATTTGAAAAAATATACAGAATTCTAGAGAAGCTAAAAATCGAAATAGAACTGGTATATATTAACACACCTTATAACTTTAAAGAAACTAAGGAAATTGACAGTATGGCCAATGAATTTTTAGGAAAAAGTGAAGCTAAAAATTTAAAAACACAACATTTAAACGCTAATAATGAAGCACGGGGAATAGGAATGGCTTTAAATAAACTCAAACCAGATCTCTTTACCAGTATAACACATCAGCGTTCCGGGTTTGATACTATTTTTAGTCCGAGCATTACTGAAGAAATTATCAATAACTATGATCTTCCGGTTTTAAGTATTAATAGAGCAATTTAAATATCACGGCACTTATCTCTTAATCATAATTTTTGATAAGGAAAAATACTAACCAATCAATTATTGGATTAATATCTCACTTTACTTCATAAAAAAACCCTTCATCAAATAATGATGAAGGGTTCAAAAGAAAGGCGGCGACATACTCTCCCACAAATAGCAGTACCATCTGCGCTAACGGGCTTAACTTCTCTGTTCGGAATGGGAAGAGG